>CAVRWT010000008.1:0-155564 GCA_963724825.1 uncultured Acidobacteriota bacterium
TCGCCCCGCTCTGGGATGCGACCGGTCTCGTTACCGGCTCTGGCGGTGTCGCCGCCCACCTCTTCGAGTCGGCCCGCGCTCTGGGAGTCCCGGCGGTGAGTGGAGTCGAGCTTCCCCCCGGTCGCGGCCTCGCCGCGGTTGATGGTCACAGCGGAGTGGTCTCGTGGTTGGATAGGGGGCGTGGTGATTGAACGGGTTGGCATCATCGGCCTCGGGTTGATGGGCTCGGGCATGGCCAACAACCTGATTCGTGGCGGCCATCAGCCCATCGGATTCGACGTCGACCCCCAACGCATCGCCGCCGACGGTGTCGGTTCCTCCAAGATCATCGAGATCCGCGGGCCGATGATCGTCAATGACGACTACACCCCGTCGGCGCGACCCGATTTGATGGTGAAGGACTCGGCGATCATCAAGGAATTCGCCGCCGGGTCGGGGGCGGTCACCCCACTTCTCGACGCCGCGATCCCGGTTTACGTCGCGGCCAGCGAGTCGGGACAGGGTGGGTTGGACGCTGCGGCCCTGTACCTCTATCTCCAGCAACTGGCGGGGGAGTCCCGGGAGTGAGGGCAGTCAGGGTGCTCGCGCCACGGAAGATCGAGATCGCCGACATTCCCCAGCCCGTCGCAGGCGAGGGTGTATTGGTTCGTTCCGATCACGTCGGAATTTGTGGGACCGATGTGAAGATCTTCGAAGGGGCGATTCCCGTCGACTACCCGCGGGTGATGGGACACGAGATGGTGGGCGAGGTGGTCACCGCCCCCTCCGGTAGCGACTTCCGCCCCGGGGACCGGGTGTTGGTCGACCCCGTCGTGGCTTGTGGGACTTGTGATCTGTGTCGCAGCGGGAGATTCAACATCTGTCGCTACGGAGGGCTGCTCGGTCGCGACGTCGATGGGGTGTTCACGGAGCTGGTGTCGGTCCCGGCGGATCGCCTGGTCCCGGTCCCCGAGTCGATCTCGACGACGGCGTCGGGGCTTCTCCAAGTCCTCGGCACCTGCATCCACGCGGTGAAGGCGATGACTACCTCTCCCGGGCAAGTCGCCGCGGTGATCGGCCTCGGGGTGGCCGGCCAGCTCATCTCCCAGTTGCTGACCCTCCAAGGGCTCACTGTGATCGGCGCCACCAGGTCAGAGTGGAAGCGTCAGGTCGCCTTGAGCTGTGGGGTTGCATATGCCGTCGCGCCGGAAGAACTCGAAGAGACGGCGCGTGGAGTTGGGGACGGCTTCGGTCCGGATCTCGTCGTGGAGGCTGTGGGCAAGGAAGCGACACTTGCACGGTCCATCGAACTGGTTCGGATCGGCGGCGAGCTACTCGTGTTTGGGACCCTCACCTCGGGCAGCGGAGGGCTTCCCTACTACCTGCTGTATCACAAGGAGCTGACGGTGCGGAACCCGCGTGCGGCCGTCACCTCCGACTACGCCGACGGGGTGGAGCTAGCCGCATCCGGGGCGCTGCGACTCGAGGAGTTGGTTACCCACGTTCTTCCCCTCGACAAGTTTGGCACCGCCTTCGACCTGGTCGGCGATCCTTCCTCGCTGAAAGTGTTGATGAGGATCTGACTACCCGATCTGGGGGTAGTCGGCGAAGAGGTCCATTTCGAAACCGACTCTCTCGGCGAGGTAGTCGCGGGATGCTTCGAGCATCCCCTGTACCCCCAACATCTTGACCCCAACCAGCGAGTGACCCCATTTCCGGATCACTCCTGAGGCGATGACCGCTTTGACGTTGCTCACGTCTGCCCCCATCACGGCTGCCCCATAGGCGTTGCTCAAGGGGAGCAGGTTGGGGTCGTTGCAATCGAGGATCACGATGTCGGCCTGCTTCCCCGGAGTGAGACTCCCGCACACCTCGTCGAGCCCGATGATGCGCGCTCCTGGCCGACGAATGAGTCGACTTCGCTTCGTATCCGTGCGGCTTGTCCCAGGCCGAGGTGCCCTCCCGACTCCAATGGATACGAAGCTCGTCCTCGGTGAGAAGACGGCTGGTGGATCTAGGCCAGGCCCCACCCGATGAGGTGCCACACGGCGAGCTGGCCGACAACCATCAGTGCCGCAACAGCCAGCGCTGCGTACTCGCTCGTCACCAGTTTCGGCCACCAGCGTCTGAGCCATCCCACAACCACTAAAACCGCCATCAAGCCGCCCAGAACGGTCAAGGCCAGTGGCAGGTGCATCGCGAGTCGCTCGACCAGCGGCAGCTGGAGCCAGCCCAGGAAACCGGAGTCGACGAGTCCGGGCATCCACACAATCAGGGCTCAAGGTCATCAGCGTGACGAGGGCCAGGAACGTGGCGACCGTCGCCGAGACCCGCGGCCATAGCCGGGAGGCGGCCGGGATCGGGGTTGCGCCCGAGCGCGAGCGAGATCGGCCGAGGGCTCGAACTGCGGCGGCGATGAGCCAGGCGGCGGCCAGGACCGCGGCGGTCACAAGGATCGCCCACTGCCATGGTGCGAGACCACCGGTGAGGCGCACCATCCTGATGCTTCGCCATGTCGGGACCGGACCCGAGAGGTCCAGCGTCTCACCATTCTCGGCGAGGAAGACACCGGGCGCGACCTCGACGAGACGAAATCGTTCGAGCGTCCCATCCTCGTTAGCCTCGAAGTAGGGAACACCGCCCTCCATCCAGAACCGGGCTGCAGGGGCGCTGGGGTCGATCACACCCCAAGAAGGCGCACCGTACGCTCCGACGGCAGGGGACCAACGCTCAGCCTCGTCACCGGTGGGATCGATGGCGGAGCTCTCGACCAGGTCTGCCAGATCCACCGGAGGCTGGAAGGAACTGCTCGGTTCCATGGCCGAGACACGATCCGGAAGGCCCAGCAGCCGGTCGTGGTACGGCCCGGGCGCTGCCACCAGGTCACCGAGGATCGACAGCGCCAGGTCGCCCTGCAAGTGGTGGTCCTGGGAGTTGGTGAGGACCGCGATCCCGATTCCCAACTGGGGGGCCCACCAGATGTCGGAGAGGAATCCGTAGCCACCGCCGCCATGGTTGAAGAGATCGGGTGCCTGCAGCCAGCGGTTCCAGCGATGCCGAGTGACGCCAAGTGCGTATCCCGCCGGCGCGCCGGCGTGCGGCGCTGGGACCACTCGCATCTCTTCCATCCAGTTTGCGTCGAGGACTGTCATACCGTCGATAGAGCCGTCGTTTAGCTGGAAGCGGAGAAAGCGGGCCAGGTCGGTGGCACTCGAGTACATGCCACCTGCGGCCGTCATCGGCTCGAAGAGCGGTGGGGCAGGAAATGGATCTGCGTGGCCCACCGCCCGGTTGTCGGCCAAGCGAATCGCCGACCGATCGAAGGTGCTGCGGCTCATCCCTAGCGGGTCGAGCAGGGAGTCGCGCATGACTTCGGGGAAAGGCTTCCTTTCGATTGTTTCGAGGATGTAGCCGGCGACGTCGATTCCGAGATTCGAGTAGGCGTATCCGCCACCGACGGGGAAACGCAACCAGGTGTTGGAGATGCTGCCAACGTGTGCATCGAACTCGCCGGGGTCGAGTTCGTTGTTGTTGCCCACGGGCGCCTCCATGGTGAAGCCTGCCGTGTGGCTGAGGAGCGTCCGAAGTGTGATCTTCCGCTCCGGGTGCTCCTCGAAGGCGCTGTGAACGGTGAACTCGGGCAGGTAAGTCGTAATCGGCTCGTCGAGGCTCAGCTGGCCGTCCGCGACCGCCTGCATCACCGCGGTCGCGGTGAACAGCTTCGACATTGACTGGATGCTGAAGATCGTCTCGGGGGTGACCTCTGGGGAGTCCGGTCCATCGAGATGGCCGAATCCCTCGACCCACAACACCTGATCAGCGTCGACGAGGGCAACGGCAAGCCCGGGGATCCCCTGTTCCGCCATCATGTCTGGGATACGGGCCCGGTACTCCTCGATCGCCGCGGCCGCCGCATCCGCCCCAAGGATGTCTCCCTCCGAGCCCGACGCAGGCATCGAGCCTGCAATGGAGAACACCAGAGCCGCAGCGACGGCACCAATCCTGCATCTACGAAACAGGGGGCGTAATAGCGGAGACCCATGGCTTGTCCGTGCAATCTGGACAGGTGCTGTCGAGGAGGCAACCATCGGATACCTCAATCCGGAACCGATACGCCTCCATGGTCGGATCCACTGCCCTGAATCGCCAGAGGCGAAGGTCATTACGTTGCGAAGACCTTCCAGATCTCGGGTTTCAGGTCCCTGAGATTCTTGATCTGGTTCCGGAGCTGATGCGCTACAGGATCGCCCAGCCAATCACTTTCGCCACGTAGCTCAGGTTGAAGTTGCGCGAGAACTCGAGCCGCACCTTGCCCAGCCCGCTGAAGTACAACTCGAGTTCGCTGTCTCGTCGAAGGTGCCCCGCCGTCTCGATGGAGAAGGCCTGAATCTTGCTGTGGGGCAGGGACGAGTAGTCGACCGCCCATGCGGGGCGCGATTGAGCAGGATTCGAGAAGCGTTCCCGCGACATCGCCCGTAGTGTCAGCGGCGAGACGCAAAGGAGATCAAAAGATGACTACGACGAAGAAGACTGCTTCAGACGGTTTCTCTGAGGCGGAACGTGCCGCAATGAAGGCCCGCGCTCAGGAGTTGAAGGCGCAGGGCCGCAGCGGCCTGAAGCAAGCCGACAACGAGCAGGCCGTGCTCGATGCGATCGCCGCCATGCCGATTGCCGATCGAGTGCTCGCCGAGCGCATCCACGCACTTGTGAGTGCCAATGCGCCGCAGCTCCTGTCCAGGACCTGGTACGGCTTCCCGGCCTACGCCAACTCGGACGGCAAGCTGATCTGCTTCTTCAAGGCGGCGTCGAAGTTCGATGGCCGCTATGCGATGCTGGGATTCGAAGACGCGGCCGCCCTCGACGACGGCCCGATGTGGCCGGTCGTGTTCGCCATCGTCGAATGGACTCCGGCAGTCGAGAAGAAGGTCGCGGCGCTCATCAAATCGGCAGTCGGCTGAGCCTCGCCACCGGGCGGTGGCCGGCTCAAACCCCCGGAGATCGACGGAATACCCTGAGGTGATGCCAGTCGCGAGAAGTCGGACGGCGCGGGCAGCTCGGAGACGCAAGCGTCGTATGGACCGGGTCGAGCACGACCTCAGGGCTACCCAGTGGACTGCCCTCAAAGCGGCCTGGGGTGGTTGCGCCTACTGCGGTGCCTCCGACAAGCCGCTGCAGCGCGATTGTGTGTTGGCGATCTCCCGCGGCGGCCGCTACACGCTCGACAATGTCGTTCCGGCGTGTCGCTCCTGTAATGCCAGCAAGGGCAGTCAGGAAGTCACCACCTGGATGCGATCGAGACGACGTGACGAGGGCTCCTTCCTGCTGCGTCACCTCGAGATCTCGAGGGCTCTCGCCGCGCAGGACGTCGACGAGGTGGATGTCCCAACCGCTCCCGGACGGACATGAGGGCAGTCGTCTACGACCGATACGGCGGTCCTGACGTTCTGCGGACCGAGGAGGTGCCAACGCCGACCCCGGGCCCGGGTCGGGTGCTGGTCGAAGTGATGGCGACGTCGCTAAACCTCTCCGATTGGGAGTGTCTGCGGGGTACCCCGTTCTATGCCCGCATGGGAGGTTTGCGGTCTCCGGCTCGTCGGACACTCGGCTCTGACATCGCGGGTCGAGTGGAATCCGTCGGCCCCGACGTCACCCGGTTTCGCCCCGGCGACGAGGTCTACGGCGACAACCTGGCCCTGATGGGCGGGTTCGCCGAATACGCGCTCGCACCCGAAAAGGCCCTGGACCACAAGCCGCCGACCCTGAGCTTCGTCGAGGCCTCGACCATTCCGCAGGCAGGACCGATTGCACTTCAAGGAACTGCCGGGATCGGACCTGGGCAACGGATGCTGATCAACGGTGGGGGAGGCGGTTCGGGATCGTTCGCCATCCAGCTCGCCAAGCGCGCCGGTGCCGCCGTGATCGCTGTCGACAACGCGAGCAAGCTGGAACACATGCGGTCAATGGGCGCCGACGAGGTGATCGACTATCGCAGCCAGGACTGGACCAGGCTGGACCCATACGACCAGGTGTTGGACCTCGTGGCTCACCGCTCGGTGTTTGCCTATCGGAGGGCATTGGCACCCGGCGGCCGCTATCGATGCGTTGGAGGCTCGGTGCCGGCGCTGCTCCGAGTGGTCACTGCCGGAGTCATCCTCGGTCGGCTCACCGGGCGTCGGATCGGGCTGCTCGCCGTCAAGTTGGGCCCGACCCACTTCCAGCCCATGGCCGATCTCTGCGTTTCAGGGGACGTCCGGATCCACATCGACCACATCTTTGGCCTGGAAGAGGTCCCCCAGGCGCTGGCCCATGTCGGGGAGGGGCGCGCCCTGGGCAAGGTGGTGGTGGAGGTCAGGCCAACATGAGTAGGCGCCCTTCGGGCACAGTAGGCGAGATGCCCATCGACCGGACCCCGGCCGCCCGGCTTGTAGGCGTGAGACGTCTCGAGCAAGTGGAGGCTCCTGTGCCGGACCCGGAGCCAGGCGAGGTTCTGATCAGGGTCCTTGCTATGGGGCTCTGTGGCTCCGACGCTCACTGGTTCCTGGAGGGAGGAATAGGTGATGCCACTATTCCCCAGGGTGGTGTCATCCCCGGACACGAGTTCTGCGGGGTGATCGAGTCAGGGCCGCGCCAGGGGGAGAGAGTGGCGATCGATCCGGCCATTCCCTGCCTTGAATGTGAGGAGTGCGCCCGCGGCAAGCTCAACCTCTGTCTGCGGATGCGTTTCGCCGGACATGGGAACACCGATGGCGCTCTGCGCCGTCACCTGGTGTGGCCGGAACGATGCCTGGTGAGCCTCCCCGATTCCGTCCCTGATGAGCGAAGGGGCCCTCCTCGAGCCGTTGGGGATTGCCCTTCATGCCATCGATCTCGGTGACGTCGATGTGAGTGATGCGACCGGGGTAGTTGGATGCGGGCCCATCGGGCTGTTGGTGATCTCAGCTCTGCGCGCTCGAGGGGTCGAGACCATCCTGGCCGCTGAGCCCCTGGACCACAGACTGGCGGTTGCTCGAGAGCTCGGTGCGGAGCGGTGGTCGGATGACTCCGGCCTCGATGTGGTCTTCGACTGCGCCGGGACCGACGAGTCGCTCCACACGGCGTTGGAGGGGCTGGCACCGGGAGGTCGCGTGGTGCTGGTTGGCGTCCCCGATGGGGACCGCACCTCCTTTGTGTCCTCGCTCGCCAGACGCAAGGAGGCTTCGCTCCTGACATGCCGTCGAATGCTCCCCGACGACCTGGAACGCGCCGCTGCGCTGGCAGGAGCGGGAGAGGTGGATCTGGGAGCACTCATTACTCACCGTTTCCCCATGTCCTCGGCCGATTCCGCCTTTGAAACCCTGGTGGCGCGGACCGGGATCAAGGTCGTTGTGTTACCAGGTCACAGTTGAGCCAGGTCGGCCTCCACTGCCTCCCACAGCCCGGTCAGGTTCGGGGAGACCGCGTCGGTTTGGCTCACCGCCTCCAACAATGAAAACCGGGACTCCGGCCTGTCCGACCATTCCCCGTCTTCGCCCAGCATCAGCGTCGTCTCCCCAATCCACGGACGACGTCCCGGAACCAGACCACCAGCCGTGAGACTCTTCCGGATCTCTTCGGATGCTTCATCGACCAGCGTCTGCGGAAGCGACCGTCCCCGGACGACCGCCCAACGGGCCAGGAACCGAAGACCACGCAACACGTCATACATGTAGAACCGGGGGAAACAGAGATCGAGCCACTCGGGGACTGTGACCTCACCACTGGTGACCGACCGATACAGGCGGTGATCGATCAGGTATTCGGCGCCTCGATCGAGAAACTCCACCTCCTCGAAGTCGAAGTCCCGTCCGGTCGAGAAGAGCACGGCTTCCAAGGGGGGAAGAGTGGAGACGATCGAGCTCTTGGGTGTCGCCTTGGTATACGCCTCTTCGTCACAGTTCAGCCCGCCGTCGGGCAGCTGATACCTGAAGAACCAGGGCCGCATCCAGGGAAGCTCCTCATCGACTTCAATCTCGCACGCACTCAACACCTGATACATCGTCCCAACCGCGCAATGGCACACCACATGCGTGCGGGTGTCGATTTCGGGAGGCAACAGGTCAAAGCGAAGAGGGAAGAAGGTCAGGTAGTGCGATCGGAAAGCGTCCACCATGGCGTCGACCGCACTCTTCGGGATGAGCTCGGCGAGCCCCATCTCCCAGAGCAGGGTCATGTGCCACCACGGCGAATCCCATTTCGGCCAGTAGGGGTCTTGCTGGATGCTGTCCTGGGCCAGAGGAGACGCGAGGTACTCCACTGATCGGCCGACTTCATCCTTGAAGTCAAAGCTCAAGACGCCTCAGTCTCTCTGGTACGGCCAAGATAGCGACCGGACAGCCCCGAATCTCAGCCTCGGAGTGGCGATCCTTCGCCCACCAGCCATCCGCGAGGCTTCGGACTCCCAGAGCTTCTTAGTCTTGCTTCCATCCTGAAAGTACGTACAACCCATTGGAGGTCATGACGTGGCGGAAGAGACGGTCAATGTTCGTTACATGGTCCACGACGTGAATGCCGCGGTCGCCTTCTACACGAAGCATTTCGGCTTCGCTCTCCGCTCCGACATGGCTCCGGCCTTCGCTGACGTGGTGCGGGGAAATCTCCGTCTGCTGCTCAGCGGTCCAACTAGCTCTGCCGGGCGCCCCATGCCCGACGGATCAACTCCAAGCCCCGGAGGGTGGAACCGCATCCATTTCATCGTGGATGACATCGAGGCTGAGGTTGAGCGCCTGCGCGCCGATGGGGTGCATTTCAGGAACGAGGTCATCAAGGGCCCGGGCGGGAAGCAGATCCTGCTCGAGGATCCGTCCGGAAACCCGATCGAGTTGTTCCAGCCTGCTGGCTGATCGCCGACCCCATCATCCGTCGGCCATGGCCTCAGACTCCAGCGCGGTCCCGTCCCTTGCCGGTGGTCACCGCGACCGCCTGGAGCCGGCTGTTCACGTTGAGTTTGGTGAGGATCGCCGACACGTGGTGCCCCGCAGTCTTCTCCGAGATAAACAGAGTCTCGGCGATGGCTGCATTGGAGAGCCCGGCCTGGATCAGCGACAGGACTTCGGCCTGACGGGCGGTAAGTCCGGCCGGATTGGCCCGGGTCGACTTGCGCTCGCCTCGGGGCACGCTCTTGACACCGCGTCGTTGCAGCTCGTGTCGGAGGCCACGAGCGATGCCGTCAGCGCCCAGTTCGGAAAGCGAGGAAAAGATCTGATCCAGATCGGCCCCTGGGATCAAGGCACGGCAGATAGTGGCCTCGGTCGTGTAGCCGGCGCGGTCCCAGGCTTCCGCGGCCTCGGCGAGCTTGCCTGCCTGCTCCAAGCCGGCAGCTCCCGGCAAGTCCCCTTCGGGATCGATGCCAGTGCGCATTGCCCAGAACCCGACCATGGCGCGCCCCCAGTCGTCATCTGCCCAACCCGGCAACCTCTGCGCCGCCTCGATCATTGGCATCGTCTCTGATAGCTCGATGACCCCGGTCCAGGCCGCCTGCAGAGCGAGCACCGCTGCGCCCCGGACGATGTCGTGGTCGGTACTGCCCCGCGCCCGGTCGAGGGCGCTCTCCAGCTTCAATGCCGCCTCCGGAGCGCCACGTCGAATCTCGAGGGTCGCTGAAATCATCAGCGAACCGACTTCGGTCTGTCGGCACGTGGTCTGGCCGAGCACCATCGCCAGTTCTCGATCCGCGTCCTCCCAGCGACCGATAGCGACGTCGATTTCGGCCAGATTGGCGACGGCGGTGATGTACCAGGCGTCGAGTTCACGGGCAGCGGTGAACTCCACCAGCTTCTCGTTGTGCTCCCGAGCGCCGGGTAGATCGAAGAACCAGGTGTGACTGAGTGCGGTGTTGTTGATCGACCTTGCAGTTTCCTCATCGACGCCGCGCTCGATACCGAGGGCCGTGGCTGCTTCGATCACTGCTCGGCCCGTGATGTCGCCGAGCATGGTCAGGGAGGTTCCGACTGTGGTGGCGGCGTGGACCTCGACTCTCGCCGAGCCGGCGGCCCGCGCCGCCGCGATCGCCTGTTTCCCGGCTTCGATTGCTTCCGCCTGGCGGCCTTCGACCATGGCCACCCACGCCCGAGAGGCGAGGGCCAGCGCGAGACCCTCGGAAGGCGGCTCATCCTCGAGGACTTCGATGGCGAGCCCGGCGATCTGACGGGTGGCCTCGAGGTCGTTGTCCCGTGACATGTAGAAGGAGAGCCAGGCCCGGGCGTCTGCCGTCGCAATCCTGGTTTCAGAGAGTCTCCACGAGCTCCGCTGCATATCCAACTGCCTCGCTGGAGGCGTTGGTCAGACAATGCTCCTGGGCAGCGGCGAGAAGCGTCTGGCGCAGCTGGTCGGTGCTCATCCGTCCCCGGAAGAGGAGGGCGTTTGCATAGTGGTGCGCCGCCTGACGGTGGGCCCCACCACGGGCCGAGCTCTCGGCTGCCTGTAAGGAGTAGCTGACCGCCTTCGCATCGTCCTGGGCACCGAGACTGTGATAGGCGAGTTGGGAAAGGTCGGGGTGCGCGTCCACGTGCTCTTCCAGCTGCTCCAGTAGGCGGCGGTGGAGGTCGCGTCGCAGTGCAGGTGGAACCGCCGCTTCCAGGCTATGTCGGATCAGGTCGTGACGACAGGTCACATGACCGTCCGATGAGACGAGGAGCCTCCGCTGCACCGCGAGGTCGACGTAACTTCCGGCTGCGGGGTCCAACGCCAGCAGGATGTCGAGCGACACTCCGTCCGGGGACAAAGCCACCAAATACAAGGTCTCCAATGCTTCGGAGGAAAAATTGGCCGCTCGGGCCAGCACGGCGTTGCTGATGTTCGAGGGCAGCTTCGAGTCGGGGTGGCGGATCACCTCTTCGACGAGGAAGGGGTTCCCCAGGGTGGCCTCGTGAATCCGCTTCGGGTCGACATCGAGTCCTCGAGTCATCGCTTCCACGCCGGAAGGGGTGAGTGCGGGCAACTCGATCCTGGTGGCCGTCGGCCCAAGATCGGCGACCACCAGATGCATCGGATGGGCGAGCTCGAGGTCCTCGGGCCGGTAAGTGCAGATCAGCAGGCTCTTGGTGGGGGCGATCCTCCGTCCCAGATAGCGCACCAGGCCCAAAGTGGCTTCGTCCGCCCAGTGGACGTCCTCGACGACGAGCACGATCCGGTCACCCTTGAGCAGGTCGAGCATCCCGGCGTACACCGCGGTACGGCCCGAGCCGGTCCGTATTTCGTCGCAGAGCTCCGCCGGAAGATCGTCGAGCAGGTCGAATAAAGGGGAGAAGGCGGTGGGGATCCCCACCGGTTCGCAGGCGGCTTCCAGGATCCGGTGCCGATGGTCGAGACCACCAAGGAAGGCCCGCAGCAGCGAGGTCTTGCCGAAACCCGCCTCGCCCGAAAGCAGGACCGCGTTGCCAGTGCCTGCATCGGCCAGGTCGAAGAGGCTCGCCAGCTGCTCCTCCCGTTCCACCAGCGACACCGGCTCGATCACGGGGATCGAGGGTACACCGACAGGTCGGATCGTCCCCGGCCGACTCTCGCCCTAGGTCGGTCAGTCGGACTTGGGCTCCTTCCGAGGCAAAGGTGACCATCGACGCCTCCCTCGACTCAGCTGTGTTCGCTGACGGGGTAGATCTCGTCGGCAACCAGACCGTGGGCCTCACGGTGAACCGTGTTGGCCAGCTCGGCGTTCTCTGCTTCGACCAGGCAGAAGATCTTGCCGTTCGCCTCGTCGACCCAGTACCGCTTGTACTCGACGCCGTAGTCAGCCTGGGTCTCCAGATCCCGGGCGTGGGCCTGGGCCACGTCGGCCTCCGAGACCCCGCCCTCGATGCTGTGCACGTCCATGAACAGTGGCATGAGGTTCCTCCTTGTTCGCCTCGATTACCAACGTACGACACGTGCCGGGAGAGCCGCATAGGGAGAACTCCCTATCTTGCGGCGCCGTCATAGGGACTCTGGGATGGGTCCCCAGCCCCGTAACTCGGGAGGTCCGCGGAGCCCAAGATGGGCAGCGCTCCCGATGTGCCCTGCCCGCCTCCGCCATACGTTCGCCATGTGTTCGACGGAACGGCGCTCACCGAGCGCCTCGAATCAAGGAGGCAGGAAATGACACTTGCAATTCAGCGACAGCCCCGATTCAACAAGGTGCTTCTCGCGGTCGGATCTGATCGTCCTCGTCGCAGCGGCTCGCCGATCGGCATGAACCGGGCGGTCGAGTCAACGGATACCGGACAACCCGGCCGTAGCGACGACTCACAAGATGCCGCGGGCTCGGGCAGCGGTTCGAAGTCGGTCCAGGACGACTACCTGGTTCCGCAGTCGATCATCAACCGGCAGGCCGCGGTGGAGGCCGAACTGCGCTTGCAGGATGGATATCTCCCGCCGACTTCGACGGCAGCGTCACGTCAGGCATGGATGATGGTCCAAGACGGCTATCTCCCTCCTGCCGAGCAGTCGACGATGCCCGTTCGGGCCCGATAACCGAGCAGTCGCACGGCCGTCTCCTGGGATCCCCGGATGCGGTCCTTTCCGCTAGTCGGATGGGCGGATGCCCATCCGGTGGCCCGCCTCCTGGGACCAACCCGGGAGGCGGAGCCGCGTTTGGGTGGTCCGCCGCAGGGCGCTCGTAGTGCTCGACTGGTGGGAACTAGGCTCGGCAGTTGGTGCGATGACGGACTCCATTCATGAACTGGCGACCAAGGTCACGACTGCCGACCTGGTCGATGCCATGGGCCGTATGCATCGGCATCGCTGTCACATACTCGATCTGGTGACTCCGACCCCGGGTCGTGTCCTGTTCGGCCCGGCCTCGACCGTCTCGTATTTCCCCACCTGCACCGAGGTCCTCGACCCGAAGCGCTACAACTTCGCCAGCCTGTTTCATCAGGCCGTGGGCGTCGAATCGGAAGGACGGGTGTTGGTCCTCGCCAGCAACGGTCACCGCGATATCTCCCTGGGAGGTGGTGTCAAGCTTTCCCGGGCGCAGAACGCTGGGCTGGCCGGGGTCTTGGCCGATGGCCGCCTCCGGGACTTCGATGAGTTGTCGGGTTACGACTTCGCCACGTACTGCAGGGGAGAGGCGACGAAATGGGGTGGCGACGTGGTGACCCCCTTCCAAGCCAATGTCCCGGTGGTGATCGACGGTGTCGGGATCTTTCCTGGCGACTATGTGCACGCCGATTCCTCAGGGGCGGTCATCGTGCCGGGCAGCCAGATCCGGGAGGTGCTCGAGGAGGCGATCAGGGTGAACGAGGAGGACCTCGCCCACCTCGCCGAAATCAAGGCGGAAGGTCCCGACGATTTTCGTGAATACCAGTGGTGATCATCGTGGGCCTCGACCCTCGTCGATGGTTCCATGGCGACGCAGGCTAGATGTCTTCGGCGATTCGTTCAGCGGTCGATCAGCCGTTGGGCACCCTCGGTGTAGCGGTTCCCCTGGATGCTGATCCTTTCGAGAGCGCCTTCGATCTCGTCCACGTCAGAGGTCGTGAGCACCACGTCGACCGCCCCGAGATTCTCTTCCAGGCGGTGCAGCTTCGTGGTGCCGGGGATGGGCACGATCCAGGGCTTGCCGACTCAGCAGCCAGGAGAGGGCGACTTGAGCCGGGGTTATCCGTTTCTGATCCGCGATCCTCTTCACCAGGTTCACCAGATCCTGGTTCGCCTTTCGGTTCTCTGGGTCGAAGCGGGGGACGGAGTGGCGGAAGTCGGATTCCACAAAGATGGTGTCCTCGTCGATGTTGCCGGTGAGAAAGCCTCGCCCCAGCGGGCTGAAGGGGACGAAACCGATTCCCAGCTCCTCCAGCGTGGGGAGGATTTCCTCTTCGGGCTCTCGCCACCACAGTGAATACTCGCTCTGCAGGGCAGTGACCGGCTGCACGGCATGGGCCCGGCGAATCGTCTTCACACCCGCCTCTGACAGGCCGAAGTGTTTCACCTTCCCTTCGGCGATGAGGTCCTTCACCGTGCCGGCGACATCCTCGATCGGGACCTCGGGGTCGACACGATGCTGGTAGAGGAGGTCGATGTGTCCGGTTCGGAGACGTCGAAGCGAGTCCTCTGTCGTCTTCCGGATGTGATCGGGGCGGCTGTTCAACCCCTGTGACTCTCCGTCCACGAAGTCGAAGCCGAACTTCGTCGCGATCACCACGTCGTCTCGGAAGGGGGCGAGGGCCTCACCGACGACGTCCTCGTTTGTGAACGGACCATAGACCTGGGCGGTGTCGAAGAAGGTGACGCCGCGCTCGACCGCGGCACGGATGATGTCGATTGCATGGTCCCGGTCAGAAGGAACCCCATAACCCGAGCTGAGGCCCATGCAGCCGTAGCCGAGCGCCGAGACCTCGAGACCGCTGTTCCCTAGCTGTCGTTTTTCCATGTGATGCTCCTCAATTGGTCGTGACTGGATTGACCGCGGAAATCGCAAAGTAATGGGCTCGACCTGCCCGCATCTCTCCAACCTCGGGACCGATGTACCCGTGGCTCACGAGCATCTGGCTCAACCGGTCGGCGCCAACGGCGTCCAGTCCGTGGCCGGCACTGCGCTTCAGTTTCCTCTCAACGATCAGCAGCCGACCTCCCGGGGCAAGGACCCGGCGAATCTCGGCCAGGCCAGCCTCGGAGTCTGCCCAGTGGTGATAAGTCGACACCGCCAGGGCCGCAGTGAACCGGGCATCACCGAAGGGGATTGACTCCGCCGATCCCAGCTTCACCTCGGCTCGAGGCACTCGTCTCGCGGCGCGCGCCACCATCGCCGGGCTCGGGTCGATACCGGCGGTCTCCGCGCCAGACGCCACCGCTTGCTCGAGGGCAGCTCCCAGACCGCATCCCAGGTCGATGAATCGATCCATAGCCGTCAGCGAAAGGAGCTCGACCGCGGCTCGGTTGCTCTTGGGATCCCGGTTGAACAGCGAGAAAAGCCAAACCTTGAGCGCCGACCACCGCTCGACATTTTCGGTGCAGGACGTCATCTGCGACGAGGTTAGGGCCGGTCAGTCCTTGCGAAGATGAGGCCCCGTGCCACTCACAACGCGCCGACTCCACCTGGCTGGCGAACCGGAGGCGGCAAGGTCTGGTGGTGGCTCCAGCGGGCCGCGACACGGTCGATGCGGTGGGCGTCCCCACGCTGGAGAGGCTTAGCCGTGGTGGGGGTGGCGGTCTTGTAGAAGAAGTACTTGGCGACCTCGACGGCCACCAGGTAGACGACAACGATCCCGGCGAGCACGGCGAAGAACGTGACCGGCAGAGGCGCGAACCCGAGCGTGTCGTTGAGCGGGCTCTGGGGGATCAGCGCCCCGACGGTCACCACCGCGATCACCGAGATGAGAAGCGGGCGGGAAGGTCGGCTCTTGAAGAACGGGACGCGCCGGGTGCGGATGACGAACACGATGAGAGTTTGGGTGGCAAGGGACTCGACGAACCAACCGGAACGGAACTCGGGTGCAGAGGCGTGGAACACCCAGAGCATGATTGCGAAGGTGGCGAAGTCGAAGATCGAGCTGATCGGACCGAATCGGACCATGAAGCGGCGGATGAATCCGATGTCCCAGTGCGATGGCCGGGCGAGTTGTTCCTCGTCGACGCGATCGGTGGGGATCGTCATCTGGCTGGTGTCGTAGAGAAGGTTGTTGAGCAGGATCTGGAACGGGAGCATCGGCAGGAAGGGCAGAAACGCCGCGGCGACGGTGACACTGAACATGTTCCCAAAGTTCGACGACGTGCCCATGAGGACGTACTTGATGGTGTTGGCGAAGATGCGGCGTCCTTCGGCGACGCCGTCGGCGAGCACGTCGAGGTCGCGCTCGAGGAGGATGATGTCGGCCGCGTCCTTTGCCACGTCGGTCGCCGAATCGACCGAGATCCCGACGTCCGCGTGGTGCAGGGCGAGGGCGTCGTTGACGCCGTCGCCGAGAAACGCCACCGCGGAGCCGGCGTCGCGCTGCGCGCGCAGGATGCGGGCCTTCTGCTCGGGGCTCACCCGGGCGAAGATGGTGGCTCCGTTCACCGCGACGGTGAGCTGCTTGTCGTCCAGGGAGTCGAGGTCGGTGCCGGTGAGCGTCCCGCCTGAGTCGACCCCGAGCTTGCTGCAGACGGATTCGGCGACGAGCGGGTTGTCGCCCGTGACGATCTTGACGGTGATGCCGAGCTGGGCGAGCCGAGCGATCGACGCTGCTGCCGAAGGCTTGGGTTGGTCGAGGAAGACCAGGAAGCCGGCGAGGGTCAGATCGTGCTCGTCGTCGGTGGTCAGCGCGGTGAGCTCGGGAGCTGCCCGGCTGGCGATGGCCACGACGCGGTTGCCCGCACTGAACTCGGCGTCGAGCACTTTGCGTGCTTCGTCGGGAACGTTGGTGCAGCGGTCGAAGACTGCCTCGGGGGCGCCCTTGGTGATGAGGAGCGCCTGCCCGTCGTGTTCGGTGAGCACCGAAACACAGCGGCGGTCGTGATCGAAGGGGGCGATGGCGATCCGCCGGAACTCTCCGGTTGGGCTAATGGCCGCGCCGGGTGCTTCCCAGAGTGCGACGTCGAGGGGGTTGCCGCCCACGGCTGTGTTCCCGGTCGGGGTGGCCTCGTTGCACACCAGGCCGAGCGTGAAGATGGCGCTGTTGGGGGCGCCGGTGGTATCGATGGCTCGTTCGAGGCTGATGTGGCCGTCGGTGAGCGTGCCGGTCTTGTCAGTGAACAGCACGTCGATGTCGCCGAGGTCCTCGATGCACACGAGCCGCTTGACGAGCACCTTCTTCTCGGCAAGTCGTCGAGACCCCGTGGCGAGGCTGGTTGACACGACGGCTGGCAGGAGTTGGGGGGTGATGCCAACGGCGACGGCGAGGGAGAACAAGACGGCGTCGATCACGGGTCGGCCCAGGGCGACGTTGATCACGAAGATCGTGATGCTGAGCACCCCACCGACCTTTGCCAACAGCCCTGAGAAGCGGGTGAGGCCGAGTTGGAACTCGGTCTGGGGCTGGCGCTCTCCGAGCCCGACAGCGATTCGGCCGAACTGCGTCGTCGCGCCCGTAGCCACCACCACGGCGTCGGCTGCCCCCTGGTGGACGACCGTTCCCATGAACAGGCACGACGTCAGTTCTGCGAGCGGAGCGCCGCTCGGCGCCGGGTGCGCGGACTTCTCCGCCGGCAGCGATTCCCCGGTCAGGATCGACTCGTCACACTCGAGGTTGGCAGCGTCGAGCAGCCGGAGGTCGGCCGGGACGATCGACCCCACAGCCAGATGCACGATGTCGCCTGGCACCAGGTGCGTGACCTCGACGCTCACCGACTCGCCGTCGCGTGTCGTGGCGACCTCGTGGCGGATCTCGGAGTGCATCGCCTCCGCGGCGCGCTCGGCCCGATACTCGTTGGCGAACCCGAGCCCGACCGACGCCGCGACGATCACCCCGATGATCAGGGCGTCGAGTCCCTCGCCGACCACCGCGGACACGGCCGCCGCGGCGAGCAAGAGCCACAGCAACGGGCTGCGCAGCTGGCGCAACAACACTGACCAGGCGCTGGCATGGTGAGAGCGCACCGCGTTCGGACCGAACACCTCCGCCCGTCCCGAGACCTCGGCGGTGGTGAGCCCCGACGAACGACTCCCCAGCGCATCGAGAACGAGATCTGTCGGCATGGCTGCCACCGACTCGATCGATGGCAGCGAGGCTTCATCAAGCGAAAGTGCGCTTTCGGTCACATCCAAGTATGCAACGCCGCCCAATTCACGATGGATCAGTCCGAGTCTGGAGCATCAAAGCTGATCGGCCGACTATCGATTCGTCTGCCCCGGGGTGAGCAGGCCGGTATCGAACGCCGCGCCAACCGCGCCCGCTCGGTCATTGACTCCGAGCTTGGTGTAGATGTGGAGAAGGTGGGTCTTCACGGTCGCCTCGCTGATGAAGAGACGCTCGGCGATCTCCTTGTTGGTCGAGCCTGCCGCGACCAGCCGCAACACCTCGAGTTCGCGCTGGCTCACCGCCTCCTTGCTGGAGCCTCGCACCTGGCTGAGCAGCCGGGCGCCGATGCTCGGGGAGAGAACTGCCTCACCCCGCGCTGCGGCGACGACCGCACGAAGCAGCTCTTCGTGGGGGGCATCTTTGAGCAGGAAGCCGGTGGCGCCGGCCTCGATGGCGGGGAGGACGTCGGAGTCGGTGTCGAACGTGGTCAAGACCAGTACCCGGGCTTCCACCTTCCTGTCGGTGAGCTCTTTGATGGCACTGACACCGTTCATCTCCGGCATCCGCAAGTCCATGAGGATCACGTCGGGCTTGTCCGTCAGTGCCCGATTGATGGCATCGCGCCCGTTCTTGGCCTCGCCCACCACCTCGAATCCTTCCTCATTGGCGAACATGCCCCGAAGGCCATCGCGCACCACAGGGTGGTCGTCGACGATCAAGATCCGGATTGGCGGTTCAGCCATTGTCGCCCTCCACGGTGATGGCGGGCAGAAACGCCGAAATCGCGGTCCCCGCCCCCGGCTCGGACTCCACTTCCAGAGTCCCGGCGAGGCCCTCGACTCGTTGCCGCATCGCGGTGAGGCCGAACCCCGATCCCGACGCGTTGCCGTTGGTCAGCGAGGCTGGATCGAGGCCGATCCCGTCGTCGCGGACGTCGATCGAAACGATGTCGCCCATGTAAGAAAGGGTGACACCCACTCGGGAGGCGCCGGCATGCTTCGCCACGTTGGCCAGAGCCTCCTGAGTCACCCGGAGCACGGTCACCTCGACCTCGGGATGAAGGCGGCGGGTAGTCCCGGTGGTGGTCAATTCGGTGGCTACGTGATTAAGAGCTGACCATCGGGCAGTCACCTCTTGGAGTGCGGCCGGCAGCGCTCGTTCCTCGAGGGGAGTTGGGAGTAGGTCCCGCATCGCGCGTCGCGCCTCGGAGAGGCTGTCGCGGGCCAGGAGCATGGCGTTGTCAATGCGTCGCTGCAGCTCGGCTCCATCGCCGCGTGCCTGACCGGCCGCTTCGAGTTGGGTGATGACACCGGTCAGCCCTTGAGCGATGGTGTCGTGGATCTCCCGCGCCATCCGCTGGCGCTCCTCGTCCACCCCGGACTCACGGGCCTGCTCGACGAGCTGCGCCTGAAGCGAGGCATTCTCCGCGATGACCTTCTTCAGCTCTCCGATCGCCAACCGTCTCTGCTCGCTCAGCTCGGAGATCTTCTCCCCGCCGATGACTCCGAAGCCGATGGCCGCGGTCTGGATGGCGACGATGATCACGAACGTCACCCACGCATCGGTCCCACCGTTGGGGTAGACGATCCGGGAGTTGATCACGAGCGAGTTCAGGAAGACCGCGACGAAGGCGAACGGAGGCGGTTTGAGGAGGAAGGCGTGGATGAACCCGGTGATCACAAAGGGAAAGAAGCCGGGCCGGTAGAACATCATCGCCGCTCCGATGACGATCAGACCGGCCATGTAGGTCCTCATCCAGGCCTGGTTCTCCCATCGATCGATGGCTCTGGTGAACATGAACAGGACCCAGACCGCCGCAGTCGCCGCCAACCCCAGGGTGAGGGGCAGGCGGGAAGGGTCGCCGATTGCATTGAGCACTTCGAGGACCAGGCCGACCGCCAGCGTCCCCCAGGGGACCCAGAACACAACCCGATCGAAAGGTGTCTCCCAGGGACCGCTCGTCTCGAGGGTCTCCGCGACCGGGTCGGAGCTCACTCCCATCGGAAGAAGATGGTGGCGAGGAGACCGAAGCCGAGGGCGAAGGCGGCCATTACCAGGAGACTAGAACTCGACGGTGCGTGACCCAGCCAGGTGTCCGTCAGAGCTTGAACGGCGGCCCCTGCCGGGGTGAGGTCGCTCAGCCTGCGCAGTCCTTCGGGCATGGCCGCCCTGGGGAAATAGACGCCGGCGAAGAACAGCATCGGGAAGTAGAGCGCCATCCCGAAACCCTGGGCGGCGGAGGCACTGGGCGCCACCGCCCCGATGAAGAGACCCACTGCAAGCAACGAAACTGCCGCCAGGAGGAACGAGAAGACGAAGCCAGCCAGATTCTCGGGCAACGGAATCTCGAAGACCAGATTGGCAACGGCCAGCCCGATCAGGCCTGCGGTGACGGCTACTCCTACCTGCACCATCAGTTGGGCGCTTACCAGTCTTCGAGGTCCGACTGGAGTCGTCGACAGCCGGCGCAGCAGCCCCATTTCCCGATATCCGGCGAGGACCGGAGGGAGTGTGGTGAAGGCGACGGTGGCCAGCGCCAGAAGCAGGACGATCGGGGCGTAGAGGTCGACGAGGCGGTAGCCGCCGAGATCAGCACTCGGCTCCCGCCCTCCTGGAAAGACGAAACCGAGCACCAGGAGCAGGACAGCCGGGAAGGCGAGCCCCCAGAACATTGCCATCGGCTCCCGTGAGAACAGCTTCGCTTCGACATTGGTCATCTTGGTCAATGCAGACATGTCACACCTCCTCGGTGTCGGTATGGAGAGAACGTCCGGTGAGGGCGAGAAAGGCATCATCGAGAGTCGCCTGCTCCAGCCGGAGCTCCTGGGCTATCACTTGGTTCTGGACCAGGGCGGTGCTCACGGCATGGAGCACATTGCCCACGCCTTTGACCACCGTCTGATCGCCTTGATGGGTGACACCGGTGACCTCTGCCAACCCGGCGAAAACCGAATCGTCCATGGGGCGGGAAGGTCGGAACCTGATCACCTGTTCGTTGTTTGTCGAGGCGATCAGCCCGGCAGGGGTGTCCAGGGCCACCACCCTCCCTGAGTCGATGAGGGCAACGCGATCGGCGAGACGCTCGGCCTCCTCCATGAAGTGGGTCACCAGGATCACCGTGGCGCCCTGCTCCCTGAGATGTTCCACAACTGCCCAGGTGTCCCGACGGGCCTGTGGATCGAGGCCGGTGGTGAGCTCGTCGAGGATCACCACTTCGGGGTTGCCGACGAGGGCCAGGGCAATGGAGACCCGCTGCTTCTGGCCACCTGAAAGCTTGCCGAACCTCGTGTCACGCTTCTCGGTGAGGCCGAGCTGGTCGAGCAGGGCCTCCCATGGGACCGGGCTCTCGTAGAACGAGGCGTAAAGGTCGAGTGCCTCACCCACTTTGATCCGGTCGGGCAGCCGGCTCTCTTGGAGCTGGACACCGAGACGGCGCCGAAGCTCGTCCCGATCACGTTGCGGGTCGAGATCCAGGACCCGGATGGTCCCGCTGTCCGGTCGACGCAAACCGGCGATGGACTCGACGGTGGTGGTCTTCCCGGCGCCGTTGGGGCCGAGGACCCCGAAGATCTCGCCCTTCTCGACGGTAAAGCTGACGCCGGCCATGGCCGGGACGTCGCCATAGCGCTTCGTCAGATTCTCGACTTCGATGGCAGGCATGGCTGCTCCTCACTCGTGGTTCTCATGCCACAACTATGCGAGAAGGCAGGCCTGAGCACATCGGCTGCGCGGCCATTGTTCGAGGCCCGAATGGTCGAGCCGGTGAATCAACCGATTGGTTGACGGGCAGTCGACGATTACCTGCAATCAATCAACGAGAGAACGACCCACGGCATATCCGACCGCCGCGGCGAGCAAACCTCCGACCACCGACGCCACAACGTAAGCGGTGGCATGGGGGGCCTGGTCGTTCCCAATCATGGAGACGCTCTCCCATGCGAAGGTCGAGAACGTGGTGAAACCACCCAACAACCCCACCGCGATCGGAGTTGATACTGAAACCGGCCATCGAGCTAGGCCCCACGAGAACACGAAACCGAGGGCGAGTGAGCCAACGATGTTGACCGTCAGGGTGCCCCAAGGAAACCGTGTGCCGGAGAACGCGAGCCCAACCGCGTACCTGGCTAATGAACCAAAGGCTCCAGCCACTCCAACCCATACGAACCGCATCTTGTCCTCATTTCTGCTGTTTGCGATTGCCGCGGTAGGAGCTATCAGCAGGTCGAGCTGCGGTTTCGGTAGGCGAGCCCCATCGCCGGCAGCGAGGATAGCTCCGTGGTCGAAATGCTCAGGCGAAGCCGAAGAGCAGAGGGAGAACGGCGACGACCGCCGCTGCCCAGATGGCAAAGACGGGGAGGTAGGAGGTCTGCCAGTGCTCGAGGCGGTGGAAGGTGACCTGTCCTCTGAGAAACCGCATCGAGAGCCAGGCGGCCCCGGCCAGGTTCACGAGCAGGACCAGATTGAGACCCAACGCTGCCGCACGGTTGGGAGTGAATCCGAGATCACTGATGCGAACCACCATCGTGCCCAGCACCATGAAATCGAGTACGAGGGCGCTGGCGATGGTGACGAGCTGGACGCGGTCCATCCAGCCCGGCTGAAGAGACGGGTCCCGCGCCGAAATCGCGTAGAGGACCAGTCCGAGCACTACCACCAGAAGGGCGTCGAAGACCCCGAGCAACTCCCGGTCGAACACCCCGGAGAGCCCGGATCCCGCATAGGTGACCACGGCGACGGTCAGCATCAGGGCAAACAGGGGAGTGAACAGCATGGTCAGCACCGGAGCCATGTTCTCCACGACCCGCTGCTTGGACTCCACGAGCCAGGCGGCCACGATCACCGCGCCGGCCGCACCTGAGGGGATGACCCACTCAAAGACCAACTCGGGAAGGTCGGTCCCGATCGGCTGCAGGATCAACGCAGTCAGCATGACCAGCACCCCGCCACCGAGGGCGATCAATGCGTAATAGATGACCCATTCGCCGGTGAAACGGACGAAGTCCATTCGCCGTTCGTGGGATCGCAGCGTGCCGTTCATGTACGGGTAGGCGACCACGAACCACAACAGCACAGGCAGATAGAGCGCCACGAGCAGTTCGGTGTCAGAGATCGCCGACGCAAACACTTCGGTGTTCGAGCCTGTGCCGAACGGGTAGAGGTTGACCAACAGCGCAGAGAGCACAAAGGGCGCCGCGGTTAGCAACCACCTTCGGATGTCGAACTGGCGCCGCATGGCGAAGTAGCCGGCGAGAAACGGGAGGACGAACAAGCTGACGTTCCGGAACAGCCACCCTGGTTCCTCGTCGGGGAATCCCGCAGCGAGGCGGGCGATTTGGATTGCGACCGCGGCCGCCAGGGCGAAGCCGACCGCCTCGAATCCCCCGCTGGATGGAGGCACCGGCTCGTCCTCACCTGCGGGGACCAGCTGCTTCCAGAGTCGATCGCTGTGCTCGCGGGCGAACTCCCGGGTCAAGGTGTCGACGTCCCCCATGCGCTTCACGGCAACAAGGAACGCCTCATCCGATGTGAGGCCGGCCGCATCCAGCTCGGCTATCTGGTCGCGAAGATGTCCCTCCAGCTCATCGACGTCGCGGCCGTTGACGGCGGGGGCCTTTCCGACGTATGCCCGCCACTCGGCAATCTGGGCTTCCACGGCGTCCATGCTCAGCCCTCTCCGAGAGCCATCAGCGGCCCGTTGGGGTCCCGGAAGACATCACCCAATGTGCGGGTGACGGCCTGCCATTGCCGCTGCTGTTCGGCGAGGGCGGAGCGACCGTCGTCGGTGATCGCGTAATACCGGCGGCGACGCCCGTCGGGCGGTGTCCGCCAGTCGGTTGTGGCGTATCCGAGGCGGCGGAGGCGATGAAGCAGGGGATAGAGCATCCCGTCGGTCCACTCGAGCTCACCACCGGAAAGCTCACGGACCCGCTTCAGGATGGCGTAGCCGTAGTTCTCACCCTCGGCCAGGATCGCGAGCACGAGCGGCGTCGCCGAGGCCGCCACCAGGTCCTTGTCGATGTGCACGCCAGCCTCCTAGGGCCGATATCCCTTATACATAGAAGCACAGTGTACATAGAAGCGCAAGGTATCGCTCTCCACGTAGTTGGAAGGCGGGGTAGCGTTGTTGGCGATGAACGACGAAAAGAAGGTGCCAAGCATCCGGGATATCTGGAGGCTCACTCTTGCGATCATTGCGGTCGTTGCGATCGTCCAAGAGCTCCGGAAGCCCTCGGATGAGAGAACATGGCACGGAAAGGTCGCCACCTTCGTCCCCTACGACTTCCGTATGCCGACCGTGGGACGAGTGCGGAGCACATACTGGAATCCCGAGGGCCCGATCATCACAGGGAAGGTGTTCGGTGTCGGCTGGGCTCCCAATTTTGGAGCATTGAGCAGGATGGCTGGCAGCCGGCGCACCGAGGAAGATTCGAGTTCCCAACCTTCTTAGGGGGTCGGGCCGATGATCAGTCGTCGTCTCCGTCCCGCCATTGCCCGATTCTGAAGATCACGAACTCGGCGGGACGGATCGGGGCAATGCCAATCATGATGATCAGCCGTCCGTTGTCGATGTCGTCTTGGGTCATCGTGTCGGGCCCGCAACGGACGAAGTAGGCGTCCTGGGGCCGGTTGGCGGGGAAGGCACCCTGGGCAAACACCCCGTAGAGGAAGTTGTCGACCTGGCTCCGTACCCGGGCCCACAAGGATTCGTTGTTCGGCTCGAACACCGCCCACTGCATACCCTGGCGAATCGACTCCTCGAGGAACAGCGCCAGCCTCCGCACGTTGACGTACTTCCACTCGGCGTCTCCCGCTCCGGCTCGGGTCCGAGCTCCCCACACCACAGTGCCCCGCCCGGGAAGAGCCCGTATGCCGTTGATCCCAAGAGGATTGAGCAGGTCGAGGTCTGCCTTGGTCAGCGGAATCGATGGGGTCACCCCGGAGAGGCTGGCGGTTCCGCCGGCCGGTGAACGCCACACCCCCTGGTTCAGGTCGAGGCGGGCCAGCATCCCCGCCACCGCCCCCGAGGGGGCAAAGTCGCGAACTTGCCCCCCTCGCATCGGGTCGGCACGGCTGAGCCGAGGAAAGTAGAGGGCAGCGTCGCGGGTCTCGAAGTATCCGGAGGCACCGACCACGGCGTCGCTCACCGTGTCCCAAGTGGATGGCGGGTCAACGATCACCATCGCCCTCCGCTCGGAGGCGTAGGCGATGGCTGCCGTGAGCACCCTCTGAGAGACACCGGTAGTGGTCGAGTAAGGGGGGATCACCATCAGATTCACCAGTTCGGCTCGGTCCAGGGCGTAGATCCCTCGACCCGACTCCCGCATTCCAGGTCCGATGTAGGCGGTGCTCCCGAATCGGCCATCTCTGCCTCCGGTGGCTTTGACCGTGACCGGGAGCCGTGGCGGCAGCGCTCCAGGGAGCGGGGGTCGTGCCCGGATCAGTGTCGACTCCTCGAGAACCCGGTCAACACGTCGAGGGCTGCTCGTTGCCAGCGACAGTCCGGTGAAGGTCTCGACCCGGCCGCTGCTCCGGTCGGTAACCGACAGGTCGAACCGGTTGCGGGGGAGGGGATCGATCGTCGCCTCCAACTTCGAACCCCAGGCGCCGGGATTGGTCGCCTCCAGGACCAGTCGCGAGCTACCCCGCCCGAAGGTCAGTGTGGCAAGGTCGTCGGGCGCTGGCAGATAGGCTCGGACCACGACCGCCCTACGCCCACCCTGCTCGAAGAAGTCCCGCACCGAGTAGCCCAGATCGCTCTTCAGCCAGAGTCCGCCGAACAGCCGCTCGAAGTCGAGGAACGAGGTGATCAGGGTCGGGGTATCGACCGGTCCCCGGGCCGCACGACCCACGAAGGCAGTAGTGCTGGTGTTCACCCCGATGATCGCCTGGGGAAGTGTCACCTCTTCGATGTAGACCCCGGGTGTCGTGTAGCGGTCAGTCATCGTCGGGGACGCTATCGGGCTGTGCCAGGATGCGGGTTATGACCACCATCCCCCTTGGTACCTTCGGCTTCTGGCGGGCAATCCGCAACATCACTCCGGACATGGCCCGGGAGGCGGAGACTCTTGGCTACGGCGCCGTCTGGGTCGGGGCGTCCCCGGCCGGAGACCTGGTCGACGTTGAAGGCTTGCTCGACGCAACGGAACGCATCCCCGTCGTCACCGGGATCGTCAACATGTGGCGTGAGCCGGCTGAATTAGTCGCCGCTTCCTATCACCGAATTGCCGAGCGTCATCCCGATCGATTCCTGCTGGGAGTTGGGATCGGGCACCGGGAGGCCACGGCGGAGTTCCAGGCGCCCATGGCCAAAATCGACGACTACTTGAATCTTCTCGACCAAGCCGGGGTGCCCCGGGACCGAGTGGTCCTCGCCGCCCTCGGCCCGCAGGCGCTCCGGGTCGCCGCCGAGCGCACCGCGGGAGCCCACCCCTATCTGACGACGCCGGATCACACTCGCTTCGCCCGGGAGGTGATGGGCCCCGGTCCGTTGCTCGCCCCCGAGCACAAGGTCACCCTCGACTCCGATCCCGAGCAGGCTCGGGCGAGGGGACGGAAAGTGGTCTCCTACTACCTCGATCGGGTGAATTACCGCAACAACCTGATCCGCAGCGGTTGGACCGAGGACGACCTGGCGGATGGCGGCAGCGACGCGTTGCTCGACGCACTGGTGCTCCACGGGACGCCCGAACAGGTGGCGGTCGGGATCCGGGCCCATCTCGACGCCGGGGCCGACCATGTCGGAGTTCAGGTGCTGGGGGAGGACCCGATGCCCTCGTACCGACGGCTGGCCGAAGTTCTGCTCCGGGATGACGACTGACCCTGATGACAATTTCCCCTGCTCGTCGATATCGTTCCGGGCAGGTAGCCCATCGGGAGCACGTCAGGTCGAAGGAGTGTTGTGGACAATCGTGATGTCGTAGATCTCTATCTGAAGGCGGTCGGTTCCGGGGATCTCGACGCGGTCCGAGAGATGCAGCACCCCGACATCGTGGGTCGATACCCCCAATCCGGCGAGGTGTTCCGGGGGCGAGACAAGTACATGGACATGCAGGTGGAGTACCCCGGCCTTCCACACGCAGAGGCATCCAACGTGATCGGTCAGGACAACGTGGTCCTGATGCCGGCATTTCTGCCGTTCGGACACCCGACGGTCACCGTGTTCGGCGGCGACCGATTCGTGGTGGAGGGGGTTGCCACCTACCCCAACGGCGAGGTCTACAACATGGTGCTCATCCTTCGGCTGCAAAGTGGGAAGGTGATTGAAGAGACCGTCTACTTCGCGGCGCCATTCGACGCCCCGGAGTGGCGCCGGCAATACGCCGACTGACAGGTCTGAGTTATCGCCTCAGCTACCGCCGGAGGTGGCGTCTCGGAAGGCAGGAAGACTGCGCTCGATCATTTCCGCCGTGCCGGTGAGCGATATCCGGAAATGCCCCGGCGAGGCGCAGGTGGTGCCCGGGAGCACCAAGACTCCCTGCTTGGCGAGCATCTGGACAAACGCGACATCGTCGGGATCGGGAGAGCGAACCCACAGATAGAAGGTTCCCTCCGGCGTCTGCAGGTCGTAACCGGCCGCCTGGAGCTCGGCGACCGTGAAGTCACGCTTTCGCTCGAGCTCGACCAGATCGATTGAGAGCTTGTCCAGCTGCTCGAGGGAGTACTGCATGATGGCGCTCGGGAACAGCCATCCGCCTGCGATCTGTGCCATGAAGATCGCGGACCGCAACGGCTCGGGGTCGGGCATCAGCGGCGACAGGGCAAGCCATCCGATCCGTTGCCCGGGGGTGAGCAGGATCTTGCCGTAGCTGTACGAGACCAATGTGTAGGGGTAGTACTCGGCGGGGCTGGTGAACTTGGCGTTGCTGAACACCAGCTTGGAATAGGGCTCGTCGGAAAGCAGGTAGATCGGCGCCCCGAAGCGATCCGAGGCTTCTGACAGCACCGTGGCCAGGCCCTGAAGTGTGGAAGGCGGGTAGATCCGGCCCGTCGGGTTGTGTGGGGTGTTGACGATGACGAGTCGAGTCTTCTCGGTGATCGCCCCCGCGATCCGATCCAGATCGAGGTCGTAGTCGTCGCCGCGAACCGGCACGCTGACCGGGGTCGCACCGGACGCGAGGATCATCGAGCTGTAGAAGAACCACGGGGGATCGCAGTAGACGACCTCGTCACCGACCTCGACGAGGGCGCCGAGGGCGGCAGCGATCGCGCCGAAGGCTCCCGGGGTCATGGCGATGTCCTCGGGGTCGAATTGCTGGCCCCGCCACTCGGCGAGATGGTTGGCCACCGTTCGCCGCGACTCTTCCTCAGAGAACTTGTAGGCGTAGTGCCCCTTGTCACGCGGGGTGGTCACCGAGGCCAGGGCGGAGGCGAACCCGTCGACCACCATCTCCTGAGGGTTCCCGAATGCAAGGTCGGCGACACCCGGCTGGCGCCGGTGTTCCTCCCATATCGGGAGGAACGACAACAGCGTCTCGTTGGCTGCCGTGATCTGTCGAATCCGCTCGGTCACCATCGCCGGCGACGATAGCCCTCCTCCGATAGGGTCGACATTCCCGTCCCCCATGCCATGAGCACTCTGAAGCCCTTCGCCGACGTCAATCCGCTGACCGCACCGATCGGCGGCACATTCGTGATCCAACAGCACCACGCCACCGCCCTCCATCACGACTTTCGGCTGGAGATGTTGAACGAGGAGGGCCCGGTGCTCGTGTCCTGGGCGGTACCCAAGGGCTTGCCTCGGAGAAGAGGCGAACGCCACCTGGCCATCCGGACCCCCGACCACTCGATGGAACCACGCCACCTTCTCCGGGTCCATACCTGGGGATGAGTACGGCGGGGGAGAGGTCCGGATCTTCGACCACGGCGACTATGAGATGGTGAGTCGGACCGATGATCGGATCACGTTCCGGCTCGACGGGGAGCGGTTGGCCGGGATCTGGCATCTCGTGTCGACCGGTCTCAAAGACGGAAAGGAGCAATGGCTGGCCCTCTTGTCCAAGGACTTGCGCCCGCCCGCCCAGGAGCGGCCTCCCCTCGAGCCGATGCTCGCCACCCAGACCGCCGAAGCCTTCGACGACCCGGAATGGGAGTTCGAGCCGAAGTGGGACGGGATCCGGGCCCTCGCGGTCTGCGAGGAGGGCACCCGTTTCATTTCACGAAGGAACCACGACATCACGGTTGCCTATCCCGAACTGCACAGAATCCACGAACAAGTGGTGGCCCTCGACGCGGTGCTCGACGGTGAGCTGGTGGCCTTCGACCACGGTGTGCCGTCCTTTCAGACGCTCCAGCAGCGGATGCACCTCAGGAACCAGAAGCAAGTCGAGCAGTTGTCACTGAGGATCCCGGTGGTCTACATGGTCTTCGATCTCATCTATATGGACGGTCGAGATCTGACGGGCCATCCACTCCAGGAGCGGCGCCGGATGTTGGAAGAGGCCGTCGTCCCCTCGGAGCAGATCCAGATTTCACCGGCGGTCGGCGGCGATGGGGTTGCCCTCTTTCAGGCTGCCGCGGCACAGGGTCTGGAAGGGATCATGGCGAAACGCCTCTCGTCTCTGTACCTGCCGGGAGCTCGATCCCGTGATTGGCTCAAAGTCAAGATCAAGTTCGATGCCGACGTCGTGATCGTGGGCTGGACCGAAGGTGAGGGCCAACGGCTGGGCAGTTTTGGCTCGCTGATGATGGCCGTCTACGACGGGGACGAGCTGCGCTATGCCGGAAACGTCGGGACCGGTTTCGATCGCGACACCCTCGAGGACGTTCTCGCACGGTTGCAGGCCCTCGACGAGACCAAGCCACCGTTTCCCCCCGACGTCTTGCGATCACGTCCCGACCTGCGCCGGGCGCACTGGGTCACTCCGTCCCTGGTTGCCAAGGTCGAGCATCGGCAGGTGACCTCGGCGGGACGGCTCAGATCGTCGTCATTCCTTGGCCTTCGCGAGGACAAGGACCCAAAGGAGTGCACCTCCGCCCAATTGCAAGGTTGATCAGGCTTCGAAGAACCCGAGCAACTCACGGTTGACAGCCCCGGGCTGGGCGAGTGCCGCGATGTGGTGGGCGGCGGGGATGACAGCGACTCTCGCCCCAGGAATCAGATCCTTCCCCGACTCGATGGCTGAGCGCAGGTCGCCGTAGATGACTTCCCGGTCACCGAAGACGAGAAGCATCGGAGCCTTGATCGCGGCGAACTCTTCCTTGGTATAGACCCGGGGAAACACCTTGTTGATCAGCCTTCCGTGCTTCATCGTTTCGTAGAACAGCGGTTCCCAGAGCGGGTCCTGAGGCAGGCCTGCATGCATCCAGTCGACGCTCGAACGCATCACTCTCCCCACTCCCGGGATAACAGGGGCGGCGAGGTAGAGGCCTTTCGGAATGAACATGTGAAGCATGAACGGTCGCATCGAGTGGATGGTCGAGGCCGGGCCGATCAGCACCAGCTTTCGGACTCGATCCGGGAGCTTCATGGCGTAGTAGGCGGCAGTGAAGCCTCCGTAGGAGTTCCCGACGAGGTACAGAGTGTCGATTCTCAGACCGTCGATCAGCTCCGTAAACCACTGCAGAAAGTCGTCCAGCGAGGCGATCGGTCGGCTGGGTCGGCTCTTGTTCGACTCTCCGATTACGTCAACGCAATAGGTGCGGTGCGACTGGCTCAACGCCTCGACGTTGCGATACCAGGAAGCAGCGGTGGCGAACAGGGCATGGAGCAGAACCACGGGAGGCCCGTCGGGCGGCCCGCTCGCAATGACATGAGTCTCCCCGAAGCTGGTTGCCACCTTCAACTCTTCATACTCGACCGGCCAGGCATCCATCACCGCCTGATAGGCGCGCAAGATCTCGATCTTGCCCTGAAGCGAGGTGAACATCGGGATGGTGGAGGCGACAGCCTCAGACGTTGCAGCTGTGGTGCTCATGACCCAATCACACTTGAGCTGCCAAGCGAAAGCCAGGGTCCAAGGTCACTTCACTCCAGTGCGCAAGCCTCGGTCGACCCAGCCGCCCACCCTTGGCATGACCACTCAAGACAGAACATGACCCGCCGTGGGTCATGTTCTGTGTCTGGTCGATGGCGTCGTCGAATGACTGGAGTGGGGGTACGCCTAGACGGGGTCGGGTACCGGCTCGGGTATCAGGTCCAGGAGTTGGGTGTTCATCTGGTAGAAGAGGTCGGAGGTCATCGAGCCTTGGCCGTGAAGGCGATTGATCTCCTTCAACAGTCTCAGCCACTCAGCGAACGCGTCTGCCGGCGACACCGAGTCTGTCCTCAAAGCGGCGGCAATCTCAGAGATCCGACCCTGCAAGTCGTCGGGTTGCTTGGGCTCGGGTTTGGCGCTGGCGGCTGGTGCCGGAGATTTGACTGCTCCGTTGGACTTCGCAGGGGTGCTTCTGTTGTCGACCGAGGACGGCCGGACCTGGGTCGGCGGTGCCGGCTTGGCCGCTGCTGCCCGACGCGGACGCTGTTCGACGCCGAGCTCCGCTGCGAATTTCTTCGAGTCGGTGACCGTCAGAACGATCTCCTCACCATCGACTGTGATGTGGAAGCCATCGGCCCGCGACGAGACCTCGAGCTTTTCGAGGGGCCACACTCCCACCGTCTTGTCTGCCGCGGTCAAGGTCATTCGTTCGTGGTCGATGTCAACCTCCACCCCCATAGGCAGTTTGGAACGGCCCGAAAGGCGAAGCCTTGCGTTGAACGACGACATCTTCTCTCCATCCTGCGTCAGCCAGTAAACGCGGTGGTTCCCGCTCCCTGTGTAATCGTTGGACAGGCTCCGATCCTTACGGTGTTCGACTTGCCGAATAGCATTTGTGGGGTGGATCGTGCCGATTCTCGCCAGGCCTTTCGAAGCCGAACATTCGGCAGCCGAGAACTAGACAGATGAGCCGGAACATCGTCGTGTGTTCCGACGGCACGGGAAACACGTTCGACAGTCGGGTGACCAACGTCACGCGACTGGTGAAGACTCTCGTGATGGACAGCCCGGAGCGCCAACTCGTCATCTACGACCAGGGTGTCGGCACCACCGCCCGCCGGGAGCAAGAGACCCGGGCATCAGGACATCCGCCGGGCCTGCGAATCCTCCCGGCACCACCGGCGTCGAAGGCCAACCCGGCCGGATGGACCGCACGGGGTCGTGGGCTGCTCTTCGGCTACGGCCTCAAGGAGAACATCCGCCAGATGTACCGGGTGCTCGCCGAGGAATACGACGCTTCCGACCGCCTGTTCATGTTCGGGTTCAGCAGGGGAGCCTTCACGGTGCGGGCCCTGGCCGGGTTGCTGCATCGATGCCACCTGCCGCATCGGGACAGCTCAGACCTCGACGAACGTTTCGAGCGAGCGTGGAACCTGTTCCAACCGATGGTTGCTGACGCAAAGGCGGTGGAGGCTCTCCGTCGAGACCACCGCCCGTGCCCCGTTCACTTCCTTGGCGTATGGGACACGGTCAAGTCCTACGGAGGGCTGAAGCCGGTGATCCTTCCTCATCTCCGGCACAACCCGGATGTGGCCCACATTCGTCACGCCCTCGCCATCGACGAGCGACGGGCGTGGTTCAAACCCACCACCTGGGGGCAGCTCGACAGTGACCGCACCGGTGCGATGACCCGGCTTGATCCCGACGAAGCGAATGCGTTTGAGGCTCAGGACATCGGGGAGGTGTGGTTCAGCGGATGTCACAGCGACGTCGGCGGTGGCGGGGATGAGACGGCGTCGACCCGGGTTGCCCTGCGCTGGATGCTTGCCGAGGCGGCCTCAGTCGACCCTCAGCTTCTGCCCAACGACACCGGGTGGAAGCTGCTCCGAAGTGACGACCCTCCGGGACCTATGCCGATCAAACAGTCGTGGACCCTCTCCTGGAGAGCGATGGAGCAGATACCTCGCAGCGAGATCGACAACAGCGGCGTCTATCCAAAGATGGTGCGGCACCGGGGCAGCGATGGAGTGCGGACTCCCGCCACATCAGAGACGCAATGGCAAGGTCGCTTTCCACGTGAGCGTCGAGCACCCGCCGCCAATCGACGCAGAAGTCACGACTGTCGAGACCAAGACTTTCCCGGGACCATGAATCGCTTTGCCGCAGACTCGCCAGATTGGACAGACTTCAACGAGTCCGATCCCGGTATCACGCTCCTGGAGTTGTTCGCTTTCCTCGCTGTCTTGGGCTTGATTTCCATCTGGCAACGCAGACGGAGACGTCGCCGATCGATTCAGTAGCTCCCCAGTTGCACGAGGCGGCTGGTTGGGTATAACCTACAACCAAATGGTTGTAGGAATACAGGATCAGGAGCAGGTCGACCGGGTCTTCCATGCCCTCGCCGATGCCACGAGAAGAGACATCGTGCGGCGCGCCATGGAGGTCGGACAATCGGTGTCGACCCTGGCTCGCCAGTATCCGATGAGCTTTGCCGCAGTGCAGAAGCACGTCGCGGTACTCGAGCGGGCCTCACTCGTGACCAAGCAGCGGCACGGTCGCGAGCAACTGGTCCACAGCAACATCGATGGCATCCGGGGTGTGTTCCATCTGCTCGACGAGCTCGAGGATGTGTGGAGAGGCCGCATCGACCGCTTCGGCGAGGCCCTCGCCGAACGAGGTGAAGGAGAAACAACATGACCGTGACCAACGTCCACAAGGACCCTCAGGCGATGACGATGACGATCACCGCCGAGTTCGACGCTCCAATCGAACCGGTTTGGCAGATGTGGGAGAACCCACGTCTCCTCGAGCGGTGGTGGGGCCCGCCAACCTTTCCCGCGACCGTTGTCGCCTACGACCTGACACCAGGTGGCAAGGTCTCCTATTTCATGACCGGGCCCGAAGGTGAACAGCCTCGCGGCTGGTGGCGGGTGACCGAAGTCGATGCACCGCATCACCTCGAATTCGAAGATGGATTCGCCGACGAGGACGGCAACCCCGTTCCCGACATGCCGACGATGATCATCCGGGCCGCGCTCGACGAACGGCCCGCCGGCGGCACTCGCATGGTGATCGAGACCTCATTCCCGACTGTCGAGGCGATGGAGCAGATGCTGGCGATGGGCATGGACATCGGCATGTCCCTTGCGGTGGGACAGATCGACGACCTGCTGAAAGCCGAGGTCAGCGCTCCCTAATCCTTGTGTCGTTTGGCCCTACACGGCTTCGGATCCGAGGCAGAAGCTACGGATAGCCGATCCATGCAAGGAGGAATGGGCCATGACCAAGATGAAAGAGGCAGCCTCGGAGTTCCTCGCCCTGAAGCGTATCGCTGTCACCGGCGTGTCGAGGAATCCCCAAGGGCACGGAGGCAACATCGTCTACCAACGGCTGCGGGACCGCGGGTACGAGGTGTTCGCAGTCAACCCCAACGCTGACACTGTCGAGGGCGACGACTGCTATCAGGACCTGAAATCGATACCCGGCGGTGTGGACGCTGTGGTGATCGGGACCAGGCCCGAAATCGCCGACGAGACGATGAAGGAATGCGCCGACCTCGGGATCGAGCACGTCTGGATGCACCGCGCCTTCGGCGAGGGGAGTGTTTCGGATGCGGCCACTGAATATGGCAGGGACCATGGGATCAAAGTGATCGATGGTGGATGCCCGTGCATGTTCGAGCCGACCGCCGACCCCGGGCACAAGATGATCCGCTTCGTTTCAACGCTGACCGGCAAGGTTCCCCGGGAGGTCTGAGCCCGGGGACCTTGGTCCTCCCTGGCCCCGCAACCAGTGCGGACGAGCGGGTTCTCATTGCCCGGCCGTCATGTCATCCTGAGAGGGCTGGACCCAAATCGGGAACTCTCCTGACATGTGCAACGTCATATCAGGGGCTCCCCGCCCTGATTCATGATCCTTTACCTTTCAACCCCGTCCCAACGCGTCTCGGTGCCCATCGAGGTGCTCCGCTGATGCGCATCCTCGTAGTCGAAGACGAGGCCGACCTGGCCATGGCCATCGCCGCCGGCCTCCGCCAAGACGGATACGCAATCGACATCGCCCCGAGCGCCAGCTCCGCAAGAAGATTCGTCGCCGTCAACTCGTACGACCTCGTATGTCTCGACCTCAACCTGCCCGATGGGGATGGACTCGATGTCTGCCGCCAGATGACAGCGGGCGCGGATAGTGACCTGGCTCCCGGCCCTGGCCCGAAGATCATCATGCTCACCGCCCGGGGGAGCGTTGCCGATCGGATTCGCGGGTTGGACGAGGGCGCCGATGACTATCTGGTGAAGCCGTTCTCGCTGGGCGAGCTCGGAGCCCGGGTCCGTGCCCTGTTGCGGCGAGACACTGCCACCGGCAGCTCGCTGCTCTCTTTCGGCGGCATCGAAATGGACACCGCACGCCACGAGGTGACTTACGACGGGAATCCTGTCGGTCTCACCGTCAAGGAGTTCGCACTTCTCCGCTGGTTCCTGCTTCACCCCGAGGAGGTGCACAGCAGCGAGCGCCTCTTGGAGCACGTTTGGGACGAGCACGCCGACCCGTTCACCAACACGGTGAGGATGACACTGTCCAACCTCCGTCGGAAGTTGGCGGCGGTCGGAGCGGGATCGCACATCATCACCCTGCCCGGTCGGGGTTACATGTTGCGGGTCGAGTCTTGAGCGAAACGCTCCTGCAGAACCTCCCCGGCGGCCGGAGCCGGACACGACTCACCTTGCTCCTTGTATCTCCCGCCCTGTTGGTGATCGTCCTCGCCATGGTGGCAACCATGGTCTTCCTGTTGACGAACGATGCCGGCGCCCAGGACAGTGCGAGGGCCGGTCTCGCCCGGGTTGGAGACGCCCTCGCCGTCGTCATCGTCACCGGCGACGGCGCAGCAGCCACTGTCGCGGGGACGAGAGATTTCGTCGTCGTCTGGGGGCTGCTGTTGCCGGCAGCGGCACTGGTTCCAGCTGCCGTCGCCGCATGGTTGCTGGCCGGACGGGTACTTCGCATCATCGGCCGGGCCAACTCGGAGGTGGAAACGGCAGATGAAGAACGCCGCAACCACCTCCAGGAGATCGTGCACGAGTTGCGCACCCCACTCGCAGTCATGGGGGCGAATCTGGAGCTTGCATCCACCAAGGTCGCCGCCGAATCGGATGCCTCACCGCATATCGGGGCAGCCCGTCGGGCGGTCGGTCGAATGGCTCGCACGGTCGATGACCTGGACGGGCACGGTCGGCTGTCGGTGGAGCAGGAGGACAGTTCGGTAGATCTCGCAAGCCTGGCCGAGGGCGCCGCGGCCGAGCATGCCGGGGTTGCACAGGCGGGTGGAATTCACATCGTCCTCACCGGAGCACCATCGATCATGGTGCCGGCGGCGGACCCGGCAGCGGTGTCAGCGGCGATCGGAAACTTCCTGAGCAACGCCGTTCGATTCGCCCCGCGAGGATCCGCCGTAACCGTCGATTGGGGAGAGGTTGGCGATTGGGCCTGGCTCTCAGTCACCGACGAAGGGCCGGGGCTGGCGCCACACCTGCACGCTCGTGTCTTCGAGAGGGGCTGGCAAGGGCCATACGACCGGGGTCGGGGCGTGGTCAGCGGCGGAGCCGGGCTCGGGTTGACCATCGCCCGGCAACTCACAGAGGCTCAAGGCGGTGCGGTGACCATCGAATCGGAGGAGGGCGGAGGCGCCACTCTCGCGATGTGGTTGCCGCTCGACCACGGGGCAAACCAAGACGACGTGCTGGACGCCGATCGGGTGCACAACGCGATGCAGCCTTGGCGCAAAGATTTCCAGCCGGCTTGACGGCCCCTTTAAACCGCGTTTCGTATCTTGCGGCGGTTTACCCCAATCGGAGGCCCCTTGACTCAGCTCGACCCAAACCCCCCGAAGCTTCGTTCGCGACGACGCTCATGGCGTGACCTTCCGGCGTCTCCGCCGGTATCGGACCTGATCGCACCCTCGACGAATACCAGCGACCAGACGGCGACCGAAGTCCAACCGTCCGTCCCTCAGGCGCCCGTCGAGGTCACCGAAAAGGCACCGAGACGCTGGATACGCGTCCTGGCGTACGTCACCTCCGCCCTGGTTCTCATCGCGGCGCTCGGTGGGTACTGGCTCGTTCGGCGCGCCGACACCACCACGACGCCGACCGTGGCCGCCGCCGAGGCAGAAGCCGGGAGCACGGAGGCGGTGGCTGCCGCCCTCAGCCCGGCCGTTGTCCACATCGAAGTCATGGGAGGTCTCGAAGCCGGCGGAGGAGTCGGCTCTGGAGTGATCTACGACACCTCTGGCCTGGTTCTCACCGCGCACCACGTCGTCTCCTTCTCTGACGAGGTCACTGTCATCACAGCCGATGGGCGCAGCTTCAACGGCCGAGTGGTCGGGCGCATCCCCGAGCGGGATCTGGCAGTCGTCGCCCTCGACGACGCATCCGATCTGGTGGCAGCAGCCATCGCCGAGCCGGGAACAGTGGAAGTCGGGGAGCCGGCCATCGCGCTGGGCAGCCCGTTTGGCTACCAACAGTCGGTCACCGCAGGCATCATCTCGGGCCTGGACCGGGAGGTGGAGACACCGATGGGAACCCTCACCGGCCTCATTCAGACCGACGCCCCGATCAACCCGGGCAACTCGGGTGGGCCGTTGGCCGACGCCGAAGCCAAGGTCATCGGAATCAACACCGCTATCGCCTCGATGTCCGGCGGCAACGACGGAGTGGGATTCGCAATTCCCATCGAGGACTTCACCTCATTGATCGATGAGGTTCAGGCCAATGGTGGGGTCGACGCCCCGACCATTCCCGCCCCGGAGGACGCTTCGAGCATGCAGGGGTTGGTTCCCGGCCTCGAGGATCTGCTCCCCGGCCTCGACGACCTGTTCGGTCCCGGAGGGGCGCAGGACCTTCAGGACCTCCCCGATCTCCAGGAGATGCTCGACGAGATGTTCGGCCCGGGTGCGATCCCGCCTGAACTGGAGCAGTTGCTCGAAGAGCTTCTGTCCATCCCCGCACCAGCTCAGACGCCCGATGAGGAGGCACCAGGAGCATGATCACCAACCCACTTCAACCGATCGTGGAGGTGCCGCAGTCAGACCTCCTCGCCACCCGGCTCCGTCAAGTCATGACAGAGATGAAGACTGTCATCGTCGGCCAGGACCGCGTTCTCGAGCGGGTCCTGGTGGCGCTACTGGCAGGCGGCCACTGCCTGCTCGAAGGGGTGCCCGGACTGGGCAAGACCCTGACGGTTTCAACCCTGGCCAGGACCCTCGGGGGCACCTTCACCCGAATCCAATTCACCCCGGACCTCCTGCCCTCCGACATCGTCGGCACCCGCATCTACCGGCCCTCGACTGAGGGATTCGACGTGGAACTGGGCCCGGTGTTCGCCAACTTCGTCCTCGCCGACGAGATCAACCGGGCTCCGGCCAAGGTTCAGTCGGCACTCCTCGAAGCGATGGGTGAGCGTCAAATCTCCATCGGTGGCACGACTTACCGGCTTCCCCTTCCCTTCCTGGTTCTGGCCACCCAGAACCCGATCGAGTCCGAGGGTGTCTACCCACTCCCCGAGGCGCAGCGAGATCGCTTCCTGATGAGAATCCCGGTGGACTACCCGACCGCGGTCGAGGAGCACGAGATAGTCGACCGCTCCCGGCGTCAGACGACAGCTCCTGTCGCCCTGCTCTCCACCGAGGACGTGGCGAGTCTCCAGACGGCAGCGGAATCCGTGTACGTCGACCGTTCCGTGCAGGACTACGCCATCCGGCTGGTCCTGGCCACCCGGAACCCCTCTGAGCACGGAGTGAAGATCGACGGCCTTCTCGCCTACGGGGCCAGCCCTCGGGCGAGCATCGGCTTGATCGCCGCCGGCAGGGCTCTGGCGCTGCTGAGGGGGCGAAACCATCTGCTTCCCCAGGACGTCTACGACATCGCCTACGACGTGCTCAACCACCGGCTGGTTCTTTCCTTCGACGCCGTCGCCGACGGTGTCACCGTCGACGAGGTCCTGATCGAACTGCTCACCACGGTCGTGGCGCCGCGTCTGTCGTCGTCACAGCTGATCGAGCAGCGATCCTCCGTGGGGGTCTGAGCATGCTGGGAAGGTCCGGCCCCCCCTCCGGCGTGGAGGCGATCCCACGAGGGTCAAGGCTCACGTCACCTTCGCGAGTGCCGATCGACCGCCTCCGGATGACGGTGTTGAGGCGCCTCGACGGTCTCCTCGCCGGTGACCATGCCGGCCTGTTCCCCGGTCATGGCACCGAGCGCGGCGAAGCACGGCCCTACGTCCCCGGAGACGACCCGCGTCATATCGACTGGGCGGTCACCGCCCGCACCCATGACCCGCACGTCCGGGACATGATCGCCGACCACGAACTCGAGGTGTGGCTCGTGCTCGACACCTCATCCAGCCTTGGCTTTGGAACGGGCCTCGCAACGAAGCACGAGGTGGCCTGGTCAGCCGCGGGGGCGTTTGCCCTGCTTGCCTCGTCGGGCGGCAACCGGGTCGGCGCGGTCCGCTCCACCATCGATGGCGGTGGATCTCGCCCCCAAATACTTCCGGCGCGTAGCGGCTCCACCCATACCGGAGCCGTGCTGGCAGCGCTCTACCGGGCACCGGTCGATGGCGAGGTCGGCGACCTCAGCGCTGCCATCGACATGGTCCGCCGAACTGCCCGTCGCCGCGGCCTCGCCGTCGTCATCTCCGACTTTCTGGGCGAGCCGACATGGGAGCGCTCGTTGCGAGCCTTGTCACATCGCCACGAGTTGATCGCAGTCGAAGTGGTCGATCCACGGGAGGTCGACCTGCCTGACGTCGGGCTGATTTCGGTCGTGGACCCCGAGACCGGTCGCCGTCGGCTGGTCGACACTTCCACCCCCTCGGTCCGACGTGCATATGGCGAATTGGCCGCACACCGCCGAGCCGACATTGCGGCTCGACTCAAGAGCTGTGGCGCCGATCACCTGACGCTCACGACGGATCGTGACTGGGTGCTCGACTTCGTCCGCTTCGTTTCCGGGCGCAAAGCACGACTCATGGCCGCAGGGAGGTCCACAAGGTGAGCGATTTCGGATTCCTGGTTCCCGGCCGATTGGCCCTCCTTGTGCTCCCCATCGCCTTGGGCCTGGCCTACCTGGTCCTTCAGGCGAGACGGCGCCGCTATGCGATGCGTTTCACGACCATCGAGATGCTCGATCAGGTCGCCCCCGACCGCCCCGGATGGCGCCGCCATCTCACCGCTCTTGGTCTCGTGCTGGCAGTAGTGGTGGCGACCGTCGCCTTTGCCCGCCCGGTGATCGCTGGTGAGACCTACGAGTCGGTCCAGACCGTGGTACTGGCCATAGACGTTTCCCTCTCCATGGAGGCCGACGATGTGTCGCCATCTCGGATCGACGCAGTCCGGGACGCCGCCGCGAGAGTTCCTCGACACCGTGCCCGAAGGTGTTTCGGTGGGGGTCGTCGCTTTCGACGGCGAAGCACGCCAACTCATTGCTCCGACAGCACGCCTCGACGCCGTTCGCCGCGTCATCGACAACTCGATCGATCACGGCAATCTGGGAGAGGGCACCGCGATCGGAGAGGCGGTGTTCGCCGGGATCAACGCCATCGAGTCGTCGGCGCCGGACATCAAGGAGACCACTCCGGAAACGGGTGAGTCGGTGGGGACCATCGTGGTTCTATCCGACGGCGAGACCACGATGGGAAGGACCAACGACGAGGCTGCAACTGCGGCGCGCAACGCGAGTATCCCGGTGCACACGATCGCATTCGGCACGGACGCAGGCACCATCGTCGACCCTTACGGCGAGGTCGTCCCGGTCCCCGTCAACGAGGCCGCCCTTCAGAAATTGGCGCAGCAGACAGACGGGAAAGCACTCACCGCGGCCACCGCGGAGCAACTGAGCCAGGTGTACGAGGATCTGGGCCGCTCGGTCCAGGTGGCCACCGAGCCGATCGAGATCGCTGATTGGTTCGTCGGAGCAGCACTGGCGGTCCTGAGCCTGGCCGGCCTGGGCTCTCTGGTCTGGTTCGGCCGACTCCCCTAAGACGGATCCGACCCGCCTCAGGCGGCCACTCGATACAGCCGCCAACGGTCGGGGATGCCTCTCAGTTCGTGCTCCCCGGCCTCTCTGAAATGGAGGTCGCCTCCGGCCGTCAGATCCTTGACGGTCTGGGAGACCAGGATCTCCGACGCCCCGGCCTGTCCCATGACCCGGGCTCCGATCGACACTGCGAGGCCGGCGCATTTCCCGTCGACGATCTCACACTCGCCGGTGTGCACGCCGGCACGAATCTGAATCCCCAACGGGGCCAGGTCGGTCATGACATCCCGGGCGCATTCGATGGCGCGCGCCGGTCCATCGAACACGATGTAGAAGCCGTCCCCCGCCGTGTCCTGCTCCCTTCCTCCGTGACGCTCCAGTTGCCGACGCACTATCCGGTGGTGGTTCTCGAGCAGCCGTTTCCATTCGTGGTCACCGAGGCTGGCCTGAAGTGAGGTCGAGTCCACGATGTCGGTGAACATCACCGTGGCCAGGATTCGGTCGGTCTTGGGCACTTGGCGCTTGCCGGTTACGAACTCTTCGACCACGTCGAGGATGGAGTCGCTGTCACCGGCGATGGGGAGATGGTCCACACCTGGGAGCTCGACGTATCGAGCGCCCGTGATCTGATCGGCTACAAATCGTGCCTGGTCACGGGGCACGATCAGGTCTCCTTCCCGATGCAGGACCAAAGTTGGGACCTGGATGGCGGGAAGCACCTCCCGGATATCCAGATCGGTCAATATCTGGCCCAGTTCCCGATATGCCGCCGGGGTGGCCACCAGCCGCTCGAAGCGGGCCCACCACTTGACGAACCGCTCATCATCCGCCAGCGACGGCGCCTGAACCGAGAGGTTCCTGCCCGTCCCAACCTCTCTCACAAAGCGATCGAGGAAGGAAGCTTGATCTTCGGCGCTTATTCCCGCAGGGAAGTCCGACGACGCCACCCTCTTGGCGGTCGGGGCGTACAGGATCAGGCCCTCGGTGCGCTGTGGGTGGGTTGCCGCAAAGAGCGCCGACATGCTGGCCGCCCGGGCGACACCGAACACGATCGCATCCTCGACGCCCACGGCGTCCATGACTGCACCCAGGTCGTCACGCTGTCTCTCGATGATGGGTGCCTCTGATCCCCGGTCCGACTGGCCGATTCCTCGCATGTCGAACACGGTGAGGCGAGAGAACGATGCCATTCGACCAAGGAGGTGCTCCCAATGCGGCTCCTCCCACATCACATCCACATTGGAAAAGAGCCCGGAGCAGAAGATCAGGTCTGGCCCTTTGCCGATCGTCTGATAGGCAATGGAGATGTCGCCACTCTTCGCGTACCGGGTGTCGGGGAAGTCAGTCACGGAAACCGGCACAAGGTAACGCTGACCGCGGTCGAAATCTGTCACAGCCACCGGTCAGACTCTTGTTTGCGGCGATTCCAGGCAATTTCTTGTCGGCCCCGTAGGGGCCGACAACCCCGGGGGAGGGGTTGACAGCACTGCCAGCCATGCCGTATTGGTGCGGCCCGTTTGGCCGCAAGAGGAGTGGGAAGTGCCCACGGAACACAAGGAGGACCAATGAAACCCGTACATATTTCGATCGTTCTGGACCGATCCGGTTCGATGTCGAGCATCGCCGACGATGTCGTCGGCGGGTTCAACCAGTTCCTGCGCAAGCAGCGGGAGACGGAAGGCGAAGCGAGGGTCACTCTCGTCCAGTTCGACTCAGACGACCCGTTCGAACTGCTCATCGACGGAATCCCGTTGCGTGAGGTCACCGACCTCGACAGGTCCGTCTATCAACCGCGCTCTACGACGCCGCTCTACGACGCGGTCGGCCGGATGATCGTTCGGGTCGACGGTGAGATCGCCGGTCGAAGCGAGGGCGGCCTGCCCGAGGAGGACCAGGTGGTCCTGATCGTGACCGACGGTCTCGAAAACGCCAGCACCGATTTCGACCGCTCGAAGGTCTTCGAGATGGTGTCCGACCGTCGGAAGCAGGGTTGGGTGTTCGTGTTCCTCGGTGCCGACCAGGACGTCTACGCCGAGGGGCACAAGGTCGGGGTAGCAATGGCCAATCGCGTTGGCTGGGAGAAGACGAAGGCAGGCAGCGACAAGATGTGGAAGGACGTTTCCTACTCGACCGCCACATATCGGGAGAAGGAAGAGTTCTTGCGCCAACAGGATCGGGACCGCTTCCACGAGGAGGACCCGAACCCGGAGTGACCTTCACCCTCGGCTATGGGTGTGGTCGGTTCTGACTCCGGTCGACGCCGCGAGTAGATCCAAATCCTCCCGGATGCCTCCCGCAAGGACGTCGATGTCTGGGCAGGCATCACCGTCACCGATGACGGTGATGTTGAACTGGCCCGCATATGACATTGCACCTATTCCAAGTGAGACCTTCCCGATGAGGGGAAGCAACGGGAACACCTCGAGGACCTTGGCCCCCTCAAAGTAGAGGGGGAAGGGGGGACCGGGGAGGTCGGCTGTGGTCACATTCACGCGTTGTCGGTCGATCAGCTTGAGGAACTGGCGCCCCAGCACCCCGCGATGTGGCAGCTTGCCCAAGTGGGGCCGGCTCCTTGCCTTCCTCTCTGCGGTCTCCAACGCGATCAGCCGAAGCCTGTCGACAGGATCCGGCACCCCTATCGGTAGGGGGACGACCATTTCAGCGATCTGATTTCCCAGGGCGTGTTCGAAGTCGCGGCGGAGTGTCACCGGCACGTAGACCCTGATGACCGTGTCCTCGACTTCCTCTCCACGATCCTGGAGAAGATGGCGCAGACCTCCGGCGAGGACTGTCAACAGGACGTCATTGACCTTGGCGTCGCAGATGTGGGCCACCCCTTTGAACAGAGCAAGGTCGCTACGGACGAAGGCGAAGTTGCGATCCCCCCCGACCCGGCGGTCGAGACTGGTCGCAGGGAGTTGTCTCTCGGCGATTAGCTCGCGCATGGCCGGCCAACCGGCCCAGAGGCTTCGAAGCATTCTCACCGGGTGGATGAGCCCCAGCAGCCTTCGGCTCAATGTTTCGGCACGACGTCGCCGGTGGTCGGAGCGCAGATCGTCTGGCGTCGGCTGCGGCGTCGGTTCCCAGGGTCGGGGTGCTTGCGGAACCGCGGTGGGATCCACATCGAGAAAGGCTCCAAACGTGGCCATTCCAGCCATCCCGTCGGCGATGGAGTGATGGGTTCTCATGAACAATCCGACCCGGTGATCCGGAAGTCCCGTGAGGAACCACATTTCCCAGAGAGGTCGGGACCGGTCAAGACGTACCTTTCGCAATTGTTCGATGGTGGGGAGAAGTTGGGCCTCCCCGGCGTGTGCCGGGAGCGAAAAGACCCTCACATGCTTGTTGATGTCGAATTGGGGAGCATCGACCCACAACGGCCCTCCCAGTTCGCGGCTTGGCACCTCGAGGAGTTGACGGAACCGGGGCACTCGATCGAGGCGGCTTGCCACGGCCTCTCTCAACGCTTCGATGCGGAAGCGATTGTCGAGGTCGAACAAGTCGACTCCGTCGAGGATGGCCAGCGCGCCGATGTCTTGTGGCCAGATCTCATCCGGCCACAACATGATCTGGTCCGCCGCGGTAAGCCGCTCGATCTTGGTCATCGTGGTCTCACGGAGAGCGTCGTTCGTCAGGTGGCTCGGGGCAAGGGCCTTTGGATTCAGGGGTTCGGGGCGTTCGGCACTATTGAATCTGCTGGCACAGGAGCAAGCTCGGCTTGGAGGTGTCAGCAATGCTCTCGATGAACGCGCCCCAGTCGGCGGAGCACCATTCGAAAGTCGATCTATCTGAAGTGAGGGCGAGAGTCGACCGGATCCTCAATCGGCGACCCGCGGTCGGCTTCGTCGTCGGAGTGGTCCGCGACGGGCACCTTGAGCTCCTCGATACGCGCGGAGTTGCGGACATCGCTTCGAACACGCCAATGACCGCAGACACGTCGTTTCGGATCGCATCGATCACCAAGACGTTCACGGCAATCGCCGTAATGCAGCTTTGCGAGAAAGGATTGGTCCTGCTGGACGCGCCCGCCAACAACTACCTCCGCGCCTTCCAATTGATTCCCGGCGACCCCTGCTTCCGCCCGGCAACGGTGGAGCATCTGCTTACACATACGTCAGGTGTCCCCGAGGTCCTGCATCCCTGGGATGTGCTCAGGCCCGACTTCGGAGAAAGCGTGAAGATGGGACAGCCGCTACCGCCGTTGGGTGAGCTCTACGGAGGTGGTCTCCGGGTCGGTGCCGAGCCGGGTACCAGATTCATCTACAGCGACTTCGGCTTCGCGACGCTCGGCCAGATAGTGGAGGATGTGAGTGGGCAACCCTTGGACATCTATCTGCGAGACCACATTTTCCAGCCCCTCGGCATGGCCGACACGGATCTCAATCGCTCTGCGAAGGTCGAGGAGCGCCTGGCCACGGGATACAACCTTGGCTCCAGGGGTGCCAAGTCGATCGTCGACCGACAGTGGGTGACCGCTGGAGCTTCCTCGATCTACTCGACTCCCCGGGACATGGCTCGCTACCTAAGCGCACTGACCGGAGGAGGCGCCAATGAACACGGGTCTGTGCTGAGACCGGAGACGCTGGCGAGCATGTTCGAGCCCCACTACCAACCGGAGCCCCGGATCCCTGGCATCGGATTGTCGTTCTTCCGATTCGACTTTGGAGGGCATCTCGCCGTTGAGCATGGAGGAATCCTTCCTGGCTTCAACTCTCAGATATTCGCCGCACCCGACGATGGTGTCGCTGTGATGGCCTTCACCAACGGGGCCAGAGGGGCGATGTTCTGGCTGCCCGGGGAAATAGCTGGCCTGCTCAGTTATCTGCTTGGCGTCCCCGACGAGGTCATACGCGCCGACGTCCCACACCACCCCGAGATCTGGGCGGACATCTGCGGTCGATACCAGCTCTCGGCGCGTCTCACGGACGCTCGGGCGAGGATGATGTTGGGCGCCGGTGTCGAGGTCTTCGTCAAGGGGGGTCGGCTCCTGCTGCGTGCCCTGACCCCGGTTCCGACGCTCTACAGGGGTCTTCCTCTGCACCCCGATGACGACAACGACCCGTATGTCTTTCGCCTCGACCTCTCCAGGTTCGGGATCGGCACAATGCGCGTTGTGTTCAGTCTCGACCCCGAGGAGGGATCGACTTCGCTCCACCTCGACGTGATGCCGCTTGGGCTCCATAGGCGGGCATGAGGAAGTCCTCAGTCAATCGTCGGCACCTCCGTTGATTTGTCTCCTGCACCGCCTGGCCGACTCCGACTAGGTTGCAACACGCAGATCGATCTAGAGAAGGACTGGGACCATGTGCTGCGTGTTTACGACCCTGATGCTGTTCGGACCGCGACTTGGGATCCTGGTTTGGGGATTGGTCCAGCCGGCTCGGTGGCAGGCGGCGTTCGACACATTCATATGGCCGTTGCTCGGGTTCCTCTTCCTGCCCTGGACCACCCTGATGTATGTCGCCGTGGCCCCACTTGGGGTCACCGGGTTCGATTGGTTCTGGATCGTCCTCGCCGTGTTCGCCGACATCGTGACCTACACGGGTGGCGCTTACGGGAACAAGGACACGATCCGGAGTTACACCACTCCGACTCCGCCAGCCACGGCGTAAGTCGACTCGACGCCGACGGTCACCAATGAGGTGAGTAGGACAGCAACGTCCGCATGTAGTTGGCCCGTTCGAACTGGGTGGGATCGGCGACCGCGGCCTGGCTGAAGGATCCCTTGGCTTCCTCGAGCGATCGATAGCCGTTGTCGTCGAGCCAGGCCGCTAGACCAGCGACAGTCTCGCGGAGCCGATCCGGTCCATTCCGGAGCAATGACGACGCCATCATCGTCACGTCTGCTCCCGCCAGGACCAGCTTGGCCGCCTCAACGGGACCGTCGACCCCAGTCGTGGCCGCCAACGACGCGTTGATCTTGCCCCGGAGGATGGCAATCCAACGGAGCACAAGGCGAAGCTCCGCCGGTGTTGACAGGAGGAGGTTGGGGACCACTTCCATACGCTCGAGGTCGATGTCTGGCTGGTAGAAGCGGTTGAAAAGGACCAGACCATCAGCTCCGGCGTCCACGAGTCGGGTCGCCATGTTCGCCATCGACGAGAAGAACGGCCCGACCTTTACTGCGAGCGGCACCTCCACCGATCGGCGGACCAGTTCGACGAGGCTCAGGTACTGATGCTCCACGTCGCTCCCGCTCAAAGCGGGGTCCGCGGCAATGAGGTAGATGTTCAGCTCGAGGGCGTCGATTCCCTCATCGGCCAGAATCTTGGCGTAGAGCGTCCAGCCCCCGGTGGTGGTCCCGTTGAGGCTGGCAATGACCGGCACGGCGAGCTCGGCCTTCGCGGTCCGGATCAATTGGAGATACCGCTCCGGGCCAGTGTTGTAGTCATCCAACTCCGGCAGGTAGCCGGTCGTGGCCTCCGCGAAGGAGTCCTTGGCCCATTCCAGCCCCATGTGCACCGCCATCGCCTCGTGCTCGACCTGCTCTTCGAATAGCGAAGGCAGGATCACCGCAGAGGCGCCTGCATCGACGAGTTGGTGAAGGTGGTCGATATCACCAGTGATAGGAGACGCCGACGGCACCACTGGATGAGCCAGGGTCATCCCCAAATAGCTGGTGCGGAGATCGACGCTCATCGGTCGTCCAACTCGGTGAACTCAGCGGTGCGATGGACTTCGACCAGCTGTTCGTAGAGCTGCCAGCGGTCGTCGATGTCCTTCTGGGCACTTGCCATGAGCTCGGCTGAGCGATCGGGGTTGGCTCGGGCCAGCATGGCGAAGCGGCCTTCCTTCTCGGCAAAGTCCTTGAAACGAATCGTTGGCTTGCGACTGTCGAGTCGCAGACCTGGCTGTCCGGCAAGCCTCGTAGGCGGGGTCATATCGATACAACGGCCAGTAGCCGGAGGTTGCGGCCTCCTTCTGATGACTCATCTGTGTTGACATCTCTATCCCGTGAGCGATGCACGGGCTGTAGGCGAGGATCATGGACACGCCGTGGTGTGCCTCCGCCTCAGCGAACGCCTTCACGGTCTGGGTCATGTTCGCGCCCATCGCCACCTGAGCCACGTAGACATTTCCGTAGGCCATCGCGATCTGGCCCAGATCCTTCTTCGCCGTGGCCTTCCCACCCGAGGCGAACTTCGCCACAGCGGCACGTGGTGTCGCCTTGGAGGCTTGCCCACCGGTGTTGGAATAGACCTCGGTGTCGAGCACCAGGATGTTGATATCCCTGCCCGAGGCGAGCACATGGTCCAGGCCGCCGAACCCGATGTCGTAGGCCCAACCGTCGCCGCCGACTATCCAGACCGAGGTGCGAACCAAAGCGTCTGCGACCCCTTCGAGACGGCGAGCCAGCAGCCCATCGATGCCGGCCAACCGCTCTCGAAGGATCTCGATCCGATTCCTCTGAGCGGCAATCCCAGCTTCCTCTGTTTGATCGGCTCCGAGGATTTCCACCCCTAGGTCTCCGAGCTCCGGGAGCAAGGCGGTTACCAGAAGACGGGCATCGGCCTCCATGGCTTCGAGGCCGAGGCGCATCCCCAACCCGAACTCGGCATTGTCCTCGAACAACGAGTTGGCCCACGCCGGCCCGCGTCCGGTCTCATCTGTCGCCCAAGGAGTGGTGGGGAGGTTTCCTCCGTAAATCGACGAGCACCCGGTGGCGTTCGCAATGACCAGGCGGTCACCCAATTGTTGGGTGAGGAGCTTGAGGTAGGGGGTCTCTCCGCACCCGGCGCAGGCTCCTGAGAACTCGAACAACGGCTCGATCATCTGAGATCCCTTGACTGTGTCGAGCCTCACCTCTTCGCGCGGAGGGTCGGGGATGGTCAGGAAGAAATCGAAGTTGGCCCGCTCTCGCCCCATATGTTCTTCCTTTGGGACCATGTCGATCGAGCGGTGCCCGACCTCGGTCTTGGAATGGGCCGGACACACGTCCACGCAGACTCCGCAACCTGTGCAGTCATCGGGAGCAACCTGCACTGTGAGGAACATGCCCGCGAGGTCACTTCCACTGGCCTCTTTGGATGCGAACCCATCGGGGGCCATGTCGAGGACGGCAGGATCGAAGACCTTGAATCTGATCGCCGCATGTGGGCAGACCAACGCACACCGGGCACAGTCGATGCAGATCGAGGGATCCCAGATCGGGATCTCGTTTCCGATCGACCGCTTCTCCCAAACCGCGGTCCCGGTGGGGAAGGTGCCGTCGACGGGCATCGCCGAAACCGGCAGCAGGTCTCCCTTTCCCGCCAACATCATCCCGGTCACCCGCCGGACGAAGTCCGGGGCGGCCGCGAGGCGGGAGGCGTAAATGTCTGCCGGGCCGGTCATCGCGCCTTCGAATGCGACGGGAGCCTCTACACGTTGCAAACCACCAAGTGCGGAGTTGATGGCATCGAGGTTGCGGCGTACTACGACCTCGCCTCTCTTGCCGTAAGCCTTCGTCACCTCGTCGGTGATGGCGGCCATTGACTGCTCGCGGGGCATGATTTCGGAGAGGGCGAAGAAGCAGGTTTGGAGCACGGTGTTGATCCGACCTCCGAGCCCCGCGTTGGCGGCGATTTCAGAGGCGTTCACCACCCAGAAGTCGAGGCCCTTCTCGACGATTCCGCGTTGAATCCAAGGTGGAAGGTGATCCCACACTCGGTCGGGCCCGTAGGGGCTGTTGATGAGGAAAGTGGCCCCATCTGCCGCCGCTTCCAGCACATCCACATCTTGAAGAAGGTTGAAGTCATGGCAAGCCACGAAGGTGGCTTGCCCGGACCCAATCAGATAGGTCGATGCGATCGGCCGTGGGCCGAATCGGAGGTGGGAAACTGTGCGTGACCCGGACTTCTTCGAGTCGTAGACGAAGTAGCCCTGGGAGAAGAGCTCGGTGTGGTCGCCGACGATCTTCACTGAGGCCTTGTTGGCTCCGACTGTGCCATCACTGCCCAATCCGAAGAAGACGGCACGCACCATGTCTTCGGGCTCCTCCCAAGCCTCCGAGCTGTAATCCAGGCTGAAGTGGGTGACATCGTCGTTGATCCCGACGGTGAAATGGCGCTTGGGAGTCTCTTGCTCCAGTTCGGCGAAGACGGCAGAGGCCATGGCCGGCGTGAACTCCTTCGAGGACAGTCCGTACCGTCCGCCTACAACGAGTGGCGGGGGGCGATCTCCCTCGTAGAGCGCTCCGAGAACGTCCAAATAGAGAGGCTCGCCGACCGATCCCGGCTCTTTGGTCCTGTCGAGAACGGCGATGGAGCGAGCCGATTCAGGCAGGGCCGCTCGGAAGGCCTCGCCGTCGAAAGGCCGGTAGAGGCGGACGGTCAACAGACCGACGCGATCTCCCTGTGACACCAGCCGCTGCACCGCTTCGGTGGCAGCACCGGCTCCGGATCCCATCAGGACCACGACCCTGTCCGCTTCGGGATGCCCCAGGTAGTCGAAGAGGTGGTAGCTACGGCCGGTGAGCTCGGCGAAGTGATCCATCTCGGCCTGGACTATCGATGGAACCGCCGAGTGGAACAGGTTGCTTGCCTCTCTCGCCTGAAAGAAGACGTCGGGATTTTGAGCCGAGCCGCGGAGCACGGGACGTTGAGGGCTCAATGCGCGCAGCCGATGCTGGGCGATCAGGTCCTCATCGATCATGGCTCGAAGCACGTCGTCCCCAACGGCGGCAATCTTTGAAACTTCGTGCGAGGTGCGGAACCCGTCGAAGAAGTGCAGGAACGGGACCCGTGCCTTCAACGTCGCCGCGTGAGCCACCACGGCGAGATCCTGGGCTTCCTGAACTGACGACGAGGCGAGCATGGCGAACCCGGTTTGGCGGGCGGCCATGACATCGGAGTGATCACCGAAGATCGAGAGGGCGTGGGTGGCGAGGGTCCGAGCTGCGATGTGAAACACCGTTGGGGTCAGCTCCCCTGCGATCTTGTACATGTTGGGCAGCATCAGCAGCAAGCCCTGAGATGCGGTGAAGGTGGTGGTCAGCGCCCCCACCTGGAGCGATCCGTGCACGGCGCCGGCCGCGCCCGCCTCACTCTGCATCTCAACGACGTCGGGGACGACACCCCACAGATTGGGGCGACCGAGTTGCGACCAGGCGTCAGCGAGCTCACCCATCGGCGAAGCCGGAGTGATCGGGTAGATGGCTATTACCTCACTGAGGGCATGTGCCACTCGGGCCGCGGCCTGGTTGCCGTCGACCGTTGTGAAGTTGGGGGCCATGCGGTTAACGCTAAGGAGACGACGTTCTGCAAGGGAGTGCCGAATGTCACGACACCGGTGGTCGAAGCGCCCTAGTGACCGCTCAGCTCCAGGATGTCTCTGGCTGCGGCCAGGTCATGTTCATCCAGACCTTCAGTGAAGGTGCCATAGAGCGTGGCCAGCTCTGCGCTGCCGTCGGGGGACTGGCCCAGTTCGCGCCGCAGACCGACCAGCCTGGTCATGGCCTGCAGTTCAAACAGGCGCAGGCCTCCTGCGTGGGCGCCCCGGATCGCCGATTGATAGGAGTCCTCGGCGCTGGCGTGGTCAGGCGTCGACAGCATCCTCAATATGTCGCCTTTGACGATTCGAAACTCGGGTGAGGTCATGTCATCGGGGCCACCGATCGTTATCGCCTCTTCGATCAATGCCAACGCTCGCTCGGGTTGCCCGGCGAGCGCGTGCACCAGTGCTCTGAAGGCCAGGATCAGCGGCCAGAACACTGGGGGTGTGGTCAGCCCCTGATAGAGGTCGATCGCCCTCTCGGTCATCTCCAACCCGCGTTCGGTCTCGCCGAGGACCGTTCGACAGATGCCCTCGAGGAAGATCGCGAGAGTCGCCCACACGATGTAGTCATGGTCTTCCGAGACCTCGGCCAGGTCCTTCGCAATCGCGATGCACTCCTCGAACCTGCTCCTCTGCAGTGCGAGGAAGGCGTTGTGATAGAGGGCGTAGGCGATGCTGTAGGGGTGGTCGATCTCCCTGGCGATGTCGAGGGCTGCGCTGACCCGGGAAACCGATTGCTCCAGGTCTCCGCACTGCCAGAGGACAAGTCCGGAGGCGACCCGCGCCACGACCCCGGTGTTGGGGCCGAGACGAAAGCGTGACGCGCTCCGAGCACGGGGGTCGTGGAGCTCGATGGCGCGATCGAGGTGGGGTAGGCCGTGCTCGAGGTCGCCGGTGAACGCCATACCCACGCCGTAGACATAGTGGCCTTCCATTTGTATGGCTAGGTCGTTCTCCCGTTCACCGAGCTCGAGGATCTCTCGCCCGTACTCCATGCCCTGGGCGAAGTCAGCGATCCCCATGTAGTAGGTCGCCAAAGCCCTCAGCACCGGGAAACGCTGTGAGGCGCTGCCATGCACGGTACGTGAGATCTCGAGCGCCCGCTTGAATTCGGCTTCGACTTCCACGTCATAGCCGCGTACCGCCATCAGGGTTCGGGCCAGCATCGTTCGCATGACCAGCTCGTCGGGAGCCAATTCCGGTGGCGAGCCTGCTTTGGCCATCACCTCGAGGGTGTCGGACGCCAGCTCGATCGCGCTGTGGTACCAGCCTTTCGACTCATAAAGAGACCACAGACGCCCGATCAGGTCGAGCATCCGGTCGAGGTCACCGGCGTCCACCCAGAATCGCCATGCGGTCCTCAGGTTGCCAATCTCCGACTCCACATCTTCGAGGGCTGCATCCCGCTCGGGACCTTCAAGCCGCTCTTCGATGTCGACGGTGAGCCTGGAGAAGTAGTCGGCGTGCGCTTTGCGCACGGCTGCTTCCCGATCGGGAGTGTCGGCGAGCCGCTCCGCCGCGAACTCCTTGATCATCAGGAGCATGGCGAACCGCTGTGATTCGACGTCGTCGTCGCTTCGAACGAGGCTCTTGTCAACGAGCGAGGCCAGCGAATCGAGGACCAGCCCTGCATCCATGTCGGATGCCACCGCCTCCAGACCGGGGAGATCAGTGGTGGAGAACACCGACATCAGCTCGAACAGTCGCCTCTCGTCTTCGTTCAACAGCTCGTAGCTCCACCCGATCGCCCCCCACAGGGTGCGTTGCCGGTCGGGCAGATCCCGGCCCCCGGCACCCAGGACATCGAGCCGCTTGCGAAGGCGGTCGAGGAGGTCGGTCGGTGTGAACACCTTGAGTCGCGCGGCTGCCAGTTCGATGGCCAATGGGAGGCCGTCGAGTCGCAGACATATCTCGGCGACAACTGCCGCATTCTCTTCGGTGAGGGTGAAGGCTGGACGCACCGCGACGGCCCGTTCGGTGAATAGCTGCACCGCTTCGGACTCGGCGATCGAGGCGACGGGATCGCGGGGGTGGGGAAGGGAGAGCGGTGGAACCGGGAACACGTGCTCGGCGCGAACCCGGAGGGTTTCCCGACTGGTCACCACCACTCTCAGGTGCGGTGCATGTTGGAGGAGCTCGGAGAGACCCACGGCCGCTTCGGTGACCTGCTCGAAGTTGTCGAGCACCAGCATCATTTCGAGGTCACGGAGCCTCGACTTGAGGATCTGGAGCGCGTCACCACCACCGAGGACCGGCAGCTCGAGGGTCCGGACGATCGCCTCGAAGACCGACCCCGGGTCGAGTTCGGCCGAGAGATCGACGAAGAACACACCATCGCGGAAGCGATCCAGCTGTTCGGCCGCCACCTGGAGACCAAGACGCGTCTTGCCTGCCCCACCCGGGCCGGCGATCGTCAGCAACCTGGTGTTTGGGGACTCCAACATGACCTGGATGGCGGCCAACTCGTTGCGCCGTCCCAAGAACTCCGTGGCCTGCAGTGGAAGGTTGTGGGGCCGTGAATCGAGGGTGACCGGTGCCGGGAATTCGCTCTCGATGTCGGGATGCACCAGTTGGTAGAGATGCTCGGGAAGTGTCAGGTCCTTGAGGCGATGCATGCCCAGGTCTCGCAACGCCGCACCATGCGGGAGTTGCTCTGCAGCAAGCTCCGCCGCGGCTCCGGAGACCAACACCTGGCCGCCGTGGCCAGCGGCCATGATCCGGGCCGCCCGATTCATCGAAGGCCCGAAGAAGTCACCATTTCGACTCTCGGTCTCTCCAGCGTGGATGCCCATCCGAACTCGCAGCGGCCCGGTGACGCCCCAGGCCTCCGCACTCAGCGCCTTTTGGGCATCGAGGGTGGCCGCAACCGCGTTGCCCGCCGAGTCGAAGCGGGCGATGACCCCGTCGCCGGTCGTCTTGAGGAGAGTGCCCTGGGCCCGGTCGATGGCTCCGGTCATGATCGAATCGTGTCGGGCGAGGGCAGATGCCATGGCGACGGGCTGCTCCTCCCAGTGACGTGTGCTCGCCTCGATGTCGGTGAACAGAAACGTCTGCATCAGGGGTGAATATAGGTTGCGGTGCTAGTCAGGGAGCAGAGGCACGGTCAGGCCCGGGTCCTTGCCGAGGAGGACCGCCCGGGTCACGGTCGCCGATCCGAACCGATCGTTGACCTGGTCCATTGCCTCGTCGAGGGCCAGCCCTGGCTCCCGATCGAATGGCAATGACAACTGCAGCGCATCGTCATCGTCGAGGTTGGCGATCGCGATGCCGATCAGGGTGACGCCCTGACTCTCGATCAAGGGAAGCGAATCGGCGAGCAGGCCCCGGAGTGCGGAGAGGATGGTCTGGGTGTGCGCCGTCGCCCGCGAGAAGGTGTGCGAGCGGGTGGCCCTCGAGAAGTCGTTGAATCGAAGGCGGAGAACGACGGTTCGCCCCACTCGTTCCGCTTTTCGGAGTCGGCGGCTGACACGTTCGACCAGGCCGACCAGGATCGTGTCGAGCTCCTCGTGGGATCTAGGCCCCAATCCGAAGGCACGTTGCGATCCGATGGAATGACGTCGGCGGCCCACCTCCAGGGGACGGGGGTCCCGATTGTGTGCGAGGGCGTGGAGGTGGCGGCCCGATGCCCGGCCCAACATCGCCACCAGGGACGGCTCAGCCAGTTCGGCGATCTCCCCGACGGTGTTGATTCCCCGGTCATGGAGCTTGGCGGCGGTCACCTTCCCTACTCCCCAGACCCTTTCCACCGGAAGAGGGTGCAGGAAGTCGAACTCGGAACCGGGCGCCACCACCAGGAGCCCATTGGGCTTGGCCACCCCGCTGGCGACCTTGGCCAGGAACTTGGTGCGAGCAACCCCGACCGTGATCGGCAGGCCGACCTCGCTGAGCACTGTCTCTCTCAACCGCCTGGCTATCTCAACCGGTGAGCCCGAGATCCTCTTCAACCCGCCAACATCCAGGAAGGCCTCGTCGATGGAGATCCCCTCGACCAGGGGAGTGGTGTCTTTGAAGACTTCGAACACCGCCTTGCTCGCCTCGGAGTACGCCGAGATCCTTGGCTCGACAACGATCGCCTCCGGGCACAGGCGACGTGCCAATCGACCACCCATTGCGGTCCGCACCCCACAGGCCCTGGCTTCGTAGCTGGCCGCCAAGACCACACCCCCGCCCACGATCACAGGTCGTGAGCGAAGCTTGGGGTTGTCCCGTTGCTCGACCGACGCATAGAAGGCGTCGAGGTCGGCATGGAGGATCGACGCCTCGGATCGCATCGAACATATGTTCGCTCAGATCGAGACTGATCGCAAGGGGCTTGTCGCGGGTCGGGGTAGGTTGGCGGTCATGACCGATGTGCCGCGCCTCGTGCGTCCCAAGGAGGGCCGTGTCATCGCCGGAGTGGCTGCCGGCCTTGCTGATCGGTTCGAAATGAGTCGGGGAACGATGCGGCTCCTGTTCGTTCTCTCCCTGATCCTGCCCGGCCCTCAGATCCTGATCTACATCATCCTCTGGATCGTGATCCCAGAGGAGTGAGGCTCAAGACTTCCACCTCTCCTCGTCGAGGGTGTAGGCGACAAGGGCGTTGGCGTGGCCGTGGCCCATCCCGTAGTCGGCCTTCAACCAGTTGACGAGTTCCATGTGTTTGGTGAGAGGGCTGGAACGGATGATCTCCTGCCATTCGGCGATGGGGCGGCCGTACTTCTTCTCGATCGAGGGGAAGTAGGAGGCGGGACCGGTGACTTTGGGCTTGGGATCCTGGCCTGCGGGCATGTGCAAATGCTATCCGCACTAGGGGTCCCCCCTCCCGGCTTCGCCGGCTCTCCCCCCAACGCTCACTCCGTTCGCTGGGGGGAGAAATGCGCTGGGGGGAGAAATAGGCTTGCCCAATGGAGGTCACCCACCCCGAGCGCGTGGTGTTCCCCGACGACGGGATCACCAAGGGCGAGGTCGTCGGCTACTACACCAAGGTTGCGAGCCAGATGCTGCCCTTCATCGAGGGCCGGGCTCTATCGGTGGAGCGCTTTCCCCAGGGGATCGGGGGCAAGGGGTTCATGCAGAAGAATGCACCCGACCACTATCCCGAAGACCTCATCGGGCGTCACGAGCTCCCCAAGGAGGGCGGCGGCACCACGGTCTACCCGGTGGTCAACACCGCCGAGGGCATCGCCTTCTTTGCCAATTTCGGGGCGATCACCTTCCACGTCCCGTCGGTTCGGATCGATGGCGAAGACCGTCCGGACTGGGTGATCTGGGATCTCGACCCTCCACCGGATCAGGTAGCCCTGGTCCGTGAGGCCGCGGCCGTGATGCGTTCATTCCTCGAGGGCTACGGCATTGCAACGGTCCTCCTTGCCTCGGGCTCCAAGGGCTATCACCTTCGGGCCCGCTTGACACCGGCCCTCGACCTCGAAGCGGTGGGGTGGATCGCGCGGGGTGCGGCAGAACTGGCAGCGTCATCCCACGAGGACTTGTTGACGGTGGCCTTCCGCAAGGCGGATCGTCGCGATCGCGTGTTCGTCGATTGGATGCGCAACACCGGCCGGTCGACTTCGGTGGCACCGTGGTCGCTCCGGCCCCGGTCGGGCGCTCCAGTGGCGGCTCCCCTGGCGTGGGAGGAACTGACATCACTCGAGCCCGACGGGGTCCAGCTACGCACCGTTGATGCCCGCTTGGATGGCGATCCGTGGTCTGGGCTGAAGCCAATCGACCTGACTGGAGTCGTGGAGCGCGTGGATCGTGACCTGGCCGACGCCGACATCGAACTCGAGCCATTCGACCGCTTCCGCTCCTGAGAAAACCGGACGGGAGATCGGCACCGGCCTGGTTGAATCAATTCGTGTTCGAGCCAATCCGCACCAAACGACTTCTGATCCGGCCATTCCGATCGGGTGACGCTGCCTCGCTCGAAGCACGCCGCAACGATCCACTCGTCGCCAAATACCAGAACTGGGCGGTCCCGTTCACCACGGAACAAGCGGAGACGGTGGAGGCCGAGCTGGTCGCGATGGATGGGCCTCAGGATGAGGAATGGTGGATGGCCGTCGTCGCCGATGCGGAGAGCGGCGAGACCCTCGGAGATCTGGCCCTGCATCTGAGCCAGAAGGGGAGAACTGCAGAGATCGGGTACACCTTCGCCAGCGAGCATTGGGGCCACGGCTATGCCGTCGAGGCCCTGGAAGCCCTGGTCGCCTACCTGTTCGACGTGCTCGGTGTCACCAGGGTGTTCGGCCTGCTCAACCCCGAAAACACCGCCTCGGCGATGGTGATGGAAAGAACCGGATTCCTGTACGAGGGCCACACCAAGTTGTCCTTCTGGCTTGAGAACACGAACGAGGACGACTGGATCTACGGGCTGATCCGTGAGGATTGGGACAAGTGGCGCTCGCGGCCGCAGCATTCTCCGACCGAGGTCAGCCTGGTCGAGATCACCCCCGCCAACGAACGGGCGGTGTCCAAGCTCGTCACCCACAAGACCCAGGAGTCATTTGTCGCCCCGATGTTCTGGTCGTTCACCGACGCTCTGTTTCCCGAGGTGGTCGACGGCGCTCCTGTGGTGCCATGGATGCGAGCCGTGGTCGCCGACGATGAGATCGTCGGATTCGTGATGCTTGCCCTGCGCACCGAGCATCACCCGGAGCCGTACCTCTGGCGGCTGCTGATCGACCGTCTTCATCAGCGGCGTGGGATCGCGGGCCGGGTCCTCGATCTGATTGCTGAGGAGTGTCTGGAGATGGGTGACACCACCCTCCTCACCAGTTGGGGCGAGGGCAAGGGGTCCCCCCGACCCTTCTACCTCGGTCATGGTTTCGAGCCCACTGGAAGGACGATCGACGACGAGACCGAGGGCCGGCGACAGCTGACCTAAAACTGTCCATTGCGGTTAGGTTTCGCGGCATGAGTTTCAGGTTCGAGGGTGTCAACCACGCCGGTCAGGACTGGCGGGCGGCAGGGGCGATCGTCACTTTCGGGAAGCAGATCGAAGCGATTCGGCCCGGCCGGTTCCGCACCGATGGGACGGTCGCCAGCAAGCAACACGACCTGAACAGCCCGACTTCCGACCATCGTCCAAGCCCGAGAGCCGGTCTCGGGACGGTGCGTGCTCTCGACTTCGCAGAGGGGACTCCTGGTTTCGTCGACGAAGTAGCCGAGACGTTGAGGCTGTCCAGGGATCCTCGCATCCTCTACGTCATCCACGACCGCCGGAAGTTCTCATCCACCCGAACGAGGAAGTTTCCGGCCTTCGAATGGAGGCCATACACGGGGGACAACGGTCATTTGACGCACGGCCACCTATCGGTGGTACCGGGCGAGCTAGGTGAGCAGACCCACGAGTTCGCCGTGGCTCCAGGCCAGGCGATAGGTCAGGTCCAGCATGGCGAGATCGGAAAGGAAGATATGGCGTTCACTGCTGAAGAGGAAGCATTCCTCAAAGAGCTGTTCCGGGTAGTGGTCGAGGACATGGGCTCCAATGCCAAGTTCGCGAAGTCGGCGATCCTGGACATACGGAAGGACATCATCACCCGAGCCGAGTTGAAGGCGGCCTTCAAGGACCTGCCCAAGGGCGATGTCGACGCCGCGATCGCAGAAATCATCAGCAGGCTGAACGCCTGAGCTTCAGCTCCTGCTCAGGCCCAACCATTCGACGATCTGATCCTGGATCTCCGAGTCGTGGAGCAGGTCGAAATGACGTCTGCCTCCGAGAATCTGTCGTGTCGGTGGCCTCGATCTTGCGTCGTCGACCTCGTCCGGTGCCGCTCGCGGCCCGAACCATCAAGTCTCCGAACATCGAACCAACTGGGTGCTGGGGATTCTTGGTGACAACGGCTGCCACGAAATGGTGTCGTACCTCGGGCAGAAGCGGAGGATCAGTCGGCTCGCCGTGGAACAAGGTGTCGTCGGCCCCGGACCGATCATCCTCGACGATGCGCCCAAATCGAAGGTCCTTGATGCCGGCGCTCCGGGCGTCGAGAAACTCAGCCAATGGTCTGCTTTCCGGAGTTGCCCGGAGACCCCACGAGACGAGGTTGGCCGCCTTCTCCAATGGCGCACCGAGGTGTGGCGTGGCCACGGTGATCACATGATCCAACCCATCGGTCCAGGCTTGGCCTGCCGCCTTACCCATCTGGCAGGCGCTTCGGATCACCAGCCCACCCATCGAGTGACCGACTAGCGCCACCGATTCGGGCCGGACTGGCCAGCAGCTCCACATCTGTTCGAGGAGTTCTGCCAAATCGGCACCGTTGTCTGAGATGTGGCGACCGGTGTTGTAACGCAGCATCACAGGAGTCACTGAAGGGTCGGTCGCCAGCCGATCCCACAGTCCGGCACGGTCATGCCTCTCCAGCCAGGAATTCTCCGTTCGGCCCAATCCGTGTACCAGGACCACGATCCGCGAGGTGGCCGATGGAAAGGCCGATGCCAAGCCGACGGAAGTGAGGTCAACAAGGGTCCCTGAGGGTTGCCGGATACCCATGTCGATCCCGAAGGAGTTGTCTCGTTGCACCAGCTCGTCGCCCCAAGTGGCGTTCACCACCGCTTGGACCTTGCGTCCGAGTGCAGTTTCGGTAAGTGGCTCACCCCGGATCCCCGCGGCAAGCCCGATCGTGGCCCCTACGGCCGAGCCGCCGAGCCGGATCACGTCATAGATCGAGGTGATAGTTGCGTCGATCACATTTCGAGCAGATTCTCCGCTAGGACCGGTCCAGCGCAGAGAGCGATCTGCGATGGCCCTGTGCATCCCCTCCACTGGAGCGATTGCCCGTTCGAGTACGAGGTCGACCAGACCACTCAAACCCCGCATCTCATCGGCCGTCATTCGTTGACCCACGAGAGGACGGTAACGACAGATCGACACAAGGACGGAGCGCAGGGAATACTTGGGGAATGCGAGCACTCGTCCTCCATGGCCCCGGGGTGGCCCGGATCGACGATGTGGAGCCTCCGATTCCCACGAGCGGTCTGGTCGTGGTCGACGTCGAGCGGGCCGGGATATGCGGCACCGACATCGAGTTCTTCACAGGTGAGATGGACTACCTCCGCCAGGGATACACGTCATACCCCCTTCGGATCGGTCACGAGTGGGCGGGCCGGGTCTCTGCCCTGGGCGAGGGAGTCGACCAGACCTGGTTGGGAAAGCGCGTCACCGGGGACACCATGCTTGGTTGTGGGGTGTGCGAGCGATGCCTCAGTGGGCGTCATCATGTCTGCGAGTCCCGCCAGGAGATCGGGGTTCGCGGAGGCTGGCCAGGTGCGTTGGCCGAGCAATTGGCCGTGCCCGCCTCCGCCCTCTACGAAATCCCGGAACAGGTCTCGGCGGAAGCGGCGGCACTGGTCGAACCAGGGGGTTGTGCGGTCCGTGCTCTGAATGGGACCGCACTCCAGGCGGGACAACGTCTTCTGATCTTCGGGCCGGGGACAATCGGGCTTCTCATTGCACAATTCGCGATGGCCCGAGGCGTCGAAGTTCACATCGTCGGCGTAGACGACCGCAAGCCTCGAGCTGGCCAGGTCATTGGGAGTTCAACATGCCTACCTGGGGGCCGATGACCTGCCCGGGCCGTTCGATGGTGTTGTCGACGCAACAAGCGACTCCGGAGCCCCTGCGACGAGTCTCCCCCTTGTCGAGCCCGGCGGCCGGCTGGTCCTGATCGGGATCTCAGGCGAGCCAAGCCTGATCGACAGCCGTCAGATCACCATTGGTGACATGACCGTGGTCGGCATCCTTGGAGGGTCTGCGGGGCTGGGCGAGGCGATCACGGCCTACGCCGATCGCCGGGTGGTACCCGACGCGCTGGTGTCAGAGGTGATAGGTCTCGAGGACGTCGCCAGCCGTTTGGAAGGGGAGAGAGGCCCTGCAGCCGGAGCTGGCCCCAAAGTACAGGTTGATCCGAGGTTGGTCGGAGGGTGAGCAGGAAGATCAGGTGATCGTTCGCGGGAACCCACAGCGCACCGCGATCTCGGGATCCCGGAACGAAGTGATCCCCGAGATCGTCCTGCTGCCCTCGGCTACCTCGATCACCTGGATACCACTGACACTCATCGTGCCGTCTGATCCCGGCTCATACGTGGCGTAGGCAGGCTGCCCGTTGGCGCCGCCGGGCCGCATGGTGACTCCGTGTGGCCGGACCTGCTCGAAGATCGCTGCCTCGATGAAGGTCGCCACGGTCTCTGAGCCCTGGTACCAGGTTGGGATCGGCGGCATCGATATCCGAACATCGTCACTGACGGTCGCCAGGAACTCATTGATGTCCGCTCGCTCCCAGGCGCGCATGTATCTGTCCAGTAGCTCCTTCACTTCGGGATCCTTCGGATCGGCAGGCAGCGGTGTTGGCGAGGCGCTCATCGTCTCCCGAGCCCGGAATAGCAGGCTGTTGACCGCCGACGGAGAACTGTCGAGCACCTCTGCCACTTCGTTCTGGGAGAAGTCGAGGACATCGTGGAGCAGCAAGGCCGCTCTTTGACGCGCTGACAGGCGCTGCAGGGCGGCGATGAAGGCGAGGCTGATCCGTTCTCGTTGCTCCGCCGAGTGTGCCGGGTCTTGCTCGAGCCCGATGCTCGCATCACCGATCGGCTCAACCCATTCGATCGCGGGATCGGCGCCCTCGGGGAAGGACCCTGGTGAGGCCGATGGACCGTGGCTCACGGGATGGCTTCGCGGGCGGCGCCCTCTGAGTCGGTCGATGCACAAGTTGGTGGCGATTCGATACATCCAACCTTGAAACGAGCCCCGGGCCTCGAAGGTGTCGAGACGCTGCCAGGCTCGCAGCAAGGTGTCTTGAAGAGCCTCTTCGGCATCGGGGCCGGACCCCAGCATCCGGTAGCAGTGGCGGAGAAGCCCGGTCCGGTGCCCGTCGACCAAGGTGGCGAACGCCACAGTGTCGCCCGCCCGAGCCCGAGCCAGGGTCGGCCCTATTTCTGCGGTTTGGCTGGTCATTGGTCACCCATCACGACTGTCACACACTGTATGACGAGATCCGGGCTCGAAATCTTGCGGTGGCTCGTGCGAGTTGTGTGCACCACCCTCGCCTGCGGCCCCCCTCCCGGCTGCGCCGGCTCTCCCCCCAACGTTCACTCCGTTCACTGGGGGGAGAAAGGCGTTAGGTTCCGCCCTGTGTCATTGGATTCGATGCGAGTGCGTTTCGCCGAACTTCACCGGTCGGGCACCTTCCTCATGCCTAACGCCTGGGACATCGGGTCGGCCAAGATCCTCGAGTCAATGGGATTTCCGGCGATCGCGACCACCAGCTCGGGCTTTGCCGCATCGCTGGGGCGGATGGACCAGCAGACCACCCTCGATGAACTGGTGGCTCACGTGCGTGCCTTGTCGTCAGCAGTCGAAATCCCGATCAATGTCGATGCCGAGAACGGGTACGCCGACGACGCTGAGGGCGTGGCTGCCGCCGTTGCTCGCCTGGCTGATGCGGGAGCATCCGGGTTGTCGATCGAGGATTACGACCCTCGATCTGGCATCTATCCAATCGAAGTCGCGGTGACCAGGGTCACGGCTGCCGTCGAAGCGGTTAGACCGCACGGTGTCACCCTGACGGCTCGCGCCGAGAACCACCTCTACGACATCGAGGACATCGAAGACACCATCGGCCGGCTTCAGGCTTTTCGCCAGGCAGGCGCCGATGTGCTGTATGCCCCGGGTCTGACGGAGCCCGATCTCATTGGTCGAGTGGTTGCAGAGGCAGGAGCACCAGTCAATGTCCTTCTGCTGCCCGGCGGCCCGACTGTCGGCCAGTTGAGCGAGCTGGGAGTGCGCCGGTTGTCGACGGGTGGTGCCTTGGCCTTCGCCGCCTATGGGGCACTCGCCTCTGCTGCCGCAGAGCTGGTCACGTCGGGTACCTCGACCTACACAGAGAGGAACCTGTCGAGCGCCGACCGTAGCGCTGCGTTCGGATTGTCAGATGCGTAGCTTCGCCGAGCGAGGGAGATCGGAAGGAAGGACTGAGACGTGATCTTTGACTACTTCGCAGACCTGAATTGGCTGGCCATCCTGGTGGCTGCAGTTGCCTGGTTCGCCTTCAGTGCGGTTTGGTATTCGATCCCTCCGCTGAGCAAGGCCTGGCAAGAGGCGGCCAAGGTGACTCCCGGCGAAGGCCCGCCCGCTGGCCATGATTCTGATTCCGACCTTCATCGGCTATTTCGTGACCTCGATCGTCATCGCCCTCATCGCAACGGCGATCACCGGCGATGAGCTCGTCGATGGGGTCGCTCTCGGTGTCACCCTGGGTGTCGGATTCGGGATCGTGAGCGCCGTCGTCAACCAGATGTACGAGCAGAAGGGCAAGGTTCTACTGGTTGATCAACGGGGTGAACGCAGTGATTGCATACACCATCGTTTCGGCGATCGTCACCATCTGGGACTGAGGTCGATCAGACGAACCTTCTGACGAAGGCGAGGGCAGTGTCGGCAACCTCTCGCCACCCGCTGTCAATGGTCAGCGAGTGCCCTCGATTGGGCATCTCAACGATTTCGGTCACTGCGGAGTTGCGTGATTGCTTCTTGAACGAGGCGTTGGCGATGGACCACGGCACCGTGTTGTCCTTCTCACCGGAGATGATCAGGAGTGGTCCCCGCGCCGCAGCCTTGGTGTCCACCTTCACCTCGGTGCCTGGATTGAGATTCGCAGTGGCTGCCTGGAAGAGCGGTGCGCCGGCACCGGGGACCGCGTACTTCTCGTAAAGCTCCTTCGCCTCGGTCTCATCGACGACGTTGACGAATCCGTAGCGGAACTGATCGAAGGTCAAGTGCACCGCCCGTTTCCGATTGGCCGGGTTGCGCAAGACGGGTGACGCAGATTTGAGCGCCGACAGCGGCAGTGGCAACACGCCCCGGAACGGGGCGGGGTCGATGGCGACGGAAGCGGCGGACAGGCCGCGCCCCGCCACGATTTGGGTGAGGAGACCACCGAATGAGTGCCCAATCACGGCTGGCTTGACGCTGAGCAGGCGTACCACCTCGGTGTAATGATCCGCGATCTGGCCCACCCTCTTGTTGGCAAGGCTTTCTGGATTCGCTCGGGCCTCCTCGACGGTCTCCGGGTCGTCTGGCCAGCCTGGAGTCAGTGTGGCGAAGCCGGCTTCGTCGAACAGGGAAACCCAGTGATCCCAGCTATTGGGCAACAACCAGAGGCCGTGGATGAAGACGACAGGTGTCTTGCCCGAGTCGTTGGCGGCGACGACCTGGGCTTGTTCTCGGTCGTTCACCTCGATGGTCCGACTTGGGGGATCAGGATGACGACCCGAAATCGACATCCTTGGTCTCGACCGTCCCCGCGACCCGACCCGGCGCCTTGTGGTTGGACCAGTACATGTTGGTGTGTGCGATGACCTGGTCTGGCGGCGGAGCCCCCCATTCGGAAAGGTCCTCGGTCGTGTGAGCGTCACTGACAAGAGTTGCGTCGTAACCCCTGACCAGCGCCCCGTGCAGTGTCGAGCGAACGCACTCGTCGGTTTGGGCGCCGACGACAACGAGTCGCCCGATTCCGAGGCCGGACAGGACACTCTCGAGAGTGGTTTCTTCGAACGAGTCGGCATAGTGCTTCTCGACCAGCGGCTCGGTGTCGCTTGGATCGAGCTCGGGGACGATCAGCCAGTCGTCGCTTCCCCTCTCCAACCCTTCGTCTGAGTGTTGGACCCAGACCACCGGGACCTGCTCCGTGCGCGCCTTATCCACCAGGCTGCCGACATTGGCGACGACATCATCTCGTTGGTGAGCCCCCGCGACGACGCCGTTTTGCACGTCGATGACGAGGAGCGCGGTGTTCGGCCTGTTCTCGAGTGTGCTCATGGTTTCCCCTTGCTCATGCTGGGCTCCGGTGAGCACCCACGGTAGACCCGTCCAGCGCGAGGGGTCATCGGGGAAGTTGCGGGGAACGTCTAGGCGACTGCTGCCGACGGCTCGGGATGGAGCTCGTATCGGCTTCGAATGTGAAAGCGCTCATCGGCCGCGAACGCCCGGGACGCAGCTGCCTCTTCGTCGACGTGAGGGGCGTGGGTGACCGGTGTGAACCGCTCCAACCAGTCCGCTACAGGTTCGTGGATCGGCCCCGGCTCCTCGACGTGATCGGCGGGACGGGCAAACCATCTCCTGTGCACCGGCCCTGAGAGAGCCTCGGGAAAGCTGAAGCTGAGGTGTCCGCACGCCTCGCAGACGATCCGCTCGACTCCAGCCGTGATGGTGGTCAGTGTCTCCGAGTGCGGGCATACCTTGGCCACTTGTCGCTTGGTAACCACTGCGACGTGGATGCCTCCCATAGCAATCTCCGCCATAGCATGAGGTTTATCGAAACCGACGGCAATCCACTATGGGTCATAAGACCCAATGCTGTGGATAAGTCGGTCAGCGGTTGTCGACAGATGGTTAGGAAGTCAGCGCTGCCGCCAGCACATCGTCGACGGTGTCTGCGATGTGGAAGGTCAGGGCTTCGCTGACCAAATCTGGCACGTCATCGAGATCGATTTCGTTGCGTCGGGGGACGATGACCTCCTTGAGCCCGGCGCGATGGGCGGCCAGGACCTTCTGCTTCACCCCGCCGATCGGGAGCACTTTGCCCTGAAGGGTGATCTCACCGGTCATCCCGACCGTGTCCTTCACCTTCCGACCGGTAAGGAGGGAAACCAGTGCGGTGAGCATGGTCACCCCGGCCGATGGGCCGTCCTTGGGAATGGCGCCCGCCGGGACGTGGACATGGAAGCGCCGCTTGAGGAGCGCAGGGTCTATACCGAGGTCCTCGGCGTGGGCTTGCACGTAGGACAAGGCGATCTGGGCCGACTCCTTCATGACATCGCCGAGTTGCCCGGTCAGCGTGAGACCCGGCTCCCCATCCATTGCGGTGGCTTCGATGAACAGCACGTCTCCACCGGCTCCAGTGACCGCCAGACCGGTGGCCACGCCTGGGATGTCGGTTCGATCTGACGCCTCGTCCTTCCATACCTTGGGCTTGCCCAGGTATTCGCGCACCTGTGGCTCATCGACCACTATCGGATCGGACTCGGTCTCGGCTCGCTTGGCGACTTCGGTCGCCACCTTGCGCGACAGCTTGCCCAGTTCACGCTCCAGGTTGCGCACGCCCGCCTCTCGCGTGTATCGATCGACGATGGCGGCGAGGGCGGGCTCGGTCACCTCCAACTCCTCCGGCTCCAGGCCTGCGGCCCGAAGCTGACGGGGGAGAAGGTGATCGCGTGCGATCTCCACCTTCTCGACATCCGTGTATCCGTCGAGGGTGATCACCTCAGTCCGGTCGAGGAGGGGACCAGGGATGGTTTCGATCACATTGGCGGTGGCGATGAACAGCACGTCGGAGAGATCGAGGTCGACCTCCAGGTAGTTGTCCCGGAACGTGTGGTTCTGGGCCGGGTCCAACACCTCGAGCAACGCCGACGATGGGTCTCCCCGCCAGTCGTTGCCCACTTTGTCCATCTCGTCGAGGAGAAAGACGGGGTTCATGGTCCCCGCCTCGGTGAGGGCACGTGCGATTCGCCCGGGGCGGGCGCCGACATAGGTGCGGCGATGACCCCGGATCTCGGCCTCGTCTCGCACGCCGCCGAGGGCCACCCGGATGAACTTGCGGCCGAGGGCGCGAGCCACCGACTCGCCAAGCGAGGTCTTGCCGACCCCGGGTGGGCCAACGAGGAGGAGGATGGCGCCGACGCTCCGCTCGCCCTCGTCGGAGAGCCCGCGTTCGGAACGAAGCTTGCGCACCGCGAGATGCTCGATGATCCGCTCTTTCACGTCTTCCAGCCCGGTGTGGTCGGCGTCGAGAACTGTCCACGCCTCTTCGAGGTCCAGGCGGTCGTCGGAGCGCACCCCCCAGGGCAGGTCGAACATGGTGTCGAGCCAGGTCCTGATCCAGGAGTGCTCGGGTGACTGCTCGCTCATCCGCTCCAGACGGTCGATCTCGCGTTCGATCGACTCCCGGACCTTGTCGGGCAGTTCACGAGCGGCGAGCTTCTCCCGGTACTCGGAGGTGACATCGCCGTCCTCGCCCAGTTCCTTGCGGATTGCCTCCATCTGTTGACGAAGGATGTAGTCCTTCTGGCCCTTCTCGATCCGCTCAGTGGCGTCCTCGCGCACCTTGCGGCGAAGCTCGAGGTCGGCGAGGAGCTCACGCATCCACACCAGGAGCATTCCGAGCCGGCGCCGGATGTCGAGTGCCTCGAGGACCTCGACCTTCTGCTCCAGGGAGAGGTCGGGGGAGTAAACGGCGAGGTCGGCAAGCTGAGAAGGGTTGTCGACGGCAAGCAGACGCTCGGCGACCCCTGCCATCCCGCGGTTCTCGAGGACGGCGCTGACCACGGCGCGATACTCGGCGATCAGGTCCTCCAGGTCATCGTCCATCATGTCGATTTCGGGATAGGCCTCTGCTTCGACCCAGAGGGCACCGCTTTCGTCCACCGATCCGGCGCCCACACGGGCCCGGGACAGCCCTGAGACCACGACGCTTCCGTCGTCGTCGGATTGGATCTCGGCAATGGTGCCGACTGTCGAATAGCGACCTTCGAGTTTGGGGACCAACAGCAAGCGCCCGTCACTGCGGGAGGCAGCAGCGAGGGCGGTCTTGCCCTCTTCGGTCTCCACCCGGATGGTGACCACCATGTGGGGGAACACCACGCCGTTGTGGAGGGGGAGGACGGGAAGGGTCAGTTGGGCTGTATCAGGCATTGGGGGCCAATTTCCTTATTCGAGTAAAGGGTGGACAGGCCTGTTCCAACCACGTCCGACCAGCCCTATTCCAGGATCTGAGTCTTGATCGCTCAGGTTTGCTGGTCCTGAGTTCGCGAAGGTCTGAGACGCGTCACTCCCGCTTCATCACAGCGAGGGCTTCCATCTCCAGGTCGATGTACTGATCCCCGGAGACGTCGACTATCGCCTCCTTGATGGTGCCGCCGGTGAACGCATAGGGATGCGACCCGCTGTAGTCGGAGGTCACCGGCTCGCCACCGTCCTTGCCCACGTTCAGCCCCTCACCGACGAGGGAGAAATTGCCGGGCTGGGTCATGATCTTTCCCTCCCCGACCTTCTCGTCGTCGATGAACAGCGACAGCGTCCCCGGTGGTTGGCATAGCGTCGCCTTCCTTCTCGAAGGATGCCCCAAAGATCACATTCCCGGTCGGGATCTCCTTGGTGGACTCGATGATCTGCTCCTTGGAGCCGACGAAGTTGTAGACGTACTTGAGCTTGCGGTCCTTGATGTACAAAGAATGCCCTCCGAAACGGGCCCCATGGGAGAAGAGCACACCCGAGGCATCCTCGGAGTCGACGGTGGTCTCGACCGCAATCGAATAGCTGCGATTGCGGATGTTGACTGCTGCCGTCTCCGGCACCTCTGCCGTACCCGGGTAGTAGACGTACCTGTCGCGAGGGGGTGCCACCTGGGGACGCGTCGGATCGGCCAGTACCTCGACTGCGGTCTTGTCCATGAGTGGCAGACCGTTGTAGAGACCGGCGGCATGGAACCAGAGATTGATCATCTCCTGGACCTTCGCCGGGTTCTCCGGAGCCAGGTCGTTCATCTCGGTGCGGTCCTTCTCTGTGTCGTAGAGCTCCCACCGGTCCTCGTCGAAATGGCCCCACCCTGAGATGGTGGGATGGACCGAGACCGCCTTCCAACCCTTGTGCCAGATGGCTCGCGATCCGAGCATGGAGAAGAACCCGGTCTCCTTCGGCGTAGGGGCGTCGGCGTCGTCGAACGTGGAGCGGATGCTCACCCCTTCGAGTGGGATTTGTAGGAAGCCTTTGACCTCCTCGGGCAGTTCGATCCCCAGGCAGTCGTACATGGTGGGCACGATGTCGGTGGCGTGGCAGAACTGGTCGCGGACTTCGCCGCGGGACTTGATCCCATTGGGCCAGGAGATCACCATCGCGTCGGCGACCCCGCCCTCGAAGTTGTACCGCTTCCACATCTTGAACGGGGTGTTGAACGCCCAGGCCCAGCCCACCGGGTAGTGGTTGTAAGTCGCGGTCGATCCCAACTGATCGAGGTACTGGAGGTTCTCCTCCATCGTGTCGGGGATCCCGTTGAAGAACTTGTTCTCGTTGACCGACCCATTGGGTCCACCCTCGCCGCTGGCGCCGTTGTCGGAGACCAGCACCACGATGGTGTTCTCCAACTGACCCGATTCCTCGAGGTAGTCGAGCAGGCGCCCGATCTCGTGATCGGTGTGACTCAGGAAGCCGGCGTAGACCTCTGCCATGCGGCAGAACAACGCCTTCTCATCGTCTGACAATGAATCCCAGGGGCGGACGACATCCACCGGGTTCCAGGGCTTACCGTCGACGCTCGTCTCCTCGGCATAGGGATTGAGCGGGGAGAGGACCGCGTCCTGGGGCATGACCCCCATCTTCTTCTGATTCTCGAAGACGACCTCTCGGTACGCCTCATAACCCATGTCGAACTTGCCCCTGTACTTCTCGATCCACTCCTTGGGCGCGTGATGCGGAGCATGGGTTGCCCCCGGGCAGAAGTACATGAAGAACGGCTTATCGGGGGCGATGGTCTTGGCGTCCTTGATGAACTCGATCGCCTTGTCGGTGAGGTCGACGGTCAGGTGGTACCCGTCCTCCGGAAGAGATGGCTGCTCCACCGGGTGGTTGTCGTAGACCAGGTCCGGGTACCACTGGTTGGTCTCGCCTCCCAGGAAGCCGTAATAGCGCTCGAAACCCCGACCGACAGGCCAGTTTCTCTTGGTCGAGGCCATGTTCATCTCATCGGCCGCTACGAGGTGCCACTTGCCGAGCATGTAGGTGTTCCAACCCTGGTCGCCGAGGACCTCGGCGATGGTGGCGCTTTCGAAGGGGATGTGGCCATTGGCGTTGGGGAACCCGGTGGTCGCCTCGGCGATACACGCCATCCCGTTTGTGGTGTGGTTGCGGCCGGTGAGCAGTGAGGAGCGGGTCGGCGAACACAGCGCGGTGGTGTGCCAGTTGGTGTAAGTGAGTCCGCTGGCGGCCAACCGGTTGATGTTCGGCGTTTCGATCAACCCACCCCAGGGCTCCATTGCCGAGAAGCCGACATCATCGAGAACGATGTAGAGAACGCTCGGCGAGCCGGGAGGTGCAACCGGCTGGAGATAAGGCTCCCAGTCCGGGATCGAGTCCCGATCGTCGATATTGATAACGCCTTTGAACGTCTTGCTCATCGTGAGCTTCCTTTCGGACTAGAACCCCAACATGAAGCGGCTGAAAAGATTGATCGGCCGGCCGTCCGCGACAACCCTACGCGACTGTGAAGGGGTCTCGAACAGAGCCCGCGGCGTAGCATCGATTCATCCGCGTAGGATCGCCCGCGGGCGGCTATCGCCGCCAAAGTGTGGCCCGATTCCGGAAAGGAACCACCGTGATCGATGGAATCCACTTCGCCAACAGCGTCAGCGTTGGCGAGTTCGTATGGACGGGCGACTTCACCACGGTCGACCTGATAGCGGCCAGCACCAATGCCCTCAATGGTGCGCTCCTTGCCCGGCGGCCCGACCACTACAAGCAATTCACCGTTGTCGGCATCATCCTGATGGCGATTCTCGGCGGTCTCGGTGGTGGCATCATCCGGGACATGCTGGTCGGCGAGGTGCCATCGGCACTCACCAATCCGGCATACATAGTCCTCGCCGTCAGCTTCGGCTTCGTTGGATACCGAGTCGCATATGCCGGCGGCCAACTGTTCCGTGAGGGGATCTTCTCGTTCATGACCGCCTTCTCCCTCCCCTGGTATGCAATCGTCGGCGCCCAGAAAGGAGTGAGCGTCGGTCTGCCAGTGCTGGGTTGCCTCTTCCTGGCGGTGGTCGGCCCTACCGCCGGGCGCTATTTGATCGACGTGACTAGCGGAGTCACTCCGAAGCAATTCATTCGTGGCGAATGGTTCGTAGGAACGGCGGTGCTCACCGGTGCTGTCTGGATATTGATCTACGGGGCCGGCGGGAGCACCTGGTGGGCGATGGGTGCCGCATTCGTCGTTGGCTTCACGTTTCGTGTCGTTGCCCTGTACAGGGACTGGGAGGAGACAATGCCGGTCGAGCCTGCTGGAGTCGTGATCCACCCTGAGAATCGCCCTCTCCTGGGACGCAAGCTGCACGGCAAGTCTGAGCAAGAGCTACGGGACTTGGGCCTGATCACGGAGAACCAGACCGAGCCACCGTCCCCGGCGCCGGCAACTTGACTGGTTCACCAAGTTGAGCGATTCCGGCAACCAGGGCGGGTCGTCCGAGCCCGACGCGAGACATCAGGAACACCGCCGGGAGGGGGAAGGGTCCTGGTCACACTGATCCTGGTCGCCGCGGTGGCCAACCTGAACCTGTCGGTGGCGAATGTGGCCCTGCCCTCGATCGGCGCCGCCTTCGATTCCTCGCAAACCGTTCTGAACCTGATCGCCGTCGGCTACTCGCTTGGGCTCGCCGCCTCTGTCCTCTATCTGGGGGCCGTCGGCGACCGGTATGGACGCAAGATGCTGTTGCTGCTCGGGGTATCGCTGGCGATCCCGGCGAGCCTCCTCGCCGCCTACGCCCCTAGCGACGAAATCCTGTTCGTTGCCCGTCTGATCGGAGGCGTCTCGGCGGGAATGGCGTTTCCCACCACTCTCGCCTTGATCACCGCGTTGTGGTCAGGGTCGGCACGGACCAAATCAATCGCCCTTTGGTCAGGTAGCGGAGGTGCCATCGCCTCTCTAGGGCCCCTGGTGGCCGGCGCCCTCCTCCTCAACTTCTGGTGGGGATCGGTGTTCCTGATCACGCTGCCATTGGCCGCGGTGGCTCTCTACATGGCCTTTCGGTTCGTGCCCAGCCATGTCAACGAGACCACAGACCCCGTCGACAACTTCGGAGGGATTCTCTCAATCGTTCTGGTGTCGAGCATGATCCTGGCCATCAACTTCGCCCCGGTTCAGGGCGAGGAGACTCTGGTGCTCTCTCTCGCCATCGTCGCCATCGCCTCGGGTGCCGCCTTCATCATCAGGCAGCGGCGGGCGGCGAGCCCCCTCTACGACCTGGAAATCGCTGGGCGCCGGATCTTTTGGGTGGCCGCGGTTGCCGGGATCATTGTGTTCGGGTCTTTGATGGGCGCGATGTTCATCGGCCAGCAGTTTCTGCAGAATGTCCTTGGCTACTCAACCCTCGAGGCGGGGGCTGCCATCTTGCCTGCGGCACTGTTGATGGTGGTCGTGGCTCCTCGCTCGGCGAGACTCGTCGAGCGCAACGGTGCCAGAGCGACCCTTCTGGTCGGATACTTCTTCTGCCTTCTTGGCTTTCTCACCATGTTGCTGATTTGGGAGGAGGGAGCTTCCTATTGGCAGGTCGGGCTCGGCTACGCACTTATGGGAATCGGGGTCGGATTCGCTGGTACCCCGGCATCTCATTCCCTCACCGGGTCCGTACCGGTGACGCGGGCCGGGATGGCTTCAGGTACCGCAGACCTCCAACGCGACTTCGGCGGGGCAGTGATGCAGTCGATCTTTGGCGCCCTTCTCACCGCCGGCTACGCCGCGGCCGCAACCGCGAACGATCGGCTCCTCCCCCGACCAAGCCCAGATCACTGCGAGCGTGCAAAGTCAGCTAACCAAATCGTTCGCCGGTGCCGAGAGCATCGCCCAGCAGTACCCCCAGTACGCCAGCGAGATCACCGCTGCAGCAAAGACCGCATTTCTTCAGGGTGACGACTGGGCGTACATGGCCGGCATCGTTGCGGTGCTGCTCGGAGCCGCCATCGTCTACCTCCTCTTCCCACGAAAGGACGGCGAGGCTCAACTACTCGCTGAGTACGCGGCGCAAGACGCGGCGATCTAGGGCGTCATAAGAGGGCGGTGAGGCCCTTGAACAGGAAGATCCCTCCCAGGCCGAGGCCGACAACGATCTCGATGAGGCGGGTGCGCGCCAACAGCCAATCGGTCATCCCGCCCAGAATGGCCTGTGAGCGTTTGGGAGCGACAAGCTGGAGGTCGATGGGAAGGTGATACGGGACGAGCATGATGAATAGGAAGGCGATGAGGACCACGACGACCGTAGCCACCCCGGGTGCTGGGTCAGCAAGCGGGATCTCCTTGATCCCCGCCGCATAAACCACGAGGGCATCCGAGTTGATCACCTGGACTGCCACACCGAGCTTGAACAACGACCCGAAGCCGGAGGATGCGAAACCCTCCACGCGGTTTCGTTGCGCCTCCTCCTTGGTACAACGTGGTCGAACTAGGCGAGCCTGGGGTCGGAGTCTCTAGCGAGGGCGACCTCAGAACGGTTGGGCAGACTCAGCCGTCGCGCTTCACTCCGTTGATTCGATCCAGCAACTGCTGGTCCACCATGTCCTGGTACTCGGGGTGCCGTTTGACCCATGCTGCGATGAAGGGGCATAGCGGCACGATGGTTCCGCCCTGGGCCCGGACATCATCGAGGGCAAAGCGGGCGAGGGCTGTGCCGACGCCCTTCCCCTCGTAGTCAGCGTTGACTTCGGTGTGAACGAAGATGTGTTTTCCGCCGCGAAGCTGATAGACGGCCATAGCCACGACCCGCCCGTCCTTCTCGGCCACATAGCGATGCAGGTCTGGATCGTCCCGGTATTGGACGTCGGATTGGATCTGGTCAACAGTGTCGGTGATTCTGGCTCCCTGACGCGGCGTGGAACAACCCTAATTGAGGACAGGAGGGCTCACCTGCGGACCTGTGGAACGCAATTAGGACGGGCGGGCCTTCAGTGGTGTTCGGCGGCTTCAGCCTCGGCCTTGGTGCGATGGACGGTCCCATCGGGATGCTCGGGCGGCGAGTAGAGCGAGTAGAGCTTGACCTCGCCACTCCCGGTGTTGGTCACGTTGTGCCACACCCCGGCGGGCACGATGAATGCCCAATCGTCCCCGACGTCATGGCTTTCGTCGACGGCGTCCTCCGATCGACCGAAGTCGACTCTGGCCTGACCTTGTTCGATGCGGAGAAACTGATCCCGATTGTGGTGTGACTCCCAGCCGATGGCCTCGCCCGGCAGCAGGCTCATCACAGTGAGTTGGGCGTGCTCGCCGGTGTGCACCACAGTCCGGAACGTCGTGTTGTCGAGGGTGAGTCGTTCGATGTCGTCAAGCCATCCGAGCATTAGGTCATCTCCTTGTCACGCATTTCGATCCTATTGATTGGGCGATCGAGCCAATTTCCCGAATTCGACGCCGATGGAGATCAGGGTCCCGATCACGGTCAGGATCAGGACGAACCTCGCCACCGGCTCCCAGTTGAAGGTGGCATCGGAGAAATCGAAGGGGAAGATCTGATATGTCCGCACCGCCACCGCCACGGTTATGCCCCCGAGACCGATCTGGCATACCGACTTGAACCATTGGGCGTCGTAGGCCAGATAGACAACGTTGGCGGCGATGGTCGCCAGCAACGACAGGTTGATGAGCCAGAGGAGTTGTTCGAAGTCCGCGGTGAGGAACGGGACCCAGCCCCACGCCAGAATGTTGTTGACGATCACCAGCATCGCGATGTTGACCGCAATGGCGACGATGTATCCGAACCGGACCGCAGGCTGGGGCCTAACGACTTGGAATTGCGTCGTGCTCATCAGGTCTCCTCGAACGATCTAGACGATCTTGGTTCGAAGCCTCCTCGGACGGCCAGAGGAAAAGGTCCATGTTTGGGCGCCTATCGTCAGCCTGTGGAGAGTTATCCCGTTGGACCGGTGAAGGTTTCCGCACGAATTCCCGTGCCACCGGACCGCTTGTTTGCGTTCGTCTCCGACACGCGGAACGACCCGCTCTGGTGCCCCAATGTCGAGACGGTGGAACTGGTCGAGGGCGACGGTGTCGAGGCCGGGGCCAGATTCCGGTTTCATCAGCACCTCGACCGGCCTCGGTCCGATCGAATCGAGTTCGACGCCGAGGTCGAGATCGTCGACGTCGGCCTGGGCACGATCACCTGGCACGTCACTGACAAGTTCCAGGATCGGTCGATCCGTCTCACGGTGGAACCGGACGGTGTGGGTTCGAAGATCACGCAGGTCACCGAGGCCTCCTTCCGACGGCCGCCCGGATTGGCCAAGTGGGCCTATCCGTTGTTGGCGCGTCGCACCTTCAAGGGGCAGTTCGAACAGCTGGCGGCCTATTTCGATAGGTCCGAGGCGAAGTAGCCGCCGGGAATATCCCGACCCCGGCGACCGCTGAACAGACCTCACCATGGAACTTGGGATCACAACCTTCGCCGAGACCTACCCGGATCCGCTCAGCGGCGAGAAGATCAGCCACGGGGACAGGCTGCGCCAGGTCCTCGAAGAGATCGTCCTCGCCGAGCAGGTAGGACTGGACGTTTACGGAGTCGGGGAGCACCATCGTCCCGACTTCGCCGCATCGGCGCCGGCCGTGGTGTTGGCCGCCGCGGCTGGAAAGACGAACAGGATTCGTCTCAGCCCGGCCGTGATCATCCTCAGTTCCGCAGATCCCGTCCGGACCTTTCAGGACTTCGCCACCCTGGACCTCGTCTCCTCGGGTCGAGCAGAGCTGTTGGTGGGCAGGGGCTGGTTCATCGAGTCGTTCCCATTGTTCGGATATTCGCTGTCCGACTACGACGAGTTGTTCAGCGAGAAGCTGGATCTGCTTCTGGCGATCCGTGACAACGACAAAGTTACCTGGTCGGGCAAGCATCGCCCCCCGCTTCAGGATCAGAGGATCTTTCCCAGGCCCGAGCAGGATCCGCTGCCAGTTTGGGTTGGCGTTGGGGGCACCCCGGAGTCGATCGTCCGCGCCGCCACCCGCGGCCTCCCAGTCGCCCTGGCCATCATCGGCGGCAATCCGGACCGCTTCGCCTTCTTCGCCGACCTGCACCGGCGAACGTTGGTCGAATCCGGGTATGACCCGGCCGAGGTCCCCCTTGCCGTCCACGCCCACGGCTATATCGGCGATGATGCCGACCAGGCTGCCGATGAGTACTACCCCTCGTATGCCGTCGCGATGTCAACCATCGGACGGGAACGAGGGTGGGGGCCGATGACCCGCGAGCAATTCGACATGATGCGGGGCCCGGAAGGCTCGCTGGTGCTCGGTGACGTCGAAGCAGTAGCGGCCAAGATCATTCGGATGCGAGATGTCCTCGGCATCCAGCGGTTCATGCTTCACATCAGCGTCGGGACCCTTCCCCACGACAAGGTGATGCGGACCATCGAGTTGTTGGGTACCAAGGTGGCACCGCTGGTCAACGCTTCTTAGACCCGGGCTAACTTCGGATGCGTGACTGGACGACTCAGTTTCCGCCGCTGGTGGCAGCCCCCGGCGCGCTACGAAGACCGTCGCACAGATCGACGGGTGACCTTCCTCGAGCTCTTCTTCGATCTGGTCTTCGTGGTCCTGGTGTCCCAGTTGGCCCACCACTTGGCCGCGAATCCAACATGGGCCGGTGTGGGCTGGTTCGCCTTCCTCTTCTACGCAGTGTGGACCTCGTGGATCAACGGCACCTTCTACTACGACGCACACGGCACCAACGACATCAGTGTTCGAGTGTTCACCTTCGCCCAGATGCTCACGGTGGCTTTGATGGCGGTGTTCGCCGGAGACGTCCCTGGCTCCGGGGCGGCCGGATTTGCCGTCGCCTACGGGCTCAACAGCCTGCTGCTGGCGATCATTTGGTTTCGGACCGGTCTTCACGACCCGTCGCACCGGTCTGCGTCTAACCCTTACTCGGCGGCCTATCTGCTGGGTGGGGCCTTGTTCATTGCGAGCGCTGCCGTTGGTGAGCCGGTCGCCTACTGGATGTGGGGCCTCGCTCTCCTCATCGAATCTTTGGGCTATGTCTTTTCCACCAACCGGTGGGAGCCTCCGGAGAGTCAGCAAGGCGAGGCAACGATCGCAACCACCCCGTCACTCATCGAGCGGATGGGGCTCTTCGTGATCATCGTTCTCGGCGAAGTCATCGTCGACGCAATCGACGGGATTGCCGACATCCAGCCTTTGGAGATCGACGGCGTGATCATCGGTCTGCTCGGGGTCCTGGTGGCGATTGGATTGTGGTGGATCTACTTCGACCTCGTGTCCCACAACGCACCGGTTTCCCGATTGACCCAAACCTGGCTCTTCCTCCATTTCCCACTCTTGGTTGCGGTCGCAGCAGGGGGCGCCGGCGTTCTCAACACTGTCGAGCATTTCGCTGAGCCCGTGCCGGAGTCGGTGCGATGGTTGCTCGTCGGCTCACTGGCCCTGGCGGTGGTCTCGGTCACCGCCCTGACCCTCACCCTGGAGGTGCGAGCCAAGCATCCAGAGGTTTACCGGATGTCGGGCTGGACGCTGCTCATGAGCGCGGGGCTGATGTTGTTGGTGGGAACCACCGATTGGGGTGCGAAAGGAACGCTCGAGGCCTTGGTGGCCCTGCTCCTGGCTCCGGTGATCGTCGGGACGGTGGTTTGGCTGCGTCACACCGATCCTGAAGCGGCCGTCGTCGCGGTCAACTGACCCGTTGTCCCTAGGTCGGTTCCGGTCCTTCGGATAGGAATGTCAGGACCCGACTGGAGTCGTTGATTGAAAGCTCGATTCTCGACAGGCCGGAATGCTGCAGGCCGGAGACGCCCGCGGCTCCGGAAGGAGTGGTGGCTAACCCGTGTCCATCGAGGAAGGCGACCGTTTCCGTGGCTTCCTCGTCGCTGATCGTGAGAAAGTAGTCGGCGTCCCTGGCCAGGGACATGAGAGCGAGGTGTGAAGGCTCCTTGGTGTCGAGGCGTCCCATATTCGAAGCCGGGCCATCGGCACGGACCGCTCTTCCGGCCCTGATGCTTTCGGTCAGGCAAGGCGCCCGTTCTGGCTCAACCACGACAATCAGCGGTTCGTCGCCCCACTGATGACGAGCGAAGGCGGCCGCCGAGGCGGCGAACCCTCCCACGCCCGCCTGAAGGAAGAGATGGGTCGGCGGGGAGGCGATGGCTTCGACCTGCTCGGCGGCCTCGACTCCCATCGCCAGGTAACCCTCCATAACGAGACGGGGGATGTCGGTGTACCCGGGCCACGATGAGTCCGTAAGAAGCACCCATCCTTCCGCCGATGCCATGTCCCGCGAGGCGGTCAGACTCTCCTCGTAGTCGAATCCAGCCCGAATCACCGTTGCCCCAAACCGTTCGAGACGGGTGGCGAATCCCTCGGGGACATGGTGGCTGATGAAGATGACCGCCTTCGCTCCGAACACCCGGGCTCCAGCCGCAACGGAAAGGCCATGGTTTCCTGCACTGGCCGTGACGTAGGTCACGTCGCTGAGGGTGTGCGCCAGCTCCTCGGAGGGCCGGTCCCAGTCACCGCCCAGGCGCTGTTCGGCGTCCAGAGCGATCACATAGGCAGCACCAAGCGCCTTGAAGCTGCCCAGGCCCATGCGGTCCCGTTCGTCTTTGATCCAGATATGGTCGACTTCGAGGTCCCGCGCCATCTCGGATAGGTCAACCAGAGGGGTGACGCCGTAGGCGGGACAGCGGGCCAGGAGGTCGATCACCTTCGATGGGTCGACACTCACATCGTCGCCTGAGGATCCAGGGAGACCGGTCGATCTCCACGGGTTGGTCAACAATGACGGCACCCGGCCGAAGCTACCGACATCACGATCGCCAGCACGCTTCGACCGCCATGGCAATACTGATCGCATATGAACGTCTACGTGATCGTCCTGCGAATACTCCACGTTGGTGCTGGCATTTTCTGGGCCGGAAGCATCCTGGTGCTGCTTCGATTTCTCATCCCGACCGCCCAGGCAGTTGGGCCCGCCGCCGGCCCGTTCATGGGACGTCTCACGGGTGAGGCGAAGTTCGGGGAGATAGCGGGTGCCGCCGGGGTGATCACGATCCTCAGCGGAACCCTCCTCTACTGGCACGACTTCGGCGAGGTCATCCCGTTCAACGCGGCTATGGCCGGCTTTGCCATCGGTGGTGTTGCGGCCATCGCCCTATGGATCGTTGGCATGTTCCAGCTTCGGCCGGCCAACGAGAAGCTGGCCGCACTCGGTGCACGCGCTGCGCAGGGTGAAAACGTCGGGACAGAGATGGGCCAGACGATGGCAGCCCGAGATCGTCTGATCCCGGTCATGACCATCCTGGTCGTGGTCGCCATCCTGGCGATGGCCATCTCCCGCTATCTCTGAACCTGCTTCGACCTCGAACCAGACGATCGTCGTGCACGTAGAATCCCCAGTTGGAATCCGCTCGGTGAGGTGAGCCTGATGAGGACCGTCGAGAACGGCCGCAAGGCCGTCGAGCGCCGCGAATGGGGCGATGCGGTGGCTGCCTTTCACGAGGCGGACGAGGCACAGCCGCTGTCGCCCGAGGACCTCGAGCTGCTCGCCGATGCCTCCTGGTGGGCGGGTGAGCCCGACGAATCCGTCGAAGTGCTCGAACGAGCCTATGCCGGCCATGTCGAGCAGGGATCGGAGACCGGGGCCGCCAGGGTCGCGGTGGCCCTCGCATACCTCGCCGCGCGTCGTCAAGCCTTTTCGATTACTGGAGGATGGCTGGCGCGGGCGCATCGACTTCTCGAAGGACATCCCGAATCGGTGGTGAACGCCCAGATCAAGGTCATCGATATCATCGAGACCCTCTACTTCAAGGGAGATATCCCCGGGGGCATCGAGGCCGCTGACGAGACCGTAGCGCTAGCCCGTCGGCTGGGGAGCCGGGAAGCCGAGTCACAGGCCCTGGCCCTCAAAGGTATCGCCTTGATCATGATCGGACAATGGAAAGAAGGCATGGTCCTGCTCGATGAGGCCACTGCGGCCGCGGTGTCCGGCGAGATCAGCCTGAGAGCGGCGAGCGACATCTACTGCCAAACGATCTCTGCTTGCCGGGCCATGGCCGATTTTCGCCGGGCCGGCGAATGGACCGAGGAGGCTGACCGATGGATGAACCGATACTCGGTGACTGGTTACACCGGTGTCTGCTCGGTCCACCGGGCGGAATTGAAGAGATTGCACGGGAACTGGACCGAGGCCCAGGAGGAGGCCCGCGCCGCCTGCCTCGACCTGGAGCGCTATCACATTCTTGACGCGGTCGGCTACGCCTACCACGAGATCGGTGAGGTCCTGTTCCGGACCGGGGACCTGGTGGGAGCGGAGAAGGCGTTTCTGATGGCCTATGAGAACGGGGAGAACCCGCAACCCGGCCTTGCGCTGCTGATGTTGGCCAGAGGTGAAGGTGCCGAGGCTGCCTCGTCCCTCGGCAATGCCCTCGCCCACACCGACAAGAGCATCCTTTTGGCTCGGGCCACCATGTTGCCGGCCCAAGTCGAGATCGCGCTCACCCAGAACGACATCGAAACTGCCCGGGCCGCTATCGAGGAGCTCGAGATGATCACCACCGAGTTCGAGCGGCCTGCTTTCGAAGCGGCCACTCTGACTGCGAAAGGCGATCTGGCATTGCATCTGGGCGATCCTGAGGAAGCAGCACAGCATCTGGAGAAGGCGTGGAGGCTGTGGAAGGACGTCGAATTTCCCTACGAGACTGCTCGGGCCAGGGTGCTGCTCGGCCAGGCGCGAGCCAACCTCGGCGATGCCGGTTCGGCCCGGATGGAGCTGGGTGCCGCCCGCTCCACTTTCGAGAGGCTGGGAGCGACCCTCGATCTGAAGCGAGTCGACGAGCTCCTCTACGAATCCCGGGTGCCGGACGCCGACCGCGACCGAGTGTTGAAGGCGCTGATGTTCACCGACATCGTTGTTTCGACCGATCTCGTCCGCACTCTGGGCGAGGACCGCTGGGAGAACCTTCTTCGCTGGCACGACAGCGAGCTTCGATCGCTGTTCGGCAGGCATCAGGGTGTCGAGGTCAGCCATACCGGCGATGGGTTCTTTGTCACCTTCGATCGCCCATCGGACGCGGTCGAAGCGGCCGTCGCCATTCAGCGTCGGATGACCGAGCATCGACGCGAATCCGGATTCGCCCCCTGGGTGAGGATCGGAATCCACCACGCCGAGGTGACCAAAGAGGGTGGCGACTACCGGGGCCAGGGAGTGCATGTTGCCGCCCGGGTGGGTGCGGTGGCGGGGGAGGAGGAGATCGTGATCTCAGGTGCAGCCCTGGCTGCTGTCGGGGAGGTCAAGTACCCGTTGTCGGAATCCCACGCCGTTGAGCTCAAGGGAGTGCTCGAGCCGGTCGAGGTGTCGACGATCGACTGGCGGTAGGCCCCAGTCACGTCATTCGAGGTGTAGTTTCCGGGAACGCTCTCCGTCCCAAAGGAGGAATCATGAGCGAGCATCCAAACGCCGCGATGTACCGCGATGTCATGGAGAAGTTCAACGCCGGGGACACCACTGCCATGGTCGACTCGATTGCTGACGACGTCGTCTGGTGGCAGATCGGCTCGCCGGAGCCGCTTCGAGGAAAAGCTGCCTTGATGGAGTCAATGGCGGGTCTCGACGAGGTGCCGATCACGGTCGACCTCACGGACGTGATCGCCAACGACGACATGGTGGTGGGCCTGGTCACGGCAACCGTGGGGTCGGGTCCCGAGGCCTTTAGCTATCGCACCGCCGAAGTCGCCTGGCTCAAGGACGGCAAGGTCGCCGAGCGGCGCGCCTACTCAGACGACACCGAAGCGATCAACAACTTCTTCAGTCAGTTCGGCTGATCTCAGGCGAGGAGATCGTCGGCGTACCACCGCAACGAGCGCTGATATGCCTCGAGCGGCCCGGGATTGGTGAGCAGAAGGTCCAACAACTCTGACACCGCTTCTGGTGCATGGTCGGCGCTGGTCAGCGCCAGTGCGAGGAAGGCACGTGCCGCTCGGTGTCGAGGGTTCTCCTCGCATACCGCGGTCAGGATTTCAACCGCCTCCTGGGTCTGGCCGAGGTTGCGAAGGGTGCTTGCCAGCTGGATGCGGGCTCTAAGCCGCTCGTCGTCGTCGAGGCCGGCAGCTAGTGCCGCCCGGTAAGGCGCGACGGCCTCTTCTTCCCTTCCGGCCGAGTCATAGGCGCCCGCCAGGTGAAGGGCCACCCTCGGATTCCCGGGATGTCGATCAGCCAGGTCGATGAAGTGATCGATGGCTTCCTGGTACCGCTCTTCGTCGAGCAATAGGTCCCCGGCTTCGAGGGAAGCTTCCAATGCTTGCGGATCGACCATGGATCGACTGTACCGCTGCCATGCAGGGCTCTTGCATCAGGGCTGCCCTCAGCTGCGACGGATCGAACCGTCGAATGGTGTGTGTCTCAGGGCCAATTCGGCTCGATGGTCGGTGATGGCCTGGAGACGCTGGGCGCGTTGCTCCGAAGTCATTTGTAGACGTCGTGCCTGGATCGATGGCTCGAGTCTGGTGATGTTCGAGTCGACGACTCGTCCTGGATCCGAGCGATCGGCGCTGAGCCCGAGCCCGATGCCAAGGGCTAGGACCAGAGCGGCAACTCCGGCTCCGACAGCTCGCGAACGGCCACTGGATTGGGGTGCCCTCGGCCAACCAACGACACTCGTGGACATGACTTCCTCCTCACGATCACGTCGTGGCCTCCATGCTCACGACATCAACGAAGAGGTCAACGCTCACCCGCTGATACGTAGTTTCAGATCGTGAGACGCACCACGGGTCAGATCGCCGGCGCCGCAGTCACTGGTGGTCTGTTGGGCGCGGTGGGTGGTGCCGCTCTCGGGTCGTCGAGTGGCAACACGGCTTTAGGGGCTGTGATCGGAGGCATCGTCCTCGCGGTTGTCTCCGGGTGGGCGGACGCCACCAGGCAGCCGGGGGAGCCCCAAGCTCTCGCGGCTCGGATCTTCGGATCCGTCTTTATCGCCGCCACGATCGGATGGGTACTTGCCTGGCTATTGCCCGACTGGCCGGTGTGGGTGGTGGCCGTTTTGGCCGGACTAGGCACGGGCCTTACCGGGCTCAGGCCGTTGAAGGTGCTACTCGGGCTGGTGGTGGGGGCCGTGATCGGTTTCACCCTCTACCTGGTGAGTCCTGACATTGGCTGGCCGGTTGCCAGCGCTTTGACCGTGGTCACCTATCGCACACTCGCCGCCTCTCTCTGGCGGGGAAAGGAACAGCTCCGGGTGATGGGGGAGCGAGCTTCGGAAGGCGATCTTCCGTTCGTGGTTCCCTTCTCAGAGGCGACCAAGCATGTGGGCGTCGACTATCTCGAGCGCTATGCCCGCACCTCCGGTGCCAGTTTCACGCACAGTCCTGCAGATGTGGGGATCGTGGGCGACTTCGATGAGCTGGCAGGGCCGACCTTCGACCCAAGTCTCGTTCACCCTTTGATCCACGAGTTCTACGAGCACACCAGTCGCTTCAAGTTGTCGATCGTGCCTGAGTGGAAACGCTGGATGCGCCTGCCCTATCGGATCTATCGGGAGACCGTCGCCAAGCCTCTGGGACAGGCGAACGCCCCGTTTGAGATCGAGGAGGTGCAGCGGGGTGTCATCTCCTGGATCGACACCATCGATGTCGACAATGACGGGACTGCTGATTTCCGGGCATGGATCCGGGCCTACGAAGACGGCGAACCGATCTACGTCGGGATCTACACCGTGATCCATGTCGATGACATGGCGTACGTGGCTGTTGGCTTTCCCCTGCCATCGGGGAATTTCAGCGCAACCCTCCAGCCGTTCAACAACAGGGGCGACGGCCTAATGCTCCGGTCGCACACCGACCGATCCTTACCCGGGCACTACCTGTCATTCGTCGACGAAGGTGGCTTGCTCACCACACTCCAACTCGTCGCGTTTGGGGAGGAGATCGATGTGTTTGTGGAAGGTGACGCCTTCAGGACCGAACATCGGTTCTCGCTGGGCAACGTCGGTTTCATGACCTTGCACTACGACATCACCCGGCGCTAGTCGCCTAGGCAGCTTCTTCCATGGGTGCATTGGGGAGCGGCCTCGTCTCACTCACGGCTGCTGGCCGCCGCGCGGTGGCCACGAGGGCGACGCTGACGAGGATCAATGGCAAGGCGATGAAGATCGGCCCGGTCACCACTTCGCCGCCGAGGGTCACCCCGAGGGCGACCGCCACCATCGGGTTTACATAGGGGTAGCTGAGAGCCAGAGCCGGTCGCACCGTGCGGATCAGGTAGAGGTACGAGGTGTAAGCAATGATCGAGCCGAAGACGATCAGGTAGGCGAGCGCGAGCCACGCTGATGTCGGCGGCGCTTCCACGATTCGCTCGCCCCGAACCAGCCCGATGGCCAAGAGCAAAAACCCGCCGGAGAACAGTTGGGCTGCCGGCGCCATGAGGCCGTCAGGCAGATCGAGCCGGGGCCCCCAGATCGAGCCAAATGCCCAAAAGATGGGCGAAATTATCACCAGCAGTGTGCCGACGGCGCTGGCGCGGAAGTCGCCCTCCTGGGCGAGGACGAGAACACCCAGGAGGCCGACGATCAGCCCGATCCACTCCCGGCGGACCGGCCATTTCCCGAACAAGCCGCTCCAGAGTGCGGCCCACACCGGCGTCATCGCGATCGCCGTGGCGGTGAGACCCGAACCAACGCCGAGGCTCTCGGCGACCGTCACCAAACTGAGCCCACCGACAAACAGGGGAATCCCCATCAAGATCAGGTTCCTCCACTGACGTGGAGTGGGGGAGCCGTGGCCACGGGTTCGGAGAACGAGGAACATGATGCTCCCGGCGATGACGAATCGGATCCCGTTCAGTAGGAACGGGGGAAACCCTTCGAGGCCGAACCGCAGACCGAGGTAGGTCGATCCCCAAATGAAGTAGACGGCAACGAGGGCGGCTGCGATCTTGCCCCGCGATGCGTTGGGAGAGGATGGGGTGGCAGCTGACTCTTCCATGTCGTTCTATCAGTCTCGGCTGTAGCGGGCTATACTCAGTTCGTACCTTACACTATACCTGAAGGAGTAAGGACTCAAATGGATTTTTCGCATTACAGCGGGCAACCGGTCGATATGGCGGTCGACCTGGTGAACACCCTCGACGCCTCGAGCGGCGAGGAGATGATGGTCACCCCGTCCGATGTCGCCACCTTCATCGAGACCTATGACAGCGCCGACTGGTGCCGGCCCGGCTGGGAGCCGACGGAACGCGACCTGCACGAGGTTCGTGCCTTGCGCTCACGACTCCGAGATGTGTTCGAGACAGACGATCAAGAGGTGGCCGCCGCCGTGCTCAACGGGATTCTCTCGGACGTGCATGCGGTGCCGCGGCTCAGCGTTCACGGGGTGGGCCCTCACCTCCATTTCGAGTCGGAGGATGGGAGCCCGGCCCGCTGGCTGGGGGCGATCACGGCGATGGGTCTCACCGTGGCCATGATCGAGGGTGGGTTCGAGCGGTTTGGCACCTGCGCTTCGGCTACTTGTGACGACGTGTTCGTGGACACTTCGCGCAACCACTCCCGGCTCCACTGTTCGGGTAAATGCACGACCCGGGAGAACGTGGCGGCCCATCGTGCCCGCCAGCGCGAGCAGGACTGAACCGTTCGCAGATGAAACATCTGCTCAGCTTGCTGGTCACGGGTCTGGCCCTTTGGATCGCCGTGAGCCTCGTCAGCGGTCTCGATTTCACTGGCTCGGTGTGGGCCTACGCCGGTGTCACCGTCCTGTTCTGGCTGGTGAACGCGGTCGTCAAACCGATCATGAATCTGCTGAGTCTGCCCATCGTGATCCTCACCCTCGGGCTCTTCATGCTGATCACAAACGCCCTCGCCCTCCAGTTGGTGGTATGGCTATCCGAGCCGGAACGACTCGACCTTGGCCTCACCTCGACCGGGTTCTGGTGGGCGACCTTCTTCGGGGCGCTAATCGTCAGCGTGGTGCGCCTCGTCTTCGACAAGGCCTTGAAGATCTGAACCCGGGCGGTGTGACCTCACGGAGCCGTGGTGGTCGTTCCTGTGGGAGCACATCCGTTCTCCACGTACTGGACCCCGTCGGCGTCATACCGCGCGTTGGATGGGCTGAGGCCGTTGGCGAGTTGTGCGGTGGCGATCGCAGTAGCGAAGGACGATCCGCTCCAACAAACGAGTTGCGGGACGTCATTGTCGGCCGCACCTGACAACCCGATGAGATCTGCGCCTGGCGCCCAATCCGTCACCCATGGCCTGTCGTTCGGCGCGAGCCGCACCGGGGCCTGATCGACCCACACGATCTCGGTGGCCTGTTGGTCGACGGCGGCCACCGCGTGGATGACGCCGTTTGAGCCTTTCGCGAGCGCAGCGGGGTAGAAGGGGACAAAGGCAGGCAGACCGGCGACGTCGGGCGCCTTGTAGTTCTCGTTTCCGGCAGCCGCCAGGACGACGGAGCCGGGGTATGTGTCCAGCCAGTCGTTGGTCATGGTGGTGATCGTGACCATGTCTTTGTCCTGATTCGGGTCGCAGGTGTACGAGCCAAGCGACAGGTTGAGGGCGATCATGTTCTCGTTGCTGCCACCTGGGTGACGGACCATGAGTCGGGCAATCGCCTCCGCCACCTGAATCTCGGCAGTGGCCGGGCCGGGAGGCAGCTCGTCGTCACCCTGCAAGGTCACGGCGTCGGGATTGACCAGTCGCGCCGCGGCGAAGGTCACCTGCTTTCCGGGGGCTATCTGCCTGATCAGCCCTGCGATGAAGGTGCCATGACTCGCCGGATTTGTGGAGGGCTCGAGCGTTTCCTCGTCGACGTCGTCATATAGGACGAACTTCTCACCTCCGGCGTCCGCGCCGTAGAGCCACGATGGGACCGGGTTGTCGGATTGCTGCTCAGCGATCCCGGAGTCGACGACAGCGACGCGCCCTCCGTCGAGTGGTGTCCCATCCACATTGGGCAACTCGTATCCGGTCACCACGACCGGGTCGGTGCCGGGCTGCATCTTGATGTGATTCGCCACGCCCAACAAATTGATTGGCGCGGCATCGACTCCGACAACCTCTCGGAGGTACATGGAGACCTGGAGTGGGTCTTGCCCCACCCGGTAGAAGACGACCATTTCACCGATCTCGCTGCTGACTGCCTCCATGACGTCGTTGGGGATGGAAGGCTCGCTCTCGGAGGTGGTCTCTGCCAACACGTCCGCGGCGGCGGTTGGATCGACCTCGAGCTCTGTCGTTGCGTCGAACTCTCCAGCCTTGGACACCGCCACAAAGTCAGTGAGGTAGAAGCAGGCAGTTCCGTTCGGGATCTCGAACTCCGTGAGGTCCAACTCCCGTGCGACATCTGGTCCCGGTAGAACACACGCCGTGGCGACGAGAGCAACAACGCCGGCGATTACAGAGAATCGAACCTTCATCACGACCTCCACTAGCTTCCGACGGATAGAGCTCGAAACCGAACAACTGATTCCGGAAACCAGTAGAAGCTACTCATCTAGCGAGAGGCGCCGCGTGGAGAATTCGGCCAGCGTGGAGGCGGCCCGCGAGCTCCTCAATGAGGCCCGAGACGAGCCACGAGCCGCTATCACTAAAGGCAGGCAAACCCTCGGGTTGGCCGCATCTGACGACCACTCCACCAGGGCGATCATCTTGCGTGCCCTCTCACTTGCTTCGCGGGTGGCGGGCACGATCGAAGAATCGGTCTGGTATGGCGAAGAAGCCGTTCGAGAAGCTGACCTCGCCGGGAGCGCCTCGCTTCGTTCGGAGGCGTTGATGACGCTCGCTGGTTCAGTTGCGCTTCGTGGTCAGAACCTGATGGCGCTCGAGCTATTGGCAAAGGCGTACGAAGGGAGTAGCGGCGGTCCGAGGCCGCCATCTCGTCCCAAGAAGGAGCGATTCGACATCGGTTGGGTGAAGGACGAGCCGCTATGGAATGTTATGCCCGCGCCCTTCCTGTCTTTAGGTCCGTGGGCGATCTGCCCTCAACTGCTTTGACGCTCAACAACATCGGGCTTCTTATGGCCGACACTGGTGACCTTCGCGAGGCCGAACCAACCTGATCGAGGCCCGAGAGATCTATGAGCGTCTTGGTCACAAGAGTGAGCTCGCAGCTTTGGATCACAATCTCGGCGTCGTGGCCGCCTATCAGGGCGACCTGCCGGAGGCGCTTCAACTGTTCGACGCGAGCGAGTCGCTGCTCGTCGCTCTCCACGGTTCTGCTGCCGAGATCCAAGTGAGTCGGGTCGAAGCGCTGATGTCGGCGGGCCTGTTTCGTGAGGCTGTGGATCTCTCGGCTTCGTGTCGCTGCCGAAATGCGCTCGCTAGGCCTCATGGATGATGCGGCGGAGGCGTTGTTGGCGGGCACCTTCGCAGCGCTGCAGGGAGGCGATCTCAAGATGGCAGAGCGTTGGGCCGCCGAGGCGCAGGTGCTCTTTGAGCAACAAGGTCGTGCAGTGTGGGCGGCGAATGCCAGTCAGACAGGGATCCAGGCCCGCTATCTGTCCGGAGGCGCCACCCCCGATATGGCCCGCGACGCGTGCACTTTGCCTCAGTCCTCGAAGCTGAGATGCACAGGGTCCCTGCATTGAATGCCTGTTTGGTCGCTGGCCTGATCGACTTCCGGCTCGGCAGGATCCCGGAGGCCACGGAAAGCCTTCAGCTCGTTGCGGAAGAAGGAAGGAGAGGCTCGGTCGAGTCTCGTCTTCAGTCATGGCGGGCCGGGCGTTGATCCGCGAGTCGGCAGGGGATCGTAAGGCCGCCGACGCCGCGGCCCGGGCCGGGATGCGGCTTCTCGACGACTACCAGGCCGCCCTTGGTGCCTCCGACATCCGGACCGGTGTGGAACGATCACGGTGCGGAGCTCGGGGAGCTCGGCCTGCGACTCGCATTCGAGTCCGCGCAATCCGCGTCGGGCATTCGCATGGATGGAGCGCACCAGGGCACGGGCTCTGCGCCATCGGCCGGTTACACCGTCGGACGACCGTGCGCAGGCGGACGATCTGGCCGAGTTGCGCCGGGTGTCTGCGGAGCTGAGATCGGCAGAGGGCGATCGGGCCCGCGACTTGAGGCGGCATGAGCGCGACTCTCCAGGATTCGGTCCGCAATCGGGGACGTCTTGCTCGAGGTGAAGGCTCGAAGGGCTCGATGACTGTCAACGACTTGGTCAAAGCGCTTGGGGATCGGACTCTGGTCGAGTTCGCCTCATTGGATGACCGTCTGTGGGCACTCACCGTGAGAAACGGTCGATTCTCGCTGAGGGAACTGGCGATCGGAACCAGCCGTTCTCGGCGAATTGGAGAGCCTTCGATTCACCATGCGCCGTCTCGCCCGGGGACGGGGGAATGCGTCGACCGAACTGGCGCGGCAGGTGGCGGCTCGCCTTGACGAAATGCTCTTTGGCAAGCTCAGTGTCGGATCGGGACCCCTGGTGATAGTTCCCACCCCCGCCCTCCATTCCATGCCGTGGGCAGCGTTGCCCACCTGTCGAGGGACGAGCATTCACCGTCGCTCCGTCAGCCGAGCTGTGGTGGCGCGCAGCACGCCGAAGACGGAGGCCGGGATCGGTAGTGGTTGCCGCCGGGCCCGACCTGGCTCATGCCGGCGCCGAGGCATCGGAGGTGGCCGATCTCTACTCGGGGGTCGAGGCGAGTTGACTCCGATGGCGCGACGGTCGATCGGCTCCGCACCCTCCTCGACCGGGCCGCCACAGGTCACATCGCATGCCATGCCAGATTCGAGGTCGACAACCCGATGTTCTCGTCGCTGCGACTGACCGACGGCGATCTCAACGTCTACGACCTGGAACGAATGCGTCGGGTGCCCGACTTGGTTGTCTTGTCGGCCTGTGACTCGGGCTTCAGTGACACCCATCCCGGAGAGGAGTTGATGGGCTTGAGCTCGGCTTTGCTCAGCCTTGGGGCGAAGTCGTTAGTCGCAAGCGTGGGGCTGGTCCCCGACTCTGAAGCGACACGAGAACTCATGGTTGGCCTCCATCGAGGTCTCATCTCCGGTCTGGGCCCGGCAGAGGCCCTTAACCGGGCCCGGGGCTCCCTCGGAGACACGACGGCGGGATACGTCGCGGCGGCGTCGTTCGTCTGCATCGGGGCCGGCTGAAGAAACTTTCAAATCAGATGTATCACGAGGTCAGCCCGGCCCTCTGATCCTTACCATGACCACGATGGCTGAAGCCACTACACACGGCGAGCTCTTGGCTCGTGCCGCCCGCGGCGACCAGGCTGCATGGAATGCATTGGTCGAGACCTTCGGGCAAATGGTGTGGTCGATCGCGCGGAGTTTCCGACTCGACGACGCCTCGGCGAAAGACGTCACACAGACGGTCTGGCTCAAGCTGGTCGAGAATTGCGACCGCATCCAGGATCCAGAGCGTCTCCCTGGATGGTTGGCCACCACATGCCGACGTGAGGCGCTTCGAGTTGCCCGATTGCGTGAACGCACCATTCCCACCGAGTTCGAGTACGACCTGGAGGATCCATCGCCGTCTCTCGAGGCTCTCCTCGTCGAGGACGAAGAGGTGCGAGGCGTGGTGGCGGCATTTTCCTCGCTAGGCGAGGACTGCCAGCAGCTGTTGCGCCTCCTGGCGACCGATCCGCCGCTCAGCTACGAGGAAATCTCTGAGATCACGGGTCGACCGGTGGGCAGCCTCGGCCCAACCCGTGCGCGGTGCATCGGGAGACTCAAGTCGGCAATGGGTATCAGCGCCGACGGTGGAGGCTCTATAGACCAAGGAGGAGATGCAAAGTGAGCGAAAACAGGGATTACACCGAAGCTCAGCTCATCGAGCTGCTCCGCCAAGGTCTCGTTTCGACCGACCCCGTGCCGGCCGACGTGACCGATTTCGCCATGGCAGCACTCACCTGGCGCACCATCGATGCCGAGCTCGCTGCCATCGCCTTTGACTCTGCAAGCGAAGACACGCCGGCCGGGGTCCGCGGGTCGGCGACCGATCGAATGCTGTCCTACGAAACGGAAAAGCTCAGCATCGACATCGAGTATCGGAGTGCCACCCGTCGGCTCATCGGCCAGGTCGCACCAGCTCAGCTTGCAACAATCGAACTTCATCACTCAAAGGGCACCGTGACCACGTGACCGACGAGCTGGGCCGATTCAGCTTCGAAGACGTGGAGCCCGGCCCGGTCAGCATCGTGTGCACATCGCAGGGCGCCGACCCCGATGTGATCAAGACCGAGTGGACGGTTCTCTGACCCGAACCAGGTCGTAGCGGTATCTAGGCCAGTCCTCGGGACTCTCTCCCTCATACGAGTCGTCACAGGACGACCAGGAGAAAGAGGCAGATGATGACCGAGATGTCCCCGCACCAGGGCCTGAAGTTGGCATGGCGCCGGGCATGGACCAGGAGACCGACCGCATTGGTCGACCACCCGGTCGATAGGTGGCTGGGCTCCAGGTCGAAGGAACCGGGAATCAAGCAGAGCCACCGCAGTCGACGGCATTCCCCCTGGCTCACCGCCCGCCCCGCCATCTAGCCCCAAGGCTCGAGAACTAGAAGGCCCCCGCACCACGGGGGCCTTCTGTTGTTCGATCGATATCCGAGCTGCTGTCACGGATTGGAGCGACGATTCCTAGGTTTCGCCGAGACGCAGGTCGACGACCGCCGTCGAGTCGGTATGACAGCGGTCCACCTGTTCGAACTCGACGGTGCTGCTTTCGAATGACTGAATCGTTCCGCTCTCGTCAATCACCTCCACGACAACGAGATGGTCCCCCGCCTCGATGAAATTGAAAGTGTTGTAGAAGAGACGGTCGCTCCGCACGATGAGCTCTGCCTCTCCGTCGTCGCCCACATAGGTACCACCGGACCCCTCCACAGCGGAGAACGACACACAGTCCTCGTCCACGCAGACCCTCACCTCATGTGGGCCTGAGTCGAGAGGTGCGTCAAGGGTCATCTCGACCCCCGAAGGAACGCGGTCGTCGGGACACCCGCAGCCAGTGAGAGTGGAGATAAGGAGAACAATTGTTGCGAGCGACCTGAGCACTGGTGGCCCGAAGCTACGGGAGATCGCCTCGAATTGCTGAAAGTGGTTCCACCAACGAAAAACACCGGGATCGCCTTATCGGCGATCCCGGTGTTGTGCTCCCCGGGGTGTTATCGGATTTTTCCGGCAAAAGCTGGAGTCCTCGGGTGAGCCTTCAGCTTCTCTTCTCACGGGGCACCCGTGGTCCCTCGTCGGCAACCTTGGCGGCTGCGATTCGGGCGTTGTAGGTGTCCATCAGGTCCTCGAATTGCTGGGTCCAACCACTCGCCTGGGGCTGAGCGTCGGCAGCATTCAGGGCTGCGTAGCTGGCCATCAGGTCCTCGAACTGCTGGGTCCACGTCTGGCGCTGAGGTCGGGCGAACCTGGTTCGTCATTTCGAGCCTGAAGGACTCGAGGCTCTGAGGCTGCACCGGCACGATGATCCAGGATGCCTCGGGGTTGAAGGCCTCATGGCCATTCGGCACCATTTGGTTCTCGAACCGGTCGATCAGGTCCTGGTAGCGCTGGGACCACATCGCCTGAAGGCGAGCGGTGTTCACTGCCTGGAGACGGGCCACCTCAGGGCTGAACAACGGCTCCGGTGGTGACCAGGACGCTCGGGTTGACTTGAGCCTTGCCGGCCTGCTGTTGCAGAGCCTTGTAGGCCTCGGGGCTGGTCGAGGGCGTGATCGCCCATGAGCCCTGCCGTCTCCATCCGGTAGGCGCTCGATGTTCACGGACGGCCGTGTGGCCTGCCGCATGTGGTACTGCTGGGTCAGGAAGTCGACCCTCGAGTTCCAGGCATTCTTCTCAGCCTGGCTGACTCGGGACTCGGTTACTGACTCGGTGGCTTCGTTTCCCTGATTTGCAGAGAAAACGAAACCGAGGGCGATGACTGCTGCCAGAGCGGCGGCGGCCAACCCAACGAAACGACCGGAGGGTCCGGCCGACCGGGTGGTACCCGGATGAATGACACTCGTAGACATTGTTCCTCCTCTGTGTCCAACGTGGACGATTTGTTCACGTCGGCGGAGGAGAGCGCCGAAGCGGGTGCCTGATACGCGGTTCTAGGAAGATCCGAACGAGGTGTCGACGAGTACCCCGGCCTCAGCAAAGAATTGGAAGTCGCCGCCGCTCTTCGATGCGACGATCGACCCGACGTCGAGGTTGACGACGTCGATGCTGGTCGCACGCTCCCATGATTGGACATATCCGATAGGCATGCCCGGATTCACTGAGAATCCTCCGTAATAGCGGTCCGGCTCGTCGGCGCCGTGATGGGCAATCACCTCCAGGGTTCGCCGCATCGAGGACGTAGAAGCCTGAGGACTGTGATAGTTGGGCTGTAGGGCTGTCCTCGTAGGTCTGACCGGTCGCCAGGAGACGATTGCCGTCAGATGACAGGTAGACGTCGTAATCGGAGCGTCGAGACGGTCGATGACTTCCCAGGTCTCGGTGTCGATGACTTCGATTCCCAAGCGGGTCGAATCTCGTTGTCAGGTACTCGTCGACGAGCTCAAAGGTCTGGACTCCTGAGGCCACATAGAGCAGTCGTCCGTAGGGGCGGCCTAGCGCTGCTGACCGTTGACCGATTGGAACGGCCTGCTCTACGGTCGGAGTGGAGTCCAGGACATCAGGCCCGAAGTGGTGCTCGTCGACCTCGCCGGTCACGACGGATCGACCTCGACCACCACGTCCTCGGTTGATGTTGACGATTAGCACCCGGGATCCATCGTCGTCCCAGACCACCACCGGATAGGCGTCGAAAGGGGTGTCGCCCCCTCCGTTCTGGCGATCTCCAGATAGCCGATGCTGCCGATCTGAAGGTCGGGCAGTGGAATGACTCGTTTGGTGCCCCGTCACCAGATCCACCGTCACCACTGCGGCGCTACCTTGCTCGTCGTCGTTCGGGGAGATGAAGCCGAAGATCGCGGCTCTTTGCCCTTCGATGAAATGAACGTCCGTACCAGGAGAAATGGTCAGGAAGGTCGGCGATTACGGCGGGGGTCACCTCACCAGGGATCAACTGACTGAGTTGGGGTGGTCGTCGACCCATTGATGACATAGACGGTCCCGTCGTCGCCCAATGTGGATTGGGTAGTCGATCGAGGGAGACCAGGTGTCAGCTACCACCCAGTTGTCGACATCGATGAGCCGCAACTCTTGCGAATTCCGATCGTCGTAACCAACGGTCATCGCCAACCAGGAGCCATTGTCTGAGGACACGCCCCAGGCCCAATCCCCAACCGGGATCGGTTCGACGCCGGCGACCGCCTCCAGCGTGATCGGGTCGACCGGGTAGATCTTCGCCCGATCGATGTGCACGGTGGAAGTGGTCTGAGGACTGGTTGATGTCGTGGTGAGAGGTGTCAGAGTGTCCGGCGGTGCCAGAGGCTGGGTGTCGGCGGTGACGTCGGGGCGGGTGCAGGCGACGGATAGGGCGAAGATCGCAACCACACCGAGCACGATTCTTGCTTGCGTCATGGGAGATCCTCCCGCGTCCAACGCTATCAACGGCGACTCGAGAGGAGGCGTTCCCCCGGCTACTTCTTCTTGGCGAGGTCCCCGATGATCTGCTGCGAGGCGAAGCGGCCCGGAGCGCCCATCACGCACCCACCGGGATGGGTCCCCGAGCCACACTGGTAGTAGCCCTCGATGGGAGTCCGGTATTGGTTCCAGCCGGGTGCCGGTCGGAAGAAGAACATCTGAGGGGCGAGGAACTCGCCGGCAAAGATGTTGCCCTCGGTGAGACCAACGGTGCGCTCGATGTCGAGCGGAGTGACCACCTCTCGGTGCAGGACCAGATCGCCGAAGCCGGGGAAGAAGGACTCCAAGGTGGCCTGAACGGTGTCACCGAATCGATCCTTCTCCGTATCCCAGTCGCTCTCCTTGAGGTGATAGGGGGCGTACTGGATGAAACAGGACATCACCGCCTTGCCCGGAGGCGCCATGTCCGGATCCACATTGGATTGGATGCACCCGTCGATGTAGGGCTTTTGCGAGTACCACCCGTACTTGGCGTCGTCGAAGGCCCGCTCCAGATAGTCCAGCGACGGCCCCATGTTGATGAAGCCCCGGTACTGGTCCGAACGTCCGGGAAGAGCTGGATAGGTGGGGTTGGCGTCGAGGGCGAAGTTCACCTTGGCTGACGTTCCCTGGAACTTGAAGCGACGGATGTTGTCCACCAGGTCGGTGGGCAACTCGCGGGGATCGACCAACTCCATGAAGGTGCGACGGGGGTCGACGGCACTGACCACCGTCTTCGCCTCCAATTCGGTGCCATCCACCAGCATGACCCCGATCGCCCGGCCGTTCTTGGTGATGACGTGATCGACGGGCGACTCGAGGCGGATCTCGGCGCCAAACGATTGAGCAGCCCGGGCCAGGACCTGGGTGAAGCCGCCGTTGCCGCCCTTGTGGAAGGCCCATGCTCCGTAAGCCCCGTCGTGCTCACCGAACGAGTGATAGAGGAGCACCAGGCCCGAGCCCTGGGATCGGGGACCCACCTTGGTGCCGATGATCCCTGACGAGGCGTGCAGGCCCTGCATGATGTCGGACTCGAAGTAGTCCTCGAGGATGTCGGCGGCGCTTCCCGTCAGGAGCCGGATCAGGCTGTGCAGGACATCGGGGGGCAGATCGGCGAGGTATGAGCCCATCGCCGCCAGGCGTGCCCGCTCTTCAGGGTCTTTGGAGGTGATGTCCGGCGGGATCGAGTCCATCAGCGGCCGGATGGCGTGCACCGCCTGCTCCATCATGTGGGCGTATGCGTCATAGGCGTCGGCGTCATGTGGCGAGTGCCTGGCGATCTCGTGATGATTCTCGTTCTTGTCCTGACCCAGATAGAGGTAGTCGCCGTTCTCCATGGGGGCGAACGTCGAAGGCATGAGAAGGGGCATGAACCCGTGCTTGGTCAGCTCCAGTTCGTGGATGATCTCTGGACGCAGAAGGCTGAGGGCATATGAGAACGTGGTGAAGCTGAACCCCGGGTAGAGCTCCTCGGTGATTGCCGCCCCGCCAACCAAATGCCGGCGCTCCAAGATGACGGTGTCGAGGCCCGCCTTCGCCAGATAGGACCCATTGACCAGGCCGTTGTGGCCACCACCAATGACGATGGCGTCGTATTTCCGTTTGTCAGCCATCAGTTCCTCACGCAGTCTTTCTCGGCGGGTTGTAGAAGGGCATCCGAGCCACCTCGGCATCCACCATGTCGTAGCGGTGGTCGATGGTGACTTCGAGGCTGACCTTGGTCCCCAGTTTCGAATGCTCTGGCTCGACCCTGGCGATTCCGATGTGCCTCTGCATCATCGGGGAGTAAACGAAGCTGGGGGTGTAGCCGATCCGCCTCACCTCGGCGTCGTAGAGCATCATTCCCCCATGCTCGGGGGTGTGGTCCTTGGGTGGCACCAAACCCCGCTCGTTGTAGACCCGGTTCCAGTCCTCCCAATCGACCATGACCCCGACGGTCCGCCAGCGAGACGTCCCTTCTCTCAGCTCCTTCTCGATGGAGCGCCGGCCGATAAACGCCCGGTCGTCTGTTTCAAGATCACGCAGCATCCAACCCATCCCGAGTTCGATCGGCGTCGTTCTCTGATCGTCATTCCAGGCGTACCGGGACGAGTAGAAGTCGACGTCGATCAGGACGAGACCGGCCTCGATACGGCTGATGAGTAGGGCGATCTGGCCGGCTGGCACCACTCCCATCGGGGCGCCGATCTCTTCGACCGCATCCCAGACGTCGAGTGCGTCGTCTCTGTCCACCCAGATCTCATAGCCGAGATCCCCGGTGTACCCGGTGCGGGAGATGGTGACCGAGGCGTTGCCGACCTTGGCAGGTGTGAGATGGAAATAGCCGATGTCCTCCATCTCGGGGGCGAGGGTCTTGAGGATCTCGCGGGCGTAGGGCCCTTGAAGGGCGAGAGCCCCGTAGTCGTCGGAGACATCGGTGATCTCCACCGAATCGTGCCCGATCAGGTCCCTGAAGTAGGCAAGGTTGGGCTCGGCAGCGGTGAGCAGGAACTCGTCGTCGGAGAGTCGAAGAATGACGCCGTCCTCGATCACGTTGCCTGCGTCATCGCACCAGATCGTGTAGTGCGCCTGGCCGGGACGGCACTTTCGGATGTCCCGGGTCAGGATCCCGGACAGGAAATGCTCGGCGTCGCGGCCGACGATCCGGTATTTGTACAACGGAGACGTGTCGATCATCGCCGCCGCATTGCGTATGGCGAAATACTCGAACTTCTCAGATGTTTGGTACTTCTCGGTTGCCAGGTACCCCGACCAATGACTCCACAAACCGGTTTGGTTGGCGGCACTGGTCCGCGGGTGGAAGGGCGTCTCCCGGATCAATAGCTACCTCGGGTCGGTGGGGCAGGATAACCCGTTGTCTGAGGCCTCCGGCCGGGAATCGAGGGGTTTTCTGAACGGCCGTTCAGGACTCCGCTGCTACATTCGCTAGGTCGTGTCGACCTTCCTCACCTCTGGCGAGCGTCTCCTGCAAGCCCGCGCCCGTGAGTTCATCGACGAGCTCATCCCCTATGAGGTCGAGGCCGAGATGAACCGCGGTGAGCTCGCCTCCCGAGGTGGCCAAGGCTCATCACGAGAAGGCTCGATCCCTCGGATTTGTGTCGATCAACATGCCCGAGAGCATGGGCGGGCCCGGATATGGCATGTTGGAGCAGGCATTGATCCAGGAGCAGAGTGGTCGGGTCACCAATGCCCTCGGCTGGGTGGTCTCCACCGGGCCATCGTGGATCGCCGACGTGGTCACCGACTTTCAGATGGAACGCTGGATCCGGCCCACGGTCGACGGTGACATCCACGAGTGTTATGCGATCACCGAGGAGGGGGCAGGCTCGGACGTCGACGGCATCGAGGCCACGGCCCGCCCCCAAGGCGATGGCTACGTGCTCAACGGGACGAAATGGCACGTGACCTCGGCCAATCTCGCCGCCTACGTCTTCTTTCAAGCCAAGCTGACAGATGGCCCCAACGCCGGGCAGCACGTCCTCTTCTTCGTCGACATGGACGCCCCGGGCGTGGAATGCGTTCGGGTGCCGGAGTACAGCCACACCTATGGCCATCACCATTGGGAGATGAAATTCACCGACGTGACAGTTCCCAGGGAGAACCTGGTCGGATCCGAAGGGGACGGGATGGGCTTCTCCCACGCCTGGTTCCGTTACGAGCGGCTCATGATCGCGGCCCGTTGTTGCGGGGCGGCCGAGCGGTTGATCGATGAGGCCACGGCGTTTGCCGAGCAGCGCCAGGCCTACGGGTCGAGCATTGCCGAGTATCAGGCGATCCAGTTCATGCTCGCCGACTCTCTCACCGAGTTGTGGGCGGCCCGCCTGATGACCTACGAAACGGCACGGGGAATCGATGCCGGGGTCGACCTCAAGGTGCAGCACGCCCAGTGTTCGATGTCGAAGCTCTACGCCTCGGAGATGGCGAACCGGGTTGCGGACCGGGCGGTGCAGATCTTTGGAGGACGCGGGTTCATGAGGGAGAACGTTGCCGAGCGTTTCTACCGCGAGTTGCGCGTCGATCGGATCTGGGAGGGGACCTCGGAGATCCAGCGCATCATCATCGCCGACCAACTCCGCAAGCGGGGAGCGGCCACCCTGACTTCCTGATCAGACCGTTTCCTAATGCATGGAGCGCCGGATACGGCGCGATTTGCATTGAGAATCCTGCGGTTCCGCCGATTCGCTACCCGGCTTCAGCCACCGACTTCCTGATCACCTTCTCGAGAACCACCCGATCGACGTCGTCGAGACGTTTCACGTAGAGGCATGACTTGCCGATGCTGTGTTTTCCCAACTTGCTGAGCAGAGCGTCGTACCCGGCGAGGTCACTCAACGCCAGGTAGATGGTCAGATTCTGCTTGCGAGGCGAGAAACCCACCTTGAACCAGTCACCCTCACGGCCGGACGCGGATCGGTAGTGAAAGTCAACGAACCCGACGATGCTCTCGCCCCACATCTTCGGCTTTTCGCCCGTGATGCTCGCCATCAACTTCGCCAACTCTTTCGAGTCCTTGCGCTGGCCATCATCCGGGATGTCATTCAGGAACTGAGCGACGCTGGCTGTGGTCTTCTTGGTCTTCAACTCGGCCATCGGGCAAACCTATCAGCGACGGGCCCATCCTTTCTCGATGCAGGAAAGGCCGTATCTGACGCTCAGTGCATTAGGAAGTCGGGTTAGTGGAGCTCGCGCTGGGGGACGGTGGGGACGACCATGCCCTCACCCAGGTAGATGCGAGCCATGACACCCAGGAATTGATAGACCGTTCCCTCCCAGCGGCTGAGCGGTCCCGGGCGGTAGCCGCGGTTCCGCATGCCCGCGTCTGCACTCCTTCACATGCCGACCAGTCCTCGCGATTGGTGATGTCCCAGAAGTCGGTTGCGTAGGAGGGGTCGAAGTCGGGCAGGTCGAATGCCTCAGGCGGGAACAGCCAGGAGCACTCGATGAAGGTGCGATCCACATCGATCGGAGTCAGCCGGTGGGTCATCACATAGTCGGGGTGCAGGGAAAGCAGCAGGTTGGGAGCCACGGTGATGTACCAGATGTGTCGTGCCTGCTCGTCGCCGACCTTGCGGAAGTTGATCGCCCTGCGATGAACCGTCGAGCGACATCGTCACCGCGTGCTCTTTGAGGTCCATGGTCCCACCGAGCCACATCCCGGTCGGGATGTGGTCATAGCCACTATCCGGGGGAGTGACCTCACACAGCTCGGGGTGGATGTTGGAGCAGTGGTAACACTCGTTGTAGTTCTCGACGATGACCTTCCAGTTGGCCTTCACCTCGTAGGAATGGGTTGCCGCCGTCACCAGGCGCTCCGGCTCGTAGTCGGAGATGATGTCGGCGAGGTTGCCGAAGTGGCTCGCCAGGGATGGCGCCGACCCGGACAGATCCACGAACACCCATCCGCCGAGAACGTCCACGCCAATGGAGATCAGTGGGAACTCGCCCATATCGAAGGTCGGGCTCTGGGTGAAGGTGGGCGCCGCTCGCAGACTCCCATCCAACCGGTAGGACCAGGCGTGATAAGGGCAGCGAATCAGCCGCACGTCGATGGCGTCGCCAACCGGGGCCAACTCGTGGCCGCGGTGCCGGCAAACGTTGGAGAAGGCGCGCAGGGTGCCGTCCTCATCTCGGACCAGAAGCACGCTCTCCTCGCCCAATTCGACAGCTCGTACCTGACGAGGAGCCACCAATTCCTCGAGACGGCCGACGCAGACCCAGGTGCTCTGCCAGAGTTTGCGACTTCTCCCAGGCAAGCACTTCGGGAGAGGTGTAGGCCGTCGGACGGGAAGAGTGAGGTTTTGCCCGAAATCGTCGATGACCTTGCGAAGCTGTGCCTGGTCTAGCGGTGCGGCATTCATCGATCTTCCCCTTCTCCTGACCCGATGGACCCAGAAACCACGGGCAAGCCTGGAGCCCTCAGTGTATCCTGAACAGCGAGTCAGGTTACCCGAAAGGAAGGTGACTCATGCTCGCCGCCGAGGATCGGATGTCCACAATCTTGGACGATCTGATCGAAAAAGAAGAGCGGACATTCATCGAGCGGGCCCCGGAAGCCACACGTTTGGACACGGTGGCAAGGGGATCTTTGGCCGGGGGAGTGACCTCCAGTTGGCAGATCTCACGCCCGCAACCGATCTGGATCGACCGTGGCCTCGGATCACGGGTTTGGGACGTCGACGGCAACGAATACGTCGATTTCCACGGCGGATACGGCGCCATGCTCGCGGGCCACGCCAATCCAGCAGTGGTCGCTGCCGTCTCGGAGAGGGTTCGCAAGGGAACCCACTTCGCGCAGCCCACTGAAGATGCCATCGTCGTCGCCGAGGAGCTCGCCAGCCGCTACGGCCAGCCGTTGTGGCGTTTCGGCAACTCAGGGACCGAAGCGACAATGGACGCAGTCCACTTGATGCGAGCGGTCAAGGGCCGCGACCTGATCATCAAGTTCGAAGGCGCCTATCACGGCCACCACGACTCGGTAATGGTCTCGGTCTGGAACGAGGACGACCTGGGCCCTGAGAAGCGCCCGACGAGCATGCCTGCTGGGTCCGGTATCCCGAAGGCGATCGTCGACCTGACGCTGGTGGCCACTTTCAACGATCTCGACGTCGTGTCGATGATTTTCGAAGAGCATCCCGGGCAGATCGCCGGTGTGATCGTCGAGCCGATCCTCCAGAACTGCGGTGTGCTTCTGCCAGAGGACGGCTTCTTGCAGGGTTTGAGGGATCTGACCCGAAAACACGATGCGTTGCTCACGTTCGACGAGGTCAAGACCGGGCTCACCGTCGGCAAGGGGGGAGCCACCAGGAGATTCGGAGTCCAACCCGACATCGTTTGCCTGGCGAAGGCGCTTGGCGGCGGGCTCCCGATCTCAGCGATCGGTGGGACCGAAGAGGTGATGGGTCGCATCGTGGACGGCACCTACGACCAGGTAGGGAACGTTCAATGGCAACCCTCTGAGCATGGCGGCGGCCAGGGCGATGCTGACCGAAGTCATGGTCGAGGACACCTACCGGCATCTCGCCCACATTCAGGAGCGTATGGAGAAGGGCGCCAATGAGGTCATCGGGCGGCATCAATTGCCGGCTCACGTCGCCACGGCAGGGGCGAAGGGGAGCGTCATCTACTCGCCCGAGCCGCTGCGCACCTATCGAGACTTCCTGGAGGTCGACGGGCGCTACGCCCAGGCGGCGTGGCTCTACCAGTACAACCGCGGCGTGTTCCTGCCTCCCTGGGGCAAGGGCGAGCAGTGGCTGGTCTCGGTGGCTCACGACGACGAGGACATCGATCGCTATCTCGAGACATTGGACGCCTTTGCGGCGCTCATCACCCAATGAGCCGGTCTTAGACTCGCTCGCCTTATGAGCGGTGTCGTCGAACTGGTAGATCTGGAGAAGAGATTCGGCGACATGCCGGCGGTCGACCGGATCAATCTCAAGATCGCGGACGGCGAGTTCTTCTCGTTGCTCGGCCCTTCGGGATGCGGCAAGACCACGACCCTCCGGCTCGATCGCAGGATTCGAGCGGCCGGATGGAGGCGCCATCCTGATCGACGGTGTCGACCAATCCGGGACCCCACCCCACAAGCGCCCGGTGAACACGGTGTTTCAGAGCTACGCCCTGTTCCCACACATGGATGTCGCCGCCAACGTCGGTTTCGGCCTCCGCTACCAGAACGTGACCAAGGCAGAGCAGAAGAAGCGTGTCGGAGAAGCCCTGGAGAAGGTGCGGCTCACCGGTATGGAGTCACGCAAGCCGACGCAGCTCTCCGGTGGTCAGCAGCAACGGGTCGCTCTTGCCAGGTCGTTGGTGCTCAACCCGTCGGTGCTCTTGCTGGACGAGCCGCTGGGCGCTCTCGACGCCAAGCTGCGCAAGGCACTTCAGGTCGAGTTGAAGAGCCTGCAGGAGGAGCTCGAGATCACATTCATCTATGTGACCCATGACCAGGAAGAGGCTCTGACCATGTCGGACCGCATGGCTGTGATGACGGAGGGCAGGGTCGAACAGCTCGGCACTCCATCGGAGGTCTACGAGACGCCGACTTCCAGCTACATCGCAGACTTCCTGGGGATCTCGAATCTCATGTATGCCACGGCCGCCGGAGAAGGCCATGTGACCCTGGCTGGTCGCGACCTGGCCTGCGTCTCCAAGGACGGGGCAACCGGAGACGTGACGGTGAGCATTCGCCCGGAGCGAATCGAGCTTCATGCCCCGGACTTCACCGGCGAAAACGTGCTCAACGGCGAGATCGAAAGGGTCGTGTTCGCCGGGCCGTTGCTCAATGTTCTGGTCAACATCGCAGAGGTGGGAACGATCCAGGTCACCATCCCGAATCAGGGCGCCGCCTTCACCTGGGATTGGCCCGACCCGGTGGCACTCCGCTTCCCTCCGGAGGCGCTTCGCATCGTTTCCGAGACCGGCACCGCCACCGAGGAGCTCGACGGCGATCAGGAGTGATCAGCGATCAGCCTCTGGCCGACCGCGCGCAGCTCATCAACAAGCTCTCGTGGCTCTTCGACCACGAAGTCCCAAGGTAGGCCCAACAAGAAGTGGGCCAACCAGCTTGGGTCATCGGCACCGATGATCAGGCGGCAATGGCTCTCATCCACGGCCTCGAGGACGCCGACCGTTGTGGCCACCAACTGGCGGGCGCGTGCGATGTTGGTCTCGAGGAGGACCACCCCGCGGTACTTGTAGACGTCGATGGCGACACCTCGTGCCACCAGCTCCACCGGGTCGGGCTCGGCACGGCGGGAAGAGCGCATTCCGGTCGCCCTCAGCCCTGACGCCCGATCCAACCGGAATGTGCGCCAGTCGTCTCGGTCGAGGTCGTAAGCGACCAGATACCAGCGCCGCCCGGTGTGGACGAGGCGGAGCGGCTCGGTGTGGCGCTCGGTGGACCTGCCCTCACTGTCGGTGTAGCCAAAGCGGAGCCGCTCTCGGGTGCGCGCGGCGGAGGCGGCGACGGCTAGGGCGTTGTGATCGGCCCGTGCGGACGAGGACGAGACCGTGGAGACTGTCGCTACCGAGATGTCTTCGAGTCGGGTGCGAAGCCGTGGCGGCAGGACGTGTTCGAGTTTGGATAGGGCGGAGAGGGAGGCGTCCTCGAGCCCGCCGACCGCGGTGGCTGTCGCAACTCTGAGGCCGAGGGCGACGGCAAGGGCCTCCTCGTCGTCGAGAAGCAGGGGAGGGAGCTTGCCACCGGCTCCCGAGCCGGTACCCACCGCCTGGACCGGCTACCGCCTCGACCGGATATCCGAGATCGCGCAGTCTGGAGATGTCGCGCCGCACGGTTCGGGGTGTGACTTCGAGTCTCCGTGCCAGATCATCTGCGGTCCAATCGATACGCCCCTCGAGCAGGCCGAGCAGTTTGAGAAGTCGCTCCGCAGTGTCCATCTGCCTGACATTTTATCAATTATGCGGACAGATCCTGTCCGCATTGTTTCGTATGGTGAGGGCAGTCACAGAGAAGGGAAAAAGGGTGAGTCCTTTCATGAGTTACGAGGTTGCGAAGGGCATCGTCGAAGAGATGCGTTCGACCGCCGAGCGACGCAGCTGGTGGCGTCGCGCCGCGAAGGAAGAGGCCACGTCGCTTCCTTCGTGGGACGCCGGGGTGATTGAATTGGTGGCCGAAGGCTGCGAGGAGAACCAGGAAATGGTCGGTGCCTGATGGAATGGTCGGTGTCTGTCGAAGTCGATTCAGGTCAGCTGGTCGCCAAACCATTGACTCCGGAGCGGTTCGGGGACATCGACCTTGTGTTCGGGGAGAAAGGGGTCGCCCGGCGTTGCTTCTGCATGCACTGGCGTCGACCCGACGGCGGCTACCCGGACCGCCGTCCGACGCGTGATCGTTTCGCGGACCGGGTCAGTGAGGGCAGGCCACCGGGTTTGATCGGATACCTTGATCAGGAACCCGTTGGATGGGTTCAGGTTGGCCCCCGTGACGAGTTCCCGACCATCGGGCGCTCCCGCCTCCTCAAACCCGTCGATGACGCCGAGACCTGGTCGATCAACTGTTTCGTGACAAGGGTCGGTTACCGCCGTCGTGGTGTTGCGGGCGCATTGTTGGTCGCGGCCAAAGACTTCGCCAGAGCCGAGGGTGCAACGCTGGTGGAGGGCTATCCGGTCGATGGAGAGCGGGCCTCGGTGGTTGACTACTTCACGGGGACTTTCGGCATGTTCCAGGAGGAGGGCTTTGTGGAGATCCTCCGCCGGGACCCGACGAGGCCGATCGTGCGAGTCGAGGTCTGACGCATTGTCTCCTGCCCCCGGAGCGAAGCGACGTCGGGGGAGGTGGCCTCGCAACGCGCTGCGCAGGGGGCAGTCCCTCCGCACCGCGGGGGAAACCATCACATTTCGAAGCCGGCCACCGACTCCAGGGCCGAGCCTCCCTCCCCGCGACGCCGATTCAGGGCGCGGAACAGGAGCCCGGCGGCTGCCACCGCCCCGATGGTGATCACCATGAGCACCGTGGCCAAGTGCATTGAGGGATGGGGGTGGGGCGGCCCGGGCACCTGAGTAGAGCTGGACCGGAATGGTGACGGTGTCGGCACCTCCCAACAGGAATTGGCTGATGACGAAGTCGTCGATGGAGATGGCGAAGACGATGGCGAAACTGGCCAGCAGTGCCGGAGCGAGTAGGGGCAACAGGACGCGTCCGCATCGCCTGGAACTGGGAGGCGCCGAGGTCCATGGCGGCCTCTTCGTAATCCCTGCCGATAGCGAACAGCCTCCCGCGCACGATGATCACCACGAACGAGATCGAAAACGTGACGTGGCCCAAGGACTGAGTCCAGGTTCCGAAGGGGACGAAGTCGTACACCTTGTCGAACACCAAGAACAGGGCGACGCCCATCACGATCTCCGGAGTCACCAGCGGGATCAGCATCAGCAGATTGGAGGCCTTGACCCCCCGTCCCCGCCATCTCGCCAAGCCGATGGCAAGGGCCACGCCGATCGGTGTCGCCACCAACATCGTTAGCACTGCCAGCCGGACGCTCTGGGCGAGGGCGAATCGCAGTGACTGGTCGTAGAGCACCGATTCGGCGGCTGCCGGGTCGCCGACGTACCAGCGAGTCGAGAATCCCTGCCAGGTGCTCCTCGAGCGACCGGAGTTGAAGGAGAAGAGAACGGCGATCGCCACCGGGATGGTCGACCAGAGGACGTAGAGCGTGGTCACGAAGGAAGCAATCCTCGACTTGCCCCATGGGTTGCTAACAGCCGTCTTGATCGATCGGGTGGCACCGCCTGCGGTCATTCGCGAGCCTCCTGAGAGGCGCGGTTGATCGACCGCAGGTAATACACCATCAGGCCTCCGACGAAGATCATCAGGATGATGGTCAGAGCAGCGCCGATGGCGCCGCCACTGGTGGTCTGGTTGATGAACTGGTCGATCGAGTTCCCGTACATACGAGTGCGTGGAGAGCCCGACAGGAGAGTGGGCGTGTAGTAGTCGCCGAACATCGGGAGCATGATGATCACCAGGCCGCCGAGCACTCCGTTTCGTGACATCGGCCAGGTGACCCGCCAGAAGGTCTGGGACGGCTTAGCCCCGAGGTCGCGGGCAGCCTCCAGCGTGGCGTCGTCGATCCGGTCCAGCGCGGCGAACAGGGGGAGGATGAAAAACGGGATGTATCCGTAGACCAGGCCGAGGATGACCACGAGATGGCTGCCCGCCAGCCAATCGGGGGGATTGGTGATGCCGAATGCCGCCAGCCATTTGTTGATCTGGCCATCGGGGCTCAACAGATTCACCCAGGACATCATCCGCATCAGATAGTTGATCCAAAACGGGGCCAGGATCAGCAGCAACCACAGCCAGCGCCACCGACCGGCCTTGCGTGAGACGAAGTAGGCCACCGGGTAGCCGATGATCAGGCACAGAAGTGAGGCGATGAAGACGTAAGCCAGGGTGCGCAGCGCGATCACCCCGAGTTGGCCGCCAAACAGGTCGGAGAACACCTTCGATCAAAACGGTCGGGTCCCAGTAGAGCGGGTTCCACTCGGGCTCGGCTCGTTGCAGCACCGGGTCGAGCTGGCCCATTGCCACCGCGAAAATGGCGTAGAACGGGACCAGGAACAAGAGAACGAGCCAGGCCACCCCGGGAAGGGCGAAGCCAGGCCAAACCCACCGTCTCTGCCCGACGGTCTCGTACTCGGCGCCCGAGGCGAGGTTGGTGGGCACGCTTGGCCTTAGGTCACAGGCTCAGCCACCGGAGTTGGCCCGATTCCACTGCTCGACCCACAACGGCCTCGGTCGCCGCATCGAGCGGCCCTTGGACCCAGGCGGAGTCCAATTCGAAGTCTTCGGGCGTCACCAGGGCAGGCTCGAGGTGGGGAAGCAGCCATCCCTCACTGATCAAGTAGTCGGAGGTGAGACCGTTTTGCGGTGGCTGATATCCGACGAATTCGAAGTTCTTGAGCGCATTGTCCTGGTCGAGCATGAAGTTCAGGAACTGATGGGCGAGGACCGGATGCTGGGCACCCTTGAGGACGGTCATGGTGTCGTTGGAGATCGCCCCGTGGGTGGTCGATCCTTCCGACTTCGCCGGCCACAGATATCGGGTGGTGCCCAGATCGACCCCGCCTGGCCAGTAGTACTGGGAATTGACCAGGTCGCCGGACCACGCCTGGTGGATTGCGTACCGACCCTCCGGGAGGCCGGCGTAGGAGCCGTCGATCTTGTATCGGATGTCGACCAGGTCGATCAATTCGACAAGCGCATCACCGGCGGCCACCAGTTCGGCTTCGGTGGCCTTCGACGGATCCGCGACGCCATTGTGAAAGAGGCCGATCGGTATCACGTCGGTGAAGGAGTCGAGCATCCCGATCACTCCGGTGTATTTCGGGATTCCAGAAGATGTCCCACGGGTTCGCCTGGCCCTCGATGTCGGCGCTGTCGGCCAGATCGATCCGCCATCCAATGCCTGTTGTGTATGTCACATAAGGAACCGAATATCGAGAGCCCTTGTCGTAATAGGGATCGGCGAGCTGGGGCCAGACGTTCACGTCGAGGTTGGGCAGGTAGTCGCGGTTCAGCGGCTGGACCAGGCTGGCGGCGACCGCAACCGGGATCCGTTGCGATGTGGGGAACCAAACGTCGAAGTTGGTCTCACCAGACGCGAGCCTGCTCAGTGCCTCTTCTTCATTGTTGAACGTCGTCTCCTCGATCTCGACCCCTAGGGCTTCCGCAGCCAGGGGAATGAGCTCGGGATTCATGTATGCATCCCAGTTGTAGAGGAGGAGGGGGCCGGCCTCCGGTTCGAGGTCCGAGGCGATTGCCGGGTTGTCGTCGAACAAGGGTTGCTGGACCGGGCTGGCCGGGGTACCGATGGCGAGGTCGGCACTCTCCGAGCCTTCTCGCCTGGCACATGCCGCCAGCAACGAGGGAAGCACCGGAACCGTGATCCCGAGCACCGCAGCTCGCTGGAGGAAGTCACGGCGGGTAAACACCCGCTTCCCAGTCGGTGGGCTCCAGTTCTCACGTGGGTGGTAAGCCATGTTCTATCCCTCGCTCAGCCGGTGTTCGATCCTAAACAGTCGTTCAATCATGTTGTGCCGGAAACCGGGGTTTTGAGGGCGAGGTCGAGGAAGCCATGAGCCAGATCTCGCATCCGGTCGGCGTCCACAGTGGGATCACCGAGCATCACCTCGATGGCGAGACCGTCGAGCATCGCTGCCAGTTGGATGGCGAACTCCGCTGAGTTCAAGGGTCGGAACTCCCCGCTGGCGATGCCCTCGTCGACGATGGCGGCGATCTGGGCCCGCCAGGCCTCGTCGAGACGGGCTCGGGCCGCGGCGAGTGATGGGTCGTGGCGGGACATCTCCCATGCCGCCGGCCAGAGGGTCCATCCGTCGGTGGCGCCACCACTGCGAGCAGGCCGTGGGCAACTGGCGTCGATGAGGATTGCGAATTTCTCGACCGCCGACGTGGCGTTCTCCAAGGCCCCCTTCACCGACTCGTGGAACAACCGGTCCTGGTAGACCAGCGCCTCGGTGAGGAGGGCCGCCTTGGAGGGGAAGTAGTACAAGATCAACGCCGGACTGGCGCCGATGTTGTCGGCGATGTCGGCGATCCTCGTCTCGCACAACCCTCGCTCTGCGATTGCGGCGCTCGCAGCGGCGAGAATGTCCTGACGCCGGCTTTCGGTGAGGGAAGGTCTGGGGCTCACGAAGGGGGATATTGGCACAATGAGGAAAGTCCCGTTGCCACCGTTTGTCGCCCGTCGGTACGCTGAACCGCCGTTCAGGATGTGTCACCCATGAACTCACTAGATCCGATGCTTCTTGCCCGCTCGGTAGCGGTCGTGGGGGCGAGCGAGCGACCGGGGTCGGTGGGCGATCAGGTGGTGCGTCAGCTCCTCTCCGGGGGATTCACCGGTCCGGTACACCTGGTGAATCCCAACTATCAGACCCTGCACGGGCTCAGGTGTGTCCCCGACCTCGAGAGCATCGGCGAAGCGGTCGATCTCGTGGTCCTGGCGGTGGCCAATTCCCATCTCGAAGACGGTCTGAATCAGGCGGCGAAGATCGGAGCTGGGTCGGCTGCCATCTTTGCAAGTTGCCATGGCGAGGCCTCCGATGGAACCTCATTGCGGGCCCGGCTCCATCAGATCGCTGAGCCGACGCCGCTATGCCGATCTGCGGTGGCAACGGGATGGGCTTTCTCAATGTCGAGACGGCGCTTCGGGTTTGTGGGTTCTATCAACCTGCCGATCTGGTGCCGGGTGGGGTGACCTTTCTCAGTCATTCCGGATCCTTGTTCTCGGCGCTTCTCCACAACAGGAGAGGTATCCGCTTCAACCTCGTGGTCTCGACCGGTCTCGAGATCAACACTTCGATGGATCGTTATCTGACCTGGGCTCTGGAGCGTGAAAGCACCCGGGTGGTTGCGCTGTTCCTGGAGACGATTCGGGACCCGATCGGATTCAGGGCATCTTTGGAGGCGGCTGCCGCGGTCGACATCCCGGTCGTGGCGCTCAAGGTGGGGGTCAGCGCAACCGGACAGAAGGCGGTGGCCACCCATAGCGAGGCCCTCGCCGGAGACGATGCGGTGTACGAGGCTCTCTTCGACGCGTGTGGGGTCCATCGTGTGGCGAGCATGGACGAGATGGCAGACACCCTCGAGTTGTTCTCGACGGGACGGCGGGCAACCGCCTTCGGGCTGGGGGCAGTCCATGATTCAGGCGGGGAGCGCGCCATGCTGATCGACACCGCCGATCGGGTCGGGGTCCCCTTGCCCCAACTCGGGCAGGTGTCGCGTGATCGGATCTCGGCGGTCCTCGATCCCGGTCTGGAGCCGGCCAACCCCGTCGATGCCTGGGGCACTGGTCGGGACGCCGAGGACGTGTTCGAAGAATGTCTCGCGGCGCTTGCCGACGATCCTGGGATTGGCGCTGTCGCCTTTTGCGTCGACCTCACCCCCGAAGAGCACGAGGACGGCGCCTATTCACACTCGGCGATCGAGGTCGCCCGGAAGACGACCAAGCCGGTCATGGTCCTCGGCAACCTGACCGTCGACCATCGATCCGTATCAGGCCGGATTGTTGCGCGAAGCCGGAGTCCCGGTCCTCGAGGGCACCGTTACCGGATTGCAGGCGGTGCGCCACCTTCTCGAGCGGCATAGGAAGAGCTCGATGACCGACCTCGAACCGCGATTGACTCCCGCGGGCGACCCGTCTTCCGGTGTTGGTAGTCAACTCGGCGCCTTCGAGGTGCTGGCCGCCTACGGCATTCCGATCCCGGTGCTCCGTCCTGTGGCCTCAGAAGCGGAGGCCCTGGCAGCAGCCGCTGACATCGGATACCCCGTCGTGCTCAAGACGGCAGCCGCGGTCGACCACAAGACCGAATCGCGCGGTGTCGTCCTCGGAGTTGGAGACGAAGACGCGTTGAGAAATGCCTACCGCGACTTGTCGGAGGCCCTGGGTCCCGATGCCGTCGTGTTCGAATCGGTCCCGCCCGGAGTCGAAGTCGGAATGGGAATGGTCAACGATCCACAGTTCGGTCCGGTGGTGATTCTGTCTGCGGGAGGAACCTTGATCGAGGTGATCGCAGATCGGGTGGCAGTCCTTCCCCCGGTCGATTCGCCTCGGGCCCGGGCCGCTCTCGACCGCCTGGCGATCCGCTCGTTGTTCGGCGGAGTTCGTGGCGGGCCGCCGCTGAACATCGATGCCCTCGCTGAGGTTGTCACTCGTTTCTCCGAGCTCGCCGTCGACGCGGCAGAGACACTGGCTGCCATTGACGTCAACCCGGTGATCGTCGGCCACCAAGGAGCGATTGCCGTAGATGCCCTGTTCAAAGGAAAGACATGACCGACCTGGTGCTCACCGAAGATCGGGGACCGGTTCGGGTCTTGACTATTGAATCGCCCCGAGAAGCTGAATGCCTTATCGAGTGCGCTGGTCGAGGACATTGTCGGCGGCGCTCGCGGAGGCAGCGGACAGAGCGGAGACCCGGGTCGTGGTCTTGGCCGGTGCCGGCCGCTCCTTCTGTGCCGGGTATGACCTATCCGAGGAAGGGGGTGAGCCTGATATCGAAGTCGGGTTGGGACGCAGTCTCGACCGCCTCCTCGAGCTGTTCGACCATCCCAAGCCGATCATCGCCCAGATTCAGGGGCATTGTCTGGCGGGTGGGTGCGATCTGATGATGATGTGCGATCTCGCAGTCGCCTCCGAGGATGCCGTTTTCGGTCAGCCCGAGATTCGGTTCGGTGCGGGGGTGGTTGCCTACGTGATGCCCTGGCTGGTTGGCGCACGTCGGGCGAAGGAGTTGTTGTTCACCGGAATCGACAAGCTTCCCGCCGACGAGGCGGAGCGGATCGGCCTGGTGAACAGAGTTGTTCCGAGAGATCAGCTGGAAGAAGAGACGATGCGACTCGCCGGAGCCCTGGCTGTCGTGGACCCGTTTGCGATGCAGATGACGAAGCGAGCCATCAATTGGGCTTGGGAGGCGGCGGGATTTCGGGACGCGCTGCGCGGAGGCCTCGAATTGGGTGCGATGATCGAGACGACGCGGGTACCGGAGCGGGAAGAGTTCGAGAGAATCGCCGCCGAGCGCGGCTTGGCCGAGGCGATTCGATGGCGAGACGAGAGGTTTGAGAGTTGAGGCGTTACGTGTTGACCCTGAGCTGCCCTGACCGACCGGGGATCGTCAACGCCGTCACCGGCGCCCTGCTCGAGATCGAGGCCAACATCCTCGAGAGCGCCCAATTCGGCGACGTCGACAGCAGCATATTCGCCTTGCGCATCGTTTTCGAGACCGAACAGGAGGACCTGGCAGTCGTGGAGGCTCCGCTGGCCGAAGTCTCCAAGGAGCTATCGGGTGCACTGAAGCTGCGGGCGATCGACGCCTGGCCCCGGGCCCTGGTCATGGTCTCCAAGTACGACCATTGCCTGCTCGATCTCCTCCATCGTCACCGACATGGAGAGCTGGCGATCGAGATCCCGGTGATCGTGTCCAATCACACGGACTGCGCCGAGCTGGCGGGCCGGTACGGCATTCCCTACGTCCACATCCCGGTCACCGAGGAGACCAAGGCCGAAGCCGAGGCCCAGCTCATGGGGCTCATCGACGAGCACTCCATCGATTTCGTGGTCCTCGCCCGGTACATGCAGATCCTGTCGCCTGAGACGTGCCAAGCCCTGCAAGGGCGAGCCATCAACATCCACCACTCGTTCCTGCCCGGATTCAAGGGGTCACGCCCCTATCACCAGGCTCATCAGCGGGGGGTCAAGCTCATTGGGGCCACCGCCCACTACGTGACCGTCGACCTCGATGAGGGGCCGATCATCGAACAGGATGTGGCGAGGGTCACCCACGCCCACAGTGCCGAAGACCTGGTCTCGATAGGCCGCGACGTGGAGCGGATGGTGCTGGCCCGGGCGGTCCGCTATCACGCCGAGGAACGGGTGGTCCTGATCGGTTCGAAGACCGTCGTCTTTTCCTGATCTCTGCCGCCTCGGAACCTCAGTTCTCGTCGGCCCGTTGCGCAAACCGCTGGGCGAAGATGATCGGTATGAAGGTGATGAGGATCACGAAAACGGCCACCACGTTGGTGACGGGGCGGTTCCGGGGCCGCACCAGCGATGAGAAGATCCAGATGGGGAGGGTCTGCTGATTCCCAGCCGTGAACGTGGTGACGATGATCTCGTCGAAGGAGAGGGCAAAGGCCAGCATCCCGCCCACCACCATCGCAGGGGCGAGTTGGGGGAGAAGCACGTGGCGGAAGGTCTGCCAGCCCCGGGCTCCGAGGTCCATCGAGGCTTCGAGGATGTTGGGAGAAGTCCGTCTCATCCGGGCGATCACATTGTTGAAGGCCACCGCCACGCAGAAAGTGGCATGCCCGATGACCAGCGTCCAGAACGAGAAGGCGAAGTCCCCGAGGTTGATCGCCGAGCGCAGTGCGATCCCGGTGATGATCCCGGGGAGGGCAATGGGGAGGATGATGAACAGGCTCAGCGTGTTCTTGCCAAAGAAGTTGGTTCTCCATACTGCGGCCGCGGCAAGAGTCCCCACCACCAGCGCCACCAATGTCGAGATCACAGCCACCCGCAAGGAGAGGCCCAAGGCAGCCCGGATGTCGGAGTTCTGCCAGGCCACACCGAACCACTCGGTGGTGAATCCGGGCGGTGGAAAGCGGAAGCTGGCGGACTCGGTGGTAAAGGCATACAAGAAGACGAACAGGATGGGGATATGGAGAAAGGCGAGGGTGAACCCCGCTGCCAGCTTCAAAGCGAGGCTTGCCTTGTTTCTCATAGCGCCTCGAAAGCGCCGAACCGGCGGGCCACCGTCAGGTAGACCGCCATCACTGCGATTGGTATGAAGGAGAAGGCCGCGGCGAGAGGGAGGTTGCCGGCCACGCCCTGATAGGAATAGATGGCGAGACCGATGAACGGGCTGGAGTCCCCGATGATGGTGGGGATGATGTAGTCACCGAGCGTGAGCGAGAAGGTGAAGATCGACCCGGCGGCCACGCCAGGGATCGCCATCGGCCAGGTGATCTTGCGAAACGTGGTCGCGGGGCGGGCACCGAGGTCAGCCGAGGCCTCGAGCAAGGTCCCGGGAACCCGTTCCAGGGAGGCGTGGATGGGAAGGATCATGTAGGGCAGCCAGATGTAGACGAAGACCACGAACTGCCCGAACAGTGAAATCGAGAGCGAAGGCCCGCCGATCACCGGGGGTATTCAGCAGGAACTCGAGGGCGCGGCCCAAACCCAATCTCTCGACGAACCAGTTGATGATCCCGTCGGCGGCCAGGATCAGCTTCCAGGAGTAGACCCGGACCAGGTATGAGGACCAAAGCGGCACCAGCACAGCCAAGACGAGAATGGCTTTGACCTGTTTGCGGGCGTACCTCGCCATGTAATAGGCGAGGGGGAAAGCGATGATCACCGACGCCACGGTGACCGCGGCAGCCATGCCCACGGTCCTCACCATCACGGCGACGTTGGCCTCGGTGAACAGCTGTCTCCAGGAGTCGAGGGTCAAGCTGTCGCCGATCGCCCCGCTGAAGGTGTCCAGGGCGTAGAAGCTCTGCACGAGGAGCGCTCCCAGGCTCCCTCCGTATACCCCAACCATCCAGATCAGCGGCAGGGCGAGCAGCAACAGGACCTTCAGCCAAGGTCGGCGGTGCAGCCCTCTCGCGATCCGATGGGTCAGCGGGGGTGGTTTGGTTTCTGTCGCCATTGATCGTGCCCGGATGTGGGTGGCGCCCCGGCGCCACCCACATCGACAGGCCTATTGCTCAGCGTCCGCCGATCACGGCCAGATAATCGGTGACCCAGCGGTAGTAGGGGACACAGGACCCGAGTGACGCGGTCCCGTTGCAGTCGTCGGTCGGGGTCTTCCAGAACTGGATCTCGTCGAAGGACTCGCTCCCGTTGTTGGCGCAACCGTCGGGGCCGAGCAGCTCGTTCCCTTCACAGGCCGCAGGGACTGCCGGCACTGTGCCGAACCATGCCGACACGTCGCCCTGAACCTTGGGATCGAGCGAGTGCTCCATCCACATGTAGGCGCAGTTGGGGTGCTGGGCGTTCGAACTCAGCATCGTGGTGTCCGCCCATCCGGTTGCTCCCTCGACCGGGACCACCTTGTCGATCGGCTCCCCGGCGAACTGCAACACGTTGGTCTGGAACGGCCACGTCGATGAGGCAGCCACGCCTTCGTTGGTGAAGTCGTCGATCTGGATGAAGGCGTCGTGCCAGTACCTACCCACCAGCGTGCGCTGGACGCGCAGGAGATCGAGAGCAGCTTGGTACTGCTCTTCGTTGAGCTGGTAGGGGTCCTCGATCCCGAGGTCGGGTTGGGTGGCGCTCAGGTAGAGGGCTGCGTCGGCGATATAGATCGGGCCGTCGTAGGCCTGAACTCTTCCCTTGTTCGAGACGTCATCGGGCAGAATCGTCTCCTCGAAGACAACGCTCCACGAATCCGGCGGGGTGTCCCCGAAGACCTCGGTGTTGTAACCAAGGACATTGAATCCCTCGACATAAGGCGTGCCGTAGTGCTTGCCGTCAACGGTGTGCCATACCGCGTCCTGGAGTCGGGGGTCGATCGTGTCCCAACTTTCGATCAGGTCGGGGTTGATCTCTTGAACGGCTCCACCTGCGACGAGGCGGAGACTGGCGTCGCCGGAGGCGGTCACCAGGTCGTACTCCTCGGAGCCGGTCATCAGCGCCACCATTTCGTCCGAGGTGCCCGCGACTTTGTTCTCGACCATGCAGCCGGTCTCTTCTTCGAACCCGGTGACCCAGTCGTAGGCGGGATCCGTCTCGCCTCGTTCGATGTAGCCGGCCCAGGAGACGATGACGACGCTCCCTTCGCCCTCACCGATCTCGGTGGGAAGCTCCGCGCCATCTTCCTCACCTGAATCGCTACAGGCAGTGGCGAGCACTGCCATCGCCGTGATCAGGAAAAGGAACTTCCTTGATCTCATTCGACTATTTCCTCCTCTGTGGTGTTTCCGGCTCCGGCAAGGGCCGGGGCCATTTCATCCGTTCCAGCCTCTCGAGGGTCGTCCTCGAGAGGCCGGCACGAATCCTTGGTCCAGGTCAGCCTCACCGATCGGCCGACCTGGCGCTGGGCATCACTGTGATCGGCTGCCGTGTTCTGGGCAGCGACCTCGACGATGGCGCCGCCGACATCCACGCGATACCTGGTGTACATGCCGAGGTAGACAGCCTCGGCGACTGTCCCATTGACGGCTGCTCTCCCGTCAGGCACCGGGCTGGCCGGCTCCTCGATGCTGATCTTCTCGGGGCGGACGGTGAATGGGGATGGCGAGCCCATGATCCGTTGCGCCAGTGGGCCCGACATCACATTCGAGGTCCCGACGAACCCGGCCACGAATGCATTGCGCGGGTTCTCGTACACCTCCGATGGTGTGCCCACTTGCTCGACGAGGCCGTGGTTGAAGACCGCGAGTCGGTCACTCATGGTCAGGGCTTCTTCCTGGTCGTGGGTGACATAGATGAAGGTGATTCCGACCTCTCGTTGCAGAGTCTTCAACTCAAGTTGCATCGCCTGGCGGAGCTTGAGGTCGAGAGCCCCCAGAGGCTCATCGAGGAGGAGAACCGAAGGTCGGTTGATGAGGGCTCGAGCCAATGCGACTCGCTGTCGCTGGCCACCCGACAGTTGACTCGGCTTGCGCTGGCCGAACTCCTCGAGATGGACCATTGCCAACGCACCTTGCACTCTCGTCGACCGCTCGGACTCATCGACCTTGCGGACCATCGGCCCGTACCCCACGTTCTCGGCCACCGTCATATGGGGAAAGAGGGCGTAGTCCTGAAAGACGGTGTTGACGTCGCGGTCGTAGGGGGGAAGGCCTGACACGTCCTCCCCGTGGAGGACGACCCGACCGCTACTCGGCGTCTCGAATCCCGCGATCATCCTGAGGCAGGTGGTCTTGCCACTGCCCGATGGGCCGAGCATGGAGAAGAACTCCCCGTCGGCGATATCCAGGGTCACACCGTTGACCGCCGGGACATCGCCGAACACCTTGGTCACATCTTCGAGACTCACGGCCACGGCCAATTAGTTCCTGACCTCCCAAATGGTCGGCGGAGCCTATCGGGACGAGAGCCGGCTTGTCGGGGGAGTAGGTTCGGTGGGTTGGCCGACAAAGGAGCGACATGGCCAAATTCATCATCCTCGGCAACTACACGGCACAGGGAATCGGGGCGATCAAGGACGCCCCGGCGACGACTCGACGCTACGAGAGATCGTCTGGCGGCCTTCGGAGTGACCATCGAGGACTTCTATCTGACATTCGGCCAATACGACATCGTGTCCGTGATCGATGCGCCGGATAGCTGCGAGTGCGGCGAAGGCGCTGATGACTCTCGGGATGGCGGGGAACGTGGGCACGGTAACCATGGCCGCCCTGACAGAGTCTGAGTTCAGGAAGGCCGTCTCCGAACTGCCCTGAGCGACAGGACAGATCTGATTTCCTCCTCCGGATGACAAATGGGCCACCGCTGAAGCGGTGGCCCATTTGCGTGTTCGATGAGTCGTTCAGGACGTGGTGTCGGCCACCGAGGTGGTGCCGTAGCCCTCTTCCTCGGGATGGCCATGCTCACCCATGGTCATGGCGAATTCCTCCTCAGGGGAGAGAACCAGCTTGTTCCGGCCGGACAACCCGAAGTAGAGGATTCCCAGGACGAACCAGATGGCGACTCCATAGACGCCGGGGAGGTAGGCGTCGTTGAGGAACAGCGCCACCAGGGAGATCAGGGCAATGACGGCCGCCAAACCGGCGCCGAACACCCCGACCGGGCTCCGATATGGCCTCTCGATGTTGGGCATCTTGCGACGGAGCATGATGAACGAGAACATCTGCATCGAGTAGGAGATGACCGCACCAAACACCGCCATGCTCAACAGGGCGGCACCGGCCGTGCCAGCCGACTGGCTGTCGAGCAGCCAGGCCAGGGCATAACCAACCACGCCACCAAGGAGCAGCGCCACATACGGCGTCTTCCGCTTTCCGTGGGTGACCGACATCCAGTGCGGGAAGTACCCGGCCCTCGACAGCGAGTAGATGTTCCTCCCGTAGGCATAGATGATGGTGTGGAAGCTTGCGATCAAGCCGGTCAGGGCGAACAGTCCCAGGATTGCGGCACTGGTGTCGCTTCCCAGGACCACCCGGAACCCATCGAGCAGAGGCTCTCCAGCGGTCCGGATTTCCTCCGCACCGGTGACACCGGTATTGAGGAAGAGGACTCCGATAGCAGCGATCACCAGCGTCCACAGCCCCCACATCGTGCCCCGGGGCACATCGCGCTTGGGATCCATCGACTCTTCCGCCGCGAGTGGCAATTCCTCGATGGCGAGGTAGAACCAGATAGCGAACGGCAATGCGGCAAAGATCCCCGCGGTGCCGAAGGGCAGGAACGACGTCTGTCCGGCGTCGGCCACGATGTTCGTCAGCTTCGAGGCATCGAATTCAGGGATGGCGAAGGCGAAGAACACTCCAAGGACTGCCAGGGAGATGATGCAGATCGCTACCGAGAACCGCATCGTGGCCTCGATCCCGAGGATGTTGAGCCCGACGAAGATCACGTAGAAGATCAGCCACCACCAGCGCTGGGCGATGTCCACATTGAACAATTCCAGGAACACCGGTTGTGCGTATGCCCCGGCGAACCAGACAACGACCGCCGGTGTCACCACGTATTCGATGTTCTCGGCCAATCCGGTGATATACCCACCCCACGGTCCCATCGCCGATCGTGCAAAGGAGTACGCGCCGCCGGTGTGTGGCATCGCTGGTGACATCTCGGCAATCGAGTAGCAAAGCCCGATGTACATCAATGTGATGACCACCGTTGCGATCAGGAGGCCGCCAAAGCCGCCCACGTCGAGACCGAAGTTCCATCCGGAGAAGTCACCCGAGATGACTGCGGCCACGCCGAGGGCCCACAGCATCCAGACTCCAGCGTGTCGTCTCAGGCCCCTTTGCTCGAAGTAGCCCTTGTCGACGTCCCTGTAGGTGACCGAGCCGACCTTCTTTTCGGTCGACATAGACGTACCTCCCTTTCGGATAGTTGGGTGAGACTAGGAATCGGACCTACACCGGTGCCGGCTGGTTACCAGATTTTTCAACCCTGCCGCAGGGGCGGCGTTGGAGGGGCCGGCCTACGCTCTGCCGTCAACCGAGACCCGAGGAGCACAGACGGATGCCACTCCCGCCAGGCATGATCAGCATCGAAGAGTTGGAGGCCAGCGTCGGGACCGGCGACGTCGACACGGTGGTCGTTGCCTTTACCGACCACTACGGCCGGGTCCATGGAAAGCGCTTCGACGCTCACCATTTCCTGGAAGAGATCTCAGATCACGGGACCCACGGTTGTGACTATCTCCTCACTGTCGACATGGAGATGGAGCCCATACCCGGGTACACCTACGCCAACTGGGAATTGGGCTACGGGGACTTCCACATGGTCCCTGACCTCACGACGCTGCGCACGGCGAGCTGGCTGGATCGGACTGCATTCGTCCTCTGCGATCTCGAGGACCCGCGGACCCACGACCTGGTCACAGTGGCGCCACGCACCATCCTGAGACGGCAGTTGGAGAAGGCCGCGGAATCTGGTTTCACCGCGAAGGGAGCATCCGAGCTCGAGTACTTCCTCTACGAGGACTCGTATCGGGAGGCTGCCGAGAAGAAGTACCTCAACATGCGCCCCGCCGGTTGGTACATCGAGGATTACCACCTGCTCCAGGGCACTCGTGAGGAGTTCTACAACGGCCAGGTTCGGCGGCACCTGGCGGCTTCGGGAATCCCGGTCGAGAACTCGAAGGGTGAGTGGGGCCGCGGCCAGCACGAGATGAACATCCGCTATGCCGACCTGCTGACGATGGCCGACCGTCACACCGTCATGAAGCAGGCAATGAAGGAGATCGCCGACGGCACCGGGGTATCGATCACCTTCATGGCGAAGCCGGACATGACCGAGGCCGGGTCCTCATGCCACCTCCACGTCAGCCTGTGGAACGACGATCAGAGCGCATTCCCGGGCGACCAGGAATTCGGGCCGGTGCACGGCTCGGATACCTTCAAATACTTCCTCGGGGGCTGGATGTCACATGTCCCCGAGTTGATGGTGCTGTTTGCTCCAACGGTCAACTCCTACAAGCGCTATCAGGACCTTTCGTGGGCTCCGACTCGACTTGCCTGGAGCTACGACAACCGCACTGCCGGCTTCCGGGTTGTGGGTCACGACCAGAGCCTTCGCATCGAATGCCGTATCCCCGGCGCCGACGCCAACCCGTATCTCGCCTACTCGGCCGTTCTGGCCGCCGGCCTCGATGGGATCGCCAACAAGGTCGAGCCACCGGGGATCTTCGAAGGTGACGTCTATCAGGCTCAGCAGCTGCCCCGGGTGCCGTACACCTTGCGTGACGCCACCGACCTCTTCGAGTCGTCCGACTTCGTGAAGGACGTCTTTGGAGCAGATGTGCAAGCGCACTACAGCCACTTCTTCCGTACCGAGCAGAAGGCGTTCGACAACTCGGTCACCGATTGGGAGCGTTGGCGATACTTCGAGCGGATATGAGCGGGCGTCTGCAAGGCAAGGTTGCTCTCATCACCGGGGCGGGCTCCGGCATCGGTCGCGAGACATCGCTGCTGTTCTGCTCCGAGGGTGCCTCGGTTCTCGCCGTCGACCTCAACGAGGAGGCGGTCGCCGAGACGGTGAGTCTGGTCCAGGCAGCAGGTGGAGAGATATCGGCGCAAAAGGCAGACGTGTCCTCGGCCGAGGACAGCGAGGCCATGGTGGCGGTGGCCGAGGATCGGTACGGGCGCCTCGATGTCATGTTCAACAACGCCGGGATCATGCACTCCGCCGATGACGATGCCGTGTCCACCGAGGAGAAGATCTGGGACCTCACCATGGACATCAACGCCAAAGGAGTCTTCCTCGGCTGCAAGTACGGGATTCCAGCTCTGCGCCGGGCAGGGGGCGGTTCGATCATCAACACCGCTTCCTTCGTTGCGTTGCTGGGGGCCGCCACCCCGCAGGTGGCCTACACCGCATCCAAGGGGGCGGTCCTGGCGATGACCAGGGAGCTGGCGGTGGTCCATGCCCGGGAGAACATCCGGGTGAATGCCCTCTGCCCCGGACCGCTGCGAACCGAGTTGCTGATGAAGTTCCTCGACACCGACGAGAAGAAGCAGCGCCGATTGGTTCACATCCCGATGGGCCGCTTCGGTGAGGCGGCGGAGATGGCGAAGGCTGCCCTCTGGCTGGCCAGTGACGATTCGTCCTACGTGACTGGAACCGAGTTCGTGGTCGACGGTGGGATCACGGCCGCCTACGTCACCCCGGAATGAGCGAGCACCACCCGTTCATCGACGGTGCTGCCCGTCCTGGCGGCTCCGGGGAGGCAGCGATCTTCGATCCGGCGAACGGTGAGCAGATAGCCGCAGTCAGCCGGGCCAGCGCCGATGACGTCGATCACGCGGTTTCGGTGGCCCGTGATCGATACGAGGAGGGCGTATGGCGGCGGGCAACGGTGCGCCAGCGCCGGGACGTCCTGCGGGGCATCGCAGATCTCATCCGAAGGGATCAGGAGCGTCTGGCCGGGTTGGAGTCGACTAATGCCGGCAAACCGATCGCGGCGGCACGGGGCGAGATCGGGGCTGTCGCGACGACGTTCGACTTCTACGCCGGGGCGGTCGACAAGATCCACGGGCAGACGATCCCCGGAAATGCCAACGGGACACTGATGACTTTCCGCGAGCCGATCGGGGTTTGCGCGGCCATCACCCCCTGGAACTTCCCGATGCTTATCTTGAGTTGGAAGACCGCGCCCGCCCTCGCGATGGGGAACTCCGTTGTCGCCAAACCTGCCGAGGTGACACCGCTTACCGCCCTCGCCTTGGCCGAGCTTGCCGTCGAGGCAGGCCTTCCACCAGGCGTGTTCAACGTCGTCACCGGCCGTGGGTCGGAGGCCGGTGAGGCACTGGTCCGTCATCGCAAGGTGAGCAAGATCTCGTTCACCGGCTCGACCGAGGTCGGGTCAGGGGTGATGGCCGCAGCAGCGCCAGACATCAAGCGGGTGTCGCTCGAATTGGGTGGGAAGTCGGCCAACATCGTCTTCTCGGACGCCGATCTCGACGTCTGCGTCGAATCCTCGATTTTCGCGGTCTATGACAACGCCGGTCAGGACTGCTGCGCCCGAAGCCGGGTCCTGGTGCAGAAGCAGATCTTCGACGAGTTCACCGACCGGTTCGTGGACCGGGCCAACAGGCTGGTGGTCGGCGACACCACCGACGAGGCGACCGAGATGGGCCCTCTGATCACTCCGGGGCAGCGGGAGAGCGTCGAGTCCTACATCGGGATCGGTCGCGAGGAGGGGGCAACACTGGTCAGTGGTGGCGAGCGGGTCGGGGACGTGGGCAACTACCTCTCGCCGGCGGTATTCACCGGTGCCCGGCCGGAGATGCGGATCGTCCAGGAGGAGATTTTCGGCCCGGTGGTGGCGTTGGTCCCCTTCGATGACGAGCAGGAGGCGATCGGTCTGGCCAATGACTCGATGTACGGGCTGTCAGGGTCGATTTGGACCCGTGACGTGGGCAGGGCCCTGCGGGTTGCCCGGGCGGTGGAGACCGGGATGCTTTCGATCAACTCGTCCTCGAGCGTCCACATCGAAGCGCCATTTGGGGGAATGAAGGCTTCGGGAATCGGGCGGGAACAGGGGATGGTCGCCCTGGAGCACTACTCGGAATACAAGTCGGTGTTCATCGCCAACGACTGATCAGAGACGGGCAAGTTGCGAGCGGGCCCGTTCGATCTCGTTCAATGATCCAAGGGCCTCGAGAATTGGTCGGGCTGACGCGATCGCTGCCGCGGCAGGTTCCCGGTCTCCCTTCATCAGGTGGGCCTCGGCCAGCCAGAGGTCGGTTCGGGCAACTTCCCAGGGCACGCTCAGACCCTCGAATGCGGTTCGAGCCGTCGAGAGCAGACCGAGGGCGGAGTCGGTGTCGCCTGTCGCCAGAAGCCCGGCGGCTTCAAGTCGATCCAAATGCGGTGGCAGGGCGTTGATTCCCGCCCATTCGGCGAATCGGCGGGAGTCGCCGATGAACCTTTTCGCATCCGCGTGCAGACCACCATCGAGCAGCACGCTGGCCCGCACGATGTCGTAGAACGGCTTGGAGGTCCGGTCGGCGATTTCCCCGAGACGGTGCATGGCTCCCGCCGCGTCTCCTTCGCGGGCACGGATCCAGGCCTCCCAGGTCTTGAACTGCAGGCCTCCGACCGAGCCTGCGGCAGACTCCGCCCGAGCCACCACTCGGCGAAGCAACTCCGACGACTTCGTCATCTCTCGGTCGCGGCGTGCTGCGTGAATGAAGGCCGCCCCACCGAAATGATGACCGACGAAATACGGTGGATCGTCGGCTCGATCGCCCATGATGAGTCGCACGGATGACACCAGGCTCGGTGACAATGACATCCCAGTGTCCCAGCCAGAAATTGGCGTATGAGAGCCAGGACACGTTGTGCAGGGCGAAGCTAGAAGCGTGGTCTTCGGACTTGATCACGCCCTCCTGAGCCAAGTTCGCGCGCCCGCAGGTAATCGCCGAGATACGAGCAAGTTCCAGGCACCCATGGCCAGTGCATCCCCGATCTCGAAAGGATTTGTCAGATCCTTGAGGAGCGGGAGACGCTGGTTCATGACTGTCGGTGTTGGCCCGATAGTCACCACGTGTGGTCTCCACTGATTGGATTGCGTCCAACGCAGCCGATGCCAGGTCGGTCCGTCCGATGCGCGTTGCGATAGCGAAGGCTTTGCCCCCTTGTTCCCTGGCACGCTCATGTCTCTCCGGGTCGTCCTCTTCCTGACTCCAACGGCTGAAGAGCTGCATGGACTGGCCAATGAGCAGGCGGATCATGTCTTCGGACTCATCGTCCGGGTCGAGGTTGGCAAATCCGATCTCGAGATAACGAGTGACTTCGTCGTCGGGTATCGGAGTCTTCATCGATCCCGGCCAGCGAGTCGGAGCATCGATGGCTCTGGCGCTGGCTCGTGCGATCGCTCGACGTTCGGTTGGCGCGTGATCTAAAAGAAGGTCGACCTCTTCCTTGAGGGATAACCAGGCGGCGTCCCCGTCGTAGTCGAAGAGGGCAGCGAGGCCCAGAGCGTCGAGAGCGGCCGCTCGGTCGAGTGGCTGGTGGGCGAGCGACACTGCCTGGTCAGCCAGCTGCTTCGCTCGCCGGAACGCAGCCCGGCCGCGCAGGGCGTTGGAGGCGGCCAGTACCGCGGCGAAGGCATGATGACGTAGCTCGTCGACTGTCTCGGTCGACGTGCGCGGATCGTCTTCTGCTGCTTGGAAGGCCTCTACCCAGTGGTAGGCGACCAACTCGACAGAGCTCGCCGGCTCGATCGCCCGTCGACTGCTTCGATCCAATCGGCGACGGCGGCGTGGGCCGCACCGCGCTCCCGACGGGGAAGCATTTCGTAGGCCACCTCTCTGGTCAGGATGTGTTTGAAGATGTACTCGGGCTCACCGGCAAGGGAAGAGCCGAGACGGGATTGGATCAGCTCCCGTTCCTCGAGATGAGCGAGGGCCGTCTCGACCTGTGTTCCGGTGCTTTCGGCAGAGTGTGGCGACCGGGCTTGGCCAGAAGATGCGCCCCACTACCGCTGCGCGCTGCAGCACCCGCTTCTCCGTCGGTTCGAGGAGATCGATCCGGGCGGCGAGAACACTCTGGACCGTGTCCGGAATCAACGACCGCCGCCATGTCGTCGCCGGCCGCCCAGCCCTCACCCTTGCGGACGATGTGCCCCTGATCGATGAGGTGGCGGACGATCTCCTCGAGGAAAAATGGGTTGCCTTCGGCGGTGTCCATCATCGTCTGCTCTGAGCTCATCAGGGAGGTCGGCGACGGCGAGGAGCGAGCCGACCAAGGCGTCGGCCTCCTCGCGAGTCAGCGGATCGAGGGAAATGGCGGTGTGATTTCGTCGGCCTCCTCCCCAACCGGGCCGTCGCTCGGTCAACTCAGGTCGGCCGGGCAGATCAGCAAGATGGGTCCCGTCGACCTTCTCGGTCAGCTCCTCGAGGATGTCCAGCAGTGCCGGATCCGCCCAGTGGATGTCCTCGACGATGGCAACCACTGGTGATCGTGCCGTAAGGCCGGAGATCAACGATCGCCACGCCGCATTGGTCCTCGCTCTGATTTCACGGGGATCGAGATCGTCAACGGAATGATCGGGGTCGTTCACCCCCATCGTGTGGGCGAGGAAGGCAACGGTGCGTCTCGTTGTCGTCCGTTAGCTCCGGTGTCAGAAGCTGCTCCCCGAGGGCACGGATCCTTTCCAGGGCGTCGGACGAAGGATCGCTGTCGCGAATCTCCGCCGCCTGCTTGAGGATCTCAGCCAGCGGCCAGTAGGCGACACCATCGCCGTACGGGAGGCATCTGCCCCTGACCACGATCGGACGATGGCTCCGTTGGTCCGAACCCACTCCAGGAATTCTCTGGTTAGACGGCTCTTGCCCACCCCGGCGTCACCGTAGAGAGTCACCAGGTTTGGTCGGCCCTCGCTGGCGGTCCGGTTGTATACAGTCTGCAGCAGCCCGAGTTCGGAGTCCCGGCCCACCATCGGCGCTTCCAGACCCGGGATGCCCTCGCTCAGATCCTCCTGGAGCCCACCCGATCAACTCGAACGCCCTCACCGAGATCGACTTGCCCCGCAGCTGGAGCTCGCCGACTTCGTTGAAGTTGAAGCGACGCACGGCTTTGGCGGTCCTCTCGGCGACGAGGATCCGCCCGGGTTCAGCGGCCGTTTGCAACCTCGAGGCGACGTTGACGACATCGCCGGTGACCATCGGCTCGCCGGGCTGAGGGTCGGTATAGGCGAGAACCTCACCGGTATTGATCCCGATCCTCATTTCGAGGCTGACGCCCTGGCTCTGGATCAGCTCCTTGTTCACCTCACTGAGACGGTCCATCATCTTGAGGGCGGCGTGCAGGGCGCGAGCGGGATCGTCCTCGTGGGCCATCGGGCACCCCGAAAACCGCCATGACCGCGTCCCCGATGAACTTCTCGACGGTGCCACCCTCGGCGGCGATCTCCGAGCGCATCGCCTCGAAGTAGGCGGTCATCACCCCTGCGAGATCCTCGGGATCGAATCTCTCGCCGAGCCCGGTGGAGCCGGTCACGTCTGCGAAGAGGATGGTGACCAGCTTGCGCTCGGAGGTGGCGGTCGAGACTGGGTCCACGGGGTGACCGCACGAGGGGCAAAAGCGAGCTCCGCCAGGAAGGCTGGACCCACATTGGCTGCAAGTCGGTGAGAGACCGGTCCCACACTCGGTGCAGAATTGGGATCCGCCAGCATTCGCACGTCCGCATTGAGGACAGTGGATGTCCGCCAGGTGTGATTCCATCAGCTATTCAAGGCTAACGATGGGCGAAGGTCGCCGTTCTTCGTCATTTGCCTCACGCGGCGATCAGAATGGCGCTGATGAAGATCGGTCTCCTCGTCTGTGACCATGTCCGTCCCGAGTTCCTCGAGATCTCAGGGGACTACGACGACATGTTCCGGCGTCTCTTCGCCGACCGTGAAGACGTCGAGGTGACGGCCTATGACGCAATCAACGGCGAGCTGCCGGCAGACCCCTCCGACGCTGACGCCTGGCTGACCACCGGTTCCCGCTACTCCGTCAACGACGACGAGCCGTGGATCAGAGATCTCGAACGATTTCGTTCAGGATGTCGCCGACGGCCGGGGTCCCCTTTGTGGGCATCTGCTTCGGCCATCAACTCATCGCCAAGGCGCTCGGCGGCTCGGTCGTGAAGTCGGATCGGGGATGGGGTATTGGTGTCCAGGAGGTGGAGCTCAGCGAAGACCTCGGTTGGGGCGACTCCTATCGTGTCCTCACCAGCTATCAGGACCAGGTCGATTCGCTTCCGCCAGGTGCCGAGATCCTTGGTTGGAACGATCATTGCCCGGTCTCCGTGATGGGTGTCGGGTCGAACATTCTCGGGATCCAGGGCCATCCCGAATTCGAGGCCGGCGTACTCACAGGCTCTGATGGAGTCACGACGGGGAACCGTGATCCCGGAGGCGACTGTGGCTGCTGGTCTGGCATCGTTGGAGAATCAGCCCGATGGCTCGAAGTTGGCTGATTGGATCCTCGAATTCGTGTCGCGGCAGGCTCGCTGCGATCCGACGTGCGACATTGATATGATCCGAGGGCCGCTCAACGATGTGGAGGAGTGCCTTGGTCACCAAGAAGGAGAAGCTCGAAAAGCTCGGCTCCGTCCCTCTATTCCATGGTCTGAGTCAGAAGGATCTCGAGAAGATCCTCGATCGGATGAAAGAGACGTTCCATGTCGCCGGCGAGAACGTGATCGACGAAGGCCGTGCCGGGATCGGGTTTCACCTCATCCTCGAAGGCGAGGCTCATGTGATCCGTCACAGTCGCATTGCCGCTCGTCTCGGTCCCGGTGAGTTCTTCGGTGAGATGGCCCTCGTTGACGACGGCCCCCGCTCAGCAACGGTGCTCGCCGCCACTGACCTGACGACGGTTGTGCTCTCCAAGTGGGAGTTCCGCCCCTTGCTCAAGGATCACCCCGAGATGGCGTGGAAGATGATCGAGCACCTGGTTGCCAGGGTTCGCGAAGAGCAAACGGGAAGAGACGCCCTGGTCTGCTGATCAGTCCTCCCCTTCCTCTCCGTCCACCTGGACATCGGTCACCAACTTGCCGTCCCAGTCGACACGAACCTCGACCTTTTTCGATTCGCTCTCGAACTTGACTCTGACTTCGGGCGGCCCCTGCTTGTCGACCTCGACCGTGAACCCGGCTGCCGGCGTCGCCCCATCGAGGACCACCGCACCCGGTCGGTAGCTGACCACCACTGTCCCTCCGTCGGTCGGAATCGTCTTGACCTGCCACGCGGTGGCCACGCTCGTTGATGTCGCTCCTGAAGGTGACGTCGTTGCGGTGGTCCCTCCCGAGCCCGATTCGGTGGTTGTGGTGGTTGGGTTCGACAGTGAGGTCGACGGAGGAAGGGTCGTTGAGGAGGATGTCGTGCTCGTAATCGGCGAAGCGATAGGAGTGAGGGGGCCCGGGCTCACCTGTTCGCCCGCGGCGGCGACGATCTGCCAGGCGAGAACGGTGGTGAGGGCGGTGGCAGCCACCCAGATGGCTATCAGCCCGAAGCGGTTCATTCCCTAATTGTCCCAGCAATCGGTTGTCGTGGAGATCAACGGCATATCAAGGTTTCCTCAAGGCTCGGGTCCACGGCTCACGGCACCGATACCCTGACGGAATGGCTCGCATCGTCCTCATCGAGGATGACCTGGACATTCGGAGACTTGTTGCCGCGGCCCTGGCCAACGAAGGCCACGACGTGGAGACGGCGGCCGCCGCATTGGGCGGTCTCGACCTCGCGATCCGCAACAGTCCTGACCTCGTCGTCATGGACCTCGGACTTCCTGATCTCGATGGCACTGAGTTGCTTCGAATGATCCGGGCCATCAGTGCGGTCCCCGTGATGGTCATCACCGCACGTGGCGCCGATGAGGCAGTAGTCCGCACTCTCGATGCCGGCGCCGACGACTACTTGATCAAACCCTTTTCCGTCGCCCAACTCACGGCGCGGGTTAGGGCTCTGCTCCGCCGTGGTGGCGCTTCGGGCGAGCTCGATCGGATCTCCGTCGGCGGCCTCGTGATCGACATATCCGCGAGGGAAGCCTCCTTGGAAGGGGCGGTGCTCGATCTGAGCCCGAAGGAATTCGATCTGTTGCGATCGCTTGCCGAGCGCCAGGGAGAAGTAGTCACCAAGCGGGAGCTCCTGGCGGACGTCTGGCGTGAGCCTTATGGGGGCAGCGAGCGAACCGTCGACGTCCACCTTTCCTGGCTGCGGAAGAAGCTCGGCGAGACCGCTTCGGAGCCCAGGTATCTGAGAACCATTCACGGTGTTGGGGTCAAACTGGTCGCACCCGACTCATGAGAAGACAGCTCGGGTTGTGGAGCCTGGCCATAACCACATTGGTCGGGATCTCCTTGACCATTCCCCTGGCCCTGCTCGTGCAGCGCCAGGCTGCCGAACGTGCCCAGGTGGAAGCCGAGCTGAGTGCTCAGTCCACGGCGTCTCTCGTAGCGCTCGCCGCTGCACTTGGTGACGAGGTCGATCCGAATGCGGTAGCAAACTCGGTTGGACCGTTGCCCGATGGCCAGATCGTGATCCTTCCCGACGGGACTGTCCTAGGTGATGACACAGGAGCTCCTCGCGAGCTCACCGAGGAGGTTGCAGAGACAGGTCGATCGGCAGCCGACTATGTCGAGGGCGGTTGGGAGCTAGCGGTGCCCGTGGTGGTGCGCGAGGGAACGGTGGTCGTGTCCACCTTCGTCAGCGATGAAGAATTGACCGAAGGGGTATGGCAGGCCTGGCTGCTCCTTGGGCTACTGGGGATCGTCACGGTTGCGGCGGCTCTGTTGGTTGCCGATCGATTGGCGAGGCGCCTGGTTGAGCCACTGGGGAATCTGGCCGAAGTCGCCACCCGGCTTGGTCACGGAGATCTGACGGCTCGGGTCAAGGTCAGCCCGCCGCCAGAGATCGAGGAATTGGGTCGTTCTTTCAACTGGCTGGCCGACCGTCTCGACCATCTGCTGGCCGAAGAGCGAGAGGCGGTTGCCGATCTGTCACACCGCCTCCGAACCCCTCTGACCAGCCTTCGACTTCAAGCCGAGGGCATAGCTGATTCTGAGGAGAGAGCAGCGTTGGTAGCGCAGGTTGATCGGGTGGAGGAAGCGGTTGACCGGCTCATCGAGGAAGCCCGAAAGGATCGCTATCGGTCGCCGGGCAAGTCAGATCTCGGGCTGGTGGTGGCGGAAAGGGCTGCCTTCTGGCGGGCGCTTGCCGATGAGCAGGGCCGTGAGTTCGATGTGGAAATCGCATCGGGCGAGCTCGAAGTTGGGCTTGCTGACGATGCCGTCGCGGCTCTGGTCGACACTCTGATCGAGAACGTCTTCAGTCATACGCCGGAGGGGACCGGGTTTGGTATCCGTGTCAGTTCCCAAGAGAGCCCGGTGCTCGAAGTGCTCGACCGGGGAGGAGGCTTTCGATCCTCAGCGGCGGTCGCGAGGGGTGTGAGCGGTGGGGGATCGACAGGCCTGGGACTCGACATCGCCAGGCGCACGGCGGAGCTGAGTGGCGGTGGGCTGGAACTGAGCGACCGCCCCGGTGGCGGGGCGGTCGTCAGGGTCTGGTTTGGATAGGCGAGAGGTCAGTCGCCCTGCTCGATGTCGATCGTGATCCCGCCATGCTCGAGCTCGGCTTCGAATTCGGCCTCGCTCTCACCATTGCGGAACTTGACCTTGATCCGGTCCGATTGAGCCTTGTCGACCTCGGTGGTCCAGCCGGCGTTTGCTTGCACGTCGGCCAGTTCCAGGGTTCCGCCCGTGACGTTGATGGTGACGCTCCCTGCACCGGGAACCTGATAGGTGTGCGCACCATCGGTGACGGCGACGACAGCATCGTCGTCCTCGCCCCCGTGGCCTTTGTTGTCATCCTCTTCGTCGTCGTTCTTGCCCCGGTCGTCGTTGACGTCGTCGTCATCGATCGTTGAGGAGGTGGTGTCGTCGTCATCCACTGTGGACGAGGTGTTGTCCTCGATCGTTGTGGACGTTGACCCGTTCAGGCTGGTCGAGGACGAATTGTCATCGACACTGGTGGATGATCCGTTGTCATCCAGGCTGGTGGACGTGCTCGGGGTCGTGGTGCTGGTAGCTGAGTCGTCTGCTCCGCTCGCCCATGCGATCCCGGCGACGAGCAACGTTGCAGCCACCACACCGCCGACCGTTGCCGCTGTTCTCTTTTGCACTTTGAACCTCCTTGGTTTCAGGACAGTTCAAAGCATGCGGCACACACCGTCATCGGGGTCTCAGTGGACCCTCAAGGAAGTCCTAAGGGTGGTCAGCCGGTGAATATGTGGGTGGTCCAGAGCGTCCCCGACTCATCCACCCAGACACCGATCCCGAAATGGGTGTACCCGCCGAGCATGTTGGCCCGGTGGCCGGAGCTGCCCACAAGGGCATCAAAGAGACCGGACACCGAGCCTCCGGTCCCGACGTTCTCGCCGGCGGCCGACCACGGGGGCAGGAATCGGCCGATGTCGGAGTGAGAGAGGTCGCCTCGCTTGGCCATCCGCTTCGACCAAGCCCTGGCTTCAGCGTCGAGCGACCCGTCCCTGGTGAGCTTGGCCATTCCTTGCGACGAGCGAAAGCTGTTGATCGCCGCTGCAAAATCTGCCTCGTAACCGGAGTTGTAACCGGCCTTTGTCGAAGACGGCGGCGGGGCCGCCTTCTTGGGTTGGGTTGCCGGAGGCTTCTTCGGCGCCGTTGTCGTCGCAACCGTCGTGGTGGTGGTTGCGAGGGTGGTGGTGGTTGTGGTGAGTCTGTCGCCTGGGGAGCTCCGTCGTGTTCGACGAAGGGAACGGTGGACGGCTCCATGGCCAGTGCCGGGTCGAACCAAGTGCTGCTCGACCGGCTCCGGGATCTGGATCGACAGCAGTGCCACCTCGTCCACTTGCTGCCCGCCGAAGAGCCCTGACAAGGCAGCCGCGATAGCGGTGAGGACAAGCAAGCCTAAAAGATATGAGCGATGCATCTCGAGGAACCAGCGCCGTTCCTTTGGGGGCGAGCAACTTACCCACGCTCGGCGGCGGGCATACCTCCAGATCGCGACTTTCTTCCCAGCAGACCCCATCTCTCGAGATCAGCCATGGCGTCCAGCACCGTCTGATCAGGGTCCCTGAAATCGATGCCGAGGTCATTTCGCGCTTTTGAGTTGTCGATCCGGAACTCACCACCGACGTGGGTCTTCAGGTATGACCTGGTGCCGGGTTTCTGCAGATTGGCGGCGAGTCGCACCAGGGCATTTCCGAACCCGTTGTCGAGTGGGATGCTCGGCAGCTTGTAGCGCTCGCCCCATCCGTTGGCCTCGAGTAGGTCAATGACGTCGCGCAGGCTCCGCACCCCGGCGGCTGTCAGGTACCGCCCGGACGCCGAGGGCAGTTCCATCGCGATCCGATGGGCCAAGGCGACGTCCCTGACATCGACAATCACCAGTTGGATTGCCACGATCCCGGGCCAGCCACCGTTGGTGAGGCCGACCAGGGCGCGAGCGCTGGTGTTCAGCTCCGGGGACAATGAAGGCCCGAGTACGTATGGCGGGTTGATGACTACGAGGTCGAAGTCCGGGCTCGACTCTTCCATGAAACTCCAGGCCGCCCGCTCGGCAGCAGCCTTGGAGAGGTAGTACGGGTTTCGCTTCAGGGTGGATTTGTTGTTCCAGTCCGCTTCGGTGAGCAGCCGCCCGTCGGGCTCGTCGGTGATGGCGGCGAAGGAGGAGGTGAGCACCACCCGTTTCACTCCGCCGGCCGACCGACAAGCCTCGAGCACCGACTTGGTCCCGTTCACCGCCGGGTCGACGAGATCCCGTTGCGGGTCGTCGACGTCGGTCGAGTAGGGGGATGCGACGTGGATGACGGTCTCGCAGCCCTCGACCACGGCGTCGAAGGCACCCGGCGTCATCAGGTCGGCCGCCACCAACTCGAGCCGCTCACTTGCCCCGGGGACGCCGGTCACGTAGCCCTCACGCCAGGCTCGCTCCGGATCCCTCGTGGTGCCACGCACCGAGTAGCCCGTTTTCGAGGAGTTCCCGGACGATGGCGCCCGCAACGAAGCCGGTGGCGCCGGTTACGCATACGGGGGCGGAGGTGGCGGGCACCCGCCGAGACTATCGGTGAGGCGTGAAGCCATAATCTTCGGATGCCTCTAGATGAATATCGCCTCGCCAACCGGGCCAACTGGGACTCTCGGGTCGAGATCCACTTCGGGTCCAATGGCTATGGCGTCGACAAATTCGTCAGCGATCCGGCCCATCTGAGCCAGGTCGTCACCTTCGACAAGGAGAAGCTGGGTGATGTCGCCGGCAAGAAGCTGATCCATCTCCAGTGTCACATCGGGACCGACACGATTTCCTGGGCCCGCCTCGGCGCCGATGTGACCGGCATCGACCTATCGACCAAGTCGATAGCGGCAGCCCAGGAGCTGAGTCGGATCGCGGCGACGCCTGCGCGGTTCGTCGTTTCCGAGCTCTATGACTCCCCGACCGTCGTTCCCGAGAAGTTCGACATCGTCTACACCGGGGTTGGTGCGATCTGTTGGCTGCCCGACATCAAGGGTTGGGCCGAGGTGGTCGCTTCCTTCCTCGAACCCGGTGGTCGCTTCTACATGCGTGAAGGCCATCCAATGATGTGGGCCATCGATTGGGAAGACCCCGAGCGGCTCTCTGTGACCGCACCGTACTTCGAGACGGTCGAACCGCTCTCTGACGTCGAGGAGGAAACCTATGCAGGTGAGGGCGTCGTGACCAGCCCCTTGAGTTACGGGTGGAACCACGGGATCGGCGAGACCCTCAATGCGCTTCTCCGCGCCGGCCTCCGAATCGACGCTGTGGAGGAATACGACACTTGTGAGTGGCAGGGGATCGAGCAAATGGTGGAGGGCGATGACGGGTACTGGCGTTTGCCCGATCATCCAGATCGGCTCCCGCTGATGTGGTCCGTGCTCGCCACCAAGGTCTGATCTGCCCGGTTCAGAATTTCGGAGGAGCTGCCGATATATGGAGCAGGGTCTTCGACAACTGCCGGGGACTCCTCCTCCTCCATCATGAGAGAGGCCACTTCGGTGGCCTCTCTTGCGTTTCGGCCTAGTCGGTGATGACCGAGACGATCTCGCTCACCGGATAGGCCACCGAGGTTGTGGTGTTGGGCACATCGAGCAGCTGCCATGGCTCTCCAACCACCCGCCACCGAGCAGACCAGTCGTACGAGACGGCGAGCCCATAACTCTCGCCCTTGCTCTCGTAGGTGTGGGTGGCGATCCCATCGGGATAGCCGGCCATCGCCGTCGATGAGGCGGGGAAGGTCTGGGCCCGGCCATCACCCCAATCGACGATGACACCGCTGACCTCGATCTCGATGTCGACCGTCACGCCACCGGCGGCCAGTTGCGTCGCGTGATCTTCCGGGATCGGGACCCCCACGAAGGTCAACATGCCGGTCACGCCGTTGCCAACATCCGGGTTGAGATCGGGAGCGGGTGGGGCGTGGATGTATTGGGTCACGTATTCCCAGACCGCGATCGAAGGGTCGGGGACGACCCCCGGCTCCGACGTGCACCTCGGGACACGATCGGTGGCAAAGATGATCGCTAGGGGGTTATCGGGGTCGGGCAGCCAGCCGAGGCTGGCGTCGCCGTTGATGTAACGGCCGAGGAAGATCCACTGGCCTTCGGTGGAGGTGAGGTACCAGCAGTCACCACCGAGATCGACCCCGGCGCTCGGATAGAGCCGTGATGGGACCGAGTCGTCACTGGCGTAATCGACGACGTCGCCACCCGCGATCCGACATCGTGTGACTGTGCGCTCGAGTCCAACGTGACAGGGTCGGTCATCGATCGCGACCCAGCACGAGGCGAAGGTCCTCCGCAACGCTGGAATCGCAGCGAAGCTCACGAGGCTACTAGGACAATGGCTCCAACTGCGGCGTCGCAATCTGTCTCCCAACAGGTCTCCTTTGTGAACCCAAGGCGGTCGCGAGGAACCACTGATCCTCGGCCGACGAATGACACAACGTCCGTGGGTCCTCGCGTCGACTCCTCGAAATGGACGTCGACATCCAGAACGTGCCCAAGTCACGAGGCAATTCGCGTCGCTGAGCGAAGTATCTCGGTGTCCGAGAACTGTAGATGGCTCGAGTAGTTGGTTGAGATCACGAAGGCGACGCCGAACGCGACTCAGCGCATCGTCGAGCAGCGCCTGAGTCGCCACCACTTCCTTGATCCGGGCCTCGTCCTGGTTGTAGATCCCCTCGAACCAGCCGAACCACAACTGACGGAGGATGTCCTCGGCCTCTTCGACCGTGGTCACCACGTGCGACTCGACAATGCTGGATCCCGTGGTTCGGGTGGCCACCTTGGTCGAGGTGCTGCTGGCGACGGCGTGCACCGTCGTGGTCGGAGAGGGACTGGGCTCTTCCCGTGGCCAGAGCACCCAGATCCCAAACGCGAGACCGACCACTACCAGACCGGCGATCACTCGGCGGATCACGAAATCCGAACTTACGCCTTTGACCACCCTGCGTGAAGATGTTTGCGACGGAGCGCGAAAACCTCCGATTCTGACCAGGTGTAGGGTTCTCCCTCGGAGGTGATGTGTGACCATGGAAGAACAAGAAGGACACCCGTTCCGTACCTTGATCAAATTCGTCTTTATCGCAGGACTGCTGGCCGTCATCGCGCGGACACTGGCCGCAAAGAGGGCGGAGTTCGTCGGTCTCAGCGACGCAGAGGCGAAGGCGAAGTTCGAAGAGAAGCTTGGGCCCTGGATCGGCGATGACAAAGCTGCCGAGCTAGCTGATCAGGTAGTCCCCAAGATGAAGGACGCCGGGCTCTTCGACGCCAATCCCACCGACAAGGCGATGGACAATGTCAAAGAGGCGGCCGGCAAGACCGCCGACGCGGTGAAGGACACGACCAAGAAGGCGACCAAAGCAGCCAAGGATCTCGGTGAGAAGGCGGCTGACAAGGTGGTCGATGTCACCGACTCAGCTTCCGACGCCATCGGGAACGCGGTCGACGAGGCCGTCGAGAAGATCGAGCAGGTCACCAAGAAGACCTGAGGTTGTCCGGTCCCCTCTTGAGGGGGGACCGACGCAGCCACTGGCTGCGTCGAAGGGGGTTACGGCCAAGGCCACAAACACTGGACCTCCGGTTCTGACCGTTTACGCTGCCTCGCCGTGACCAACGAAGTCGAAAGCGCCGCCTCATCCCGACGAGTGATGATCGCTCTCGTCATCCTCTTCATAGTGTTGGTTGCCCTCTGGGCTGTTTCGAGCATCGACTCGATAGTCACCGGCAGCTCTTAATTCGTCCGCAGCCGGACACTCCGATTTCCTAGCCTCGGGCTGTTATGGCTCTCCGCATCGAATACGTCGACACCCGGACCGCGCCCGAGGGCGTCCTTGCCGCGATGCACGACCTCTACCTCGAAATCGATCGTGAGGAGCTTCCAGGCGACCCGCCTACGCCCTACGACCAGCGGATTCTCGACTGGCGACACCTGCCAGGGAAGGAGCTATTCGCCCATTGGGTTCTCTGGGACGACGACGCTCTAGTGGCGACGTCGGGTGCTGCGATGAACCTCGAGCAGAACCTGGACAACGCCTTTGGCTGGGTGCACGTCAGGAATGGTCACCGCGGCCGTGGCTATGGACGGATCGTTGCCAGGCCCATGCTCGATCTGGTCGAAGAACAGAAGCGGACGCGGTTTGCCTGCGCCATTCCTCGGGGTTTCGAATCCGGGGCACTCGCCGAACGGGCCGGGATGAAGAACGCCTTCCACGCTCAACGGAGCCGGCTCATCCTCGCCGATCTGGATTGGGATCTGGTCGATCGGTGGGTGGCCCAAGCAGCGGAGCGAGCATCCGACTACGACCTTCTGTTCCTGCCGCCTCCGATCGCTGAGGAGCACGTCCAGGCGTACTGCGACCTGCACGATGTGATGAACAGTGCTCCGTTGGAGGACTACGAGCGAGACCCCGAAGTAGTCACTCCCGAGATATGGCGGGATCTCGAACGGCTGGACCGCGACCGACAGACCGAGTTTCTGGTCTACGTGGCGCGCCACAAGGAGTCGGGCACCTTCGTTGGCCTGACCGAACTGATCTATCAGCGTCTCAACCCGGCTCAGGCGTGGCAGGCAGACACCGGGGTGGATGCGGCACACCGCGAGAAGGGTCTGGGTCGTTGGCTCAAGGCGGCGATGCTGCAGAAGATTCGCTCGGACTATCCCCTGGTGGAGAGGATCGACACCGACAACGCTGGATCCAACGAGCCGATGCTCAACATCAATATCACGCTCGGGTTCAAGCCGATCCTGATGAACCACATCTGGCAGGGAGATGTGGCGACGATTCGAGAGCGGTTGGCGGTCTAGCCCGTCACTCGCCTTCGGCTAGAGCTCGTCCCAGCTCTCCGCCGGCTCTGCGTTCTCGTGCTCCCCTTCGATCCTGGCCACATATGCCGCCGCCTCACTGCGGCGACTCATCCCCATCTTCGCCAGGAGGTTCGAGACGTAGTTCTTGACTGTCTTCTCGGCGAGGAACATCTTCTCGGCGATCTGGCGGTTGGTCATTCCATCAGCGATGTACTCGACGATGGTCCTCTCCTGCTTGGAGAGCTTGGCCAGCAACGGGTCGTCCTTTGGACCGCTGCGGAGCCGCTCGAATAGGCGCTCGGTCATCACGGGGTCGAGGAGCGATTCTCCGGCGCCGACCTTGCGGATGCTTTCGACCAGGTCCGTCGCTTTGACCCGCTTCAGCACGTAGCCCGATGCGCCGGCCAGGATCGCTGCCATCAGTGCCTCCTCGTCGGCGAACGAGGTGAGGATCAGGACCTTGACCTCCGGGAATCGAGAGCGAATGTCCCGACAGGCCTCGACGCCACTCCGATCGGGCAGGCGCACGTCGAGCACCACGACGTCGGGCTGATCGAAACCCACCCTTCTCAGCCCCTCGTCGGCACTTCCGGCCTCACCCACGACCTCCATGTCGTCGTGGGAGTCGATGAGCCCTTTCAGCCCGGCGCGGACCACCTCGTGGTCGTCAACCAACAGGACGCGCAGTTTGGACATAGGAGGGACGCTAGCTCTTGGTTATCGTCTTGAATGACGTGACGCAGCGTGACTTGATCGGCCGGCTTCCCGACCTCATCGAGGCGGCGACGTCCGTAATCGAGGCAGGGCGATCTCCAGCAGCTGTTGCATCGGCTCGTTACCGAAGCCCGTCTCGCAACCGGCGCTCCATATTGTCGCTCTCGGAGTTATCGGGGACTACGGGGTCCTGGTCGAGTTCATCCACGAGGGCATGGATCCCGAGACGGTGGAAAGGATCGGCACCCTCCCCAAAGGCCTCGGTGTGCTCGGCACGGTTGTAAGGGAGAAGACGACAATTCGCCTCGATTCGATCAGCGACCATCCCGACTCGTACGGGTTCCCTCCGAACCATCCTCCTATGGGCTCGTTTCTCGGGGTGCCGGTGCTTGCTGGTGGAAGGGCGTTTGGCAACCTCTATCTATCGGACAAAGAGGGAGGGTTCACCGACGACGACGTTTCAATGATCGAAGCGCTGAGTCGGATCGCAGGGTCCGCCCTCACCAATGCCCGTCTTCACGAGAGGCTGCAAGGTGTTGCCATGGTCGAAGATCGTGAGCGGATAGCGCGCGATCTGCACGATTCGGTCATTCAGGACCTGTTTGCCGTAGGACTTGGCCTGCAGGGAGTCGCCGGCCGCGTCACCGACGAGAGCGTCGCTGCCACCCTCGAGACCGCTGTGGATCGGCTCGATGCAGCCGTCGAGACATTGCGCAGCTACGTGTTCCAGTTACGAGGGGGTCCCAAGCTCGCCCTCCAGTTCGAAGATCGGCTCCAGGAGCTGGTCTCACGGATGGGGTCGGCTTACCCGAGCGAAGTCCGCCTCGAGCTGGCGATGACCCAAACTGGCAGCGAGGTCCTCTACGACGAGATCTTCCGGATGCTGACCGAAGCGCTCAGCAATGCCCTCCGTCACTCAGGGGCTCTTCATGTGAATGTGCTGGTCGAGTCCGATTCGTCAGGATGGCGTCTGAGAGTGCAGGACGATGGCCGAGGTTTCGACACGAACTCGGAGGACGTGGGGATGGGACTTGGCAATCTCAGCCGGCGGGCCTCGAACCTGGGCGGGAGTACGGTCATCACCAGCAGCCCAGGCATTGGCACCATCGTCGAGATCAAGGTCCCAGTCAGCTGACGTATTCTTCAGCCGCCACTGCTTCTGCGATCCGGTCGACCCAGTTCTGCACCGTCGAATCGGCGATTCGGCGAAGTGCGATCCGGTCGACCGCCCGGCCCAAAGGCCCCATCGGGGGCTCGTAGGTCCCTTCGAAACTGATTCGGGTCCCGATCGAACCGACATGGGAGAGGACCAGATCTCCGGTCATGGTTGGAAACAGGGAACTGGCTCCGGTGGCGACCCATCTGATCGGATAGACAAGTCCTTTGCGCTGAACCTCCCGGGGTCCGATTTCCAACTGGACCTCTTTGGCGAGCCCGTCGGCGCCAGGGCCGACTCGAGCCCTTAGCGACTCCCCCTCCCGATAGGCGACACCAGCCCATTCGTAGACGTTGGCGTTGAGAGCCTCGAAGCGTTGTTCGACTGTTCCCAGCGGAACGTGCACGAAAGCGGCGCAGTGGACGAACATCTCAGAGGCGACCAGGCCGGGTTTGGTGAGACAAGCCGCGTCCGGAAACCATGCCAGTGATCTCGTCGATCGACACCTCGACCACATGAGGGAACGTCGCCATTGCCTGAAACCCGCTCCGACTCAGGGGGGACCCCATGTACTTCACATATTTGGCGTAGAGCAACTCGACGGTCTGAGTCGTGGTGGCCGGATCTGTGCGCTCGACCGCCCGACCTTGCACGATGACACTGATCCAATCACCCGTCTCCTCATCGAATTGACAGGCTTCGATCGAGACCCTCGGGTTGGCGATGAGGGCTTCGAAGCGCTTGCCAGGCTTCGTCCGGAACATCACCCGATTTCCATCGAGGACGAAGGACACCGGACTCACATATGGATCTCCTTCGGAGAGGACCCCGATGTGAGCCACCATCGCTCCGGCGAAAAACTGCCGGGCTTCTGCCTCAGTGATCGTTTCCACAGATCACACCACGGACGGCCCGGTCATCGCCCAAAGGACATCTTTGATCGAGATCATGCCGAGGATTCGGGATCCGTCGAGCACGGGAATGTGTCGGTAGCCGCTGGCCAGCATCCATTCCGCCGCCTCGGTCACCTGCATGTCGGGGTCGATCGAATCCGGATACGCCGTCATCCACTTGCTCGACTGTGTCCAGATCCAGGTCGGCTCCCACGGCGACCGCGTCCAGGACGTCACGTTCGGTGAGGATGCCCTCCAGGGCACCGTCGACTTCGACGGCCACGGAGCCCACACCACCGTTCTTCATGCTGGCAGCCGCATCACGCACCGTGGCGTCCGGCGCGACCCACACGACCTCTCCACCAACCAACTCACGAACTGTCATCGGCTCCCTTTCTGTACGTACAACCATCTTGGGGCGGGGGAGATGGGCGGGGGAGCGGCTTTAGTCCCAAGTTGTAGGGACCTATGCGCCTAGGGCGCCGACAGTGCCTTTTCTTACCTTGGCCCAATGACACCACGACTTCATGAACCGGAAGATCAGTCGACCAAGCTTGTCGTCGACCGTCTGCTCGTTCTCGTAGCCGTCATGGGAGCGGCATTTGCGATCATGGCCGCGGTGATCGCGATCCGGGGCGGTGACGCGGCGGGCGCGGCGACGAGCGATGAGCAACAGTCCGGTCACGTCAGCCTCAGTGAGTTTTCCATCGATGGCGACCTCGAATTCGCGCCAGGGCCGGTTGCCCTGCACGTTTCGAACGACGGTTCACAGACGCACAACCTCACCATCGAGGGAGGCAGTGCCACTCCGGATCTCAACGCCGGCGACTCGGCCCAACTCGATCTCGGCGATCTGGCAGAAGGCACCTATGTGGTCTTTTGCTCGATTCCGGGGCATCGCGACGCCGGGATGGAGGCCACGCTGACCGTCGGTAGTGGCACCACGGTCGAGGATGGCGGGGGTCATGGGACCGCGGCGGACTGGGCTGAGATGGACCGGATGATGACGGAGTCGATGCTGGCCTTTCCCGCTGCCACCGAAGGCAAGGGAAATCAACTTCTCGAACCCACAGTGCTGGCTGACGGCACGAAGGAGTTCCACCTCACCGCGGCAGTCACCAAGTGGGAGGTAGCTCCGGGAAAGCTCGTTGATGCCTGGACGTACAACGGCATGGTCCCGGCACCGATGATCCGGGTGGACGTGGGCGATCGGGTTCGAGTGGTCCTCGACAACCAGTTGCCGATGGGAACTGACATCCACTGGCATGGGGTCAAGGTCCCCAACGCCATGGACGGCGTGGCGCCGCTGACCCAGCCGCTGGTGAAGCCGGGGGAGACCTTTGTGTACGAATTCACGGCCACCGAGCCGGCGATCGCGATGTACCACGCCCACCACCACGCACAGATGCAGGTTCCCAACGGGTTGTTCGGCACCTTCATCGTGGGCGAGGCCCCGGTCCCGAGGGGTCAGACGGTTTCGGGGGTCGAGATTCCCGAGGATCTGGAGATCTCCCAGGAGATCCCGCTGGTCCTCAATGACGCCGGCGTGATCGGGCTCACTCTCAATGCCAAGTCGTTCCCGGCGACTGAGCCCTACACCGGCAAGGTCGGGGATTGGGTTGTGGTCCACTACTACAACGAGGGGCTGCAGATTCACCCCATGCATCAGCACCAGTTCCCACAGCTGGTGTTCGCCAAAGACGGGATCCCGCTCGATCACCCGTACTGGGCTGACACCGTGGCCATCGCCCCGGGCGAGCGCTACTCGGTCCTGTTCCAGCTTTCCGACCCGGGGGTGTGGGTCTGGCACTGCCACATCCTCAACCACGTCGAGAGTGACACCGGCATGTTCGGGATGGTCACGGCGTGGATCGTCGAGGAGTGATCGCTACCTTTCGAAGCGATGTTCAAAAGCCTCTATCCGGAGACGGGTGCCGTTGACGATCTCCTGGGCCTGGTGCTCGAGTCGGATCGCGCCGCGGTGGGGCGCCCCTGGGTGATGTTGAACATGGTGGCTTCAATTGATGGAGCTACCTCGGTCAACGGTCGGTCGCGCGAGCTGGCGGACGACGACGACAAGGCGATGTTCAAGGCTCTGCGGGCAGTTCCCGACATCATCCTGGTGGGTGCGGAAACGGCGCGAGCTGACGATTACGGGCCGATTCGCCTCGATGAGGAACGGATCGAGAGGCGGAGAGCGCTGGGCAGGCCGGACTTGCCCAGGTTGGCGGTTCTGAGTGGGCATCTCAACCTCGATCCCGGGGCGAGGCTCTTCTCCAACCCGAACCTGCCACCCATCATCCTTACCGGCGAGGAGGCGGGCGCCGACCGTCGCAAGGCCCTTGAATCGATCGCCGAGGTCGTCGTCTTCGATGACCTGAACATCGAATCCGTGTTGGGCTACTTCGGGTCCGGGGTGATTCTTTGCGAAGGCGGGCCCGGAGTGAATGCCCAGCTGGCCGAGGTCGGCGCAATCGATGAGTTGAACCTGACCGTTGCGCCACTGATTGTGGGCGGGGTGTCGAAGCGGATCGCTCAGGGGACGACCAACCCAGCCTCCGCATGAGATGGAATTGGACCGGATCCTCGCCGGCGATCACTCTCTATTCTTGCGCTATCGGTCGATTCGATAGGGTGAAATGCGAATGTCAGGACTCGGCGATCTTGTCGGCACCGTCGCTCGGTGGTTGAACCCTGTAACCGGGTCGACGTCTTCACCGCTCGAGACCACGGTCTTTGTCGATTCGTTCGGCCCATCGTTGATGCCAAGAACTTCGGTGCACCAGGGATTGGCAACTGGCCTCAGCCTGATCGCTGCCCGCGGGGTCACCAAGCTGGTGGACATCCCCTTTTCGTCGGTGATCCCGAGCGAGGCCGGGCTCGGGGCTCATCTGACGGGTCGTGCGGTGATGGGAGGCGCCGGGGCCGCCCTCGCCGCCCTTCCGGTCGAGGACGGAGAGACTATGTGGGTCTCCACGGCGCGGACCGGCGGTCAGATCGTCCGCGCGGCTGCGATCGGTGGCGCGATCTATGACGTGGGCATCGCGCTCCGACGTCGTTACGGCTCCGATTCTCCGATTCAGCCCCTTGTCATCACCGCCTCGGCCCTCGCCGGCGTCCTCTACACGGCCAGACGGCGACGCACCGCCAGACAGGAAGCGGTAGGGAAATGGCCGATTCCCCAGGAGATCACCATTCCCACCGCGGTCGGTACGGCGATCGTCGTGAGCAACGTTGGCCGGGCATTGGGTTGGGCCTACAAGGCAAGCCGTGACGGCTGGATCGGCTACCTCGGCCCGGTTGGTCAAAGAACGTGATGGGGCGGGTGATCAACGCCGGGATCTGGGCGGGTGCGGGTGTCGCCGCATACAACGCCGGGGTTGGAAAGCTGACCAAGAGCAACGACAAGGTCGAGGCCGGATACGCCACGCCACCGACAGCGTCCGAAGTCTCGGGGAGTCCCGACAGTGTTTCCACGTTCGAGGAGCTGGGACTTCAAGGTCGGCGCTATGTGATTGACGTTCTCACTCCTGAAGTCATCGAAGAGACACTCGGTGAGCCTGCCAAGGCGCAGCCAATTCGAACTTTCATCGGTTTCAACACCGAGCCCATATATTCGACCGGGCGAGCCGAGCTGGCTCTCGAGGAGCTCGATCGGACCGGGGCCTTCGATCGCTCCTACCTGCTGTTGGTTTCACCGACCGGGACCGGTTGGGTCGACCACACGGTGGTCGAGGCCGCCGAGCTGATGACCCGTGGCGACATCGCCACCTGTTGCATCCAATACGCCCGTTCGCCTTCTTTTCTGGCGGTGCAGCAGGTAGCTCTGGGACGGGCCCAGTTTCGCCTCCTGCTGTGGGGGATCAGGGAACGGTTGAGGGATCGACCTCCCAAGAAACGACCCAAGGTTCTCGTCTTCGGAGAGAGCCTCGGCGCCTGGACGGCGTCGGACGTCGTCATGTACCAGGGAATCGCTGGTTTCGATCACTACGGGATCGACCGAGCTCTCTGGTTCGGGCTGCCCTGGCTGGCGAAGTGGTCTCGGTCGGGCATGATTCGACAGACGTCGGAGTCGGTCCCGGAGGGGTCGGTCGGCGTGTTCGATCGGCACGAGCAATTGGCGGCACTCACGGCGACACAACGGGACAAGATGCGAGCTGTGATCCTCTCCCACGACAACGACCCGATCGCCCTATTCGGTCCCGACATGGCGGTGCGAAAGCCAGACTGGATTGGCGCCGAAGACAAGCGTGGTGTGGCAGACACGATCGAGTGGACTCCGATCGTCACCTTCTGGCAGACCGCGATCGACGCCGCAAATGCCATGGTCACGATCCCCGGCGACTTCCAATCCTTCGGCCACGACTACCGGGCCGACACGGCGCGGTTCGTCCGCGACGCCTTTCACCTCCCTGCCACCTCGGACGACCAGATGGAACGGATCGAGAAGGCACTCCGAACTCTGGAGCTGGAGCGGTCCGAGCGAATCAAGGCAAGCCACATCGCGGACGCCCCACCGGCACCGGCGGAGCGTGAGGACGGTGGTCGCGGGACCAGCGCCGGAGTCCCCTTGGTCGTGAAGAAGACAAAGGGTGCAAATTGGCGACGAAGCTTGCTGGGGAGACGCCGCAGCTGAGTTTCGGGTGTGACCGGGGACGTGGCTCGGTAACCTCGCGCTGATGGGAAAGCACGCCGAGCTCTACGAGAGACATCAAAAGGTCTTGCCCGGTTGGGCACCCCTCTACTACCAGCAGCCGATTGCGATAGTCGACGGCGACGGTCGCCACGTCGTGGATGCCGAGGGCAACCGCTACCTCGACTTCTTCGGCGGGATCCTGGTCACGATGACCGGGTACCGGGTCCCGGAAGTGGTGGAAGCGATCAAGCGACAGGCCGATCGGATGTTGCACACTTCGACCCTGTACCTGATCGAGTCTCAGATCGAGCTCGCCGAGAAGGTGGCCGAGCTCTCGGGGATCCCTGATGCCAAGGTCTTCTTCACCAACTCGGGTACCGAGGCCAACGACGCGGCCCTGATGCTCGCCACGACATACCGCAAGTCGAACCAGGTGCTGGCGATCCGGGGCAGTTATCACGGGAAGTCGCACTCGACGATCGCCATCACCGGGCAGAAGGCATGGTCAGGAACCAGCTTCTCCCCGTTTCAGGTGACCTACGTGCACGGCGGGTACAAGCTGCGCAGCCCGTTCGGCCACCTGTCCGACGAGGATTTCATCGCTGCCTGTGTGGCCGATCTCGAAGACCTGCTTCGTGTCGCCAGTGCAGGCGAGCCGGCGGCGATGATCGCCGAGCCCATCCAGGGCGTAGGCGGCTTCGTCACCCCGCCGGACGGGTTCTTCGGGGCCATGAAGGAAGTCCTCGACGCCCACGGGATACTTTTCATATCCGATGAGGTGCAGACCGGCTGGGGACGAACCGGTGAGCACTTTTGGGGCTACCAGGCTCATGGGATCACACCCGATCTGCTCACCTTCGCCAAGGGCCTGGGCAATGGTCTGAGCATCGGCGGAGTGGTGGCCCCGGCCGAGATCATGGAGTCCTACCCGGCGCTGGGCATCTCCACCTTTGGGGGGAACCCGCTGGCGACGGCAGGCGCTTTGGCAAATCTGGAAGTCCTGCTTGATCAAGACATGCAGACCAACGCATTGAAGGTCGGCAATCGGCTCATGCAGAATCTGATCCCCCTCTCCGAGGAGTTGGAAATGATCGGCGAGGTGCGAGGCAAGGGTCTGATGATCGGGCTCGAGTTGGTCGGACCCGACGGCGAGCCGGCGCCGGACAAGGCCGCCGCCGCGCTAGAGGCGGCGCGTGAGGAGGGTCTGCTCATCGGCAAGGGTGGCCTATACGGCAACTCGCTGCGGATCGCTCCGGCGCTTTCACTGACCGAAGAAGAGGCCGATGACGGGTTCGCGAGGTTGGAAAGAGCCCTGAAGCGGATCAGCTAGGCGGGTGTGGCGGTCGGTTGAGAGCATGGGGGTTTGCCCCTGGGGGGCGATCCCCCTGCGACTCTTGCTCGGATCAATGCAGCATTCCTCCATGAGCAAACAACGACCAATCTCTGCCTGGGGTGTCTCATGAACCTCGCAGTCGGCATTGCCTGTCCGGTATGCGGGCACGAGTCGGCAAATGTCCTCGAGTTCGTCAAGGATGAGTTCGGGTTGCTGATTGCACACCGTCTTCGATGCTTGCGGTGCGAGACCGTCTACTTGGACACCAGGGAGTCGGCCGGTCCGGAAGAAGATTTGAACTTGGAGTTAGTGCTCGACGAGTCCAAGGCGCATCTAGCCACAGCCACTGGCTGTGTCGAAGAGGCGCTGTCCCTAGAGCAGAGCCTGCAGATCGATGTCGCAGCTGGGGTGACGCAACTTGGCCAGGCCCCTCGCCTCGATCTGGCGGACCCGCTCCCGAGTCGAGTTGATGACCTTGCCCACGTCGGAGAGGGTCCAGGGCTCGTCACCGTCGAGCCCGAATCGCAGCCACAACACTTGTTGCTCTTCGAGATCCAGAATCTGAAGCGCCTTGATCAGCCGCTCTCGACGCCAGGCGGAAGCGGCTCGATCCTCGGGATTGGCGGCCCCGGTGTCCTCGACGAAGTCCTGGAGGGAAGCGTCTCCGTCTTCGCCCACCGGTCGGTCTAGCGAGACGGTCTCCGCAGGGCGCCTCGAGTGCGGCGAGGACCCGCTCGGTGTCCAGGCCCGATGCTTCCGAAATCTCCTCCAAAGTTGGGGCGCGGTGGTACTTGTCGTGGAGGCTCTGCTTGGTGTCCTGGACGGTGCGCACCACGTCGACCATGTGCACCGGGAGTCGGATGGTTCGCCCGTTGTTGCCGAGCCCACGGGTGATCGCTTGACGAATCCACCATGTTGCGTAGGTGGAGAACTTGAAGCCCTTGCGCCAGTCGAACTTTTCCACAGCGCGGATGAGGCCCAGATTGCCCTCCTGGATGAGATCGAGGAGGTCGAGCCCGCGTCCGGTGTAACGCTTTGCAATCGAGATGACCAAGCGCAGATTGGAGCGGATGAAGGTCATCTTGGCCTCTTCGCCCTCGGCGATGAGACGCATCAGCTGCGGCCGCTCTGCGGCCTGGAAATCTCCTGTTTCGAGCAGGGATTTCGCCTTCTTACCACGCTCCATGGACCTGGCGAGATGGACCTCGTCTTCGGCCGTCAGGAGAAGGTGTGCAGATACCTCATCCAGATACAGGCCAACGGTGTCACCGGGGCCTGAGCCCCGCTCCGGTCTCGCATCACTGGCCCTGATGGGCTTCCCCAATCTGACCTCCTCAACAACCCCTGTTGAAAACTAACCCTCCTGGCTGAATCTGGCAAACCAAAATCTCGGCTTACCGATTTGCCCTGGGTAACCTCCATTTCTCAGTGTCTCGCCGATCCCAGTTCCGTTTGCTGGTGGCGTTCACAATCGTCTGGGCAGTGTGGGCCGGCTGGTCACTGCTCGGCCGAGCCACTCCTTACACGTTGCGTGTTCTCGACGACTCCGGTGCGCCGGTCGCGTCCGCGTTTGTCGAGGTGAATGGGAGTCAGGTCGGCACCAGTGCCGACGATGGCTTGGTCGACATGGACTGGAACTCATCCAAGTCTGTCCTCGAGGTGAGCGCCCCCGGTCACGTCCCTTTGACCATCACCCTGACCGATCGTCCCGAGGGCGTGGTGGACGCAGTCCTCAAGGCTCGTGTCCTCAGGGGGAAAGTCGTTGACGGTTCCGGTGTGCCCGTGGAGGCGGTTCAGGTGGTGGCCGGCCCGGCGAGCGGGGTGAGCGACGACGAAGGTGAATTCACCATTCGCGGTGCCGAGCCGGGGCCGGTCCAGGTCACCCGACCGGCCTGGGTGGACACCAGCTTCGATTGGGATGGTGGTCCGGGGGAGGCCAGCGTCGAACTGCTGCCCTTCGCGGCACGAGCCGTTCACATCTCGGGTGAAGCCACCGCCGACAACCTGGACCACTACATAGAGATGGCAGAGGCAACCGAGCTCAACGCCCTCATGATCGACCTCAAGGATGAGACTGGCCTTGTCTGGTACAACAGCCAGGATCCGGTAGCCGACGAGGTCGACGCGATCAGGGGCCTTTACGACCTCAGTGATGTGTCGGCTCGGGCTCACGAGCACGGTCTCTACGTGATCGGCCGTCTGGTGATCTTCAACGACCCAACCGCCGCCGTGAGGAAGCCTTCGATGGCGGTTTGGGACACGGCTACCGAAGCCCCCTTTGAGTCCAACAACCAGTATTTCCTCGACCCGACCGACCCTGACGCCCGCGCCTACGCCCTTTCGCTCGCCGAGGAGGCATGCTCGATGGGCGTGGACGAGATCCAGTTCGACTACGTGCGATTTCCCGACCAGCGCTCCGAGACGGCAGTGTTCGACGGCGGCATCACCCAGGATGTGAGAATCGAGGCGATCACCTCCTTCTTCCACGAGGCGATTGCAGCACTTCACCCGCTGGGGTGTGCCGTCGGAGCCGATGTGTTCGGGTTCACCACCAAGGCCGAGGACGATGGCGGAATCGGTCAGCGGTGGCCGGACATCCTGCAGATCGTCGACGTCGCCTCGCCCATGGTCTATCCCTCGCACTACAGCACCGGCTGGTACGGCTTCGATGTGCCCAACGATCACCCTGCAGAGATGGTGACCAACGCCCTCGAAGACGGGATGGCGAGGATGCCCCGCAACGTCGTGATCCGGCCCTGGCTCCAGGACTTCGGCTACACCTCGGAGCAGGTCCGAGCGCAGATCGACTCCGCCGAGCAGTACGGGCTCGGCTGGATGTTGTGGAACGCCAAGTCGAATGTGACGACTGACGCGCTCAGGCCCCGCCGAATAATTGGCACTATCGCCATAGGTGAAATACGATCCGAGGGTCCCACCCGGAGAGGTTTTTGCCCTCGTTCGACTCTGAGAATCTCGAGAAGCTGATTGCCGCCGCCCCACCTTGGCGACGGGAGGGGATGCTTGCCGCCCATCGGGTGTTCGAATCCCTCGAGGAGCCAACTGGCGCCGAAGAGGACTGGCGCTATGTCCAGTTCGAGACTCCGTTCTCCAGCCTGATCACGATCGACGAGCCCGGTTCCCCGTTGGGGGGCGGCCCCTTCCTGGAATCGGTCGATCGAAGCTCGGGTCGGGTCCTCATCGTCGATGGAGCGGTTGCGGAGGCCTCCTCGGACGGTGACCTGGTGAAGCGGTTCGCCGATCTGGATGAAGCCCCGATTCAGGGTGGCCTGGTTCCAGTCGATCACAACAAGCTCGCTGCTGCTCACGCTTCGTTCTCCACCGACGGGGCTCTCATCGAGATTCCGAAGGGAGTGGTGATGACAGACCCCCTGGTGGTCGAGATCCAGGGGGTGACTCCGGACGCGGCATCGTTCCCGCATGTGATCGTTCGCGTCGGCGAGAACGCAGAAGCGAGTGTTCTCGTCGTGTATCGGTCAGCCGACGACGCCCGACTCCTGATGGTCCCCGAGATCGATCTCGAAGTGGCTGACGGGGGTCGGCTGCGCTACCTGGCGGTCCAGAGCCTGGATCACGCCGCGACCTCGGTCGTTCACCAGCGGGTCACGCTCGGCAGGGATGCCACTGCACGGCTGGGCGAAGTCGGGCTCGGAGCCAAGCTGGGGCGTCTCGACCTGGGGATCAGTCTCATCGGCGATGGCTCCTCGTCGGAGGTGGTTGGCCTCTACTTCGGGGAAGGCAGCCAGACCCTCGACTACCGCATGCTCATTACCCACGAGGGCCGGAGCACGAGTTCGGATGTGTTCCTCAAGGGGGCGGTCGAGGACGATGCACAGAGTGTTTTCACCGGCCTGCTGCGCATCGAGAAGGATGCGAGGGGAACCTCGACCTTCGAGACCAATCGCAATCTGGTCCTCTCCGAGAACGCCAAGGCCCAATCCGTGCCCAATCTGGAGATCCTCTGCAACGACGTGATCTGTGGGCATGCGTCGTCGGTAGGGCCGCTCGAGGAGGAGCATCTGTATTACCTGCAGAGTCGTGGCCTCGCCCGTGAGCGCGCCGAGCGCCTGCTGATCAAAGGGTTCTTCCAGGAAGTCATCGACGCTGCCGATCGTGGCTGTTGGTGGCCCTGTCTCCGAAGAGGTCTTCCGGAGGTTCGTCTCGGCCCAGGAAGAGGGTCGAGTGGCATGAAGATCGAACTCGGCGCCCTCGAGACCCTTCCCCGTGACCGGGGGATAAGGGTGACCGTTGGTGAAACCCGGGTCGCTGTTTTCCGGGTGGCCGACGAGGTGTTTGCTATCGGCGATCGTTGTTCACACGCCGAAGCGTCTTTGGCCGAGGGGGAGGTATACGGCACCGATGTCGAGTGCCCCCGGCACGGCTCGGAGTTCGACCTGCGGACCGGGGAGCCGATCTCGTTGCCAGCCACGCAGCCGGTCCCGGTTTACGAAGTCATGATCGAGGACGGGAACGTCTATCTGTTGTTGGAGCAGCCATGAAGGTTGCCCTCCAGGTCAAAGGCTTGTCCGCCTCGGTGTCGAACAAGCAGATTCTCCAGGATCTCGATCTCGAGATTCCCTACGGGGAGATTCACGCAATCATGGGCCCCAACGGATCGGGCAAGTCGACGTTGTGTCATGTGCTGACTGGCAAGACCGGTTATGAGGTGCAAGGGGAAGCCACGCTCGACGACGTCGATCTGTTCTCGTTGAGCGTTGATGAGCGGTCACGACTTGGGCTCCTGCAGAGCTTTCAGTACCCGACCGAAGTCCCCGGCGTCAGGTTGAGGGAGTTCCTGCTCGAGGCGTCCGAAGAGCGTGGCGTGAGCCCCGACGAGGCCGCGGCCCGAATCGAGGAGCAAGCCGAGCGGTTCGATACCACTCGATTCCTCGATCGGTCTCTGAACAACGATCTCTCGGGCGGGGAGAAGAAGCGCTCTGAGATCTTCCAGATGGCGGTGCTCAAGCCCAAGCTGGCCCTCCTCGACGAAATCGACTCCGGGTTCGATATCGATGCCGTCCGCCAGGTTTCCGAAGCCGTCGAGTCGATGCGCTCACCCGACCTGGGAGTGGTGATGATCACCCACTACAGCCGAATCCTGCGCTACCTGATGCCGGATCGAATCCATGTGATGATCGACGGCCGCATCGTCGCCTCGGGGGGTGCCGAGCTGGCTGGGGAGCTCGACACCGGGGGATATGACTCGGTGCGGGATCGACTCGGCTTGCAGCGCGCCTCGGGGGAACCGGTGCGCAAGGCCTCCGACTTCTACACCGACACCCCGTTCGACGTCTGAACCCCATGGCCGACCGTTCGACTGCCGAGCGTTGGTTGGCAGCTCTCACCAATACTCCGACTGCCTCGGGTCATGAGGATGGAGTCGTCCGCTGGGTGCGGGCATGGGCCGAAAGGCGTGAGGACCTCACGTTTCGCAGCGATGCCGGGGGCAACCTCCTGATCACCCAGAAGGGACGTCGGAGCCCGATCCCCGGTGGTGGCGGTGGCGCACATGGACCATCCGGCGTTCGTCGTCACGTCGGTGGAAGGCCGTGAAGCCCGATATGAGTTCCGGGGAGGAGTTCGACCCGAGTATTTCCAGAACGCCCGCGTGACCTTTCTGACCTCCGGGCAGGCGATCGGCGGCGTGGTCACGACACATGAGCCGAAGACAGGGACCGGTTCGATCCGAGTCACCGGCAAAGGGGTGGTCACGCCGGGCTCGATCGCAACCTGGTCACTCGCCACGGCCAGGCCGAGAGCTGGATACCTCTCGGCTCCTGCCTGCGACGACCTCGCCGGATGCGCCGCCGCCCTCGCCGCCCTCGACCGGGCGCGACGCATTCCTGAGCTCAAGAATTTCGGCGTGCTGCTGACGAGGGCGGAGGAGGTCGGCTTTGTCGGAGCAATTCATGCCGCCAAGAACGGCACAGTGTCCAGGGAGACCCGACTGCTGTCGATCGAGGCGTCGCGTGCTTCCATCCATGCCCCGGTTGGGGCCGGGCCTGTGGTGAGGGTGGGAGATGCCTCCACCGTGTTCGACCGGGAGTTGACCAACCAGATCAGTTGGGCCGCAGCGCGTCGGGGTTTGCCCCATCAGCGGAAGTTGATGGCCGGAGGATCATGCGAGGCCACGGCTTTCGGCGTCTACGGATACCGGGCGGCCGGGCTGTGCCTTCCCCTCGACAACTATCACAACATGGGCAATCTCGACGACGTCGAGTCCGGATCGGGGAAGGCGACTCCCATGCCCGAAACCATCGCCCTGTCCGACTTCCACGCCTTGGTCGACCTACTCCTGGTGGCCGCGCACGCGGTCGACGATGAGAGTGGTCTGGAGACGAGGCTCGACCATCTCTACGAAGACAGCAAGCACCTGCTCCAGCGCAGACCGTTACCGTAAGGGAGACGCTCGAAAGGGAGCCAGGAAACGCGTGGAACACAGAATCGAACGTGACTCGATGGGCGAGGTCGAGGTTCCGGCGGACGCCTACTACGGGGCTTCGACTCAACGAGCCGTGGACAATTTCCCGATTTCTGGGCTTCGCTTTGGCCGTCGCTTCATCTGGGCACTGGGCTTGCTCAAGGGCTCCGCGGCCACCGTGGCCGCGCAATTAGGCCACGTGGACGCCGAACGCGGCGCCGCCATTCGCAGGGCTGCCGACGAGGTAATGGAAGGCTCGCTCGACGGGCACTTCGTGCTCGACATCTTCCAGACCGGCTCGGGCACATCGACCAACACGAATGCCAACGAGGTCATAGCCGCCCGAGCCTCCGAGTTGCTGGCCTCCGGAACAGACCCCGTCCATCCCAACGACCAGGTCAACTTCGGCCAGTCCTCAAATGACGTTATCCCGGCTGCAATTCACGTCGCAGCGGTGGCCGCGATCCGCGAGCAGCTGATCCCGGCATTGGATCGTCTCAGCTCGTCTCTCGATGGCAAGGCGAGAGAGTTCGCCGATGTGGTGAAGTCGGGGAGGACCCACCTCATGGACGCAACGCCGGTGACCCTTGGTCAGGAGTTCGGCGGCTGGGCAACTCAGGTCGCCAAGGGATCGGAGCGACTCGCCAAGGTGCTGCCCGAGTTGGAGGAGCTGGCGCTGGGCGGAACCGCGGTTGGCACCGGCATCAATGCACCGGTCGGGTTCGCCCCGGCAGTGATTGCTCTCATGGCCGACCGCACCGGGTACCCATTCCGCGAGGCCGACAACCACTTCGAAGCTCAAGGCTCGAAGGACGCTGCTGTGATGGCGTCGGGTGCGGTGAAGACGGTTGCCGTTTCGCTTTCCAAGATTGCCAACGACATCCGCTTCCTCGGCTCGGGCCCAAGCTCTGGTCTTGCGGAGATCAGGATCCCCGAGCTCCAACCGGGCTCCTCGATCATGCCGGGCAAGGTCAATCCGGTGATGTCCGAGATGGTGATGCAGGTCGCCGCGCAGGTGATCGGCAACGACGCCACGATCACCTGGGGTGGGGCGAGTGGCAATTTCGAGCTCAATCTGATGATGCCGGTGATCGCCCACAACCTCCTGGAGTCGATCGAGATCCTGGCCAATGCCGCCGAGGCTTTTCGGGCCAAGTGTGTTGAGGGGATCGAAGCCGATCGTGAGCGAGCCCTCGCCCTGCTGGAGAGGAACGCCATCATCGTGACCGCCCTCAACCCACACATCGGATACGACAACGGAGCCAAGATCGCCAAGGAGTCCCTGGCGACGGGGCGTTCGATTCGGGAGCTGGTCCTGGAATCGGGGCTAATGACGGCCGAGGAGCTGGACAAGGCTCTCGATTTGAAGAAGCTCACCGAGGGCGGGATTTCGTGATGAGTGCCGGCCGACTTTGGCCGAGACCAACCATCACTCTGAGTCGGTGCAAGGTGTCGGTGGTTGCACGGTCTCGGCGAAGCAGACGCCGGTCGGCCGGTGCTGCCGCCGCGGATTCTCCCCCCAGTGAGCGGAGCGGGGGCGTCGCCGGGGAGGGGGCACCCACACGTCGACGAGGGGGCTACTACTCCGCGAGCGCCTCGGCCAACACGTTCCACGCCAGGCTGGCGCACTTGATCCGCACCGGGTATTGGCGCACCCCTTCGAGGGCCTCGAGGTCGCCAAGGGCCGCCCCCGGATGATCGTGATCCACATGGGGGTCGATCCCGTTTTCGAGTGACATCAGGCCGCGGAACTTGGCGGTCAACTCCTCGATCTCGACCCGGCTCTTGCCCTTGATCGCCTCACTCATCATCGAGGCCGACGACAGGCTGATCGAGCACCCCTGGCCGTCGATTGCCACCGACCCGACCTTGTCCCCGTCGTACATGAGCTCGATTGTGATGTCGTCGCCGCAGAGCGGGTTGATGCCCTGCGCCTTGGCATCTGGCGAGTCGAGGTGGCCCTTGTTGCGAGGCGTCCGATAGTGATCGAGGATTACCTCGCGATAGAGGTCTTCGAGGCTCATTTGCCAACCCCGAACAGATCTCGGGCCCGACGCAATGCGAGGACGAGTGCGTCGATGTCTTCCTCTGTGTTGTAGACGTAAAAGCTGGCCCGGGCCGTGGCCGCCACGCCCAACTTCTGCATGAGTGGTCGAGCGCAGTGGTGACCCGATCGCACGGATACCCCTTCTTCGTCGAGGATCGTGGCCAGGTCGTGGGCGTGGACCTCGTCCATGGTCATCGAGATCACCCCGCCCCGGTCGATCGTGTTTGGCGGTCCCTGGATCTTGAGCCCCGGCACGTCACCGAGTCGGTCGAGGGCCACTTCGGTGAGGGCGCGGTCGTGCTCGAAGATCTTGTCCATTCCGATCGAGTCGAGATAGTCGATGGCGGCGTGGAGCCCGACCGCTTCGATGATCGGGGGAGTCCCGGCCTCGAAACGATGCGGTATCTCTGCCCAGGTCGAATGTTGGAGGGTGACCTCGGAGATCATCTCGCCTCCAAACTCGAAAGGCTCGGCTTCCTGGAGGGCTTCCATCTTTCCCCAGAGGACCCCGATTCCGGTGGGGCCCAGCATCTTGTGTGAGGAAAAGGCCACAAAGTCGGCCCCAAGCTCACCGACCTTGACTGGCACGTGTGGAACCAGCTGAGCGGCGTCCACCACCACCCTTGCTCCGTGGGCATGGGCGAGGTCTGCGATCTGACGAACCGGAGGCATCGTGCCCAGCACGTTCGACATCCCGGTGAAGGCAACGATCTTCACGTCCGGGCCCATCTTCTGGCGATACGCCTCCATGTCGAGGCGGAAGTCGTCGGTGACCGGGATGTGGTCGAGGGTGGCTCCGGTGCGCTTGGCCACTATTTGCCATGGAACCAGGTTGGCGTGGTGCTCCATCTCGGTGGACAGGATCCGATCACCCTCCTTCAGGTTCTCCAACCCCCAGCCGAAGGCGACCGTGTTGAGGGAGGTGGTGGCACCTCGGGTGAAGATGATCTCGCGGGGGTCGTTCACTCCGAGGAACTCCGCCACCCGGTGGCGGGCGGCTTCATGGCGTCCGTGGACGCAACCGAGAGCTTGTAGGCGCCGCGGTGTACGTTGGCGTAGGAGGTCCGGGCGGGGGAAGCCGATCCATCGCTTCGAGGACGGGGATCGGCTTCTGCGATGAGGCGCCAGAGTCGAGGAAATGGACCCCGTCACCGAGGACGGGGAAGTCGGCTTTGAGATGCGATAGATCGATCACAACTAGGTCAACACGCTCCGGAACGATTCGTCTCCCCTCCTCTTCGAGACGGGCGGCCAATTCAGGCCCGCCGCTCTCGAGGACCTGTCCGTCCATGAAGATGTTGGACCCGGTCCGGGGTCACGTAGTCCAATAGCCGCTGGTAGTGGGTGATGATCAGGAATCCCCGCTCCGGCCCGGTCAGCTTGTTGACCCCGGCGGCCACGGTGCGCAATGCGTCGATGTCGAGCCCCGGAGTCGGTCTCGTCCATGATCGCCAACTCCGGCTCGAGCACCGCCATTTGAAGGACTTCGTTGCGCTTCCTGTTCCCGCCGGAGAACCCTTCGTTGAGGTAGCGGTCGGCAAAGGACGATTCCATGCCCAGTTCTTTCATGGCCTCCATCACCTTGAGGCGAAGCTCCAAGACGGTGAGGTCGACGCCGGTCCGATTGGACAAGAGCCTGACGGAGAAACTGGATCACCGAGACACCGGGGATGGCCTCCGGATGCTGGAACGCAAGAAACATGCCAGCCGCGCCGCGCTGATAAGACGGGGTTGCAGTGATGTCCTCGCCGCGATACAAGATTCGGCCTTTGGTGACCTTGTAACCGGGGTGACCCATGAGCACCGAGGCCAAAGTCGACTTACCCGAGCCATTGGGCCCCATCGACCGCGTGGATCTCACCGTGATCAACGGTCAGATCGACGCCAGGCGCAGGATCTTCACGTCCTTCGCCGAAGCATGCAGGTTCTCTATTTGGAGGAGGGGGGCGGTGTCGCTCACGAGGTCAATGGTATTTGCACTATGGGTGTAGGGGAAATGCGTATTACGTGATACGTATTACGTACTAGGTATCACGATGTTGGCCCACACCGGAGCGGCCAGGCGGTCCAGGTCCTCGATCGAAATCGGAAACACGGTGGTCGGAGTACCAGCCGCGGCCCAAACTGGATCGTGTCGGCGTAGGGCGGGGTCGGCGAACACCCGAACCGGGGCGACATCCGCGCCTGGGGGAGTGCCACCCGCCGCGTAACCCGTTGCCGTCCGCACCTCTTCCAAAGTGGCGCGTCGTGACGCCTTAGCTCCGGCGATGGCGGCCAGGGCGTCGGTATCCAATC
>CAVRWT010000009.1:0-57820 GCA_963724825.1 uncultured Acidobacteriota bacterium
GGAGCGGCTACAGATTCGCTACCGGGCGGTCCAAGGCCGCGGCAACCCGCCGCACCGTTCCCATGGTCTCGGCGAATCCCTCGAGGGTCAGGCTCTGTGGCCCGTCGCTGAGGGCCTCTTCGGGTCGATCGTGGACCTCGATGATCAGCCCGTCGGCGCCGGCCGCGATCCCGGCAGCAGCGAGGCTGGGCACCAACGATCGCCGGCCGGCGGCATGGCTGGGGTCGATGATCACCGGGAGGTGGGTCCGCTCCTTGAGCACCGGGACCGCGCTGATGTCGAGGATGTTCCTGGTGGCGGTGTCGAACGAGCGAACACCCCGCTCACAGAGGATCACCCGCGGGTTGCCTGAGCCCACGATGTACTCGGCGGCCAGCAACAACTCCTCGATCGTGGACATCAGCCCTCGCTTCAAGAGCACCGGCTTGGGCTGCTCGCCGACCGCGGAGAGGAGCCGGAAGTTCTGCATGTTGCGGCTTCCCACCTGAAGCATGTCGACATACCGGTTGAGCAAGGGCACGTCTTCGGGGGCGACACACTCCGACACCACGCCCAATCCGGTCGACTCACGGGCCGCTGCCAGCAACTCCAAACCGTCCTCGCCCATTCCCTGGAAGCTGTAGGGGGAGGTCCTCGGTTTGAAGGCGCCGCCACGCAACAGGACTGCACCCTCTTTGGCGACACCGGTGGCGATACGGTCGATCTGGGCCTCGGACTCCACGGAGCAAGGTCCGGCAATGACCACGATCTCAGGGCCGCCGACGACCACGTCACGCACCCGGACGCTGGTCGGCGAATTGCGAGCCGCCCGCGCCACGAAGGGGTAGAGGGGTGCCTCGGTGCTCACCGAGGCGACACCGACCAGGGCGCCGATCGACTCTGCCATCCCCGGCTCGTAGTCCCCGATGACGGAGACAACGGTGGTCGATCCGGCCTCGCCGACGTGGACCCGCAACCCGTAGCCCTCGATGAAGCGGAGAATTGCCGCCTTCTGCGCCAGGGTGCAATCGGCGGTGAGGGTCGCGATCACGGGCGGAGCCCCGCCAGAAAGGCCACCGGGTCCTCGTCGCGGCCCAACACCTCGACCAACGCGCTGCCGACGATGACCCCATCGCAGTGAGGCACCAGCGAGCGAACCTGGTCGGCTGATCTCACACCAAAGCCGGCGAGCACCGGCGCCCGTGAGACCGCGCGCACTCTGTCCAGGTATCCCCCGACGTCGGATCCCACCCCGGCAGAGCCGCCGGTGGTCCCGGTCATGGTCACCGCATAGGTGAATCCCTCGGAGGCTTCGCCGAGCCGTCGCAGCCGTTCGTCTTCGGTCACCGGGGTCACCAACTGCACCAATCCGACGCCGTGCTCCCCCGCGACGTCCCTGAGCTCTCCGGACTCGTCCAACGGGAGATCGGGCACCACCAGCCCGGCCACACCGATGCCGGCGAGCCGCGGCAAGAGGCGGCTGAAACCAAAGGCCATCAGCGGATTCAAGTAGCTCATCACCACAAGGGGACACGGGAGCGGGCCGACGGACTCGAGCGCCGAGATCACCGATTCCAGGGTCGCCCCGCCTTCCAGGGCGATCCGGCTTGACTCCTGAATCGTCGCCCCGTCGGCCATCGGGTCGCTGAAGGGGATCCCGATCTCAACGGCCTCCGAGACTGCGGTGACTGCAGCCAGAGCAGCTATGAAGCGTTCGATGGTGGGAAAGCCAGCCGTCAGATAGGGCACGATGGCCGGGGCATCAGCGCCGAGCCGCTGCTCGAGAAGCCCGGCACCGGTGAGTGCGGTGGTCATCGGTTGAGCCCCCGGAGAATGTCGATGTCCTTGTCTCCCCGACCGGAGAGCCCGACGAGCACCACGGCGCCCGGCGTGGCCGCCAGCCACCGGCGCACTGCGGCAAGCGCATGGCTGGACTCCAGGGCCGGGAGGATGCCCTCCAGACGTCCCAGCTCGTCCAACGCGGACAGGGCCTCGTCGTCGGAGGCTTCCACATACAGGGCGCGACCGGTGTCAGCCAGCCAGGCGTGCTCCGGGCCGACACCGGGGTAGTCGAGCCCGGCGGACACCGAATGCGTCTCCTGGATCTGCCCGTCGCTGTCCTGAAGGATGAAGGAGAAGCTGCCGTGGAGAACACCCGGGCTGCCCCGCCCGATGGTGGCGGCGTTCTCCCCGAGTCCGGGACCGCGGCCCCCCGCCTCGACACCAATCAGCTGTACCGGATCGTCGAGGAAGGGATGGAAGAGGCCGATGGCATTGGATCCGCCTCCCACACACGCAAAGGCGACATCGGGGAGCCGGCCGGCCCGATCCAGCATCTGCTGGCGCGCCTCGCGCCCGATTACCGACTGCAGCTCTCGAACCAGCCAGGGATAGGGGTGGGGCCCCACCGCCGACCCGAGCAGGTAGTAGGTGTTGTTCGGGTCGGTGACCCAGTCACGGAGCGCCTCGTTGATGGCGGCTCGCAAGGTGGCATCACCAGAGACCACCGGGGAGACCTTGGCGCCGAGCAGCTTCATCCGCTCCACGTTGGGAGCCTGGCGCTCGATGTCCACCGTGCCCATGTAGACCGTGCAATCGAGGCCGAGACGGGCACAAGCGGCGGCGGTGGCGACACCGTGTTGGCCGGCCCCGGTCTCGGCGATGACCCGCCCCGCTCCCATTTCCCTGGCCAGCAGCGCCTGCCCGATCGCGTTGTTGATCTTGTGGGCGCCGGTATGGGCCAGATCCTCCCGCTTCAGCCAGATCTCGCCACCCCAGGCCTCACCCAACCGGGAGGCCCGGGTCAGCGCCGTCGGCCGGCCCACCCAACTGGTCAACTCGCTGTCGTAAAGGGCCAGAAAGCCCGGGTCTTTGAGAAGCCGGGTTGCGGTCTCCTCCAGCCTGGTGAGGGCGGGCACCAGGATCTCGGGGACATACCTCCCGCCGAAGCTGCCAAACCTGCCTGCGGTGCTCATCGACGCGCTCCTCTCACTTCGGCTGCTCGGGCCGCTCTCACGAACTTCATCATCAACACCGGATCCTTCTCCCCGGGCCGCTGTTCGATGCCGGTGCTCACATCCACCCCGAGCGGGCCGATCGTCGAAATTGCCTCCCCAACGTTTCCGGGGTTGAGACCGCCGGCGACGATGATTCGATCCCGCACCTTCATACGGGCGAGGCGGCCCCAATCGGAGCGTCTGCCGGTGCCGCCCCTCTCGGCGGTGTCGACGAGGACCATCCCCGTTTCAGTCAACTCCAACGCCTGCATCACGGCCTCTTCGGCGCCTTTGCCGTTCGAGGACCACAGGAACGAACTTCTGAATCGGGACCCCGGTCCCGTTCCGTGCCTCGACCTGCACCAGATCGGGGGCGACCTCCTCGAGGGCCTGCCGGATCAGATCCGGGCTTGGGTCGTTGAACACGGCGACCGCAAGCACCGACTCCGGCAGGAGGCGCCGAAGCTTGGCGGCCTCGGCGAGCGCGATCTGGCGTGAGGAAGGGGTGAGCACGAAGCCCACCGCGTTGGCCCCGGCCTCCACCGCGGTCTCGACGTCGGCGGCCGTCTTCAGGCCGCAAAGCTTGATGAAGAGGCTCATGAGGCGACCGCCGCGGTCTCCCGGCCGGCGGAGAGCATCGATCGGGCCAGGTCGGCCGGGTGGTCCGATCGCATCAAAGCGGAGCCGACCAAAGCCGCCCGATATCCGAGGCCGGCCACCCGACGGATGTCGTCCGTTCCCAGCATCCCGCTCTCAGCAACCGAGGGAGTGACCGGTGACAGACCCGAGGCCAGGTCGCGGTGACGCTCGGGGCTCGTGCGAAGCGACTCCAGGTCCCTGCAGTTCACCCCGACCAGAGTGCGGGGCGAGGTTTCGGCGATGGAGTTCACCCGGCTCAGCTCGTCTGCGTCGAACGCCTCGAGGAGGGCGAACATCCCGGTCTTCTCCACGGCGCCCAGCAGGTCGGCCATCGCTTGGTCGGACAACAACCGGGCGATGAGAAGGACGCCATCTGCCCCAGAGGCTCGAGACTCGAACACCTGATAGGGGTCGACCAGGAAATCCTTGCGCAGCACCGGGACCCGGGCAATGGCGGCGACCGCCTCGAGCAAGTCAAGTGAGCCGCCGAAGGCCTCGGGCTCGGTGAGCACCGAGAGCATCCGGGCCCCACCCTCCTGGTAGGCGATGGCCCTTTCCTCCAATTCGGAGCCGCCGAGCTCGCCTTCCGCCGGGGACCGAGGCTTGATCTCGGCAATCAGATCGAACACCTCGCCAAAAGTCGCCGCGTCGCGAACCGCAGGGGCGTCGTGGGCGTCGGCGGTGACCGCTCCAAGCGGGCGTCGGACGCGAGCGATATCGAGCCGGGAGCGTGACGACTGCTCCATCGACTGGAGAAATCTGCTCACGCTCTCTCACCGGTCCCGAATTCCTGCAGTCCCTGAAGCAGAGCCATTGCCCGCCCATCGTCCAGGGCGGTCTGCGCCATCTCCAGCGCCTCGACCGGATCAGGGGCGCGCCCGGTGACCTCCAGGGCGAGGGCGGCCCCGAGGAGGATCGAGTCACGGTGAGGCCCGCCCTCTCCCGAGAACACTGCGGTGAGTTGGGCGGCGTTGTGGGCGGGGTCGCCACCTGCCAGCTCCGCGGGGTCGCAACGCGGCATCCCGAGGTCGGCGGGGTCCCGGCTGGTGCGAACCACCGAGCCCGGTCGCACGTCGTAGAGAAGGAACTCGCCGATCGGGCTCGGCTCATCCCATCCGGCCGCGCCGTGGAGGACAAAGGCGCGGTCGATCTCGAGACCGGAGAGGGCTCCCGCCATCAACTCGGCGGCCCTGGCGTCGAAAGCGCCCACCACCAGGTGCCGGGGCCCTGCCGGGTTGGTCAACGGGCCCAGCATGTTGAACACGGTCCGCACACCGAGTGCCTTGCGGATCGGTCCCACCGCCGCCATGGCCGGGTGATAGTGGGGGGCGAAGAGATAGGTGAAGCCAACGCTGTCGAAGCACCTCCTCGCCTGATCAGCATCGAGCGGGATGGGGAGCCCGATTGCCTCGAGGATGTCGGCGCTCCCGGATTGGCTGGTCATCGACCTGTTGCCATGTTTGACCACCGGCACACCCGTAGCCGCGGTCAGGAGCGCGGCGCCCGTCGACAGGTTGAGCGACCCGGAACGGTCCCCGCCGGTTCCCACCACATCCACCGCGCCTGACGCATCAATCCCCGGATCGCTGGACAACCGCCTCATCGCCGATGCGAACCCACGGACCTCGTCCGCAGTCTCACCTTTCGCCCGCAAGGCGGCGAGGATCGCGCCGGCCATCGCCGGGTCGACGTCGCCGCTGGTCAGGTTCACCAACAACTCGTCCGCAGCTTCAGTGGACAGGTTGGTTCCGGCCAACAGCCCGTCGAGCACCTCTCTCATGACTTCTTCCCTGACATGTCCAAGAAATTGCGGAGGAGAAGGTCGCCGTGCGGGGTGAGAACACTCTCAGGATGGAACTGCACACCTTCCACCGGATACTCACGATGCCGGACCCCCATGATCACCCCGTCCGAGGTGAAGGATGTCACGACGAGCTCGCTGGGAAGCTCCTCCTCCTGAACAGCCAGCGAGTGGTAGCGCCCGGCGTCGAACGGATTGGGGAGGCCCGCATAGATGGTGGCGGAGTCGTGATAGACGGGTGACGCCTTTCCATGGCGGAGCTCCTCGGCGCGCTGCACCTTTCCGCCGAGCGCGGCGGCTAGCGCCTGATGACCCAGACAGACACCGAGGATCGGCACCTCGGTGAGGAGGCCGGAGATCACGTTCATGGACTCGCCTGCATCCTCGGGCCCTCCCGGCCCTGGTGAGATGACGAGATGGGTGGGCTCCAGCTCCCTCGCCGACTCGACGTCGATGTCGTCATTGGTGCGGACGATCACCTCGGCTCCCAGGATGCGGAGGGCCTGCACCACGTTGTAGGTGAACGAGTCGTAGTTGTCGACCAGCAAGACCCGGCTCATAGGCCCTCAGCCGCACTTTCCAGGGCGCCCCGCATCGCCCCGCCCTTGGACAGAACCTCGTCCCATTCGGTGGCCGGGACACTGTCGGCGACGATTCCGGCGCCGGCCTGATAGGTATACGAGCCTTCTGACATGACGAGGGTCCTGATCGCAATCGCTTGATCCATGCTGCCTCCATGTCCGAAGTAGCCGACCGTTCCCGCATAGATGCCCCGGGGCACGGCCTCCAACTCTTGCAGGAGCTCCAGGGCACGCACTTTGGGAGCACCCACCACCGTCCCCGCCGGGAAGGCAGCGGCGAACAGGTCGAATGCGTCCGCCCCCGGTTCCAGGATCCCGGTGACCCCGCTGACCAGGTGCATCACGTGGCTGTAGCGCTCGATGGCGCGATAGGGGTCGACTCGGATGGTGCCCGGCACTGCGACTCTGCCCAGGTCGTTCCGGGCCAGGTCGACGAGCATCACGTGCTCAGCCGCCTCCTTGGCGTCGTCGAGAAGATCTTCCTCTGCCCTCCGATCGTGCTCGTCGTCATTGGAGCGAGGCCGGGTCCCGGCGATCGGGCGCAGCTCGGCCGCTGTCCCCCGCAACCGCACCAGCGCCTCCGGCGAGGAGCCGATGACCCGGGTCTCCCCGAGCTCACAGAAGTACATGTACGGGGAAGGGTTGAGCAGGCGAAGGCCCCGGTAGACGTCGAACGGGTCGAGATCTGACTCGCCGGCGAATTGGACCGACACCACCAATTGATAGACGTCACCCGCCGCGATGTGCTCCCGCGCCTCCTCGACTGCGGCGAGATAGCCCTCTCTCTGCATGGAGGGGCGGGGCTCGCTGAAAGTGCCGCCACCGTTCCTGATCCCGGGTACTCCACCCGCGAGGAGAGAGATCACCTCCTGGCGTAGAGCAAGCCGCTCAGCCTCCGATCCATCGTGGAGGAGGGCCGCCCTCCGACTGAGATGGTCGAAGACGATGACACTCGACGGTCCGTAGAGCAGGATCTCCGGCGTCGCCGACGGCCCGGGGATGGCGCCGGCGAGGCGATGGGCGACGTCGAAGCCGACCGCCCCCACCAGGCCGCCGGCAAACGGCACCGATCCCGACAGTGGCCCGGGCCGCGGGGCGGCGGCCAGCGCCTTGCGCAACGCATCCATCAAGCCCTTCACCGTCCCGTCGGTGTCGACACGGGTCCCGCCGATGTCGACGGCATGCCCGTCGCTGCGTACCTCCAGCCCGTCGCCGAAGCCGATGAACGAGTAGCGCCCGACGCGATCCCCGTGCTCCACGCTTTCCAGGAGGAAGCGCGGGTGCAGAGGGCCGAGCTTCAGATACACCGAAGTTGGTGTGTCGAGGTCAGCTGGGATGTCGAAGGGGTGGTTCAACGGAGGGCTCCTCTCACCGGTCGGGAAGATGAGCTCAGAAATGAAGAACCCACCTTCCGGGGCCGGAGGTGGGTTTGGTGGTCAGAAATCCTGGGGACTATCCGACCGAAGCCACCTCCGGCGCGGGCCAACGCCACTGCCAGGTGGTGGAGGTCGCCGAGATGGTCTTTCCAGTCATGCGAGCGGCACGGTAAGCCCCGACCCGGGCAACGTCAAGAGGAGACCCTCGCCGCACTACCCACCGACCCGGTTCATCGCGTTGATCACGGATTCGACGTCGGTGGGAGCCACGGGGGGATAGAAGACCATCGTGTACAGGTCGCAACGTTCCCCAGGCGCTTCGTACCAGCCAGCCACCCAGGTTCCGTCCGGATGCGGTCCGACCACGCCCCGGGTGCCGTCGATGAGGACTTCTCCCTTTTCCGCCGGCCAGTCGACAGGAGGCAACGTTCCCCGGACCAAGGCGATGGCGACCGTGCCGTCCTGCCTTCCGAAGAAGGCGGTCTGGCTGCCCCCGACCGAAGTCCACACATCCATGTCGATCTCGTCGGGGTCGAGAAGACCGGTGCCCACTCCGGTGGGGAGGAACTGCAACTCGTACGGGGGTGCCGGGCAATCGACCGGAGTCTCAGTCGTGGTGGTCTCTCCAACAGTCGTCGTGGTGGCGTTGACCGGTGCCGTCGTCGTGGTGTCGCCCGCTCCCGACCCGCAGGCGATGAGCGCGAAGAGCAGCAATAGGACCAGAAGGCGTTTCACGAGGCGAGGGCCCTGAGGTAGCCATCACGAGATCCGATGTAGATGGCCCCGTTCCAGATTGCAGGGGTCGACTCGAGGCAGGTCTCGCCGAGGTCGACCGTCCACTGCCTCACCGGGGATCTGGGATCCTCCAGGGAGTAGCCGCGCACGTCACCGTTGCAGGTGGCGGTGACCAGCATGCCGTCGACGATTGCCGGCGAAGACCAGGAGTGCCAGCCGACCTCGTCAGACCAGATGATCTCACCGGTCTCGGCATCGACCGCGATCAGGCTTCCCTGCATGGTGTTGTTGTAGACGACGCCCTGATAGACCGCCGGCGTGCTCCACGTTCCCGCCTGTTCGCTGCCGGCGGTCAGATCGACGCCCCAGAGCCTGGGGTCGCCATCGGCGTAAGGGTCGAGTTTGAGCAATTGCCCGACTTCACGGGTGCGATCGATATTGGCCTGAGTTCGATACCCGGGGGCGACCTGATCCGGCTTCACGTTCACCGCGGCGTAGAGCATCCCGTCGGCATCGACCACCAGCGAGGCATCGATGTCGCCGCCGGCCCAATAGTCGAAAACGACCGGGGCCTCGCCCTCACGGACATTGCTCACGTCGAGGCCGATGATCCGACCCCCGGAGTTGGCGAAGTAGACCCGCTGCTCATAGAGGACCGGCGAGTTCTCGATCGAGACGTTTCCGCCCGATAGGTCGATGAATTCGTCGTCGTATCCGGGCAGCTGAACCAGGATCTCAGGGTCGACTGTCACCTTCCCCTCGGAGTCGTAGCCACGATTCAGCTCGACAGCGAAGAACCAACTGTTCTCCCCACCTTCATAGAGGATGTCGTCGACCACTGCGCCGTTGGAGTCCCAGTCGTCGTTCCAGGTGCCGGGGACATCGAGAGCGTCCATCGACCACAGCTCAACCGCCTCCTCGCCGTCCAGGGAGAGGATCCGGTATTTGTTGTCCCGGGAACCGAAGTAGAGCAATGGATAGCCGTCGGGATCGAGGGACACCGAGCCCTTGATCAGGTCCCCGGTCTGGAATTTCGGCATGAGGTCCTCACCGGTTTCCGCATTTACGAAGTGGACGGCCGAGTCGTAGGCACCAAAGATGAGCTCGGTGATCCCGTCGGGCCGCTCCCAGACCGCAGGCTGACCGGTCCAACCCATCCCGCACCACTGCGTGGTCTCGCCGAGGTTGGTCGAGGTGCTGCACATCGCACTGTCCGGGTAGGTCCACTTGACCGAAGGCTCCTGGCTGAGGTCGCCTGTGCCGAAGAAGCTCCGGGTCGGGTTGCCGCGGAACATGGTCAGACCCACGGTGGTGCCCCACGGCTGGCCAAAGGTGGAGCCGGGGACGGTGTCCGCCGGGCGCTCCCCGGGGGCCTGGGTCCCACCGGGGCTCGATGTCGTCGTCTCCCCGGGGACGGTTGATCCGGGCCCATCTCCGGGAGTGGTTGTGGTCGCCCCCGCCTCCGGTGTCGTGCCGTCACCGGGCGAGGGAGAAGCATCGTCCCTGGTGACGAGAAACACACCGAGTCCCAGGACCAGCCCGGTGACGAGGACCAGCAACACCTGGCCGAAGCGCTCGTTCATTGCAGGACCAACGTCAGGAAGGTGGTCCGCAGTTCGGCTTGGCGGTCAACACCGGATGCCCCGGGCTCTCGATCACGGCGGGGATGAGGCACGCCTCGATTGTCCCATCGGGTGCCACCACGGCGCGGGCAACCGCGGTAGTCGAGCCGGCGACTGAGAAATTGGGCCATACGAAGTTTCCTAGAGACCAGAAGACAGGTCGGCCGTCGACGACGTCGAGCGGCTGCAACCGATGAGGGTGATGCCCGAAGATGATATCGGCTCCTGCCGCAATCATTGCCCGACCCCGCTCCACGTCCTCGGGGCGCGGTGTCGTGTCGAGCTCCACGCCCCAGTGGATGGCGACCACGACCAGGTCGGCCTGGGCCGCAGCCGCCTCGACCGCGGCCACCATCGAGGGAATGTCGTCGCCGTCCCTGATGCCTGCCTGGTCGTCGGTGGCAAACCACGAGGCATCCCCTATTACGCCCCCAAAGCCGATCACCGCCACCTTCCAGCCTCCGATTTCGAAGAGGGCGGGTGACCCGGCCTCGGCGGCGTTCGCTCCGGCTCCAACAGGGTTGACCCCGGCCGCGATCAGATTGGCCCGACCGTCGACCAGCGCTTCCTTGCCGTAATCGCCGGAGTGGTTGTTGCCCATGTTGGCCACCTCCACCCCGTTGGCCGCGAGTGCGCCGAGGGACTCGGGAGGGCAGCGGAAGACGAAGTCCTTGTCGAGAGGGCTTCCCAGGGCCGACGGAGCGCACTCCAGATTGACCACGGTCAGGCTGTCGTCGAGAAAGAGGCCGTCGAGGCCGGAGAAGGCGTGGTCCCAGCCTTCGGCGGCCAAGGCGGGGATGTAGCTGGGATCGAGGTTGACGTCCCCGGTCCCCTGAATCACGCAGCCACTCCTTCTCCGGAAGCGTCGTCGTCGTGGTCGGAGGCATGGTGGTGGTGGTAGAGGTGGTGGAAGTAGTTGAGGATGTCGTCGTCGAAGTCGGAACCGTGGTGGCAGTGCTATCCGAGGCCACGCAGGCACCGAGCACGATGAGCGCAACCAGGACAGTGGTGCGAGACACGAGCAAGGAGGCTAAGGCGGTGTGGCCGATTAGCCGCGGCTAGAGAATCTGACTCAGGAAGAGCTTGGTTCGCTCCTCCTGGGGGTCGGTGAAGAAGTGCTCGGCAGTTCCCACCTCGACGATCTGGGAGTCGGCCATGAATACGACCCGGTCGGCGACCGCACGGGCGAAGCCCATCTCGTGGGTGACCACGATCATCGTCATCCCCCCTTCGGCCAGTTCGACCATGACGTCGAGCACCTCTTTGATCATTTCCGGGTCGAGCGCCGAGGTCGCCTCGTCGAACAGCATCACCTTGGGCTTCATCGCCAGGGAACGGGCGATGGCGACCCGCTGCTGCTGGCCACCTGAGAGCTGACCGGGATACTTGCCGGCCTGCTCCGGGATCCCTACCCGCTCCAGGAGTTGCATCCCGATGCGCCTCGGCATCGACTTTGCTCTCGTGCCGCACATTGCGAGGGGCCAGGGTGATGTTGTCGAGGACGGTCAGGTGGGGAAAGAGGTTCAACTGCTGGAAGACCATCCCGGTCTCCCGGCGCACCTCCTGGATGCTGTGCGCGTCATCGGTGAGCTCGATCCCGTCGACCACGATCCGACCCTCGATCGTGTTTCTCCAGTCGGTTGATACAGCGAATCAGGGTCGACTTGCCGGCACCCGGAAGGGCCGATGACGCACCACCACCTCCTGCAGGCCGACGTTGATGCTGACGTCTCTTGAGGGCCTGGAATTCGCCAAAGAACTTGTCGACATCGAAGAACTTCGATGATCGGGTCGCCTTTGACCCTGGTGGCATCGGCAAAGATTTGGGGATTCTGTTAACTGCTCATGAGGGCACATCCGTGTCGTCCGGCCGGAGCCCGACCCTAGCCCGGGGCTCAATGTCTTGATACGCTTCGGCCGGCTCTGGGAGCCTGAAAGGAAAGAAACATATGAAGAAGCGATACAAACTGTTGACGCTCGGCCTGGTTCTCGCCTTCGTGCGTCGCCGCCTGCGGCGGGAGTCGGAGTCGACGACTGCCGGGCGACAGCCACCACTGCCGGGGAACGAGCCGGCTTGCCCGACCTGGAAGGACGAACGTCACGGTGGCCGTCGAGAACGCCTATCTCCCGTTCAACTACGTCCTCGCCGGTGAGACCGAGGGACAGGGTTGGGACTATGACGCCTGGGCCCACATCTGCGAGGTCCTCAATTGCGTCCCTGAAGTTCGTCGAGACCGCATGGCCGAGCCCATGATCGATCAGGTGGCTCAGGGTGAGTTCGACACCGGCGCCGACGGGATCTCGATCACCGATGAGCGCAAGAGAAGTCGTCGACTACTCCGATGCCTACATGGTGGTGGAGCAGAAGTTCATCGTGCAGTTGGACGACGACCGTTATGCAACCGCCGACGACCTGATCGCTGATCCTGAGGCGATCGTGTCCACCCAGGTGGGAACCACCAACTTCGAGCTCGCCGTCAGCTTGGTGGGTGAGGATCGGATCCAGGCCTTCGACCAATTCGGTCTGGCCATCCAGGCGCTGATTGCCGGGGATGTCGACGCGGTGATCATCGACGACGCCGCCGGGCTCGGTTACGTCGGTGAGAATGCCGACCAGATCAAGACCATCGACGATGGCCTGCAGTCCGATCCGTTGGGGTTCATCTTCCCCAAGGGCTCAGACCTGGTGGCCCCGGTCAACCTCGCCATCCAGCAGATGAAGGACGATGGCACCATGGAGGAGCTTGGGAGTCAAGTTCTTCACCGACGCCTTCACCGTCACCTACGACGATCTCGACGGGTGACCTGATTCGCCCTTCGTCGAACTATCGGACGCGCCGGGCCACTCGGCCCGGCGCGTCCTTGACTTCTCGCCATGACCGACCCGATCGAAAAGGAGATCACCCCGGCGCCCGGGGCCTCGGTCTACACCTTCGACGCCTCAGAGTTTCCCTGGTGGCTGGTGGGGATGCTCGGCGTCATCGGTCTCATGGTGGTCGGCCATCCTCTTCACCGACGTCTACCGCGAGGCGTTCGACGCCATCCTCCCGCTTCCCGCCAACTTCACGCAGGGCCTGGCGCTCACCCTCTATCTCACTGTCGGTTCCTTCGTCGTGGCGACGTGCTTGGGTCTGTTCATTGGGCTGGCCCGATTGAGCCAGCAACACCGTGATCCGAAATCTGGCCGCCTTCTACATCGAGTTCATCCGCGGCATCCCGGTTCTCGTCTTCATCTTCCTCATCGCCCTGGTGCTGACTCCTGACTTCGCCGATTTGATCGGACGTCGAAAGCCGAGCCATCCTCAAGACGGCATGAGGGCCGCCGCCGCCCTCTCGCTCTTCTACGCGGCCTTCATCGCCGAGGTGTTCCGGGCCGGGATCCAGTCGGTCTCCGACGACCCAGACCGAGGCCGGTCGGTCGATCGGGCTCACCGAACGTCAGATCACCAGGAAGATCGTCCTGCCCCAAGCGGTGCGCAACATGCTGCCCGCCCTGGGCAACGACCTGATCTCTTTGATGAAGGACACCTCGCTCGTCAGCGTGCTGGCGGTGCGGGAGATCACCCAGATGGCCCGGCTCTACTCGGGGTCCACCTTTCGCTTCCGGGAGTCGTTCTTCATCCTGGTCGTGCTCTACGTGACTCTGACTCTGGTCCTCAGCCTGCTGTTGCGCTGGTACGAGCGACGGATCGCGATCCCGACCTAGGCCAGAAGCGCCAGCACCCGGTCGACGACCCCTACTGCGTCCATCCCCACAGATTCCTGGATGTCCGATGGTGACCCGAAGGGGAGGAACTGATCCGGGACGCCGATCGAAGTGACCTCCTTGGTGACCCCGGCAGCGGAGAACGCCTCCATCACCGCCGACCCGAAACCACCAGCGAGGACGTTGTCCTCGAGAGTGACCACGTGCGTCACCGGCGCTGCCCACTCCAGGATCCGGGGATCGAGTGGCTTCACCCAGCGGGCGTTGACGACCCCGACCGAGACTCCGTGCTCTCCAAGGTCGAGTGCAGCCTTTTCTGCGACCTCGACCATCCGGCCCACTGCGACCAGGAGCACCTCAGACCCGGTGCTCAGAAGTTGGGCCTCACCGACCGGGATCGGCGCCACCGGGATCGCCGGAACCGAGACCGCGGCGCTCTTCGGATAGCGGATGGCGATGGGCCCGTCGTGATCCACCGCGGTTTCGATCATGGCGCAGAGCTCGGTGGCATCGGACGGGGCGCCAACCACCATGTTGGGGATCATCCGGAGGTAGGAGAGGTCAAAGACTCCGTGGTGGGAGGGCCCGTCGGGCCCCGTGATGCCGGCGCGGTCAACCAGGAAGACGACCGGCAAGTCGTGAAGGGCGACGTCGGCCACGATCTGGTCGAAGGCACGCTGCAAGAACGCTGAATAGACGGCGACCACCGGCTTCTTCCCTGCCATCGCCATCCCCGCAGCCAGGGTCACTGAGTGCTGCTCTGCGATGGCGGTGTCGAATACCCGATCGGGGAAACGCTTTGCCATCTCCATGAGCCCTGCGGTGCTGACCATTGCCGCCGAGATCCCGATCATGTCCGGCCGGCTCGCCGCCGCCTCGGCGATGGCCTGGCCTGCAACGTCGGTCAGCTTGAGCTCGGTCTTCAGAGCCTTGCCGGTGGCAATGTCGAAACTGCCGACCCCGTGCAGCTTCTCGACTTCGTCCTCGATGGCCGGTTGATAGCCACTTCCCTTCTCGGTGAGGACGTGGACCACCACTGGCCGGTCATAGGTCTTGGCCAGGGTCAGGGTCTCCTCGAGCAATGCCTGATCGTGGCCATCGATCCGCCCGGTGTACTTCAGGTCGAGAGCGTCGAACACCGTGGAGGGCTCGAGGATCTGCTTGATGGCGTCTTTGAGACGCCCCGCCAGCTCGTCGGCGGTCTCCCCGACGAGGGGGATGCCTCGAAGCATCCGCCCCAGGGTCCGCTTGGTCCGCTCGTAACGGGGATCGATGCGGTAGTGAGCGAGGTTGGCCAGAGCGGCGATCCCCCCCACCGTCGGGGCGTAGGAGCGCCCGTTGTCGTTGAGGACGATTATCAGGCGGGGAGGCCTGGCCACTGCGATGTGGTTCAGGGCCTCATATGCCATCCCGCCGGTCAATGCGCCGTCCCCAACCACGGCAATCGTGTAGCCGGGATAACCCGACAGGGCATGCCCCAGGGCGTAGGAGAGCGAGGTCGAGGCGTGGCTGTTCTCGACGAAGTCATGAGGTGATTCCTCACGGGAGGGATATCCGGAAAGGCCACCGGTGCGACGGAGCTGATCGAACTCTTCTCGCCTCCCGGTGACCAGTTTGTGGACGTAGGCCTGATGGCCGACATCCCAGATGATTCGATCGTTTGGAGAGTCGAACACCCGATGCAGCGCCAGTGTGAGCTCGACCACCCCGAGATTGGGTGAAAGATGGCCTCCGTTGGCCGACACCTTGTCGATGATGAAGGCCCGGATCTCCTCACTGAGGGTCTGGAGCTGCTCCAGGCTCAACTCACGGAGGTCGGCCGGGCTGGAAATGGTTTCGAGAATCGACATAGGAGACTGGCGATAAGCCGGTATCAGGCTAGCCCTGGCCCGGTCTTGTCCCCATCGAGAGCGGGGAGGCGCACCGTGAACACCGACCCTCGACCCAATTCACTCTCGACGCTCACTGCGCCGCCGTGACTCTCCACTACGTGCTTGACGATCGCAAGGCCGAGCCCGGTGCCACCGGTCGATCGTGAGCGGGCGGCGTCTACCCGATAGAAGCGCTCGAAGACCCGGCCCAGATCTCTCGTCGGTATCCCCTCGCCACTGTCCGAGATCCGCAGCACGACCTCACCATTGACTGTCTCCAGGGCGGCCCCGGCCGTTCCCCCGACGCCGGTGTAGCGGACCGCGTTGTCGAGGAGATTGCGCACGGCGATCGCAATGTCGCGACGGCTCCCGGCGATCTGTGTTGGCGCCAGATCCATCGAGAGCTCGATCGTCCTTCTCCTCGGCTGCGGGGCGGAGTCGCTCCAGTTCCTCGCGCACCAGGAGGTCGAGGCTGAGCGGCTCCAGCTCCGGTTGGTCCCGCTCGAGACGGGACAGATCGAGGAGGTCGGCAACCAGCCGGTCGAGTTGGCGGGCCGAGCGGTCGATCTGTTGGGCGAAGCCGACCGAGGAGTCATCGTTGCGCCCGACCGCGATCTGGAGGGCTTCGGAGGAGGCGATGATCGACGAGACCGGAGTCTTCAACTCATGCGATGCATTGGCGACGAAGTCGCGGCGGATCGAAGCAACCCGCTCCAGGTCGGTCACGTCCACCAGGATCGAGGAGGATTCGCTCGTCCCCGGGAAATGGAGTGGCAACGGCGCGAAGACGACGAACCGGCTTCCCGTGCTCGACCACCCGTTCTACGGGCTGGCGGCTCTCCCGGCACTCCCGCACCGCGTTCTGAAAAGGGAATGGGGCCAGACCGGAGAGGCTCGCCGGCACGACGCCCAGCAGCTCCTGGGCCGAAGGATTGGAATAGACCACCTCGTCTTCGGCCGAGAAGAGGACTGTGCCCTGGGGCAGTGCACCGAGGACCATCTGCAGGGTCTCGGTGGCGTGCTCGGCTTGTGCCACCTGATCCCGTTGGCTCTGGACCAGTTCGACAGCCTGTTGGGTCAGGGCGGTGACGGGTGCCGACATACGACGGGCCAATAGCCACACCACGACCACTCCCAACAGCGGCGCCGAAGATGAGGGTCACCATATCGAGTTGCGGGTGTCTCCGACGCTCCGAGGACCGGAAGAAGCAGCCATCCGATCACGATCCGAGAAGCAGAGATAGGCGAGGCCGTAAGTAGACAAAGAGACGAACTGTGAAGGACGGCCTGTCGGGCTCCGAGCGGCTACTCATCCACGAATTTGTAGCCGAGCCCACGCACCGTGACGATGTGGGTCGGCCCCGCCGGATCGGGTTCGAGCTTCTGGCGGAGTCTCTTGATGTGAACGTCGAGAGTCTTGGTGTCCCCGAAGTAGGTCGGCCCCCACACCTCGTCGATGAGGGTGTGACGGGCAGCGAGGCGGTTCTTGCGCCTCATCAGCGACTCGAGAAGCTCGAACTCCTTGGGTCTCAGGTCGACCGCCTCCCCATTCAAACGAGCCTGATGGGCATCGATATCGAGCTCGATCGAACCGCCGCGCAGGACCTCGTTCGACTCCGAGAGTGCCCCGCTCTTCGCCGCCCGACGCAACTGGGCCCTCACCCGTGCAATCAGCTCACGCATGGAAAAGGGCTTGGTCATGTAGTCGTCGGCGCCCAACTCGAGGCCGGCAACCTTGTCCGACTCGGCATCCTTTGCGGTCAGCATGATGATGGGGACATCGGACGAGGATCGGATCTGCCGGCAGACGTCGAGCCCGGACATCCCGGGAAGCATCAGGTCGAGGAGCACTAGATCGGGATGGTTGACCCGGGCCGACTCCAACCCGGTGATCCCGGTGTCAGCCACGAAGACGTCGAATCCTTCGTTGTCGAGGGCGTATCGCACCGATTCGGCCAGCCCGGGCTCATCCTCCACGAGGAGCACCCGGTGGGGTCTGCGGTCAACCGATGTCGTCATCTGCCGCCCGAATGCATACCAACCTTGACAAATTCGCCCCGCTCACCGGTGATCAGATAAGCCGTCTGCTCTGCGAAGTCAACCGCCTGGTCGCCGATGCGTTCCAACGCCCGGGACACCATCAAGATCTTGCTCGCCCATTCCAGCATGGGCGGTTGGTTGCCGACGACGAGGATCTCCTTGTACATGTTGGCGTTGAGACGGTCCACCGGCTGATCCATGGCAGGCAGGAGCCGGGCCTCGTCCAGGTCCTTTCGGACGTAAGCCTCGATGGCAGTGCGGATCATGGGTCGCACCAGGTCTCCCATCTCGCGGATCTGGTCGGCCATGCGCTCGACCCGAGGCAGCCCATCATTGAGCCTGGTGACCTTGGCGATGTTGACAGCCTGGTCGCCCATCCGCTCGAAGGTCTGGTTGAGCTGGAGGAGGACGGTCATCTTGCGCAGGTCGGGCCCGAGCGGCTGGAACCTCGCCATGAGATTCGTCCACTGACTGTGGACATCCAGATAGGTCCCATCGATGTCATCGTCGAGTGCGACCACCTGAGCGGCCAGGTCGAGGTCGCTGGTGCAGACCGCATCGACGGCCATGGCCACCATCTGCTCGGCGCGATCGACCATGCCCAGGACGTTCTGCTCCAGCGAATCGAGCCCCTGGTGGAAGTGGAGATTGGTGTCGGTGGTGTCTGTCATCCGAATCTCCCCGTTATGTAGTCCTCGGTCTGTTTCTGACTCGGGGAGGTGAAGATCTGCTCAGTTCCGCTGTACTCGACAAGGTACCCGGTCCTCTGGCCCTGCTCGTCGACGCTGACTGAGAAGAAGGCGGTCTGATCGGAAACCCGTGCCGCCTGTTGCATGTTGTGGGTGACGATGACGATGGTGTAATCCTTCTTGAGGTCGAGCATGAGCTCCTCGATCTTGAGGGTGGCGATGGGATCCAGCGCCGAGCACGGTTCATCCATGAGGACCACGTCGGGGCTGGTGGCGATGGCTCGAGCGATGCACAGCCGCTGCTGCTGGCCGCCGGACAGGGCCATCCCCGACTCCTTGAGCTTGTCCTTGACCTCATCCCAGAGAGCTGCCTTGGTCAGCGATTCTTCGACCAGATCGTCGTAGTTGCCCTTCCAGCCGGCGATCTTTGGCCCGTAGACGATGTTCTCGTAGATGCTCTTGGGGAATGGGTTCGGCTTCTGGAACACCATCCCGATCCGCCGTCTCACTTCGACCGGATCGACCTTTTCCCCGTAGAGATTGACGCCGTGGTACTCCAGCTTGCCCTCGACCCTCGCAGTCTCGATCAGGTCGTTCATCCGGTTGAAGCACCGCAGCACAGTCGACTTGCCGCATCCGGAAGGCCCGATCAGTGCGGTGATCTGGTTCTGCCTGATGTCCAGATCGACGTCGCGAACTGCCCGGAAGGAGCCGTAGTACACGGTCAGCCCTTCGACATCGAAGATCAGCGGCCGCTGTTCGCGGGGGACGGACGCCGTTTCGGCCGCCTTGGCAACCGCTGCATGCTCGGCGAGAGCGGTTTCGGCCGATTCGAGGCTGGTGGTGTCGGTATTGGTGGTCAATTCGTCGCCTTCCTCGTGGTTCATCGGTATCTCCGCTCGAAGCGGTCACGGGTGATCACAGCTGCGGCGTTGACGGTGAGGAGCATCACGAGAAGCACGACAATGGCGGCGGCCGTCAAGGCGACAAACGCTTCCTGCGGCTGTCGGGCAAAGTTGAAGATGATGATTGGCAGCGCGGTGTAGGGCTGGTTGGTCACCAGGTCGAAGAATGAGGCGTCGCTGCCAACGCTGAAGTAGAGGGATAGCTGGGCGCCTGCGAGCAAGAGAGCGGCCGATTCCCCGAACGCCCGGGCGATGGTGAGCACCGATCCGGTGAGGATGGCTGGAAACGCCACCGGGAGCACGTGATGTCGGATTGTCTCCCATCGGGTCGCCCCCACCGCCAGGGAAGCCTCGCGCAACCCTGAGGGGACGGCGCGGAGTGCTTCTGAGGCGGTGATGATCATGATCGGCAGCACCAGGACTGCCAGCGTCAAGCCCCCGGCGATGACGTTGCGACCTCCGATCCCGCCCTCAGCGCCGAAGACCCCGCCCATCACGATGTCGACAAACAGGAAGAGACCGAGGATCCCGTAGACGATCGAGGGAACCCCGGCCAGGTTTCGGATGTTGCTGCCAATGACCCTGGTCACTCGATTGTCCGGGGCGTATTCCTCGAGATAGACCGCCGCCGCCACGCCCACCGGGAAGGCGATGGCGATCACAAATCCGGCGAGGGCAAGCGACCCCATGATCCCCTGCCAGATTCCCGACGCCTCGGGGGTAGGCGACAGGGAGGAGGTCACGAAGGAGAGCCCTCGGGCCTGAAAGACGGGCATCGCGGTCGAGATGGTGTCGGCGAGGAGGGTGACCAGGATCACCACCGACGAGAGCAATGTGAAGAGCAAGGTGAACCCCACGAGGGCGTTCACCGGGCTGAACCGCCGCCCTTCGATCGACTGGCGAACCATGTCGGACGTAGTGAAGGCTCGTGCGTCGGCAACCATCTCAGTACCTCTGCCGGTAGCGACGGACCAGTCGCCCGCTCATGACATTGAGGCCGAGAGTCAACACGAATAGAACCAGCCCGACGAAGAACAGCGACTGGAAGGCGGCAGCATCGCCGGCCACCTGATCAGATCCGACCGCCAGATTGGCCATGGCGCCGGTCATGGTCAGCCCGCCCTCGGTCGGGTTGAAGGTCATGATCCCATTGAGCCCTGCGGCCAGGGCCACGACCATCGTCTCGCCGACGGCCCGGGAGATCCCGAGGATGATGGCGGCGATGATCCCGGAGATGGCGGCGGGGAACACCACTCGGAGGGCGGTATGCCATTCCTTGGCGCCAAGACCGTAGGAGGCCTCTCGCAACGAATAGGGAACCGCACGCATCGCGTCCTCGGCAACTGATGCGATCAAGGGAATGGTCAGGATCCCGACTGCAATGCCGGCGGCCAGGAAGTTGGCGCTCTGGGCGCCGGGGAATATTCCGCGGACGATGTTGGGGCTGATGAATTGAAGAGCGAAGAACCCGAGGACCACCGACGGGATCCCGGCCAGGATCTCCAAGGTGGGCTTGAGGATCCGACGCACCCCGGATCGGGCGTACTCGGAGAGATAGACCGCCGACCCCAACCCGAAGGGGACCGCGACCAGCATTGCGATGCCGGTGATGATCAGGGTGTGGACCAGGAGTGCTGACACCTGGAATCGACCGCGACGCGGGAACCAACCGTCCCCGAACAGCTGATCGAGCTCGATCGAGGTCAGGAAGCCCCAGGCCTTCCCGGCTAGAGCCACGACGATGGCGAGCGAGATGAGGATGGAGAAGGTGGCCGCCAAGAAGAAGACCGCCTTGACCCAGCGCTCACGCCGACGACGCCGGACGCTTCCGGTCAGGTCGACGAGCGGATCCCGCGTGGTTTGAGCGATTGCCATGTTGCCCGGTCAGAGAATAGAGGGAGGGGCCGGAACCGGTGTCCGGCCCCTCGTCTCTCATGACCTCAACCCGCCGCGCCGGTCCAGGCGGCCCGGGTGGCTTCGATGTCGTCCGCCGGCAGCTGGACGTAACCGGCGTCGCTGACCCACGCCAGACCTTCGTCTGACAGGTAGTAGTCGACAAACGCTGCCAACTCGGGACGGCTGGCCAGGTCATTGGTCTTCACGTAGATGAAGAGCGGCCTGGACAGCGGATACTCGAAACTGGCGATGGTGTCCGCCGTCGGGGCGACACACCCTGACTCGCCGTCGTCGACCTCGATTGCCTTGAGCACGTCCTGGTTCTCCTCGAAGAAGGCGAACCCGACCCATCCCAGCGAGCTGGGGTTGTCGGCGATCCCCTGGACGATCGCATTGTCGTTGGCCGAGGCGTTGTAGTCAGCCCTGGTGAAGTTGTTGTCCGGGCCCAACCGCTCTTCGGCAGATCTGGCGATCGACGAACTCGACGAAGGTGTCGTAGGTCCCCGACTCCTCGCCAGGCGCGGTAGATCACCAGCGGCTCATCCGGGTACGGGGCGTTGGGGGCACCCAACTCGGCGGCCAGATCATTGGCGTCCGACCAGTTGGCGAAACCCTCCGACTCCGGGCCCACCAGTGCATAGAGGTCGGTGAAGGCCAGACAACTGACGGCCTCGTTTTCGGGGCTGGTCAGAACGGTCAGATCCGTCGGTAGCGACGTGAAGCTCGACATACTCGACCCCGGCCGCCTCGCAGGCTGCCGCCTCTTCGTCCTTGATCGGCCGCGAGGCGTCGGAGATGTCGGTCTCGTTGTTGCAGAACCGGGCAAAACCGTCACCGGTGCCCGGGCCCTCCACCGAGGTGGCAACGCCGGGATTGGCGGTGTCGAATGCCTCGCCAACCCGCGCCGAGATCGGCTCCACCGTCGAGGAGCCCGAGATCACGATGCTGCCCGACAGGTCGCCTCCGGGTGCTGCAGTGGTCGTTGGCCCGGCCGGGGCTGCGGTAGTGGTTGGCTCGCCGCAGCTGCGGTGGTCGTGGTTTCATCGGAATCGCCGCCACAGGCGGCGAGAATCAGGGCGAGGACGGCTACCAGACCGACCAGGCTCTTGATTCGGATCTTCATTCCGTTGGTACTCCTTGTTGGGAACCGGTATTCAAACCATGGGCATCGCCCCACGGTCGACGAAAGCTAAGAAACAGGTCTTAACGGCCCACCACGGAGGCATGAACGGGAGATGAACGTTTAGGGCCGCCCGTGGCGGCCCTGTTTCTCCCCCCAGGAGCGAAGCGACGTTGGGGGGAGTGGCCCGAAGGGCCGAGGGGGGCAGCTCCGACGGGTGGCCGCCTCGCTACAGATGGGCCGACGACCGAACCCGCGCCAGCTCCTGCAGCACGAGGTGGGCGTCGATACCCGAGACCACGGGGACCCGCGACCAGGCTCCGTCCGGTTTCAGCTCCCAGGCGAGGACGTCGTCGGCCATGAGCACGTCGAGGACCTCGTCGATTCGGAACTGGAGATCCGGATCGTTGACCGGGGCCAGTGCTTCGACTCTGCGATCGAGGTTGCGGGGCATCAGGTCTGCCGAGCCCATGTAGTAGTGGCGAGGGCGGCCTCTGGCGCCGAAGCGGTAGATCCTCGAGTGCTCCAGATAGCGCCCGACGATGGACCGAACCGTGATGTTCTCCGACAGTCCGGGCACCCCCGGGCGAAGGCAAGAGATCCCTCGAATGATGAGGTCGACGCGGGTCCCCTGGTTCGAGGCCTCGTACAGCGACTCGATGATCCGGGCATCGACCAAGGAGTTCATCTTGAGGGTGATGTGCCCATCGGGACGGGATGCCTCTTCTTCGATCAGGTCGGTGATCCGGCTTCTGATCCCGTTCGGTGACACGGCGAGCTTGCGATAGCTGGTCTGACGCGAGTAGCCGGTCAGATAGTTGAAGAGGTCTGAAAGATCGGAGCCGATATCGGGATCGGCGGTCAAGAGTGCGAAGTCCTCATAGGTGCGTGCCGTCTTCTCGTTGTAATTCCCGGTCCCGATGTGGGCGTAGCGGGCCACCCCCTCACCTTCTCGCCTCACCACCAGCGTCAGCTTGGTGTGTGTCTTGAGACCCACCACGCCATACATGACGTGGACGCCGGCGTCTTCCAGCCGCTGCGCCCATTCGATGTTGCGCTCCTCGTCGAATCGAGCCTTGAGCTCGACCAAGGCCACAACCTGTTTGCCGGACTCGGCAGCCTTGATCAACGACCCCATGACCGGGCTGCTGCTCGAGTTGCGATAGAGGGTCATCTTGATGGCGAGGACCCGCGGGTCCCGAGCGGCGCGATCGATGAAGGCTTCGACCGTCGGCGTGAAAGAGTCGTAGGGGTGGTGGACGATGAGATCGCCTTGCCGGATCACTTCGAAGACGTCGATGCCATCCACGCCCGGCGCCACCAGCCGGAGCGGGGTGACCCCGGGGAAGGTCTCGAACTTCAGGTCGGGGCGATCCAGGTCGTAGAGACCCCACAGTCCGGATAAATCGAGCGGGCCGGCCACCTGGTAGACGTCGTCCTCGGTGGCGCCCATCTCCCGCATCAGAAGATCGAGGACTTCACCGGGCATGTCCGGATGGATCTCGAGACGCACGACTCGCCCGAAGCGCCTCTGGGTGAGCTCGGACTCGATGGCCATCAGGAGATCGCCCCCTTCGTCCTCCTCGACATCGATGTCGGCGTTCCTCGTGACCCGGAACACGTGATGGCCCAGCACCTCCATCCCGGGGAACAACGCTCCGAGATGGGCGGCAATCACCTGTTCGAGCGGCACGAACCGCTCCCTGTCGGGAAGCACGACGAACCGGGGCAGGATCGGCGGCACCTTGACTCTCGCGAACCTCGCCAAGCCGGTGTCCGGATTGCGGACGAACACCGCCATGTTGAGGGAGAGATTGGAGATATAGGGGAACGGGTGCGACGGGTCCACCGCCAGCGGGGTGACCACCGGAAAGACCAGCTCCCGGAACTGGGCGTCGAGGAATGCCCGGTCCTCATCGTCGAGGGTGGGGTAGTCACTGAAGACGATGCCCTCCGTGCCGAGGGCGGGCGCCAGCTCGGAGAGGAATTCCTTGGAGATGGTCTCGTACTGGACTTCGACGACCCTCCTGATCGCCGCCAACTGCTGGCTCGGTGTCATCCCGTCGGGCGGTGTGACGCCAACGCCGTGGGACACCTGCTCCTTGAGCCCGGCAACCCGCACCTGGAAGAACTCATCGAGGTTGTTGGCCCAGATCGCCAAGAACTTGGCACGCTCCAGGAGAGGCCAATCGCCTCGCTGGGCGAGTGCGAGGACACGCCGATTGAACTCGAGCCACGACAGTTCCCGGTTCAGGAAATGATCTGGGTCGAACTGCTCCACTTCGGTGCTGATGAATACCACGGCTCTATTACCGATCGGTTAACGGCGGCCCGGCCCTGAAGCCACCAAGTAAGAACAGGCGAAGGTGCATGGTCACCGACTCGATGCGGTCTTGCGGCGATTTCGAAGAGAGCACGGTGCGAGCAGCCGACATGATCGAGTCCTGAATGAGACGGCCTGCAAGGTCTGGCGGCATCGGTCGGAAATCCCCCGACTCGACGCCGGCGTGATAGAGCCCGACCATGGCCTCGGCCAGCGTGGCGTGTGCGGCACGGATCCGGACTTCGGCCTCCGGTCCCATCCGACCCACCTCCCGGTGCAGGATCACGCCGAGAACGGGGTCGCTGATGACGAACTCGACGGTTCGAGAAGCGAGGTCGGCAAGCCGCTCCGGGGCACTGCCACCGCCGGGCACTGCCGCAATCAAGGCATCGACGACGCCGGGAAGCTCGTCCTCGACCAGGGTGGCGATGAGGTCGTCGCGGTCGACGAAATAGTCATAGAGAGTGGTTCGCCCGACGCCCGCCGCGAGCGCGATCTCGCCAAGCGGGAGGTCGGCGGTGCCTGCTTCGTGGATCAGGGTCTTTGCCGCGTCGAGCAGAGCGCTCCTGGTGAGCGCCTTGTGCTCGTCGATCGTGGCTGCGCGAATGCGGGGCATGGAGAAGGAAAGGCTATCCCGACTTCGGGCCAACGGCCATAGGAGTTGCCACCTCCAACGAAAACAAGTGGCGTAGATTCGTATTCAGGAGGAACAGCATGCCCAACGGATCAGAGAGCCAATCGAGCGGACCTCAGAAGGTGAAGGTTCAGACCCGGGCCCGACCCTGGAGCGGTCTCCTGCTCGGAATGCTCCTCGGCATCTCTCTGGCCGTCATCCTGCAGCAAGCCGGAGTGTGGCCATTGGATCGGCTTCTCCTATTTGGCTTCGCCGGACTGTTCGGGCTGATCGGGATCCTGATCACGGGCTGGGGCCGGGAGAGTGTGTCCGGGTTTTCCTCGGTGGCACCCCTCGTCCTGGCGGTGGCGATGATCGGATGGGGTGCAACCGGCCTCACCCAACTGGACGAGCATGGACAGCTCAACGGGGGTTGCACGGTCGAGGCTCAATCAGACGTCGACAGCACGATCATGACCGACACCACCCGACAAGATCCGTTCGAGGTCGATCCAGAAGGCGGCCTCTCCTGGTCCGCGACTTCTCCCGAGCCGATCACCGATCACACCTGGCAGATCTGGGTGGATGTCGGTGGGTTCCAGATTGTCATCGCCGAAGGCAGTGACTCAAACGCCGACCAGAACCTCGAGAATTCGGGCGACGTCCCCGACATCTCGGTCTATGTCGAGGAGGTGACCTCGATCTCCGGCCAGCAGATTCGTGGAGTGGTCGAGGTCGGTGGGGACATCGAAGGTGACGGCGGCGCGTGCGACGGCTTCGCCTTTGTCCGTCTCACCGCCGACTTCTTCGACACCTTGATCTCGCGGATAGCCGCCGTCTTGGCGCTGATCTCCCTGATCGCTCTGATCACGATCGCCGCCCGACGCACCCGCATGGCGGACGTCGTGCCCGAGGCGGCAGCCGCCTCCGCCGGCGCAGCTGCAGCCAGCGAGTCAATGGATAGTGGGTCCGACGGGGGTGAGACCGCGGTCGAACCCGAGACTCAGACCGACGCCGGTGTCGTCGGAGCAGCCGAGCCGGAGGGCGATGAGCCCGATGACGACGAAGGGTTCCCGCCCACGACCTAGCTCCAACAAGAGTCAGCCGTCTTGGCAAACCGGGGGAACGCCACCAAACTCCGGGGAGTGATATCCGGCCGTTCCGAGTTGAGCCCCGAGGTGGTGGCTGACTGGCGTGACATAGCCGCCTGCTCCGGATTGCCACATTCAGTCTTCTTCCCGGTCGGCGACGACCTGGACGAGGCGATCGCCAACGCCAAGGGAATCTGCGCCATCTGCCCCGTGACCGACGCCTGCCTGGAGTTCGCCCTGGAGACGAATCAGAAGGCAGGGATTTGGGGCGGGACATCGGAGGAAGACCGCAAGGCTCTCCGCCGCAAGTGGTTGGCCACCCGCCGTCGGGTGGGTTGAGGAACCCGGGGACACCGCCCTGACTCCGGTCAAACGCGCCACCACCGGAGTGGCACTCATATTTCTCGCCAATGGCGCGGTCGTCGGCAGCTGGATACCACGGCTTCCCGAAATCAGGGATCGACTGTCGATGGATCTCGACACCCTGGGCTTGACTCTCGCCCTGGGTGGCCTCGGTGCCCTCCTCGGTTCTTCGGTGAGCGGGGTCCTCTTGGGTCGCATTGGGGCCAGGCGGTCCGCCGTGATCGGGTCCGTCGTGCTCTTCGCCCTACTTCCACTGATCGCCGTGGTGCCCACTCCGTTCCTCTTCGGGGCGCTCCTTGCGGTACTCGGATTTGTCGACGCTCAGACCGATGTCGGCATGAATGCGGTGGGCGTCAGAGTCGAAGAGTCGGTCGGTCGGTCGATCATGACCCGCCTCCACGGTCTGTGGAGCTTGGGCACTCTGGTCGGAGCCGGCCTCAGCGCGCTGGCCGTCCTGATCGGAGTGGGGCTCGGGCCGCAACTGCTGGTCCTGTCGGCGGCCGGCCTCGTAGTCATTGCCTTCGCAGCTCGAATGGTGCCGGACACCGTCCCCCGGCGAGGCACGGGTGAGAGATCAGGGAGGATCGCAGTCGGCCTCATCCTCGCCGGTGCGACCGCGGTGATGATCGAGGGGGCGCCCATGGACTGGGGAGCCATCTTCCTTCTCGACATAACCGGCGCCACCGGGGCGGTTGTCGGCACCGCAGCCATCGTTTTCACCGCAGGAATGCTTGCCGGGCGAATGGCAGGCGACCATGTCGTCGATCGTTTTCAGGGTGTCCCCACTGTGGTCGGAGGGATCCTGGTTTCTGTCTCCGCAATGGCTCTGGTCATCCTCACCGAGTCGACACCGGTTGCGTTGGTCGGATTCGGGTTATGGGGGCTTGGCATCTCGGTGGTGCTCCCGGTTCTCTACAAGCTCGCCGGGTCCCACCCGACGTTCGCCGAGGGCGCCGGGCTTGCGGCCCTCACCGTCGGGACCCGGCTCGGCTTCATGGCGGCCCCTGCCTTGATCGGCTTCGTTGCCGCCCGATCGAGCCTTCCGACTGCGCTGGGTGTGGTGGTCGGCCTGGCGGCGGCCGCCTCCCTGGTGACGATCCGGATCACTCTTTCCGGTGGTGATCAGATCCGCGATTCCCTCCCGAGCCGGGGCGTCTCATAATGTGGGGCCAGGCAGACGGGATCTCAGAATGAACAAACAGGCCGAATACGTGCTTCGAACAGTCGAGGAGCGGCGCATCCGCTTCGTGAGGCTGTGGTTCACCGATGTTCAGGGGTTCTTGAAGTCGGTCTCGATCGGTCCCACCGAATTGGAGGTTGCCTTCGAGGAGGGGATGACCTTCGACGGCTCGTCGATCGACGGCTATGCCCGCATCCAGGAAGCCGACATGCTGGCCAAGCCAGACCCTTCCACCTTTCAGGTTCTTCCCTGGCGGACCGAGGAGCAGGTGGCACGGATGTTCTGCGACATCTACACCCCCGACGGTGAGCCCTTCTCCGGCGATCCCCGGATCGTGCTCAAGCGGAATCTGGAGAAGGCGTCGGAGATGGGTTACATCTTCTACGCAGCTCCCGAGTTGGAGTTCTTCTACTTCCGCGACTCCGGGCCGGTCCCCGAGGTCCTCGACCGGGGCGGCTACTTCGACCTGACCCCGCTCGACGTGGCCCAGGAATACCGCCGCAACACGATCAACGCCCTCGAGCACATGGGCATCCCCATCGAGCACTCCCACCATGAGGTGGCGCCGAGCCAGCATGAGATCATCGTCCGCTACACGGACGCGTTGACCATGGCGGACAACATCATGACTTCCCGACTCACCGTCAAGGAGGTCGCCCTCCAGCACGGGATCTACGCCACCTTCATGCCCAAGCCGTTGGAGGACTACGACGGCTCCGGGATGCACCTCCACCTCTCGCTTTTCGAAGGCGACGTCAATGCGTTCCACGAGCCGGGGACACCTGGCGGCCTCTCCAAAGTGGGCCAGGCCTTCATCGCCGGCCTGCTCCGCCACGCTGCCGAGTTGACCGCGGTAACCAACCAGTGGGTCAACTCCTACAAGCGCCTGGTGGCGGGGTTCGACGCACCGATCTATGTGTCCTGGGCCCGGAACAACCAGTCGGCGCTGGTCCGGGTGCCATCGGTCAAGAAGAACAAGCCGTCGAGCGTGCGAGTCGAGTACCGGGCCGCCGATGCCGCCTGCAACCCATATCTGGCACTTTCAGTGATCCTCGCCGCCGGTCTCGAAGGGATCCGAGAGGGCTACGAGTTGCCCGCGGAGGTGGCCGCCGACATCCACCGGCTGACGCCCGCCGAGCGGGCTGCCGCCGGGGTCAAACGGCTTCCCGAAACTCTGTCTGAGGCCCTGGACACCTTGGAACAGTCCGAGTTGATGGCCGAGGCCCTCGGAGAGCACGTCTTCGATTGGTTTCTCCGCAACAAGCGCCGCGAGTGGGATCGCTTCCAACACCACGTTTCCCAATTCGAGCTCGAGACCTACCTCCCAGTTCTGTGATCGTCGCCGTCCACCCCGCCGAGTGCTCCGAAGGCGTGACCGACGGGCTGGCCCTGGGAGGCGCCACTGTCACCCCCGCCCCAGAGTTGGTGCCCGAGGATCGGCGGATCAACGACTCCGACCTTCTTCTCGTCGAACTGGGCGACCAACCGATGCGCCGACTTCGCGAGCTGAGCCGCATCGTGGAGACGATCGGGCTCCCTGTGATCGTGGTGGCCGCGGTCGAGCACCTGGCGCTGATGGAGGGCACAGCCGGGATCTCGGACTTCCTCACCGCTCCGGTCGACCCCTTGGAGCTGCGCCTGAGGCTGCAGAGGCTGACCATGGCCGAAGCCGCCGACGACCTGGTGAAGTTCAAGGACCTCGAGCTCAACCCGCTCAACTACCAGGCGAGCCTGGCCGGCGAGCCGCTGGACATGACCTTCATGGAGTACGAGTTGCTCCGCTTCTTGATGGAGAACCCGGTGCGGGTCTGGTCACGGGAGCAGCTCCTCTCGAAGGTGTGGGGCTACGACTACTACGGCGGAGCTCGCACCGTCGATGTCCACATCAGGCGGCTCCGGGCGAAGCTCGGGGAGGAGCGGTCGTCGTGGATCACAACCGTGCGCTCGGTCGGCTACCGGTTCGGCTAGGAACGACATGGGATTTCGCACCAAGCAGATACACGCCGGCGTTGAGCCCGATCCGACCACAGGAGCCATCCTCACCCCGATCCACCAGTCGACCACATTCGTCCAGGAGTCGGTCGATGCCTACATGGCCAAGGGCTTTTCCTACAGCCGGGCCGGGAACCCCACCGTCCGCGCCTTCGAGGAGAAGATGATCGCCCTGGAGGGAGGGGTGGATGCGACCGCCTACGGCTCCGGGATGGCAGCCACGGTCGCCGTGTTCCTCGCCCTGCTCCGGGCTGGTGACCATGTGGTCATCGGGGACGTCGTCTACGGGGGCACCTACCGATTCGCCGACCAGTTCCTCACCCGGTTCGGTGTCGACGTCTCCTTCGTCGATGCATCGGATCCCGAGGCGGTCGCTGCGGCCGTAGGGCCGACCACCCGCATGGTCTTCACCGAGACTCCGGCAAACCCGACCCTGAAGCTCACCGACCTCCGGGCAATCTCGGAGATCTGCTCCGGGGCCGGGATTCTCCACGTGACGGACAACACGTTCCTCACCCCCTATTTCCAGCGGCCGTTCGAGCTGGGGGCCAACGTCATCATTCACTCGACGACCAAGTTCCTCGACGGGCACAACGCGACCCTGGGAGGGGTCGTCGTCGTCGATGACGCCGGCCTCCAGGAGAAGATCGCCTTCGCCCGCATCGCCGCCGGCCTGGTCATGTCTCCGATGGTGGCCTGGCTCACCCTTCAGGGGGTCAAGACACTCAGCCAGCGGATGGACGGCCAATCAGCGAATGCGATGGCCATTGCCGAGTGGCTGGCAGGGCACCCCAAGGTCGACTACGTGAACTATCCCGGCCTTGCCTCGCACCCACAACACGATCTGGCGAAGCGACAGGCCACCGGTTTTGGGGCCCTGGTGTGCTTCGAGGTCCACGGTGGCCTGGAGCCAGGGAAGAAGCTGATGGATGCCGTGGAGCTGTGGAGTCTCGCCGAGAACCTGGGCTCGGTCGAGTCTCTGATCACTCACCCGGTCACGATGACTCACGCCGCCGTTCCGGCCGCCGAGCGCGCCGCAGCCGGGATCACGGACGGGCTGGTGAGGCTCTCGGTGGGTCTGGAGGATGTCGAGGATCTGATCGCCGACCTCGATTCCGCCCTGGATCAGATCTAGAACCGGCCGACGACCCCTGACCAGGGCGTCCCTGGCGAACACCCGGCCCTCCTCCGTCTCCACGGGGCGACGCACGACCTGGCCCTCGATGATGGTCAGGCCTTCCATCCATCCGATCATCTCGTCGACGTTCCAGAGGATCTCCGGGTACTGGGGGCCACCGTGCCCATGCTCGATGTTGCTCACATCGTGTCCGATCATGAACAACTCGCCACCCGGCTCGAGCCATTCCATCGCACGATGGACGACCTTTTCGTACTCCGCGGATTGGAGGTGGAGGTAGGCGATCAGGATCAGGTCGAAGCTGGTATCCGGTTCCCATTCCAGGACGTCGGCAACCACGAAGTCGACATCATTCGCCCGAGCCGACCCGCGTTCGATCGCCACTTCGGAGAAGTCGACGGCAGTCATCTTCCAGCCCAGCGACGCCAGCCAGATGGCATTCCGTCCCTCGCCGGCGGCCAGGTCCAGACCTCTGCCCGGCTCGGCGTCGTGAAGCCGGTCAGCAACGAACAGGTTGGGCGTAGCGGGCCAGTGGAGGTGGGTCGCCTCCCGGTATTTCTCGTCCCATTCCGAGGCGTCCATGCTCAGCCGAACTCGATCCCCTGCGCCAACGGGAGGTCGTCCCCCCAGTTGATCGTTGTCGTCTGACGGCGCATATACGCCTTCCAGGCGTCGGACCCGGCCTCCCGGCCGCCGCCCGTCTCCTTCTCGCCTCCGAAAGCGCCGCCGATCTCGGCTCCGGAAGTGCCGATGTTGACGTTGGCGATCCCACAATCCGATCCGACATCGCTGAGGAACTTCTCGGCGTTCCGAACCGACTCGGTGAAGATCGCCGAGGAGAGGCCCTGGGTGACGCCGTTCTGGATCTGGATCGCCTCGTCCAAGCGTGTCGAACTCGATGACCCACAGGATCGGGGCAAAAGTCTCCTGCTGGGTGATGGTGGCTTCGGCCGGGACAACGGCGATGGTGGGCTCCACGAAGAACCCCGGACGATCGAGGCGGTTGCCACCGGTGACGATGCGGCCCCCTTGCTCCCGGGCGATGTCGAGGGCATTCATCATCTGCTCGACCGCCCCTTCGCTGACCAACGGCCCCATCAGGGTCCCCGGGACCAACGGATCGCCGATGTTCACCTGGCGATAGGCCTCCGCCAGGCGATCGATCATCTTGTCCGAGACCGCGCGGTGGACCAGCAAGCGGCGCAGCGAGGTGCAGCGTTGGCCGGCGGTGCCCACTGCTGAGAAAAGAGTCGCCCGGACCGCCAGATCGAGGTCGGCGTCGTCCATCACGATCACCGCGTTGTTGCCGCCCAATTCGAGAATGGTCTTTCCCATCCTCTTGGCGACGGCGGGACCGACGATCCGCCCCATGTTGCAAGACCCGGTGGCCGAGATCAGGGGGAGGCGGGCGTCGCCGTTCATCGCATTTCCGACCGTGGCACCGTCGCCGACTACGAGGTTGAACACCCCCTCGTATCCGCTTCCGGCCATCACCTCCTGAGCGATCTTGGTCACCGCGATCGCGCTGAGCGGCGTGCGCTCCGACGGCTTCCACACCACCGTGTCCCCGCAAACCGCGGCGAGGGCAGAGTTCCATGACCACACCGCGACCGGGAAGTTGAAGGCCGAGATGACGCCGACCGGCCCCAGAGGGTGCCAGTGCTCGTACATCCGGTGGTTCGGTCGCTCGGAGGCCATGGTGTTGCCGTAGAGCTGACGGGAGAGGCCGACCGCGAAGTCACAGATGTCGACCATCTCCTGGACCTCGCCGATCCCTTCCGGAAGGATCTTGCCAACCTCCAGGGTGACCAGGGCCCCGAGGGCGTCGATGTTGTCCCGGAGGGCGTCACCGAGACTCCGTATGTAGGCGCCTCGCTTTGGCGCCGGGAGCAGCTTCCAGCGTTGGAAGGTTTCCACGGAGTTGGTGACGACCTTCTCGTAGTCGCCGACGGACGCCATGGTGACCGAGCCCAGAGTCTCCTGGGTCGTCGGATTGACGACCTCGATGGGCTCGCCGGTCGCCTCGAGCCATTCCCCGCCAAAGACACCGGAGTTGGATTCGGAGAGCCCGAGCCGGTCGAAGATCTCGGTCTTGTTCATCGCGCAGCCACCACGTCGATCTCCACCAGGAAGCCGCCGGGGAGGGCCCCCGCTTGAACGGTGGAGCGTGCCGGCGGCTCCTCGTCGAGGAAGCCGGAGTAGATGGCATTGACCTTGGGGAAATCTTCGATGTCGGCCAGGAAGATCGTGGTCTTCACGATGTCGGAAATGCCGAGCCCGAGGTCACCGAGAATCGAGGTGATGTTGGTCATGACCCGGCTCGTCTGGGCCTCGACGTCATCTGGCGCCCGCTCTTTGGTGATCGGGTCCACTGCGACCTGGCCTGACACGAAGACGAACCCGTTGGCCTCGGTGACAACCGAGTATGGGCCCATGGCGCCTGGCGCGGACGGGGTGACCGGGACGGTTTTTGGCACCGCTGCTCCTGTTTCGGGGAAGTGAGGAGGGTACCCGAACCCCAGACCTGTCCGGCCTGAAACGAGAAGGGCCCGGGATACCCGGGCCCTTCGATTGGATTGCTGCGATTCCGGTCAGGCGAGGAGAGAGGCCTTTGCCTTGTCGAACTCCTCCTGAGTCAGATCACCCTTTGCCTTCAAGTCGGACAGAGCGGCGAGCTCGGATGCCGAGCTACCACTTCCGGCAACCTTGCGGATGTATTCCTCCTGAGCCTGCTGCTTCTTCATGGCACGCTCGGCCATTCCGCCGCCGCGAGCGATGAGATAGATCAGGATCCCCAGCCAGGGCAGGATCACCACGAAGAACGTCCAGAACGCCTTGGCCCCCCCACCGGTGTCCGGGTCGCTCCAGAGGTCTGCAAGGACCGAGACGAACAGCCAGAAGAACATGGCGAACACGAAGAACGCCAACATCCAAAGGACTACGTCCCAGAAATTATCGATCAATTACTCCTCCTGATTCGATTGACCGGAGAACCCTACACCACCGAAAAGGTGGCTAATTAGGAGAAGGAGTTGCCACACCCGCAGGTGTGGGAGACGTTCGGGTTGTTGATCGAGAACCCGGTCTCCATCAGCCCGTCCTTGTAGTCGAGGGTCGCGCCACGCACCATCTCGGCACTCTGTGGGTCGACGACGACTTTCACATCCCCGAACTCCTCGACGATGTCGGTGGAGTCGATCTGGGAGTCGAAGTACATCTCATAGGAGAATCCGCTGCAGCCGCCGGGGCGCACCGCCATCCGCAGGGCGAGACCGGTGTCGGCCTCGGCCTGAATGAGCTCGCGGACCTTGTCGATCGCGATGTCGGTGAACATGACGGTCTTCTGTGGCTGACTGGATTTGATGCTGAGGATTTGTGTCATATGTTGAACCTGCCCTCATTGTAACCCGCCTTCACACCTGGACCAGCAAGGCGTGCCGGCGATGCGACTATCCAGGTGCCTGCTCTTACCATAAGGGTGATGCCGACCCGTGATGACGTCCTAAAGACCCTGGAAGGGGTGCGCGACCCGGAGTTGGGCGGCAATGTCGTCGAGCTGGGGATGATCAGCGAAGTGACGGTCAACGGGTCCACCGTCGACATCGGCTTGGCTCTGACTGTCGCCGAATGCCCGCTGCGCAACCAAATCGAGAATGACACCCGCCGGCGTGTCCTTTCGATGCCCGGAGTCGAGGAACTGAACCTGCGGACCACGGCGATGACCAAGCAGCAGAGAGCCGGGCTGATGTCAGTTGCCCGCCAGCGAGTCCGTGAGAACGCCGAGCCGACCCAGGTCTCACCGACGACCCGGGTCATTGCGATCGGCTCTGGCAAGGGCGGGGTCGGGAAATCGTCGATTGCGGTGAATCTGTCGGTGGCCCTGGTGAGCGCCGGTTTCCGGGTTGGCTTGCTCGACGCCGATATCTGGGGGTTCTCCACTCCCCGCATGTTGGGGGTCGAGGACCGTCTCCATGCCGACGACGCCACCAAGCTGATCGAGCCGGTCGATGCCCAAGGCGTGAAACTGGTCTCGACCGGGCTCATCATCGAGTCTGAGGAGACCGCCCTCATGTGGCGGGGCCTCATGCTTTCCAAGGCGCTCGAGCAATTCCTCAAGCAGGTCGACTGGGGTGAGCTCGACTACCTGTTGATCGACCTTCCCCCCGGAACTGGCGACATTCAGATGGCCCTCACCCGCCTCCTCCCCCAGGCGGAGATGGTGGTGGTGACCACCCCACAACGCGCCGCGCAGAAGGTGGCAGTCCGTGTCGCCGATATGGCCCGACGCTCGCACATGCCGATCGTCGGAGTCATCGAGAACATGGCCGGGCTCGCCTGTGATTGCGGCCGGGTCCACACCGTGTTCGGCGAGGGTGGCGGCCAGGAGCTCGCCGACGACCTGGGGGTGCCACTGATCGCCTCGATCCCACTCGACCCCGAAGTGGTGCCGGGTGGTGACCACGGGGCGCCGGTGGTGTCATCGGGGACCGATTCAGCGGCCGGCAAGGCGCTGCGTCAGGCGGCGGAGACCCTGGTCACGTTGGTGCCACCGGCCGATCTCGAGACCTGCACCGGCCGGATCGCGAAGCTTCTCGAAGGATTGGAGATCGGCGCCTAGCGACGATCCCCAGTTCCACGTTCTGCGTCATACGTCCTACGCAGTACGGATTACGACTTCGGCACCATCCAGAGGTTGACGTTGAACTGCTTCTTCTCGACGCCGGTCACCACGTAGCTGTTCACCACCTTGTCGGCGATGGTTTGGCGCTTGTTGTCCACCAGGGGCAGCAGGAAGCCCAACCAGCAAACGAGGATGTCCAGGATGTGGAGGAATTTGCGGCCGATTCCCTGACCGCTTCCCAACACCTGGCCCTTCTCATCGACGAGTCGGGTTCCTTGCATCGCCTTGCCCGGTGTCTGACCGGTGACACCCTCCAGATGGCCGAGGTAGGCCCAGTAGGCGAGGCTCAGCAGGCTGAGGAAGTAGACGCGGTAGGTGACGATGCTGATGATGAAGGCCGGCAGCCAGTCGATGACGGCTCCGATCGCCCTCGTCCCCCAATCGGCCAGGTTCGACGGTGTTCCCGCCGGTGGCATGTTGGCCGGCACAGGCGCCGGCGGCTGCGGCGGCGGTGGGACAGCCGGTGTGTCCGAAGGTGGCGGAGGCGGCGGGGCTCTGAAGGTGGTGGCTCAGAGGGCGGTGGCTCAGAGGGTCGGAGGTAGGAGGTGGCGAAGCCGGTGGCTCCGGGGGTGGTGGAGGAGTCGGCGGCTCGTAGGGAGGTGGGGGAGCCGGGGGCTCTTGCGTGCTCAAGACATTCTCTCCTCGGATCGGATTTCGCATTCTGCCATTTGGCATCGCGATGTGTCGGCAAGGAGTGGACTTAGTTGGTGATCCTCCGGGTCGCGGATGGACTAGTCCGGATGGGTGACTATGGAATCGTCCTTACCTAACCACTCTCCGTGGTCAATGATATGCGTGGAACGTGCCAAGTGGGCTGTTGGGGTTGGGGAGAGGGAGGCCTCGGAAAGAGGGCCCAAAAGGGCCCTTTTTCCGTGCCCTCAGCACAGTGACCTGACCAATTGGTAAGGGTTGACCGCCCCGCCCCCACCCGGATGCCACTCGAAGTGGAGATGGGGAAGCCATTCCGGAGCGTTCCCCGTTGACCCGTTGTAACCAAGCACCCGGCCCTGGTCGACGTGCTGGCCTGCGGATACGTCGGCGTAACTGTCGAGATGGGCGTAATAGAACATGTCGCCGTCGTCCGACACGAAGTAGATGGACAGCCCGCCCAGGCTGCTGTTGGAGAATCTCCTGACCGTCCCCGAATAGATGGCAACGATCGGGGTCCCCCTGACGGCGATCATGTCCACCCCTTGTGGACCCGGCCACCGGATCGCGGCTGACCGTACGTGTCACTGAAGGAGACCGCCCCGGCCACCGGGCAGGTGCCCCCACTCGGCGGTGTCGGCGGCGGGTCTGGTGTCGTGGTCGGGGTCTCGCCACCACCCACGGTGGTCGTGGTGCCCCCGTTGTTCGAACCACCACCCCCCGCGGTCGTGGTGGTGGCATTTTGAGCGGCCTCCTCGGCGCGGCGGCGAGCCTCCTCCTCTGCCTTCCTCCGGGCTTCTTCCTCGGCCTGTTGCTGGCCGACCAATTGGTCATAGACCTTCTGCGCCTTGGCCAGCTCGGTCTGGAGGTCTCCCGCCATCTGCTCCAGGTCGGCGGTGACCGTCTCCTGCTCGGCTGACGCCTCGGCCATGCGCTCGGTCTGCCGATCGAGCTCGGACCGGTAGGCACGAAGCTGGCTGACAACATCCTGGTCGGCGCCCGAGATCTCCTGGAGGTACTCCTGACCTGCCCCGAAGCCCTCGCTTCCCTCAGAGAAGAGAACCTGAAGCGAGGCAGATCGCGCCGATCCCATGTACATCTCGACCGCGACGTCCTCGAGTCGTGCCTCGGTGTCGGCGATCCGGGCATGGGCCAGATCGATCGAAGTCTTGAGGTCGGAGATCTCCTTGTCGAGGGCGTACTGCCGGGCCCACGCTTCCTGAACCTGGATCCCCAGGGCCTCGGACTCGGCGAGGACCTTGTCTACCTCGTCACGGGCGCGATCGACGTCCTCGTCGGTCACCTCGGCATAGGCGGGTAGGGCCAAGAGCACAACGAGCAAGGCGGCGAGAGTGCGGGATGCTTTGGTCAAGGGGTTTTCGGGGACGCGACGGCGAGCTCGCCGTGCTCGAAGGCTATCCGTCCCTGTTCGGTGAGCAAAGTGAGGTGGGCTTGGACCGAGCGCATGGCGAGCGCCTGGAGGGGTGCCCCCACATCGCTGTACACGGTTTCGACGATCGCTTCAGGGGTGTTGGCCCCGGCTCTGATCGCCTCGAAAATCTGCTCGTGCCGCTGCAGACGATGGGCCAGATACCAGTCGATCACATTGTCGGGGTCCTCCATTTCGTCCCCGTGACCCGGGTGAAGCCGACGGAGCCCGGTGTCCCTGATCTTCTCCAGCGAGGCGAGATAGGGGCCCATGCTCTCCACCATCACCGACGATCCGCCCATGATGTGGTCACCGGTGAACAGGACATCTTCCACCCGGAAGCAGAGGTGGTCTTGGGAGTGACCGGGAGTGTGAATCACCTCGATGGCGGTGACTCCGACGGCTACCCGTCCTCCATCCTCGAGCCTCAGGTCCGGATCGAATTCGGGTCCGGGGGCGTAGCCGAGTGCCGGAACCCCGAGTTCGAGCGCCAGCGGGTTGGCCATTGGGGCGTGATCTTCATGGGTGTGGGTGACGATGACCGCCACCGCCGACCGCCCTTCCAATGCGGCGTGGATTGCGTCGCGGTGGGCACCGTCGACGGGGCCGGGATCGATGATCGCCACCTCACCGCCACCGTCGTCCAGGAGCCAGGTGTTGGTGCCGGGCCCGGTGAAGGGGCCGGCGTTGTTGGCCAGGATGCGGTCGATCCGGATCACTGGTCGGCCGGCAGGTGGATCGGGACCAAGGACCCATCCTCCATCTCTCGGGGCTCGATCAGGGTTCGCCCGTCGGCGCCCGTTGCTGAAGCGAGCACGTCCTTCACGTCGGTCCTACGGGTCAACCATCTCAGGTGGGTGAGCGTAGGGAGGATCAACTCCATCTCCTCTCGACCATGCATGGCGAGCAGGGCAGGTGCCGATGCCCATAGGTATCCAGTCAACTCGTTGTCGTCGAGCCTGACGGCCGGAGTCTCGCCGACGCCGACCACGTAGAACCTGGTGTCGAAGCGAACCGGGGCATACGACGGAGTGACCCAACGCGAGACGAGCACCAGGCTTTCGCCGTCCAGTGACAACCCATCGGCGTGGAACGACTCGAAGAGTGCCTCTCCCCGAAGATCGGGGGCCGGGATGACACCATCAGGAGTCAAGGCCATCCCTACTTCCTCGGCCACTTCCCTCACCGCCGCGGCCCGAAACCCGTGGTCCTCATCGGGCCCGCTCACCACCTCGCGTGCCAGTGCGCTCTTGTCCACTGGATCCACTCCCCCGCCGGGAAAGACGTGGAGCCCGCCGAAGTACCCGCGGGCGGGCCGCTCGCACCATCAGAACTTCAGGTCCGTCGGCCGCGTCGCGAACCAGCAGGACACTGGCCGCCGGCCGGGGTTGAACGGGATGGGACGCGGGGTCAGCTGCCATGCGTCAGCTGACCAGGGGCATGACCCTTCTCTCGACTTCGGTCAATCCGCCCCAGATCCCGAACGGCTCGCGGATCTGGATCGCATGTTCGGAGCAAGGTTGTCTCACTGGACAGACCCCACAGATGGCCTTTGCCTTCATCTCTCTGCGCTCCCGCTCGTCCTTGCGTTCGAAGGTCGAGGGGGGAAAGAAGAGATAGGCGTGGTTCCCACGGCACAGCGCGTCAAGCTGCCAATCGTCCAAGTGGGACAATTCGACTCCTCCCGTATTTTGAAGCGACAACCGGGTCGAAACCTACTCAGAACGCGGGTCGACCACAAGGAAGATTTTGTCAGGTCTCGAAATCAGTTTTCGCGCTCTGTTGGAGCCCGGTCCACTTCGAGGAAGAGCCCGTCGACCCCGGTGACCACCACCGGGGTGCCAGTGGCCACCTTTGCCTCCCGGTGGCTGGTCGCCCGCCATCGAGCACCATGCACTTCGACGATCCCGTCCGGATCGAGCCCAACTCGGGCAACTCCGGTCTCACCGATCAGGGAGTCACGTCCGATGGTCTGAGTCGAATAGCGGGCGCGCTGCACTGTGGGCATCGCCAACAGGAAGAAGAACAGCACGACCAGAACCGAGGGAAGGATCAGATACCAGCGGGGATCGATCTGACCCGAGCCGTCGACGAACCACATGCCCCCGACCTGGAGCAACAGTGCGCCGAGGATGGTGAGGAAGATCACCCCGCCCTTCTGATAGGCGGCAGTGAGCAACCCCCAACCGAGTACAGCGAGGGCCAGCGCCCACCAACGCACCGGGAGATTGACGATCCCCCATCCGGCGAGGAGCAGGCAGATCGATGCCACCCCGGCGGCCACCCCGGGGCCCATGGCGAAGAACTCAAAGGACACGATGGTGAGCCCGATCACCAGGAAGAAGAAGGCGGCCTCCGGAGTCACCGCCAACCGGAAGAAGCGGGTCGCCAGACCCGGCTGACGGAAGGTGACCGTCTTCAGTGTCACCCCGTCCTCGAACGGCGTGAGAGTCTCGACCACCACCGGGCCGTCGGCGGTGTGGAAGGTCTCGCCGTCCAGCTCCTGGAGGTATTGGCGAATGGTGGGCTGGAGATCGAGCCCGGTCTCCTCGGCAGGCGAGCCCTTTGATGTCGCTCATTTCGATGCCGGCGAGTTCGTCGCTGGCAATGGTCGGCCAGGAGCTATCCCCAAATAGGAACCTGGCGAGATCGCCCTCCACTCCGCATCCGTGACGAGTTGTGCCGACACCGCCGTACGCAACTGCTGGTGCCGGGCCCACCCAGATCGCCACCGGAAGGGTGGATTCTGAACGGTGGCGTTCAGCGCCTGCAAAGCATCGCCATCGAGCACCGCCGGAGAGTCGATCTGGAGCACCGCCAAGACCTGGCCCCGCTCGGCCGCCGACTCGATCGAAGTCTTCATGAATTCCAGGGCCGAGGTGTCGAGTGGGCCACTGACGTCGATGACGTCGATGCCCACCCTCCTCCTCGGCGGCGAGGGCAGATAGGGGGATCAGGACCACCAGGATCGCCAGGGCAAGAAGGGATCGACGCACGACGTCTGAGGTTAGGAGGGGATCTAGATCAGAAATCCGGGCATCGGTGGCGGGCTAACGTCGTCTTCCGATGCCCAAGGCCCTTCTCGTCTGTGACACACCGTGGGTTCTCAACGAAGTCCTCGCTTCGCTGTCAACAGGTGGCTGGGAGGTAGAAGCCTCCGACGACCCCACCCAGGCTGCCAGTAAGGCCGCCGAAGGGGGCGTCGATGCGGTGATTGTCGACATGCAGGTGCAAAGCATGGGCGGGATGGCGATGATCCGCGACATCAAGGCCGCCTTCGAAGGCGTGCCCCGCCCGAGGACGGTGCTCCTCCTCGACCGATCAGCAGATCAATTCCTCGCCAAGCGGGCCGGCGCCGACGCCTGGCTGCTCAAGCCGTTTCAGTCCTCTGAGCTCCGAGCGGCCCTCACGCCGTCCTGATCCGGTCAGACCCTTTCAGCCGCAGCTGGCATCTCGAGGGCATGGCCCTCCACCGAGATCTTCGGCAGCATCCGGTCGAGCCACTTCGGCAGCCACCAGTTGGCGTCGCCGAGAAGCTCCATCGTGGCCGGGACCAGCAGCATGCGCACGATCGTTGCGTCCACCGCGACAGCGCTGGCGAGGCCCACTCCAAATAGCTTGACGACCCGGCTGCTCTCGCCAATGAAGCTGCCGAACACGACCACCATGATCAGAGCCGCGGCACTGATGACTCTTGCGGTCAGGGCCAACCCGTCCGCAACCGAGCCCCTGCTGTCGCCGCTTCGGAGATACTCCTCGCGGATCCTCGATAGCAAGAACACTTCGTAGTCCATGGACAGGCCGAAGATGATGGCGAACATCATCATCGGAACGAAGGGCTCGATCGGTGCCGGCTCGATGCCAAGCAGACTCCCCCCCCATCCCCACTGAAAGACCGCGGTCACGATCCCGAACGCCGCGGCCAGGGAGAGCAGGTTCATGATCACCGCTTTGAGCGGCACCAGCAAAGATCGGAACACGAGCATCAACAACAGAAAGGACAGCGCGAGCACGACGCCGATGAACATGGGGAGCCGATCCGTGAGGTATTCGGAGAAGTCGACCGCTGCCGCCACCCCACCCGACACAGCTACGTCGAGCCCGGTGCCTTCGGTGACCTCAGGCAGCACCTCATCACGGAGTCGGAGCACGAGGTCGGTGGTCTCCTCGGCCTGGGGAGCTGTAGTCGGGAACAATCTCCACAACGCGGCGGTCGGCGCCTCTGGATCGTTGGGTACGGCCGGTGTGACGAAGGCCACACCCGGGTCAGCGGCGAGGGCTTGGGTCACAGCCTCGAGGTCTGCCGGATCGGTGCCCTCAGGGAGCTCCACCGCGAGCAGGAGTGGGCCGTTGAAACCCGGGCCGAAACCGGCTGCAAGCAGGTCGTAGGCCTGGCGGGTCGTCGACTCCTCGGGGTAGTTGCCCTCATCGGAGAAGGCCAGACGCTGGTCGAGGAAGGGATAGGCAAGTGTCAGCAAGATCACCACGCCGGCGATGGCTGACAGCCAGGGCCGGTGCTGAATGAAACGGCTCCACCGGTAAGGCACGGTCTCTTTGAGTGGGCGCTGAGCCCGACGCGGCACCTCGCGCCGCAACGGAGCGAGCGCAAAGCTGGCAACGACGACCACGCCAGCGAGAGCGAGGCCGACAATGGCGAGTGGCTGGAAAGCGATGGCCACGCCGACCAGGCCGACGGCAAGCAGCAGAGCCGCGATGAGGCCGCGCCAGCGTGTTACCTCGATCCGCTCTCCGGCAAAGCCGATCATGGCCGGGAGCAGCGTGAGCGATGCGATGGCGGTGACTGCCACCACAGTGGCGCAGGCGATGGCGATCCCGGTGATGAATGCCAGATTCATCAGCACCATGCCGACCAACGAGATGACGACTGTGGTCGCCGCAAAGGTGACGGCCCGACCGGCCGTGTCCATGGCGACCACCGCTGCTTCCTCGATCGAAGCCCCGGCGTGCAGGTTCTCCCGGTACCGGGTGACGATGAAGAGGGCGTAATCGATCCCGACACCGAGACCGAGCATGACCGCAACAGTGGAAGCAAAATCGGGGATCGAGAGCACGTTGCTCAGCAGACCGGCCAGCGAGGTGCCGAGCCCGATGCCGGCTAGGGCGATCCCGATGGGCAGCCCCATGGCGAGCACCGACCCGAAGGCCAGGATCAAGACGATGATGGCGAAGGCGATGCCGAGCAGCTCCGAGCTCGGTACCTCGAACTCGGCAAAGATCTGACCACCGAGCTCGATCTGGAGCCCTTCGATCTCCGGCATCAGCTCCGTGAGTTGGGCCGAGATGTCGGCGGCTTCTTCGAGGGTGGTGTCCCGGGAGACCCCGATCTGGGCGTAAGCGATCAAACCGGCCTCGGGCCCCTGGGATGAGATTTGCTGTGCCCCTTCGGGGGAGTACGGGCTGACCAGGGTGATTCCCTCGATCTGACTCGCCTGATCGAAGAACTCGGTCATCGCCGCCTGGACCTCAGGGTCGGTCACCCCTTGCTCGGCCCGGAAGACGATGGTCCCGCCCTCGCTGCCGGCGGAGGATCCGGCGAAATGCTCCTCGAGGATGTCAAAGCCACGTTTGCTTTCGACGTCGGGGAGGGCGAATTCGGTGCTGTAGGCCGTTCCGATCAATGCGTTGGTAAGGACTCCTCCGAGAATCAGCGCAGCAAGCCAACCCAGGGCGACCTTGCCCCGGTTGCGGAAACACCAACGTCCAAGACTGGCGAACAAAACCGGCTCCTTATGAAGGGGGTGCCGGAGAGTAGTAGAGGTCGCTGCTTGCTCTAACTCGGGGCCTCAGGTGTCACCCAAACCGGTCGGCCCTTCGTCTGTTATGGCATGAGACTGAGATGGATCTACCTCGGCCTGGTCGTGGCACTGACGACCATCGCTTTCGTCATCCTGCGCATGGGAAGCGACGAGGTTGCCGGGCATGCACTTTTCCACCTCACCTTCGCCGCCACCATCCTTGCCGTGATGTGGTTCATCCCGCGTCCGGTTTCCACCCCGAATCTGTGGCTGTGGCGAAGCGGTTGGGCAGTGTCTGCCGCTTGGTACCTCGATGCCCTCGGCGCCTTCGGTTATGACGACCAGGTCACCTCGGAGGTGCCCGGGCTCCACTTCGTCCATAACTCAGTGGCACCCCTCGTCCTCTTGTTCGCCTTGTTCGCCCTGGTGGCATCAGCCTGCGCTGTTGCCTGGACAAAATTGCCCCGGGCAGCCGGCGTCGGCCTTGTTCTGGTGGCATCCGCGGCGGGGCTGTTCATGATCGCTGTCTTGTTCGGAGTTGCCTCCTAGACGGGTCGTGATGCGGATCGACTTAGGCTCCGCTCGGGTCACCCTCCTCGCCGTCGCCGAGCTTCGAGTAGATGAGCTCCATGACCATGCCCAGAGCGACGACCACCACCAAGACGGCCATCAGCCAGAGGAAGTTCTGAAAGTCGACGGCGTCTCCGAACACGAGGTCGAGTACCTCCAGGAAGATGAACTTCGAGAAGAAGAGGATGGCCCAGATGCTGAAGAACTGGGCGATCCGACGTTCGGGCCGGCTCGCGTACCAGGCTCCGACACGCCGCTTGAAGCCGAAGGTCAGGTAGGTCAGGACATACAAGACGAGTGACGCGAGGAAGATCGTGGTGAACGAGTCGATGGTTACACCGTCGGTGAACTCGCTGAAAAACCCCAGGACGACCAGGTAGAGCAGGGTGTCCAGGGTCCAGTCGAAGAAGACTCGTTGCTTGTTGCTCATAGCTCGTGCCGCCCCCTCGATCACCTGTGGTGATCGGTCCCCCCGCTTCGCAGGGGGACACATGATCCTGAGTCGGGACGGTGGGACTTGAACCCACGACCTCAGCGTCCCGAACGCTGCGCGCTACCAAGCTGCGCTACGTCCCGATTGGCCGAATCCTAGGCCCGAGGCGCGGTCTAGCCCACTTGGGTGAATTCGGGCGCACCCCTGGGACATTCCGACCTGGCAGGTACGCTGACCAAGGAGGCATCTGTAAGTGAAGGGGAGGAACGATGGCGGTCTACGACGCCCAGCTTCGTCTGGACGGCGCCGACGAAGCACCGATTCACGTGGTGATCGATCTCACCGACGATCGATTGACCATGATGTCGGGCGATGTCGAAGTGGCCGACTGGGCCCGGCATGAGATCAGGATTTCGCCGATGCTCGACGGGTTCCATATTCGTGCCGAGGGTGACGAGATCATTCTCAACGTGACCGACGACGCCCACTTCGCCCTCGACCTCGGCCTTCGCAATGCCCCGCCGGCCTTGCGGCGTCGAATGTCGGCGTTGCTCCGCAGCGACCGGTCCGAGACCCGGCCCGTCGCTTAGATCAACAACTCGGCGATCTGGACCGCGTTCAGCGCGGCTCCCTTGCGCAGGTTGTCTCCCACCGCGAAGAGGTTGATCCCCCCCGGCTCACCGATTGTGGCGCGAATCCTCCCTGCCAGCACGTCATCGATGCCTGCAGCGTCGAGCGGCGTCGGCACCCGTTCGGTCCAGACCTCGATACCGGGGGCGGCCTCGAGGAGCTCCACGGCTTCGCCAGGGGTCATCTCACGGTCGAAACGGAGTGTTGCCACCACGGCATGACCGACCAGCACCGGCACCCGGACACAGGTCGGCTCCACCATCAGACCGGGGATGTCGAGGATCTTCCTCGACTCGTTCACCAGCTTCCACTCCTCGTCGGTGTAGCCCTGGTCGGTCTCGGAGCCGGCAAACGGCAAGACGTTGAAGGCGATGGGGCGGGCGAAGAGTGCTGGTCCCGGGTCCACCCAGCCCCCGTTCATCAATGCATCCAGGTCGGGCTGGAGCTTGTCCATCTGGTCGACCAGCTCAGAGACACCCTGCTGGCCCGATCCGGAGACCGCCTGGTAGGAGGAAACGTTCACGCTTCGGAGCCCGGCGGCCCGGTGCAGCGGACCGGCGGCCATCATCAAGGTCATGGTGGTGCAGTTGGGGTTGGCGATGATCCCCTGGTGCCCGTATGCAGCGTCATCGTTGACGCCGGCCACGACCAGCGGGACCGCCTCTTCCATCCGGAACGCCGACGAGTTGTCGATCACGACCGCCCCAGCGGCGGCAAACGAAGGCGCAAACTCCCTGGACCGTGCGCCGCCCGCCGAGAACAGTGCGATGTCAACACCTGCCGGGTCGGCTTGGGCCAGGTCCTCGACGACGACCTCCCCCCACGCCGTGTCCACAACCGTCCCCGCCGAACGCGAGGAAGCCATGAGCCGGACCGAACCCAGAGGGAAAGTCCCTCTGCTCGAGAATCGAGAGCATGGTGCGTCCCACCGCCCCGGTGGCTCCGACCACGGCGACCGCTCGATCGCTCACGCGCCCACCTCCTCGAAGGTTGTCGGTGGGTCGAACTCTTCGTGCAGCGCTTTCACCGCGGCTTCGACCTGACTTCCCCTGATCACGCATGAGATCCGGATGGTTGAGGTGGAAATCATCTCGATGTTGATGCCCGCGGCCGACATAGCCGCGAAGACCCTGGCAGCGACACCGGGGTGGGTCTTCATCCCCGCCCCCACCAACGAGACCTTGGCGACGTCGGTGTCGACGTCGACCGACTGGGCGCCGATGTCGACCGCGATGTGCTTGGCGATCCGCTCCGCCTCGACCACATGGATTCGAGGCACGGTGAAGCTGATGTCGGTGGAGCCGTCATGAGACACATTCTGGACGATCATGTCCACATTCACCCCGGCCTCCGCCAGAGCCCCAAACAACGCAGCGGCGACACCGGGGCGGTCCGGCACCCGGTTCACGGTCACTTTCGCTTCGGAGCGATCGTGGGCGATCCCACTCACGATGGCCTGCTCCATGGCCGACTCCCGTATCCAGGTCCCCTCGCCGTCGTGAAACGACGAGCGAACGTGAATCGGTATGTCGAATCGGCGCCCGAACTCCACGGCGCGGGACATGAGGACGCCGGCGCCGCCGGCGGACAACTCGAGCATCTCATCGAACGGGACCTCGACCAGCTTGGTGGCGTCGGGCACGATCCTCGGGTCGGCGGTGAAGACGCCATCGACGTCGGTGTAGATCTCAACGGTGTCCGCCCCGAGGGCCGCCGCCAGAGCCACCGCGGTGGCGTCGGAGCCGCCACGCCCCAACGTCGTCACTTCCTTCGATTCGGGGTCCACCCCCTGGAATCCGGCAACGATCACGACCCGGCCCTGGGCCAGGCTGTCACGGACCCTGGTTCCCTGGATGTCGAGGATCTTGGCCGAACCATGCGATGAGTCGGTGAGGATCCCGGCCTGTGACCCGGTGTAGCTGACCGCGGCAATCCCCCGCGAATTCAGCGTGATGGCGAGAAGCGCCATCGAGATCCTCTCTCCCGCACTGAGCAGCATGTCCATCTCTCTCGGTGACGGGTCATCGCTCAACTCGGCGGCGAGGGCCACAAGTTGATCGGTTGTTTCTCCCATGGCGGAGACAACCACCACGACGTCGTGCCCATTTCTCCGCGTCGACTCCACTCGATCCGCAACCGCTTTGATGCGCTCCGAGTCGGCCAATGACGTCCCGCCAAATTTTTGAACCACGATCGACATGTCCGGCACAGTTTGGAGCCTTTCGCCGCGGAAGACGAACACCGCGGGAGGTTGACGGAGGGTCGTGCCTAAAGTCGCGCCGGCCATGACCGACAGAAGACGGCGTCAGAAGGAGCAGCGCGCCGCCAAGCGGGAGGCCGAAAAGAAGCAATCTGCCAGGCGCGAGCTGGGTCGCAGACTCGGCACCGCTCTGATCTTCGGAGTCCTGGTCATCGGCGTTCTCGTGCTGGGCAGCGTGTTGGGTGACGACGAAGGCGACCTGCCTCAGGGCTACGAGGGGTTCCGCGCCCAGCCAACCGCATGTGGGGCCGAGCAGCCGGCGGCCGAACCGGTGACCCAATTCACCGAGCCGGAGACGCAGGCGGACATCACCCCGACTGCCACCGTCACTGCGACTCTCCAAACCTCGTGTGGCGAAATCGTGATCGAGCTCGACCCGGCCAACTATCCCGAGACCGTCAATTCCTTCGTCTTTCTCGCTCGCGAGGGATTCTTCGACGGGCAGGTCTTCCATCGGATCATCGCCGACTTCCAGCTCTTCTCCGGCGACCCGTTGGCCGACGGCACCGGCGGGCCGGGCTATCGGTTGCCCGACGAGTTCCCGCCCGCTGACTTCGTCTACACACCGGGCGTGGTGGCCATGGACAATGTCGGCAAGGGGACGACCGGCAGCCAGTTCTTCATCGTCCTCAGCGACGACGCCCAGGTCTTGAACCCGCAGTTCAACGGCCTGGGCAACGTGATCTCCGGTCAGGAGACTCTGGATCGGATCGAGGCGGTCGACACCGCGCGACGACCCGGCTCTGTGGAGGACAGCCTCCCGCTAGAGACTGTCTACATCGAGACTGTGACCATCGATGTAACCGGTTCTTGACGGGCACACCAGCCATCATCGGGGTGCAGGAGACCCATGGCCGTTGACCTCCACTCCCATTCGACAGCGTCTGACGGTTCCGAGAAGCCGGCGGCTCTCGTCGAACAGGCACTGGAAGCCGGGCTAAGCGTCCTCGCGCTGACCGATCACGACACCCTGGACGGCATTGCCGACGCCACCGCAGCAGCGACTGCGACCGGCCTCGAATTGATCCCGGGCACTGAGCTTTCCCTCGAGTACGACCAGGGTGGGATGCATCTCGTCGTTCTCTGGCTGAGCTCCGGCCCGGGGCCGCTTCAAGACCGCCTGGAGGAGCTGCGCCTGGGCAGAGACCATCGAAACGAGTTGATGTCGGAACGGCTGACCGAGCTCGGGATGCCGGTGACAGTGGAGGAGATCCTGGAAGAGGGAGGGACCGGCAGCATCGGCCGGCCCCACATCGCCGCAGTCATGATGCGAAAGGGCTACGTCGAGACCATCGAGGAGGCGTTCGAGCTCTGGCTGACATCGGGCAAACCGGCGTACATCGGACGGCCGAGGCTCACGCCGGAAGAGGCGATCCAGCTGGCGCGGGAATCTGGAGCGGTGCCGATCGTCGCCCACCCCCACACTCTGGGGATCAATCGGGCGCACGAGATGGCCGACCTGCTGACCCGCCTCGTCGCCGCCGGTCTGGTCGGGCTGGAGGCGTTCTGTGCCGGCTACCGACGTCACGAGAGGGAGGGCTATGCCGACCTCGCCCGCCGATTCGGGCTCATTCCATCCGGAGGGAGCGACTACCACGGCACCTACAAGCCGGGGCTCAGCTTGGGCATCGGGTACGGCGACCTCGTCGTGCCCGATTCAATAGTCGGCGAGTTGCGCAGTCACGTCGGAGCTGCATGAGCCGCCCATTGCGAATGGGCACCGCAGCCGCGGTCGTCGCCGGGAGCGTCCTCTTCTCCCGCATCCTGGGCCTGGCACGGGAAGCCCTGCTCGCATCACTGATCGGGGTCAGCGCCGAGGGGGACCTCTATCGGCAAGCGTTCACCATCCCTGATTTCCTCAACTACCTGCTGGCCGGCGCCTATCTGACAATCACCCTGATCCCTATCTTGAGCCGGCACCTGGAACAGGGTGACGAGGAGGGGGCCAACCGAGCTTTCAGCTCCGTGTTCCGGTTCGTAGTCATCGCCATCGTCGGGCTCACGGTTGTCATGTGGGCCGCCGCCGGGCCTCTCGTCTCACTCATGTTCCCCAATGCAGTCGATCACGACCGACTCGTGTCACTGACCAGGCTGGTCCTCCCCGCCCAGGTGTTCCTGGTCGCAGGAGCTCTCCTGATGGCGGTCCAGTACACCCACCGCAGGTTCGTGCTTCCCGCGCTGGCCCCGATCATCTACAACCTGGGAATCATCCTCGGAGGCCTCATCTCGGCCCTGGTAAGTGATGCCACACCGGAGGGATTCCTCTGGGGAGCCGTCATCGGCTCTGCGATCGGGAACTTCGGGCTGCAGTGGTACGGGGCCCGTGGCACCAACACCCGTCTGGTCCCCGTCCCCCGCGGCCAGTCCTCGGTAGGCGAGTATCTGATCCTGGCCCTGCCGCTCATGGTGGGACAGTCGATTGCGGTGCTCGACGAGCAGTTCGTCCGCTGGTTCGGCCAGATCGAAGAAGGCGCCACCTCGGCCCTCAGTTTCGCCAGGCAACTCAACATGGTCCCGGTGGGGGTGATCGCCCAGGCCGCGGGAGTGGCTGCCTACCCGTTCCTGGCCCGACTTGCCGCCAGAGGCGACACCAAGGCCCTGACCTCGACGACCTCGCGCGCAGCCCGGGGCACGGTGTTCGTGGCCGCAGGAGCATCGGCCGCACTGATCGTCCTCGCCCGACCCATGGTTCGCCTGCTCTACCAATGGGGGGCCTTCACGGCCGACGACACCGAGCTGGTGGCCCGGCTCCTGATGATCTACGCCCTTTCTGTCCCGGCCTGGGGACTGCACCAGATCCTGTCGCGACACTTCTATGCCAAGCGCAAGATGTGGACACCGGTCCTGATCGGCACGGTGGGAACTGTGATTGCGGTGCCGGTGTGGTCCGGGTTCTACAACTTGTCGGGGGTCGAGGGCTTCGCCATGGCGTCCGTGGTGATCATGAGCGCCTATGCCCTGGCTCTCCTCGTGGCCTGGGGCTCGGACTCTGGGTGGGACGCAGCGGGCGAGGTGGGAGTCTCCCTGGTTCGAGGCTTGGTGGCCGCGGCGGCGGCGGTGCTGCTCGCTCTGCCCGTGGTCAATGCGATCTTTGGCGAAGGGAGCCTGAGCTTCTTGGGAGGCCTGGCAGCCGCCGCCTTGGGTGGGCTGACCGCTCTCGCCGGGTTCCTGATTGTTTCGTTCCTGCTCCGAGCGCCGGAATTGAAGGAAATCACAACCGGTCCTAGCCCGTGAGGCCGAGACGCCCAACGGTCTCCCCATCATCGATCTCACCGGTGGGGACGAACCCGAGCTTCAGGTAGAAGGGCCCGGCCCTCCGTCACCCTCGACCCAACTCGTGTACAGCTCGGTCCCCCGCGTCCTCTCACCTCGTCGCAGGCGGCAGCGACCGCCAACGACCGAATCCGCGACCCTGATATTCAGCGCCAACCATTAGCCGCCACAGAAAGAAGGTCCGGTCGTCTTCGTCGTTGGGATCGATCTCCAGCATCAAGAAGCCCACTACGACACCGTCGGCGACGATGGCCCGCGGCCAGGCGACCTCGGGCTCGGTTAGCGCCTGCGCCAACGACCATGCGTTGCGGGCAACGAATCCTTGCTGGCTAGGCGCGACGTCGATGTCGAAGACCGCTTTCAGATTGATCTGGTCGATCAGCTCGAGAGTCACCATGGGAAACGCGCGGTCAAATGTGATCGGGATCAACCAGCTCGAGCGGGATCTCCGGGTCGTCGTTGAGATCCGCTCGAATCCAGGCGGGAAGGGCTCGATTGCCACCGGGAGGGGTGCGTCGCATCGCATCCTCCTCACGTGTGATGTGGTCGAGGACGACGGCGATCAATGCCGCCTCGAACTCCCCGGCGCCCCCTTTGATTCGAATTCCTTCAACCATTCGCAAGCTCCACGAGCTCGATCAAGGTACCACCGAGGTCGTCGGGGTGGATAAAGGCGACCTGCGATCCCCGCCCTCCGATCCGCGGGCTCTCGTCGATCAACCTGGCGCCCTGGCCCTTCAGATGCTCCAAGGCGATCGTGATCGAGGCGACCATGTAGGCCACGTGATGCAGCCCTTCCCCGCGTCGCTCCAGGAATCGCCCGACCGGAGTGTCGGGGCCGAGTGGCTGCAGCAACTGGATGAATGAGCCGCCCACCGGGATCATCGCCTCCTCGACTCCCTGGGCTTCCACCACCTCCCGGTAGAGAGGGACCACGCCGTAACGCTCCTGGTAGTCATGGACCGCCTGGTCCAGATCGTTTACGGCAATCCCGACATGATCGAGATTCAGGAGCTTCATCAGCCAAGGCTATGCCACCCGCCCCTTGGGTGCGACCGGCCTGCCGGTAACATCATGTCCCTGAGGTCATCGTGAGCAACAGCGTCATCACCGGGATCGCCCGCACCCCGATTGGCAAATACGGTGGCGCTTTGTCCCCTCTCCATGCGGTGGATCTGGGAGGCGCAGCCATCGCGGCGGCCATGCAGCGATCAGGAGTCGATCCCGCCATGATCGACGAGGTCCTATTCGGACATGTCTTGCAGGCTGGAGAAGGGCAGATCACATCCCGTCAGGCCGCGGTTCTCGGAGGCCTCCCGATGACGGTTCCTTCGGTGACGATCAACAAGGTTTGCCTTTCGGGGATGTCGGCGATCGGGTTGGCGGATCGGGCCATCCGACTTGGTGACTCGAAGTTCGTCGTCGCCGGCGGAATGGAGAGCATGACCAACGCTCCTCATGTTGTGCGCGAGTTGCGCTGGGGCGCCCGGATCGGTGACGTCACCATGACCGATGTCATGCAGCACGATGGGTTGTTCTGCGCTTTCGACAAATGCACCATGGGCGAGTCCTCCGACCACAAGAACGACCGCCTGGGGATCGGGCGCGCCGAGCAGGACGAATGGTCGGCCCGAAGCAATCAGCGGGCTGCCGAAGCCACCCGCAACGGTGGGTTCTCCGGCGAGATCGTTCCGGTTGCAGTCCCGCAGAGAAAGGGCGGCGCCATCGTCGTCGATTCAGACGAGGGGATCCGGGACGATGCGACCGCTGAGTCCCTTGCCGCCCTGCGCCCGGCATTCGTTGCGGGAGGGACCATCACCGCGGGCAATGCCTCCCAGATATCCGACGGAGGCGCGGCGGTGGTGGTTGGCGACCGAAGCGCGGCCGAGGCCCTGGGCGCGCCGATCCTTGCCGAGATCCTTGCCTACGGGCAGATCGGCGGCAGCGATGCCACCTTGCACGAGCGGCCAGCCGAGGCCCTCCTGGTTGCCCTGAAGAAGGCCGGTCTCGAACCGGGGGACCTCGACCTCGTCGAAATCAACGAGGCGTTCGCTGCGGTTGCCATCTGGTCCGCCAGGATGCTCGACCTCCCCGAGGCCAAGGTGAATGTCCATGGGGGCGGTGTGGCTCTCGGTCATCCTCTGGGAGCGACCGGAGCCCGCATCGTGGTCACTTTGGTCAATGCCCTTCGCGCCCGGGGTGGTGGCATCGGGGCGGCGACCCTCTGTGGTGGGGGCGGACAGGGTGACGCCATCGTGGTCCGGGTCGCCGGCTGATGACCGAGCCAGTCGAGCACAACCTCGGCCTGGATCTGGTCCGGGTAACAGAGACGGCGGCGATGGGAGCAGCCCGATGGTTGGGGCGGGGTGACAAGGAGGCCGCCGACCAGGCGGCGGTCGACGGAATGCGACTCCATCTCTCGACGATCGACATCGACGGCCTCGTCGTCATCGGCGAGGGGGAGAAGGACCGGGCCCCCATGCTCTTCAACGGTGAGAGGGTTGGCACCGGGAAAGGCATGACTGTCGATGTGGCGGTAGACCCGGTAGATGGGACCACGCTGACTGCCGCCGGGATCCCGGGGGCGATCACGGTCATCGCCCTGTCGGCGGGCAGGGGCTCGATGTACACCTCCGGCCCTCTGGTCTACATGGACAAGCTCGCCGTCGGCCCCGAAGCCGCCGGCTCGGTCGATCTCGACGCTCCGGTCGAGGAGAACCTGCGCCAGGTCGCCAAGGCGAAGGGCAAGGACATCAACGACCTGCGCGCCCTGATCCTCGACCGCCCTCGCAATCAGCCCTACATCGACGAGGTGCGGCGGATGGGAGGGAGGATCTCACTGCTCAGGGACGGCGACGTTGCCGGTGCGATCGCTACCGCTCAGGAAGACACCGCCGCCGACATCCTGTTGGGTATCGGCGGATCTCCGGAAGCTGTGATCGCCGCTGCGGCCCTCACCTGCATGGGAGGGGAGATCCAGTGCCGGCTCTGGCCTCGAGACGAGGCGGAGAAGGCTCAGGCCGGCGAGGCGGGCCTCGACGTGACCCAGGTACTGACCACCGAAGACCTGGTCAGGTCAGACAACGTGTTCTTCGCGGCGACGGGAGTCACCGGCGGCGAATTCTTGGGCGCGGTCGACTTTCGCGGCGACCAGGTTGTAACCCACTCGGTGATCATGCGCTCGAAGACCCGCTCGATCCGATACATGGACGCTTATCACGACCTGGCGCGGCTCCGGGAGATCTCGGCCCTCACTCTCGATTGATCGAGCTCACCCCTCGGTGAGGCTGGACCGTCGCCAAGTGAGCGCAACCCAGCCACCGGCGATCACCAATGCAGCCACCCCAACGGCTCGAACGAGAACGCCGCTCACCTCTGAGCCTTCGAGGAGAAGACTCAACACCTGGACCACTCCACCCGCCACAACGGCGGTTCCCATCGCTCGGACCACGACTCTTATCGGATCGATCTGGCGAGCTCGCGCCGCAAATGACGCCGACGCAAACTCAACGATGAGGACGATCAACACGGCCTGAGCCCACGGAGGCGGCGACAGGGCAACCGGAAGGGCGGAGATGATGGCCATCTGCAAGACGAAGGCGACCGCGGACGCAGTCACCGAGGCGGTGAAGCCGTAGAGCAGGCCGACCACCAACACGAGCACCCCGACCCCACCGACCAGTGCACCCAGGCCCGAGCCCTTTGCAGTGGGGACCGACAGCACCAGCGCTAGCCCGAGGATCACCGCTGCCGCAGCAGTCAGCCGAGCCGTCGTCGCCAAGACGTCCTCCACTCTTCGAGACGGGCGATGGGGACATCAGCCGGCTCATCCCCGCCCCACACCGCGATCGGGATCCCCACAGACGAAAGGCGGTCACGGAGGCGCTCCCGCTCCAGACTCCAAATTCGCCGACCAACAGATCGGGCTTCATCGACGGGAGGTGGCAACACCGACTCCACATCGATCTCGATCACCGACACATCCATCCCCGAGCGCCGCAGAGAATGCATGAGCCCGGCGAGGTTGGGGTCGAGCAGTGAGGTGAGAGCGATGACCATGGCCGGCCTTCTCGCAGCTCGCGCTACGGCCCGCTCTGCCGCCTCCCACATCACCTTGCTCGGCGTCACTGACATCAGTTGCTCCATCGTGCGCCGCCGATGGCTCTCCCCCATCCCCGGGTAGACCCATCTGCACATGCCGTCCAGAGTGACCAGGCCGAGACGATGGCGATGCCTGGCGTGCGCTCTGAGCAGCGTGGCCGCCATTCGGACGGCCCGATCGACCAGCCACTCGGTATTGGTGTCGCTTTCGACCTGAGCGTCGACCAGGAGGACCACGTCCCCGTTGCGCTCCGGATGTCTCTCATTGACCCACAGCCGCTGGGCCCGGGACGAAACCCGCCAGTTGATGGATCGAGGATCGTCGCCGTGTTGGTAGGGGCGAAGGTCGGCGAATTCGGATCCGGTGCCCCTTCTGGTCGAGACCAACTCGCCAACATGCAGGTTGGTCTCCAAAGGCCTCAACAGCCGCCTCAGAGTCGATTCCTCTGGCAGGACGACGACATGCTGGGCTCCGGGAACCGTGTGGCTCAGTTCGAACATGCCTAGTGGTGAATCGGCGTACACCGTCAGCGGTCCCACGCCTTTCCTTCCCCACCCCAAGGGCGAAACCGTGAACGCGGCTTGCAACGACCGGTCGATCGAAGGAATCGACAGAGTGGCCGCGTCGACGAGGCGGCCGCCAACGGTTGACACGACGTCCATGTCTTCGAGGCCGACTTCGACGAACAGCGGCCCGATGCGCCGGTCGGTCTCAAGATGCAAGGAGATGCTGTACTCGCCACCCTCCACCATGGATTCGGAGATCTTGTCGATCCGCGCAGACATGCTCGGAACGGCTCGGGTGGCCAGGCCAACGATTGCGAGGGCGAGCAGCGATGTGCCCACCAAGGCCGGTCCGGGATCACCCACCGCCAGTGCCGCGCCCAAGCCCACCAACCCGGCCGTCACATAGGCACGCAATCGAGGGGTGGCGACTGCCCTCATGGAGAGTGGACGGAAGGGGTGGCCGGAGGGCTGGGCACCTGCTCCAGCACCTCCTCTATCACCCGCTCCTCGCTCAGATCCTGCGCCCAGAACTCGGGCCGCAGGATCAGGCGATGAGCCAGAGCGGGCAGGGCAACGTCCTGGACGTCATCGGGGAGGACGAAGCCACGGCCGGATAGGGCTGCCCTGGCCCGGGCCAACTTCATCACAGCCAAGGATCCGCGAGGGCTGGAACCGACCCTCACCCTGCCCGAAGACCGGGTGGCGGCGACGAGTTGCACGATGTACTTGCCCACCGGCTCGGAGACATAGATCCCCTCGACGACTTTCTGCATCCCCATGAGGGTCTCCCGATCGACCACGACGTCGAGCTCGACTTCGTCGGTGCCCCGCTCTGCTCGGCGACGCAGCATCTCCCATTCCGCGTCCGCCTTGGGGTAGCCGAGCCGGGCCCGGATCAAGAAGCGGTCGATCTGGGCCTCGGGAAGGGGGTAGGTCCCCTCGTACTCGATCGGGTTCTGGGTGGCGATCACCAGGAATGGGGGGCCCAGCGGGCGGGTCACCCCGTCGGCGGTCACCTGCCTCTCCTGCATCGCCTCGAGGAGGGCCGCCTGGGTCTTCGCCGGTGCCCGATTGATCTCGTCAGCCAACAAGACATTGGCGAACACCGGCCCGGGGCGGAAGCCGGGCAGACCCGTGGCCGGATCGAGGACGAAGGAGCCTGTGATGTCCATCGGCATCAGGTCCGGGGTGAACTGAACCCGGGCAAATTGGAGGCTGGTGGCGGCGGCAAACGAGCGGGCTACGAGGGTCTTGGCGAGCCCGGGCAGGTCCTCGATCAGGATGTGCCCGTCGGCGAGGATGGCCATCAGAATCAACTCGAGCTCACGGCGCTTCCCGTGCACTGCCCGCTCGACCTCGTCGAGAATCGAAGTGGCGAGAGCACCGATCGAGTCGGCGTCCACCAATGAGGCGCTCACAACCGCTCCAACTTGGAAACGAGTTGCTCGAGCTCCCCCGGCCTGAGGGATTCCTCCCGGCCGGTCAGCCATCTCCACTCATCCTCGCCCAGGAGCGCCATCGCCGGAGCAGCTTCCAATTCGAGACCGTGACGGCGTAGACGGTGAGTGGCGATTCGCTCGATCGTCGGGCGGATCCGCTGTTCCCTGGCCAGGGAGCCGGCGAGTGCGTCGACTGTGGCCATCTCGGTGGATGAGACCGAACGGGGCAGCCGCGTCGGGTTGGTGATCGTCGTCTCGAAGAGCCGTCGTTCGCTCCCGGCGCCACCCGCGGGCAGTCCTCGGGCCAGCCAGACGACGACAAACACGATCAGCAACTCCCACATCCAGAGCTCCTGACCCCGTTGCAGCTGGAGAAGAAGTAGGGCGGAGACAACCGCTGCGAGAAAGGCCGAGGTCAGGACCCGGCTCATTGCTGGATCTCCCCTCGCAAACGCTGGGATGCCGACTCGGCCTCCGCCGCCTCATCGAGGGTTGGCTCGAGAGGGCCGAATCTGGCGTCGGCATGGCGCCCGGAGAGAGCCCGGACATCCGGGACATCGAGGTCGAGGGCCGAGGTGGCCCTCCCGACGTGCCGCGCCGCGGTCTCCGACGGCGACCTGGGCACACCAACTTCTTCCAACGCCTGTTCGAACTCGGCGTATGCGCCAAAGACCCGACCCCTTGGGTCATCGCCGTACGACGACGAGACGCGCTGCCGACCGCGACCGGGGCGATCGCCTCAACCGGGGGCGCCTCCTCGACCGGCGGCGCCCCGGATCGAATCGCCAGCCCAACCTTGGCCAGGGCAATGGCAACCACGGCAGCGACCAGGAGGCTCAACATCCAGATGCCGTTGTCGGCCACCTGTCCGATGGGGGTTTCGACGGCCTCGCCGACGACTTCAGAGGTCTCGGGGGCGAGGGTGTCTGCGATCGACCGCATGAAACGGGCGATGAGGGCAAACACCAGGACACCGACAACCAGCACCACGAGGCGGCTCCGCTTGCGCTCCTGAGAGGGCGAGCCCTGTTTGGCGGCGAAGACCATTATCAGGGCACCGATCACCGCGGCGATGACGATGAGCCAGGTGAGGATTGACTCCACTTCGACACCCGGCTGCCAGGAGAGATCGAGGATTGGCTCGTCGCCGGCGCGGCCGGGCACCGAGTTGGCGGCAAGGGCGACGACGAACCCGAGGGCGAGGACTGCCAGGGCGCTTGCTACGCCTTTTGCAGCACGACTCCAGGTACCCATGCCGAGCAGGCTACGAGCTGATCCGAAGAGCGGTAGCTCCGGCCGACCGGCAGATTTGATTGCCGGACGACTTCGCCCGAGACGACCCTCATGCCGATACGAACCAGTCGGTCGAATAATCGCAGTCTCGGGCGAACAGACGCCGGTCGTCCGGATGAACGTCAGAGCTCCATTCTTCCAGCA
>CAVRWT010000010.1:0-40695 GCA_963724825.1 uncultured Acidobacteriota bacterium
ACTGTTCCCCACCGCGATGTGGATGGGCGCCCTCTCGACCGCCGGCTTCGAGGCCGAGTTTGAAACCAGGGAGTTGAGCGATGGCTCGATGCTTCATCTGTTCGTCGGCACCCCAAAATCAAACCAATGAGGATCGCCCGCTAAAAACTGGATCACAGATCGCGAAACGAATCCCCGTCCGGTTTGCGGTGGGCGGGGCCGTGGTCTACTTTTCCCGAGCGCCACAGGGGAGACCCTGAGGCACCCCGGACGGTGGGTACGGAGCGGCGAAAGCCGAGCCGGGAAGAATTCCCACGGTGCGGGAGCCCGGAGCATCTGGAAACTGAGGCTCGGGGCGGTCGGAAGACCGAACGGGGATCCTTCGGGATCGTCGAGCGGCCATTCGACCGGCGGATCTTCGGCATCCGCACCTCCCTGGAAACGGGGAGAGCGGTCACCGGATCGCAACGATCTTCGGATCGAGGCAGTCCAGTGAGCGCCCGTCGAAGGCTTCGGCCTACGACGACTTCCGAAGGAGTTGGGTCCCGGCCCGCACCGATCGGAACGAGAGCCCCGAGAAGGTGTCGCGGCTTCGGCCGATGCTCCCTCGGGGCCTTCTCGCGTCTGGTGGTGCAGTGAGCGGTGGGAGTACCGCCGAAGGCGGGGAGGGGGCACCGTGCAACGCGTCCTCGGTAGCCTCCCGGCGCTATCGTACCCCAAGGATCTCCTCGCCTCCCGCGAGGCCGTTGTGTATGAGTTCGGATCCCATTGGTTTGGGCTCGTCAAGGAGGCTCTGGTCACGATCGCCTATGTCGTGTTGTTCATTCTCCTGGTGCCGGATGGCGTGAACGGGCGGCCCTTCACGATCATCACCTTGTTATGGCTATGGATCGCGATCGGCGGGTTCATGGAATGGCGGACCAGGGAGAGAACGTGATCACTTCCGAACGCCTGGTTGTCCGCTCCGGGATCATGCGCAAAGCGGGGTATGAGGTTCCCTTGGAGGTCATCACCGATGTGGGCTTCCGTCAGAACCTGATCGAGCGAGCCGTTGGTGTCGGGGACATGGTGATCCAGACGTCGGGCTCGAGCGGGACAAAACCGAATCAGGAATATCCCGGACCCTGAGAAGGTGAAATCGATGCTCGTCGAGACTCGCCGCAACCGGACCAATTCGATGTCGTCGGGGCGGCTGGCCGACGGGGCCGCCGCCGCAACGCCTGGTAAGTCAAATGCCGAGCAATTGGAGATCCTGGGCAAGTTGTTCGACGAGGGCAAGCTGACACAAGACGAGTACGACAACGAGAAGCGCAAGCTTCTCGGCTGAGCAACGGAAGGTATCGATGGGATATCCGCAAGAACTGCTGAGCTCCGGAGAGGAGATCGTCACCGAGTTCAGACCGCATTGGTCCCGCCTCCTCAAGCAGGGCCTGCTCACGATCCTGGTCGTGGTGCTGATCGTCTTGGTCGCCACCCGAAGATTCGACGCCAAGGCCTGGGTGATCGGCGCCCTGGTCTTGTTGTGGTTCGTCCTGGTGATTGCCGAGTTCGTGCGTTGGTGGACCGACAAGCACGTGATCACCAACGAGCGGTTGATTCATCGAACGGGGTTCATTTCGAAGAAGGGGACTGAGATCCCGCTCGAGGTCATCAACGACGTCACCTTCAAACAGTCTGCCTTCGAGCGTATCGTCGGCTCCGGCGACCTGCTCATCGAGTCCGCCGGCACCCACGGCCAATCGTCCTACTCCGACATCCCCCAGCCCGAGCACGTCCAGAAGCAGATCTATGAGGCGCGGGAGGCCCGGATGGCCGTGATGCGGACCGGCGGCGCCCCTGCGGCGCCGCCAGCCAACACTGCCAGCCAACTCGAGACGTTGTCCCGACTCCATGACGAGGGCAAGTTGACCGATGAGGAGTTCGAGGCCGAGAAGAGAAAGCTGATAGGAGGCGCCTGATGCCCCACATGCAGGACGATTTCCCGCTCAATCTGTCCACCCTCTACGACCGGTCGGTCCGGCTCTACCCCGACCAGGCGATCCTCTCGGTGGAGGCAGATCGCTCGCTGACCAGGACCAACTACGGCGAGACCGACACACGGGTCCGCCGCCTCGCATCGGCCCTCGCCGGGCTAGGTCTGGCGATGGGTGACGCGGTTGCCACCTTCGCCTGGAACAACCGCCGTCATCACGAGCTGTACTGGGCTACGGCCAACACCGGTCTGATTTGCCACACGATCAACATCCGGCTCTTCGCCGACCAGGTGGCCTACATCGTCAATCACGCCGGAGACAGAGTCCTGTTCGTGGATCCCGACCTGGTCCCGCTTCTGGCGCCGGTGGTCCCCAGGCTGGAGACCGTCGCCACCTACGTGGTGATGGGCCCGGAGGCCGACGAGCGCATCCCGGGATCGATCGCATACGAGGACCTGATCGCCGACGCCGCGGAGCATGGCCCATGGCCCGAGCTCGACGAGAGGTCACCGATGATGCTGTGTTACACCTCGGGCACCACCGGCAACCCGAAAGGTGTGGCCTACACCCAGCGCTCCACCTACATGCACACCATCTCCAACCTGGCCAATATCCCCATGGGCCCCACCGACAATGTGCTCCCGGTGGTGCCGATGTTCCACGCCTCGGCCTGGGGATACCCGTTCATGGCGGTCACCCAGGGAGCACAGCTCACCTATCCCGGCCCCGACCTGTCAGCGGAAGGCCTGGTCCGCCTCTTCGAGAACGAGAAGGTGACTTTCAGTGCCGGGGTGCCCACCGTGTGGCTGGGGATCAAGCAATACCTCGAGGCGCACCCGGAGGCCGACGTGTCCTCGATCCGGGCCTTCCTCTGTGGCGGGTCGGCGGTTCCCCGGTCATTGATCGAGTGGTTCCAGACCGAGCGGGGGATCCGGGTGGTGCAGGGCTGGGGGATGACCGAAACCAACCCTGTGGCATCGACGGCTGTGCTCAAGCCCGAGATGGAGAACTGGGATCTGCAGCGCCAGCTCGACTTCTTGGAGACCGGCGGGCTGCCGATTGCCGGGCTCAAGGTCAAGATCGTCGACGAGGTCGGCGAGGAGTTGCCCCAGGACGGTGTCGCCTTCGGTGAGTTGCTGATCCGGGGACCCTGGATCGCCGCCGAGTACTACAAGGACCCCAGATCGTCGCAATCCTTCGTCGACGGGTGGCTGCGCACCGGTGACGTGGCCAAGATCACCCCTGAGGGCTACATCAGGATCACCGATCGCTCCAAGGACGTGATCAAGTCGGGAGGGGAGTGGATCTCATCGATCGACCTCGAGAACGCGATCATGGCCCATCCCGAGGTGGCCGAGGCCACTGTGGTCGGGCTCAAACACGTGAAGTGGCAGGAGCGTCCGGCTGCGTTCGTGGTCTTGCGTGAAGGTGCCAGCACCGACGAGGCGGCGATTCAGACCTTCCTCGAGGAGCGGGTGGCCACCTGGTGGATTCCGGACCGGATCGTCTTCATCGATCAGATCCCGAAGACCGGCACCGGGAAGTTCGACAAGAAGGTGGTCCGGGACCAGTACGCAGACTTGCTCATGACCGCTTCGGACTAGAGATGGCGAGGCGGTAGCTCGGGCCGACCGGCGTCTGTTTGCCCGAGACTGTTTCGGCGAGGTCGCTGTTCATGGGTTGACCACAGATGGTTGGTCGAGGGCAAAGTCGGCCCGCAAGAAATATGGAAGAGAGTTAGAGGAGTCTCTTCAGGCGCGCCTTCTTGAGGTTCTCCCGCACGATCCACTCGATATCCGGGTCGGTGCTGGTCTCGAGGTCTCGGAACAGGGGCAGGCCTTCGCCGGGAAGGGCCGCGATGACGACGCTCCAGGCATAACCGAGAGCCTGGCGCAAGGTCCGGACCGATGATGTCTTGCGTTCATCGGTAGACATGTCGTGGAAGCCGGCGGTGATCCGATTGAGGAGTTGTAACGCCTGGCGGGCTCGGGCTTGATCCTTCAATAGCCTCGGCTCGGCCACCGCCGCCACCGCGGCCCGGCGAACTAGGGGGTCGGAATCTGCCGCCCAGCTTTCCGCTAGGCCAAAGCTCGCCTCTGGATCGTCGTCGGCGGCTCGTTGCAAGGCCATCGCCACCCCCTCGCGAACCCGCCATCTCGGATCGGAGGCATACCCATGCAAGAGCGCCGTTTGCCCTTGGTCGCCCTCGCCAAAGATGCGCCCGAGTGCAACCAGGCCACATACGGTGCTGAACTCGTCTTCGGTCTCCACCAAGGCCCGGGCACGTGTGATGTCGGCCTCTTCGCCGCAGGCGGCGACCAATTCGAGATTTCCACGCGGTCCGGGCAAGCCACTGTTGGCAGCGAGGTAGTCGGCCCAATCGTCGAGTAAGGCCAGGGCGGCGCGGTGATCAGCAATGGAGCCCACGGCCAGGTTCTAGCCGGTTGATTGGGAAGGGCCGAGAATCAGACTTCGACCAGCTGGCCGGAGGTCAGATCGAGCACGAATTCCTTGTCGCTCTTGGAATCTGCGATGAAATGGGCGAGCTGGGCGCCCTGCTGGCGGACCACCCACCAGGCGTAGGCCTTGGAAGCGGTGCTGGCGAACTCGACCTTGGCGGCCCTTGCTGCAGTGACCGCATCGATCTCGTCGGCGAACTCGCCTACGACCTTCTCGCTCGGCTCCGGCTGACCCGGGGCCTCGATGAATTCGACTGCCTCGAACATCTCACACCTCTCTCGCGTCCTCCCTCAGGCATGATAGTTGACAGTCCGTGAAGGTTGGGAGCAAAACCACCACTGACAGTGGCGGATGCGGTTGGGACCGGCTCTCTATGCTCATCACGTGGGCACCTTTCACACCACTTGGGGCTACATCGCCGCCGGGCTCAGCGGATTGGTGGGGTTGTGGGGAGTGGTCATGGCTCGCCGCCCAGAGGCGCCCAAGGCGTTCCTGTGGGCCGTGGCCATCGCAGTGAGCGCCTTGCTCATCCAGATCGTGACCGGGATCCTGGTCGCTTCCGGTGGGGTCAACCCCGGTAACCAGCACGTCTTCTACGGTGTCGTAACCGCGGTGACCTTCACGTTCGCCTACATCTACAGATCGCAGTTCCGGAAGCGACCCACCCTCTACTACGGGCTGCTGATGTTGTTCTGCATGGGATTGGGGATACGAGGGATCATGACATTCGGCCACAGCTTCTAGGAGGGCTCATGTTGCTCGAAGGCAAGAAACTCTTGATCACGGGGGTCCTCACCGACGACTCGATCGCATGGCACGCGGCGAGGATCGCCCAGGAGGAGGGGGCCGAGATCGTGGTCACCGGGTTCGGGCGAGGACTTCGACTCACCGAGCGCTCAGTGCAGCGCCTCCCTTCGGAGTGCCCGGTGCTGGAGTTGGACATCAACGACCCGGCACAGGTCGAGGCGACCGTGAGCGATCTCACCGATCGCTGGGGCTCCATTGACGGAGCGCTTCACGCCATTGCCTATGCCCCCGAGGACGCCCTTGGCGGCAACTTCCTCAACACTCCGGTCGAGTCGGCGCAGACTGCTTTCGTCACTTCAGCCTTTTCTTACAAGACCCTGGCGGTGGCACTGCTTCCGCTGTTCGACGCAGCAGGCGGCGGGGCCTTGGTCACACTCGACTTCGACAACTCGCAGGCCTGGCCGGCCTATGACTGGATGGGGGTGGCCAAGTCGGCATTGCAGAGCGTCACCCGCTATCTGGCCCGGGATCTCGGGCCCCACGGGGTTCGGGTCAATGCGGTGTCGGCAGGTCCCCTGACCACAGTGGCGGCGAAGGGGATTCCCGGGTTCAGCGTCTTCGATCGAGTGTGGAACGAGCGATCACCCCTTCCCTGGGACACCTCCAACCCTGATCCGGTCGCCCGAATGGTTTGTGTCCTCCTCTCCGATTGGGCGCCGCTGACCTCGGGGGAGATCATCCATGTCGACGGCGGGTTCCACGCCATGGCCGCCGGCGTGGACAAGCAGGAGAGTTAGTCGACCGCCTGCAGGGCAGGGGCCATGGGGAGCTCCACCACGAAGGTGGCTCCGCCGCCCTCCGTGGCCTCGACTCGCACCGAGCCATGCATGACCTCGGTGAGGCTCTTCACGATGGAGAGCCCGAGACCGGTGCCACCCTTGGATCGGGTGTCGGACTGATCGACCTGGGTGAATCGCTCGAACACCCGGTCCCGTTCGTGGTCGGGGATGCCCGGGCCATGGTCGACCACCACGATGAGGACGTTGGGGCCTCTTTCCCATGCGAATAGCTCCACCGGGCTTCCCGCCGCGTACTTGGCCGCATTCTCGACGAGGTTGATCAGGATCCGGCTCAGGTGATCGCGGTCGGCTTCCACCGCGAGGCCTTCGGGCTCGACGACGAATGTCGGCTCGATCGAGACCACCCGGTTCACCTCGTCGAAGGCCTGTCGGAGGCCGATCGGCTCCAGATGAACCGGGATCGCTCCCCGGTCGATTCGGGAAACCACCAGGAGGTCATCGATGAGGCGCTGGAGGCGACCCGCCTGACGACGCGCCGTGGACAGGAGTTGTTGGGCGGTGGGCGTGGTGGGCTGCAGCTCCGGGCGATTGACGGTGTCCAACGATCCGATGATCGAGGTAAGTGGGGTCCGCAGCTCGTGGCTGACTGTCGAGACGAAGTCGCTCTTCATCTGAGCCACCTCTTCGAGCCGTTTCGTCATATCTGCCTGCGCCTCATACCGGCCGATCTGAGAGAGCACCAAACCCGCGGGGGCGGCCAACGATCCGAGTTGCTCGACCTGGTCCTCGGTGAAGGTGCCGACGTAGGGGTCACCGACAATGATCACCCCGACCCGGAGGCTCTCCACCTTCAACGGCGCCACCAGGGCCTGCTTCAGGCCGAGCTCCTTGAGGAGGATGTGGTTGTCCGAGTCATGGTCGACTTCCCGCACGTAGTAGGGCTTGCCGGCGCGATAGGTCTGGGTCACGATCCCGGCCGCGGCGACGTCGAGGGTGATCGGCTCTGACTCCAGCGGATACCCGTTGACCCAGATCGGGCTCATCAGCTCCAAGCGATGGCGGTCCGGGTCATAGAGCAAGACCACCCCCACCTGGGCGTCGAGGTACTTGCAGATGGTCCCGATCAGGTGGGGGACGATCTCGGCCAGAGACTCGGCGCGGGCGAGGGTGGCGCTCACCGCGTAGAGACGCTCGAAGTCGAGTCTCTGCTGGTCGATTTGGAGTTCGCGCTCGTTGGACCGGACTGCCTCCCGCTCGAACTCGAGCCCGACAAGGGCGGTGGCTGCCGCGACCACGGCCACTGTCAGGATCGGCGCCAGCACCTGTTCGAAGGCATCAGGTTCCCCCATCGTGTAGGGGATGAAGAAGATGGCCCCGGCGATGAACAGGGTCACCAGGGCATGGGCCCACCAGGTGAGGAGAAGTCCGGAGACGGCAGCGATCCCGAACAAGATCGGTTGGGCCGTTGCGGTCAACTCGGGGATGGTGGCGAGGCTCGTGATCCCCACGATGAGGCTCATGAGCCACGCCGCAGCGATCCATGGGGCAGCTCGAGTCGCCATGAGGCGATCCCAACGAGCCGCTGTCGAGAATACGAGCAGGACCGAGAGGCCGGTCATCGGGATCCAGAAGGCAGGCTGGGCGAACACCTCTTTGCGGACCGCCTGGGCTGAGATGATGATCAGCACCACCCAGGCCACGGCCGAGGCGCGGCGAAGCAGCGACGCCCGGAAACGGGCCATCGCCTGATGGGTCGTTGGCTTCAGCTCATCCATGTCATGGTTTCGAAGTGTTTCGACTGTATTCTCGGCATTTCTCCCGGACTGATCGAGGATTGAAACGTGGCGTTGCGCGTATTCGCGAACGGGGCACTGTTCGCAGATGCGACCGGTTCCGGTCCTCCCCGGGTGATCGCCCTTCACGGATGGGCCCGGCGGGGCAGTGATTTCCGCGCCGTGCTTGGCGATTTGGATGCTCTGGCGCCCGATTTACCCGGTTTTGGGGCCTCACCCGCACCTTCCGAGGCTCTGGGGGCCGAAGGCTACGCCCATCTCGTCAATGAGCTGCTCGATGGCTGTGAAGTCCCGCCTGTCGTCGTCGGGCACTCGTTTGGGGGCCGGGTCGCGGTTTGCCTCGCCGCCCTCTACCCGGATCGGGTCGGGTCGCTGGTTCTCACCGGGGTTCCCCTGCTCCGTGTCACCCCAACCCGCCCTCCGTCAGCCCGCTACCGGATGTTGCGCGCCTTCAACCGGTCCGGGATGCTGAGTGACGAGAAATTCGAGGAGATCCGGCGCCAAACCGGGTCGTCCGACTACCGCGCCGCCTCCGGCGTGATGCGAGATGTGCTGGTTCGAGTGGTCAATGAGAGCTACGAGCCCCAGCTTCGAGCCCTCACCGCCCCGGTCAGCCTGATCTGGGGCGCCGGGGACCGGGAGGTTCCGGTGAGCATCGCCCACGCCGCCGCCAAGGTGATCGAGTCCGAAGGCCGCCATGCCGATCTCCAGGTCCTCGAGGGCGTGGGTCATTTCCTTCCCCTGGAGGCGCCCGAGGCCCTGCGCGCTGTCATCGAGCGGGCCCTCGCCAGATGATCTGGGCGCTGCTCGCAGCCTGCGCCCTGGCCTCTATCCCGGCCGGGCTCCGTTGGCTCCGGGTGGCCCAGCGAGAGCATTACCTCCCCCCGGCGACGAGCAGATTCGCCATGAGATGGTGGGCGAGCAGTGCGGCCAACCTGACCTTGGTCGTCGTGGCCACAGTCGGCGTCGTGGGGTCTTCCTTCGATGTTCGATACGGCTTCCTGGCGGTGGTCAGCGAGGTCGTCGGGCCGTTTGGCCTCTCGGTGAAGGGAGTCAGCTCTCCGTTGGCCTGGACGGACCGCATGCGTCGTCTGGCGGCAGTTGCCGGGGTCTTGCTGGCCTCGGTAATGGTGGTTGGTGCCCTTACCAATTTGGCCTGGCTGGTGGCCCTGGGGCTGGTGTCGATACCGGTGATCGTCGACCTGGCCCTTCTCATCCTCCAGCCGGTCGAGTCAGCGATTGGCGACAAATGGGTGGCTCGGGCCGCAAGTCGATTGCAATCCTCCGGAGCGAAGGTGGTCGCGATCACCGGCTCCTATGGCAAGACGACCACCAAGCAATATGCCGCACACATTCTCTCCGAGGCGTTTCGCACCGTTGCCAGCCCTGCCTCGTTCAACAACCGGATGGGACTGGCGAGGGCGGTCAACGAGCATCTCGTGCCGGGCACCGAGGTCTTCGTCGCCGAGATGGGTACCTACGGGCCGGGGGAGATTGCCGCGCTCTGCGATTGGGTCAAGCCCGATGTCTCCGCCATCGTGGCCCTCGGCCCGGTCCATCTGGAGCGTTTCAGGACCGAGGAGCGGATCGTGGCCGCCAAGTCGGAGATCCTCGATGGTGCGGCGATCGGGGTGATCGGTGTCGATCATCCGCTCCTTGCCGAGCTCGCGAAGACCCGGGCCGGATCGATGGATCTGATCACCGTCTCGAGCGAGGGACCCGGCGCCACCATCAGCATCGCCGACGGTCGGATTCTCGTGAAAGGCAGCCCGATAGGGCCCGTGCCCGATGGCGCATTTGCCCTCAATCTCGGGATTGCCATTGGGATAGCAACCGCTCTCGGGATGAGCGCCGATCAAATCGCAGGCCGGCTCAAAGGCCTCCCCCGGCCCGAGCACCGCCAGACCGTGACCACCTCGGACAGGGGATTCGCCATCATCGACGACACCTACAACTCCAACCCCGCCGGAGCGAGAAAAGGGTTGGAGGCACTCACCAGGCTGGCTGCCAGCGGGCGTAAGGCCCTGGTCACCCCGGGAATGGTTGAGCTCGGGCCCTTGCAGGCGGGTGCGAACCGGGACTTCGCCCGGGCCGCGGCGGCTGTTGTCGACGACATCGTGGTGGTGGGCCGGACCAATCGATCCTCGCTTCTCGAAGGTTCCGACGGAGGCGATGCTTCGGTTACCGTCGTGGCTTCTCGTGGGGAGGCCGTGGACTGGGTCCGCAACAACCTCGGCCCCGGCGATGCGGTCCTCTACGAGAACGATCTTCCCGACCATTACCCCTGAGGAGTAGGAATGGCCAAGCCGGCGGTGATCTTTGGAGGTCCCTCCGACGAGCACGACATCTCGATACTCACCGGTCTCCAGGTGACCCGGGCTCTCGGCGACGTCTACACCGTCTACTGGTCGAAGACCGGTGACTGGCACCTGGTCGACAACGATCTCGAGGCGTCCGCCTTCGTCGACGGCGTCCCCCGCGGCTCCAAGGAACTGAGCTTCGTGGCCGCACCCGGGGAGGGCGTGGTGCTCAAGAAGCGCCCCCTGGACATCAGCGCGGTGTTCGTCGCATGTCACGGTGGCCCCGGCGAGGACGGCACCTTGCAGGGGATGCTCGACGTGGCCGGGCTTCGATACACCGGCACCGGACAGGCCGCCTCGGCTTTGGGGATGGACAAGCTGGCATTTGGCGCCGCGATGTCTGCCGCCGGGCTCCCCACACTTCCCCGTGCCCTGGTGGCCACCGGTGACGAGAGCCCGCCTGAGTTTGGGGGCCCCTATATCGCCAAGCCCCGTTTCGGTGGCTCATCGATCGGGATCGAGATCGCCGAAGACTGGGCCACGGTGCTCGCCCTCAAGAAGAGCTCCTCCTACTTCGATCAGGGCGCCGTCATCGAGCCATTCCTGGGAGGGAGCCGTGATCTCCAGGTCGCGGTCCGCACCTATCCCGAGTGGCAGCTTTCGGCCATCGAAGCGCCCTCCCGGGCGGCCGAGGGGATCTACTCCTACGACCAGAAGTACCTGGCGTGGGGCGGGGAGGTCAGCGGGGGCCGCGAGCTCCCGGCTCGACTGGAGCTCGCTCTGGAGGACGAGTTGCGAAGGCTGTCGGTCCGGGTCACCGAGGTCGCCGGCCTGCGGGGGATCACCCGCATCGACTATCTCGAGCGCGACGGCGAGGTCCTGGTCAACGAGGTGAACACCATCCCGGGGTCGATGGGCGCCTATCTATGGATCGACCCGCCGATTTCTAGAGAGGTGTTGTTCGCAGACATGGTGGCCGAGGCCGTCTCCGGCCCGGTGCGGGTGTTCTCGGTAGCCGGCAGTGACGGCACCGCGCTGCGCAGCGCCGGCACCATCGCGTCAAAACTCGGCTAGCGGCTCCTTCACAAGAAGGACCGGCGAGCGCCGGTCCTGTCTCAATCGGTGCCGGCCTGGATCAGAGGTGAACTACGGGGCAGGTGAGAGTGCGGGTGATGCCCTCGATCGCCTGGATCTTGGCTACGACGAGCTTGCCGAGTGAGTCGACGTCATCGCTGGTTGCTTTGACGATCACGTCATAGGGGCCGGTGACGTCGTCTGCTGAGTCGACACCGGGGATGGTTCGCACTTCCTCCGCCACGAGGGCGGCCTTGCCGACCTCGGTCTGAATCAGGACAAAAGCCTGGACCAATTGAGCCTCCTAGGGTCTCGAGTCGGCGGGAGCCTATACCTTCTACGTGGTACGTGTTGCGTCGTAGGCGTTGCCGCTAGCCAGCGCGGTCTTTCAATAGCCCTCTTGGCCGACCCGCACCGAGATCGCGTACAGGTGGCCATCCTCCTCGACGGTGTCGAAGACAAGGCGCTGGCCCTGACGGAGCATGCGGAAGATCGATCCCTGGAGGGCGCCCGGCCGGAGATAGACCTCGGAGCGGTCGTCGTCACGGACGATGATCCCGGCACCGGTCACAGGGTCGTAGGTCTTGACCACACCCTGCAGCATGCTCAGGCCTTTTCCACCTTGCCGGCACGGATGCACGAGGTGCAGACCCGGGCCCGCCGGGTGTTGGAGCCGTGGCGCACCCGCACCCGCTGGATGTTGGGCAGCCAGCGACGGTTGTTGCGCTTGTGGGAGAAGCTGACGGTTTTGCCGTAGCTCGGCTCCTTGCCACAGATCTCGCAGCGATAAGACATGACTAAGAACTCCTGGGAAAGGTCGGAATGTCAGGCTGCTCTGGTGAACCGCCGCGACCGGAAGGCAGATTAGCGGCGAACCCGATCAAGTCCCACTCCGGTTGTACCGTTGCCCGGGTCGCATGGCCACCCTGAGCCGGCTCACAGAAGTCGATGTCGCTGAAGTGAAGACGCTCGGCGGAAGTCGCACCCCGATGCTGGCCAAGGCCGGGATCGTGACCGTCGCCGACCTGCTTCACCATGTCCCACGCCGATACATCGACCGCTCTTTGAACGAATCGATCGCCCAGGCACCTCGCGGCACAGAAGTCACCGTCGTCGGCGAGGTTCGCTCGGTGACCACAAGACGGATCCCGAAGCGAAAGCTGATGATCGTCGAGGCGATCATCTTCGACGACAGCGCCTCGATGAAGGCCGTTTGGTTCAACCAGCCATTTCGGGCGAGGCAGCTGGTCGAGGGTGCCCAGGTGGCGCTGTCCGGAGTGGTCGAGTCGTTCAACGGCGGCCTCCAGATGAAGAGCCCCCAGGCCGACTTCCTCGACTCCTCCCTGGAGTCGCTGCGTACCGGGCACGTGGTGCCGATCCACCAGCGGATCGGCCAGATCAAGCCAGGCGTGCTCCGGCGAGCCATCCACAACGCGCTCCAGCGCTCGAAGCCGATTCTGGACACGATCCCAACCGAGTCCGTGCAACGGCTGTCCTTGATCGATAGAGACCAGGCGTACGAGCACATCCACTTCCCGGAGACCATGGAACAGGTCGGGCCGGCCCGGGCCCGCCTCGCCTTCGACGAGTTGTACCGACTCGAGCTGGCGCTGGCGCTTCGCAAGCGACGTCAGGTTCTGGATGCGACCGGGATCTCCCATCAGCCCGCCGGGGAGCTGGTCGATCGCTTCTTGGGAGGTTTGCCCTTCACCCTCACCGCCGCCCAGACCCGGGTGCTCGGGGAGATTTCGGGCGACCTACGGCTCGGGCATCCGATGCACCGATTGCTCCAAGGCGAGGTGGGGTCGGGCAAGACAGTGGTTGCGGTGGCCAGCCTGCTCCAGGGAGTCGAGGGCGGCTGGCAGGGAGCGATAATGGCGCCGACCGAGGTCCTCGCCGGCCAGCACTATCAGTCGGTCACGGCGTTGCTGGCCGAGGCCGGGCTCTCACCCGACCCGCTCGGCCCGATGTCGGATCTGGGCATGGCCAGCTTGTTCGCCACCGATGGCCCTGCGGTCCACATGGCGCTGCTCACAGGATCGACGGCAAGGGCGAACTATCGGGACGACATCACCCGTGAGCAACTGTTGGCCGATGTGGCCAATGGCCAGGTGGACATCCTGGTGGGCACGCACGCCCTGATTCAGGAAGGAGTCCACTTCTCCAGACTCGGAGTGGCTGTGGTCGACGAGCAACATCGGTTCGGAGTGGCACAGCGGGTGCTGCTCAAGGAGAAGGCCGATTCGGTGGACCCTGACCTCCTCATCATGACCGCGACTCCGATACCCCGCACCCTGTCGATGACGATCTACGGCGATCTCGACATGTCCATCATTGGCGAGATGCCCCCTGGCCGAACTCCGGTGAAGACGACGGTGCTGTCGCCATTGCAGGAGGCCCTGGCATGGCAGGCGGTCCACGATGCGGTGGCCGAAGGTCGCCAGGCATTCGTCGTCTGCCCGCTCGTCGAAGACAGCCCCAAGGTCGAGGCGGCCTCCGCGGTGGCAGAGTTCGAGCGCCTCACGGCCTTGATGCCTGACCTCCGCGTCGGCCTGATCCACGGGCAGCTGCGCTCCGCTGAGAAGGATCAGGTGATGGCGGAGTTCCGGGCCGGCGAAATAGACGTCCTGGTCGCGACCACAGTCATCGAGGTCGGAATCGACGTTCCCAACGCCACCGTGATGGTGATCGAAGATGCCGACCGGTTCGGGCTGAGCCAGCTCCACCAGCTTCGAGGGCGGGTGGGACGCGGGCTTCACCCCGGAGTGTGCCTACTCCTCGCCGACCCGACTACCGAGGAGGGGGAGCGGAGGCTGGCCGCCATGGCCTCGACCACCGACGGCTTCGTCCTCGCTGAGGAGGATCTCAAGATCAGGGGATACGGCACCGTGTTCGGCGCTCGGCAGTCGGGGATGGCTGACCTCCGCTTCGCCGATGTCCTCAAGGACTACCAGCTTCTGGTCGAGGCCCGTCACGATGCCTTCGCACTTGTGGATCGCGACCCCGACCTGGCCGATCACCCGGAGCTTGCCCTGGAGATCCGATCGATGTTCGGCGAAGAAGTCGAGTGGCTGTTTCATAGCTGAGGGTTAGCGTCAGGCGGATGCGAATCATCGCCGGTGCTGCCAAAGGGCGGAGGCTGGTGGCACCGGACTCCAAGGGGACGAGGCCGGTCACCGACCGGGTGCGGGAGGCGGTCTTTTCGATCGTGGGCTCGTGGGTGGAGGAGGCGACGGTCCTCGATCTCTATGCCGGGTCCGGATCGTTCGGCCTGGAGGCGTTGTCTCGTGGGGCCGTCACCGCCACGTTCGTCGAGAACGGCTCCAAGGCGCTGGCCGCCTTGCGGCGCAACATCGCAGAGGTCGGGCTCGGCGGCACGATTGTCAGTTCGACCGTGTCGGACTATCTCGCCAAACCGACCGATGGCTACGACCTGGTGTTCATGGATCCTCCGTGGGACCAACCGACCGCTGTGATGAACACCGAATTGGGGCGTCTCGACCTCTTGTTGGCCTCCCGCGCCGAGGTGGTGGTCTCCCGACGGCACTCCGACGACGAGCCACTGATCCCCGTAACCTGGGCCGTTGCCACCGATAGACGCTACGGAGATACCAGAATCTTCAGGTACGCGAAGGAATCAGAGACGACATGACGAAAGCACTGTGCCCCGGAAGCTTTGATCCCCCTACCAACGGCCATGTCGATGTCATCGAAAGGGCGATCGCCAGCTTCGATGAGGTGGTGATCGGGGTCGTCGACAATCCGTCAAAAGCCGCACTGTTCACGACCTCGGAGCGGGAAGGCCTTCTCGGGGACCTCTTCGGGGATCGGGCCCAAATCGGAACCTTCAGCGGGCTACTCGTCGATTTCGCAAGGGAAACCGGCGCCGATGTCGTCGTCAAGGGCCTGCGCACCGTCGGCGACTACGAGTATGAGCTCCAGATGGCGCAGATGAACCGCAACCTCACGGGGATGGAGACGATCTTCATGGCCGCGAAGGAGGACTGGAGCTTCGTATCATCGTCATTGGTCAAGGAAGTGGCGCGTCTGGGAGGATCAGTGAGCGGGCTGGTGCCCGACGTGGTCGAGAAAGCACTCAAGGAGCGCCTGTCATGACTCAGGAACCAACCACCACCGAGACCATCCCCGCCGATCCCGTGGAGATGGCAGGTCGGACCGAGCTCGGCGACCTCCAGGACATGGTCGACGACCTCATCGTCTTCCTCCATGAGGCCAAGTCCGTTCCGCTTTCCGGGAACGCCATGGTCGACCGCGAGCAGTTCCTCACCCTGCTCGAGAAGATCAGGGCAGGGTTGCCCGATGAGTTGCGAGCGGCGCGCTGGATGGTGAGAGAGCGCGAGGCGTTCATCTCGCGAACCAACGAGAAGGCGAGAGAGATCGTGGACCGGGCCCGAAATGAGGCCGACGAATTGGTCGCGGACTCCAGCATCGTCGCCGAGGCGGTCGAGGAGGCGAATCTCCTGGTGCGACGCGCCGAGGGCGATGCGCGCAGGCTTCGGCTCGAGACCGAGGACGAGATCGAGAAGAAGCTGCAGCGGGTCGAAGGCCTCCTCGCCGAGATCACGACCCAGGTGCAGACGGCCCGGGATGAGCTTCATACGGCTCGCCCGGCGCCACCCGACGTCCCCATCTGAGATGACATCCGACCTCACGGTCCCGATCCACGATCTGATCGGAGTCCCCGGCAAGCAACGTCCGTTTGCTGGTGAGCAAGTCGTCCACCTTCGCCTTGGGGAGTCGGTCATCGATGGGCCGATGACGGTCGAGGGGGTGGTCACCGGCCTCATCGACGCAGTTCAGGCACATTTCACGGTGACGGGCGTCGCCCACCTCACCTGCACGAGATGCCTCTCCGAGTGGGACGAGATGATCACCGCAACCGGTCAGCAGGTGTACGGCCGGGTGGCCGACGAGGACGGATACGGCATCGTCGATGGCGAAGTCGACATCTCGGGGCCGGCTCAAGACGAGCTGGCGCTGAGTCTTCCCATCGCTCCGCTGTGCAAACCGGACTGCAAGGGACTTTGCCCAACGTGTGGAACCGACTTGAATACGGAACCCTGCGACGGTCACGGGGAGGATCCCGATTCACCTTTCGCCGTCCTGAGAGACCTGTTCGATTCCTGACCTATCAAGGAGTGCCCGCAGATGGCGGTGCCCAAGAAGAAGATGTCGCGCTCGCGGACCCGGCAGCGCAAGGCTGCCTGGAAGGTGTCCCGGCCGACTGCCGTTGCCTGTGATCAATGTGGCAAGCCCAAGCTGCCGCATCGCGCCTGTCGTGAGTGCGGCACCTACAAGGGCCGCGAGGTCGTAAAGGCAGACTGAGGCTTGGCACGCATCGCCCTCGACGCAATGGGGGGCGACAACGCCCCAACTGAGACTGTCGCTGGTGCCGTTGAGGCTTCCAGTCGTGGCGTGGACGTTGTCCTCGTCGGCGACCATCTCGCTCTCGAGACGGAGCTGGCCAAATTCGAGGCCCGTCTTCCAATAGTCGACGCCCCCGAGGTCATCGCGATGTCCGACGACCCGGCGCGTTCGCTCCGTGAGAAACCGGGAGCATCGATAACCGTTGCCGCCAAGCTGGTGGCCGAAGGGACTGCCGACGGCTTGGTCTCGGCTGGATCCACCGGAGCGGCGCTGGCGGCGGCGGCAATCATCATCGGGCGGATCAAGGGAGTATCCCGTCCCTCGATCGCCTCACTCTTCCCGACCCCGGGCTCGCCGACGCTGGTGCTCGACTCCGGGGCCAACCCCGATGTGAAGCCCGAGCAGCTGGCCCAATTCGGCATCATGGGCTCGGTCGCCGTTCAGGTGATGCTGGGACTCGACCATCCCAGGGTGGGGCTCCTCTCCAACGGTGAGGAGAAGGGCAAGGGCCGTGACCTGGAGCGCGCCGCATTCGACCTCCTCGAGAGCGCCAACATCAACTTCATCGGGAATGTCGAGGGCCGCGACATCGCCACCGATCGCGCCGACGTGATCGTCACCGATGGGTTCACCGGCAACATCGTCGTCAAAACCAGCGAGGGAGCGATTCAGATAGTCGCTCTCTACCTGCTCGAGGAATTGTCGGCGCTCGACCCGGCAATACAGGAGGCGGCGATGCCCGCCCTGTTCCGGGTGCGCCAGCGCCTCGATTGGGAGACATACGGCGGGGCTCAGTTGCTTGGAGTCAAGGGCGTGGTCGTCATCGCCCACGGGGCATCGAGCCGGGTGGCCATCGCCAACGCCCTGGTCCTGGCGGGGGACAGCGCCGATCAGGACCTGCCAGGGCGACTCGCCGTCGAGCTGGGATCGTGATCCCGCTCGAGGACGAGCTCGGTTACGTCTTCGCCAACCCGGACCTGCTCCATCTTTCGCTGACCCATCGTTCGGTAAGTGCCGACGATCTCACCCGCAGCGACAACGAGCGCCTCGAATTCCTCGGCGACGCGGTTCTCCAACTGGTGGTGACCGACCGGCTGTACCTGGAATACCCTGACCTCGCGGAAGGGCAGATGGCGAAGATCCGATCCGCCCTGGTCAGCCGTCCCACCCTGGCTGACGTGGCGCGAGCCATTGGCCTGGGCAATCACATCGAGCTTGCCACAGCCGAGGAGCGGTCGGGAGGCCGGGAGAAGGACTCGATCCTGGCCGACGCAATGGAGGCCGTCATCGGCGCGGTGTACCTGGACGGCGGGATTGAGAAGGCAACTTCGCTCATCGGCCGGTTGTGGGGAGATCGGGTGGGTGACCGTGCGATGAGCCCCGGGATCAAGGACTACAAGACACGGCTCCAGGAGATCCTGGCCAAGGATGGTCGAAGGCCCGAGTACGGGAGCCACGGATCAGGGCCTGACCACGAGAAGGTCTTCGAGGCCTGGGTTGCAGTGGCCGGCGTCGAGGTGGGCCGGGGGAGCGGCCGTTCCAAGAAAGAGGCAGAACAGGAAGCGGCGCGCCTGGCGATCGAGGCCCTCAGCTCGGGGTCGGTCTGACTTCTGCCTCGTCGCTAGCGGCCAGCTCGAAATACCACATCGTGATCACGACGGCGATGGCCGCCACCACGAGGCCCTGGAAGATGAGCCCGGCGACGAATACCAGGGCGAGGCCCGTCGAGATGTCACCTATTGCGACCAGGGGGACGGCCACGGATTGCAGGAGCCATCCGGCGACCGACCCGACGAGGCCGACGAGCAGCAAGAAGCCGAACGTCCCCCACCATCGACCCCGTACGAGCTTGGTGCTCCGGGTGATCGAGGCGAATACCCCTCGATCCTCCAAGGCAACGACCTGGGGGGCCAACGAAACCGAGACCGCGAGCCACACACCGGGGAGCACCAACAGCAACAAGCCGACACCGACAGCCACCGCGGTGATGAGCCCGATCACGGTCATCGTCAACATCCGACTCAGCGCAAAGCGGCTTGCGCTCCCACCCGAGATCCGCTCGCCATCGATCTCGGATCCGACGACGCGGCTGGCGGCCAGGCTGATGAAGGCCGAGGCGAGGATCTGAAAGACGAGCCCGATCAGGAGTGCTTGGACGAAAGGTGTCGATACCTCGAGGAACTCCTCGGCCGCCATGTTCTCCAGGACCTGAGGGTCGTTGAAGCTGAGGGCCAGGAACTCGTTGGCCCCGGTCATCTGGAAGGTCACCAGAGTGAGTGCGCCAAGGAGTATGTAGGCGCCCACCGAAGGCGCCACCAGGCTTCGCCATACCTTCGCCAGCATGCTGATCCCGGAAGTCAGGACATCGCCGGCGCCGTGTGGTCGTGTCGTCATTCGGCGGGGTACGGTAACCCGCCCTCGTTGCGGAGTAGATGCGTGCCCGAACTGCCCGAAGTCGAGATCACACGTCGTCACCTCAGCGAGGCGATGGGCGGGCATGCTTTCACCGCGGTGACGGTGTCTCACGCTCGAACCGCCCGTCACAACGGGGATCCGTTCGAGGTCGAGCAACGACTGGTCGGGCGCCGCGTCGAGTCCGTCGGTCGCAAGGGCAAATTCCTCGTCGTACCGCTCGACGACGGCCAGACAATGGTGGCCCACCTCGGGATGTCGGGGCGATTCGCAGTGGAATCCGAAGATGCGCCGTTGGCGGCTCACACCCACTTTCGAGGGTTGCTCGACGATGGCACCGAGATTCGATTCGTCGACCCGCGCACCTTCGGATTCGTCGCCGTGTTCACCGACGAGGAGCTGGAGACGTCGGGCGTCGCCCGTCTCGGGCCTGATGCCTGGCTCGACCTACCCACCACTGAGGAGCTGTCCGCAGCGTTGTCTCGACGGACCGCCCCGATCAAGGCCCTGCTGCTCGACCAGGGCCCGATCTCCGGCCTGGGAAACATCTATGCCGACGAGGCCCTTCACATCGCCGGGATCCACCCGCTTCGCCCCGGGAATTCCCTATCTCCAGTTGATCTCGAGCGGCTACGAGCCGCGGTTGGCCAGGTTCTCGAGATGGCGATCGAAAACGGCGGGACCAGCCTCGACGACCTTGCCTATCTTCTGCCGGACGGGAGCGCGGGGGAGAACCTCGACCGGCTCCTCGTCTACGGCCGGGCGGACCTCCCCTGTGGCAATTGCGGCACCCCGATCGAGCGGATCGTGATCCGTGCCCGGTCGAGCCATTTCTGCCCTCGATGCCAGCCGATCGCCCCATGACACAGAAGACGGTTCGGGCGGTCGTCAGCGGGCGGGTGCAGCAGGTGGGGTTTCGTCAGAGTTGCCGTCAGATGGCGCGCTCGCTGGGCCTGGTCGGCTGGGTCCAGAACCTAAATGATGGGCGGGTCGAAGTGCTTGCCCAGGGAGAGTCCGAGCAACTGGACCAGCTGGTCAGCTGGCTCTGGACCGGCCCGGCAGGAGCGTGGGTGAGTGGTGTGGAGTCGGAGGCAGTGTCCGGCGATCAGACCCTTCGAGACTTCTTCATCCACGCCGATCCCGGTAAGAGCCGCTGAACAGCGCAGCGCTGTTAGCCTGACTCGATAATCACAGTCGTGTCATTTGCCAGGAAATCACTGTGTATTTGAAGTCACTCAAGCTCGTCGGTTTCAAGTCCTTCGCCGACCGGACCCGTCTCGAGTTCCGGCCCGGCGTCACTGTGATCGTGGGGCCGAACGGCTCGGGCAAGTCGAATCTGGTTGACGCGCTCTCGTGGGTCCTCGGCACCCAGTCACCAAAGACGCTCCGCACCGGGAAGATGGAAGACGTGGTGTTCGCCGGCACCGCCACCCGACCCTCCCTCAACCGGGCCGAAGCGGTGTTGGTCATCGACAATTCGGAGCGCCAGCTCCCACTCGATCTCGATGAGGTCGCCATCGCTCGTCGTCTCTACCGGGACGGGTCGAGTGACTACGAGATCAATGGCGTCGGTTGCCGTCTGCTCGACATCCAGGAGCTTCTCAGCGACTCAGGTGTGGGTCGCCATCAGCACGTCATCATCGGACAGGGCCAGGTCGATTCGGTCCTCAACGCCTCGCCTGAGGATCATCGGGCCGTGATCGAGGAGGCCGCCGGCATCCTCAAACATCGACGTCGCAAGGAGAAGGCCGAACGGAGGTTGGAACGGACCGACGAGGACGTCCTTCGCCTCCAGGATCTTCTCGGCGAGATCGAGCGCCAACTCCGGCCCCTGCGCCGCCAGGCACGCGCCGCCGCGAGTTATGAGGGGCTCCGCGACGAGGTCCGATCCCTACGGCTCTATCTGTCCGGCGCCGCCCTGCGAGAGCTCGACGAGCACCTGCTTGTGGCCGGCATGGAGCACGAGACGCTCAGCGAGACCGTTGCCGTCGATGGCCGTGATGTCGTGGTGGTGGGGGAGCAGGTCGCCGATCTGACCGCTCGCGCCTCACAGCTCGGGGCCGAGGTGGAGCGGGACACCGGCGCCGCGGCCCTGCTCGAGACCACTGCCGAAAGGTTGCGTCGGACTGGATCTGTTGCGCACGAGCGCAGCCGGGCGGCCTCAGGGAGATTTCAGGCGACGGCCGAGCGCAGGGCCGACCTCGAGGCCGAGCTGGCCGCGATCCATGGCGAGATGGAAGGGTTGGAGACGGCGGCCATCGAGGCCAGCAACGACGCCGACTCCCGCGAGACGAGGTTCCGGCGGTTGGAGGACGAGGAAAGGGTGATCACCACCCAGAATGCTCTGTCTGCGGAGGGTGCCGTAGCTGCGGTTCGGGGCGAGTTGAGCATCCTCGAAGCGGCGGGCCTGCGCGACGATCGTGAATTGGAAGCCATCTCACATCGGCTGGACGTGGTCGATGGGCAGTTGCGAGACGAATCCAACGAAATCTCGAATCTCAACGAGGAAGTTCGAGCGATCGATGAGAAAGTGGTCAAGCTCCAGGCCGTCTTCGACCAGACAACCCGTCGCCGTTCCGGCGACCAAGAGAAGTGGGCCAAGGCCGAAGAGGACGTCATCGATGCCCGGCTTGCGGTGGCCGCAGCCAAAGCGCGCGTCGAGGCGATCGGGGCCGCCCTGGCCGGTCGCTTCGATCGCGAGGCCCGGCGCTCGGTCGAGGGAGCGGACGGGTCGAGGGGAAGCCTGATTTCGCTGCTCGATGTCCCGCCAGGCCTCGAAGCGGCGGTTGACGCTGCACTGGGGCGATGGGCCGACGCGGTGGCCTTTGATGGATCGGAGTCGATGCAGCAAGCGGTTGAGACCGTAAAGGCCTCTGGTGGTGGCGGCGTGCCGGTGGTGGCGGCGCCCAGCGTTGAGATGGCTCCGGCCAAGACGGTCGCGGCGAGCGCGGGGGTGGAAGCACTCGTCGATCGACTCGGACCCAAAGTGGACCCCGGTCTGGCCAACCATCTCTTGGGAGACGTCCTCCTGATCGAGGGTTGGACCACTGCGTGGGCCATGATCTCGCGGCATCCGGACCTGCGAGCGGTCACCCCGGAAGGCGACCTCATTTCCTCCAGGGGGGTCCAAATCGCCTCGCCCGACGGCGCCGGCCCGGCGATGCTCGAGGCAGCCGAGGTGGACCTCGAGACTGCGGAGACCGACATGTCGAGGGCGGCCTCCATCCACACCGCGGCCAAACGGGACTTCGACAAGAGCCGGGATCATGAGCGGGCCGCGCTCGAGGAGCTCGAATCCGTCGAATCCGACCTCTCGGGGCGCACCGATGCCATGGCTCGCCTCCAGAAGTCTGTCAATGTCCTCGAAGGCGAGCGCTCTCGCCTTGCTCAGCGCCGAAACTCGGTGGTTGAAGGTGTGAGCGATCGGGAGCGGCAGATCGTCGACTTGCAGCGTCGGCTCGCGTCTCTAGAGGGCGAAGAAGCAGAGCGGATGCGGGTGTGGGAGGAACTGGAGGCCAGCAGGGCCCGGATCGCGGTCGACAAAGAGCTTGCCCGCTCGGAATGGCATGAATCGGCGACGACAGTTCAATCCATCGTCGAGCGGCAGCGCCTGCTCCAGGAGCGCCTCGCCCACATCGAGTCGGACATGGGCCGGGTAGTGGCAGGGCCATCCAGCACCGACGATGCGGCCACGCTCGATCAGATCGAGATGTTTGCGAGGCGGGGGGTGGAGGTCCTGCAGATGCGTCTCGACGAGGTGCGTCAACGCCAGGCCGACCTTCGAGCGTCGCACCTGGCCACGGTGACCGATCTGGAACAGGCTCGGGGCCACCACGAGGAGCTTCGGGACCGGATCGGCGCGTCGCGGGAGCGCCTCGGCGAGCTACAGGTGCGGCTCACCGAGTTGCGTCTCCGGCGGGAGAGCCTCGTGGAGGGGGTCCGGCGAGACGCCGACGCCGAGGTCGAAGTCGCGCTCGAGGCGGAGCGGCCCGACTTGCCGGAAGGCACCGATCTGGAGGGTCTGCTGGAGGAGCGGATCGCCCAACTCCGCCGGCTCGGCCCGATCAATCCATTGGCGTCGGTCGAATTCGCCGAGCTGGACGAGCGGCACACCTTCCTCACCGATCAGCTTGCCGACGTCGAGTCGTCCCGGGCTGAGCTCAGAAAGGTCATCCGCGCCCTCGACGAGGAGATCGAGAGGCGCTTCCAGGAGGCGTTCCACGAAGTTGCCGAGGCCTATCAGCGCTACTTCGGGGTTCTCTTCCCCGGCGGGCGGGGGCGGATACGGCTCACCGATGCAGACGACCCCGAATCGGGGCTCATGATCGAGGCCCAGCCGCTCGGGAAGAAGGTCAGTCAGCTGACTTTGCTCTCCGGTGGGGAGCGCAGCCTCGCGGCGCTCGCCTTCCTGTTCTCGGTCTTCGAAGCCCGGCCCAGCCCCTTCTATGTCCTCGATGAGGTGGAGGCGGCCTTGGATGACGCCAACCTGCGGCGTTTCCTGAGAATCGTCGACGAGTTCCGACAGCGGGCTCAGCTCTTGATCGTCACCCACCAGCAGCAGACCATGGAGGCGGCTGATGTTCTCTACGGCGTCACCATGGAGCCGGGAGGCTCCTCGCAGGCGGTTCGCAAAGACATGACGATGGTCGGCGCCGACCTCTTCGCCTAGCGGTAACTTCACTTTCTCCATGGACACCACAGCCCTCGTCCTGGTCGTGCTCGCGGTCACCCTGGTGATCGCCGTCGTCGTCGTGGTGGTGGTGCTGAGGAATCGCACCGTCCCCCTCAGTCCTCCGGGTGAGCCACCCGCGCCGCCCGGCGCCGCTGCCCAGGGCTCCCTGGGCGCATCCTTGCGCAAGGTGTTCCGATCTGGTGGTGTCAGCGAGCAGACGTGGGCCGATCTCGAAGAGGCGATGTTGGCCGCCGACGTTGGTGTCGATGCCACTGCAGCCGTGGTCAAGGGCGTTCGTTCGGCACATCCCGAGACCGCCGACGAGGCGCGCCAACAAGTGGCTCGCCAGCTCCGCCTCGAGTTGGGAGACAAGCCACGAGCACTGGTCCTAGCCGGGAAGCCTGCGGTGATCCTGGTCGTGGGAGTCAACGGGACGGGCAAGACCACCACCATCGCCAAGATGGCGGCCCGGCTCAAGGATGATGGCAAGAAGGTGATCCTGGCCGCCGCCGACACCTTCCGTGCCGCGGCCGGAGCCCAACTCCAAACCTGGGGCGACCGTTTGGGAGTGGATGTGGTGGGTGGGCAGGAAGGCGGCGACCCGGCGTCAGTCGCCTTCGACGCCATCAGCTCGGCCCGCGCCAAGGGGGCCGACGTGGTGATCATCGACACCGCGGGCCGACTCCACGCCAAGAAGAACCTGATGGCTGAGATGAGCAAGATCTATCGAGTGGCGGCGGGGGACCAGGGCACCGTGGACGAGGTGCTCCTGGTACTCGATGCAACGGCCGGCCAGAACGGGATCGCACAGGTGAGGGAGTTCTCCGAGGCGGTTCCGGTGAGTGGCATCGTCCTCACCAAGCTCGACGGGACTGCCCGAGGCGGGATCGTCATCGCCATCGAGCGCCAGTTGGGTGTGCCCGTGAAGCTGGTTGGAGTTGGCGAGGGGCTCAGAGATATGGTCCCCTTCGACCCGGATAGTTTCGTAAAAGACCTGATGGAGGATTGATGAACACAGATGATCTCGCAGCCGCCGCCCGGGCAGCGGCCGAAGGCTCCTACTCGCCTTACTCTGGCTTCCGAGTCGGCGCGGTGGTGGTCGGCGATCGCGGTGAGGTGTTCATCGGGGCCAATGTCGAGAATGCCGCGTATCCCGCTTCGTCGTGTGCCGAGGCGACTGCGATCAACACGGCGGTCAGCCACGGCGTTCGCAAGATCGACACGGTGGCCGTGGCATGTATCGACGCCTTGGATGTGGAGGGGGCTTATCCCTGTGGCAGGTGTCGCCAGATCATGTCCGAGTTCGATGTCTCAACGGTGATCATCGCCGGTGCTCCTGGTTCGGAAATCCGGGAGCACACCCTCGACGAGTTGCTTCCGCATCGCTTCCGCCTGTGAAGTCATCCGGGCCAGGTGGCCCGGTTCTCCTTGCGGACCACGAAGCGCAGCCCTGACCAGGTGTCGTCGATGGCGCACACCTTGTTGTCCACCATCCCGGTAGGGAGGAACAGGTCGCGAAGGGTGTCCTCGGTGATATCGGTCTCGACCCCTGAGCTTCGCTTGGGCCATGCCACCCAGATCGCTCCGTCGGGCGGAAGCAGGGCTTTGGCACGGTGGAATGACTCGTCGAGCTCGTCGGCCCATTGCCCGAAGACGATGAAGATATTGGAAGCGGTCAGCTCGTGGTGGACCTCCACATCGGGCGGGAGACGCCCCAGGGTCGGCATGAAGCTGTCAGGGGCGTCGAATATCCCAATGGTCATCCCTTCTTTGATCCCCAGCTTTTGGGGAAGTGGCGTGCCGCTGTAACCGGCCACTGCTCAGCCCTCGGAGCTGAGGTCGGTCCACCAGGTGTCCGGGGGGTGGGTCTGAATGTCGCCACCAAGGCCAACGATGGTGTCGAGCACCTTGCTGTCGTTCCAGGAGATCCATCGGTCCGGGATGACCACGATTGTGCTGTCCTCATAGGCAGCGAGGAGCAGACCCATGGTTGCGATCCCGGCCGGGGTGAGTACCCGCTCCCGATTCAGCTGATTGAGCCGGGCGGCCTCCTCCCCGGTGATGAGGCGGGTAGCGCCGGTGCAGGAGGCCCAGCCTGACGCGACCGAGATGAAGACGGTGACCGTGGGCCGGGCGATGACGTTCTTGACTTTCCTGGTGCTCTCCGGTGTGGGGAGGAGGACCCGATCGTCCTCGTCGAGATAGAAGAGGAGCTCGGTGAGATGCGGCGAGCCGTCGTCATTGATCGTGGCGAGCACGGCATTGCTCTTGGCGAGTATCTCCTTGCGCAGGGCGGAGTCGAGACCGTGCGGTGTTCGATAGGTGGGCGGGATCTCGCTCATGGGCGGTGAACCCTAGGTGTGGTGGAGGTATCTGACTTCGGTCGGCGCCGGGGTGGCCGAAAGCTCCACCCCTATCTAGGTCGATCCCGCGGCCGGAAGCGGATCCTTCCATGGTCCGGGTGTCGGAAAGGTTGGAATCCTGGTTCGTGGACCACCACGTGATGATGGAACCAGCAAAGCGAAATCATGTTGTCTGGGTCGGTAGAGCCGCCTTCGGTCCAGGGGACGATGTGATGCGCCTCGATTCGATAGCGGGACTCGCAGCCATCGGCAGCACAGACATTGCCGTCCCGGAACAGGATTGCCCGACGCAGAGATCGGGGAGCGATTCGAAGTTTGCGGCCGTACGCCATCAACCGGCCGTCCTCGGTGTGAGCAATTACCTCGGTGGTCGCGTTGCAGAGGATTGCGGTCAGGGCGTCGGCACCCACCCGAGGACCGGCTTCGAGCACTACTCCTGCCTGGCCGTGGCTGGCGACCGCTTCGGCGGCATCGACGAACACGGTGACTTGAGACGGCGGCGGATTGTCCGAAATGCAGAGCTCTAGAAGCGCGGTGGCCTTGCGCCACGACTGGTCGCCGCGGGCGCCGTCTGGGAGCTCGGGAACTGGTCGGCAGCTTCGGTGAGCACCTTGTCCACCAGAGCCCCCGACGCCCCGTCGAGGCCTCCCCAGAGTTTCCACCAGGATTCGTCGAGAGAAGGTTGGATCACGAGGAAGCGCTCGTCGGCGCTCCGGAATTCGTCCTCGGACGTGATCCTGACCCGGCGGGCGGCTACACGATGCACGCCAGCCACATCCAGATGTTGGAGAAGGCCCACATCTTCTTGGATTTGGGAGAGTGCTTCGACGCGATCGAAGGTGGCTTCTCCGGCGGCCAGGGCCCCCTTGAGGTCTGGTCGGTCCTCGATGCGTCGCATGGTCCGGACCAGGTCCGTTGCCGTTTCACGACTCACATCGAGTCGCGCCGTCACCCATGCTGAGAGCGACCTCGATCCATCCGCCGTCGCCACCTGTGCCTCGTCGAGATGTCTCAGATGTCTCATCTGAAGAGCGGCGATCTGTGATTTCAAGCCTTCCAGCCGGACCAACTCCGACTCGTGGTAGTCGACTGCGAATCTTCCAACCATGACCCGAACATACGTTCTGGCTGTGACAGAAACAAGGGGGCTGTGACGCTTTTCGCGAGATTTCTGGCGGGCCCCGGCCCAGCTCACACCTGGATCGGCACCGTCAGCAAGAACACGATGCCCCCGATCAGGAGGACGATCGAGAAGCCGAGCATGATGTATTGGCCGGCCAGGCTTCGCATCTTGGTGCTCAGACCGGCGAACAGGAAGATCCCGGCGAAGATGATGGTGCTGATCACGTACTTGTCGTCGTTGTCGTCGGCAGAATGCGCCAGCGCCGACTTGTCCTGGGCTTCCTGGAGCAGCCGATCAGCCTCGACCGCCTCGGCGACCTGATACTCCTCCATGACGAACGGTGTTGGCGGAGCGTCTGGATTCCCCAGGGGGCGGGTGGCCAGCCAGGCGTCCATCGCGGTCTTGAACTCTGGCCGAAATCGTTCATACAGGAACCCGGAGAGGGTCGCGGGATCCGGGTCGTAGCCGTCGCTCACATCGATCTCACCCGAGTCGAGCTCCTGTTTGGCGGCATCCAGCCAGGCGAGGAAGGTGGCAACGTCGATCGACGACAGTTGGCCCGCCCTCGTGAAGTGTCGAGTGGATTCGGTTCGGGCGGCGCCGGCCTCGTTCAGCGAGAAGGACATGGTGTCCCCCCATTGGTCGCTTTGGAACGCCGACCAAGCGGTGGCCAGGGCGGCGAAGGCCATCACGATCGTGGCGACGATGTCGATCCAATCGAGCGGTGGATGTTTCGGCTCGGTGGCTGCGACCTCGGCTTCGGCTGTCACCGCGTTCAACCCTCTCTGCTTTCCAATGCCTCGATCAGGTTGGGGAGCACCTTGTGGACGTCACCGACGACACCGAGATCAGCGATTGAGAAGATGGGGGCGTCGGGATCCTTGTTGATGGCGATGATCGTCTTCGAATCCTTCATCCCCACCAAGTGCTGCATGGCACCTGAGATTCCGCACGCGATGTAGACGTCGGGCTTCACCGTCTTCCCGGTCTGACCAACTTGCTTCGCATAGGGCACCCATCCGGCGTCGACGATGGCTCTGGTGGCTCCGGTCGCGGCGCCAAGCTTCTTGCCCAGCCTTTCCACCAACTCATAGGCCTCCGGCGAACCGAGACCACGCCCGCCCGACACCACGACCGCCGCCTCGCCGAGCTGCGGCCCCTCGCGTTCCTCGACGTGGGACTCGGTCAGGGTGGCTTCCGATCGAGCGGGCTCGGGAAGCCCAACTTCCTCCACGGCCGGCATCGGTCCGCCAACTGCCTCGGCGACGAAGGACTTGGGGCGGATCAGCACCAGGAACGGGCCGTGGGTCATGGATGCCGTGGCCACCTGGGCGCCGCCCAGGATCTCGTGGTCAGTCTCGACCCCGCCATCGGCCAGCCGAACCGCGATCGCATTGGAGAGAACGCCGACTCCGAGCCGAACCGCGAGTCGCCCGGCGACGTCCCGATCGGTGTAGGCCTGGCCGAAAAGGATCAGATCCGGGGCCTGGTCGACGATCCTGGCGGCGAGAGCAGCGGCCACCGGTCCGGCCGGAAGCCGGCTGCCTGCCTCGAGATGGAGCACCGAAGTGGCGCCGTGCTCTCCAAGTGTCGCAAATGCCCCTTCCGAGCCGGTGCCGAGATAAACGGCGGTGACCTCACCGAGTTGACGGCCGGCCGCCAGCAGCTCGAGTCCGATGGTTGTAGGGCTCCCCGCTTCCTCCTCGACGAAGACCCAGATGGCGGCCATCTCAGATCACCTTCCGTTGCTCGAGCAGGGCGAGGATGGCCAGGTGCGATTCGCCCTCGTCTTCGATCTTCTGGCCGGCCGTGCGCTCGGGGGCGTCGGTGATCGAGGCCACTGTCTGGTCGGGACCCCTCTCGACCCCGAGGTCGGCAGCGCTGAGGCTCTCGACCGCCTTCTTCTTGGCGTCCATGATTCCCTTGAAAGTCGGATAGCGCGGTTCGACTACGCCGGCGGTGACTGCGACGACCGCGGGCAGGCTGGCCTCGACGACGTCGTATCCGGAGGCGGTCTGGCGGTGGATGGTGACCTTCCCGTCAGCGGCTTCGACCTTGGTGGCATAGGTCAGCGCGGGGACGTCGAGCAGCTCGGAGAGCATCTGGGGCAAGACCCCCGAGTACCCGTCGGTGGACTCGGTCCCGGTTATCACCAGATCGAAGCCGTTCCTCTGAATGGCGGCCGCCAGCATCCGGGCCGTGGTCAGTGCATTGGAGCCCCGAAGCGTGTCGTCCTCGATGAGAATCGCCTGGTCGGCGCCCATGGCCAGCGCCTGGCGGATTCCTTGCCCGTTGCCGGCCGGTCCCATGCTCACCAGGGTCACCGTCCCGCCACTCGCCTGAGCCAGTTGGAGCCCCATCTCGACGCCGTAGCGATCGGTGTCGTCGAGGATCTGATCGTCGGGCCGGAGCAGCCAGTTGGTGCCGCTCTCGAGCTGATACGGGGTGGCAGGGTCAGGGATCTGCTTGACGCAGACGACGACCTTCATTTGGCTCAACTCCTAGGTGGTCTGGGTTCGGGGATGGTAACGAGAGCCCGCTACCCGTCCACCCGCTCGACGATCAGAGGCCCGGTCTCGGGTGGGTGGTCTCCGATCTCCCACGCTCCGGCGAGAATTTCTTGCTGGGCACCCCATCGAGCAGGTTCGGTGAATCGAACCCGGGCCAGGGGCTGACCTTTGGAGACCGGCTCTCCGAGTTTGGCCAGCACCGTGATCCCGACACCGGGATCGACGATGTCCTCCTTGCGCTCCCGTCCGGCTCCAAGGCGAGTCGCAACCGATCCCACCACCAGAGCATCACACCGGGTGACGTACCCGTCCTGGTCGGCATTGACCGTGTCTTCGTTGGGAGCAGTCGGGAGCAGTGAGGGGTCGTCGATCACCGAAGTGTCCCCTCCCTGCGCAGCCACCACATCGATCAGCTTCTGGCGAGCAGAGCCGTTGGCGATGGCTTCAGTCAGACGGTCCCGCCCCCCGCTCTCACCGGCCAATTCGAGCATGACCTCGCCAAAGGCCAGTGTCAGCTCGACGACGTCAGGCGGGCCTCCGCCGTTGAGCACATCGATGGATTCCCTCATCTCGTTGGCGTTTCCCACCTCCCGGCCCAGGGGCTGGTCCATGCGGGTGATCAAGGCCACCGTCTTGACCTGATTCCTGATCCCGATCCCGACCATGGTGTGGGCCAATTCCCTCGACTTCTCCAGGTCCTTCATGAAGGCCCCGGAACCGGTCTTTACATCGAGGAGAAGCCCGTCGAGCCCTTCGGCCAGCTTCTTGGACATGATCGAAGAGGAGATGAGCGGAATCGAGGGCACGGTGGCGGTGGCGTCACGCAGGGCGTACAGCTTGCGATCGGCAGGGACCAGGGTCTCGGACTGGCCGGCCAGGACCAGCCCATGCTCGGTGAGTACCTCGCGGAAACGCTGCGGGTCGAGACCGGTCGTGAATCCGGGGATCGTCTCCAGCTTGTCGAGGGTGCCCCCGGTGTGGCCCAGCCCACGCCCCGACATCATGGGCACCGCTACGCCGCACGAGGCAACCAGCGGAGCCAGGGGGATCGAGATCTTGTCGCCCACTCCGCCCGTCGAGTGCTTGTCGACCTTGGGGGCAGGGATGTCTGAGCAGTCGAGAACCTGACCCGAGTGGAGCATGGCCGCGGTCCACGCCGCCAACTCATCGGGGTCGAGCCCGTTGAAGAAGATGGCCATTGCCATGGCCGACATCTGATAGTCGGTGACCGATCCCTCGGTGTAGGCCCGAATCAGCCACTCGATCGCTTCGGGGCTCAGGATGCCTCGATCGCGTTTGGTTGCGATCAGCTCGACTGCGGTGAATGCCATCAGAGTGGGGAAGCTATTCGACTCAGATGTACTCGTTGCGCTCCAACCAGTGCATGGCGAAGAATCCCTCAAATGCGGGCAAATAGAACGTGATGACTCGGTAGGTGATAGTCGCACCGAATGCCGATGATTGGTCCACGCCGAGTGCGGTGAGGAACCCGGTCATGACCGCTTCAGCGACGCCAACTCCCCCAGGAATGGGGACGAAGCCTCCGAGGAGGTCGGTGGCGACGGCGACGACCAGCGCCGAGCCGAAGCTGACATTGACATCGATCGCCTCGAGCACGAGCCACAGAGTGGTTCCCAGGATCAGCCAGTAGACGAGATTGCTGCCGAGGAGCCCAAACGCCCGGCTCGGCTGGCGGAGCACGGTGACCAGGGTCCCCCAACCCTGTTGCACGATGGGGACTATGCGGTCCCTCAACTTCGCGATTCGCAGCACGGCGACCACCACACCCACCGCGACCAGGACAACCACCAGGAGGATGATTCCCCAGTTGACGTCGACGGTATCGATGTCCAGTTCTACGTCACTGGAGACGAACCCGATGATCAGGATCACACACTGGACCAGGAATCCGGAAAAGGTGTCGACGGCACCCTGGGTCACCGCCACCGTGATCGAGACACCGAACTTGCGGAGGAATGCGGTGTTCATCGCCACCCGACCCGCGGCGCCCGGAATTGCGAGGCTGACGAACTTGGCGGACAGATTGAGCACCACGAGGGGCCAGAAGGGCAGGGGCCGGGGCACGGCGAACATCGTCGATGTTGCCTGGGGGAAGAACATCGACTGGCCGACGATCAGAGCAATGAATATCAGGACCCAGTTGGAAGTCTGGAGGACATCCCAAACTGCGGCATAGTCGATGCTGGTGAGCATTGGAATCAGAGCCGACGCAACGAGTATGAGCAATCCGGTCATCACGAGATTGCGCACCGTGACCCGGCGCAGCTTGGCCAGCTCGGGAAGTTCCTGACCGGTGGCCGCGACCATCGCGGCCTGAAGCTGCTTCATCACATCTTTGGGATTCTCTGCTTGGTCCTTGGTCCTGGGGCTGATCGCGGGCAGCTGCAAATAGGGGAGAACCGAGGCGAGGGTGTCGTCGCCGAGCCCGGTCGCAGCCGTCCCTACGGCGCGTTCTGCGCCGACCAACAGGCTCAACGAGAAGAGCAACTCGACCACATCGTGGGCCTGCCCCACGTCGCCGGCGGACAGGGATCCCAGCGCGAAATCGGCGATCGTGTGGCCATCGGCCCCGATCTGTACCGCCTTGGCGGTCAGCGAACCATGAGAGATCGAAGCGGAGTGAAGTCGCGCCAGGTCCTCCCAGACCTCGACGAGGGTCTCATCACTGATGTCCGTTGGGTGTAGGTCGGGGAGTGGAGTCCCACCGGCGCTGACCGCAAGCAACGCGATCTCGGACGATCCCTCGCCGACCGCAAGCATCTCCGGGACCCGGGCCCCCGCCCTCTGGGCCAGAAGTGTGACCAGGGCCTCATGCTCAGCAGCCTGGATACGCGAGTATCCGATGGTCTGCCCGTTCTCCCGGTACCACATGGTTCGCCAGACCTTGGCGGCGAACTGTGACTCGGTGGCGTCCCTCCCGTAGGCCTTGATCGTGATCGGCGCGCCGGTCTCAGTGGTCGCGGTGAGGCGTCGAACACCCCACGATTGCTCAGGGTCGATCTCGACATTCGTCACCGGCAATCCAATAGCAGCCATAGCGACGCCCACAGAGGCCGGATCGGGGTAGCCACGCGGCGAACCGAAGATCAAGAGCACTGTCCCGGCAACCATGAGCCCGATCCCGAGCGAGCCGACGGTGTCCGAGAACATGCCCAGTTGGAGCGCAATTGACGACGCTCCGATCGTCACAATGGTCACCCAGCCCAGCCGGCGCATCGGCCGGCTCAGGTGGGGTGATGCGGCAATCAGAATCGCGGTGACGATCACCACCCGAAGCACGGGAAACCGGGGATCCGGAGACTCGAGCCCCAACTCGGGGACGATGTAGGGCCAGAAACCAGTGAGTGCATAGCCCAGGAGGGCTCCGAGCACGGGGGCGACCACCACCGCGATCAACACGTCACGCATGGCACTCCGCCGTTCCCGGCCCCCGGTGATGACTGCGATCAGAATCCCGAGCCCGTAGAGAAGGCCGAAGGCGTAGCCAAGGGAGAACATCGACTCCACCCACCCCGGGAGCGAGTTCAGAAAGGCGGTGAGTGCCGCTTCCCAGGGAGGTTGCTGATCGATCGCTGCGATGCCCCAAACCAGGAGCAGCAAGCCGACGACCACGGTCACCGCATCGGCTGGACGGCGCGCCCTGGGCTGGGACTCAGTCGAGACGAAGTAGGTCAGCCGGGAGCGGACGCGGTTCGACCTCGGCTCATCAGACTCAGTTTCCGGTGGTGGAGCCACCAAGCTCCTCTTTCGTGTAGGGGATTGCTACACGATCCCATCGAGCTCGGGGAGCCGGAGGGCCAGGTTCACGTTTTGCAAGGCCTGGACCGCGGCCCCCTTCAAGAGGTTGTCGAGTGCGGCGACGACCACTGCGTTGCGCCCGTCTTCACTGGTCTCGAAGCCGCCGATCAGAGCTCCGAGCCGGTTTGTGCCATCTTTGAGCTCCGGGATCCCGTCCTGGAGCTCGATCAAGGGCTCTGCTCCGTACGCCTCCTCGAACCTGGAGCGGATCTCCTCGCTGCTCGCCTCTTCGCCCAGCGGCACGCTGGCGGTCACGATCAGACCCCGGAATGCCTGATGGACGTGAGGTATGAACCGGATCGGCATCCCCAGCTGGTGAGTCGCCTCCATCTCGTGGTTGTGCCCGACGAGCTTGTAAGGCATCAGGTTGTCTTCGAGTCGCCCGAGGTCGTTGCGCGGGCCGGGAGTGGAGCCGGCCCCCGAGTAGCCCGACACCCCGAAGACGACGGGAACTCCGGAGATGATGTCCATGAGCGGCGCCAGCACCAGCTCCATAGCGGTGGCGTAGCAGCCAGGGTTGGCGATCCGGGTCGCCCCCGCGAGCCGGTCACGACGCAATTCGGGCAACCCGTAGGCCCAGGAATCGTCGAGCCGGTGGTCGAACGATATGTCCACCACGACCTCGTCGGCGGTGATCGCATCGAGGTAGGAGGCTGCGGCGCCATCGGGGAGGGCGAGGATCACCACATCGGTCTCCAGGTTGGACACGTCGGTTGGCTCGATCGACTCGTAGACCATCCCATCGAGACCGGGGACGGACTGACCGGCCAATTCGCGAGAGCCGGCGTAGACCAGTTCGAGAGAAGGATGGTCCCGCATCAGTCTCACGATCTCGGCTCCGGTGTGGCCCCGAGCACCGACCAGGCCGACCGTGTATCGATCACCCATCTTGATCGCCGATGAAGGATGCCGGTAGTTCGGCGATTGCCTCGACGCGAGCCGCGATGTTCACGAAGTCGGGCTCGCCCTTCCAGTAGATGGTCCACGGTCCCCGCTTCACCGACCCGTCGGCCTCTTCTGCGTAGAAGGCGTTGAATCCGTTCTCGGTGCGGGAGCGCCAGTAGAGGACGGGGTAGTCGGTGACGACCTGGGCCCATACCGTGCGGGCCAGCCCCTCGCCACGGGCATCTTCCAGGATTGCGAACTTGTCGAGGTAGGCGAAGTCCCCGATCCGGGCGACCAGAGCTCCCGCCCGCCAGCTCTCGGACAGGTATGCCATCTCGAGTGGGAGGTTGGGCCACCAAGCTGGGTCGAGGGTGCGCCCGAAGGCCTCTTCAACCAGCTTCTCCACCTGGCCCCCATCCAGCGCCAGCTTGTCGGCCACCTTCTCGATCAGCTCACCTCGCCTGACCATGGTTCCCGACCCGCCATGGGTGAACAGCTCTTTGACCAGGCCGGATGGCGTCGTGATCGAGACCGATGTGGAGAGGGGAGTGTCGTCGAGGAGGAGCTTGATCTCGGCCAGTTTCAGGCGCATCCCGGAATGCACCCATTCCTGGCTCATCAGGTGCTCGTAGTCAGAGGCGAGATTGATCGACTCGATCAGCCGGTTGTCGGCATCCAGGAGCCCGCCGACGGCCGCCAGGAAGATGATCTTCATTGGCTGGACGGCGTGGACCAGAGCCCTCGTGGCGGAGTCGGCGTTCATGTTCACCAGCTGACCGCCGGGTGCCACTCCGAGACAGGTGAGGATCGGTATGGCGTCGGAGGCGATGATCGACTGAATCAGCGGCAGATGGACCTCGGTGGGCTCTCCGACCAACCCGTATCGCTCACGATCGACGTAATCGGCGTCGAAGGCGCCCTCGGTGAGCCCATGGGCCGACACTCCCTGATCTCTGATCGCCTCCACGAGCAGGATGTTCTGCTCGATGAAGGTGTCCCGGGCCGCGTCGAGCACTTCCGGCCCGGTGACCCGGAGCCCGTCGATCTTCTCGCTGGCGATGCCGCGCTTCTCCAGGGTGTCATCGAGCTGGGGGCCGCCGCCGTGGAGGACGATCGGGGTGAGACCGACGGTGTGGAGGAAGGCAAGGGCCGCCGCAGTCTCCTCCAGTGAGTCGCGGAGGATGGCGCCTCCGATCTTGATGACCGCAAATCGCGAACGGTCGAGCTCAGAGAACCGCTGCAGGTAGGAGCGGATCTCCTTGCCGTCGCTCATGTTGCTCAGCAGATGAACGATGGTCTGTCGGATGTCTCGGTTGGTCGCCATTGCCAGTCCGCTAATTCTTGTCGGTCAACAGCGACTTCATGATCGCCTTCTGCACGTGGAGTCGGTTTTCCGCCTCGTCATAAGCGAAGCAGTTGGCGCCATCGAAGACGGCATCGGTCATGATCAGGTTGCGCCGCATGGGGAGGCAATGGCTGATCAGGGCGTCGTTGGTCAGGGCCATCTTTTGGTCGTCGACGATGAAGTGGCGGTAGCGGTCCCGGATCGGCTTCTCGTCCTCCCAGTTGCCGAAGAAGGGCAAGGCGCCCCAACTCTTGGCGTACACCACCTCGGCTCCGGCGTAGGCCTCGTCGATATCGTGGCTGATGGTCACCGAGCGCCCCTGGGCGGTCGCATCGGCCCGGGCCTGGTCCAGATATCGCTCATCCAGGATGAAGTCCGGAGTCGGACAGAGCAGGGTCACTTCCATCCCGAACTTGGCCGCGATCGTCAGCGCCGAGTTGGCCACCGCGGTGTTCAGGGGCTTGGGGTGATAACTCCAGGTGAGCAGGTATTTCTTGCCGTCCAGGGGGCCCAGTTTCTCTTCGAGCGCCATGACGTGGGCCAACTCCTGACAAGGGTGGACGATCGTCTCCATGTTGATGACAGGCACGTCCGAATAGGCGGCGAACGAGTTGAGGATCAGGTCCTTGCGGTCTTCTTCCCAGTCCTGGAACTTGGGGAATGCTCGAATCCCGATCAGGTCGCAGTAGCGGGACAGGACTTTGGCTGCCTCTTTGACGTGCTCCTCCGCCTCGCCATCCATGACCGCACCATCTGCAAACTCCAGCGGCCACATCCCGCCCGACGGTGAGAGGACCACGGCATGACCGCCGAGTTGGTTGATGCCGACGTCGAATGAGGTTCGGGTGCGCAGAGAGTTGTTGAGGAAGAGAAGGGCGATGGTCTTGCCCGTGAGCGACTCACCAATAGGACTCTGTTTGAGGATGCGGGCGTCGTCGATGAGGGCTTGCAGCTCGGGGCGTGACCAGTCAGCGGTGGTCAGGAAATGCCTCATTGCCGTTGTTTACAAGTCAGTGTCGCGAAATCCAAACAAGCCGACCGTCAAGGAAGCCCCCCTCCCGCCTTCGGCGTACTCCCCCCAACGCTCACTCCGTTCGCTGGGGGGAGAAACGGGCCGGAGGGGCAGCTCAAACTGCCGGTTTTCTCGACCTTGGCTTGGTCCCGTTCTCGGCGCGCGCTTCGTTGATGAAGAAGTCGAGCGCGGCCGCAGTTTTGGTCTGCTGTTCTCCGGAGATGTCGATCCCGATTCCGCTCAGGTAGGCCCTGGCTTCGAGCCCCGCCTGGAAGGCCTCGTTGGGCGTGCATTTAGTCGACAACTCGACGATGCGCGAGCCGTCCGGGTAGTTCCATTGCTCGACTACCAGCCCGTACCTGAAGTCACGAGGCGCGAGTTTGAGCTTGAACACGGTTATCGGTCCGAGGATCAGCAAATCGTCGAGCTCCACGCCTTCCGGTGCGTGGGCGGCGTAGAAGGCTCGCTGCTCCTTGGTGAATAGCTTGCGAATCGGCCGCAGGCCCGCCGCCGTCTCCCGAACTGCGGTTGCGGTGGCAACGCCTTTCATCGTGCCGGAGCAGACATAGCCTCCTGGGAGGGCATCGACCTCGACCCCAAAGGCCGCGGAACTGCGGATCTCGGGAGAGAGGTCGTCGGGCACGACCGGCCGCAGCTTCACGGTCGAGTCCCCATCGCGGCCCTGGATCCGCCTGGCACGCAGCACCACACCCGCCTTGTTGAGGGTCAGATCGATGGTGTCGAAGAAGAAGACCTGGCGAATCTGGGCGTTCAAAGGGTCCACGTCGAGGGCGGCCGCGGCAGAACGCCGGTTGGAGTCGGGGATCGTGACTTTCAACTCGACCGTGTCGACTTTCCTCACAAGTTTGAGAAACTCGTTCAGTTGTTCGTCCGTCATGCGGACTCCGCCATCGGTTGTGGTGGTCACTAATCACTCCTCGCGTTTGATGATCTTGATGATACGCATCGTGTTGGAGGCCGAACTCGCCGAGCCTTGACCCCCTATCCACCCAGGGCCATACTCGGCATCGACCCCTTGTTACCGGAGGTGGACCAGGTGAGCATGACCTATCAGGAGCTGGTGGCGGCGGCCAAGAGCCAAATCGACGAGGTCCAGCCCTCGGAATTGGAGTCACGCCTCAATCAGATCACCGTGATCGATGTCCGCGAGGCGGACGAGTACGACCAGGGCTCGATCGCCGGCGCCATCCATGTGCCACGGGGTGTCCTGGAAAGTGCGGTTCGGGGGCACGTCCCCGATCTCGAGCAGGAGGTGGTCCTCTACTGCGCGGTGGGCGGGCGATCTGCCCTGGCGGCCCTCTCCCTGCAACAACTGGGGTACACCCGGGTGTCCTCGCTGGCGGGCGGTTTCGGGCAGTGGAAATCCGAGGGCTATCCGTGGGGCACGCCGAAGAGCCTGACGACTGACCAGCGGGGCCGATACAGCCGGCACACCGTCCTCCCCGAAGTGGGGGAGGCGGGTCAGATGCGACTTCTCGACTCGAAGGTGATGGTCATCGGGGCCGGCGGGCTCGGATCACCCGCCGCTCTCTACCTCGCTGCTGCGGGGGTGGGCACGCTCGGGATCGTCGACTTCGACGTGGTCGACCTCTCCAACCTCCAGCGCCAGATCCTGCACAACGTCGACAGGCTTGGCCAGTCGAAGGTGGAGTCGGCCCGGGAGACTCTGAGCGCCCTCAACCCCGACGTGAAGATCGTCACCTACAACGAGCGCCTCTCGGCCGACAATGTGCTCCGGATCCTGTCCGGCTACGACGTGATCGTGGATGGGGGAGACAACTTCCCGACTCGCTATCTGGTCAACGACGCCTCGCTGCACCTCAAGGTGCCGGTGGTCCACGGCTCGATCTTCCGCTTCGAAGGCCAGCTCACCGTGTATGACCCCTACAACGGGCCGTGTTATCGGTGTCAGTTCGCCGAGCCCCCGCCACCCGAGCTGGCCCCGTCCTGTGCCGAGGCCGGCGTCCTGGGAGTGCTTCCCGGGATTATTGGCTCGTTGCAAGCCATGGAGGCCATCAAGATCGTCCTCGAGATAGGGGACAGCCTGGTTGGCCGGCTGCTCACCTATGACGGGTTGAGTCAGGAGTTCCTGACTCTGAACATCAGACGCAATCCGGATTGCCCCGCCTGCGCCGACGAGGCGCATCCACCGCGCCTCGTCGACTACGACCAGTTTTGTGTGCCAGGCGGAGTGGTTTCTCGCGCCTAAGCCCCGAGGGTGAAGTTAACCGCAAGGGTGATGGTGACCGCCGAGGTGCCAGGCTCGATCGGAGTCTCTCCACCTGCAAGGTCTTCGGCGGCCCGCTCGTAGTAGACCGGCGGCGGGGTGCTGCTCACGGTCTCGTTGATCGAGACCGCCGCTCCGAGTTCCTGGCCTGAGAGCTCTGCGAGCTGAGTCGCTTTGGCCATGGCGTCGTCCCACGCCGCGGCGCGCGCTGCCTTCACCATCTCGGCATCGTCGTCGATGCTGAACTGGAGCCCACTCACCACCACGTCGTTCCCGCCTGCTGCGGTTGCGGCGTCGATGAGAGAGCCGGTGTCCTCGATATTGCGGATCTTGACCCGGACGGTGTTGCTCACTCGATAGCCGACGAGGCGCTGGGTGTTGTTCGAGTAGTCGTACTCGGGGTAGATGGAGTAGTCGGCCGTGGAGATGTCCTTGGGATCCACGCCACCGTCGGTGAGGGCTGAGATCAGGGCGTCAGCCTTCTGCGCAGCCAGGGTGGTCGCCTCCTGGACGTTGTCGGCCAGAAGCGATACCCCGAGGGTCACCTCCACGGTGTCCGGGGTGCCGGTCACTTCTCCGGTTCCGGTCACGGTTATCCCACTTGGCCCGGTCGAGGTTCCGTTCACGTTGACCACGGGCGGCTCACTCGAGGCAGCCGTGCAGGCGCCGAGAACCAGGACTGAGACCGCAACCAATGCCAATGTCGAGCGACGCATTTGTTCTCCATTCGGATGTCTGCCACTTGGACGGACAACCGGGAGTCAAAGGTTCCGGGCAATGAGGACCTTTCCATTTCTGAGGGCCACTCCTTCCTTCTCGAGGAGACGTCTCTGACGGGTCGGATGTGGTGATCGAAGCTGGCCGCCGGAGCCAACCACCCGCCACCACGGGATTTCGGCGTCGGAGGTTCTGAGGATCGAGCCCACCGCCCGGGCTGCGCCCGGGAAGCCTGCCTCCGCCGCAACCTCGCCGTAGGTGACGACGTCACCGGGCTGAAGGGATGCGAGCACCCCGAGTACCGATTCCTCGAATGCGCTCACAAGGTCCCGAAGAGACGATCCCCCATGTCACCGAGGCCGGGGCGGATATAGAAGGCGTCACTCAGGTCCCGATCGAGAGAGGCGGCGACGATGCGGACATCGGGATGATCGGCTTCGATGCGCTTCACGCCCTCGGGGGCAGTCACCACGCAGACCGCGGTGATGCTCTTTGCGCCGTTTTCCTTCACCTTGTCGATCGCCCAGCTCAGGGAGCCCCCGGTGGCCAGCATCGGCTCGAGTATCAAGACCCGGGCCCTATCCAGGGGCGGGAACTTGTTGTAGTACTCCACGGCTGGCGGTGGCTTCGTTGCGCTGGACGCCGGCGAACCCGATTGCGGCGTCGGGGATCAGGGTGAGGACTGATTGGAGGAGACCAAGGCCGGCGCGAAGGACGGCTACCGCCACTACCGGCCGATGAAGCTGGGTCCCGATCATGGTCTCCAAGGGTGTGGTGATCTCGACATCGTCGGTGGACATGTCGGAGAGGGCCTCGGCGACAAGGAGGTATCCGAGGCGCTCGGCGGTCTGACGGAACTCAGGAGGCTCGGTGTCGGAGCGGCGCAACACCGTGAGCAGGTCGGCGGCGAGCGGGTGGTCGAGGATGGTGAGCGGCATGGGTGGCAAGGTTAGAGGGATGCCCCCCTCCCCGGCTCCGCCGGTACCCCCCCACCGCTCACTCCGTTCGCCGGGGGGGAGAAATTCAGCCCGTGTTTCGCATTCCGGTGGCGATCCCGTTCACGGTGAGCAGGAGA
>CAVRWT010000011.1:0-43496 GCA_963724825.1 uncultured Acidobacteriota bacterium
AAGACAGTGTCGTCGAGACGGGCCGGATCGCCAGCGGGGTAAACATTGTCGCCAAGCAGCACCAGGGCGTCGTAGGGATCGTTACCTGCGGTCGCCGCGACTAAATCTGCGATCGATTGCTCGTTGGCGTCGCCGGTACCGACGTCGCCAAGCACCGCAAGACGGGCCGATTCGGCCCCGAGACTTGGGACATATGGAGGAATGTCACCCACAGTCGTGGCACCGTCAGCACAGGTCGCGCACGCCGGTGGCCGGACGCATCACGACCAAGACGACGACGGTTGCGACAGCCAACAGCAACGTTGCGATGATGGCGAGACGCTTGGGGCGCCGACTGCCCGGGCCGGCAAGCGGTGTGTTCATGCCGCGCTCACGGGAAGCAAGATAGGAGCACCACCAACCCTATGAAGATTCTCACTCCCATGCCGCCCTCAATCGGGCCGGTGCGCCCTCCCACCCTCTGTGGATGGTGGGAGGGCGCTTCCTGACAATTCAGTCCGCCGCGATGTGGGTGAACTCGAACGTCTGCTGGTGGTCGAACTGGTCACGCACCTTGACCTGGATGCCTTGACCGATTGGCGAGCCCTCGAAGTAGACCCGCAGCTCCCATCCGCCATCGTCATTGACTTCGGCCTCACCGCTTCCGTACTCGGACAGGACCTGGATCACCGAGCCGGGCTTGCCCTTTCCGTAGAACACGTCGAACGGTGGGCTCTCGGCGCACTCGCCGTAGGCCTGATGAGCCACGAATTCCCAGGGGATTTCTTCCCCACCCTCATCCTTCGGTGGCTGCTCTTCACCGTCCTTGGGCGGCTGTTCCTCGTGGTCCTTGGGTGGCTCTTGCTCGTCCTTCGGCTCTTCGACCGGCTTGAACACCACGGTCACCGAGTCTTCCCAGAAGTTCCCCGCGCCATCTACTGCTCGAAGCGTGATGTGGTTGCTCCCGGGCGTTAGATAGAGGACGATTCGCCAGCCGCCTGAGTCGTTGACATCCGCCTCACGCTCACCGGCGAACACCCTCGCACCGTGCTCACTGGTTCCCTCGAAGACGACCTTCTTGGTCTCGAACACTTGACCCTCGGCCGGGTGGAGAATCTGAATCTCCGGATGTGTTCGGTCCACGTCGGGCTTGTCCTCGGCGGGTGGCTCCGCCGGCTCATCCCGATCCGGCTCCTCGACCTCATCGGCCGACCCGTCGTCAGCCCACCTCTCCTCATGGCCATCGACGACGGCCGGGGCAGGCTTTTCCTCCACGACCACCTTCTCCGCCTTGATCGTGGTCGCCGGTGATTCGGCCCTGGTCTGGGCCAAGGCCACTCCCGACACCACTATCAGACTCAACCCGGCGATTAATGCCAACCACTTGCGCATAACTTCGAACCCCCTGGCTCACTCTCGGTTGCCATCCCGCCTGCCCCGTGCCATTCACACGCATCTGGAGCCAATCCGGTTTACGAGCCCTCAGGTAAACCTTTCAACCTGCCGATTCGTCTAGATGGTGACGGCACGGATTCGGAGTCAGACGGTTTCCAGTGACACCACCACAGCGATTGTCGTGGAGGCGTTCGAGAGCTTCTACGGGCGCGAGTACCGAAAAGTGGTAGCCCTGGCCTACGCCCTTTCGGGGAGCAGGTCCGGAGCCGAAGACCTCGCCCAGGAGGCCTTCATCGCTGCCCACCAACGCTGGGATCGGATCGGTGCCTACGAGAAGCCCGAAGCCTGGGTGCGACGAGTGGTGGCGAACATGGCGATTTCAGCATTTCGAAGAAGGACGGCGGAGCGAAAGGCCGTGGAGCGTCTCGCCGGCCAGACCCCGCTCGAGCTCCCCGAGCTCGAACCGGAAGACGAGCGCTTCTGGCAACTGGTTCGAGAGCTCCCGACCCGACAGACCCAGGCGATCACCCTGCACTATCTCGAGGATCGCTCGGTAGCCGAGATCTCCGAGATCCTCGGATGCAGCCAGAACACGGCCAAGGTCCATCTGTTCAGGGGCAGGCAGTCCCTGGCGGCCCGTCTCGGATTGGAGGCGCCAAATGAGCCATGACCTCGACACCGTCGCTCGCCAGGCCGCCGAGAACCTGAGGGTCGCCGTGGAGACGGCCCGGCTGCATCATGGGTCGGCGCCGGTTCCGGTGATCGTGCGACGTCGCCCCACTCTTCGATTGGCAATCATCGCGGCCTGCCTGATGTTGGGCTCGGCGGTCGCCGTTGCTCTCGTTGCCGAGCCAGCTCCCGAAGCCCCTCCGGCAACCACAGCCACCACGACCGCGCCGAGGCGGTCGGTGTCCCTGCTCGACCCTGTCATCCTTCTGGGACCGATCGAACCGGTCGTAGTCACGACCACCATGCCAGTGACGACGACCGAGCCCGCCGACACCACGGCCCCCATCCTGGAGATCACCTCACCCCGCGACGGCGCCGAGGTACACAAAGCCGAAGTCAAGGTCACCGGCGTCACCGAGCCCGGAGCCGTGGTCAGGTCCGGCGAGCAGAAGGCCAAGGTCGCAGATGACGGCTCATGGTCAATCGTTGTCGGGCTCACCAAGGGCGCAAACCGCATCGAGGTCACCGCCCGTGACGAGGCGGGCAACAGGGCAAGCGCCAAGATCACTGTCACCTTTGTGGTCGCCGAGCCAACCACGACGACGACCACCGAGGTCGGAGAGCCTGCGGAATTCGTGGCCAACGCCACCTTTGGGGTGTGCTCGCTCACCCCGCCCTACGACGTGTACTACGGGAAGGGCGAACCGGGCTCGACGGTCTACGTTCAATCCGAGTACGGATCGGGAGCGGTCGAGGTCAATGGTGAGGGGCACTGGGAGATCCAGGTGTTCTTCCCCGAGGCTCCGGCGGGGCAGGCATTCGTAGTGGGCGTCTACGACAGCCTGGGCCGGGAGAAGGCTTTCGAGTTCAAGTACCAACCCGAGGCGGTGGACTGAAGCTGGCCGTCAACCGACCGATAATCCAAGAGACCCCGAAGCGGGGTGCCATCATCAATCAGTCGACCGACGGACAAGAGAGCCTCGAATGAATGCCAGCTCGCACCGCAATAGATATGCGCGCCTTGGAGCAATCTGCCTGACCACTGCCACCCTGGTCATCGGATCTGCCCTTCCCGCATGGGCGATCATCCCTGAGCTGTCGGCGACGATGAACAATCCGAGCCCGAATCCGGTGCCCGCCGGATCGACGGCGACGGCGACAGCGACCTTTTCCCTATCGGCCGACAGCGGCCCGATCACAGTCGGGATCGAGTTGCCGGACACCAGTTTTGGCACCCTTCGCCTCGACACAGCGGGGACCGGTGCCCAGCTGACCAACTGTGTCGAGGGAGCGACGACCGTGACCTGTGATTGGGACGGTCTCAGTGTCAACAGCCCGCAAACACTGTCGGTGTTCGTCGATGTCGGCGCCAGCGTGACCCCTGGATCAGGCGCCAATATCAGCGCCATTGCCAGCTCGGCCACAGAGCCGGTGGCGACCTACAGCACCAACGGCCTCCAGGCCGCACCTCCACTCGGATCAGTCACCCTCTCCGGCACGGTGATCACCGAGGGCGGGGCCCCGGTGAGCCAGGCCTGTATCTACATCCTCACCTCGCCGCCTTTCGTCATCCCGACGCTGACCGACTCGGCCGGGCAGTGGCAGGTCACGAACCTGCCCGACAGCTATTCGTACGCCATCGGGGTGATCCCGCCGTTCGACCTCGGCTTTGGGCCCTGCGCCAACAACGGGCCACCACCCATTCCCGCTCCGGGCGCCTTGCAGCCGGTGTTCATCGGCGACATCTGGGTCGACCTATCCGATCCCAATCTCACCGGAGGTTTGCAAGACCCGTTCACCTACGCGGTGAATGCGGGCGCGACCGTCTTCACCGGGACGAACACGGGCCTTCAGGCATGCCTGAGCACCGCTCCCGGATCGGTGGTCCCTCGACCCCCGTGTATCGCCGCGGTCACCACCACGACCACGGCGCCGGCCACGACGACGACCGCAGAGATACTTCCGGTCACCGGAACCAACGCGTCACCGTGGCTGGGAGCCGGTTCGTTGCTCCTGATCTCGGGGCTGGTGGCGCTGGCCTTCGGCGGGCGGGTCAAGCGTCCCGACTGATCTAGAAGGCTTCAGGTTCCCCACTCGGGTGGCGGTTCGTGTGGCCCGACCTCTACCTGCCAGTACTCGCGGAGGCTCTTGCAGAGCCCTTCTTCGGTGAACTCCAAGAGGAGGCACCCCGGCAACGTGATCTCGGTGCCCTCGTTACTCATCACCGTCCAGAACTCGGCAGCGACCCGATTGCCGTCGACGAAGGGCCGGCCCATCCTCACTGACGCACCGTCTTGGGTGCTGGTTACAGAAGACCAGTAGGAGAAGACACCTTCCCGACCCTGGTGTGGATCCTCGAAGATGTTGGATCGGTAGGTGGCGTCCTCGCTGAACAGGGCCGCTGCCTCGTTGGAGTCCTTGTCCTCCCAGGCCCGGCGGTAAGTCTCCAACCAAGTCTCCAAGTCGATGGACATCGCTTCTCCCTGTTAGCAACGAGCACCAGTCTTCCAGGCCCAACGAGCCTGCGCCTCCTGCTTGGGTTCACGGACCCCATGCCTCGGACGCGGGCAGCCCGAAGGTCACACCTTGAGACTGTGCGCCGGAGCTTCCTTCTTCGGGTCGACGAAGGGCAACGAGGCTGCAACCGCGGTCAACTCGCCACCGTCCTCGGTAACCACGTCGAGACGGGTGCCCGGTTCGGAGAGCTCGATCGGAACCCACATGTATCCGATGTTCTGCTCCAGCCCCGGAGACCAGACCGCGTCAGTGACCCGTCCCACCTGCCGGCCACCTGAGAAGACCGGCCAGACCTCGGACAACTCGGCTCGCAATTGGTCGCCCTCGAGGAACATCCCGACCAGCTTGCGATCGACCCCGGTCTCGCGGAGACGCTCCAGCGCATCCTTGCCCAGGTAGTCCTGTTCCTGGGGCTCCACCAACCTCTCCATCCCACTGATGTGGAACGGGGTGTCGTCGAGCGTCATGTCCGACCCGTAGTTGAAGATGCCGGCCTCGATCCGGCGGGCCTCGCATGGGGCAATGGGTCGGATCCCGAATTCCTCACCGGCGGCAGCGACCGCATCCCAGAGTTCGGCGCCCCCACTGCGATCGAGGATGTTGATCTCGAACCCGGGGATGGCCGTCCACCCGGTGCGGCTGACCACAACCGGGATCCCATTGATCTCGAATTCCGCCAGCCAGTAGTACTTGATGTCATAGATCGATGGCCCGACCAGCTTCTCCATGGTCTTGGCGGCCAACGGGCCCTGAACCTGCATCGGGTGAACGTCCGGCAGGCTCACCTCGGCGTCGAAGCGGCCCGCGGCCACACCTAAGGCGTAGAGGCCGGCGTCGGAGTCGGCCAACTGCATCCACCAACGGTTCTCGGCGACGTGGAGCAACACCGGGTCGTTGACGATCCCCCCATCCGGGGCGATCACCGGCATGTACTTGCCCTGACCGACCGCACACTTCGTCAGGTCACGGCAGGTGATGTAGTCGATGAGCCGGTCGGCGTCCTTGCCGCTCACCTCGACGGTGCGCTCGACCCCGACGTCCCACATGGTCACCCCGTTGACCAGGGCCCAATACTCGACATCCGGGTCGTCGTAATAGGCCGGCAGATACATGTGGTTGTAGATGTCATACGCCGAGCAGCCGGCGGCCAGAGTCGACTTGAAGAATGGCGACTGCCGATACCAGGGACCGAAATAGAGCGTGCTGCTCTTCTCCAACATCTCACTGCGTTCGTTGGCCAACAGGCTCCTCCTCGTTTACTGAACCGCCGTTCAAGAGTAGACAAGGGAGGCCCACGCGTGCCTCAAGGCCGGTCACAAGCAGGCAGCGGTGACGGGAAATTTCTGTCACACCCGTCATGTACAAAGGGACCATGGCTGGGGGAAACAGACTGCCAATCATCATCCCGCTCCTCGAGGACAAGGAGGTCTCGTCGATCGACGAGCTCGACGAGCACATTCTCCTTCTCGAGACGGCCAGGCATCGCCTCGACGTCGAGTGGACCGAAACGATCGGTGTCTTCGAAGGGCGCCGCGGGCACGAAGTCCATGGCTACCCGAGCATGATCGGTTACCTGGTGGATCGCGTCCGCATGAGTGCGGCGAGGGCCAATCGCCATCTGGCGATGGCACGGGGAGCAATAAGGTTCAAAGCGACGATGACCGCCTGGAGGCATCGGCGGATCACCACGGATCAGGCTGAGATGTTGTTCCAGGCCTCGAGGCAGCTGCCTGACAGCTATCCAAACGCCGAGCCGGTCCTGTTGGAGATCATTGGCGACACCCCGGAGGAGACACGGAAGGTGCTCGACTACTGGCGTAAGAGTGTCGACCACCCCGGAACGGCGGCAGATTTCGACGTTCAGATGGAGCGACGACGTCTCGATTTCAACCGAAAAGCAAGTGGGATGATCGAAGGAGAGTTCGCCCTCACCGAGCTCGCCGGCGAAGAATTGATGACTGCTCTTGACGCCCTGATGCCACCAGACACATTTGACGACGACCGAACCCCAAGCCAGCGGCGCCACGACGCGTTCGAGGATTTGGTGCGGGGATATCTCGAAGGCGCCGAAACACCTGACGTTGGCGGTGAACGACCTCACGTCAACGTCATGGTCGACCTCGAAGCCCTCCAGGGGATACCTGGTGCCCTGCACGAAAGCGAGGGAGGTCATGTCCTCGAAGTGGAGACGATCCGCCTCCTCGCTTGCGACTCGTCGATATCAAGGATTGTGTGGAACGGTCGATCCGAGATCCTCGATGTTGGACGGCGCACCCGGGTGATCCCTGCCGCCCTCCGACGGGCGGTGATCGCAAGGGACCGGCACTGCACCTGGAGCGGATGCACTCGTTCAGCTCGTTGGGCCGACGTCCATCACATCGTCTCTTGGGCGGACGGAGGTGACACCGCTCTCGACAATCTGTGTCTTCTTTGTCGCTATCACCACACACTCATCCATCGCCAGCATCGCGGCAACGACGAGTTTCTCGACCGGCTCCAAGGCGAGTTGGCGGATACACGACGAAGTACATAGGGGTGGCTTTCCCCGCCACCCCGGATATCAAGGATGAGAGCACGGTGCCCGGTCGAAACGATGCTCCATGAGCCTCCTCGTTCGACCGATAGCATCGACAGACATGGACGTGTCCCTCGTCTCGCCCCCACTGTGGATGGAGCTGACTGCCATAGTCGCCGGCGCCCTTGCTGGTGCCGTGTTCGGGGCGAGCCGTGGCCTCGACGCAGTGGGAATCGGGGCAATGGCGGTCGTCGGCGGCCTGGGAGGTGGGGTGCTTCGAGACATCCTGCTCGGGACCCGTCCCCTTGCCCTTGGCAATCCCGCCTATCTCTACACGGTCATCGCTGCGGGACTGGTTGGAATGTTCTTCGGATCGTTGGTCGACCGACTCCGGATCCTGGTCGCGGGAGTCGATGCGGTCGCTCTAGGCCTGTTCACCACGGTTGGCGTCTCTCGCGCGTCTGCTCTTTGACCTTCCTCCGGTCTCAGCGGTCATGCTCGGCGTGGTCACCGGGATTGGAGGGGGTCTACTCCGAGACGTTCTGGTCGGCGAATCACCACCGCACGCATTCCGAAGGGACGCCCCCTATGCGTCCGCAGCGCTCGCAGGCGCCTCCTTGTATGCAGTGCTTGTGATATCGACCGAGATTCCAGACGATCTAATTGCCCTCGCCAGCATGACGCTCGTAATTCTCATCAGGGCTGTCGGCGTCTGGCAAGGCTGGGTCACTCCCGGTTCGGTCGACCTCACACCCCACCGGAGGTCTGGCGACCGGGTCGACCCCGACCTTCCGAGGTGATCAGCCGCCCGAACCCAGGGTCTGCAACGTGAGGGCCTGGGCCACGATCATTCGCTCGATCTCATTCAGATCGACGCTCTCGTTCGAGGCATGGATCTTCGCCAGGGCGATGTCTTCCGCACCCCAGAGAATCACCTCGGCGTTGGGGCTGATGCCCTGGAGGCGGGCAACTAGCGGTATGGAACCCCCGCTCCCCATCTCACCGGCATCCGTGTCAAATGCGGTCCCCATGGCAGCCATCGCTGCCTTGACCGCCGGACCGTCCATCCTCGCTGAGAACGGGTAGCCAACCCGCACCTTCTCTACCTCGACCTGGACACCCCATGGCGCCACTCGCTTGAGATGGTCCATGAGCAGGCCGAGCTCGTGCTCGGAGTCGGCACCCGGCGGCACCCGCATCGAAATCTTGGCTGCCGCCTCAGGCAAAACGACATTGGCAGCGTCCTTGACCGTGGGGGCATCGATACCGATCACCGAAGCTGCCGGTCGGGACCAGAGTCGGGCGCCAAGGGTTCCCGAGCCGATCAACTCGGCGCCATCGACCATGCCTGCTGCGGTGCGGAAGGCGTCTTCTTCCATCTCGGTGCCCGACCATTCGAAGGCAGCGAGGCCGGGGACCACGGTGTCCCCTGCATCGTCATGCAGCGTGGCGAGGATATGGATGAGAGCGAGGAGGGCGTCGGGGGCGGCGCCGCCGAACAGCCCTGAGTGTGCCGGGAAGTGCAGTGAGCTGACCTTGACCGTGCACACCACATTTCCGCGCAGGGTCGTGGTCAGGGCCGGGACACCAGCTGCAGGGTTGCCCATGTCGGCGATGACATAGGTATCAGCCTGAAACATCTCGGGATGGGCGTCGACGAATGGGCCGATATGGCTCACCGTCTCCTCTTCGCCCTCGATCACAATCCGGAGGTTGACCGGGAATTGCCCTTCAAACACGCCCAGAGTCCCGGCGTGGATGATGACGCCGCTCTTATCGTCCGCGGCGCCGCGCCCGTAGAGCCGCCCGTCTCGGATCTCAGCCGTCCACGGGTCGGTGTCCCAACCTGCCTCGACCGGAGCCGGCTGCACGTCGTAGTGGGCGTAGAGGAGAACGGTGGGGGATCCTTCCGGACCCGGGATTTCGCCATAGATGGCAGGCTTTCCTTCTCCGAGGTCGAGCTCTCGAACGTTTGCCCCATAGCGGTTCAGAAGGTCCATGGCAGCGTGCCGCATCTCGGTTACCGGCTCCACCGGATACCCGGGGAAGGAGCAGGAGGCGTGGCTGACCAAGTCCTTGAGATCCTCGGTGAGCTGTGGCATCAGGGCTTTCGCTCGTGATCGAACTTCGTCAGGGGTCAGCATCTATTGCTCCTCAGGTTTCCACTAGGTCGTCCCGGCCGCGTCGCGACGACTCCGCATGGCGGTCCACGCGTACTCGAGCACGGCGGCGAGGACGAGGACGATGATCATTGCCACGAAGGTTTCAGGGGCGTCCTGCGCGGTTTGAATCCCGAAAACGATCAAGACCACCGCCGTCGACAGTATCGCCAGCCAGATGATCAGGAGGCTGGAGCCGGTCTCGGCTCGGAGCCGCATTCCGGCTAGGGCGACCATGAGGAAGATGACCAAAGCCACGACGCTGCCTAATGACGCAATGGCGCTCAGATCGGCCAACACCGCGAGCAGAAGAACCGCCACAGCCGAAATGGTCAGTCCCACCGTGCTGCCAAACTTGCCCCGTTTCCCGAAGATCGGAGGGAATTGACGGGTCTTGGCCAGAGCCGATGTCGAGCCGACCGCTCCATAGATATTGGCGTTGACCGAGGTGAAGGTTGCCAACAAGGCGGCGATGGCCATCATGGCGAACCCGGCGTCACCGAGAACCGGTCTCGCCGCCTCGGCGAGGGCGGTTTCTCCGTATTGGATGACCTGGTCAACTGTGAGGGTCCCGAAGACCCCGAGCGAGATGAGGATGTAGAGAACGGTGGTTATCCCGAGCGCGATGTAGGTCGCCTTCGGAAGGTCTCGCTTGGGATCAGGTAGGTCCTCACCCGCGTAGCTGATCACGGCAAACCCGAGGTAGGCGAAGAAGGTCAGAGCGACGCTCGAGATGATGTCGAAGGCTGGCGGATAGAGGGAAGGGGAGAGCAGCTCGGCGTCCATCTCGCTCACGGTCACGACAATGAATACGGCGAACACCGCCAGGAGAATGACCACGATCAGAGACTGGATCTTGGAGATCGCCTCGGCACCCATGATCTGGATCCCCGCGACTACGACGATGACAGCGGCAGTGAAGAGATTCGCCGAGGTTGCGGAGGCGCCTTCACCGATGAACAGGGCGACCGCGTAGCTGCCGAAGGACACCGCGACCATGGCCGTGATGATGATGGCGGCGAAATAGAGGAGCCATGAGAACACCCCTGCCAGGTGACCGGGGCCGTAACCCTCCATGAGGAAAGTCACCAATCCTCCCTTAGATGGGTAGCGGGCGCCCAACTTGGCGACGACATACCCGAGCAGGGTTGCCACCACCCCTCCGAGCAGGAAGGCCAACCAGGTCGCGTTGCCGGCGACGGCACCGGCCTCACCGAGCAGGGCGAAGATTCCGGCTCCGACCATGGCGCCGATGCCAAGGGAAGCAGCTCCCCGGACGCTCATCCGGGGAGCCGTTGCGTTCTCAGACGTGGTCATCAGGCTCTCTCGACTAGTAGAAGATCACGCCGATCAGGGCACCAACCACGACCGAAACGACGGTCATGATCAGCATCGGGACGAAGAAGCTGTGGTCCAACAGCTTGGTCCCCAATTTGGTCGACCCGGTCAGGTCGAAGTTGGCTGCCGCGATCTGGGTGCCGTTGGCGGGGAGGGTGTACACGCCGCCAAGCGCACCACCCCACATACCGGTCACCAAGCCGGGGGCCAGCCCGGCGGCAAGACCGATCGGGACGATGGTCCGGGTCGCGGTCGACTGGCTGGTCGTCAAAGCCGCAACCAGGAAGATGGCGAGGGCGAAGATCCAAGTCGCGTTGTTGACCCAGCCGCCGATCGTGGTGACGATGAACTCCTCATGCGCCGCGATGAACGTGGCCGTCAGCCAGGCGATTCCGAACAGAGCGATCGCCGAGACCATGCCAGCCTTGAACACTGAGGCCTCGGGCACTTGTGACACGTCGGGCCGGGCGACCAGCATGATCAGGACGCCAACGCTGAACATGACCAATTCGATGGTGGTCGTCATGTCGATCGGGACCGCTTCGCCCTCTGCGCCGAAGGACGGCCGCAGATCGGGGAACAGGCCGAAGATGACGATGGCGACCACGCCGAGCAGGAAGATGATCCCCGCGTTCCGGCCTTCCTTGGTTGCCGTCAACTCGATCTTCGTGCCGGACGCCCCCGGGCTTGAGGCAGCTCACCAGAGGCGATCTTGGCCTGGATTTCTGGGTCGTCGTCGATGTCGAGGCCCATCCGCCCCACGAACAGAGCTGTGACGATGATGCCGATGATGCCAGCCGGGATAGTGATCGAAAGGATCTGCGCCAGGTCGAAGTTGTAGGGCGCGACCGCGGTCAGGGTCAGCATGGCGGCCATCGCTGCGGAGACCGGTGACGCGGCCAGTGACATCCCGGACTGCACCACTGCAACAGTCAGCGGTCGCGATGGCCTGATGTTGTTCTGGTAGGACACGTCGTAGATGACCGGAAGCAGCGGGTACATGATGTTGCTGGTTCCCGCCCCGACCGTGAAGGCGAACACGGTGAGAGGCGCGATGACGGTGATCTGCTTGGGATGAGCTTGGATCACACCAGCAGCCACCTTGACCATCCAATCGACCCCGCCTGCCACCTGCATCATCGAAGCCGCGGTGACCACGGCCAGGATGATCAGCAGCGCCGAGATCGGCGGCTCCCCTGGTGGCTCCTGGAAGACGAACACCAGGATGGCGACACCGAGACCGCCCCAGAGGCCGATCCCGACGCCACCGGCCCGGGTGCCCATGACGATGGCGGCTAGGACCACCAAGCCTTCGAGGATGAAAGTGATGTCCATTTGTCTCCTTTGGAATCAGTCCGTGCCGCAGACGACGTCTAGTCGCTGCTTCAAGGCGTCATATGCCGCAGCCGTGTTGGTCAACGAGTCCTCCATCAGCGGCCTCGCCACCAGCGAGGCCTTCGTCACCGAGGTCGAACACCACCACTCTCAGATCCTCCAGGGCCAGGTTCAGATTCGACACCGCCTGGTCGTAGAGGCCGTCCGACGCTGCTTGGAACTGGTCGAGTTGGAGCATCACGTTCTCCACGATCGCCAGCGCGTCGGCGGCAGTGGCCGTCTCAGGATCCAGTTCGTCGACCTGTGCCACTGCCTGTTGCAGATCCTCGTATTCCCGACAGAGATCCCTCTCCGCGGCATTCCCACATGCGGCGAGGGTGAGGGCGAGCGCCGCGAGGGCGACTACCCACTTCTGCCTCCTGAGGTAGATCAAGGTGCCACTCCCTCCTTCACTCCGGGTCCTGGGTGACGATCGTCACCAGGATCTTGCACACGGTCACCATATCTTCGATGGCGATGTGCTCGGTGGTGGCGTGCTCATCAACCATCCCGGTAGCCATGGCGACACAGGGTATGCCTTTGGCATTGAAGAAGTTGCCATCGGTCCCTCCGCCGCTCTTGCGCGGAACCACCTCCAGCCCGAGCGAACGGATGGCCCGGGCCGCGTCGCGGTATGGGCTTCTCCGATTCCTCGATGTGATAGGTGCGATAGATCTCTTCGGCCTCGAAGTCGACCGTCGCCCCGTGCCGGGATGCGGCGTCTTCGAGAGCCCGTCGCATCGCATCGAGCTGGGCATCGAGCTTCTCCTGATCGTGGCTGCGGGCCATTCCTTCTAAGACCACTTCACCGGGCACGATGTTTCGCGCTTCTCCTCCGGAGATGGTCCCGATGTTGGCCACGGTCTCCTCGTCGATCCGCCCCAGCGGCATGGCTGCGATCGCCTCGGCTGCGACTTTGACCGCATTGATGCCCTTCTCGGGCTCAACGCCGGCATGGACCTTCTTGCCGTGGACCTTTGCTGTGATGTAGACGGATGTAGGTGCCCAATAGGTGATCGCGCTGATGGCCCCGGCGGTGTCGAACACAAACCCATGGGTGGCGTTGAGTTGGCTGACGTCCATCTGACGCGAGCCAACCAGACCGCTTTCCTCGCCAACGCTGATCACGAACTCGACAGTCGGGTGTGAAGCGGTCGGGTCCTCCTGGAGCAGAGTCAAGACCTCGAGGCAACCCGCGATGCCCGACTTGTCATCGGCTCCGAGGATGGTCGAGCCATCAGTCCTGATCACCCCGTCCTCGATTATCGGAATGATGCCGACATCGGTTCCTGCGGTGTCCATGTGGGTTGAGATCATGATCGTGTCGGGACGGTCGCCGGGCAGGACGGCGACGAGGTTCCCAACGTGGTCCTGAGTCACCGAGCAACCCAACTTCTCAAAGCGAGACGTCAGTTCTCGGCCGATGACCTCCTCGTGGCCAGTCGGGCTGTCAATGGCCACCAGTTCGAGGAAAATGCGAAGCAGGCGATCCTGGTCAACGCGATCAGCGAGACCGCTCAAAGCAGAAGCTTGGCCTTTTGCTGGTTGAACTCCTCGGCGGTGAGGACGCCGGTGTCCCGCAGGTTGGCAAGCTGGGTGAGCTCTTCAGCCGTGGAGCCGCTCCTTGCGACCTGCTGGACATAGGCCCTGGTCATCTCTTCACGAGCAGCCGCTTCGGCGAGGCTCCTCTGTTGCATGGAGCTTCCCCGGGCTATGAGGTATACCAAGACACCGAGGTAGGGCAAGAACACGGTGAACAGTATCCACAACGCCTTCCCCCATCCGCCGAGGTCATCGCTACGGAAGATGTCGGAAAAGATCGAGATCAGAAGCCAGATCCAGGCAAAAAATATGAATAACCAGAGCATGGTCCAGAACAGATCCATCAACGGCACGTTTGTCTCCTCTATTTGTTGCGACTCCCAAAAGATACACGCTGGCGGAGGGGGCTCATGCCAAGGAGACGCCCGGATGACACAGATAGCGGCGACGTGGAATTAGCTTGGCATCACATGTCCACGGCCATTCTCCGAGTTGAGGTGACGGAACTGTCATGAGATCAAGATTCGCGACTATCGCTCTGACCGTCATCCTCGGACTGACGATCTCGGGTTGCACCGAAGACGAACCGATCGACGTTGCCGCCGCTCAGGCGCAGTTCTGCTCGGACGTCGAGCAATACGTTTCCGCAATCGGCAACTACGGAGGTCTGTTCGAAGAGGTCGACCTCACCGTCGGTGATGTCAAGAATGCCGCCGACGAATTGGCGCCCGGGCGGGAGGCTGTCGAAGAGTCAGCGGCCACATTCCAGGAAGCCGTCACGGCCGACACCACGCCCGGTCTCACGGTCGAGATCATCCAGCCCGAATCGATCGACGCGGTCAAGGACGCCGAGGCTGCCTTCGCCGCCGCCAGCGACATCGACGACAACACCACCGTGGTCGATGCCGGTGTCACCTTCACCTCCGCCGCTTATGGGCTCGAGGTGGCATGGGTTCGCCTCTTCGCCGATGCCGGCTGCATCGAGGACGAGGCCCAAGCCAAGCAGTGGGTCTCCGACTACGTCACCGCTCTCCAAACCGACCTTCAGGCCGCCGGTCTGTATGAGGGCAACGTCGATGGGATCTACGGGCCGCAGACGATCGCCGCCGTGGAACAACTGCAGAAGGACGCCGGCCTCCCCGTAACCGGGTTGGTCGACCCGGCAACTCAGGCCGCCCTTGCTGCCGCCCTGGGTCAGCGTCAGTCGGCGGAGATCGGTGCCCTCCAGGGGATTCTGATCAGCACCGGCTACTACGACGGTCCCGTCGACGGAATCTGGTCCCGCGAGGTCGAGGATGCACTCAAGGCCCTGCAGACCGATCTCGGAGTCCCGGCCACCGGAGTGGTCGACGCCGCCACCCTGAGAGCTTTCGAGAAGGCGCTCAACGATGCAGGTGAGGCCCCGCCCACCACGGCGACGACCGAGCCCGACCGCGGACCTGCCACCACCGTGCCCGCCGAGACAACGACCACGGCGGCCGCCGCCACGACAACTGTTGCGCCGCCCGCCACGACAACGCCCCAGCCATCAGGAGGGATCCTCGAGGTTCTCGCCGATGACGGTGATTTCAGCCAGTTGTTGGCCGCAATCGAGGCCGCGGGTCTCACCGAGACCCTGTCCGGGCCGGGCCCGTTCACGCTATTTGCGCCAACGGACGAAGCGTTCGCCGAGCTGGCGGAGCCCTTGCCCACCGAACCCGACGCACTGGCTGCGATCCTGCTCTATCACGTGGTCAACGACAACCTGAGCGGCTTCGACCTGGAAGGGATGACCTCGGTGACTACCGCACAGGGTGGAGATGTCGCCATAGAGGTGACGGACGGACAGATCGTGCTCAACGGTGCCTCGGTGGTGACAGTGAGCAACGTGATCGGGAGCAACGGCACGGCGCACGTGGTGAATGCGGTGCTAATTCCTCCTGGGTGATTGGCCGCCGCGGCTGGTCTTCAACAGCTACGTTTCACGTCTGTGACTGACCAAGAGCGACAATCCGACCAATCGACGCTTCAGCCAGCCAGCGGGCCGGCGTGGTCAGCGTCCACACGCCGTCTCGTGGCCATCGCCCTGGTGGTCGGCGTCGTCGCCCTGGGCTTCTTTCTTCTGTTTGGCGTCCTCGACTCGATCATCGTCGCCGCACTTCTGGCGTTCTTGATCGAGCCCCTCCTCCGAGGCCTGGTCAACAAGCTCCACTTCCCGAGATGGCTTGCCGTTACGGTGGTCTATCTTGCCGCGGCTGCCATCGCAATCGGCGCCGTCTTCATACTCCCGGCCTTGATCATCGGCTCTCTTGCGCAAATCGACTTCCATGAGATCGTCGCCTCGTTCGAGAAATGGCTCGCCGACATCGCGACCAGTCTTTCCTCGACCAACTTTCTTGGCATCGATCTAAGTGCGGTCACGGCCGTCACGCGACGCCTCCAGCCAGACATCCGGCAGTGCCGACCTGCTGGATCCGGGTCGTTGGCTCGGCGCCGTCACCGAAGCGTTGGTGGCAGTGGCCGGGGTCGCCGGGCTCTTGATCGGGGTCATTTCCGGGATCGTGTTCGTCCTGATCATCGCCGTTTACATGACGGCCGACTCGGGACGGTACTTTCGGAGCATCGCCAATCTGGTCCCCAAGGAATACGAGCTCGAGGTGTTTGAACTGGGCCGAAGACTCAACGCGTCGTGGAACGACTACATACGAGGCCAGGGAATCATGATCCTCGTGATCGGATTCACAACCTTCGTGGTCGTCTGGCTGTTGGGCCTGCCCGGTGCCCTTTTCCTGGCCATCATCGCCGGTCTGCTCGAAGTGATCCCCACCTTTGGGCCGATCATCGCCACCATTCCCGCGGTGATCATCGCGCTGGTTCAAGGATCGACTCGGTTCGTGGAGATGAACAACGTCGTGTTCGCCCTGCTGGTCATCGTGGCTTACACCCTCATCCAGCAGTTGGAGAGCAACATCGTCGCCCCCAAGGTCATGGGGCATTCCGTCCAGTTGCCCGCCCTCGTCGTTCTCATCTCGGTCACGGCCGGATATCAGGTTGCCGGCATCCTGGGTGCGATCCTTGCGGTTCCGGTGGTGGCCAACGTCCGTGTCCTTCTCTCCTACCTCTGGGCGAAAATCCATTCCCGGGCACCGTGGGCGGAGCCCACTTGAGCTCGGACACCCCGACCGTCAAGCGGGCGGATTGAGGAGAGGTTGAAAGTGGCAGAGATAGTGCCCAGATGGGAGTGGCGAACGTTCGGAGCCGGCTTTCCCACGGCCGAGAAGTACTTCGCGGCCCTCGATCCGATTGAGACCAAGACGAGCGACGATCTCTATGTGGTGGGTGAGGTGGCGGCGAACGTCAAGATCCGCGATGACTTGGTTGACGTCAAGGTCCTGAAGGAAGTCGACAGCCGGGGATTGGAGCTTTGGACACCGATGATGAAGGTCGGCTTCCCAATCCCAGCAGCCAACGTGGTCGAGGTCTTCACCGTGCTGGAACGCCCGGCGCCCATCCTCGCCCGGCCTGAGTACACGATGAGTCAGTTCCTCGAAGAGGTGGTTGGACCCGACGATGTCCTCCAGGCGGTGTTGGTTCGGAAGACAAGGGTCCGCTACCAATTGGACGATTGCATCGCCGAGGTGACCGATCTCGAGGTCGGTGATCGGGCGATCGGGACCATCGCCATCGAGGGTGAGCACCCTGACTCGGTCATTTCGGCCGTCGACGCGGCCGGACTCGGCGACTACCTGAACGTGAGTTACACGACGCGGCCTGAGGTCTCTGGTCGCAGGTGCCGGCCCCCGCTACGCGGTGATCGACATTGGCACCAACTCGGTGAAATTCCATGTAGGTGAGCAGAACATGGATGGGACCTGGAGTTCCGTCGTCGACCGAGCAGAGGTCACGAGACTCGGTGAAGGCTTGGAGCAGCACAACGAGTTCGCGCCGGAGGCCATCACCCGCACCGTCGACGCCGTGGTGGACATGGTCGGAGAGGCGAAGGACAAAGCTGCTCGGGCCATTGCCGCCGTCGGAACGGCTGGCATGAGGCTCGCGTCGAACCGTGAACTCGTCACAGACGCGATCCATCAGAGGACCGGAGTCAGGGTTGAGGTGATCTCGGGGGAAGAGGAAGCCCGACTCGCCTACCTTGCTGTCGAGAACGGGCTTGGCCTCGGCGAAGGGTCCCTCGTCGTGTTCGACACCGGCGGAGGCAGCAGCCAATTCACTTTTGGCGAGGGCCAACAGGTCATCGAGCGATTCAGCGTCGATGTTGGCGCCGTTCGCTACACCGAGCGTTTCGGTCTATCCCAGGCGGTCGGTCCCGATGTGGTGCGGGATGTCCTCGAGGCCGTCTCTGACGATCTCTCGAGCCTCGATGATCGCCCATCACCGGACGCATTGGTGGGCATGGGCGGGGCCATAACCAACATCACTGCCGTCAGCCACGAGATGACGGTCTACGACCCTGACCTCGTCCAGGGCACCACTCTTTCCACAGACGAGATCGACCGCCAGATCGAGCTGTATCGAGGAATAGATGCAGAAGGGCGACGCGCCATCGCTGGTCTTCAACCGAAGCGAGCCGACGTGATCCTCGCCGGAGCCTGCATCGTCCGAACCGTGATGGAGAAGCTGGGGCGGGAGACCCTCGTGGTCAGCGATCGCGGCCTGCGCCACGGCCTTCTGGTCGAGAGGTTCGGGCGTCCATCGACCTGAGGCAAGCCGACCCCGAGGTCGCTCTCTAGGCGGCCAAGGCCGGAGTAGTCGGAACCGGTTGCGGCGCCCTTCCTCGCCTGCGAATGAAGAACTTGACCAGTTCCTCGACCACCAGCAAGCTCAAGGCGATCCCGACGCAGATAGACCACTGCTCGAAGCTCAGTTCGACCGTGGCAAAGATTCGCTGCAGGAACCCAAGGCCGGTGACCGCCACGATCGCGAACAAGGCTAGCCCATAACGACGGAGTTGGGTCGATCCAGGAAGGCTCGCCCTGGCGAAAATCGTGTTCTCCTGATCCCTGGCCATGTAGCCGGCGATCAGATGGAACAGCGAGAGGGTGGTGAGCAGCATCGTCGAGGCGACCGCAGCGCCATATTCGGGCTCAGCTAGCTGATAGACGGCGAGTGTGCCCTACGGTCATCACGAACCCCTGCACGCAAAGCCGAACCCAGTTTCGGGAGGAGAGCACCGGTGCACCGACAGGGCGCGGAGATCGCTTCATCAGTCCAGGCGTCGGCTCGTCGAATCCGAGGGCGATCGCCAGCGGAATGTCGATGACCATGTTGAGCCACAGGATCTGAAGCGGGTTCAACGGAATGCCACCGGCGACGGCAAATATCCCGGCGCCGATGAACACCGCGATGTAGGCGACCAGCGTCGACATCTGGAAGCGGAGATACTTGAGCAGGTTGTCGTAAAGGGATCGCCCGTACTCGACGGCGCCGACGATGGTGGCGAAGTTGTCGTCGGTGAGGATCATCACCGCGGCCTCCTTGGAGACCTCGGTGCCGGTGATCCCCATCGCCACCCCGATGTCCGCAGCCTTGAGGGCCGGAGCGTCGTTGACCCCATCACCGGTCATCGCAACCACGTTGCCGGACTGCTGCAGCATCCGGACCAAGCGCACCTTGTCCTCGGGGGCGACCCGGGCGATCACTCCGATTTCGGGCAGTTGTTCGATCAATTCTCCGTCACTCATCGCGGCGAACTGCGCTCCGGTGATGGCCCGACCCTCGATGCCGAGCTCCCCGGCGATGGCGGCTGCAGTGACGGCGTGATCGCCGGTGATCATCCGTACCTGGATCCCGGCGTCGTGACACTTGGCGATGGCAGCCTTGGCCTCGGCTCGGGGCGGGTCGACGATCCCGACCATGGCGAGCAAGGTGAGATCGCGGACCAGATCGATCAGATTCCCTCTCGGGTCGAAGGATCCGGGGTCGAAATCTCGTTGCGCCACCACCATGACCCGCTCACCCGAGCCGGCCATACGGTCGTTGACGTCCAGAGCGAGATGGCGGTTCTCGTCGGTCACCGGCACCTTCTCCCCATCAGGGCTGAGATAAGAGCCACCCTTGCCGATGAGGACATCGGGGGCACCTTTGACATAGCAACGGATCACTGGGGAACCGTCTCGGCTCTTCATCTCGTGAAAGGTGGCCATGAACTTGTAGTCCGAGTCGAAGGGGACCTCGGCGACCCGGGGGTAAGTCGAGCGAGTTCGTTCGACATCCAAACCTCCCTTGGCGCCGAGCACGATCAAGGCACCCTCGGTCGGGTCGCCGATGAGGCTCTCCCCGTCCAGAACCGCGTCGGCGCAAAGGATCATGGGGAGCAGATACGGGTCGAGATCGAAGTTCTCTCCCCCTACATGCTTGATCTCGCCGGCGATGGCGTAGCCCTCCCCCGAGACCTTGAAGACATTCTGGCCAGGGATCGCCATTTCCCGTGCCGTCATCTTGTTCAAGGTCAGCGTCCCCGTCTTGTCGGAGCAGATAGCGGAGGTCGAACCCAGCGTTTCCACCGCCGGAAGACGCTTGACAATTGCATTGCGACGGGCGATCTCGCGGGTCCCGATCGAAAGCAGGGCAGTGACCACGGCGGGCAAACCGGTCGGGATGGCCGCCACGGCCAGCGCAACGCCGGTGATGAAGAGGGTGTCGAATGACTCGCCGGCGGAAAGTCCGAGCAATACAACGATCACCAGGGCCGCGGCCGCGATGGTGGCGATGATCTTTGACAGGCCATCGAGCTGCTTCTGCAGGGGTGTCTTTTCAGTGCCGGTGTTGGCGAGCAGGTCGGCGATATGGCCGACCTCGGTGGTCATCCCGGTCGCGGTGACGATCATCTCCCCACGGCCCCGGGTGACCGAGGTGTTCATATAGCCCATGCAGATGCGGTCGCCCAGCGCCACCTCATCCCCCGGCACCGGTTCGATGACCTTCGCAACCGGCAAGCTCTCACCGGTCAGGGCGGCTTCCTCTATCTCCAAGGTTGCAGCAACCATTATCCGGCCGTCCGCGGGGACGAGGTTGCCGGCCTCCATCAAGACAATGTCCCCTGGCACCAGTTCTTCGGCCTGCACCTCGAGCACCTGGCCGTCGCGCCGGACGCGGGCAATCGTCTTCAGCATCGAGGCGAGGGCGGCAACGCTCTCTTCGGCCTTCGACTCCTGACGCAGGCCGATGACTGCATTGAAAAGTGTGAGCCCGGCCAGGACCACGGTGGTGGCGGTGTCCCCTGTGACCAGCTGGTTCATCAGCGCCGCGGCGAGGAGGATGATCTGCATGAAGTCCTGGTACTGGCGAAGAAAGGCCTGAAATCCGGATTCCTTCTTGGCCCCGGTCAGCCGATTCGAACCGTACTTTTCGAGGCGTTGGCTCACCTCGGCCGGAGTCAGGCCGACTTCGGGACTGACCCCGAGCGCCGACGCGACCTCAGCCGCCGTTGATCCATACCAATTGGTTTCCCTCGAGACCTGAAGTGTCACCAGATGAGCCCTTTCTTTTTCGGGACACTATTCGGATCACCGGCGCCCGGGTTTGTGTTCTGTTCTCCTACGCTCTCGTCGACCTTGACTATGTCCCAGGTGTCTCCCGCTGACCGCACCTTCCCCGCCGGATTCCGTTGGGGCACCGCCACCGCTGCCTTTCAGATTGAGGGCGCGGTCAACGAGGACGGTCGTGGCACCTCGATCTGGGACACCTTCGTCCGGACGTCGGACCAGATGCTGGTCGACGACAACGCCGACATCGCCGACGATCACTATCACCGTTACCGGGAAGACGTCGCATTGATGAAGTCATTGGGAACCACCACCTATCGGTTCTCGATCTCCTGGCCGCGGATCTTCCCAGAGGGCACCGGCGAGCCGAACCAAAAGGGCCTCGACTTCTACAACCGGCTCGTGGACGAATTGCTCGCAAATGGCATCGAGCCCTTCGCCACGCTCTATCACTGGGATCTGCCACAGGCTCTCGAAGACCGCGGCGGGTGGCAGACCCGGGACACAGCAGACGCCTTCGGGCACTACGCGGGGTTCATCGCCGAGCACCTCAGCGACCGGGTTCGGCATTTCTTCACCATCAACGAGGGGTCGCTGGTGGTTGGGAACGGTTACGGAAATGGGACCTTCGCACCCGGGCTCATCTTGCCCACCGCTCGGGTGAACCAGGTCCGGCACAACGTGATCCTGGCCCACGGCCTGGCCGTGCAGGCGATTCGAGCCGGTGGAGAGTCGGGCACGAAGGTGGGCCCGGCCGAGAACTTCAACGTGGTCGCCCCCGTAATCGAGACTCCGGAGAACATTCACGCTGCGGAGATCGCCCTACGCGAAGTCAACGCCGGATATCTCACCGCGATCCTCGAAGGCGCCTACACCGATGCCTACCTGGAGGCCGCGGGCGCCGACGCTCCAACATTCACCGATGAGGACATGAAGATCATCGGGAGCCCCGTCGATTTCGTCGGGGTCAACATCTACATGGTGAACCACTACGTGCGGGCCACCGAAGCCGAACCTGGCTACGAGGTGATCCCCTTCTCGGCATCGCATCCTCTCGCCGCGATCTGGCATCGGATCACACCCGAAGCCTTGTACTGGGGCCCCAAGCTCGTGCACGACGTCTGGAGCCCCGACGAGATCTACATCACCGAGAACGGGTGCTCCACATCCGATCAGGTCGCGGAGGACGGCAGCGTCAACGACACCGATCGGGTGACCTTCCTGAGGAGTTACCTCGGACAGTTGCAGAGAGCGACGGCCGAGGGAGTTCCCGTGCGCGGTTACTTCCTGTGGAGCCTCCTCGACAATTTCGAATGGCTCTTCGGATACAGCAACCGCTTCGGGATCCACTACGTCGACTTCGAGACCCAGAAGCGCACCCCGAAGCTCAGCGCCTCCTACTACGAAGAGGTCATCCGTCGGAACGCTGTGGTTTGAATCCCGTCAGATCGGCCAGACCATCCCACAAAGCCTGTCGCTCCTCAGCGGTCTCTTGCGTCGACTCCTTTAGGTGAGTGGGCACCACTTCTCTGTCGAACCAGAACCGGCCGCTGGTCAACCCGGGTTCGTCGGCGGCCGCCAGCCAGACGATGGTGTCGGCGCCCTGCTCCGGCGTGCGCAGAAGCGGCCTCATGACCTGGTTGAACGCGGGCAATGACCTCTCGACGCCTGCGGTTCGAGCCCATCCCGGGTGCATGGCATGAGCCACAACCCCGGTGCCTGCGAGCTGCTCGGCCCAGATCTCGGTGAGGATGATCTGGCCTCGTTTCGTCCTCGCATAGGCGGAGGCACCCCGATATTCGCCCTTTTCGTACTGCAGGTCCTCAGGGTGGATCCTCTCCGAATACATCCCTCCCGAGCTGACATTGATGATTCTCGACGGAGCAGACTCGATGAGCCGGGGCAAGAGCAGGTTGGTGAGGAGGAAGTGCCCGGCGAGGTTGGTGGCGAGCGTGGCCTCGATGCGCTCGTCGGTCACCATCCTCTCGTTCAGCAACACCCCGACGTTGTTGATCAGAACGTCGAGACGCGCCTCGGTCTCGAGGACGATCAATGCCATCCGTCTGACCTCGGCCATCGATGAGAGGTCGGCCTGGATCCCAACAGCACTACCTGCGGTTCGTTGTTCGACCGCATCGAGCTTGGACTGGTCTCTGCCAACCACGACGACTCGCGCTCCGAGACCGGTCAGCGCAACGGTGGCCGCCTCTCCCAAGCCACCGCTGGCGCCGGTGATCAACACGGTCTTGTCGGTCATGTCCTCGTCGACGGGCTCGAAGGAGCGTGAGTGAAGTCGGTACCCGAGGTTGGTGAACCCTGCGATCGACAGCTTGTTCATCCGTCGAGGGCAGCTCACCAGCCCATCGAGCGCCCTCTCCCCGACCTTTCGCATTGTCGGGCCCATCAGGGGGGTCAGGAACCGGATGAAGTTGTGAAACTCGAGGTCCGCGGTGTAGTCGATGACCGTTTGACCATCATCGGTCGAGAACCGAATCTCGTCGATCGCGCCGACGGTGTCGCCTGTCCCGACCAGCACCACCCGCTTGGGAGGCTCGTAGACAGTCACCTCGTAGGTCATGGGGACTGTCCGCGATCCGAACTTCACATCGAGATCGAATCGGGTGCCGACCCGGACTGGTTCTTCGCCGACCTTCCGCGACCGGACAACTCCCGGGTCCCAGTTCTCGATATTGGAGAAGTCGGCGGTGTAAGCGAAGGCCTCGTCGAGGTCGCGCCGCACCGTTCTCTGTTCTTGCAATCTCATATGTCCATTATTCGGCGCGGGACGCCGAGGCGGATGGCCAAGACGTTCGCGCGATCTTGTCATCCGGGCCGCCTCGACCGCTCCGAAGTACCGGCGTGGGACAGAGAATTGCCATGGTCGGTGCCGGCATCTCGGGGCTGGGCGCAGCATGGGCCCTGCACCAAGACAACGAGATCGTGGTCTACGAGGCGGACCAACGCCTTGGCGGTCACTCCAACACGGTCGAGGTCGAAACCGCCCACGGGGCAGTGCCGGTCGACACCGGATTCATCGTCTACAACGAAGTGACCTACCCCCATCTCACCAGGCTCTTTTCCGCTCTGGGGGTCAAGTCGCAGGAGAGTGACATGTCCTTCGCATTCTCCATGGGCAAGTCCTTCGAATATGCAGCGAGCGCCAAAGGGCTGATCGCTCAACCGGCCAATCTTCTCCGACCGAGGTATCGATCGATGATCTCGGACATCATCAGGTTTCGAAGCAGCGGTGCTCGAGCTGAGGCCGAGAAGAGACGAGACCATCGACGAGTTGTTAACCCGGCACAGCTTCAGTGCCGGGTTTCTCGAGGAGTATCTGCTCCCAATGACGGCCAGCATCTGGTCGGCTCGTCAGGAGGAGATACGGAGATTCCCGGCGACCTCAATCCTCAGATTCCTCGGCAACCACGGTCTGATCCGGATCACCAACAGACCCACCTGGCGAACCGTTTCCGGTGGAAGCCGGGAGTACGTTCGGCGCCTCGCCCAGCCCGTTCATGGATCGGGTCCGTCTTGGCAGCCCCGTCACCTTGGTCGAACGACATGAGGATCGCATCGAGGTCACCGCCAACGGCCGGACCGAGACCTTCGACCAATTGGTGCTGGCAACTCACTCCGATCAGGGACTGGCGATCCTCGGGCGGAACGCAACGGACGCTGAGCGAGAGGCCCTGGGAGCCATTCGATATGAGCCAAATGTGGCGGTGCTCCACAGTGACCCCGCCTTGATGCCAACCCGGCGCCGGGTGTGGTCCAGTTGGAACGCCATGGTTTCGCCCACCGATCGTGGACCAAGGCGTGCCTCGGTCACCTACTGGATGAACCGCTTGCAGCGTCTCGACACCGGAGAGCAACTATTTGTCTCCCTCAACCCGATCCAGGATCCGGATCCCGCACTGGTCCACCAACGGTTCGACTACGCGCATCCCCAGTTCGATCACCGGACCGTGGATGCGCAACGACGACTGACCGCGATCCAAGGGGCGCGAAGAACCTGGTTTGCGGGTGCCTACTGCGGATACGGCTTCCACGAGGACGGCCTCCAGGCCGGGCTCAACGTGGCCGCGGCGTTGGGCAGCCCTCCTCCATGGTGGGGCTCCTTCGAGCCAATGAGCTCGTCCTTGCCGCCGGACAGGATCGGGGCGTTGGTGTGAGCACTTTTCACTCGGCCCTCTACCAGGGCACTGTCCGACACACCCGTCTCAGACCGGTCCACCACGACTTCGAGTACCGGGTCTATTACGGGCTCTGGGACATCGACGAGCTGGACCGGCTCGACCGCGGGCTGAGGTTCTTCTCTGTCGAACGCTTCAACCTGTTCGCCATCGAGCAGGCATGATCACGGCCCGGAGGACGGGACGCTCGTTGCGAGACTGGGTCGAGGAGATTCTGAGCCGGGCCGGAGTGGAGCTCAGCGGGGGACGGATCGAGTTGCTCGCCTATCCGAGGGTGCTCGGCTATGTGTTCAACCCGATCAGCGTCTGGTATTGCTACGACCCCGATGGGCGCCTCGTCGCGGTGATCCACGAAGTCAGGAACACCTTCGGGGACAAGCACTCTTACGTCGTGCCCGTCGACGGGCGTGACCTCAGCCACGAGTTCGAGAAGCACCTCCACGTCTCGCCGTTCAACGACATGGAGTCGAACTACTCGTTCTCAATGACCCGTCCCGGAGAGCACTTGTCTTTGGGAATCAGCCAAGCGAGACGACGAAGGGCCTCTTCCTGCGAGCCGGCCTATCCCTGACTCGATTGCCCCTCACCGACCTCAACCTGTTGCGGCTGTTCTGGAGCCACCCGCTGCTGACCCTGAAGGTGGTCGGCGGGATTCACTGGGAGGCGGTTCGCCTCTGGCTCAAGGGAGCCAAATTCCACAGCCGTCCTGCGCCACCGTTGGATAGCGTCACGGTGGTCGACACCTTCAGGAGTGTGGGATGACACCGATGATCGCCAGCGGTCTTGTGGATCTTCCGGCGTCTTGCGAAGGACGGGGACCCTCGAGGTCGAGATGCCGACCGGAGATCGGGTGACGATCGGCCATGGCCAGCCCGTCGCCGACATTTCGATCCGAGACCTCGGGGCGATCCTGGAAATCGTTCGAGAAGGGCTCACTGGATTCGCCGAGGCCTACATGAGCGGGCGGATCGACACCAGCGATCTGGACCGGCTCATCGCATGGGGGTTGGCCAACCAGAAGGCGTGGTTCGACCATCCACTGGCAGTCGTGACGAGCCCGATTCGGCGGTTGTGGCAGCGGATTCGACCGGAACGACGCCATTCACGGGTGCGCACCATGAACGAGCACTACAACCTGGGCAACGACTTCTATGCGGCCTGGCTGGACCCGACCATGACCTACTCATCGGCCCGGTTCCAACACCCCCAACAGACCCTCGAAGAGGCCCAACGGCACAAGTACCGGACGATGTCCGAACATGCTCGACTCGCCCCCGGCATGAGAGTGCTCGAGATTGGTTGCGGTTGGGGCGGATTCGCCGAGTACGCGGCCAATGAGATCGGCTGTGAGGTGGTCGGCATCACGCTCGCCAAGGAGCACGCCGGTTACGCCGAGAAGCGCATTGCCAACGCCGGCCTCGCCGACATGGTCGACATCCGGATCGAGGACTTCCGGAACACCGACTCAGACCTTCGATGCCGTGGTCTCAATCGAGATGATCGAATCGATCGACGAGAGCCAGTGGCCCGATCTGTTCCAGACCATCTTCGACCGCCTCGAACCGGGAGCCCTGGCCGCGATGCAGATCATCACCATCGCCGACCCCCACTGGGAGCGGTATCGGAGTCGGGCAGACTTCATCCAGCAGTACATTTTCCCGGGTGGACAGTTGCCGGCCCCCAAGGTGCTTGCGTCGCCTCAGCGCCGATGCCGGTCTCGAGGTGGAACAGATAGAGACGTTCGGCCCCGACTACGCCCGAACCCTCGCCGCATGGAAAGCGAGCTTCACCGAGTCCTGGGATCGCCTTCAGAGCGAGCATGACCTCGACGAGAGGTTTCGCCGGATGTGGAACCTCTATCTGACGCTTTGCGAGGCCGGTTTCACCATGGGCCGGATCAACGTCGAGCAGTGGGTGTTTCGCAAGCCGACCTGACGGGCCATTTGGCCACCGCTCAGGGCCGGGCCAGAATCTCGAACCATGACTTCAACCTCTGAGTCCTCCGGCTCTGTCTTGGTCACCGGAGCCATGGGATGCGTAGGAGCGTGGACAGTTCGGGAGCTCGTTCGCCGCGGTATCAAGGCGGTTGCCTTCGACCTATCGACAGACCAGCGACGACTGGAGCAGGTGATGTCGGAGGCCGAATTGGGTCAGGTCTCGTTCGTTGCCGGCGACCTAACCAACCTTGGATCGATCAACTCGACAATCGAGGCCGAACGTGTGAATCGCATCATCCACCTCGGCGCTCTCCAGCTTCCGTTCTGCAGGGCAGACCCCCCGGGAGGGGCGATGGTGAATGTCCTGGGGACGGTCAACATCTTCGAGGCGGCCCGCACTCACGCCATTCCCCACGTGATCTACACCAGCTCGATCGCGGTCTTCAGCATGTCGGGTGGGAGCATCCCAGAGGGCGCCTACGCCATCCCGAACAGCCATTACGGCGTCTACAAACTGGCGAACGAAGGATCGGCCCGTGCCTATTGGCACGATTCAGGAGTTGCCAGCATCGGCCTGCGCCCGCTGACCGTCTACGGGCCAGGCCGCGACCAGGGGATGACCAGCTCCCCGACCAAGGCGATCGTTGCCGCCGTCTTGGGCCATCCCTATCAGATCTCATTCGGAGGCTCGACCCTCTTCCACTACGCCCCGGACGTGGCCTATGCCCTGGTCGAGGCCGCCTTCGCCGACGCCAAGGGAGCCGAGATATTCAACCTGAACGGCTCCCGGGCCTCGATCACGGACTTTGTCGCGGCCATCGAGGAAGCAGTCGAGGGCGCGGTGGATTTGATCCAGCCCGGATCGAACCCGTTGCCATTCCCCGACGACATCGACACCACCGGTCTCGAGGCTCTCGGCCCTCCGCCGGTGACCAGCCTCTCAGAAGGGATCGCCCAGAGTGTCGAGTTGTACCGCGGCCTTCAGGCGTCCGGTCGACTGATCCCTGAAGATCACGGACTCGAGCTCTCGGGCGACACCCTGATCGACCGGAGACAATGGTGTCGGGCGTTTGCCACGCCTTGGCCAGGCGGTTCAGATCCTGATGATGATGGAAGGGGTTCCCGCCGGCCCAGTAGACCATGTGCGTCTCCGGATAGGTGTGACGCCCACCGTTGTATTCGAACTCCTCACCGCCGTGGAGGAGCAAATCGGCAATCCTGGCCACCGGAATGAAGTCGGCGACATGATTCTTTCCCTGGGAAAGACGGGGAAGCCCGTGGTATCCGACCGGGTGACCGTTGAGCCCGACAGCTCCGTATCCGTATCCAATGCCGCCTCCGGGAAGGCCGATCTGGCCGAGCATCGCTGCCAGAGCGGCTGCCATCCAATACGCCTGCTCACCGTGATCGTTCCTCTGCACCGACCAACTGACTGTGACCATGGTTCGATGCCGGGCCATGTCGGCGGCGAGAGTCCGAAGTCGATCCGGGTCAACCGCAGTGATCGCGCTCGCCCACTCTGCAGTCTTTGGTATGCCATCCGTTTCTCCGAGCAGATATGCGCGAAGCCGGTCCCATCCGACACAGTAAGTGTCGAGGAAGTCCTGGTCGTGGTCGCCCGCTGTGAGCAGACAGTGAGCCAGACCCAGCAGGACCGCGGTGTCGGTGCTGGGACGCATCGGTATCCACTCCGCTTCGACCGCCTCGATCAGGTCCTCACCAAGCGGGGACAGGTTCACGAATCTGACGCCACGATCCCGACAGGTCTCGAGACGGCTGGACAGCATGTGCCGGCCTTGCCCTCCATAAGACACCTGACTGTTCTTGAGGGGCATGCCGCCAAATGCCACCACCAGCTCGGTGTTTTCGGATATCTCGACGAAATGTGGCTGCTCATCCATGAAATCGTCGAACGAGAACCCGAAAATGTGCGGGGTGATCACATGGCCGGCGGCGATGGAGTAATCGTCGACAGAGCTCGTGTAGCCGCCAATCGAGTTCAGAAATCGATGGATCTGACTTTGGGCGTGATGGAAACGGCCGGCGCTGGCCCATCCATAGCTGCCCCCGAAGATTGCCTGGTTGCCGAATTGAGTTCGGACCCGGTCCAGCTCGGCTGCGAGCAGGTCGAGGGCTTGATCCCACTCCACCTCGACAAATGGCTCCTGCCCCCGCCCCTGGGGGTTGGAGCCCGGGCCATCCCGAAGCCACGACTCCCGAATCGACGGTTTGTCGACCCGGCTCTTGCGGACTGCCTTCAGAGACTGGCCGATCGGGGACGGGTCAGGGTCCTTGGCGAACGGGTGCACGGCGGTGATCTCACGGCCGTCGGTCTCGACTTCATAGGCACCCCAGTTGGTCAAAGTCGAGTGTCTGGTCGTGGTCAATCGGCCTCCGTAGTTGTGGCCAGGTCAGGCTAGTTCTGCGGTCCGGTCATGAAGCTCGATCAGATGACTTCGGGCCGGTCAGAGAAACGGGCCGCCGCGTCCATGACCATCTCAGCGATCGAATCGGCCTTCCCCTCGGCCGGGAATCGATAGGCCGGCCCATGCACATGGATTGCACCCATCGCCAGGCTCCCTTCGATCAGGACCGGCGCCGCCACCGAGTTGATCCCCTCGGCGAATTCCTCGTAGATCCAGTAGTGGCCCACCCGACGGATCATCCTCCAGCCGCTCGAGTATCCGTGCTGGGTCCACAACGGTTTTCGGGGTGTATCTCTCCAGCGGCCGTTTGAGGTAGCGGTCCACTTCCTCACGCGGCCACTGCGCCATCACACACAACCCGGAGGGCCCGACGTGCATGGGGACCGCCAGACCCGTGTAGTCGCGGACTTGCACCGGGTTGGGGCTCTCCACTTGAACCATGTACTGGATGGCGTAGCCGGTAGGGACGCTGAATCCGGACGCCTCGCCGAGTTGATCCGACAGGCCCCTCAGGTGGGGGCGCACTGCGGTTGCCAACGCCGCGGTGGCGTCGATGGCTCCAGCCAGCTCGACCAGCCCCATGCCTATCGAGTAGAGGTTGCCGTCGGTGCCCTTGGTAACTGCTCCCTGGTCCTCCAGACTCGACAACATCCGGGCCACCGTCGACTTGGGCAGGCCAACCCTCTGCGCGAGGTCGGTGACCCCCGAGGGCTCGATGGCGAGAGCCTTCAGTACCTGGAACGCCCGGTCGATCGACTGGACCGCCATCAGCTGACCCTCGCCAGGGCCTTGTTGTGCCAGGCGACAGTGGGCGCCACCTGGTTGAAGGTGAAGATATGGAGCCCGGTCAGCCCGAGCCCCTCACCCAGTCGGCCCAAGGGCTGGACGATCCGGTCGGGGCGATATCTCCCGGGGCGGAGGATCCGGAACAGTGCCCGACGATTCTTGGCCACGAATCGGAGCGAGTCCCCAACCCCGATCCGGGCCCCGATCGTCAGCAGGCGAGCCGGCTCGACCGCCCCCGGCACTCCGACCTTGATCGGGAGGGTCACGCCATCCGCCCGGATCGAGTTCACCCAGTCGACGATCGTCTTCGGGTTGAAGCACATCTGGGTCACGAGGTAGGTGGCGTGGGCCTGCTTCTCCAAGAGTGCCTTCCGAAGCCGGTCATCGGGAATCCCCGGATGTCCTTCTGGATAACCGGTAATGCCAACTTCAAAGAAGGGATGCCCGAGCTCGGCCAGGTCGAGAAGGAGTGACAAGGCATCGAAGTAGATCCCGCGTTGCTCGGCGTCGCCACCGGTGATGAAGGCTCTCGAAACCCCTCCGTCGTCGAGGCGCTTGATGATCGATCCCAGGTCTCGACGGCCCTCGATCATCCGAGCCGAGAGATGCGGCACTGCCCGATAACCCTCCTTCTGCAGCTCGATCGCCAGATCGACAGTGGTCTTCATCCCCTTGGCCGGCGACGCGGTCACCGAGACCGTGGAGCCGGGAGGAATGGCGGACACGTGGTCCATGACCGACTTCAAGGGGATCACCTCGAAGTCGGCTCCGATCAGAAGCGTCTTGACCAGGCTCTCACTCATGATTCAGACGTCGGAATCCGGGAAGGAGGCCTTGCGCCGGCCGATCCAATCGACCAATTCAGCCTCGATCGCCTCATCGAGGGCTGGCGGCTCATACTCGGCGAGCATCCGGCGCCAGATCCCACTCGCCCGGCTCACGGCCTCCTGCGACCCGGCTTCCTGCCATTGCTCGAAACTGTTGTTGTCGGCGGTCCCGCTGCGCCAGAAGGCATTTTCGAAGTTGGCCAGGGTGTGGGCGTTGCCCAGGAAGTGCTGTCCTGGTGGGTTGTCGAGGAGGGCTTCGAGAGCCTGGCCGTTCTCGGAGAGATCGATGCCGCCAACGATGGCCTCGGCCATGCCCGCCTGATCCGCGTCGAGGATGAACTTCTCGTAACCCATGGCGAGGCCGCCTTCGAGCCATCCCGCGGTGTGAAGGACGAAGTTGACCCCGGCCAGGATGGTGGGGAGGAAAGTCGCCGCCGACTCGTAGGCGGCTTGGTAGTCGGGGGTCTTGGCGGCGGTGAGATTCCCGCCGCTGCGGAATGGGATGCCGAGGCGACGGGCCAGAGCAGCCATCACGAACAGGACCAGCGCCGGCTCGGGTGTGCCAAAAGTTGGGGCCCCTGATTGCATCGAGATCGAAGATGCGAAAGACCCGAACACCACCGGCGCTCCCGGGCGCACCATCTGGCAGAAAGCCATCCCGGCCATGGCCTCGGCCAGGGTCTGAGTCGCGGTCCCGGCGACGGTCACCGGAGCCATCGCCCCGGCCAGGATGAACGGCGTCATCAGACAGGCCTGGTTGTTCTCGGCGTAGATCTTCGCCGAGCCGAGCATGTTGTAGTCCCAGCTCATCGGGCTGTTGGCGTTGCACAACGAGAGCAGCACCGTCTTTCCCGCTTTCGCCTCGCCCCCAAACGCGATGTCAGCCATGTCGACCGTGTCCTGGGCACGCTGGGGAGCAGTCACCGAGCCCATGAATGCCTTGTCGTGGTTCTTGATGTGGGCGAAGACCATGTCGAAGTGGCGCTTGTTGACCGGTAAGTCGACCGGTTCGCACAGCGTCCCCCCGCCATGGTGCAAAGAAGAAGTCATGTGGGTGAGTCGGGCGAAGTTCTCGAAGTCGCCGATCGTGGCGTAGCGCCGACCACCCTCCAGGTCGCGAACGAACGGCGACCCATACGCCGGGGCGAACACCAGGTGGGGATCACCAATGATGACGTCGTGGTCGGGATTGCGGGCGTGTTGGGTGAATCGGTTCGGAGCGGTCGCCAGCAGGCTCCTGGCCAACCCGGCTGGAAAGCGGACCCGGGTCTCGGTTATCTCGCAGCCGGCGCCACGGAAGATTTCGAGTGCCTCCGGATAGTTGAGCACCTCGATGCCGACGCGTTCGAGGAGCAGCTCGGCGTTGGCCTCGATCAGAGACAGCCCTTCTTCATCCAGAGACCTCGACGGGGGCGAGTTTCCTGGTGAGAAAAGGGACAGAATCGATGGCTCGGGCGGTGCGTGCCGCCTGTCGGGCGGCGCGGCCACCACTCCGACGTCCAGTGGGCTGTTCCATGATGTGGTACCAGACTACATCATGGAACAGGACGGTGTAAGGCCACTATTGCCCGGAACGGCGCCCCCGACGCCCCCTGGACTCGGTTGGGGAGGGCAGCTCGATCGCCGCGGAGAGCATCGGGAACCCGTCGGTCTTGTGGGGTATCGCCAGCGCAGCAACGAAATGCTCCTGGAAACGGGGCTCCACCGCGGTCTCCACCTTCTCGATGGCGAGGGCCGTCGCCTCGATCTCGTCACGGGCCACCCCGGACAACAAGGCCATCATCGCCCCCACCCCGGCCGCATTCCCGGCCGCCGAGACCCGGTCGAGGTCGCAGTCGGGGATCATCCCCAGGACCATGGCGTAGAGGGGATCGATATGGCTGCCGAACGCCCCGGCCAACCTGATCTCGTCCACCTGGTCCACCCCGTAATGGTCCATCAGGAGCCGGGCGCCGGCGTAGAGCGCGGCCTTGGCCAGTTGCACCGCGCGGACATCGCTCTGAGTGACCTCGATCCGCGGCTCGAAGCAGAGAACATAGGAGAAGGTCCGCTCGGAGGGCACCACCCGAGACGAAGAGGTGGCCGGCTCTCTAATCACGCCATCGGTGTCGATGACGCCGGCAAGGAATAGCCCGGCGATCGCCTCGATGATCCCTGACCCGCAGATCCCGGTGACCGAGCCGAAATCGAAACCGGGCTCATCGGACCAGGCCTCCTGTCCGATCACTGAGAACCGGGGCTCCAAGGTCGCCTTGTCGATCCGAACCCGCTCGATGGCGCCGGGCGCGGCTCGTTGGCCGGATGAGATCTGGGCTCCCTCGAAGGCCGGACCGGTCGGGCTCGATGCCGCCAGGAGCCGCTCCTTGTTGCCGAGGACCAACTCGGCGTTGGTTCCGACATCGACCAGCAGCTGGAGGGTGTCAGACCGATGAGGGCCTTCGGAGAGGACTGCTCCGGCCGCATCGGCCCCAACGTGACCGGCGATGCAGGGGAGGGTGTAGACCCGGGCACCGGGGTTCACGTCGAGCCCGAGCTCCACCGCCGGAGTGCTCAACGACGATGTGGTCACGAGGGCGAACGGAGCGGTGCCCAGCTCCCGCGGGTCCAATCCCAAAGCCAGGTGGTGCATGATCGGGTTGCCAACCAGACTCAATTCCAGGACATCGCCGCGCTCCACACCACCTTCGGCGACCAACTCGCCGACCAGCTCGTCCAATGCCTGACGCACGACCGTGGTCAGGCGGGAGGCACCGTCCTCGTTCATCATCACGTAGGAGACCCGGCTCATCAGGTCCTCCCCGAATCCGATTTGGGGGTTCATCCGGCCCGCGGAAGCCAGGACCGCACCGCTGGTCAGGTCACAGAGATGCCCGGCGATGGTGGTCGAGCCGACGTCGAAGGCAACGCCCAGGGCAAGGTCCCGGAAGCCGGGCCAGATCGCGATCAGGTCTGCTCGCCTCACGAACGGCGACTGTGACCGCCCACTTCCCGAGACGCAGGACTGTCTGCAGTTCGGCAAGGACTCGATGGTCGACCGAGAGACCGGTCAGGTCCCACTGTTCGCCAAGAGCGTCGAGGAGCCGCTCGAGGTCACCTGTCGGGCTGGCGAGGTCGGGCTCTGCCACCTCGACGTAGTGGAGACGGACGACCGGATCGACGGGAAGGGCAGATACGCCCGCCCGCTTGCGGACCACCTGCCGATGGACCTGGCTGTCCGCAGGGACATCAATGACCACGTCGTCCTGGATGTGGGCGGCGCAGCCCAACCGCTGACCCACGACGAGCGGCCGCTTGCCCTGGTAGTCGAGCTCGATTGGCCCGGGTGGCGACAGCCGGTCGTCACGGGCTTCTACCCCGGGCCTGCTTCCCACCACTACCTGGCATCGGCCGCACAGACCGCGGCCCCCGCACACCGAGTCGAGGTCGACGCCCAGGGCCCGGGCCGCGTCGAGGACGGTGGTTCCGTCGGGGAAAGATCCTCTCCGCCCTGACGGCGTGAAGATCACCTGGTTGGTCACGGCCATTCAGCCCGTACTGCGGCGCCGGTTCTCACGGGCACGGCCCCTCTCGCCGGCCGCCGGTGGCTCTCGATAGGTGCGGATCCAGGTCGAGCAGTTCGGGTCATGGCCATTGAGCACATCGGCGGCGAGGATCGCCTGCCTGATCTCGGCCTCCAGAGGATTCGTGATGGCCGAGGTCATGCCGGCCCCCATCGCCATCGCCAGATAGGCGGAGTTGATCCCTGCGCGGTTGGGGAGCCCGAAACTGATGTTCGAGGCGCCGCAGGTGGTGTTGACTCCCAGCTCCTCGCGCAACCTGCCGATCAGAGTGGAAGACCTGCCTGCCGGCGCTGGCGATGGCGCCGATCGGCATTACCAGGGGATCGACGACGACGTCCTCGGCGGGGATCCCGTAGTCAGCCGCCCGATTCACGATCTTCTTGGCCACCTCGAACCGCACGTCGGGATCCTCCGAGATCCCGGTCTCGTCATTGGAGATGGCGACCACAGCAGCCCCATGCTTGGCAACGAGGGGGAGGACCCGCTCCAGACGCTCCTCCTCACCAGTCACCGAGTTGACCAGGGCCTTTCCCTGATAGACGTCGAGCCCGGCCTCGAGGGCTTCCACGATCGAGGAGTCGATGGACAGCGGGACGTCGGTGAGCGATTGGACCAACTGAATCGCCTGGGCGAGGAGTGCGGGCTCGTCGGCAAGCGGTATCCCCGCGTTGACGTCGAGCATCTGGGCGCCGGCTTGAACCTGGCTCACAGCATCGGTCTCGACGCGGCTGAAGTCTCCGTTCTTCATCTCCTCGGCGAGGAGCTTGCGCCCGGTGGGGTTGATCCGTTCGCCGATCAGGACGAAGGGCCGGTCGAAGCCAATGACCACTTCCTTGGTGGGCGAGGAGACAACGGTGTCGGTCATCTGATGCCTCCGTTCCCCGCCAGTTCGCTCAATGTGTCTGGATCGAACTCGGATTCGAGCCGAGCGACTTCGGCCGCCACTTCGCTTTCGAGGTCCTCAGCGCAGGGACGTGTGTCGCGGGCCCACTCCGAGAGGTAGTCGTCGGTTTCGAAGAGGCCGGCGTACATGGCGGCACGGTCGATGGCCACCTGGAATCTTGGCGATAGCTCGCTCTTGACGGTCTCCCTGCCCTTGCGCGCCACCACCTGGGCAGGAATCTGGCGCCAACGGATGACAGTCAACTCGGGCCCGACAGTCATCGCGGGACTCACGCCGGGACCCGAGTGGAGACTTCGACGAGGCTGGTCGCCAGATCGCCGTACCCGACCGACCGATGCTCGAAGTCGAGGCCGAGGCGGGAGGCGGCCGCCCTGGCCCGGTCGACCAGGTCAGGCGTTTCGACCTGGGAGAGGTAGACCAGGCGCCTGTAATTGCCGAAGTAGTCGTCCCGGAGTTGGGGCCAGCGGTCGAGGCCGAGCCCGCGCCACACCAGGCGATCGAAATGCCGAACCAGGAAATCGGTCAGATAGAAAGTGCCCGGCTCTTGGTCGGACATCGATTCGAAGACGTCGCTGGTCGCGAAGAATTCGTAGCAATGAGCCCCGGGAAGGCGCTCGACGCCCTTCGCCTCGAGCACGGCGTCAAGTGCTCCCCCGGTGCCGCAGTCGGCGTAGCCGACGAAGACCTCCCGATAGCGTTCGAGGCCGGCGTCAATCCGCTCGGCGACTGCCGCCGGGATCAGCTCTGGTCGGTTGTGGAGTCGGGAGGGGAGGCACTCGACTTCGACCCAGTCGAGCGAGTTGACCCGGACCACGTCCAGGATCTCCTTGGCAAGCGCGCCGCAGGCAATTACCAAAAGCCCGTCACGAGGCTCGCTCACGGGTCCTCCCCCGAGGTGATCCTCCGGGCAAGCACCAGCGCCTCGGCGGTCTCGGTGGCGACAGCCGCGTCGCGGCAGTAGGCATCTGCGCCGATCGCCATCCCGAACTCCTCGTTGAGCGGGGCCCCGCCGACCATGACTATGTAGTCGTCACGAATGTTCCGCTCCTTCAGGGCGTCGATCACGACCTTCATGTAGGGCATGGTCGTGGTGAGCAGCGCCGACATTCCGAGGATGTCCGGCTTGTGCTCTTCGAGGGCGGCGATGAACTCCTCGGCATCGGTGTTGATCCCGAGGTTGATCACCTCGAAGCCGGCGCCCTCGAGCATCATCGCCACCAGGTTCTTGCCGATGTCGTGAATGTCCCCTTTGACGGTGCCAATCACCACCTTGCCGATGGTGCGAGCGCCGGTCTCGACGAGCAGTGGGCGGAGCACTTCCATGCCCGCCTTCATCGAATTGGCCGCCAGCAACACCTCCGGGACGAACAGGATCCCGTCACGGAAGTCGATCCCGACGATGCGCATCCCTTCGACCAGCGCCTCGTTGAGAACTTCCTGTGGGCCCCAGCCGCGATCGAGGAGGATCCGGGTGCCTTCGACGATCTCGTCGGCCATGCCGTCATAGAGATCGTCGTGCATTTGAGTGACGAGATCAGCGTCAGAAAGTGAATTCAGATCTAGCTCATCGTCGGCCATCGGTGTCTCCCGGTGCGTTCCACGATGTGGTCGTGTGCTGTATGTTGGAACACTAGTCTGCCGACCGCATCAGAGTCCATGGCAGGCCATCATTGGCCATACCGAGAAGTGAGGTTGTTACGTGAGTGATGTGCCCTCCAGCGCCAGCGTTGTGGTGATTGGAGCCGGAATCGTCGGGAATTCAGTGGTGGGCCACCTCGCCGAGCTCGGCTGGCGAGACATCGTCCAGATCGACAAGGGAGCCCTGCCCAACCCGGGAGGCTCCACCGGGCACGCCTCCAACTTCATCTTTCCTGTCGATCACAACAAAGAGATGGCGATGTTGACCCTCGACAGCCAGCGTCAATACGAGGCGATGGGTGTCAACGTCACCTGTGGGGGCATCGAAGTCGCCCGCACCGAAGCTCGGATGGAGGAACTGCGACGACGCATGACCTCGGCGAAGAATTGGGACATGGAGGCTCACCTGGTGAGCCCTGCCGAGATCAAGGAGCTGGTCCCCTTCATCAACGAGGAGATCCTTCTCGGAGGCTGTTACTTCCCAACAGTGTCGGCGGTGGACTCGCTGCGGGCGGGAACCATCTTCCGGGAGCGGGCCCAGGCACTGGGGGCTCTAGAAACGGTGGCCAACACCGAGATCCTTGGGATCGAGACCAATCGAGGACGGGTCACCGCGGTGGTCACGGACAAGGGCCGCGTCGAAGCCGAGTACGTGGTCATCGCCTGCGGGGTGTGGAGCCCTCGAATCGCCCGAATGGCGGGGGCAACAATCCCGCTCACCCCCGCGGTCCATCAAATGATCGACGTGGGCCCGATCCCGATCCTTCAGGAGTCGGGCAAGGAGCTGGCATTCCCGATCGTCCGCGACATGGACACATTCATGTATGAGCGGCAGACCTCGGGATCGATGGAGGTTGGCTCCTATGCCCATCGCCCGATCTTCCACTCCCCCGACGAGATCCCCTCTATCTCCGAGGCCCGGTTCTCACCCACCGAGCTCCCTTTCACCGCCGACGACTTCGATGACCAGCTCGAAGACGCGCTGGAGTTGATGCCCGACATCCTGTCCGGCGCCGAGATCAAGTACGCCATCAATGGCCTCCTGTCGCTCACCCCCGACGCAATGCCGCTGATCGGCGAGACGGTCGAGGTGAAGAACCTCTGGTCGGCGGCGGCGATCTGGATCAAGGAGGGGCCGGGAACCGGGCGAGCGGTCGCCGAGTGGATGACCCACGGCTACCCCGAGCTCGATCCCCACGCCTCCGACATCGCCCGGTTCTACCCCTATGCCCGCACCGAGCATCACATCCGGGCCCGCTGCGCCGAGCACTTCAACAAGACCTACGGGATCGTCCACCCCCGGGAGCAGTGGGCCTCCGAGCGAGACAAGCGGCTCTCGCCGGTCCACTCACGGACCGCCGATCTCGGAGCCGTGTATTTCGAGGCAGGCGGATGGGAACGGCCCCACTGGTATGAGTCAAACGCCCACCTCGTCGACCACTACGGCGTCGAGGACCGGCCTCACGAGTGGGACCGCCGCTGGTGGTCTCCGATCCAGAGTGCCGAGCACCTTGCGATGCGGGAGCGGGTCGGCATGGTCGACCTGGCTCCCTTCGTCATCTTCGACTTCACCGGACCCGGAGTCGTCGACTACATCCAACACATGACGGTCAACAACGCCGACGTCGAGATCGGGCGCTCGGTCTACACCCCGCTCCTGACCGAATCGGGCGGGTTCAAGGCCGACCTCACGGTGCTCCGTCTCGGTGACGAGCACTTCCGGGTGATCACCGGGGCCTTCGACGGCCCGCGGGACAAGCACTGGTTCGGGAGGAAGCTCCCCGAGGACGGGACGGTGCAGCTTTCAGACCTGACTTCGGCCTACACCACCATCGGAGTCTGGGGCCCGGAGGCCCGCACCCTCCTGCAGTCCATCACCGACCATGACCTCTCCAACGAGGGGTTTCCCTATGGAACCACCCAGGCGGTCGACTTCGAGTCGATCAACGCTCGTCTGTTCCGGATCTCCTATGTCGGGGAGCTGGGCTGGGAGGTCTACGTGCCATCCGAGGCCGGCCGGCCGATGTGGGACCGGATCTGGGAGGCGGGCCAGGATCTCGGGGTCACCGCCGTGGGCGCCGGCGTCTACGGGACCACCGGGCGGTTGGAGAAGGGCTATCGGCTGATGGGGTCCGAGCTGGAAAGCGAGTACAACCCGGTCGAGGCCGGGTTGGCCAGGCCGCGGGTCAAGTCACACGACTTCATCGGCAAAGAGGCCTACCTCGCGGCCAGGGAACAGGAGCCTGCAGCGATCCTCTGCACCCTGACCATGGAAGACCACATGTCGGCCCGGGACAAGATCAAGCGATACCCAACCGGGCGGGAGCCGATCACCACCCCGGACGGCGGGCGGATCACCGACACCAAGGACCGCCCCTCCTATGTGACGACTGCGGGCGCCGGGCCCTCGGTAGGCAAGTACCTCCTGATGGCCTATCTGCCGCCGGAACACGCCGTGGTGGGCACTGACCTGGCAGTCATGTACATGAACGAGCTCTACCCGGTGAAGGTGGCGGTGGCCGGATCGACACCGCTATTCGATCCAGAAGACCAGCGGATGAAGAGGTGAGAGTCCTCGTCTGTGTGAAGCGGGTGCCCGCCCCCGGTGCCCGCATCGTCCTCACCGACGACCAGCAGGCGGTCGATGCCCGCCATCTGCCCTTCACGGTGAGCCCGCACGAGGAGTGCGCCGTCGAGGAGGCGGTTCGGATCAAGGAGACGCACGGCGGAACCGTCGTCGTGATGACCCTGGGCCCCGCCGAAGCCGAGGAGCAGCTGAGGTACGCGGTCTCGGTCGGGGCCGACGAGGCAGTCCTGGTGACGACTGACGGTTCCGATTGGGACCCTCAGGCAACGGCAGCCGCATTGGCACAGCGCACCGCCGAGCTCGAGGCGAGTGGCGGGCCTTTCGACCTCATTCTCTTCGGCAACGAGTCGGCCGACTCCGCCGGCTACCAGGTCGGGATTCGGGTGGCCCACGCCCTCGACCGGCCGGTGATCAGCGGGATCAAAGGGATCGACATCGAGGGCGACAGCCTCGTTGCCAGACGGGAGACCGGTGCCGGGTTCGAGGTCTACCGCCTTCCCCTCCCGGCGGTGGTCGCGGTGCGAGAAGGGATCAATCTCCCCCGCTACCCCACCCTTCCCGCCCGGCTCCAGGCCAAGAAAGTCGAGGTTGCGACCAGCGAGGGTGTCAAGGCGCCGGGCGGCTTGAAGATGTTGCGTTTGGTGACGCCTGCGGAAACCGCAAGTGCCACCAGCATCCTCGGCCAAGGGCCGGAGGCGGCCCCGGCGGTAGTCGATCTCTTCGAGAGCCTGGGTCTGATGTGAGCCGGCTCTTCGTCTTCGTCGAGCAGGAGGGCGGTGGCGTCCCGCTGGAAACTTCGCTTCAGGCCGTCGCCCTAGCCGCACCGCTGGGTGAAGTCTGCTCGGTGAGCGTCGGTCGGTGTGAGATCGGTGGCGTCGCCCGCCACATCGAGATCGAGCACCCTCTGCTTTCTGACTACGCCCCGGAGGCAATCGGTGAGGCACTTGCCCAACTGCTCCGAGGCGAGTCACCCGATGCGCTTGTGGCCGCGGGGACCGAACGAGGCAACGAAATCCTGGCCCATGTTGCAGCTCTGATGGACCTCCCCATGGCGGCCAACGTGGTCGAGGTTCGCCCCGCGGGTGAGACCTGGGAACTGACCCGGACCCGCTGGGGCGGCAGCCTCCTCGAGGAAGCCTCATTGTCCGCCCCGATCAAGCTGGCCACCGTTGCCCTCCACGCGGTTGCAGCTTCTCCTATCGGCGATCCGATCGCTGCCGGAGACCTTCAACCCCGAGCTCGGGGAGCACCTGGCGCGGACCAGGGTGGTGGAGAGGGTCACGGTGTCGGAGGGGATCACACTGACCACCGCACCGGTGGTGGTTAGCGGAGGTCGCGGGGTGGGATCACCCGAGGGTTTCGCCGTCCTCGAAGAACTTGCCGGGCTGTTGGGGGGTGCAGTGGGGTGCTCCCGGGTGGTCACCAACAACGGCTGGCGGCCTCATTCGGATCAGGTGGGCCAGACCGGGACCCGGGTGGCACCCAACCTCTACGTCGCCTGTGGGATCTCAGGGGCGATCCAACACTGGGTGGGAATGATGGCGTCGAAGAACGTGCTGGCGATCAACAACGACCCGGAGGCCCCGATGGTCACCAAGGCCAACTACGCGGTGATCGGCGACCTCCACCCGGTGCTGAACGCCGTGGTGGCCGAGGTCAAGAGGCGCAAAGGGTTGTAGGCGCTAGGGTTGCCTCGCGCCCGATTCGCGGCGCTCCCCCAACGCTCACTCGTTCACAGGGGAATGGCCGGCATCAGACCTCCAGGTGCAGCGACGTTGGCGGAGGTAGATCGGCCCGTAGGGCCGAGACGGGCACCTCGGTACGCGTTGGACCTACCACAGGGACCCAGCCGAGACCCTGAGGTCCTCCATCGTGATCCCGTTGGCCCCGGCACTGCAGAGGAAGAGGGCCAGCGCCCCGATCTCGGTGGGTGAGATCAGCCGACCCTGAGGGTTGGTCTTCTCCACGTCCGCGATGTACTCGGCGCCGGACCGATGCTCCTGCTTCTCGGCGATATCCGACATCCATTCCCGGCCGAACGAGGTGTCCACCCATGTCGGGCTGATCGCGTTGCAGGTGACACCGTGCGGAGCCCCTTCCAGCGCCACACATTTGGTGAGCCCAACCACCCCCGCCTTCGATGCGCAGTAGGCGCCGGAGGTGACCGCACCCACGGAAGCGGCGGTCGAGGCGATGTTGATGATCCGGCCCCACTCGCGCTCGATCATCCCGGGCAGGGCTCGCTTGATGGCCCGATAGGTCCCGGTGAGGTTGACGTCGATGACCTTGGCCCACAGCGCGTCGGAGTGCCCGACGATTGTCTGCTCGGCGGTGATCCCGGCGGCGTTGGCCAGGATGTCGACCTGGCCGAATCGGGCGACGGTTGCCTGATAGAACGCTTCGACCGAGTCGTCAGAGGTCACGTCGAGGTTCACGCCAAGTGACTCCACCCCTTCCGCCTCGATGACCGAGATGGCGTGGTCCATCTGCTCCTGACCCGGCATATGGACCACTTCCCCTTCCGCCTTGGATCCACCGGCGAGAAGCGAGCCGATGCTGACATTGGCGCCCTCCGAGGCGAATGCCTGAGCCATCGCCAGGCCCATCCCGGAGGCCCCACCCGTCACCATGGCGGTCTTGCCCGCCAGGAAGCCTTCACTCATTTGTGTTCACCTCTCGCTCGGAGCTCGGATTAGTAAGGCGCCTCGACGTCGCCCATCTCCACGTACACGCTCTTGACCTGGGTGTAGTGGTTGATGGTGACGAGGCTGTTCTCCCGACCGATCCCCGACTGCTTGTAGCCGCCGAAGGGCATCTCGATCGGGGTGATGTTGTAGTTGTTGATCCAGGTGGTGCCCGCCTCGAGGCGGGCAACGACCCGGTGGGCCCGCTGCACGTCCTTGGTGAAGACCCCGGCCGCCAACCCATAGGGCGTGTCGTTGGCCCGGGCGATCACGTCGTCTTCATCGCGGAAGCTGAGCACCGCCATCACCGGCCCGAAGATCTCCTCCTGGACGATCGACATGTCATCGGTGCAGGCGTCGAACACGGTGGGCTCGACGAAATACCCGCCTGCAAGAGAGCGGGTCGGCAGGACGGCCGCCGCCGATGACGAGACGTGCTCCGGCGGCCTTGCCGGCCTCGATGTACGAGAGGACCTTGTCCAGGTGATCCTTCGAGATCAGGGCCCCGACATGGGTGTCGGGATCCATCGGGTCGCCGATCTTCATCTTCGAGGTCCTGGTGACGAGCCGTTCCAGAAACTCGTCGTGGATCTCCTCATGGACGTAGACCCGGGTCCCGTTGGAGCAGATTTCGCCCTGGGTGTAGAAGTTGGCCATCAGAGCGGCCGAGACCGCGTTGTCCAGGTCGGCGTCGTCGAAAATGATCAGCGGGCTCTTGCCCCCGAGCTCGAGGGTCACATGCTTCAGGGTGGCCGCGGCATTGGCCATGACGATCTTGCCGGTCCCCACCTCGCCAGTCAGCGAGACCTTGGCCACGCCAGGGTGGGCGACCATTGCCTCTCCGGTCCGGTGATCGCCCTGGACCACGTTGAACACCCCGTCGGGGAGGCCGGCTTCGGTGTAGATCTCGGCCAGCCGGAGCACGGTGAGCGGTGTCAGCTCCGCGGGCTTGAACACCATGGAATTTCCGCAGGCAAGGGCTGGG
>CAVRWT010000012.1:0-27133 GCA_963724825.1 uncultured Acidobacteriota bacterium
GCCATCCATCCTGGTCAGCCGCTTTTCGACAGTCCCTTTCGAGGCCATCGCACGCGGCATACCTTTCGTTTACCACAATCCCCACGGCGAGAAGGTACCGACCTTCAAGAATCCAAATGGTGCCTTCCCGATCTCTGAGAGCACCGACGAGTTGAAGCAGGCGCTCAAGGATCTCTCGGAAGTCCTTGATTACCGCCAACAGTGTGCCTCCTTCTTGCTTGAGCAGGTGGACATCAGTCCAGGCAAATCGTCTGAAGATAGAACAGCCACGCTGCTGACTAGTTAGCCAACTTTCACTCCGTGCTTAGCCGAGCCGAAGCCCCGCCATCCACAACTAGTGCGGCGCCGGTCGTGAACCGATTGGTTGCAAGAAATACAACAGCTTGTGCGATCTCTGATGGCTGGGCGACCCTCTTCGACGGCGTCCTTTCCGCAAATGACTCCAATGTGGCCCCGGCCCGGAGAAGGCCATCATTGAGCATGTCGGTGTCGACCGCACCGGGCAGAACACAATTGACGGTGACTTCCGGTGCCCACTCCAGGGCCAAGGCGCGGGTCAAAGCCACCAGGCCACCTTTGGAGGCTGCATACACACTCACATGTGAAGAAGTAGCTACGGCGTGAACAGACGAGACGTTGACCACCGAACCGGAACGCTGGCGCAGGCTCGGATAGAGCGCAGCTGACAGGAGGAATGGGGCCCGCAGATTGACCGCCATCAGCCGGTCAAACTGGGCCGCGTCAGTGTCCACGGCGTCGTTTGAATAGCCAACAGCCGCATTGTTCACCAGAACATCGACAGGCCGGTCAGCGAGATGCGCCAAAACCCGAGAGCCACAATCCGGGTCCGAGATGTCGAGGCGCAAGTCATCCGACGACCCTTCGACACGGTCCACGCCGATCACCTCAGCGCCCAGATCCCGAAAGGCATCGACACAAGCACTGCCTATGCCCCCCTGGGCGCCGGTGACCACAACTCGTTCAGATCATTCCTCGTCCAGCCCCAAACCCTTAATGAGGTTGGCCACCGCTGCCTCCGTGGTCCGGGCCACCGCTTCGGCGGTGTTTGAGCCGTTGTGTGAGCCGACGATCACGTTATGGGGTGAGCAGGGGATTGTCAGGCATCACCGGTTCCTCTTCGAATACGTCCAGTGCGGCGGCGGCAATCTTCCCGTCGATACCGGTCGGCGACCAGGGCGGCTTTCGTCGACCAGCGAGCCCCTTGAGGTGTTGACGAGCCAACACCCCGCTTTCATCTGGTTAAGGGAGCTCGTTGATCAGGTGATGAGTTTCACTTGTGGCCGGGACATGCAGCGAGACCACGTCGGAGTCGGCGAGCAGATCGTTCGAGACGAGACCAGGTCGAAGCTCGGGACCATCGACCACGGGATAACCGTGTCGTAGCCCAAGTACCCGCATCGACGCCGCAGAGGCGGCGCGCCGAGCGAGCGAGCGTCCCGAGCTTCCCATTCCGACGATCCCGATGGTCATCCCCGCCAATGAACGGCCTCTTACCTTGTGCCACGTTCCGATCTTTACCTTCTGATTCACCTCGTGCTGGCGCCTCGCCAGGAGATGGAGATACCCCATCGCGTAGTCCGCAAGCTCGTCGCCAAACACGCCAGGGGTGTTGAAGACCCTGATCCCCAACTCCGCCGCCGCTTCGAGGTCGATGGCATCGACTCCGATTCCCCACTTCGAGATGACCCGCAAACCCGGGGCGGCCTCCATCACCCGCCGGGTCAGATAGTCGTCGCCGGCGAGGATCCCGGCATACCTGCCGATGATGGGGAGCAGGTCTTCCTCGCCCAGTTGTTGACCCTCGAAGCGAGGCATGTCGACCCCCAAGCCGATAGCTTTGAGGCGCGGGATCACCTCATCGCCGGCATCCCACACCAGGCCGCAGGTGATCAGGACGCGGTCAGGATCAGCCATTCGACCGCTCCAGAAGCGCTTCAGCGACGGCGAAGTCGACGCTCGTCGTCGATGTCCACGGCCTCAACCTTTGGAATCGAGAACAACAGCGGGTTGGGTCCGGTCCGGCGCCCGGTGGCCGCGATCGGCGCCGTCGGCGGGCGATATAGAGACAGGAGTTCTCCTCGAGAATCGGCGGCAGGTCTTGGGTGCGCAGCAGGACAGCCGGATCGTGGTTCACCGGCTCGCCGCTTTCAAAGTAGAGACGGGTCTGCAGCGGCGTGACCGACATGAGAGAGTCGTGGTCCCCCCGGTCCAGGAATGCCCCAATCGCCGCCGTCGACAGTCGCCGCCCGGAGCAGCGGGTTCGTGGTGTGGGTCTGCAGCAGGTTGTCGTGATCGAGAGATCGAGCCACTTCTGTCACCACATCGTGCATGGCAACCATGTCCCCATGCAGATGGAGAGGTCGACGGTGGATCCTGACTTCAGGGAAGGACTCTCGGACGGACTCTTCGATTTCGTCACTGTCGGTGTCCACGATGACCTCGTCAACGAGTGATGCGTCGAGCAAGATCTCGGTGATCCAGTGAAACAACGGCTTCCCCGCGATCACTCGGAGGTTCTTGCGGGGCACGCGTTCAGAGTGCCCCTTCATGGGGATAAGACCCGCCAGGCTCATTCAGCCTCCTCGGGGTAATAGAAGCGCTTCTTGAGGTCACTCGACGGCGGGCGCCGCATGTGAAAGCCCTGATAGGTCCCGGTGAACTGGGACACCCGAATCGAACGATGGGCCATAGCGACGACATCCCTCCCCCTTCGCCAAAGGCGGCGCGGCTGTCGGCAATCACGTTTCGCGACGACAGCCGCAGGAAATCCCAGGCGTTGAAATGCTCCCCCGGAAACACCTTCTGGAAGGTGATCGCCTCTCGACGGTATCGGTTGCGGATCTGTCCCGAGGTCTCGTGATGGACATGGACGACCCCGGCATCCGCCCGGTAGCTGACCCACCATCCATCTCGCATCACCTCTTGCGCCCAGGCGACATCCTCGAGACCGGTGAGGGTCTCGTCGTAGGGGTGCCTCTCCCAAAGCGACCGACGAACCGCTGCATTGGCGTTATTGGAGAAAGGGCCGTCCTGGCGGGGCACGGAGACATCCGGGAACCAGCTTCTGAATATTTGCTGCTCGGAGAAGTGCGACTTGGGGATGCCACGCTGCTTTCCGTAGACGACCGCCACCTTGTCGTCGTCGAAGCCGCTCACGAGGCTGGCCAGCCACTCCTCGTGCTCTGGGTAGCAATGGGCGGAGATGAAAACGAGGATGTCACCCGACGCCGCGGTGCACCCGAGATTGAGCGATCGCCCAAAGCTGAAATCCTCCTTCCGGATGTGCTCCAGGATGACGTCCTCACTGGTGACGATGTCGAGAGTGCCGTCATCCGAGCCCGAGTCCACGACGACGGCCTCGTAGTCGGTGAATGTCTGCCGCTTGAGCTCGGCGAACAGCTTGCCGATGTGCTCCGCCTCGTTGTGACAGCGGATGACGATCGGAGACTTTGGGATCGCCTACATTCACGGCGCGGCCGTAGTTCGAATGGTCTCTAACACGGTGCGAGTGAACGGCTCCAGCACATCTGATTGACCTTCCAGCTCTGTTGGTAGGACACCAAGTGCTCGAGCTGCTCCGGCTCTCACCAGGTTCGCTGTCGCCAAGTGGCGCTCAAGAACTGCAAGCGTGCCGTGCTCGAGGATCGCCAGCGTGGCGTGCATCTCGTCCATCTTCCCGTCAACTAGGGCCATGGCCGCAAACCTTGTCGCCCGTTCGGCCACTCGAAGAATCGAGCGGTAGTAGGGAAGTGGATCGCCCATCGGAAACGGTGTCGGACATGTCAATATCGACGGATCAACCGGTTCATATGCGGCCCGGATGAGTCGAGCTGCCACGGCCGTGTGAGCGGCTGGGTTGCGCCTCACGAAACCTTGCCCGTTCTGGCGGTAGATCGCTCCAACATACGGTGAGGACACAAAGACGTAGCCATTGCGTAGCAGCCTGTACCAGAGTTCCCAGTCAGCTGCGCCCGATCGCATACTTTCGTCGAACCCCCCGACCCGGCGTATGACGTCGGTCATCAGCAGCGGGGCGATCACTGTAAAAGGACATTCCCCGTCAGCGGTCACAAAGTCCATGATCGGCCGGAGTGTGATTGGCTGTCGGTCAGGAAAATCACCGATCTTTGCTTCCTCGTTGCCGGTGCGGACACCAGAAAACGAACCGACCACGAAGGTGTCCCCCTCGTGCCTGCTGAGGGCTGCAACTCGATCCTCCAGGCTGTGTGGGAGCATGAGATCGTCACCATCGAGGAATGCCAGATGTGTTCCCATTGCACGTGCGATTGCCCGATTCCGAGCTGCGGCGGGTCCGCGGTTTCTCCTGGTTCGGAGTGGCCTGATCCTCGAGTCCTTTCGGGCAGCCGCGCGAACCACATCCCACGAGGCGTCAGTAGACCCATCATCGACAACCAAACATTCCCAGTTCTCGTAGGTTTGGTTCCGAACAGATTCCAACGCCTCGCCCACGAACCGTTCATCGTTGAACACTGGCACCACAACAGAAATCAACGGCTTGAATGGCCTCTCGGCAAGGATGGTGGGAGACGAGGAGTCTTCGCCAACTATCCCGAGGCCCGCGGCCGCGGCTATGAGGTGGGCCCGGAGAGAAGCGACCACGGGATCAAGCAATCCCTGCTGGTCGGAGTCGACCTGATCGTTCACCGCGCCACCGTCATCGAACCGCGACAGTGCTCGGCGACGCCCTCATCGCGCCCACCTCAGAAGTCGGTGACGTGCCTCCGAAGCCTGGGGTCTGACCAGATGTTTCGTGGTGGACACGGACCGCAACCAGATCGGTCCCCTTAGGATCGGGACGCGTCCCCGACCGATGGGCACAGTGTCTCGATTAGGAGGAGGGGAATGGTCTCACTCACCTGACCAATGGTATTTGCCCTGTGCCAGTGTGGGAAATGGTGGCGAATCAACGGCGACCATCCGGTCCCAACAACTAGACACGCTGAGGTACAAGTACCGAAACCAGGCCGCTGCCTCCTAACCTGATCCTTCGATGTCGACGCGCCCGAGTGCACCCCCCTTTCCCATCGTGGCGTGGCTGGACAAGCGCCCCGCTCGCCAACGCCGGATTGCCCTTGGGATCGTTGTGTTGCTGGCTCTGCTGGTGCTGGCACGGGTTGTCGCCGGCATAGCCCTCGACAAATGGTGGTTCGACACGGTGACCACCGCCCAGGTGTGGGCGACAAAGGTGAAGGCGCAGGTCCTGCTCGGGCTGGTGGTAGGACTGGTCTCGGGCCTGGTTCTGATCGGCTCGGCGGTCGTCGCCTATCGGACCCGGCCTGCTCGTGAGAACTTTCCCAATCGTCTGGTGACGCGCTATCGGGAGCGCATGGGCCCGGCGCATGGTTGGTTACTGTTCGGGCTCGCCATCTACCTGACCCTCAAGATGGCCGGCACGGCTCTGGGTTGGTGGAAGCCATGGCTCCTCTTCGTGCAAGGCCCAAATCTGGGAACACCGGCGCCCGAAATCGGATGGGACCTGGGCTATCACCTCTTCCGACTTCCCTTTCTGATGATCATGAGCTCCTGGCTGCGGAAATTGGTGCTGGTGGCTTTCGCTCTCGCTGTATTCGGTTATATCGCCAATGGGGCGCTGAGGATCACCCGAGAAGGACGACGATCAGCCGATCGGTGTCTGCAGCACCTCGGTTTGTTGGCGGCTGCCTTTGCCGTCTTGCAGGCCCTCGATTACCTGTTTGTTCTCTGGCCGGCGAATGGGACCAACCAATCAGGTGCCTTCGATGGGCCGGGCTACACCGAGCTGAACTTCGTGATACCGGGACTCTGGGTCCTGGCGGTCACCGCGCTCGTTGCCGCAGGCCTTCTGATATGGGCCGCCCTGAGAAGACGATGGCGTCCCGCGTTCATCGCGATCGGAGTCTGGGCGGTGCTCCAGGTGGTCCTGATCGGAGCGATTCCGGCTCTGGTCAACGCACTGGTTGTGAACCCCGCCGAGGCCGTGCATCAGCTGCCTTACATCGACCAAAACCTGGCCGCGACCAAAAGCGCATACAGCCTCAACTCGGTGACCCAGGTCACCGAGGTTTTTGCCGATGGTCTTGAAGAGGCGCCCGGCGCCGACCAGGTCGCCAATCTCGACTCGGTGCCCGTGTTCGGCGAGTCGATGCTGGTGGCCCCTCTCCAGGTGCTCCAGGGCACCACAGGGACGCGAATCACCGATGTCGATCTCGACCGCTACGAGATGGCAGACGGCGTCGAGCCGGTCCTGATCACGGTGCGCGATGCGAGCCGGGCCGACCTGCCCGAACAGGGATGGGTGCAACTTCACCTCGTCTACACACATGGCGACGGCGTGGTAGCGGTTCCCGCCGACTCGGCTTCGGCCGACGGCCGCCCCGATGTCGATGCCTTCACTGATGTCCTGGCGCCGGTGCGCCCCGAGCTCTACTTCGGCGAGAACCTGGGCGGTTGGTATGTCATCGTGGGCACCAAGCGGGCAGAGCTTGGCGGCTCAGTATTCGACGGGAGCACCGGGATCGATCTCTCCAGCACCTGGCGGCGTTTGGCTCTGGCCTTGAACGTAGGCGAGATCGAGCCATTGGTCTCCGCCGAGTTGGACGAGGACTCCCAGCTTCTCTATCGCAGGGAGGTCAAAGAGCGCCTCCAAAACATGGCCCCGTTCCTGTCGTTCGACGCCAACCCCTATCCCGTGGTGGCAGACGGGAAGGTGACCTGGGTGGTGGACGGGTACACCTCGGCGAGCACCTACCCGTACTCCCAGTTCGCCAGATCGGTGGGGCTTTCGGCGGATAGTGGCATGTCGAGCCCGGCCTTCAATTACATGCACGCCTCGGTGAAGGCGACGGTAGATGCCTACGACGGCACGGTCCATCTGTACCGCACGGAGGTTGGTGGCGCTGACGATCCGATCCTCGACGCCTGGTCAGGCGTCTTTCCCGGTCTGGTCGAGCCGATCGCCAACATGCCCCCGGCGTTGCGCCAGCATCTTTTGTATCCGCAGGACATGCTGACGGTCCAGACCGCGATGCTCGGGCGGTATCACGTCTCCGACGCCGAGACCTTGTTCAACGGCTCCGACAGCTGGGCGATCAGCGCCGCGGCAGGCGACGGTGTGGCCCGACCGCCGACGACCACAGATTCGGATACGGCATCGGCGACTCCGGCTGCCGCGGTCTCATTGTTCATGCCGAGCTCGGAGCCGCTGGGTGGGCATTGGGTCGCGATCAGGCCTTATGGCCCGGGTTCGGCCTCAAATCCGACGTCGACCCGCGACGAGTTGGCAGCGTTGGCGATTGCCGACCACGACAACCCTGAGAATCTGGTGCTGGTGAGGATCGAAGTGGATTCGGACCGTTTGGTCTCCAGCCCCAAGGTGGCACAGGCTGCGATCGACACCGATCGCGATCTGGCTGCCGCATTCACCCTGCTCAATGCCAATGGCTCGGCCGTCCAGTTCGGGCCGATGACGCCGATCCCGCTGGATGGTGCCATTACCTGGGCACGCTCCATCGTTGTCACCGGCACGGCCGACACCACGGCCCCGCGTTTGTATGGGGTGACTGCCGTCTCCAACGGCCTGGTCGGGCAGGCAGACTCGGTCTCAGAGGCACTCTCGGAGGCAGTGCGAGCTGCGCGCTGACCAGGCGGGGTCGGCTTCAGACCCGGGACGCCTCGGCGAAACTCTCGTACTTGGCGATCACCCTTTCTGCCGGACCGTCCGCTTTGAGTCGGCCCTTCTCGATCCAGAGCACCCTGGGGCACTGAGCCTGGATCTCGTTCAGAGAGTGCGAGACTAAGAGCAGAGTCCCGGCCTTGTCGAGGAGGGTCTGGATCCGCTCGGACGACTTCTTCTTGAACACGTAGTCGCCCACCGCCAGGGCCTCGTCGATGAGCAGGATCCGGGGCTGGACCGAGGTGGCGATAGCAAAATGGAGCCTTCCCCTCATCCCTGACGAGTAGGTCCGTAGCGGGCGGTCGAGTGCCTCGCCGAGATCGGTGAAGGCGGCGATCTCAGCCATGCGATCCTCGAGCTCGTCGCTGCTCATGCCGAGGGCGAGACATCCGATTCGGATGTTGCGATAACCGGTGGCAGTGGGGATCAGGGTGGCCCCGACACCGAGCAGTTTTGGCTCGTCCGAGACGAGGATCTCTCCTGACGTAGGGGGCAGCAACCCGGCGACGGCGGCGAGCAGTGTCGATTTGCCCGATCCGTTCGAGCCGATGATCCCCACGGCCTCTCCCTCTGACACGTCGAACGAAACACCCTTCAAGGCGCGCACGATCGAACGACCGGTTCCCTTCGCGTCTGAGGAGCCGGTCCCGAATCGCGGCTCGCCGATCCTCGAAGATCTCATAGTCGAGATAGAGGTCTCGGACCCGAATCGACAAGGGCTCGACTCATGCCCGCCCGTAACGCATCTCGGCAGCTCTGAAGAAACGGAAGCCGAACCAGAGCACCAGGAGACAGAGGATCGTGGTGGTGGCCATGCTCCCAACGTCCAGCGGGTTCCCGAGGAAGACCCACCGGTAGACCTCGATGATGCGCATGATCGGGTTGAGCGAGATAAGAGTGGCGGCGAGCTTGTTCTGATTCAGGACGTCGAGCAGCTTCTGAATCGGGAACATGACACCGGAGAGATACTGCAACAGACGGAACAAGAACGGGATGATCTGTTGGACGTCCTTGTAGGCGTCGTTCAGCCGAGCCGAGATAAAGGCTCCGCCCAGATTGAGTGCGGTGTGGACGGCGAGGACGACCGGCAGCAGCAGCCATCTCTCGGAGATCCCGACACCCGTGACGATGACCAAACCGGCGATCACACCCAGCTCGATGCCGAAGGTCAGCAACTCGCTGGTGACGACGGAGGTCGGCAGTAGAGCACGGGGGAAGCGCATGGCCCTAATCAGCCCGACATTGGACGTAATGGCGTTGGCACCACCGAGAACGGTGCTGCTGGTAAGCCGGAAGGCAAAGACCCCGATCATCAGCCATATCAGGAAGTTGTCCACCCCCCGGTTGACTTCGAAGATGACACCGAAGATCAGGTAATAGACGGCGACCGAAAGAAGAGGGTTGCCGAGATGCCACAGATTCCCGAGAAGAGTCAGCTTGTGTGCGGAGCGAAGTTGCTCCAACGGGACCTCGATTGCGAACTCACGTCGATCCCACATTGCCGCCAGGTATTTCCTGGTCGACAGTGGTGTGTTGATCGAGCTCAGCCCGTCGGAATTGCCGGGATCTTCGGGTTCCATTTGACTCCCCTGAAGAAAAAAGGTTGAGAAAACGTTACTAGTGGGTTGAGTTCAATCCCGGACCGGACCCCGCTACGCCGGGCTTAGGAGCTGCAGCCGCAATATGGGTCAAACCGGATTCGCCCCTCTGTTACTCGGCGACAAGATCGGGAACCCGCCCTTGTCGCCTGCTTGACCTCGTCGAGGGTGGCGCGGCGAGTGGAACTTGACCAACTCGACGACCCCACAAGTCGGTCAGGTACGTCCGAAGCCTGCGGGCGCGATAGGTGATTCCTTGAGGAGCGCTGACAGCCACGACGCCGGATTGTATGACTTCGATCGATGCAACCGACATCTCTCAGCTTTCTACGGGCCGGGCCTTTCGTTTGATTGGCCGGGGTCCACGGTTAAGGTGCCACGGGTGGTTGCACAAGGCATTTCAACCATCGCGCTGGTCCTTCTCGCAGCCAGTGGCGTCTCCAAAGCCCTCGATCCGGACCCGACGAGAGGCGCTTTGAAGGCTGCCCGCCTCCCCTCATCGTCGCCAGCCGTGGTCCTGCTCGGGGTCGTGGAGGTGCTCGCCGCGATCGTCGGGATCGTGATCGGTGGCTGGTGGCTGGCTCCGGCAGCCATCCTCTACCTCGGGTTCTCAGGGTTCACCTTTGCTGCAGTGAGAGGCCGGATCCCGGTCCAGAGCTGTGGCTGCTTCGGCCGCGAAGACACCCCTCCTACTGCGCTGCACATCGTCTACAACCTCATCGCCACAGCAGCCCTCGGCTACTTGGCCGTCACCGACCGATCAGCAGTCCCTTGGGCAGGGCCGGCGGTGGAGCTCGCCCTGTACCTCGCATTCGGGTTGATCGGGGGCTACCTCTCCTATCTGGTTCTCGCCCGACTCCCCCAGACTCTGGCGCTGGCAGATCGATCATGAGCACCAAGCTGGTCGCCGCCGCCAGTAGGGCCCTGGACAGCCGAACCTCACGACGAGGGTTCCTACGGCGGGCAGCCATGGTCGGGACTGCACTCGTCGCCGCTCCATCCGCATTTCTACTTCGCCCGGGCACTGCCTACGCGGCGGTCGTTCCCACCGACTGCGGATCGGGAGCCGCTTGCAACGACGGCTGGACCGACTTCTGCTGCAACATCACCGGGGTCAACACCTGCCCCCCGGGAAACGTGGTGGCCGGATGGTGGCGCGCAGAAGGCAATACCTTCTGCGACGGGAACAGCCGCTACTACATGGACTGCAACGAGGCCACCTGTACCTGTGGCTGCGGTGGATCCGGGACCTGTGCCCACACCTGTGTCGACTGCGCCTGCCACTGCAATCATGACAATTGCTCCGAGCGGAAGACCTGCTGTACCCGGTTCCGGTACGGCCAGTGCAACAACCAGAAGCCATGCATCGGCCCCATCACCTGCCGGGTCGTCACCTGTGTCCCTCCTTGGGAATGGGATTCCTCCTGCTCGACGACCTCGGCCGTATCTCAATCCACCTACACCCACAACGCGGCGGGGCTCCTCCCCGACACCACTCCAAAGGGCCCCTACCCGGCTCGTCCCGCGGTGTTCACCGGAAGCACCTGGCAGCTGAGAGACTCTCTGAGCGCGGGAGGAGCCAACCAGACCTACGATCTCGGGCTCCCCGGAGACGTCCCGATCGCCGGAGACTTCTCCAATTCGGGTGTGCGCACCGTCGGCGTCGTGCGAAACGTTCGCCACGGAGTCGCCGGGGGCACACCAACCCTCACCTGGCACATCCGACAGATCGAGGGCCCCGGTGATCCCGACCTCGTCGTCAAGTACGGACAGCCCGGCGACATCCCGATCGTCGGTGACTGGAACGGGAACGGTGTGCACACCATCGGCGTGGTGCGAGGCAATCGCTGGCTCCTTCGCAACTCGAACCGGGCCGGGAACGCCGATATCGACTTCATCTTCGGACAGGTCGGCGACATCCCGGTGGTCGGCGACTGGAACGGTGATGGCCGCACCGGGATCGGGGTGGTACGCGGCAATCGCTGGCTTCTTCGCAACACTGCGTCGGCCGGCAGCCCCGACTTCGACTTCACCATCGCCGGCTCGGGACGACCGGTCACCGGCGACTGGAACGGAGACGGGAGCACCGGGGTCGGTTGGTTCAACGACGGCACCTGGATCATCCAAAACGTTCTTACCTCAGGCGGCGGCGCAAGTCGAGCTTCAACTTCGGGAACCCGGCAGGGATCCCCGTCACCTGGGGGCGGAACGCCTGATGACTGCCGTCGTGATCATCGAGGGCGTGGTGATTGTCCTACTTGCCGTCCTCGTGGCGGGCTTGCTCAAGAGTCACGCCGAGATCCTCCGCCAACTCCACAGCCTCGGCGCGTCCGAGGACGGGTCGGTCACCGTGGGCACTGCTCAAACCAGGCCCAAGACCACCGGATTCGAAAGAGCTCCCTCCACGACACTGACCGGTGTCGATCTCGACGGGGGCACCCGGTCGATCAGCCTCGAGCACGGACGCAACGACACTCTCCTTGCCTTCCTCTCCTCGGGCTGTCTGAGTTGTGAGACCTTCTGGAAGGAGTTCAGCGGGGACTTCGACCTTCCCACACCCGGCACCCGGACTGTCATCGTCACCAAGGGCCCGAACTCCGAGTCGCCCTCGAGGGTCCGTGAGCTCGCCCCTCCCCGGCTCCCGCTGCTGATGTCCGATGACGTCTGGGACACGTTCCGGGTGCCGATGACCCCCTATTTCATGCTTGTCGACGGAGCCGGGATGGTGGTTGGCGAGGGGGCGGCGTCGAGTTGGCGCCACCTGCTTGGCCTCCTCCGTCAATCCTCCGCCGACGGCGCCGCCATCAAACGGACCACCGGAGGCAAGAACGACTACACCGACGATCACCTCCGCAGCGCCGGCCTGCACCCGGGTGATCCGACCCTCTATGAGAACCCGCTCGGCGAGCCGGAGTCGACATGAGCCGCATGGATCGCGCCGGAGTTGGGGTTGAGGTGCCCGCGGGATGGGAAGGATCCATTTCCGGAGGTGGATTCCAGCTCATGGCTGACGGGGCGAAAGAGCCAACAGTGATGCACCTCGCCTCGTTTCCGCTTCCCGTCGAACGAGGCTCGTTCGGCACCGGGGCGGTCGAGCTGATGAGCGGTCAGGACGTCTTCGTGTCCCTTTTCGAATACGGCCCGGAAAGTGCCGACACGCCGCTCTTTGCTGCCCAAGGGATTCCACGGCGCCTTGAGGCTCGTCAGTTCGACCGGGACGCCCTGCTCCACGCCATCCCCCAACAGAGTGGCCTCCAGCAATTCTTCACCCACAACGGAAGGGCGTTCTGTCTCTACGTGGTGCTGGGATCACACATAGATCGGTCTGAGCTTCTCCCGCAGGTGAACGCAGTCCTCGAGTCGTTGCAGATCGACTGATGAGGCGCTGGCTTGCCTCGGGCGCCGTTCTCCTGGCGGTGATCGGCGTGGTGGTTTTCGCTTGGCCTAACGCCGTAAGTGCCATCTTGCTTCAGGGGACTTTCACCGACGACAACCAGAGCCCGCATCAGAACGGGATCGAAGCCGTGGCGGCAGCAGGGATTACCTCGGGGTGCAATCCGCCGACCAACAACCACTACTGCCCCAACCGGGGAGTCACACGAGCGGAGGCAGCGACCTTCCTCGCCCGCGCCCTCAATTTGCCGGATGACGGGAACGACTACTTCACCGACGACGACGGGCACGTCCTCGAGGGTGGAATCAACAAGGTGGCCGCCGCCGGGATCACCAGTGGGTGCAATCCACCGGTGAACAGCAGGTTCTGCCCGGACCGAACCCTGACCAGGGCCGAGTTCGCTGCCTTTGTCGCCAGGGGTCTGGGACTTCCGCCAACGTCGACGAACTTCTTCATCGACGACAACGGCCATGTCCTCGAGAACTCGATCAACCGCATCGCCGAGGCCGGGATCACGGTCGGGTGCAACCCGCCGACCAACAACCGGTTCTGCCCGGACCGGACCCTCACCCGGGGCGAGATTGCCACGCTCCTCACCAGAGCCTTGAGCCTGCCTCACAACCCACAGCGGATCCTTCTCGCCAACTGGTCCCCCATCACCTGTAGCAAGGACGGCAAAACGTGTTCCCTGACCGTCGACACCTTCAGCGGGCGCACCCACCTCGTCCAGGAAGGATTCTTTCAGCTGCTTCCCTATCAGGGGAATGAACAGGCCCAATTCACGTCGGGGAGCACCAGTTTCACGTTGACCCTCGATGGGACCGCCGTCTCCACGACCCAGCTGCCTATCTCGTCGTCATCGACCCAAGCGACACGGCTCTGGAACACGACGCTGGTCTTTGCCGGCGGAAACCACACTCTGGTTGGCGAGTGGCGTTGGAACGGCACCCTGGTCCAGAAGACCACCGCAACCATCCGGGTCGACTAGGCGACGATCACCAGGCCGCGCTCGGCCTTGTTGAGGACATCCGCCCCGGTTTCGGTGCACACCACGATGTCCTCGATCCTGACCCCGAACCGCCCCGGCAGATAGATGCCAGGCTCGACCGAGAAAGCCATGCCCGGTTGCATCAGCATGTCGTTGCCTTCGACCATGTAGGGATGCTCGTGAACCTCGAGGCCGATGCCGTGACCGGTTCGATGGATGAAGAAACGGCCATAGCCCGCTCCCGCTATCACCGAACGCGCCCAGCGGTCGACCTCCTGACAGGTGACTCCTGGAGCGACGACCGAGCGGCCGACACGGTTGGCTTCTTCGACCAAGGCGTGCACCTCGGTCTCCTCTTTGCCGACCTCGCCGACCGAGAAGGTCCGGGTCACGTCTGAGAAGTAACCGCCAACCCGGCCACCAAAATCACAGACCACCACGTCACCTTCCTGCATGACCCGCAGACCTGGCTCATGATGAGGGGACGCCGAGTTCGGGCCTGATCCGATGATCGTGAAGGCTGAGACGTCGTGACCCTCCTCGACTGTCAAGAGAGCGAAGTCGCGAGCCACCTGACGCTCGGTCCTGCCGGCGAATCGGACTTCCGAGGCCGCCCTGGCGAGAGCCCGGTCTGCCGCCTCGGCGGCGGCCCGCATCATTTCGACCTCCGCTGCGTCCTTTCGGATCCGAAGCTGCCTCGTCATCTCGGATGCCACCTGCCACTCCGCTCCGGGAATGGCAGTCTGAAGGCCCAGAAGGAAGGTGGACCAGGTGTGATCCCCGACCGCCACCTTCTTGGGATGTCCGACCGCCCTTGTCACCATCTCGATGGGATCGTCGGTGTCACCCCATGACAACAAGTCGAACGGTCCGGGAGGAACCCGGGCGGCTTCCAAAGCCGGGACGAGAAGCACCGGATCGCCGGTCTGGCGGACTATCAACATGGTGAGCCGCTCTGAAGCCATCGCCTCATAACCGGTGAAGTAGGGGAGATCGGATCCGACGGACAGCATCACGACGTCGATCCCGGCTTCCGACATCAATTGGCGAAGCCGCCCTATTCGACCGGCACGGTCGAAGCGACGTAGTGAGTCAGAGGTCACGCGGGTCTCCACCAAAACGAGATGACGTTAACCATCGACCCTCAATTGGCCGCGTAATCGGGTTCTCGGGCTACGGTCTCATTGGGTGACGGCAATGCGCCTGAGAATCGTCATCACCCTCATCATCGCCTTCGTCCTGGCCGAAGGCGTGTATCCGGCCGCCGCCGACCCGGTTGCGGTGCGTGACTTCGAGGACGAGACCTGGTCCGATGGGTTGGTCGACGTGCGGCCCACGGACCTCTCCCGGACCGATCTCGTCACCTCCGGATTCGCCGGGAACGCCCTCGAGGTGACCATCCCGGAGGGAGCGTTCCGTGGCCTCGGTCCCTTCGATCGCCTCCCACTGCCGGTTCCCAACGAGGCGTGGTATCGATATCACGTTCGTCTCACCAGCTGGAACTCCGCCGACACCGGGAAACTGCCCGGATTGTCGGGGAGCTACTCGTCTTCGGCCAAGGGATGCATCCCCTCGACCCCGGACGAGCCGGGCTGGTCAGCGCGCGGCATGTTCGGGGTCCCCGGCACCAACGGGGCCCCGCCCGGCAACGTGCCCATCGGCACCTACCTGTATCACCTCGACCAGGTCGGGGCATGCGGGGATGAGCTGTTCTGGCCCGGCGCCTCGCCTCGAGCCCGGTCGATGGCAATGCATCGAAGGGCACGTCAAGCTGAATACCCCGGGCGCCAACGATGGATTGGTGGAGGGATGGTTGGACGGGGCCAAGCGCTTCACCCGCACCGGCTTGGCGTTTCGACGCGCCGGGGAGCCCGCGATTGGGATCCGCGAGATGTGGCTCAACGTCTACTTCGGAGGTAGCTGGCCTACCCCGAACCCGCTGAGCCTGATCATCGACCAGGTAGTGGTTTCGACCGAAGGCAGGGTCGGCTGCCTCGATCCGTTCACAGACGACAACAGCAGCCTCCACAAGAAGGCATTCACCGAGCTCCATGCTCGCGGGCTGCTCTACGGGTGCGGCTATCGACTGGCCTGCCCGCAGCGGTTGATGACCAGGGGGGAGGTCGCAGCTTTGTTCGCTCGGGTTCTGGGCCTTCCGCCGGCCACGAAGGACTATTTCAAAGATGACGACGGGCATCTGTTCGAGGGCGCAATCAACAAGGTTGCGGCTGCCGGGATCACGGTTGGCTGCGGGGCAGGAGCGTTCTGCCCCGATCGTGACCTGACCCGAGCCGAGTTCGCGACGATGACGGTACGAGCGATGGGCCTGCCGGCCGCCGGCGGCGATGCATTCTCTGACGACGATGGGCACTGGGCCGAGTCGGCCATCAACACCTTCGCCGACGCCGGGCTCACCGAAGGCTGCGGCCCCAACCGCTTCTGTCCCAGCCGGGTGCTGTCTCGAGAGGAGGCAGCCAGCTTCTTCCTTCGGGTGGCCGACCGCCTCGAACCATTGCACCCGGCATCGGTGGAGCCGCCACCCGCCTGGCCACCGCCGGGCGACCCGCCACCGATTCCGCCGGAAGAACAGGACTGAGTCGGCTTAGCGGGCGTTGGACCCGATGCTCACGGGAACAGCTGCACGGCTTTCCTTGGCGTGATAGCTGGAGCGAACCAGTGGCCCCGACTCCACATGTGGGATGCCCCGCCCCTCGCCGAAGCGCTTGTACTCGGCGAACTCGTCCGGGTGGACGTAGCGATGGATCGGTCGGTGCCGTGCAGTGGGGCGCAGGTACTGGCCGATAGTGATGATGTCGATGCCGACCGCCCTCATGTCAGCCAGGGTGGCGAGAACTTCGTCTCTCGTCTCCCCCATCCCCACGATCAGACCCGACTTGATCAGGCCGGTCGGGTTCATCTGCTTGGCGCGCCAGAGGAGGGCGAGCGAGCGCCCGTAGTTGGCCGAGGTGCGGATATCGCGTTGCAACCGGAGCACGGTCTCCGTGTTGTGATTGAGCACCTCGGGGACCGCGTCCATCACGGTTTGCAGCGCCTCGCGATCACCCTTGAAGTCCGGGATCAGGACCTCGATCTCGGTGCCGGGCGACTGGCGACGGGTCTCGGTGATGGTGTGGGCAAAGATGCCCGAACCACCGTCGTCGAGGTCGTCACGATTGACCGAGGTGATCACGGCATGCTTGAGGCCCATCTTCCGGATCGCTTCCGCGGCTCGGTAGGGCTCGAAGATGTCGAACTCTGTCGGCTTCCCGGTGTTGACGTTGCAGAACGAGCATGCCCTGGTGCACTTGTCGCCGAGGATCATCAAGGTGGCGGTGCCCATCCCCCAGCACTCGTAGATGTTCGGGCAATTGGCTTCCTCACAGACGGTGTTCAAGGCCATGCCCCGCATCAGCTTCTTCAACTCGAGGTATTCACCGTCCATGCGGGCGGTGACCCGCATCCAGCTCGGCCGCTCGGGCTCACCGGGGAGCCTTCCATTGAGAAGGACCGGCTCCTCGGCCCTCTTCTCGGCACTGAAGGTCCCGTTCGCCAGCAGCCGGTCGACTTCAAAGTCGCGAGCTTTGCCCTGACCACGGACAAAGGCTGCGAACTGGCTCTCGGCTTCCGGGTAGCCGAAGACCTCGGCAAACACCGGGACGAGAACTTCCGCTGCTTCCTCGAGGGAGACCTTCCGACCGACCAGATCGGACACTGTCGTCACCTCTCGATCGGTGATGCCACAAGGGTTCATCATCTCGAAGTAGCTCAGATCGGGATGGAGGTTGAGGGCAAAACCGTGCATGGTGACCCGCCGGGCCACTTTGACCCCGATCGCCGCCACCTTGCCTCGGGCGGTCCACACCCCGGTCAGCCCGGGCTCGGCCCAGCCTTCCACTCCAAACCCGGCGAGGGTGCGGATCAGGGCCTCTTCGAGACGACGGACGTAAGGGACGATCTGCTTCGGGTCGTCGAGGGAGAGGATCGGATATCCGACCAGTTGCCCGGGCCCGTGGAAAGTGATGTCCCCGCCGCGATCGACGTGATGGATCTCGGCGCCGGCATCCCTGACCACACCGTGGGTCGCCAGGAGGTTGGTGATCGACCCGTTGCGCCCGATGGTGAACACGGGCGGATGCTCCAGGAGCAGGAGATAGTCGTCGAGGGTGCGACCGACGACTTTCCCATCGTGAAAGGCCCGCTGCAGGTCCCACGCCTCGGTGTAGGGAAGACGTCCTAACCAACGCACGCGGAGGAGTCTGTCGCCGGAGACGCCCCCCTCCCCCCTTCGGGGTACTCCCCCCAACGTCGCTCCGCTCCTGGGGGGAGAACAGTTCGCTCCTGGGGGAGAGACGTTATGCAAGCTCCTGCTCCCAGTCCCAGGTCTCGAGGTTCTTCTTGATCCGTTGCAGGAACAGCACCGCCGTCGAACCGTCGAAAGCCCGGTGGTCCCAAGACAGGCCCAGATACCCGATGTGGCGTATGGCGATCATGTCCTGGCCGTCGTCGGTCGTGATCACCGCCGCCCTCTTCGAAACGGTCTCGGTGGAGAGGATCGCGACGTTGGGGACGTTGATGATCGGCACCGACATGAAGGAGCCGAACGGCCCCGGGTTGGTGATGGTGAAGGTGGACCCGGTCAGGTCGTCGAGACCGAGTTTCCCGTCCCTGCCCCGTTCGCCGAGATCGCGGATCGATCGAGCGAGCCCCACCAGGCGAAGCCCGTCAGCATTGCGAACTCGCGCCACGACGAGACCGCTCTGGTTGAGGTCGATGGCGATCCCGAGATCGACCTTCTTGTGGAGCACCGACTTCTTCTCCTCCAGGTAGAACGAGCTGTTCACGATCGGGAACGCCTTGAGGGCATCGATCGTCGCTCGGGAAATGAAGGGCAGGTAGGTCAGGGAGAAGCCCTCGGTGCTCTTGAACCGCTCCTTGTGGGCCTGACGGACCCGCTCCACGCGTTCGTAGTCGACCTCGACGGAGGTCCAGACATGGGCCGCGGTCTGCTTGGCACGGATCAGGTTCTCGGCGGTCCGGATCCGGATGCGATCGAGTTCCACCTCTTCCGACCCTTCACCGACCACCACCGGAGCACTCTCAGTCGCTGCCGCCGGCTCGACCGGCTCCGGCTGGGCGGCCGGTGGCTGCGGTGGCGGTGTTGTGACAACAGGAGCCAGTGCGGCTGGGGCCCCGGCGAGATAGCTCTCGACGTCCTTGCGGGTGATCCGGCCACCCTGGCCGCTGCCCGACAGGCGGGAGACGTCGATCTCGTTCTCACGAATCAGTTTTCGGACGACCGGCGACAGCAGATTCGGCTGCTTCTCGGTCTCGTCCGGCTCGGCGAAGAAGGCGTCGACCTCTTCGTTGGTGGGCTCCTTGGGGGCTTCGGGAGCAGGCGCAGGTTCGACGGTAACTGGAGCCGGAGATGGTGCCTCGTCAGGCTGCCCCCCTCCCCCCTCCGGGGTACTCCCCCCAACGTCGCTGCCGCTCCTGGGGGGAGAAATAGGCGCTTCGCCGGACTCGCCGATCACGACCAGCGGGGTGCCGACCCCCACGGTGTCCCCCTCGGCCACCAGGATCTCGAGAACGGTGCCCGATGCGGGAGATGGGACCTCGGTGTCCACCTTGTCGGTCGATATCTCGACGAGGACCTCATCCTCGACGATTGAATCGCCAACCTTCTTGGCCCATCGCAGAATGGTTCCCTCGGTGACGGTCTCCCCGAGTTGGGGCATCGTTACGGTGGTGGGCAAGACTGACTCCTCTCAGTGAAGACTGCGACCGGCGGCGGACATCAAAGTCTCGCCGACCGCTTCGGACAACGTCGGGTGAGCATGGATCAACGCCGCTGCCTCGGAAGGCAGGGCTTCCCATCCCACTGAATACATCAACTCGTGAATCAATTCCCCGGCATGCGGACCGACCACGGTGGCGCCGATTATCGGGCCGTCCTTGACTGACACCACCTTCACGAAACCCTGGTTGTCGCCGATGATGATCGCCCGCCCGATCCCATTGAAGGCGTGTTTGGCCGCAGACACTTCCAGCCCCTGGGCAACGGCATCGGCCTCGGACAGGCCAACCTCTGCCACTTCAGGGTGGGTGTAGGTGACGCGGGGAATTGCCTGATAGTTCACGGGTTGGGCCTTGCCGGTGGCAATGTGGGTCACTGCGGCAATGCCCTCGGCAAATCCGACATGAGCCAACTGCGCGGTGCCGGCAACGATGTCACCGACGGCGTAGAGACCTGGCTGGTCGGTCTGCATCGTGGACGGATCGACCTTCACGAATCCTCGATCGAGCACGGCAGACGTCGTTTCCAGGCCGACGCCATCGGTGTTCGGTCCCCTGCCCACGGAAACCAGGACCACGCCGACGTCGACCGATTCCTCGCCGAACGGCACCTTCACCGTCGATCCGAGAACCGGAGGGCCAACCGCAACCCCGATGTGGAACTTCACACCCCTCTTCTGCAACTGGCGCTGCAATTGACGGGCCGCCTCAGAATCCGACCCGGGGAGGATCTGGTCCATGACTTCGAAGACATGGACTTCGGCACCGACATCGACGAGAAAGGAAGCGAACTCGCAGCCAATGACTCCGCCGCCGATGATCGCAACCGAATCGGGCCGGCGTTCCCAGTCGAGGGCATGGTCCGAGGTGACGATCTGCTTGCCGTCGATGTCGTAGCCGGGAATCGTGCGGGCGTAGGAGCCGCTTGCGAGGATGACGGTGCGGCCCTCGACAACGGTGGTTTCTCCCTCAGAAGTGACCTCGACTTTGCCCGGCCCGGCCAACTTCCCGAAACCGGTTATGACATCGACTCCCTTCTGCTTGAGGAGCCCAGCGAGGCCCGCGGACCAGGCCTTCCACCGTCTGGTTCTTCCGAGCCAGGGCAGCCGTCCAGTCGAGGCTCGGTTGTTCGGTGATGACCCCGAATTCAGCGGCGTTGGCAACGGTGTTGAAGACATCGGCGACATGCAGCCACTGCTTGGCAGGGATACAACCCCGGATGAGACAGGTGCCGCCCGGGCGCTCCTTGTCGATCATTGCGACCGAGAGCCCGAAGTTGTGGGCGTACAGAGCCGAGGCGTATCCGCCCGGACCGCCGCCAACTATGACGATGTCGTACAACACTTACCTTTCGGTGGGACTGTCCTCCCGAGCCTAGTTGTGCCAGGGGTTACCCTCCCCAACCCAATGCCAACCCGCTGGCTCCTCATCGCATCGGCCGTTCTCGCCTTCGTGATCATCGGTGCGGCCGCCGTCTGGTTCTTCGTCGTGCTGGGATGAGCGATCGAATCGAGCTGGAAACGTCGGACGGCGAGCATCTCGAAGCTCGTTGGGATCACGCCTCGGATCCGATCGGCGCAACTGTCTTCTGCCATCCCCACCCCCTGGACCGGGGATCGATGAACGCCCCGTTGATGATCGGAGTCACCCTCCGTCTCGTCGAGCTTGGGTTCTCGGTGCTTCGCTTCAACTTTCGGGGCACAGGCGCCAGCACCGGCCGTCATGACTACGGCGGTGCGGAGGTCATGGATGTGGCGGCGGCGGTGGCATCAGCCCGCACCACTGGCCTGCCTTTGAGTCTGGCCGGATGGTCGTTTGGTGCAGGCGTCGCCCTCAATTGGCTGGCCGGCGAGCAGTCGCCTCCCCCGTATTCGGGTATCGCCCCACCGCCCGAGAACCTGCCGGACTCGTTGCCACCAGGGCCGAAGCGGGTAATCGTGGGGACCAGAGAACAGGTGGTCGACGCCCAGGCCCTGCTGGCATACGCCGCCCGCCTCTCGATTGACGTCGTACTGACCCCAGGTGACCATTTCTTCCACGGTCGAGGGAAGAAGATCGGGGACCTGGTGGCCCAGGGACTGACCAGCTAGTCGATCGACTCGGGCTGGGGTGGTGTAGGCCTTGCCGCGGGGGAATAGCCCCGATTGATGGCTTCCTCGGGTGTGTCGGGTGCGAAAGCCTGAAGCCGATTCCGCCCGACCAGGTCTTCTGAGTCGACCTTCGACTTCAATTCTTCGAATTCGGCGTCTTCGTCACAGTCGAAGAAGGTCATCGTGTCCCTGACACCGATGTAGCGGTAGTGGGGAAAGCGACTGAGGCGGCTCATTCCTCTTCTGCCAGTGCGGAGCTCTCGTCTTCGAAACTCGGGGTCGGTGTCCCCCTTCCCGTCTGCACCTCGTTGCCGCAGTTGGGACAGGTGGCGACCGGGATGTCGCCCACGATGAAGGTGAAAGCGCAGTCCGGGCAACTGATCCTTGGCGATGGCCGGTCGGGCTGCGGCGGTGGCGGTGCCGCAGGCGCCGCGGCTGGCGCCGTCGGATAGGGGCCGCCCGCCGCCGGGTTGGCCGCGGCCTGATTGCGAACGACGTTCACCGAGCCACAGGATGGACACGAAAACCGACCGGCACCCGCGACGTCGAACTGAGTCCGGCAAGCGCCGCATCTAACGATCATTCCTCTTCGTCTCCTTCGAATTCGACCGGCTCTCCGATGGCGCCGATCTGAAACAAGTAGTCGGCTTCCATGCGGAGCACATTCTCCACGTCTTCCCGAGCGTAGGAGACACCGTGTTTGGTGGCTATCTGAGCGATGATGTAGTCGATCGAAGCCTCGTGTCCTCCTGCGACCGTCTCCACCGGGTTGGACCGATCTTCTTGGGCCAGGCCCTGTAGATAGAACACCTCCCAATCGAGGATCCTCCTGATGTCAGCGCGGGTCAGGTTGGTGTTGCCTTCCTCGGCCAAACCGGCATCCACGTGTTTCACCGCGTCATCCACGACATAGGTCAGTGGCTCATAGCTTGGTCGCCGCTTTGCCTCCTGCCACACCACCAAGGCCACCACGATCAGGAAGATGCCAACGAGGAGGGCGACAAAGGCAAAGACAACAGGTCCCGACATGACGGTCAACGGTAAACGGTGAACGGGGAACGGGGACTAGAAGGCTTCGACCCCAAGGCTCATGACCGCACCATCTTCACTCACCGCCGCGTCGCGCCTCGCGCCCACCTGAGGAGCAGCCAGGCGAATGAACCACCGCGCCGATGCCACCTTGCCTTCGTAGAACGGATCCACGTCGACCTTGGCATGTGCGATCTCGGCTTGACGCAGGAGTTGCCAGGCGATGACCACCTCCGCAAACGACGCAAGCAAGGAGTTGGTGTGCAACCCAACCTTGTAGATCTCCGCCGAATCACCGGTGAACGAATCGAGAAGGTGCTCGACCATCGACCCCAACTGGGTCTGGGCCCCGTCGAGCATGACACCCAAGAGCTCACGCTCGGAGGCGATCGGGTCGTCAGTGCCTCCATCCTTCACGAACTCAGTGATCTCCGACGCAAGGGCTGCCACGGTGTTCCCCTGGTCGCGCGAGATCTTGCGGAAGAAGAGATCCAACGCCTGGATGCCGGTGGTCCCCTCGTAGATGGTGTCGATCTTGGTGTCCCGGATGTACTGCTCGAGGGGGTAATCCTGGGTGTACCCCGAGCCCCCGAGAACCTGCAGGGCGTCGGCCAGCTGGTGGTAGGCCGTCTCTGATGCGTAACCCTTGACCAGGGGCAGAAGGAAGTCGGAACGTCGCTCCCAGCGGTCGTCGTCGGGGTGAAGGCGTGATTGATCCTGGACCCAGGCGGTGTACATCACGAGAGCCCGCAAACCTTCGGAATACGCCTTGAGATTCATCAGCATGCGCCGCACGTCGGGGTGGCTGATGATCGAGACCCGAGGCGCAGTCTTGTCGCCGGATTTGGTGAGATCCGCACCCTGCTGGCGCTGCTTGGCGTACTCGAGGGCATTCAAGTATCCGGTGCTCAAGGTCCCCATCGCCTTGGTGCCGATCATCATTCGGGCCCCTTCGATGACCCTGAACATCTGACGGATCCCATCGTGGACATTCCCGACCAAGGTCCCGATCGCCGGCTTGTCGGCACCGAAGGTCATTTCACAGGTGGTGGAGCCCTTGAGGCCCATCTTCTTCTCGATGTGGGTGGCGACGACTCCGTTGCGCTCCCCGAGACTTCCGTCTTCGTTGACCAGGTACTTGGGGACCACGAACAAGGAGAGGCCTTTGGACCCTGCGATTGCGCCCTCCGGGCGGGCCAGGACCAGATGAATGATGTTCTCCGTGGCGTCGTGCTCCCCGCCGGTGATGAAGCGCTTCACCCCTTCGAGGTGCCAGGTGCCATCACCCATGTCTATCGCCTTGGTCACGCTGGCGCCGACATCGGAGCCGGCATCGGGCTCGGTGAGGATCATGCTCCCGGACCATTGCCGATCCATCCAAAGCTGAGCCAGCGCCTTTTGTTTCTCAGTGCCCTCCTCGTACAAGACGCCCGCAAAGAGAGATCCGCCGGCGTACCAAGCGACCGCCGTATTCGAGGCGAGGAGCATCTCCTGCGTCGCCCAGAGCAGCGTGGGGGGCACGGGCATCCCGCCCAGCTCGACGCGGGCCCCGAACCGATCCCATCCGCCATCCTTGTAGGCCTTGACCCCTGCTTTGACCGTTTCGGGGAGGACGACACTTCCGTCTTTCAACTCGAGTGGGATCCGGTCCTGGTCCACGTAGGCGGCCGCGAATTCCTCACGAGCCAATCGTTCGATGGCGTGGAGGACGTCCGTGGCGATGTTCAGGTCGAGGTCTGACCATTCCCCTGCTCCGAGATGGTCCTGGATGCGAAGCACCTCGAAGAGATTGAACTCGATATCCCGCAGATTCGACCTGTAGTGGCTCACCCGACTATCTGCTCCCAGTATTTGAGTGATAACTCTAATTTGTATGAACGCTCAATGTAAGGCTGATCGCTACCGTTTCCGTCATGCGGTACAAGGCAGGCCTCGAGACCAATGATCGGATCCTCGATGCCACCAGGACGTTGATCGCAGGCAAAGGCCTCGAAGGGACCACGATCAAGGCGATCTGTGACGAAGCAGGCGTGCTTCCGGGGAGCTTCTACAACCTGTTCGACTCGAAGGAGCAGGCCGTTCTGACTGTCGTCCGCGAGGCGATCGATGCCGTCGACCCCGACCCCGAAGGGCAAGGGACCGACACCCTGGGCGAGCTGGTCGACGCCTATGAGCGCTTTCTCGTCGAGCAGCCGGCCTTGGCCCGGGTCTACATCCGGATCGCGGTCTCTGGCGCAGCCACCAACCCAGAGCTGAGGGGCCGACTGCTCCGGCATCACGAGGGACGGGTTCGCCGTTTCGCATCTGCCATCCAGCGGCAGGCCCCGGATGTCCCTGATGAGCACGCCACCCGTCGCGCCGAGACCTTGGTCCTGGCTCTCAACGGCATCGCTCTTCACCGGGTTCTCGACCCCCACTTCGATGTCGCCGCCCACGCCCGGGCGCTGCTCGAGGACAGCGGCAGCCGTCGGCTGAGGTGCCCGATGGAATTCGCCATTCAAAATCGCGGGCCCTGGGAACTGGTCCTGGCTACTGCCGCGCTGGGCAGAACAGCTCGGGCTGTCGGCGATTGCACTCCCCGACCACTACTTGGAACGGGGAGACGACCCGAATCACCCTGCCTATGACCATCTGGTTGCATCTCGCCGGCCTCGCCCGGGAGACCACCAAACTCGAGTTGGTCTCGTTACTGGCCCCAGTTGACCTTTTCGGCACCCGGCTGTGCTTTCCAGGATGAGGGCGGTAACCCTGGATGAGATCTCAAACGGCCGCTTCACCCTGGGAGGTCGGAGTGGGGCTGGCTCGAATGAGGATTCGAGCTCTACGGGATCGACTCCCCGAGAGGAAAGTCCGCTACGAAATGCTCGAGGAGTGCCTTGCCTATCTCCGTGCGGCCCTGACTCCCGAGGCGAAATCTTTCAAGGGAGCTCACTACCAGTTGGCCGAATTCGATCCCCATCCTCATCCCGTAAATCTGCGGCTGTTGGTTGGGGGCGGTGGTCCCCGAAAGCCCCACGGCTGGCGGGCCTCTATGCCGACGAATTCAACATCTACGCCTGCCGTCCGAGGGTACCACGCGGCGCGTGCGACGGCGGCACGCACCGCGGCGGCGGGTGCCGGCCGTGATCCGGGCTCGATCTTCCTGTCCGTGGCGGGGCCGGCGGTGGCGGCCCGCAAGGAGAGCGACTACCGCCGGCTTCTCGAGAGCGTGCAGCGAAAACCGAAGTCGACAACCGAGCGGATCGAGACGGTCTATTCAGAACGGGGCTATCCGCACGGTCAGGCTCCAAACCCGCCGAGATGGTCGCCGCACTGGAAGAAGCAGGTTGTCAGCGCTTTTACATGCAGGTCTTCGTGGTCGAGCTCGAAATCCTCGACCTCGTCTACGGGCAGCGTACCAGGCATGATGGTCATGCCACAGCAGCGATCATCGGGACCGGGCTGATCGGAGGCCTCCGTGCGGCCTGGCTCTCCACGATCAAGGGTGGGCGACAACGGGGTGGGACCCGTCCGTCGAGGCACTGGCGGTTGCCTCCGAACGGGGCGCCGTCGATGCGGCTGATTCGATCGGCGGCACGATCGAAGGGACAGACCTCGTGATTCTCGCCGGCCCTCTGTCTGCGAACCTCGAGACTTCGGCCATCTTGGAGACGGACGCCCTCGTCACTGATGTGACCAGCGTCAAGCGGCCGATCGTCCTGGGGTGCCGCCCCGGATTCGCTTCGTCGGCGGGCACCCGATGGCTCGACGGGAGCGTGCCGGCCCGGCCACGACCTCCGGTTCCCTGTTCCGGGGTGCCACCTGGATACCTTTGCGATGACCAGGCCGGCCCCGAGGATCGTCAACGATCCGCGACGTGGTGACATCGATTGACGCCGACCCGGTGGTCATGCTGCCGACCATCACGATCGAGTCGTTGCCGCCATATCACATCTCCCCCACCTGCTCGCTGTCGCCCTGTCGATCTAGTCGCTGGCAACCCGGACGACGCCGACCTCGTTTCTGGCAGCTTCCGTGACCTGACCCCGAGTGGCTTCGGCAGAGTCGGCCTGGTGGCCCGAGGTGCTGGCTGCGAACTCGGAGTCCGTAGGCGAAGCCCTCGACGGCTTGATCGAGAATCTGGAGGCCCTCCGTGCCGAGATCGAGATCGGGAACCTCGACGCCGTGGCCGAGAGCCTCGATCGGGCGAGGCGGGAGGGCAGAGATAGCACCTCCGGTCGCGGGGGTGGAAGTGATACTTTCCGACCGACCTGGTGAGATCGGCCTTGTCGGCCAGGCACTGCGAGCCCGGCCGCGTCAACGTCCGCGACCTGCAGCTCCGCCATGCGGTGCATGGAGGAGGCGGCATCCTGACCATCTCGGTTCCGACCCGCCGAGGTGGAGCCACTAAAGGCTGCGCTGGCACAAGAAGGATTTCCGGTGGAGGAGCAAGTATGAAGTTCTCGATCATGACCGAGCCTCACCTCGGAGGAGACCTCCGAGCCAGTTGTTGGCCACGGCTCGACTCGCCGAAGCAAAGAAGCTCGTGTCGTTTGCTCGATGTGACCA
>CAVRWT010000013.1:0-17733 GCA_963724825.1 uncultured Acidobacteriota bacterium
GGCCCCGACTCCACATGTGGGATGCCCCGCCCCTCGCCAAAGCGCTTGTACTCGTCGAACTCGTCCGGGTGGACGTAGCGATGGATCGGTCGGTGCCGTGCAGTGGGGCGCAAGTACTGGCCGATAGTGATGATGTCGATGCCGACAGCCCTCATGTCAGCCAGCGTGGCGAGAACTTCGTCTCTGGTCTCCCCCATCCCCACGATGAGACCCGACTTGATCAGGCCGGTCGGGTTCATCTGCTTGGCGCGCCAGAGGAGGGCGAGCGAGCGCCCGTAGTTGGCCGAGGTGCGGATATCGCGCTGCAGTCGGAGCACGGTCTCCGTGTTGTGATTGAGCACCTCGGGGACCGCGTCCATGACAGTTTGCAGCGCCTCGCGATCACCCTTGAAGTCCGGGATCAGGACCTCGATCTCGGTGCCGGGCGACTGACGACGGGTCTCGGTGATGGTGTGGGCAAAGATGCCTGAACCACCGTCGTCGAGGTCGTCACGATTCACTGAGGTGATCACGGCATGTTTGAGGCCCATCTTCCGGATCGCTTCCGCGGCTCGGTAGGGCTCGAATATGTCGAACTCGGTCGGCTTCCCGGTGTTGACGTTGCAAAACGAGCATGCCCTGGTGCATTTGTCGCCGAGGATCATCAAGGTGGCGGTGCCCATCCCCCAGCACTCGTAGATGTTCGGGCAGTTGGCCTCCTCACAGACGGTGTTCAAGGCCATGCCCCGCATCAGCTTCTTCAACTCGAGGTATTCGCCGTCCATCCGGGCGGTGACCCGCATCCAGCTCGGCCGCTCCGGCTCACCGGGGAGCCTTCCATTGAGCAGGACCGGCTCCTCGGACCTCTTCTCGGCACTGAACGTCCCGTTCGCCAGCAGCCGATCGACTTCAAAGTCGCGAGCTTTGCCCTGACCACGGACAAAGGCTGCGAACTGGCTCTCCGCTTCCCGGTAGCCGAAGACCTCGGCGAACACCGGGACGAGAACTTCCGCTGCTTCTTCGAGGGAGACCTTCCGACCGACGAGATCGGACACTGTCGTCACCTCCCGATCGGTGATGCCACAAGGGTTCATCATCCCGAAGTAGCTCAGATCGGGATGGAGGTTGAGGGCGAAACCGTGCATGGTGACCCGCCGGGCCACTTTGACCCCGATCGCCGCCACCTTGCCTCGGGCGGTCCACACTCCGGTCAGCCCCGGCTCGGCCCAGCCTTCCACTCCAAACCCGGCGAGGGTGCGGATCAGGGCCTCTTCGAGACGACGGACGTAAGGGACGATCTGCTTCGGGTCGTCGAGGGAGAGGATCGGATATCCGACCAGTTGCCCGGGCCCGTGGAAGGTGATGTCACCGCCGCGATCGACGTGATGGATCTCGGCGCCGGCATCCCTGACCGCACCGTGGGTCGCCAGGAGGTTGGTGATGGACCCGTTGCGCCCGATCGTGAACACCGGCGGATGTTCCAAAAGGAGGAGATAGTCGTCCGGAGTGCGACCGACGACTTTCCCCTCGTGAAAGGCCCGCTGCAGGTCCCACGCCTCGGTGTAGGGAAGACGTCCTAACCAACGAACCCGGAGGAGTCTGTCGCCGCGGAGTAGCTGCGCTCCGGCGGTCCCCCCTTCAGGGGGACAGTCCCCCGCAAGCGGGGGACTGTCGCTCGCAGGTCGGGGAGAGACGTTATGCAAGCTCCTGCTCCCAGTCCCAGGTCTCCAGGTTTTGCTTGATCCGTTGCAGGAATAGCACCGCCGTCGAACCGTCGAAAGCCCGGTGGTCCCAAGACAGACCCAGATAACCGATGTGCCGAATGGCAATCATGTCCTGACCGTCGGGTGTCGTGATCACGGCTGCTCGCTTCGACACTGTCTCGGTGGAGAGAATTGCCACATTGGGGACGTTGATGATCGGCGCCGACATGAACGAGCCGAACGGGCCCGGGTTGGTGATGGTGAAGGTGGATCCCGTCAGGTCATCGACGCTCAACTTCCCGTCACGGCCTCGATCCGCCAGTTCCCGAATGGAGCGAGCGATCCCCACCAGACGAAGCCCGTCAGCATTGCGAACTCGCGCCACGACGAGACCGCTCTGGTTGAGGTCGATGGCGATCCCGAGATCGACCTTCTTGTGGAGCACCGACTTTTTCTCTTCGAGATAGAACGAACTGTTCACGACTGGGAATGCCTTGAGGGCGTCGATGGTCGCCCTGGAGATGAAGGGCAAATAGGTCAGTGAGAATCCCTCGGCGCTCTTGAATTGCTCCTTGTGTGCCTGACGGACCCGTTCCACGCGCTCGTAGTCGACCTCAACGGAGGTCCAGACATGGGCCGCGGTCTGCTTGGCACGGATCAGGTTCTCGGCGGTCCTCACCCTGAGGCGATCCAACTCGACCTCCTCGGAACCCTCACCAACCACCACCGGGGCAGGCTCAGCCACAGGCTGTTCGACGGCGGCTGGCCGGCTGACTGGTGTCGCTGCAACCGGCTCGGCCGCTGGAGGGGCGACGGTCGCCGGAGCCGACCCGGCCAGATAGCTCTCGACGTCCTTGCGGGTGATCCGGCCACCCTGGCCGCTGCCGGACAGGCGGGAGACGTCGATCTCGTTTTCGCGGATCAGCTTCCTGACCACAGGGGAAAGGAGATTCGGCTGCTTCTCGGTCTCGTCCGGCTCGGCGAAGAAGGCATCGACCTCTTCGTTGGTGGGTTCCTTGGGGGCTTCGGGAACGGGCACAGGTTCGACTGCAGCTGGAGCCGGAGATGGTGCTGGCTCGGGGGCCGCGTCGGGCTGCCCCTCCCCCCTCCGGGGTACTCCCCCCAACGTCGCTACCGCTCCTGGGGGAGAAATGGGCGCTTCGCCGGACTCGCCGATCACCACCAGCGGGGTGCCGACCCCCACGGTGTCCCCTTCGGCCACCAGGATCTCGAGGACTGTGCCCGATGCCGGGGATGGGACCTCGGTGTCCACCTTGTCGGTCGATATCTCGACGAGGACCTCATCCTCGACGATTGAATCGCCAACCTTCTTGGCCCATCGCAGAATGGTTCCCTCGGTGACGGTCTCTCCGAGTTGGGGCATCGTTACGGTGGTGGGCAAGACTGGCTCCTCTCAGTGAAGACTGCGACCGGCGGCGGACATCAAAGTCTCGCCGACCGCTTCGGACAACGTCGGGTGAGCATGGATCAACGCCGCCGCCTCGGCAGGCAGGGCTTCCCATCCCACTGAATACATCAATTCGTGAATCAATTCCCCGGCATGCGGACCGACCACGGTGGCGCCGATTATCGGGCCGTCCTTGACCGACACCACTTTCACGAAACCCTGGTTGTCGCCGATGATGATCGCCCGTCCGATCCCATTGAAGGCGTGTTTGGCCGCAGTCACTTCCAGCCCCTGAGCAACGGCATCGGCCTCGGACAGGCCAACCTCTGCCACTTCGGGGTGGGTGTACGTGACGCGGGGAATTGCCTGATAGTTCACGGGTTGGGCCTTGCCGGTGGCGATGTGGGTCACCGCGGCAATGCCCTCGGCGAATCCGACATGAGCCAACTGCGCGGTGCCGGCAACGATGTCACCGACGGCGTAGAGACCTGGCTGGTCGGTCTGCATCGTGGACGGATCGACCTTCACGAATCCTCGATCGAGTACGGCCGACGTCGTTTCCAGGCCGACGCCATCGGTGTTCGGTCCCCTGCCCACGGAAACCAGGACCACGTCGACGTCGACCGATTCCTCGCCGAACGGCACCTTCACCGTCGATCCGAGAACCGGAGGGCCAACCGCAACTCCGATGTGGAACTTCACACCCCTCTTCTGCAACTGGCGCTGCAATTGACGGGCCGCATCGGGATCCGACCCGGGGAGGATCTGGTCCATGACCTCGAAGACGTGGACTTCGGCACCGACATCGACGAGAAAGGATGCGAACTCGCAGCCAATGACCCCGCCGCCGATGATCGCAACCGAATCGGGCCGGCGTTCCCAGTCGAGGGCATGGTCCGAGGTCACGATCTGCTTGCCGTCGATGTCGTAGCCGGGAATCGTGCGGGCATAGGAGCCGCTTGCGAGGATGACCGCGCGACCCTCGACAACGGTGGTCTCTCGCTCAGAAGTGACCTCGACTTTGCCCGGCCCGGCCAACTTCCCGAAACCGGTTATGACATCGACACCCTTCTGCTTGAGGAGCCCAGCCAGGCCGCGGACCAGGCCTTCCACCGTCTGGTTCTTCCGAGCCAGGGCAGCCGTCCAGTCGAGGCTCGGTTGTTCGGTGATGACCCCGAATTCGGCAGCGTTGGCAACGGTGTTGAAGACATCGGCGACATGGAGCCACTGCTTGGCAGGGATGCAACCCCGGATGAGACAGGTGCCGCCCGGGCGCTCCTTGTCGATCATTGCGACCGAGAGCCCGAAGTTGTGGGCGTACAGAGCCGAGGCGTATCCGCCCGGACCGCCGCCAACTATGACGATGTCGTACAACACTTACCTTTCGGTGGGACTGTCCTCCCGAGCCTAGTTGTGCCAGGGGTTACCCTCCCCAACCCAATGCCAACCCGCTGGCTCCTCATCGCATCGGCCGTTCTCGCCTTCGTGATCATCGGTGCGGCCGCCGTCTGGTTCTTCGTCGTGCTGGGATGAGCGATCGAATCGAGCTGGAAACCTCGGACGGCGAGCACCTCGAAGCTCGCTGGGATCACGCCTCGGATCCGATCGGCACAACTGTCTTCTGCCATCCCCACCCCCTGGACCGGGGATCGATGAACGCCCCGTTGATGATCGGAGTCACCCTCCGTCTGGTCGAGCTTGGGTTCTCGGTGCTTCGCTTCAACTTTCGTGGCACGGGAGCCAGCACCGGTCACCATGACTACGGAGGTGCGGAGGTCATGGATGTGGCGGCGGCGGTGGCATCAGCCCGCACCACTGGCCTGCCTTTGAGTCTGGCCGGATGGTCGTTTGGTGCAGGCGTCGCCCTCAATTGGCTGGCCGGCGAGCAGTCGCCTCCCCCGTATTCGGGTATCGCCCCACCGCCCGAAAACCTGCCGGACTCGTTGCCACCAGGGCCGAAGCGGGTAATCGTGGGGACCAGAGAACAGGTGGTCGACGCCCAGGCCCTGCTGGTATACGCCGCCCGCCTCTCGATTGACGTCGTACTGACCCCAGGTGACCATTTCTTCCACGGTCGAGGGAAGAAGATCGGGGACCTGGTGGCCCAGGGACTGACCAGCTAGTCGATCGACTCGGGCTGGGGTGGTGCAGGCCTTGCCGCGGGGGAATAGCCCCGATTGATGGCTTCCTCGGGTGTGTCGGGTGCGAAAGCCTGAAGCCGATTCCGCCCGACCAGATCTTCTGAGTCGACCTTCGACTTCAATTCTTCGAACTCGGCGTCTTCGTCACAGTCGAAGAACTTCATCGTGTCCCTGACACCGATGTAGCGGTAGTGGGGGAAGCGACTGAGGCGGCTCATTCCTCTTCTGCCAGTGCGGAGCTCTCGTCTTCGAAACTCGGGGTCGGTGTCCCCCTTCCCGTCTGCACCTCGTTGCCGCAGTTGGGACAGGTGGCGACCGGGATGTCGCCCACGATGAAGGTGAAAGCGCAGTCCGGGCAACTGATCCTTGGCGATGGCCGGTCGGGCTGCGGCGGTGGCGGTGCCGCAGGCGCCGCGGCTGGCGCCGTCGGATAGGGGCCGGCCGCCGCCGGGTTGGCCGCGGCCTGATTGCGAACGACGTTCACCGAGCCACAGGATGGACACGAAAACCGACCGGCACCCGCGACGTCGAACTGAGTCCGGCAAGCGCCGCATCTAACGATCATTCCTCTTCGTCTCCTTCGAATTCGACCGGCTCTCCGATGGCGCCGATCTGAAACAAGTAGTCGGCTTCCATGCGGAGCACATTCTCCACGTCTTCCCGAGCGTAGGAGACACCGTGTTTGGTGGCTATCTGAGCGATGATGTAGTCGATCGAAGCCTCGTGTCCTCCTGCGACCGTCTCCACCGGGTTGGACCGATCTTCTTGGGCCAGGCCCTGTAGATAGAACACCTCCCAATCGAGGATCCTCCTGATGTCAGCGCGGGTCAGGTTGGTGTTGCCTTCCTCGGCCAAACCGGCATCCACGTGTTTCACCGCGTCATCCACGACATAGGTCAGCGGCTCATAGCTTGGTCGCCGCTTTGCCTCCTGCCACACCACCAAGGCCACCACGATCAGGAAGATGCCAACGAGAAGGGCGACAAAGGCAAAGACAACAGGTCCCGACATGACAGTCAACGGTAAACGGTGAACGGTGAACGGGGACTAGAAGGCCTCGACCCCAAGGCTCATGACCGCCCCGTCTTCACTCACCGCCGCGTCGCGCCTCGCGCCCACCTGAGGAGCAGCCAGGCGAATGAACCACCGCGCCGATGCCACCTTGCCTTCGTAGAACGGATCCACGTCGACCTTGGCATGTGCGATCTCGGCTTGACGCAGGAGTTGCCAGGCGATGACCACCTCCGCAAACGACGCAAGCAAGGAGTTGGTGTGCAACCCAACCTTGTAGATCTCCGCCGAATCACCGGTGAACGAATCGAGAAGGTGCTCGACCATCGACCCCAACTGGGTCTGGGCCCCGTCGAGCATGACACCCAAGAGCTCACGCTCGGAGGCGATCGGGTCGTCAGTGCCTCCATCCTTCACGAACTCAGTGATCTCCGACGCAAGGGCTGCCACGGTGTTTCCCTGGTCGCGCGAGATCTTGCGGAAGAAGAGATCCAACGCCTGGATGCCGGTGGTCCCCTCGTAGATGGTGTCGATCTTGGTGTCCCGGATGTACTGCTCGAGGGGGTAATCCTGGGTGTACCCCGAGCCCCCGAGCACCTGCAGGGCGTCGGCCAGCTGGTGGTAGGCCGTCTCTGATGCGTAACCCTTGACCAGGGGCAGAAGGAAGTCGGAACGTCGCTCCCAGCGGTCGTCGTCGGGGTGAAGGCGTGATTGATCCTGGACCCAGGCGGTGTACATCACGAGAGCCCGCAAACCTTCGGAATACGCCTTGAGATTCATCAGCATGCGCCGCACGTCGGGGTGGCTGATGATCGGGACCCGGGGCGCAGTCTTGTCGCCGGATTTGGTGAGATCCGCACCCTGCTGGCGCTGCTTGGCGTACTCCAGGGCATTCAAGTATCCGGTGCTCAAGGTTCCCATCGCCTTGGTGCCGATCATCATTCGGGCCCCTTCGATGACCCTGAACATCTGACGGATCCCATCGTGGACATTCCCGACCAAGGTCCCGATCGCCGGCTTGTCGGCGCCGAAGGTCATTTCACAGGTGGTGGAGCCCTTGAGGCCCATCTTCTTCTCGATGTGGGTGGCGACGACTCCGTTGCGCTCCCCGAGACTTCCGTCTTCGTTGACCAGGTACTTGGGGACCACGAACAAGGAGAGGCCTTTGGATCCTGCGATTGCGCCCTCCGGGCGGGCCAGGACCAGATGGATGATGTTCTCCGTGGCGTCGTGCTCCCCGCCGGTGATGAAGCGCTTCACCCCTTCGAGGTGCCAGGTGCCATCACCCATGTCTATCGCCTTGGTCACGCTGGCGCCGACATCGGAGCCGGCATCGGGCTCGGTGAGGATCATGCTCCCCGACCATTGCCGGTCCATCCAGAGCTGAGCCAGCGCCTTTTGCTCCTCGGTGCCCTCCTCGTACAAGACGCCCGCAAAGAGAGATCCGCCGGCGTACCAGGCGACCGCCGTATTCGAGGCGAGGAGCATCTCCTGCGTCGCCCAGAGCAGGGTGGGGGGCACGGGCATCCCGCCCAGCTCGACGCGGGCCCCGAACCGATCCCATCCGCCATCCTTGTAGGCCTTGACCCCTGCTTTGACCGTTTCGGGGAGGACGACACTTCCGTCTTTCAACTCGAGTGGGATCCGGTCCTGGTCCACGTAGGCGGCGGCGAATTCCTCACGAGCCAATCGTTCGATGGCGTGGAGGACGTCCGTGGCGATGTTCAGGTCGAGGTCTGACCATTCCCCTGCTCCGAGATGGTCCTGGATGCGAAGCACCTCGAAGAGATTGAACTCGATATCCCGCAGATTCGACCTGTAGTGGCTCACTCGACTATCTGCTCCCAGTATTTGAGTGATAACTCTAATTTGTATGAACGCTCAATGTAAGGCTGATCGCTACCGTTTCCGTCATGCGGTACAAGGCAGGCCTCGAGACCAATGATCGGATACTCGATGCCACCAGGACGTTGATCGCAGGCAAAGGCCTCGAAGGGACCACGATCAAGGCGATCTGTGACGAAGCAGGTGTGCTTCCGGGGAGCTTCTACAACCTGTTCGACTCGAAGGAGCAGGCGGTTCTGACTGTCGTCCGCGAGGCGATCGATGCCGTCGACCCCGACCCCGAAGGGCAAGGGACCGACACCCTGGGCGAGTTGGTCGATGCCTACGAGCGCTTCCTCGTCGAGCAGCCGGCGCTGGCCCGGGTCTACATTCGGATCGCGGTCTCTGGCGCTGCCACCAACCCAGAACTGAGGGGCCGATTGCTCCGGCATCACGAGGGACGGGTTCGCCGTTTCGCATCTGCCATCCAGCGGCAGGCCCCGGATGTCCCTGATGAGCACGCCACCCGTCGCGCCGAGACCTTGGTCCTGGCTCTCAACGGCATCGCCCTTCACCGGGTTCTCGACCCCCACTTCGATGTCGCCGCCCACGCCCGGGCGCTGCTCGAGGACGCGGCAGCCGTCGGCTGAGGGGCCCGATGGAATTCGCCATTCAAAATCGCGGGCCCTGGGAACTGGTCCTGGCTACTGCGCGCTGGGCAGAACAGCTCGGGCTGTCGGCGATTGCACTCCCCGACCACTACCTGGAACGGGGAGACGACCCGAATCACCCTGCCTATGACCATCTGGTCCATCTCGCCGGCCTCGCCCGGGAGACCACCAAACTCGAGTTGGTCTCGCTACTGGCCCCGGTGACCTTTCGGCACCCGGCTGTGCTTTACAAGATGGCGGTGACCCTGGATGAGATCTCAAACGGCCGCTTCACCCTGGGAGTCGGAGTGGGCTGGCTCGATGAGGAATTCGAGCTCTACGGGATCGACTACCCCGAGAGGAAAGTCCGCTACGAAATGCTCGAGGAGTGCCTCGCCTATCTCCGTGCGGCCCTGACTCCCGGAGCCGGTGTCTTTCAAGGGAGCTCACTACCAGTTGGCCGAATTCGATCCCCATCCTCATCCCGCAAACGTGCGGCTGTTGGTCGGGGGCGGTGGTCCCCGGAAGACCCCGCGGCTGGCGGGGCTCTATGCCGACGAATTCAACATCTACGCCTGCCATCCCGAGGAGTACGCGCAGCGTGCGACGGCGGCACGCACCGCGGCGGCGGGCGCCGGCCGTGATCCGGGCTCGATCTTCCTCACCATGGCCGGGCCGGCGGTGGCAGCTCGCAAGGAGAGCGACTACCGCCAACTTCTCGAGAAGCATGCAGTGAAAACCAAGTCGACACCCGAGCGGATCGAGACGGTCTATTCAGAACGGGGCTATCCGCACGGGTCGGGCTCCAAACCCGCCGAGATGGTTGCCGCACTGGAAGAAGCAGGCTGTCAGCGCTTCTACATGCAGATCTTCGTGCGCGACCTCGAAATCCTCGACCTCGTCTACGACGCGTACCAGGCCTGATGGTCATGCCACAGGCAGCGATCATCGGGACCGGGCTGATCGGAGCCTCCATCGGCCTGGCTCTACGCGAACAGGGGTGGGCGACAACGGGATGGGACCCATCCGCCGAGGCACTGGCGGTTGCATCCGAACGGGGAGCCGTCGATGCGGCCGATTCGATCGGCACCGCGATCGAAGGGACAGATCTCGTGATTCTCGCCGGTCCCCTGTCAGCGAACCTCGAGACGTTGGGCCATCTGGAGACGGATGCCCTCGTCACGGATGTGACCAGCGTCAAGCATCCAATCGTCCTCGGGGTGCCGCCCCGGCTTCGCTTCGTCGGCGGGCACCCGATGGCTGGACGGGAGCATGCCGGCCCGGCCACGGCCTCCGGTTCCCTGTTCCGGGGTGCCGCCTGGATCCTTTGTGATGACCAGGCCAGCCCCGAGGACCTGTAGACGATGCGCGACGTCGTGGCATCGATTGGCGCCAACCCGGTGGTCATGTCTGCCGACCATCACGATCGAGTCGTCGCCGCCATCTCACATCTCCCACATCTGCTCGCTGTCGCCCTTGTCGATCTGGTCGCTGGCAACCCGGACAACGCCGACCTCGTTTCAGGCAGCTTCCGTGACCTGACCCGGGTGGCTTCGGCCGAGTCGGCCTGGTGGCCCGAGGTGCTGGCAGCGAACTCGGAGTCCGTAGGCGAAGCCCTCGACGGCTTGATCGAGAATCTGGAGGCCCTCCGTGCCGAGATCGAGACCGGGAACCTCGACGCCGTGGCCGAGAGCCTCGATCGGGCGAGGACGAGGAGGGCAGAGATGGCACCTCCGGTCGCAGGGGTGGAAGTGATACTTTCCGACCGACCTGGTGAGATCGGCCTTGTCGGCCAGGCACTCCGTACCAGCCGCGTCGACGTCCGCGACCTCCAGCTCCGCCATGCGGTGCATGGAGGAGGCGGCATCCTGACCATCTCGGTTCGGCCCGGCGAGGTGGAGCCACTCAAGGCTGCGCTGGCACGAGAAGGATTCCAGGTGGAGGAGCAAGTATGAAGTTCTCGATCATGACCGAGCCTCACCTGGGAGGAACCTACGACCAGTTGTTGGCCGCGGCTCGACTCGCCGAAGCCAAGAAGCTCGTCTCGTTTGCTCGATGTGACCACTTCCTGACCAAGCGAGAGCCGACCCCGGAGGCGACAGACGCCTTTGCAACGCTCGCCGGGCTCGCCCGAGAGACCTCGACCGTTCGACTGTGTGTTCTGGTGACGCCCATCACATTCCGCCATCCGGCGGTCATCGCCAAGAACGCGGCCACCATCGATCAGATGTCGGGCGGTCGTTTCGATCTGGGTGTCGGCACCGGATGGATGGACTTCGAGCACACATCCCTTGGGATCTCGTTTCCCGGGCCATCCGAGCGCTGGGCTCGGTTCGAAGAAGCTCTCGACTATCTCGCGGCCGCCTTCGGCCCGGGCCGGTCGAGTTTCGAGGGCCAGTACTACAGGATCGACGCCCAGGTGAACCCGAAGCCGACAGGCCTCCGGCTGGTCATCGGTGGTGACGGGAAGAATCGGACCCCACGACTCGCCGGCTCCCGGGCCGACGAATACAACTTCTTCATCTGCTCTCCCGACGAGGCGCGAGCCAAGATCGAAGTGATGAGGGAGGCAGCCGGTGATCGCCAGGTCGAGGCAACCGTGATGGGGCCGGCCGTGGTGGGAGCGACCGAGGCCGACTACCGGCGGCGGCTCGAAGCCTTTGCCGCCCGTTTCGGTGGTGGCATGAGCCCGGCCGAGGTGGAGAAAGAGTGGGAGAGCTCCGGTGAGATCTTCGGCGTCCCCGACCAGGCGGCCGAGAGGGTGGCCGCCCTCGAGGCGGCCGGCGTCGAGCGGATCTACCTGCAATGGCTCGACCTCTCCGACTACGAAGGATTGGCTGAGACCGTAGAGCTGGTCTGTGGCTGATGGATCTGCCTGAGGCGACCCAACGCCTGATGACCGTCCATCAGGAATTCGCTGAGCACGTGAAGGTCTTCCCGGAGGGAACCAAGACCGCGGAGGATGCAGCAAACGCCATCGGGTGCCCGGTGGCGGCGATCGTGAAATCCCTCGTGTTCGTGGTGAGCGACGGGTCGGGCGGGGAGGAGCCCGTGGTCGCACTCGTGCCTGGTGATCTCCGATTGGATACCGACGCCCTAGCCGCCATCGCCGGAGCGCAGACGTCACGACGCGCCTCTTTGGACGAGGTGCGGACGGCAACGGGCTATGCGGCGGGTGGCACTCCCCCGTTCGGCCATGTCACCCCGGTCCGGGTGTTCGCCGACCCCGCCCTGCGTCGACACGATCCGGTGTGGGCCGCGGCTGGCACTCCGACCACCGTGTTTCCGATTTCGATCGAGGACCTGGACCGCCTGGCCGCTCCGGTGTGGGCCAACATCGTGATACGTAGTGCGTAATACGTATCACGAAATACGCATTTCCCCTACACCCATAGTGCAAATACCATTGACCTCGTGAGCGACACCGCCCCCCTCCTCCAAATAGAGAACCTGCATGCTTCGGCGAAGGACGTGAAGATCCTGCGCGGCGTCGATCTGACCGTCGATCACGGTGAGATCCACGCCCTGATGGGGCCCAATGGCTCGGGCAAGTCGACTTTGGCCTCGGTGCTCATGGGTCACCCCGGCTACAAGGTCACCAAAGGCCGAATCTTGTATCGCGGCGAGGACATCACCGCAACCCCGTCTTATCAGCGCGGCGCCGCTGGCATGTTTCTTGCGTTCCAGCATCCGGAGGCCATCCCCGGCGTCTCGGTGATCCAGTTTCTCCGTCAGGCTCTGTCCAATCGCACCGGCGTCGACCTCACTGTCTTGGAGCTTCGCCTCAAGGTGATGGAGGCCATGAAAGAGCTGGGCATGGAATCGTCCTTTGCCGACCGCTACCTCAACGAAGGGTTCTCAGGCGGGGAGAGGAAGCGCAACGAAGTCCTTCAAATGGCGGTGCTCGAGCCGGAGTTGGCGATCATGGACGAGACCGACTCAGGGCTCGACATCGACGCCTTGCGCACCGTGGCCGACGGGGTCAACAAGCTGACCGGGCCGGAGCGTGGATTCCTGATCATCACCCACTACCAGCGGCTATTGGACTACGTGACCCCGGACCGGGTCCACATCTTCATGGACGGACAGGTCCTCGAGAGCGGCGGGCCTGAGTTGGCCGCCCGTCTCGAAGAGGAGGGATACGATTCGTTCCGGAGCGTGTTGACCTAGTTGTGATCGATCTATCGCATCTCAAAGCCGACTTCCCCGTCCTCGGTGACGGAGTCCATTTCCTCGACTCGGGCGCCTCATCGCAGAAGCCGATCCCCGTCCTCGAAGCGATGGATCGGTTCGCCCGGACCTCCTATGCCAACGTCCACCGCGGCGCCTACAAGCTCTCGGTTGCGTCGACGGACGCCTATGAGGCCGCCCGCAACCGGGTGGCTGAGTTCCTCGGAGTGAACGACCCCCGCGAGATCATCTTCACCCGAGGTGCCACCACCTCCCTCAACACGGTCGCCTTCGGCTGGGGATTGGAGAACCTGAAGGAGGGTGATCGGATCCTCTCCACCGAGATGGAGCACCATGCCAACCTGGTTCCCTGGCAGATAGTGGCCAAGCGCACCGGAGCCACCCTCGACCACATCCCGGTCACCGACGACTTCCGCCTCGACATGGAGGCGTATCGCCAGAAGATGGGCCCGGACGTGAAGATCGTTGCCGTCACCGGGATGTCGAACGTGCTGGGCACGATGCCTCCGGTCCGTCAGATCGCAGACCTCGCCCATGCCCACGGAGCAAGGGTGGTGGTGGACGCCGCTCAGCTGGTTCCACACGCGCCAGTCAAGGTCAGTGAGCTTGGCGCCGACTTTGTGGCCTTTTCTTCCCACAAGATGCTGGGCCCCACCGGAATCGGGATTCTCTGGGGAAAGATGGAAGCCCTCCAGGAAGCCGAGCCTTTCGAGTTTGGAGGCGAGATGATCTCCGAGGTCACCCTCCAACATTCGACCTGGGCGGAGATACCGCATCGTTTCGAGGCCGGGACTCCCCCGATCATCGAAGCGGTCGGGCTCCACGCCGCCATCGACTATCTCGACTCGATCGGAATGGACAAGATCTTCGAGCACGACCGCGCCCTCACCGAAGTGGCCCTCGACCGGCTCGGTGACGTGCCGGGGCTCAAGATCCAGGGACCGCCAAACACGATCGATCGGGGCGGGGTCATCTCGATGACCATGGACGAGGTCCACGCCCACGACCTGGCCACGATCCTCGACGAGGAAGGGGTATCAGTGCGATCGGGTCACCACTGCGCTCGACCACTCATGCAGAAGTTGGGCGTGGCGGCCACGGCCCGGGCCAGCTTCTACGTCTACAACACGGAGGAGGACATCGACGCACTCGTCCTCGCACTGCGTCACGCCCGTGATCTGTTCGGGGTTGGAGGATGAGCCTCGAAGACCTCTATCGCGAGGTGATCCTCGATCACTATCGGACGCCTCGCAACAAGGGCCACCTCGACTCGCCGGATGCCAAGGCGCAGGGCATCAACCCGCTCTGTGGCGACGACATCACCATCGAGCTCATGTACGACGGGGACAAGGTCGGGTCGGTGGCAATCGACGGCCAGGGGTGCTCGATCAGCCTGTCGTCGGCCTCGATGATGAGTGAGGCGATCAAGGGCAAGAGCCGGGCCGAGATCGAGGAGTTGACCGCCAAGTTCCGCGGTCTGATGTCACTGGAAAACGGGATCGACCCCCACGTGGATCACGATCACCCGGGAGCCGCCCTTGGCGACCTCGAGGCCCTCGAAGGGGTGCGTCAATACCCGGTGCGGATCAAGTGCGCCAGCCTGGCGTGGAACGTGCTGGCCGAGGCGCTCGCGCAGGAGTAGCCCCTCGTCGACGCGTGTTGGGATGCCCCCCTCCCGCCTGCGGCCGGGACCGTCCCCCCGCCGACACGCTCGCTTCGCTCACTGGGGGAGAAACTGTCGGCCGGAACTGATCAGGCAATCCCGCCCTCGGTGAGCTTCTTCAAATCGAGAGCCTTGTCCAGCTCCTCGGCCGTCATTAGCCCCGATTCCAGGACCAGGTCCCGAATCGAACGCCCCGTCGCCAGGGACTCCTTGGCAATCTTGGCTCCGTTGTCGTATCCGATGTGTGGGTTGAGGGCGGTCACGATGATGGCGTTCCTCTCCAGCAGGGCGAGGGCTCGCTCACGATCGGCTTCGATCCCCTCGACACACTTGGCCCGAAAAGCCTCGGCGGCATTGGCCAGGATCTCGATCGACTCCAGGAGGTTGTGGGCGATCACCGGCATCATCAGATTGAGCTCGAAATTGCCGCTCGCCCCACCCCAGGTGATGGTGGCGTCGTTGCCGATCACCTGCGCGGCGACCTGCATCACCATCTCGGACATCACCGGATTGACCTTGCCCGGCATGATCGAGGAGCCCGGTTGGAGCTCGGGGATCCTGATCTCCGCAAGACCAGAGCTTGGGCCCGAGCCGAGGAAGCGGATGTCGTTGGCAATCTTGGAAAGCGAAACGGCAACCGTCTTCACCGCACCCGACGCCATCACGGCAGCGTCCTTCGAGCCTTGAGCTTCGAAGTGGTTGTCGGCTTCGCGGAATGGGTACCCGGTGCGGTCGGCCATGAGAGCAATCACTGCCGGGGCGAACCCGACCGGTGCATTGATGCCGGTGCCAACCGCGGTTCCGCCCAGCGCCAGCTCCTCCAACTCGGGCAGCACCTTGGCGAGTCGTTCCGATCCCTTGGCGACCTGAGTTGCCCAGCCGCCGAACTCCTGACCGAGGGTCACCGGCGTTGCGTCCATGAGATGGGTCCTCCCCGACTTCACCACATCGGCGAACTCTGTCGCCTTGCCGTCGAGAGACGAACTGAGACGATCCAATGCCGGGATCAGCTGCTCGCGGATCGCGGCCACCGCTGCGACGTGAATTGCAGCCGGGATGACGTCATTTGAGGACTGACCGAAGTTGACCTGGTCGTTGGGATGGACGGGGTCTGTTCCGGAGGGCAGCAACTCGCAGGCCCGGGCGGCTATGACCTCGTTGGCATTCGTGTTGGTCGATGTGCCCGAGCCGGTCTGGAAGATGTCGAGCACGAAGTGCCCGTCGAGCGAGCCATCCATTACCTCGTCGGCAGCCTTGCGAATGGCGGCGCCGTGTTCGGCGTCCACGTGGCCCAATTGCGCCGCCACGGTGGCCGCCGAGCCCTTGAGCAAACCCAGTGCCCAGATGAATCGCCGGCCAAAGCGAAGGCCAGAAATCGGGAAATTGTCTACGGCTCGTTGAGTCGAAGCCCCGTGGTAGGCGTCCGCCGGAACCTCGACCTCGCCCATCGAGTCACGTTCGATTCTGTGTTCCACGTGGTTCCTGGCTCCCTTTCGAGGGTCTCCATTAGGTAACGGTCCCGCTGGAGCAGGTGCTTGCTGTCTTCGTAGAGATGGTCGAGCCTCACTTCCTTACGACTGCATCGTCGACCGCATCCGCCGCGGCCAACGTAGCAGGAGGTCGACCAAGGCGTGGAAGTCGGACAGGGCGATGGTTTCGGGCACGGGAGCCGCCTTCCCCGAGCCGGACTCGACCTCGTCGAGATGGCCCATGTTGTGATAGTTGTCGAGGGGAAGGCACAGCCCGGCGGCCCGGTACCCGTAGACGCCGAAAGCCGTGGCCTCGCATGATCCTCCGGCCATCAACTTCCGCTGATGGGGCAAACCCCGACGCGCGGCAGCCCAACTGATCTGGTTGGTCAACTCCCGGTCGAACACGGTGGAGGCATCTGCCACCCTCACCACAGGCCCAGCACCGACCGGGGCATAGGTGAACGCCCGCGACGCCTCGATCGACAGCAGTCGGGTCTCCCTGGACACTGTCCCGGTCTCGGCGGCATGAATTGCCCCGACAAAGCCGACCTCCTCCGCCCTCGTCAACAGCACGCCGAAATTCTTGAGCTCAGGAATGCGTCGCGCCCGGTCGAGGGCGACGAGAGCGGCGGCGCATCCGGCGAGGTCATCGCAGGCAGGAGCCGAGAGGTATCCAGCTCTCGGCCTAGCCGTGGCGAGTGACCAGGTTGCGATCGCTCCCGACATGACCACCCCTTTGACCGTGAGCAGGATCGAACCGGTTCCTGTATTCGGCTCATGTGTGGTGACCACGCCACCGATCGCCTGGCCGGAGGTGGGAAAGGTCACCCGAGCGTTCTCGAAGTATTCGGGTCGAACTCCTCCGCGGAACTCGTATCGTGCTTCACGGCCTTCCACCGACGTGACCACGAACGCCGGATGGTCCATGTGCGCCACCGCCATCACCGGGGCGTGGGTCCGACGTCCCTTCTGGGTGATCAGGAGGTTGCCCCCGGCATCTCTGCGAAACGTGAGGTCCTTACGTTTTTCGGCCCATGCCCGCACCCAGCGGACGACTGCATCCTCATGACCCGAGGCAGTCGGCGTATTGGTGAGAGCTGCCAACGAACGCTCGGCAGTCGAACGGTCGGCCATGGGGTCAGACGTCGAACGGGGTGTCGGTGTAGAAGTCGGGGGCCTTGCGCACCGGTTCCCCCGAGGCGCGCTGCAAGCCGAGTCGATCCGCACCGAGTCATATCCCCCGGAGTCAAGCTCCCCAGCCAGCTCGGCACCCCCCGAGGCGACTATGCGCCCGTCGATCATCACGTGGATTCGATCGGGCATCAGGTAGCGGAGGATTCGGCTGTAGTGGGTGATCATCACCACCCCCAGGTCGGGTGAGCGCATCGACTCCACGGCCTCTGAGACCTGGCGGACCGCATCGATGTCGAGCCCGGAGTCGATTTCGTCGAGGAGGGCCAGCTTGGGCTGGAGCACCGCCATCTGGAAGATCTCAGAGCGCTTCTTCTCCCCACCGGAGAGATCGTTGTTCAGGGACCGATCGAGGAAACGAGTGGTGTCGAACCGCTCGGCTTGCTCCTCGATTCGGGCCGCGGCCTCGTCGGGGCTCACGCCACGCTCGTCGGACGCCTCGAGCAGGAACTCCCTCAACCTCACGCCGGGGACCTCGGTCGGGTATTGGAAGCTCTGCA
>CAVRWT010000014.1:0-14523 GCA_963724825.1 uncultured Acidobacteriota bacterium
CTTGACTTGGATCAATCTGAAACTCGTTCATGGCTACCTCCTACCCACGAAGAGAGGAGGTGAGGCCATCTGATACGCGCCGATGTGGCGATACCATGACTAGTTCATGCCCGCTCCCTCCTTCCGGAGCATGTCGCGCTCGTCGCGCACGTCGACCATGGCAAGACCCGCTCGTGGACTCGATGCTGAACGCCGCTGGTGTGTTCTCCTCTGCACGAAGAACAGTCGAGCGGGTGATGGACTCGACCGACCAGGAAAGAGAGCGGGGCATCACGATCCTGGCCAAGGCGGCCTCGATCGAGTGGAAGGGGACCCGGATCAACTTGGTGGACACCCCGGGCCATGCCGATTTCGGGGGCGAGGTGGAGCGTGCCCTTGCCATGGTGGACGGGATTCTTCTCCTTGTCGATGCTGCCGACGGGCCGATGCCACGGACGCGTTACGTGCTCTCGAAAGCCCTCGCACTTCATTTGCCGGCGGTGGTGGTCATCAACAAGGTCGATCGCCCCGACGCCCGGCCTAATGAGGTTGCCGACGAGGTCTACCAGCTCTTCTTCGACCTCGACGCCCAGGACCATCACATCGACTTTCCGATCGTGTCCACCATTGCCCGGAGCGGACGCGCTATGACCGGAATCGGGGTGCCGTCGGAGAGTACCAGGGCCGCCTTGCCCCATTGCTCGACGCAATCGTGGAGACCATTCCGCCACCTGGTGGCGACCCGTCGGCGCCTCTCCAGGCGTTGGTGACCAACCTCGACGCCTCCGATTATCTGGGGCGACTCGCCATCGGCCGGGTGGTGGAGGGAACTCTGGTCAAAGGGGCGCAGGTCGCCCTCTGTCACGCCAACGAGGAGGAGCCGCCGATCAGAAGGCGTCTGACGACCCTGCTTCGCTTCACCGGGTTAGGCCGCTCCGAGGTCGATGAGTGCCTGGCCGGCGACCTGTTCGTGGTGGCCGGGTTTCCCGAAGTTGAGATCGGCGACACCCTGGCCAGCCCGGAAAACCCCCTTCCGCTGCCCCGGCTCCATGTCGACGAGCCGGTGCTCAAGATGACCTTCGGGGTCAACACCTCACCCCTTTCCGGGATGGAAGGCTCGTTGCTCACCTCCCGCCAGATCCAGGACCGGCTCAAGAGGGAGGTCCTCGGAAACGTCTCGATCCGCCTCGGCCCGACCTCGTCGCCCGAGATCGTCGAAGTGGCGGGCCGGGGCGAGTTGCAACTCGCCGTGCTCATCGAGTCGATGCGAAGAGAGGGCTTCGAGCTTCAGGTGAGCAGGCCGGAAGTCGTGGTGCGGATGATCGACGGCAGCCCTCATGAGCCGGTGGAGCGAGCGGTGGTCGACGTTCCCGACGAATACGTGGGGGCGGTCACCCAGGCTGCGGCTCCACGCAAAGGGACAATCCGAGAACTGCAGCCCGGCGATCCCGGCCGCACCGTCATCACCTTCACCGCTCCGGCTCGCGGGCTCCTCGGCTTCCGCTCACTCCTGATGACGACCACCAGCGGCACCGCCCTGATCCATCAGCACCATGAAGGATGGATGCCCTGGGTAGGCGAGCTTCCGCACCGGATTGGAGGGGCGATGGTTTCCGACCGCAAGGGGACCAGCACCGGGTTCGCTCTCGACAATCTGCAGAAGCGGGGCGAGTTGTTCATCGGCGCCGGCGAGGAGACCTACGAAGGCATGATCATCGGCGAGGCATCACGACCCGACGAGATGGTGGTCAACCCGGCCCGGCCGAAACAACTCACCAATATTCGCACCCACGCATCGGACGAGGCGATCAATCTCAGGCCGCCCCGCGAAATGACCCTCGAGACCGCTATCGAATGGATTGCCGACGATGAGCTGGTCGAGGTGACTCCCTCATCGATTCGGGTCCGAAAGCGCTTTCTCAGCGAGGCCGAGAGAAGACGGCTCGGGAAGAAGTCAGTCTCGACCGTTTCCGGGTAGCCCCCTCCCCGCCTTCGGCGGTACTCCCCAACGCTCACTTCGTTCACTCGGGGGAGAAAGTGGTCGCTGCCGCTCCTGGGGGAGGAATGCTCCCCAACGCTCACTTCGTTCACTGGGGGGAGAAATAGGGTCGCTGCCGCTCCGCGGGAGGAAATGTTCACTTGGGGGAGGAAGGCGGCACGTTGTAGCTGATGCTCTCCGGGATGACACGGCCCTCGATGTAGGGCAGAGGGCCGTCGGCCAGATGCCAGACCGCTGACACCGGCCCCGGGACCGGCCGTCCCGAGCCACTGAGCCACACCGGGGTCGGAGTCGTCCATTTCGCACGCACCAATCCGCCGGGCAGGTCGGCGAAGCGGTCGGTGGTGCTGAAGTCGGTCGGCGCTCCCCTCTCGTCGACGAAGACCCGCGCCGTGACATGTCGACCGGCGTCGGCGAGGGTGACCTCGAAACTCTCGTCATCGACTTCGGCCCAGGTCGTGTTCGGCCCGAGGAGGAATGACGGGGCCAGGAGAATCGCGTCATTGAGATATGTGGTGAGCTCCCCGATGTCGAACTCGGGGCCCTGCCCTTCTGCCACCGTGAACAGGCCGACCAACTTGCCGAGCATCTGGCCGTGGCCCTTCAGATAGGTGTCCTTGCCTGTCATCGGGAGCACACTGGCGAACCTGATCCGCATGGTGTACACCCGACCGACTTCGAGGGCGGTGTTGTACTGCCAGGCCTCGGCGGGCAGCCACTCGGCATGGGGTCGAAGCCGAAAACGCCCCACGAAACGGGCTCGAAGCGACCAGTCCCTCGGCCTGCCGGCGACACCCATGAACTCCATGTAGCGCCGCGCCGTCGGCGGCAGGCTTGCGAGGTCGTCCTCGCCGACCGGCTCCTGGGGCCCGGGACCGGTCGGCAGTGCAGCATCGGCGACATCCTTGAGAAACCGCCGGTAGAGGCTGCGGTTCGGCTTCGGCGTGGCGACCCGGGCTCGGGCGCCGGGCCCGCCCCGGTCACGGCTATAGACCACTGACCACACCCCGCTCACCAAGCCACTTCACAGGACTCCTTTCGAGTCACGACAGTTTGGCAGCGCCGATGGCCTCGATCTCGCTGAGAGCAGGTTGCTTCCGATCAGGTCGTGAGCACGCCACCAACAAACAGGAGACCCACGGCTACAAGCGTCGACAAGAGTGCCAACCCGGCAACTCCCCAGACGATGAGCCGCACCACCTTTTCTGCTTGCTCGGCGCGCTCTGATCTGGGCGGCGCCTCAGATCCCGCTTTACGTCTTCTGTCCCTCCTGACCAGCGAGGAATGGAATAGACCGATGATCGGAAGGGCGGCGATGGTTGCGATGTGACCGAGGCCCATCATCAACATGAAGATCGCCAAGGAGCCGGTCCAGTACCACCCTTCACCGCCGAGGAGCACTTGCTGGCCCCACAACTGGGGATACGCCTCGAGCAGGATCTGCCCGAACAGGAAGAGATAGAAGGCGATGTCCAACAGCTTGAGGAACCGCTTTCCAGTCGGCGGGTCGAGGCGGAACACGTCGGCGATCAACGGACGGCCGAGACGTCGCAGATTCGGGCCCAGCACCAGGATCAAGGTGATCTTGACGAGGGTGACCATCAGCTCGAGCACCCAACCCGGCGCGGTCAGCTGGCCCAGGTCGGAATGCGAGATCGTCGCTCGGAGGAGCAGAAGTGCTGCCGCCGCACCCACCACGATGCCGGCAGCGATCCAAGCGATACGGCGCCGGTGGCGCCGGTCCTCTTCGAGACTGCGCTCGACCCGGGCGAACAGGTCGGGGCTGGGCTCGAAATCGTCTGCCCGGTGCAGTGTTTCGATCAATCGCTGCTCCAGAGTCATGATTCCTCCCCCAGAATCGAGGCCAGAGCGGCCATGCCCCGCTGGCAGTGGGTCTTCACCGAGTTGGGTGAGATGCGGAGCGTCGACGCGATCTCCTTCTCGGAGAGATCCATGTAGAACCTCAGCACCAGGCAGTCACGCTGACGCGCCGACAGGGATCGCAAGGCATCGAGGACCTGAGCCTCGCTCTCGGTTCGGACGACCCGCTCCTCCGGCTGTTCGGGCAGCGCGGTCTCGGTCATGGCGTCTTGATGACGAAGCGAGAGAAGGCCTCGCCGATTGTGATCGCGAGCCAGATTCAGGACGATGGAGCGGAGATAGGCGGCAGCCTTGGCCGGATCGTCGATCCGGTGCGCCGAGTGGAAGAGACGAATGAATCCTTCCTGAACCAGGTCCTCGGCGGCGGTGCGGTCGTCGGTGAACAGTCGGGCGAGACGAACCAGCGAGGAAGCTTCCTGCTTGTAGAGGCTTTCCATCACGGCGCGACGGTCCAGCGTCTCTGCCGTCCAGATCACCGTGTTGTCGAGAGCTTCAGCCCAGTACAAGATCAGGTCACGGGTGGCGGGGTGTCCTCCTCGAGCTGACGACCCAGACCGAGCAGACGTCCGACGAGGGGAAGGGTCAACACGTTGAGCCCGTGCAGGACGCCCATGAGCAGCAGCATTCCACCAACCCGTCTCAATTCGTCCTCGAGCTGGGCTCCCACATCGTCCCATCGATCCTCGAAGCTGACTGTGAACAAGATCAGCGCGAAGAAGATCAGGTAATAGGCGATGTCCATCAGGACGAGGTAGCTCTTGCCGGTCCGGGGATTCCCCCGAAACACATCCCCGGCGTAACTGCGGCCGAATCTCTTGATCAATGGACCGAGGAAAACGACGAGACCCACCAGGACGATGTTGGTGATCAGCTCGATCGCCCACCAGCTCAAGACGGTCCGATTCTCATACTTGGAGTCATGTTGGCACCTCGACAGGTTGCCGGGCTGCTCGACGGCTTTTCTTGTTCTCGAAGCGGTCGATCAGGTTGTTGGCAAACAGCGCATATCCAAAGCTGGCCGCGGCGAACATCGGGATGTTGAGCCAAGGCCCGGCGCCGATCGTCAGTAGCTCGCTGCGCAGGTTGGTGTCGAGATACAAGAGGCCAACCAGGGCAATGGTCATCACTCCGGACATGACCGGGACCGACCACCCGAAGCCCCTTCTCAGGAGGGCGGACATGAACCCACCTATGCCACCGATGATCACGCCGATCAAGAGGATGATGAGAAGGGTCCCTCCCACTGAGAACTCGACCCGACGGATGTCGATGATGGCCGCCACGCGCATCGCCAGCCGAAAACCTGGCCCAAGGACGAGAACCCCGGCAATCACCCCACCGGCCAACCCTGCACCGATCACGCGCCATAGTCCGGGCGCCAACCGCCATATCGCCAGTAGGACCGCCCCGGCGAGAGCAATCCCAACCGGGGCTCCGACGGCGGCACCGATCACAAATGAGGCGGGAAGGGCGAGTCCGGAAATGACTGCCATCACCCTCTCTCTGTCCAGCATTTCTTCCGCTCCTGTTCTTCTCGAGATACAGACGAACGGGCTCCAGCAACGGGTGACAGCCCCTAGGTCGATCTACCTATAGATGACTAGTCATCTAGGAGACATCCAGGACCGTCCTACTTCCAGGCCAGTGATCGTTCCGATCTCTTGAGGGACGGGTAACCAAGAAAGGTTTAGGACCATGGCAACAATCACATCGACATCTGACCGGCGGCAGAGAAGGATGCTCAGGGCAGCCGCCCCTCTGGCCGGTCTTCTGGTAGCCGCTCTCCTCGTCTGGCAGGGCAGCAACGCCGCGTTCAGCGCAACGACGGACAACACCGGCGATGCATGGGCGACCGGCAACCTCCTCCTCACCAACAACGGTGGTGGTGCGGCCTACTCCGGAACCACCGCGGCGCTGTTCAACGAGGGCAACCTCAAGCCCGGGAACACCGGCTTCAAGTGCATCACGGTGGAGTCGACTGGATCCCTTGCCGGGAACCTCAGGCTCTATCGGGGCGCCATCACCGGAACCAACAGCGCTGCCCTCTCAGCAGTGCTCGATGTCACCGTCGACGCGGTGGCTGTGGCGGCGGCAACCAACGTCCAGGCAAACTGCACCGGTTATACCGGAGGCAGCGGCGGGGCCCTGTACAGCGGGACCCTGAGCGCCATGCCTGCCACCTATGCCGGAGCCTCAGGCATGGCCGTGGCCGGGGGCACCCAGCGGGTGGCCTACCGGATCGGCTGGACAGTGAATGCCGGCGCAGGCAACAGCGTCCAGAGCTCGAGCGCCGTCGCCAACCTGGTCTGGGAGATCAACTAAGGGTCGCTGATCTGAGTCCTGAACCATGCCGGCCCCGGCCCCTGGAGTTCCCGGGCCGGGGCCGGCAGCCGTTTCAGGGAAAGTGACCAACCACACACCATGACCACCATCGGCACCACCCTCGACAGGACGGCACCGGATCAGCCTTACAGCCGAATCCGCCTGACGCTGGGTGTCCTGGGCCGAGCCTGGATGTGGTTTGTCGGGGCCTGTCTTCTCATCACGATCCTCCCCATGGCCTTCGGATGGCATCCCTACGTGATACTCACCGGCTCGATGGCGCCAAACATCGAAGCCGGTGACATCGTCCTCTCCTCACCGGATCCTCAACCCGACCAGCTTCTGGGTCGAGTGGTGGTGTTCGAAGACCCCAACAAGCCGGACCATGTCCTCACCCACCGCGTCATCGGCTTCAACGGCGACGGAACCGTCACGACCAAGGGCGATGCCAACCCGACACCGGACTCAACCCCCGTCCACATCAATGCCGTAGACGGTCTTGGGAGGCTGCTGGTGCGCTACGTCGGCCTGCCCGTGGTCTGGGCTCGCACCGGGAACTGGGGCCTGATCATCCTCCATCTCGCCCTGATCATCGGAGCGATGGTCGCTGCCGCTCACGACTACGAGCCCGACGACGATGAGATGACCCCGAGACACCAGGGACCCCAGCATCGGTGCCTTCCGGAGGGTGGCTACGTGAGGTCATCCACTCGCCAGCCAGCTTCGTTGCACTCATAGCCCTCGCAGGCGTACTCGCCATTCCAACCACCGGCGCCGCATTCACCGCTTCCACCACCAACAGCGCCGACACCTGGAGCGTCCCCAACTGGTCCTACACCACCGAAGTCAACGCCCTCGGGCCCTATCTCTATTGGAAACTCGACGAGACCGGAACTGCCACCACCGCCGCGGACTCGTCGGGCAACAGCCGAACCGGCACTTACAACCCGAGTGGCGGCGCAACAGACTTCACCCGGCTCGCCGACGGCGCACTGGTGACGGACACCCCGGATCGGGCTGTCCAACTCGGCGCCAATGCCTGCATCAACACCACATCGACCACCGCGATCAACGCCCCGCAGGTGTTCACCGTCATCGCCTGGTTCAAGGCGCCGGCCTCGTACACCAACGGAGGCAAGCTGATCGGGTTCGAAAGGCCGCAAACCGGGACCGCGGCGCCGACTGCGGGCGCCTATGACCGACACATCTACATGGATGGCAACGGGAGAATCTGGTTCGGGGTCTACAACGGCGCCGACGTCACGCTGAGCTCGGGGACAGGGCTCAATGACAACCAGTGGCACATGGCCGTCGGCACCCAGAGCGCATCGGGGATGCGGCTCTACATCGACGGAGCCCAGGTTGGCTCCAACGCCAACACCGTCGCCGAGACCCAGACCGGCTGGTGGCGGGCGGGATGTGGCAACCTCTCCGGGTGGGGAAACGAGTGGGGCGGCGCCAACAACCCGGGCACCAACTCGGCAACCACGCAGAATCGGGTGTTTGCCGCATCGTTGGACGAGATCGCGGTGTTCTCCGGCACCGCCCTCACCGCACAGCAGGTGAGTTTCCTCTACTGGGCCCGCTGAGCCTCGAATCCCTCGTCGGTCGGACCCGCGAGCGCATAGGCCACGGCCTCGTCGAAATCCATAGCCCGACCCTCCCGGTAAGGAACCGCGGCGTCGCCAGTGAGCGCCTCCAACAGCGAGAGCTCCATTCCGGGTATCTGGTTCACTTCGATGCCAACGATGTCAGTCCCTGAAGTGATCTGAAGCGAGGTAAAGGCACCAACCAGCCGATGGGCACGGCCGGTGTCACCCAGCCCATTGGCCACTGCAGCGATCTGTGCGATGAACAGAACAGCGGCAGAAACATCACGGTGCCCGGAGAAAAGGGCCAAGCCGCGTTCCAGGTACTCCCAACCTTCGAGGAACTCCCCGGTCTGGCGCAACATCGAACCCGTCTCGAACAAGGCCCAACCGAGGCCGAACTCATTGCCGGCCCGGGCGTAATAGTCGGCTGACTTCTTCATGTGCTCGATGGCGGTGGGAAGGTCCTCGAGGATGAACGCCGCGGCATTGCCCCGAGACCATTGGATGTCGCCCATCCCCCCGACGTCCCCCAGCCTTTGGTAGATCTCGTCGGCCTCATCGACCAAGGGAGTGAACTCCTCGATCCGGGCCACCTCTCCGGTCTGCCGCCCCATGAAGGAGACGACCAAGCTGAAGTTATAGAGGGCGTTGGCCACCTCCCTCTCGTCTCCGATCTCACGCTGCAGGGCCAACACCTGCTCGTACACCTCGCCGCACTCCTCCATCCGCCCCTGCCACCAATGAATGCCGCCCAGGGCCTCCATCGCCTTGGCCCGATATCGAAGCTCTCCACCGGGAAGGGCGAGGACGGCGTCGATCCGCCGCCGCGCCTCATGAAGGTGGCCCCTCGCTTGCCAGAATCTCCAAAGGGCGGAGGCCAATCGGAGGGCGAGGTCCACTTCTTGATGCGCCACTGCCCATTCCAGGGCCGTGCGGAAGTTGTCATGGTCGGCTTCCATTACGTCCAGCCACCGGCGGCGGTCCCTGCGCAACAGCTCGGGCGCAACCATCTCTGCCATTTCGGTATAGGCCTGGAGATGCCGGCGATGGAGGTCGGCGCTCTCCCCAATGTCGTCGAGGCAGTCCATCGCGTACTCCCGGATCACGTGGAGCATCTGGAATCGCGGGGCGTCATCGGCATCCACTCTCCTCAACAGGCTCTGGTCGAGAAGCAGGCTCAGGCCCTCGATGACATCGATCCCGAGGTCGCTGGCGGGCCCTGAAACCGTCTCGATCTCCTCGAGTCGACCACCTCCGGCGAACACCGACAACCGCGAGAACAGACGCCTGGCCGGCTGATCGAGCAGGTCGTAACTCCAGGTGATGGCGCCCTGAATCGTGCGTTGGCGTTCAGGGAGGTCAACGGACCCCGAGCTCAGCATCCGCGCGTCGAGTCGCTCCAGGATCGTCGCCACCGGGAGGAGGCGGAGACGAGAGGCCACCAGCTCGATCGCCAACGGCAAGCCATCCAACCTTCGAACCAGCTCCGCCACTGACCTGGCGTTTTCCTCCGTCACCTGGAAATCGGGCCTGACCGCTATCGCCCGCTCCGTGAACAAGGCGATCGAGGCGACGTGAGCCAGTTCGTCCAGATCCCCGAGCTGGTTCGGATCGGCGAGCGGAAGGGGCGCCACCGGCATTTCCTGTTCACCGCTGATCTGCAGCGGGGCCCGCGAGGTGACAACGAATTTCGAAGCGGGAGAGGCCCGAACCAGATCCGCCACCAGCGGAGCCGCCTCCAATACCTGCTCGAAGTTGTCGAGGACCAGCAAGAGGCTGCGGACTTTGAGATGCTCGGTGAGGCTGTGCGCCGGGGACTCATCGCGGGCGGCCGCCTGCATCCCGACCGAGCTCAGGATCTGAGACGGGACCACTTCGACATCGCTGACCGAGGCCAACTCCACGAAGAACACGCCATCGGGAAACTGGTCGCCAACCTCCGCAGCCACTTGCAGAGCCAGACGGGTCTTGCCCGTTCCCCCCGGGCCGGTGAGTGTGAGGAGCCGGGTTCTCTCGAGCAGTCTCAGCGCCTCCGCCAACTCCATTTCCCTACCCACGAAGCTGGTGAGTTGCATCGGAAGGTTGTTGGGGATGGCGTCGAGGGTTCGGAGATGAGGGAAGGGCTCCTCCCGACCGATACCAACCAACTCGAAGATCGTCTCCGGCTCTGACAGGTCCTTGAGGCGATGCTTGCCGAGATCGTGCAACATCAGTGACGAAGGCAGGTCTCGCTCCACGAGGATCGCGGTTGGCTCGGAGAGCACCGTCTGCCCGCCATGGGCGGCGTCGGCGATTCGGGCGGCCCGATGCACGTCAAGACCCACGTAGTCGGCGCCACCCAAGGCGCCGATACCTGTGTGCAGCCCCATGCGGGCCCGAATCCGACCGTCCTCCGGCCAGTCGTAGGCAGCGAGGGCATCCTGCGCGGCTTCGCTGGCAAGTGCCGCGTCCAGGGCGGATATGAAAACGGCGAAGAAGGAATCGCCTTCTGTCTTGACGACGGTGCCGTGGTTGGACTCGATCGCCTCCCTCAACAGCCTGTTGTGAGCCTCGAGAAGGCCGACCCAACGGGCTCCCAGGGCTTGGACGAGGCGGGTCGAGCCCTCGATATCGGTGAAGAGGAAGGTGACGGTGCCGGTCGGAAGGGTTTCAGTGGGCATTGCCGCAGCGGTTAGTAGTCCACACCAGGCCCAACATTAGGTGCGCTCGAATATGGCGGTTATTTCAGCTGGCCGATGACACGGTCGCCATAAGCGCGGAGGGTGCCCTCCATGTCATCGTGCATGAGGTAGATCCCGAACTGATCCACACCCATCGACTCGAGAAGAGACAGTTTCTCGACGTGAGCCTCGACCGGCCCCAGCACGCAGAACCGGTCCACGATGTCGTCGGGCACGAAATCCGTGGAGGTGTTAGCGGCCCGGCCGTGGTGTTGGTAGTCATATGACTCACGGGCCTTGATGTAGTCCGACAGCACGGTTGGCACTTTGGCCGCATCCTCCCCATAGCGGTTGACCATGTCCACCACGTGGTTCCCGACCATGCCTCCGAACCAGCGCAGTTGGTCCCGCTGGTGGGCCAGATCGTCCCCGACATAGGCGGGGGCCACGACACACATCGCCACCTCTGATGGGTCGCGACCCGATTCGCTTGCGGCGTCACGGACCGCAGCCGAGGTCCACTCCAGGATTTGGGGGTCGGCCAGTTGAAGGATGTACCCGTCCGCGTGACGACCGATGATGTCCAACGCCTTGGGCCCGTATCCGGCGGCCCACATCGGGAGATCCCATCCCGGCTTCGCCCAAGGGATCGAAAGCTTCTTGCCGTTGTATTCGATCTCCTCGCCGGCCACGAGTCGCTTGATGACATCCATGGCCTCGGCCATGGTCTCGAGCGTCCTCGGCTGGCGTCCGATGTAGCGCAGGGCGGAGTCGCCCCGGCCGATGCCGCAGATGGTGCGGGCCCCGTACATGTCGTCGAGAGTTGCGAACAATGAGGCGAGGACAGTCCAATCCCTGGTTCCAGGGTTGGTGACCATCGGACCGACGATCGACGCGCTCGGTTTCGGCAAGGATCCGCGAATAGATGACGAACGGCTCCTGCCACAGAATGTGGGAGTCGAAAGTCCACACGTGGGTGAAGCCGAGGTCCTCGGCCATCCGGGCCAACTCCACGACCCGCGAGGCCGGTGGGTCGGTCTGAAGCACGACACCGAAATCCATCACCTGGCGTCCTGAGTCATGGGTTCAAGTTAGCTTTCGACCCCGCCAGGCGAGGACTCTTCGTTGCGGCCGCGAAAACGGCATAATCGCCGCCGGCGCTCACCTCATGACCACGAACCAAGACTCTTTGGGGACTCCCCCTGTCCCCCGTTCCGTCCCGATCTGGTGGAGGGTCCACGACGTGATCGTCGGCCTGCTCGCCGGCTTCGGAGTGGGTGTCATTGCCGGGCTGTTCGCCACCAGGCTCATCGACACCACTGCGATCGTGGCGATAGGAGGAGCGGTGGGAGCCATCCTCGGCGTGTTCGCCTTGACGCGCAGCCGTCGTCGCGATGGCGGTTTCGTCAGCGCAACGGCGATCATCGCCTGGGTGCTCTTGGCCGGCTCCGCATTGTTCCTCACGGCCCTGGTGCAGGCTATTGCCAACTTCGAGTAGACCGGCACATCCCCGTCGCCTGCTGTTCGCCACTGCCTGTGTGCTCTTGGTGGCAGGTTGCAGCAGCGAAGTCGCACCGAGGCAAGCGGACCGCGAAACGAGCCCCGGCCTCGTCGTCGCCCCTCTGGACTCGCCCGGCACAGTGGCGTACGTGGCCCAGGCCACTCCCACGCTGGTGGTCGACCGAATCTGAGGTCGGGTCAGCCCGAGCTCTCCCACGGGTCCACGAATCGGTCGGACCGAAACTCACACGGGTCGTCGACCAGGATCAGGATCAGTTCCCCCTCACTGATCAGCACCTCATAGACCCCGGTCTCCCCACCGCACTCCCCGTAGATGTCGGTGACGAACGACAGATTGGACCCGTCCCGGGCGATGAAGCCCCCCATCAAAGGATCTGCTGGATCCGAATCCGGTGTTTCCAGCACCTGATACGAACCATCGTCCGCAATCTGGAGAAACAGCTGACCGTTGTCCCAATCTCCCGTCAGATCGCTAAGGGTGAAGTCATCACCCGAAGTTGTGGTTGTCCCTCCGACCTCGACGGTCAGTGAGCAGGAGACGGCGGCAATGCTCAACGCCACCAGCACCGCCATGCGCCATCGCCTCATCGACGAGACGTTAGGAGCCGAACAGCCCTTCGTACCGCGTCGATGATCATCTGGGGACGCTCCCAGGGAACGTTGTGGTTGCTCCCGTCGGCGGTCAATTGGGTGGAGTTGGTGGAGAGAGCGGCATATCCGTCCAGACCCTCCTGCCAGACCGTGCTCGCCTCTTCCGACCTCGCCTCACCCTGACTGGCGATGAACGCCGCGCTGCGGAATGTCGTGTCCATGTCGTGCCCGATGACCACCAATGGTCGATCGCCAAAGTCGCCCGAGCCCTCGTAGGGGAAGCGGTCCGTGGTGTCGTCGGCGTACTTGGCGTACTCGGCGGGGGCAGGGTCAACCAGGACCAGACCATCGACCTGCTCGCCGAATTGGGCAACGAACGCCTGGGCGTCCGCCACTCCTTCGCCGTGGGCCACATACACGATGTCACGGTCGGCAAGCCCGGCCTCACTGAGGGCGGTCATCAGGTCAGAGGTCTGCTGGGTGGCGTCGCCGGCAGGAGCCCCATCTCTAGCGGCATAGGTCTCTGACCTGTCGAAGGAGCAGACCTCATGATCGCCGGAGAGGCCGGCTTGGACCACCGACCACGACCCGGCGCCGAGGTCGACATCGGCATCGAGGATGACCAGAGGATCGCCGCTGCCAGAGCAACGCAACCGCAGCAGTCGATCGTCGGCAGTCACCACCTCGTCAAAGCTGACCTGGAGGTTCTGAAGCTCGGCTCCGGGATCGATTCGGACCAGGAACCCGGACTGGTAGAGAAACAGCCAGAGCGACCCGTCGGCGTACATCACCCCACTCGGCCGTCCCGGGAACGGGGTCACCGTCTCCACCTCGAGGGTCTCGGGGTTGACCTTGGACAGGGTGTAGTCGTCATAGCTGGTCACCCACAGGTAGCCATCGGCATAGACCGCGGAGTGGGGGAAACGGCCCACCGGGACCGAGGATAAGGTGCCTCCGTCGGCTGTAGAACTCATCGATTCGAACCACGGTGTTCGCAACAACGTCCAGCACCCAGGGGGCTCCATCGCCGTCGACAACCCCTCTCGGAGAGGAGAGGAAGGGGCTGTAGAAGGGCACCGCGCCCTCATAGGGCATCACCTCGAAATCCAGGCCGTCGGGATCGACCCGGCCAGACCGCCCTCGACCACCATCCAGACGTAGCCGTCGGCGTAACCGATAAGCGCCCCGCCCACGAGACTTGGCGGGAGGTCATGCTCGGTCACATTGCCGTCGTTGTCGATGATCAGCAGCCGACCATCCTCGGTGGTCCGCCACAACTCGTCCCCGACGCGGGTCGCAGAGGTGTCAGGCGCCGGCAACGAAATCACGTCCGTGAGCCCGGTCCCCGGATCGAAGCGGACGATCTCCCCACCGTTCTCATAGGACTGCAACCACACATAGCCCCCACTCACCGAAACGCCTTCGATGTAGCCCTCGAGCGGGTACGTCTCCTGGACGGTGCCCGACTGAAGGTCCACCCGATACAACTCGTGATCGTTGGAGCTGACGACCCACATCGTGTCCCCGTCGATGGCGGACGTGCGCACCCCGCCCACGGCTGCCGACGCGGATCACGTCCTGAACTCCGGGCAGGTCACGCAACGTGTCCTCGGTGGCGGCATCGACCATCGGCTTTGGCCTTTGGGCGAGATACACCGGGATGAAGATCACGATCACGAGGGCGAAGACGCCTACCCCGACCAGGGTGAGACGGCGCCCGCCTGGGCGCTGCGGAGTCGGGCGAAGCTTGACCGTCCCACCGTCGATTCGATCGGCGACCGATGCGCGAAGGCTGGTGGTGTCTTTTTCTGTGATGCCCGACGACACGGGGTCGAGGGCGGCCAGACGATCGAGTAGGTCAGTCACGGGAAACAGCTCCTTCAGGGCTCTGCAGCTTTTCGTATTCCTTCTTGAGACGAGCCCGGGCGCGGGAGATGCGCTGCGATACCGCGTCCTCGCTGATGCCGAGCACAGTGCC
>CAVRWT010000015.1:0-95891 GCA_963724825.1 uncultured Acidobacteriota bacterium
ACTCCTCCTTGGGATCGATGTAAAGGTTGAATAGCCACGGCGCCAGGCCCACGTCGGTGATCGTGGACATGTCCGTCCACAGCCATTGCGCCTTCTGTTCGACGACCTTGACGTGAATCTTGTACTCGTACATGCGCATCGCCATCAGGTCGGCCTGCGCCCAGATGTACTTCTCCGCTTCGAAGCGGCCTTGTCGACGAGCAGGAACGAAGTCTGGTCGATGCCGTCGATGTAGCGGTCGGTCGGGATCTTGCCGGCTGCCCCACCGAGCGCGAGCGAGGTGTTGAAGAGATCCATCAGGATCGGATCGTCGCTGCTGTCGCGGCCGGGTTTGATCACGACCTTTTCCAGGCAGCACCGGGACACGTGCACGCCGCCTTCCCAGGGTGTCGTTGGGCATGCCGCGAATACGGTGCCGTAGCCGTCGGGGCGAGCTGCTGATCGGCCTGCTCGTCGCCGTCCATGCCAAACACTCGAAGGCGTTCCAGCACGCCCGCGTCGGCAAGCGCTTGCATGATCTCGCCCACGCGCTCATCGACCGCGTCCTTGTACGGGTACTTGCCTGCGCTCTTGCCTTCGAACGCCTTGATGGTGCTTGTCCGCATGCACCTTCATGAAGGCGTGCTCGAGGAAGAACGGCTTCGTCCCCTTTGCGAGCTCCTTGATCTTGGCGACCGTGAATTCCTTGAGGATGCGGTCGGCTTCCGCGACCGCCTCGATGCTGTCGATCTTGCTGACTTCCTGGGTCGCGCCGCCTCTACGCCGCGAATCAGGGCCTCGCTCGGTCCGGCGGCGCGCAGTTGCGCCAGCCGCTCTGGATTGAGCACGAGGTCCGGGTAACGGCGCTTGTCGAACGCCTGCGGCGACAGTTCCTTTTGCGCCGGGTAGTAGCCGAGACGGGCGGTTGGAAGCCCCAGCTCCGTGCGGACGCATGCCTTGCGCCTCGCCCACGTGGCCGACTGGCCACAGCACGGTGGTGTAGCCCGAGTCGCTCAACAGTTTCGGCAGCGAGATCTCGTCCGCCCAAGGGTTCTTCTTCAGCTTGTCGCCTGCCAGGATGGGGCGTGTCAGGCCCGTGAATCCCCCGGCAGTCGGCCGGTGAGGATTGCCGAGCGGGTGGGCGTGCAGGTGGGCTGCGAATAGGCCGACGTCAGCTTCAGTCCTTCATAGGCCAGCCGGTCGATGTTCGGCGTGGAACGCCGATGGCGCGACGGGCCACCGGAGCAGGAGGATCGCCTGGACGGATGTCGTCGATCAGCGAACGACGTCGGCCTGGTTGACGCCTCGTCGCGCACTGGCGAGCTTGCGCTGCGCGGCCTGATCCTGCTCGGGGCGAGCGAGTGCCGGCTCCATGCTCTCGCTTGTGCGCACCGCTCTTGCCGACAGGACGCGCACGTAGGCAGGACCAACGCAGCACATGATCAAGGCCAGCGTGAGCAGTACAGCCCAGGCGCAGTTGTACAACTTCATAGCGATGCCCTCGCACTGGATGACCAACCGGCAAGCTATGCCGGCGGCGCAAGTGCCGCCATTGCCCTTTGGTGCCATAGCGCTCGCGGCCGATGCGCTCCAAGGCCGCCGCTGGTTGCAACCATTCGGGCGCACCCAGCGCAGCAAGCATCGTTTTGCAGCGTCTCGGCGGCGGTTGGTCGGACACGACCGCGTTCCCGTCCACGAACGCAGTGCCTGCGGCCTCGCTCAGCGTCGTGCGCACGAGGCGATTGATTGAATCCCGGGGACGACACATTCACGAATGTGGTCTGACCCTGGATGCGGTTCGGCGTCCGACAGCCGCGCAAGAAGGCGAGCGCTCGTTGGCCCTTCTCATCGACGCTGTCACCGCTGTCGCGGGATTCAACGACTGCGACCAAGAGCGTCCGCGCGAACGCCTCGGTGTGGAAAACCCAAACCGGATCGACGGCACCTGGTATGCAACGTGCTGACGACGCGCAAAGACCCGCCCCTCCGTGCGACACGACGAGCCTACGCCGAAGTGGGTTGCTGTTCGCACTTGACCCTGTCACGCAGCGGGACGGAGCAAGGGACCTCTCGATCGCCTGAGCCCTCCTTCGCTACTCGATCGCCGTGCAGCGAGGCGGAAAGAAAAGGGCCGCAGCGCTTCCGACGCCGGGCCCAAATCCCATGGAAGGGAGAGGAAGGAACCACTGCAATGCGAGACCATTGTGATCGCGCAGCGGATGGCGTGTACCCCGCGGTTGCATCACCCACGTAACCCTGGTTGGAGAAAGAAAAAAGGCCGGCGGAACCCCGACCGGCCTGAATCCCGAACAACTGGAAGGAGACACAGCAATGACAGCAATGCAAAGCAGTGTGATCGTCCGGTGCGCGGCCGCATACCCCCCGGGTGAGTTGCCCAGCGATCTCCGTGCGAACGTGAGATCCGTCACGCCTTGGGGACGTCATGCCCCCATCTGGTGGATTTGTGCTCTTGAAAAGCAGCGACGCGCTGCTCCATCGACCTGCAGATGAAGGCGGTGCCATGAGCAACAAGGACTTCGTGCACGCCTACGACAGCGAGCCGGCCATCGACCGTACAACTGGGTTCCCGCGATTTGATCACTCGGCCTACACCTCGCCTGCACCCTGGGCAGCGAGCGAGCATTCGACATTTGATCAGCCGAGCCATGCGGTCGAGCGAATTCAGGTACGCAGGACGCAACGAGAAAACAGGTACGCGATCATGACCGTGCTGCTTGCGGTCACTGCCGTCTCCACGGCCATCGTGGCGGCGTTTCACTGACGAACGCGTTCGCACGCGGCGCCATCGTCGACGCGGCATTGCCCTCCATCGTCCTCTCCTCCATCAAGCTATCGCTATCGCGGGAACATCGAAGGCGATCGGCGAGGAGCACCGCCTCGCGCTTCGGATATCGCAGCACGCAGTCACGCGCTGCGATGTCACCGTCGATCTCCAAGTCGTCCCAGGCTTCGGCGTGGCCCACGTAGTTGATCGGGACGTCATAGTGCTGGCTCCAGAAAAACGGTACGGCGACGAACTTCTCCCGACCGCCGAGCATGTTCAGGGCCGCGGTCTGGCCCTGGCGCTGCGCGACCACCCAGTGTTCGATGCGGAGCCGTGCCGGTGTGAGGATCGGGCCAGCGCGCGATGTCGCCCGCCGCGAAGATGCCGGTGCGCCGTTTCCAGGGTTCTAGTTGATCGCCAAGCACGTCGTGCTCGATCAGCAGGCGCGCGTGTTCGGCCAGCGCCAGCGACGGTCGGACGCCGACGCCCGACCACCAGGTTCTGGCACCACGTCGCCGTCGTCCCGTTAGAGCGTCACCCGCCGGCGTCGATCGCCGCGCCGTATCCTCCAGGGGAACATCACACCGTGCTCCTCGTGGAGGTTGCGCACGAACCCACCCATCGTCGTGCCGAGTATCCGCTCATTCGGCCGCGTCGGGTGCCACCACATGTACTTGTAGACCGCGTGCGCGCAATGACGCCGCCACCTCGAGACCGATGAAACTCGCTCCGAGGACGACCGCGTGACGAGCTGTCGCGGCACCGGCGTGAGGATCGCCCGGCTGTCATCCAGCGTCCGCAGGGTGTGTACGTGCGCGAGGTCCATCCCTGGCACCGTCAGTCGCACCGGTTCCGCGCCGGTCGCGAGGAGCAGCCGGTCGTAGGCGGCCCTGCTTCCATCGCCGAGCGCAACCTCGCGTCCGCGCACGTCGATCTCGGTGACGACTGTCCTCAGTCGCAAGTCGATGTTCTGCTCGGCGTAGAAGTCGTCGCCGCGCAATGGGATCCAATCCTCCGACGCGGGCCTTCTCCGGCCAGGTAGTCCTTGGAGAGGTTGGGCCTGTCCACGGGTGCCGCATCGTCGTCGCTCAGCATGACCACGCTGCCCTGGAAATGCTGACGACGCAGCATCTCCGCGGCGGCGAAACCGGCTGCCACCGCCACCGATGATCACGATCCGCTGTGACGACGCGGAGCTCGGTGCAACACGCGCAGCCCGTGCCGGAGCCGACTTTCCCGCGCACGAAGACTTTGTCGTCGACGAGCTCGGTCGACCAGCACGCGACGGGACTCAGCGCCGGCGCATGCAACGCTTCCCCCGTCTTCAGACTGAAGCAGGCGTGATGCCACGGGCAGCGTACGGTTTCGTCAACCATCAGCCCGTCCGCGAGCGGACCGCCATAGTGCGTGCAGGTGGCGCCGATCGCGAAGAATGCGTTGCTGCGCCGCGCAAGCAGCAACAGCGCGCCCATAGACGCCAGCAGCATCCATCGGCAACCGTGTCGGTTGCGACACCCAGTGTCAGATCGGGACCGGTCACTTCGGGGTTGTTGCTGGCCATATCAGTTCTCCGTTGCTGTGCAACCCTGCCGAAGGATGACGAACCGAGTTGGCGCAGTCAACGGGGAGCAGCGATTCGGCTGAACAAACCGCTGTGATGCAGCGATCCAGTGTTGTTTGAGGAACCGTGCCGCAACAGTCACCTAAGAAAGAATGAAGGTGACCTCAAATTGGACATCGCGAGTGGAAGGCGGGTACACCGAAGCTGCTGGCATTTCACCTCGATTGTCTTGATAAGTCCCGGAGTTCGTGCTGGCACACGCGTACAACGCAAGCACTGCGACAGCACATAGCGCCCGCCTTGAGTATCGATCGGATCATCATCTGCTCCATCAAGAGATGGCGCCGCAGCGCCGGTACTGAGCAGCGGCAATCCCCATACCTAGAATCTGTAGGACGACGCCCCGTTCGACCAGCGATGCAGATCGCCGCCCTCGCCTATCGGGCCGCAACCAGTGATACCTGGACAAGGTCTATCCAGTGTCCCTATCGCTTGGCCTTGTCGCGACCGGCTTTCTCGGCTTCGGCAAGTTCCTGGGGGCTTCGCGCGGGCCCTTGGGCTTGGCCTTTTGCGCCGCTTCGTCCACTTTGCCGGCCTTGACGAACGCTTCTTGCGCCTTGTCATAGCGGCGTGCGGCGGTGTAGTTGCCTTCGCCTTGCATCGGCGGGTCGTTCTCGACGGACTGCCCCGGCTTTGTTGTCCTTGGCGCTTCTTCGCTTCCCACCGATTGATCGGCTGGCGGCTCTGCCAGTGGCCGGGGCACAGCTCTGCGTTTCATGAACATCTCCTTTTCTCGCGAATCGGGCATGACGCACGCCTCGCAGCAACGGACGTGCCCATTCACATAGCGGGCGCAAACTCAAAGGCACGATGCATTCCGACGGCCTGGACGCTCTGCGTCTGATGGACCACCCTTCGAATCGGGGGATCTCCTCGCGAGAAGCCGGCTCTACATTGCCGATGGCCCGCCGCGCGTTAGATCCTCCTTACCGCGGCGAGCTGAGGGGCCTGTGATGGAAACATCACCAGGCCTCTCTTGCTTTCAGTGCATGTCGCAAGCCCGCAGCTGCACTTTTCTTGCCTTGGCGGTGTGCATCGCAGCCCACTGCGCTTGACCCACATTCGACAGGGGACCTACTGCCGCGTCACCACCACTGGTCGCTTGTTTGCCTCGAGGCGCGCGGTCACGATGTCTTTCTTGCATTGCTCGCGAGCCTGGCGCTCCGAGAGGAGCTCGCACTGCGCGAGCCGTTCGGACAAGTCGGCCTCGGCACCAGCCACTCAGCCGGCGACGCGCCGAGGAAGGTCAGGACCAAGGCCGCGACAATGCCGCCGACGCAGTGTTGCTGCGGCGCAGCGCCACGGCGAGGCGCTCACTCGGATCGAGCAGGTGCTCGGGTTGTCGCACGATGAGTCGCTTCATGATGTGCCCCCTTCGGTACGCGCAGAGGCAAAGGCTGTCGCGCGCACCGTGGCTCGCAGCATCCTGCGAAGAGCAGACGAACCGAGGTAAATATTTCCCAAGTCCGCACAGCAATAGTCACCCCTAGAACAAGGCGGTGACCTCTAACCTTCGGTGCATGTGTGACGTGCCGCTCATCTGCGCGGCGCGTTCGAAGCAAAGGAGGTGGTCGCGTTCGTCGCCACCTCCTCTTGCAGAAAAAGCGGCGCCGGCGACAGGGTCTGCTGCGAGCGAACACTGAAGCGGGTACCTCCTGGCGGGCCGTCTCCAGTACCGGCTCGACTCAACGCGGAACTTGACGCCGACCGGAGCGGACGGCCTGCCCTGCCGAGTCGCCGGCAATCGGACCGCTTTCAACTGCGCGCTAAACATCCTCATGAACATTTGCGTCGCTGGCACCAGCGGCTATATCGGTGGCTCTGTCGCCATGGGTCAGTCTCGCGGCCGGACACCGCGAGCGTGGCCTGTCGCGTAGCCCCTCGGAAGCCGAGCGCTTGGCGAGCCGCGGCGTCGAACCCGTGCTCGGCAGCATGGACGATGCCGACGTGCTGACCCGCAAAGCACGTGCCACCGACGGCGTGATCAACGCCGCAAGCGTGGACCATGTGGAAGGAAGCGACGTTGATGGACGGCACCGAAGGCCTGCAGCGCGATGGCGAGTCCGTAGACGGTTTACCGGGTGCAGCAGGGCAGCCTGGTGGCTATAAACGCGAACGCGAGTCAAACGAAGCATTGCCTAACCTGGAGTTCAGCCTCAAGCAACAGGCTAAGTCTCAGACGACTGTGCTCCAGACCGAGGCCAAGAACCGACAGGCGCTTCCAAGTTGACCAGCTCATCATCGCCTTCGAACGGCAAGCCCCACCTCCGGCTGTTTCGATAAAGGCCGGCCTGCGTTGCGCCGCGCTATAACCGCGTGCTACCTTGCGCCTTTCAGTTCGAGCGTCAAAGAACTAGCTTCAGGAAGCCATGGCGCAGAAGGTAGTCGTTCTCGGCGGCGGAATCGCTGGACTCAGTGCTGCCCACGAGCTGGTCGAGCGCGGATTCGACGTCGAAGTGTACGAAGCCCTGTCGATCCCCGGGGGCAAGGCCCGCAGCATCCCCGTTCCGGGCAGCGGGACGCCCGGACCGAACGGCATGCGCAAGGACCTGCCCGGCGAGCATGGGTTCCGGTTCTTCCCGCGCTTCTACTCGCATGTCACCGACACGATGAAGCGCATACCGTTCGGGACCGATCGAACGGTTTTCGACAACCTCGTCGACACCACCCGTGTGCAGCTTGCGCGCTTCGATCGCCCGCCGATCGAGCTCATCTGCCGATCGCCGAGGGCGCTGGGCGACGTCAGGGTCCTGCTCGGCGACCTGGGCCTACTGTACCGCGGAGAATTGGAGCTCTCCCACGACGAGATCGCCTTCTTCGCGTCGCGCATCTGGCAGATCGTCACGTCCTGCTCCGAGCGCCGACTGAACGAATACGAAAAGATCGGCTGGTGGGAGTTCATCGGGGCCGCCGAGCGTTCAGCCGGCTATCAAGAACCTTGCTGGGGCACGGGATCACCCGGTCCCTGGTCGCGGCCAAGGCGGAGCTCGCCAGCACCAAGACCATCGGCGACATCTTCGTGCAGCTCCTGTTCGATATCGTCGAGCCGGGGCCGAGCAGCGATCGGGTGCTCAACGGACCTACTAATGACGTGTGGATCCTGCCGTGGGTCGAGTACCTGGTCGCGCGGGGTGTGCGCTACCACCTCGACGCGCGGGTCACGGGGATCACCTGCGCGCAAGGGCGCATTCAAGACATCATCGTGCAGCGGGAATCAGACCTTGCAGAGGGTTGCGGGCGATTACTATGTCTGCGCGCTGCCCGTGGAGGACCTGGTGCCGCTGCTCACGCCGAGCATGCTTTCGGCCGATCCCTCGCTGGCGAACCTGCGCCAGCTGGAGCAGGCCACCTCCTGGATGAATGGCATCCAGATCTTCCTGACCGAGGATGTCGATCTCACGCACGGGCACACCATCTATGTCGATTCACCTTGGGCACTCACCTCCGTCTCGCAGACACAATTTTGGAACGGTATCGATTTGAGCCAGTACGGCCAAGCGGCGGCGTAAAGGCATCCATCTCCGTGGATATCTCCGAGTGGAAGCAGAAGGGCCTCAACGGCAAGACCGCCAAGGAATGCACCCCCGAGGAGCTGACCTGGGAGGTCTGGGAGCAGCTCAAGCGGAGTCTCAATCACGGCGGCACCACGGTGCTCAAGGACGACTACGTCTACGAGTGGTTCCTCGATCCGTCGCTGCAGTTCGCGGGAGGGTGCCGGATACGAACGAGGAGCCCCTGCTGGTAAATCTCGTCAACACCTGGGCACTGCGGCCCGAAGCCGTCACGCGGATCCCGAACCTGTTCCTTGCCGCAGATTACGTCGCACCTACACCGACCTCGCCACCATGGAGGCCGGCAACGAAGGCGGCCCGTCGTGCGGTCAACGGGATCCTCGAGGCGCGGGCGGTGAAATTGCCGGCGCCGTGCGAGCTTGGAAGCTGCACGAACCGGAAATCTTCGCACCCTGGCGCGCGATGGACCTGGCGCGGTACCAGCAGGGCTTGCCCTGGGACGATACGCTCGTCGTGATGGGGCTGGCGATGCTGGACCTGGGGCAGGAGGCGGTCTATGCCTTAGAGCGCAGAGTCGAATCGAGGCGCGACATCCTGGGCGCGGCCGGCGCGCAGCCCGCAGCGATCAAGGAACTGATCTTTCCCCTGACCGGTGGCGTCTCGCGCGGCAGCTCTTCCGAGCTGGGACAGACCACGATGGCGCTGATCCAGAAAACGGCGCAGCTCATTGCCGCGCGGGTCGCGGAAGCGGAGGCTGCAGCACGCGGGCTCGGCAGGACAAGTCGGTGCAGGCCGTGGGCCCGGCGCCGTCGGGACCGCGACTCACGCTCCCGCGCGAGCAGGGCGAGGCAAAGTGAGGATCCTGTCCCGGTGAGGTTCCGGACCCGGCTTCAGAGGTTACTCACGACGAAAACGCCAGGATACGACACCATCGTGACCTAGCGGGGTCACCTCCATGGCAGCGGAATACCTACGGGACTTGACGGGAGTAGGTGCCAGTGCCATAAATGCCCTCCCAGCTGCCTGAGTGCCTGCCCGCTGTCGGCGGTGGAGCGCGCTGTCGAGGTTGACCCCGAGAGCTGATCGGCCAACGAGTGCACTGAGATGCTACCGACGGAGCCGCGCGAGTCCTTGCCGCTGGTTTGGGAACTGGCCGGGGATTGTTCGGCAGTTCTGGAGCAACTCGCGGTAAGCACGCCGCTCGATCTTAGCGTGGTGGGTCCGCTCTGGGGGCGGGCCGCGGCTGGTGGCCCGAACTGAGGGCTCGCCGATGCCCTATTTCCAGCGCAAACCCATCGAGGAACTGATCGACACGGTTCGATCGATCGTTCCGATCCCCGGGCTGCCCTCGCGTGGGCCTGCGCCCGGCATACGGGCAACCGCAGGCAGCCTCCCGATCAGCCCCCCCGCGGCGATAACTGGAATCGTCGAGCAGGCCACCGCGGTGCTTGCATCGGTGCGGCCACGTAGCAGCACCGGTCTTTCTACCGGTTCGCGTGCAGGCTCCGTCGCGCCGACGCAAACTACCCAGATCAGTCAACTCCAGGAGCAGGTCAACGAGTTGATCGGGCGGGTCGTTGCGCTGGCTGCCGCGCCGCCGGGCCTCGGAGGCCGCTGCGCCGCCGTCCACGATCTTTCCTCGCGCAGGCGCCGCCTTCCGGCAGCGGCAGACCTCGTCGTTGAGCCGGCGCCGGTGCTTTCGCCGCCGGGGCCGGTCGCGCCGGGAGGCACGGCGCACATCAGGATCTCGCTGATAAACGAAGACGAGCAGCCCGCGCAGATCGTGTTCTTCAGCACTGGCCTGATCGGCGCGGACGGGGAGCAGCATCCCGCCCGAACGCGTTTCGTTCCAGCCGCGGGAGCTGATGCTCTCAGCAGGGAAGACCGGTGAAGTGATTGTCCGCGTGGTCATCCCGGCGAAGAGTCGCTGCGGCGTCTATTCCGGGTTGATCAGAGCATCGAGCCTCGATTACCTGCACGCGGTGCTGGTGGTTCAAGTGGAATAACAGCAAGTCTCAGGCGGGCGGCCGTGACCGTCCCACAGCCGACAGGGCCGTGATCGCAACGGCCGATCCGGCCAGTACTCAGAGGGAGAGAGACCGATGGCCGACAGCAACATGCAATTGCAGTGGACCGATGACCAGTGGAACAAGGTCCGGCAGGTCGTTTACGAGGAGGCCCGCAGGGCCCGCGTAGCGGGGAATGTCTTGCCACTCTATGGACCGCTCGAGCCTGATGCAAGGAGCCTCCGTCCAGGACTAGCTAGGCACCAGGTTCGCCGGGTTCGCGGTGACCGACACCGACTCGTCGGAAGTGGTCAGACGCTGCGGAGGTGGCGGGCGTATTTGCAGGGCGCGCAGGTGTCGGACCCGGAGTTGACCAGTGCGTTGATCGCGTTTCGACGGGCCGCGAATCCGATCGCGCGGCGGGAGGCCGAGGTCATCTTGCGGGAATGGTCAGGCAGGGGACGACGAGGGTGGGCCGCAGCCCCAAAACCGCCGAGTCGGCCTATCAGCCAAGTCGGACGAATCGGACGCATCAGGGCCAGTGGGCGCCGCAGTACGGAACGGCAACAGACGCTTCCCAGTGGACAGCGAAGCCAACCGGCACAGCAAGTGCGAAGGACAGCGACGCTGAGAACGGCACAATCGGAACGACCTCGTCGATGCGGTTTCACGTGCGATTGGGAAGCTCGAAAAGGAGTCTCACCGGCCCATTTCGGCACCGGTTGGACCCCGCGTACTCTGCGGTCAGACACCGAGCGAAAACTCGATGGTGTTACCGCAAGATCGTATCCTCCCGTTTCTGGGAGGGGGCGCGCTCCTGCGCACATCGGCATTGACGCGCACACGGGGGCTCGTCATTGCGTTGGGGCGAGCCGATCGATCTCGTCGTTGCTACCGACATTTCGGTCAGGTTCCTTCAGGTCACGCTGAACCATGGTTCGTCGTCACGAGAAGGTCGGCGTGTTCGCATCAAGCAGGCGGACGCGATTGTTGTTTTAAGCGACCGGACTCCAGCCGAGAAAAACTAGCGAAGAAGACCCCAGCCAAGAAGGCTCCAGCCAAGAAGGGCCAAGAAGGCTCCAGCCAAGAGACCGTAGCCCCGACTGTAGCCCTGACTGGTGAGCGACGTTGCGACCGGTATTTCAAGAACGCCAATCTTGCGCCGCGCGTGTGCTCGTATCGTCCAGCGGCGATTTCAGGTTCGTGAGGCGCGACCTTGAGCGAAGTCAACGATAGCTTCCAACGCCAGCTCGCCGCCTGGCGCGATCTCACGCTCGCCGAGATTAGCGGGTCGCTGCCGCTGCACGAGCCGCGCCGTCACCTCTACGACCTCGTCACGGCGCAGCTGTCGCGCGCCGGGAAAGGTATCCGCCCTGCCCTGTGCATCGCGACAGCCAAGGCGTTTGGCGGCAAGGAGGCCAACGCGCTGCCCTCCGCTGCCGCGCTGGAGATGCTTCACAACGCCTTCCTCGTGCACGACGACATCGAGGACGGCAGCGAACTGCGGCGCAACCACCCGACGATGGTGGCCGAACACGGCGTGCCCCTCGCCGTCAACACCGGCGATGCAATGAACGCACTGAGCATCCGCCTGCTGCGCCGGAATCTACCGCTGCTCGGAGCACCGACCGCTATCCGCATTTACGAGGAGATCGATGCACTACTCGTGGAGTCGCTCGAAGGGCAGGCAATGGAGCTGGGCTGGATCCGCGACAACGACACACGAGTCGGCGCGTCGGACTACTTGCGCATGACACTCAAGAAGACCTGCCTGTACAGCTTCATACATCCGATGCGCATCGGCGCGCTGGTGGCTGACGGCGAACGCACCGACCTCGATCGCTTCGACCAGCTCGGCTTCCTCACGGGCAACTGCATTCCAGATTCAGGACGATGTGTTGAACCTGATAGGCGACCGGCGCTACGGCAAGGAGATCGGCGGAGACCTGATGGAGGGCAAACGCTCTTGATTCTCCGGCCCACCTCTTCGACCAGGTGTCTCGGGCGCGAGGTAGAAGCGTTGCGCGACTTCCTCGGCCGTCCGAGCGAGAAAGCCGACTGTCGACGGGGAACGGCCAGGTCTACGACCTGCTGCGCCAATATGGCAGCATCGAGTACGCACAGCAGGCGTCGCGGGAACTGGCGAGCGCGGCGATCGGCGAGTTCGAGACCGCTTTCGCCGGGGCGCAGGACGAGGAGGCGGGGCAGTTCGTCCGCCAAATTCTCGACTACGTGGTCGAGCGTGAAGCCTGAGAACAGGAGTGAACCGACGTGCTGCCGGCGACTCGCGATAACCGAATGATGCAGGAGGCCGTCAGTTTGGCCAAGGACGGCGAGCTCGGAAATTCGGACGCTATTCGGCTCTTGCAGATTCCTCACTCGCCGGACGACGTCGTCAGAGACGTGCTCGCCAAGTTTGATAAAGCAGTGCGACGCCGCGAAGCCCTGCTGCCCCGGTTTCGGCAAACTCGCGCCCCGCTTTGGCGGTGAACACGAAGTCGACGGCGTACTCGGGAAGGATGGCGATCAGGGCCAGCAGGGCCAGGGCGAGCCCGGCGGCTATGTCCAGCTGGATCACCTCTGCCGCCCAGGAGAGCATGAACGCAGCACCCACGATCGCCAGGCCGTAGAGGATTGCGGCGACGACCGGCGCCGGGTGGGTGTCGGTAAGCCGAAGGAACACTCCCGGCAGCGTGGCCGCCACGGCAAGCGAGATGAAGAGAATCTGACGGCGGGGATTTAGATCGACGTTTTCCATCGGTCGGTGTGGATCTTAAGAAGACCGTATCGGGGTCAGTTCAAGACCCTTCGACATGACCACGGCTTCCAAAAGCCTTGGCCCAGGTCCTGATACCTCTGCCCTAGCCAGGCGGCTGTCCCGATGTTGGCCACTCCGTCGAACGGGCCACTGTTGGGGAAGCCTGCCTTTGGCGCCGTTGCCGCCCAGGTCGACGGCAGGAATTGGAACAGGCCCGAGGCTCCTGAATAGGGGTTATAGGCATCGGCATCTCCCAGGCTCTCGCATTGGATGATCGCCAGCGCCTCGTTGACTCTCGAGGCTGGGAAATATCGACTCACCTCGCCACGCCAGCGCTCCACGGCCGCCGGGAAGTTGGTGTTGCCCCCGCCGCCACCCCCTCCCGTGTCGTCGTCGGTTGTCGTGGTCACCGGTGCCGTGGTGGTCGTGGTCGGGGCGCTGGTCCCGCCCGGAGTGTCCGGGACAGTGGTCGTCGGCGGGTCCCGCTCTTCCTGTCGCTCCTGTTCGGCTTCTCTGGCCCGCGCCGCGTCGACTGCGTTGAGAGCCTCGCTGTACTCGGCAGCAGACCTGGTCGCTTCGCGGATCGCCTCTGCCACCTTGGCGTCGGCCTGCTCGTAGAGACTTGCCAGGTTTTCGGTCTCGGCATCGACTTCGGCCTGAAGCTGAGCGACACGCTCCTGATCGGCAAGGAAGGTCGCGACCAGTGCTTCGAGGTCGCGCCGCTTCATGATGAGGGCGTTGACATTCTCCTGCCCGTTGGCGACGACGTCGCCGATGAAGAGGCCGGCCACAAGCGCATCCTCGACGTTGTCCGAGTTGGCGAGGCTGACACCTGGCGAGCTGAGAGCGCTCATGTAGGCATCCACTGCCTGAGATTCGATATCGGCCTGAATCCCCAACAATTCAACGTCAGCGAACCCGATTTGACCCTGGAGCCTGTCGACTCCGGCGGCCACCGAGGAGAGTTGCTCCGCCAGGTCGTCGAGCCTGACCATGCTGGCGGCGAGTTGGGACTCGATGTCCGAACGGTTGGCTACGGCCTCGTCGACCAGCCCGCTGGCCGCCCCCGCCTGCTGTTGGGCCTCTTCTGCCGCATTCTCGGCGTCACCAACGCTCTGGGCGCGCGCGCCAGCGGCAGTGCTGGTGAGCACGGCAGCGGCCAGAACGGCGGCCAGGAGCGAGGAGAGGGTGCGACGACAGCGCATCGGTTGGGAGGCAAGGGTAACCAATGCCCTCCACCACGTGAAGTGGGATCCGCCCGGTCCACGTCTCGGGCATGGGCTGACAGGCCTGGCCTGTCAGGTTTAAGGTCGGCTATCGACCGTCTGAACATCTCGTCCGGTTCCCCATTCGAGCCCCGTATCGGGTTCAGCCGCGCGGTCCGGGTGGGCGACCGGGTCCTCGTGGCGGGAACAGCGCCTATCTGGCCCGATGGCGAGGTGGACCCCGATCCGGCGACACAGGCGAGAAGATGTCTCGAGATCATTCTCGATGCGCTCTATCAGGCGGGCGCCCGGGCGAGTGACGTGGTGCGCACCAGGTCCTATCTCACCGACGCCTCCTACGCGGATGCCGTGGGGAGGGCTCACGGTGAGGTGTTCGGTCAGGTGAGACCGGCGTCGACGATGGTCGTGGTGGCCGGGCTGCTCGACGAGCGGTGGAAGGTCGAGATCGAAGCCGAGGCGATTGTCGATTCGGTCTAGACCGTCTCAGCCGGCTGCCGAGAATGTGTCGCAGGCCCCGGGGTCTCCTGAGTCGTAGCCGGTCATGGTCCACTGAGCACGCTGTTCGGCCGATCCATGGGTCCACGTCTCGGGGTTGATCTGGCCCGTTACCTGACTCTGGATGCGATCGTCGCCCACCGCCTCCGCCGCTTCGATCGCCTCCTGGATCTCTCCCGGGTCCAGCTCAACTGACTCGCCGGTTCCGGTCCCCACCGTCAGGGTGGAGGCCCAAACCCCGGCAAAGCAGTCAGCCTGCAACTCCATCAGAACCGAAAGGTCGTTTGCCTGGTCGGGATTCTGTTGCTGGAGGGCCCGCACCTCGTCGGAGACTCCGATGACCGTCTGGATGTGATGACCGAATTCATGTGCGATGACATATGCAGGGGCGAAATCGCCTCTCGCACCGAACTGTTCCTTCAGCTGGTTGAAGAAGTCAAAGTCGAGGTAGATCTTCTCGTCGACGGGGCAGTAGTGGGGACCTACGGTCTCGTCTGCGCCCCCACAGCCCGAGTCCGTGTAGTCCTCGAAGATCACAAACCGTGGCGTCCTGTAGTCGTTCCTGCCTGCCGCGATGAAGACCTGCGACCACATCGAGTCGAGGTCGGTGTACACCGCGTTCATGTAGTCCTTGAGGTCGGCGTCAGGATCGGCAGCGGGGTCGATCGTGCCCTCGGTTTCGGGAGCGACCACGCCGGGCGCAAGGGCATCGGTGATGTCGTCGAGCGTTCCCGGATCGATCCCTCCGCCGCCAAGAAACATGACCAACAACACGACGATCAGGCCGATGCCGCCGGCCCCGCCACCGAGCGCGATACCGCGGCGCGACGTTTGGCCCCGCCGGTCTTCGAGTCCCTTGCTGACTGGCTCTTTCTTGTACCGCACCATTAGGACTCGAGGAAACTAGGCCGATCGGGAACGCGTGGTCGAGCGATCGGGTTGTATCGGCCAGGAGGTCGATCAGAGATGTTTGGACGAAAGAAGACCGAGATGCCAGGTGCCAGCGATTCCCTTCCCGGGCGGGAGCGGCCCGTTGCCGTGCCGCCTGCCCATTTCGTGAACGGGAATCCGCTGACCGCACCATTCCCGGCGGACACCGAGACGGCTGTCTTCGGGATGGGCTGCTTCTGGGGCGCCGAGCGGCGATTCTGGAAGATGGACGGCGTTTACAGCACCGCTGCCGGCTACGCCGGGGGCTACACGCCGAATCCCTCATACGAGGAGGTATGCACCGGTCGCACTGGCCACACCGAGGTGACCCTGGTCGTCTACAGACCGGCCGAGGTGTCGTATGAGGAACTGTTGCGCACCTTCTGGGAGACCCACGACCCGACCCAGGGGATGCAGCAGGGGAACGACATCGGCACCCAGTACCGCTCGGCGATCTACACGACCACTGATGAGCAATTGGAAATCGCAAAGCGATCGCGGGACAAGTATCAGGCAGAGCTGAGCCCGCTCGGCTTCGGTGACATCACGACCGAGATCGCGCCCCTTGGGGAGTTCTATTACGCCGAGGACTACCACCAGCAGTACCTGGCGAAGAACCCGCACGGTTACGACTGCCACGCCAACACCGGGATCGCTTACCCGATCGACTGAGCGAAGTCAGCTGGCCCTGAGGGAAGCCTCCAGGGCCATCCTGACAACGCTGTCCACCGGCAGCCCGGCGTCGATTTGCTCCTCGGCGTCCGGGGTGACGCCGGTATCGCCGAAGTCGAGCCCGCCGGGAGTGACCCAGCGGGCGACCGTGAGCTTGAGCGCCCCGCCGTTGGAGAGCCCGAATCGCTGCTGAACCGTGTTCTTGCCAAAGGTGTTCTCGCCAACCACGGTTGCTCTTCCCCGTTCCTGGAGGACGGCGGATACGACCTCCGACGCCGAGGCGCTGCCTTTGTTGACCACGAAGACGAGATCGAGATCGGCAGGCACCAGGGGATGGCCTGACACCTCATAGGAGGTGGTCCCTTCCGATCCCTCGGTGACGACCACATCGCCATCGGCGAGGAACACCGAGGTCACGGCGATCGCGGTGTCGAGGAGGCCACCAGGATTGTCCCGGAGGTCGATGACAAGGGAGTCGATATCACTCGTCAGGAGTTCGGTCACTGCTGTCTCGAACTGCTCGTCGGCATCCCCTGTGAACAGGTTGAGCCGCACGTACCCGGTATGCCCGACGAGTTGGCTCTCGACGACCGGGATGACCACCTCTTCCCGGATGATCGTGACGTCGAATTGGTCCCCGTCGCGGAGAACGGTGAGTGTGACCTCGGTCCCGGCCTGACCCCTCACCCTCGATGTCACCTCGTCGACAGTCCATCCGTCGATCTCGCTCCCGTCGACGCGGACAACGACGTCGTCACGCATCAGCCCGGCAGATTCCGCAGGGCTGCCCTCGATTGTCGACACGATGAGCAGGCGGCAGGTGTCGGTGATAACCGAGCACTGGGCCTTGGTCCCGGTCGATGAGTCCTCGGCAATGACCAGTGCGCCGATCCCCTGGATCTCGCCATCCTGTTCCTCCTCGAGAAGGGCGAGCGATTCGCGATCGAGGTACACCGAGTTGGCGTCAAGGCCATAGGTGGCCAATCCCGCCACCATCGCCTCGGCCGCCTCGGCGGTGGTTTCGGCCTCGTCCACGATCAATCGACAGGTTGCATCGAACTCATCGGTTGGCTCGGCACAGACCAGGTCCCCGGTGGAGCTCGACCCGTCGAGGTCGGCCACCCCGAGAGCCGCCGCACCCGCCAAATCGGCGTCCGCCGGATCGTCGACATAGTGACGCCGGACCAGTTCGTACGCCTCACAGACGATCTCAACGTCTTCCGTTGCCTGATCACAGGTAACGGTCTCGAGGCTGCGTCGGGACGGTTCAGGGTTGGCCGAAGGAGTGGTCGAGGAGGTGGAGGCGATTTGGGTGCCCTGGTTCCCGGCCACTCCGGTGCAAGCGGCGATGGTGAGTGCGAGGGCAAACGCCATGAGGCGCCGGAGATCTTTCAACCGGACGCTTCCAGTGAGAGATCGACCAGTTCTTCCTTGGTCAGGTCGGCGGGAAGCGAAACGAGATGGTCAGGGGCAATGCCAGTATCTGCCACCGACACACCATTCGGGCTCGTCCAGTGAGCGACGGCCACGTAAAACTCTCCTCCGTTTCGGAGCTCGAAGGGTATCTGCACGGCATTCTTACCGAAGGTGGGCTCCCCGACGATGACCGCGCCTCGACGATCCCGAAGGGCGGTCGCCGTTATCTCGGCAGCGGATGCGGTGCCCTGGTTCACGAGGACGATGAGGTTGACTCCTGTAGCCAATCCGTCGCCCAAGGCGGTGACATCTGTCTCCGCTTCGGGGTCGGAGGTATGGAAGATCACGCCATCCTCGACGAATTCGGAGATCACCAGGACCGCGACATCAACAAAGCCGCCAGGATTGTCACGAAGGTCCACGACCAGGGTGTCAATCCCGAAATCGACGAGATCGGTGAGACCAAGGTGGACCAGGTCGGGGATGTCATCCTCGAAATCGGGGATGCGGATGAGCCCGACCCGCGGCCGGGGAACGTCGATTTCGACCGTGGGAACGGTCAACTCGTCACGTTCGATCTCGAGTGCCTCCGACTGGCCATCGGCACGTTGCACGGTGATGGAAACGGTCCCGGTCTCATCGCCTGCGATGCGGCTCACCGCGTCCACGAATCCCATGCCGTCGATGCTCGTGCCGTCGATGGCCGTGATGACATCCCCGGCCAACAGGCCTGCGTCTTCAGCCGGGTTGTCTTCGAGGACGAAAACCACGCGAAGCGGGCACGAGGCCGTCACCCGAGCGCAATGTGAGCCCACGGCATCTGTCGCGTCGAGAAGGGCCCCTACGCCCCCAACGACGCCATTGGATCGGAAGGCGCCGACCTGATCTGGTGGCACGTAGTAGGAGAACTGGTCGAGGCCGTGGTTCGCCATCTCGCTGACGGCGGCTTCCATGGCCGGGCCGATCGGAATCGACTCCGAGTCGACCCTGGCTGCGAGGTGTTCGCACAGCTCACCAAATGCAGGATCCGGGATGGCACAGATCAGGGCCCGGGGAGGATCCGCGGTTTCGTCGGTCGAGTAGCCGTCGAGTCCTTCGAGAGCCGCCGCTGCGAGCGCCGCCGCGTCGATGGGTCGATCCACATGCCACTCCTGGATCAGTTCGTAGGTCTCGCAGAGCGGTGAAAACGAGACCTGCGGCGCCGAGCAGTCATCAACTTGCACCGGAAGCAATGACGTCGTGGTCGTGGGTCTGAAGAGAGTCGTCGCTGATTCCGCGGTGGTCGTGCTGACGGCCTGGCCCGCGCCGGAGGTGCACGCGGAAACCAGGAGAGCGGCGGCGAGGACCCACTTGATCATCACGGCATTATCGGCAGTGACTGGCGGTTACCGTCGCACATGTGTCGATGCGATTCATATTGCGTCCGCCTGGCGGCGAGCCCCTGATTCGGGACATCGCCGGAGACTCCTGGGTCGAGGCCTCAGGTTCGGCGGATTCCACCTTTGGCGAGGGCTGGTGGGCTATTCCGGGACTGGTTGATGGTCACGCTCACTTCGCCGCGGTCGAGGGGGTCGACTGGATAACTGACGGGCTTGCCGGGGCCATTGAACGGGCCCGGGAGGCGTTGGCAGCCGGTGTGATGCTCGCTCTGGACAAAGGTTGGAGCAACCTCACGGCACTGGAGATGATCCGGTCCACCGGCCCTGAGGCGCGTCCGGACGTCGAGGCAGCCGGCGTCATCAACGCGGTCGAAGGGGGGTATTGGCCGGATTTCGGACGCAGGATCGGTCCCGGAGAGGTCGCCAGTGTCGTCGCTGAGGCGGCCGTCGAAGGGGAGGGCTGGGTCAAGCTGATCGGAGACTGGCCACGTCGCGGGTTGGGGCCGATGCCCAACTTCACCGAAGCAGAGCTGGTGGAGGCGGTGGATGCGGCCGGCCGAATAGGGGCCCGGGTCGCGATCCACACCATGGCGCGTGAAGTGCCGTCCATGGCGGTCAGGGCCGGTGTTCAATCAATCGAACATGGCCTGTTTCTCACCGAGGACGACGTTGGCGCATTGGGCGAACGAGGTGGAATGTGGGTCCCGACGATCCTCCGCATGGAAGCGGTCATCCGCCAACTCGGGGCCGACTCCTCGGGCGGGCGCCTCTTGCGCCAGGGCATCGAGAATGTCGCCGGTTTGCTCGGCATTGCAGTCGAGGCTGGAGTGTTCGTGTTGACCGGGACCGATCTCGCAGTCGGTACCCGTGCCGTAGCGGAGGAGGCGGTGCGGCTCTGGGAGCTGGGGATGAGCCCCGAACTCGTCGTGCAAGCAGTTTCCTCGGCCGGATTCCGAGCCACCGGCCGGGCCGCGTCGTTCGAGGTAGGGACACCCGCCAACGCGGTGCTTTACGCCGAGGATCCCACACTTGATCCCCGGGTCCTTGCCCACCCGAAACTGGTGGTTCGTCTCGGGCGGGTGATGGGATGAGGTTGGTGCTGGCGTCAGGGTCTCCCCGGAGACGTGCCCTCCTCGAGACCCTGCGGCTGGACTTCGACATCGAGCCTGCCGACGTCGACGAGACCCGGCTGCCCGACGAGGCTCCTGCCGTCTATGTCGAACGGGTGGCGAGGGCCAAGGCCGAAACCGTCGCCGGGCCGGATCGAATGGTCATTGGAGCCGACACCACGGTGGTCCACGAGGGACGGGTGATGGGCAAGCCGGCGCATCCCGAGGAGGCTCGTGCGATGCTGCGGCGCCTCCAGGGGGAGACACACGAGGTCCTCACGGGGCTGGCGGTGGCGCGATTCGACACCGAGGTCGCGATCCAGGCGGTCGTCGACGTCGCGATGGTCGAAATGGTCACTATGACGGAGGATGAGATCGCCGACTATGTCGGAACTGGTGAGCCAATGGACAAGGCCGGCGCCTATGCACTGCAAGGCATGGGCGGGGTTTTCGTCAAACGGGTCATCGGCAGCCCCTTCACCGTGATGGGGCTCCCCATCCATCTCCTCGACCGGCTGATGTCCGCTGCGGGGGCGGGTCTGTCGCACTTCAGAATCCAGGACACCGGGTAACTTGACCCGATGCGCCGTTGGACAATCGCCCTTTCCGTCCTGCTCGTGGTCATCGTGGTCGTCCTCATATTCATGTTCGCGAGGGACGATGACAGTGAGACCACCACCACCGAGTTCGGCGCCACCACCACATCCACTGCCTCTCGGGAGCACGACCACGGTTTCGGACGGCACCACGACTACCAGCGATGAGCCCACGACGACGACCCAGGAGTCGACCACGACGACGGCTGCGGGTGGTCTCGAGGGGAACTGGGCACCGGAACCCTTGGTTGCAGCCGGATTCGGTGGCCTCGGTTGGTGGGACGGCGGCAACTGGGTCCAGGTCGACGCCGGCACCAGCCTCCCCGTATCGGGCGGTGAGGACTACCAGATCGCCCTCCTAGGGGTCGAGGGGAGGACGACAGGTGGCAGTGAGGAGCTACTTTGCGAGCCGCTGGACAATCCCGGGATAGTCCTTGCCGATGAGGAGTTGTTAGGGGATTGGCCAGGGCCCTTCGGGGTGGCTATTTCAGCCGACTGGGACCTGGTGCCGAATCTCGTGGAAGAGACCGTCGACGACGGCACCTATGCCGCAATCGCCTCGCAGTTGCTCGCGGAGCGCGGCCTCACCGTGGCCAATCCGCCGATCAAGCAGGTGATTCGGGTCGACCTCGAAGGGGACGGTGTCAACGAGGTCCTGGTCGTTGCCGAGGATGTGCCCGATGGGCTTCTTGCCGAAGTCGGTGACTACTCGATTGCCTTCCTGCAGAAAGTCGTGGGAGGAGAACCGGCTACATCGGTCATCGGGGAGTCTGTCGTCGTGGAGCTGGCGGAGGGTGAGACGCCATTCGTCCTGTCGTTCTCCATCGCCGCGGTTGCCGATCTCAGTGGTGACGGCCGCATGGAGATCGTCCTCGACTCCGCGTACTACGAGGGGGTGGGTGTCGAGGTCTGGGAGTACGTCAACGACGACATCGGCCCGATGGCGCAGATTTCGACCGGCTGCGGGGCCTGAGTGGAAAACCCGTTCGAGGATCGGACCACATTCGTAGGGCACAGCGGCATCGAGCTGACCGATGCCTCTGCGGATCATGCGACCGGCAGGATTCAGATCACCGAGAACCATCACCAGCCTTACGGGGTGGTCCACGGCGGGGTCTATTGCACCCTGGTCGAGACCCTGACTTCGACGGGTGGGGCGATTTGGGCCATCGAGAACGGGATGGCCGGTGTGGTCGGGATCAACAACCAGACCGACTTCATCAGGGCGACTCGCGAGGGGGTGCTGATCGGTGAGGCGACACCGATCCACCGGGGCCGTACCCAGCAGCTGTGGCAATGCGTGGTGACCCGCGAAGAAGACGGGAAGTTGGTGGCTCGGGGCCAGGTCCGCCTGCAGAACATCAAGGACCTGGAGGGTCTTTAGCCTTCGCCGCCCATGCTTCGCATCGGCCCCCTTACCGTAGATCTGCCGGTGGTCCTGGCCCCGATGGCCGGGGTCACCAACGCGCCGTTTCGCAGGCTGTGCCGCGAATTCGGAGCCGGTCTCTACGTCTCCGAGATGATCGGTGCCCGGGGTCTGGTCGAGGGGGACGAGAAGACTCTCGCCCTGGCCGCGTTCGACGCCGACGAGAGCCCCCGCTCGATCCAGCTGTACGGCACCGACCCTGGCTCGCTGGGCGAGGCCGTGCGACGGCTCGTGGAGGTCGACCAGGTCGATCACATCGACATGAACTTCGGGTGCCCGATGGGAAAGGTCACCCGTCACGGCGGAGGAGCGGCCCTTCCCTGGAAGCGAGACCTCTTTCGCTCCATCGTCAGGGCGGCGGTGAGCAATGCGGGCTCGGTCCCGGTCACGGTCAAGTTCCGCAAGGGCATCGACGACGAACATCTCACTTACATCGAGACCGGTTTGACCGCGGCCGACGAGGGGGCCGCGGCAGTAGCCCTCCACGCCCGCACCGCACGCCAGCTCTATTCGGGCGCGGCCGACTGGGATGCGATTCGGGCGCTCAAGGAGGCGGTGACCTCGGTGCCCGTGCTCGGCAATGGGGACATCTGGACCGCTGACGATGCGGTCCGGATGATGGAAATGACCGGATGTGACGGAGTGGTGGTGGGTCGTGGCTGCCTCGGGAGACCATGGCTGTTTCGGGACCTGGCGGACAGGTTGTCCGGACGCGAGCCCAGCCCGGCCCCGAATCTCGGCGAAGTGGCTGTGATCATGATCGCCCATGCCCAGCTTCTTGCCGAGAAGTTCGGAGAGGCGATCGGGGTCAGCCTCTTCAGGAAGCACACCGCCTGGTATCTGAAGGGGTTCCCGGTGGGCCCGAGCATTCGCGACCGCTTTGCCCGGGTCGGGTCGTTGGATGAGGTGGTCGTGCTGACGGGGTTGCTGGATCCAACCGTTCCCTTTCCCAGGGAGGCAGAGCGCATGGTTCGGGGTCATTCCCACGGGCCCCGCCCGGTGCGATTGCCCCACGGGTTCCTCGATCATCGTGACGGCGACTCGCTGGGCCGGGAAGCGGAGCAGCTGACCAGCGGCGGCTAGCCGCGCTCGGCGTACCCGGCGACGGCGCACAGCATGAGATGGGCCATGGAATCGAGGGTCAGCCCGTCGCGATCCGCCTCGGCATCGACCTCGACGAAATCCATCGCCTTGACCTTTGGATTCCGCGCGCACCGACGGACTGCCTCTGCCAGGTCTCGAAGCGTCATCCCACCTGGCCGTGCCCCCGGGCAGGCCGGGGCGAAGGCGCGATCGAGGACGTCGATGTCGACGTCGACGTAGATCGCATCACATCGCTCGGCAAGGGAGTCGAGGGCCAGGTTGGTCACTTCCGAGATCCCGCCGGCCTCGATATCGCTGATCGTGACGACTCCGATGCCGACCTTGTCGCAGTAGGCGCGGTACTCGGCAGAGTTGGCGAAGCTGTGGATCCCAATCTGGATCACGTTCCGCCCGGGCAACCCGTCCTCGTCGACGAGCCCCCGAATCGGGTTGCCGTTGGTTCTTCCCAGTTCGAGAGTTCTCACGTCGTGGTGGGCGTCGAAGGTGAGCACACCCACCCGGCTGAGGTCGGGCGACAGCTGCGGCAACCAGCGGCCTGGTGATGGCGTTGTCGCCCCCCAGGTAGAGCGTCAGCGGCACCTTGGGAAGGGCCGACGCCAGTTCCTCCACCAGGATCGGCATCTGGTCCCGGTCCAGCTCCGACACCGGCCAGTTGCCATAGTCGTTGACCGCAACCTCTCCGAAGTCGACCCCCCATTCCCCATGGAAGGTGGAGAATCGGGCAAGACGGTCGCGCATGGCGAGCGGGCTCAGGTCGGCACGCGAGGGTGACAACGACGCCTTGGAAGAGGGGACCCCAACTACCAAGAGATCAGGGTCGGGATGCTCTTGGTTGAGCCAGACGTCGGCCCGTGGCCAATAGGGATCAGGGATGGTCATGAGGTGCCAGCGTAGAGAGGGGCCGGTTGAAACCTCATTTCGGGTCTGTTGGCCCTAGGCGCCGGGCCGGAGAACGCGGACACTCGACAGTGGACAATCGACCAGATCGGTTGTCCGAGAAGGAGGTGATCTTCATGTCAACGCTCACTCAGCGCCCAATGGTGGAGGTCACCCGAATGCCGGATCGGCGTTCCTGGGTCGTCGAGTGGACGATCGGGATCGTCGGTGTGTTGGCAGCCGGAGTGGGTGCGTGGATGTACTACGTGCCCGCCGACTGGTTCCTCGGCGGACTGGCCGCGGGTTGGTACCTGGGCATGTTCGTCGCGGCCGGTTTGCTGCTGGCAACCGCATTCGGGCTCTCCGCCCGAGCCATGCTCAGTGAGGACCGGGACTGGACAGCTCGCGTGACCGCGATGACGATTCTCGCCGTCCTGGCCGCAGCCGGCGCAGTCACGTTTGGTCTGATCTGGATCCTCTGAGGCATGACTGCCTAGCCGGGACCCCCAACCAGGGGGTCCCGGCTCGCGTCACAGCATCGGGATGTCGACTCCCCGCTCCTGGGCTACCTGTCGGGCGATCTCATATCCGGCGTCGGCATGGCGCATGACGCCGGTTCCCGGGTCGTTGGTGAGCACCCTTTCCACCCGCAGGGCACCTTGAGCGGTGCCGTCTGCGACCACTTGGGCGCCGGCATGTATCGAGTTCCCGATTCCAACTCCTCCTCCGTGATGGACGGCAACCCAGGCGGCTCCCGATGAGACGTTGAGCATCGCGTTGAGAATGGGCCAGTCCGCCACCGCGTCCGAGCCATCCATCATCGCCTCGGTCTCCCGGTAGGGGGAGGCGACCGATCCCGAGTCGAGATGGTCGCGCCCGATCACGATGGGAGCGCCGACCTCTCCTGAAGCCACCAATTCGTTGAAGCGAAGGCCGGCGAGATGCCTCTCGCCATAGGAAAGCCAGCAGATCCTTGCCGGAAGTCCCTGGAAATGGACCTTGTCCTTGGCCAGTCGGAGCCATCGTTGAAGAGGGTCGTTGTCCGGGAACAGATCGCCGAGCGCCCGGTCGGTGGCCGCGATGTCGGCCGGATCGCCGCTCAGGGCTACCCATCGGAACGGGCCCGAGCCCTCGCAGAACAACGGTCGGATGTAGGCGGGCACGAATCCGGGGTAGGCGAAGGCGTCGCGGTAGCCGGCAATCTGGGCCTCCCCGCGGAGGTTGTTCCCGTAGTCGAAGGTCTCGGCCCCGGCGCGTTGGAAACCGACCATCGCCTCACACTGCGAAGCCATCGACTCCCTAGCCGCCTTGATATAGGTGTCGGGGTCGTCGCTACGGAGCCGGGCTGCCTCGTCGAGGCTGAACCCGGACGGCACGTAGCCGTACAACGGGTCGTGGGCCGAAGTCTGGTCGGTGACGATGTCGATATCGACGCCCATGGCGAGCAGGGCCGGGAACAGGTCTGCGGCATTTCCCTCCAGACCGATCGAGAGGGCGCGGCGTTCACGCTTCGCAGAGAGGGCTAGCTCGATCGCCTCCTCGACAGATGTCGCGGCCACATCGAGATATCCGGTTTCGAGTCGCCTTTCGATGCGATGGGGATCGACGTCGATGCACAGGGCGACCCCGTCGTTCATGGTGATGGCCAACGGTTGGGCACCGCCCATGCCGCCCAGGCCGGCGGTCAGGGTGAGGGTCCCGGCGAGTGTTCCACCAAAGCGCTGTTCGGCAATGGCGGCGAAGGTCTGAAACGTCCCTTGGAGGATCCCCTGGCTGCCGATGTAGATCCAAGACCCGGCGGTCATCTGGCCGTACATCATCAGCCCTTCAGCTTCCAGCTTCCAGAAGTGCTCGAGGGTCGCCCATCGGGGGACGAGAAGGCTGTTGGCGATCAGGACGCGGGGCGCCATCTCGTGGGTGCGGAACACCCCTACTGGCTTTCCCGACTGGACCAGCAATGTCTCGTCGTTCTCGAGGCGCTCCAGGGTGCGAACGATGGCGTGGAGGCTCTCCAGGTTGCGGGCTGCCTTGCCCCTGCCCCCGTAGACGATCAGGTTCTCCGGGTCCTCGGCGACGTCAGGGTCGAGGTTGTTGAGGAGGCATCGCAGGACCGCTTCCTGGAGCCAGCCCTTGGTGTTGAGGGTCGAGCCGTGGGGAGCGTGGAGGGGGAAGGCGAGGTCGATCATCAGCCTTGCGGAGCCTAGATCGACTGTCAGGACCGAGGACTGGGCTACTTGCGGAGCAGCCCGTCGAGACGACGGGAGGCGATCCGCGCCCCGATCAAGCCGAGCACCACGAGGAAGGCGATGTGCCCCACCAGTGTCCAATCGAAGATTCCGAGGCTGAAGGCTCGCAACATCTCCGTGCCGTGGTAGAGCGGTGAGATTTTGGCGATTTGCTGGATCAGTGGCGGATAGACGTCCAAGGGGTAGAAGGTGGCCGAGAACAGGAACAGGGGCATGGTGACCAGCGCCACCAGATCGAGGTCCTGCCAGGAGCGCATGTAGGTGGTGGCAGCCATTCCCAAGGACCCGAAGCAAAACCCGATCAGGATCGCCCCCGGCACCGTGAGCAAGGCCCACCACGACTGCGTCAGGTGCATTAGGGCCATGACCACGAGGAACACGGTCGAGTAGGCGGCGCCTCTGAGGAGCGCCCACCCGATCTCACCGATTGCGATGTCTCGCGGGACCAGCGGGGTGGTGAGGATTCCCTCGTAGACGTTGCCGAACTTGAGGCGGAAGAAGATGTTGAAGGTGGTCTCGAGGACCGCTCCGTTCATGGCCGACGCCGCCATGAGGGCCGGTGCGACAAAGGCCGTGTAACTGACCGGCACCCCGTTGGGACCGGGCACGTCGCCAACCAGGGCTCCGATCCCGATCCCGATGGAGAACAAGTAGAAGACCGGCTCGAAGAACCCGGTGAAGATGATCTTCCACAGCCTTCGATAGATGAAGGAGTTCCGCTCCCAGATTCGCTGGGCGCGGAACGGCGTCATCCGGCCGCTGGGAGTGAGCCTTGATGGTGCCGAGACACTCATGGCCGGAGTCTCTTGTCGAGGAGCCTCGCGGCGAGCACCAAGCCAATCACGGTCATCGCAGTCAGATAGGCGACGTGGACCCACGCCGGCATCGAGGTGATCACGGAGTCATCCGCGGCGGGAAGGGCGACTTTGCGGACCAACTCCACACCGTGAAACAGCGGGGTGACATAGGCGACCTTCTGGAGGAAGTCGGGCAGTTGGCTGACCGGGAAGAACGTGCCCGAGAACAGGAACAGCGGTGTGATCCCGAAACGGAACAGGGTGGAGAGACTCGTGTCGTCCTCCTGGGTCACCGTGAAAGCGGTGACCGTGGTGGTGAAAGCGACACCGGTGAGAACCGCCGGCACCACAGCCAAGAGGGCAGGGCCGAGCTCGAGGGCGCCAAACAGAACCGAGATCAAGGCGAAGACCACGAGGATGAAGGTGAGCCGGATGATCGCCCACAGGAACCTCCCATAGACGATGTCTGCCGGGGCGAGCGGCGTGGCGATGGTGGCGTAGAACTCCTTGCGCCACTTGATCCCGGCCATGACCGGGAACGACCCTTCGCCGGCCCCGGCCTGCATCGCTGTCGCCGCCATCAACCCGCTGGCCACGAAGGTTAGGTAAGGAACTCCCAGATCAGCGCCGCTGGAATCGATGAGGGTGCCGAGGCTGAGCCCCATTGCGGACAGGAACAGCAGCGGATTGACGAAGCTCGAGATCACCGTCCCTCGCCAGGTGCGGCGATAGACGACCAACTCGGCTTCGACCACGCGCAAGGAGCGGGTGAGGGCGGTCATCAGTCGATCAATCTGCGCCCGGTGAGCTTGAGGAACACGTCTTCGAGGGTCGAGCGACGAACCAACACCTGCTCGGGATGGACCCCTCGCTCGCCCATCTGATGCTGGGTCGCCTCGGCGTCGTCGGTGTAGAGGAGGACCCGGTCGGCCAGGACCTCGGAGCTGTGGGCCAGGCCGTCGAGTTTCAAGACCGCCGCGTCTTGTTGGCCGTCCTGGAAACGAAGCTCGACCACTTCGCGTGGCGCGTATTTCGTGATCAACTCCCGCGGTGACCCTTCTGCGGCAATGACCCCTTTGTCCATGACCACCAGTCGGTCACAGAGTTGTTCCGCCTCATCCATGTAGTGGGTGGTGATGATCAAGGTGGCGCCCTGCTGCTTGAGCCGGTAGAGACGGTCCCATAGGGCATGACGCGCCTGCGGATCGAGCCCGGTGGTGGGCTCGTCGAGAATCACCAACTGGGGGTCGTTGATCAGGGCGCGGGCGATGGTGAGACGTCGCTTCATCCCCCCTGAGAGCGGTTCAACTGTCGACTTCGCCCGATCCGTGAGCTGGGCGAACTCGAGGAGCTCACCGATCCGCCGCCGGATGTCGGCTCGGTTCATGTCGTGATAGCGGCCGTAGACATAGAGATTCTCGTAAACGGTGAGCTCGAGGTCGAGGTTGTCCTCCTGGGGGACGACACCGATCCGCTGGCGGATAGAACGCCCCTGGGTGGTCGGATCGAGCCCGAGAACCGTGAGCTTCCCGTCGGTGATGGGGCTGACGGTCGTGATCATCTTCATGGTCGAGGTCTTGCCGGCCCCGTTGGGGCCGAGAAACCCAAAAGCCTCACCCTTGACGATGTCGAAATCGATCGCGTCGACAGCGACGAAATCGCCGAACTTCTTGGTGAGGCCGCGCGCCTGGACTATCGACTCGGGCATACGTGTGGGGACGGTAGTGCCGATCGGGGACAGAATTTCCCGGTTTTACGACCGATATCGATCAGTACCGCTCGAGGTGGACCAGGGTCTCGGAGGGCTTCCGCCCGCCATAGTTCTTGGGGGTCGCTCCGTCTGCGGCGTATCCCAGGGCCACTGCATAGCGGGTGACCCGGTCGTCGGGTGCGCCCAGGAAATGGCGGGCCTGGGCATCACGATGGAGGGTGATCGGGCAAGAGGCCACCCCGATCGCCTTGGCGGCGAGCATGATGTTCTGGGCCACCCGGCCGACGTCGAACATGTTCCCCCCCGGCTCTTGAACCAGGACGATGGTTGCGGCGGAGTCACGCACTGGTTGCGTGAAATCACCGTGTTCGGCCAGGCCCTGGAGGCGGTCGCGGTCGGTCACTGCGACGAAGGACCAATCCTGGCGGTTCTTGGAACTACCGGTCCACCGAGCGGCCTCGAGAATCGCTGCTAGATCCTCCTCCGCCAGTGGCTCCGGCTTGAAGTCTCGTATCGCGCGCAGCTTGAGGATGAAGTCGTAGATGTCGGGCATGGCCCATCGACCCTACCGGTAACGTCGCGCTGGTGAGAGGCTCGGTGACGCTGGCTGGCGACCGTTGGAGGGTTGGACCGCGTCGATTCACTGACCCGGAGCGAGTTCTGTCGGCGGAGACTCTCGACGAGGTGTCGTCGGTCATGAACCAAGCCGAGACTGCGGCCGGCAGCGGGTCCTGGGTCGTCGGCTATGTCTCCTATCAAGCTGCTCCTGCGTTCGATTCCCCGCTGCGGGTGGCGCCAAGGCGCCACGGCCCGGATCTCCCTCTCGCCTGGTTTGGTGTCTACCCGACCGTCAGACACTCCGCGGTCGGTGTTGGGCTCGTTTCGCCTCGGAAGTTGGAGTGCCGGGCTCTCCGATACGGAGCACGCGGAAAGGGTGGAGAAGATCCGGGAAGCGATCGCCGCGGGAGACACCTATCAGGTCAACCTCACCTTTCCCATGTGGACCGACTTCGACGGCGACGCGGAGGCTTTGTTTCAGGCGATGGAGCGCAGTCAGCCGCACTGCTACGGAGCGTTGCTCGACATCGGTGACCACCAGGTGGTCTCGGTGTCGCCGGAGTTGTTCTTCGCCCTCGATGAGCCTCTGATAACCACCCGGCCGATGAAGGGCACTGCACCCCGTGGCCGGTCTTCGGCTGAGGATCTCGAGCATCGAGACGCCTTGCTCCACTCCGAGAAGGAGCGAGCCGGCAATCTGATGATCGTCGACATGCTTCGCAACGATCTGGGCCGGGTCGCCGAGATCGGATCGGTCGAGGTGCCGGCCTTCTTCGATGTGGAACGCCACCCCACCTTGTGGCAGATGACATCGACTATCACCGCCCGAAAACCTGCCGAATTGGGCCTGGGTGGGCTCTTCTCGGGAATCTTCCCCTCGGCGTCGGTGACCGGCGCCCCAAAGGTGTCGACGATGGGAATCATCGCCGACCTCGAGCCGGAAGCGAGGGGGGTCTATTGCGGGGCGATCGGCTATCTCGAGCCGGGCGGCGAGAGGGCGGAGTTCTCGGTCGCTATCCGCACCGGGGTCGTGAGCGACGGTCGGTTCACCTACCACGTCGGAGGCGGGATCACCTACGACTCTCTCGCCGGAGCCGAGTACGACGAGTGCCTGTGGAAGGCCCTGGTGGTCACCGAGCAGCATGATCCGCCAGATCTCCTGGAGACCATGAGATACGAGCCGGGCGAAGGCATCCCGTTGCTGGAGCGCCACGTCGCCCGCCTCTCCGCCTCTGCCGCCTATTGGGGCATTCCTTTCGACCCTGTTGCCGTCGGAGACGCACTCTCCGCGGTCGGCGGGCCGGTCGCTCTCAAGGTCCGGCTCGTGCTCGGGGCGTCGGGGGCAACCGAGGTCAGCTCGGAGCCTCTTCCCTCATGGGAAGAGCCGGTGGGCCTTCGGATCTGGGAGGGCAGGGTCGACCAGAGCGATCCACGGTGGGCACACAAGCTCGACGATCGTGTCCGCTATCCCGATTGGAGACGATGGGATCGAAATCGTGATGCTCAATCTCGACGGGGAGATCACCGAGACCAACATCTCCAACTTGATGCTGCGCTTCGACCACGAATGGCTCACCCCACCTGTGTCCTCCGGGTGCCTCCCCGGAGTCCAGCGGGAGCTTGCCTTGGACCTCGGCCTCGCCACTGAGGCCGCCCTCACGATCGAAGACATGAGCCGCGCCGACGAGATCGCAGTGACAAACGCGGTCCGTGGATGGAGGAAAGCGGTCCTGATCGAATAAGTTGTGGCCGACCGATCACAGTTCAGGAGCCCCTTTCATGCCAACCCCCCATATCTCGGCCGAGAAAGGGGACTTCGCCCCATCGATCCTCCTCCCCGGCGACCCGCTGCGGGCCAAGCACATCGCCGACAACTATCTCGACGGGGCGAGGCAGGTGAACGCGGTGAGGAACATGCTGGGTTACACCGGCACTTTCAATGGGGTGCCGGTCTCGGTGATGGGGACCGGGATGGGCATCCCATCAGCGTCGATCTATGCCACTGAGTTGATCACTGAATACGGGGTGGAGCGCCTGGTCCGAGTCGGATCTTGTGGCGGCATCCTTTCCTCGGTCAAGGTCAGAGATGTGATCCTCGCCATCGGTGCCTCCACCGACTCCGGCGTCAATCGGGCTCGCTATGGGGGCATGGACTTCGCGGCGACCGCCGATTTCGGTCTGTTGATGGCTGCCTTCGATGCCGCCGCCGAAAAGGGAATCGAGGTCAAGGTGGGCAATGTCCATTCCGCCGACACCTTTTACAACCCCAACCCGGAGACTTTCGACCTCATGGAGCGGATGGGAATCCTCGCGGTGGAGATGGAAGCGGCCGGCCTCTACGGTGTGGCGGCGGAGAAGGGTGCCCGCTCACTGACCATTGCCACCGTCTCTGACCATATCCGCACCGGCGAAGCGACCAGTCCGGAGGAGCGCGAGCAGACCTTCAACGAGATGGTCGAGATCGCCCTCGAGGCAGTCAGGCGGGATGTCAGTTAGCTCTAGCCTGCCGTGCCTTTATATCTTCTAAACGTGGGCTGAGCGAGATTCCCCCTTCGGTGGCTGTTGAACTGAGCCAAGAGAGACCTGGATCCAAACGGAGATGAAAGTGAAGCGACTTTTCCACGTGCTAGCAGTTGGGTTGCTGACAACGGCGACGCTGGCCCTGCCTGCGATGGCCCAGGAGACGACGACTCCTCCCCCGACCACCCTCTCGATCAACTCACCGTTCGTCGGAGTTGCCGTGAAGCCGGGTGACAGTGCGACCTTCAAGTTGACGGTTGGCGCCGTTCCCGGGGATCGGGTCGCCTTTACCTTGGCCGGAGTACCCGACGGTTGGGATGCCGAGCTCCGCGGCGGCGGTTTTGTCGTCGACGAGGTTCAGGTCGATTCGACCGGCTTCGTCTCCCTCGACCTCCAGGTCGACGTCCCGGCAGAAACCGAAGAAGGCTCCTACGAGATGTCGTTGACCGGCACGGGCAGCTCGGGGACCGACCGCCTCGATCTCTCGATTCGGGTTGCGGCCACGGTGGGCGGTGACGTCTCGATGACCACCGACTTCCCGAACCTCCAGGGACCGGCCGACTCGACCTACTCCTTCGACGTGACGATCGCCAACGACACTCCCCAGGACATTCAGTTCGGGCTGTCGGCCACCGGGCCCGAAGGCTGGGTCTCCGAGATCAAGCCGTCCGGGGAGGCTCAGGCGTCCACGGTCACGGTTACCGCCGGTTCGACCGCGCAGGTGACGGTGGATGTAGATCCGCCAGACGCTGCGGCGGCTGGCGACTACGCGATAACTGCGAAGGCCGAAGGCGGCGGTGTGTCCGCCCAAGTCGAGCTCGGGGTGCGGATCACCGGTTCGTTCGGAATCGACATTGCCACCGCCAACGAAGCCCTGAACGTCAAGGTGAAGGGCGAGCAGGCGACGGACCTCCAGCTGGTGGTGACCAATACCGGCACCGCGCCGCTGCTCGGCGTGAATCTGACCGCAACTCCGCCGCAGGGTTGGGATGTCACCTTCGATCAGCCGACCATCGCCCAATTGGAGCCGGGCCAGGGGCTTCAGGTGGTGGCGACCATCACCCCGTCAGGAGAGGCGATCAACGGCGACTACGCCATCACCTTCACCTCGTCTGTCGCTGAGGCATCGGACAGCATCGATGTGCGCACCACGGTTGAGACCTCCGCCATCTGGGGCCTCGTGGGCATAGGTGTGATCGTGATTGCCCTCGTCGGGCTCAGCATGGTGTTCCGACGCTACGGGCGGAGGTGAGCGTGACCACACCGGTCATCGAAGTCGAGGGCCTGGTTAAGAATTACGAAGACCGGGTAGCCGTGGCCGGGATCGACTTCACCGTTTCGCCAGGTGAGATCTTCGGAGTGCTCGGGCCCAACGGCGCCGGTAAGACCACGACCATCCTGATGCTGCTCGGTCTCACCGAGCCCAGCGAGGGGACGGTTCGAGTCTGCGGCCTCGATCCGGCATACGACGCGATTGGGGTGAAACGTCGGGTGGGCTACCTGCCCGACGCTGTCGGTTTCTACGACAACCTGACCGGGCGACAGAACATGCGCTACACGGCGCGTCTCAACGAATTGGATCCCGATGAGGTCGAGGACCGGATATCGGAGCTGTTGGACGAGGTCGGTCTCAGCGAGGCTGCCGACTATCTGGTCGGCACCTACTCCCGGGGTATGCGCCAGCGTCTCGGGGTTGCCGACATCCTGGTCAAGGATCCTGATGTGGTGATCCTCGACGAGCCCACGACCGCGATCGATCCCGAAGGTGTCGTCGAGATCCTTGCCCTCATCTCCCGGCTGGCCCATCGTGACGGGAGGGCGGTCCTGATCTCAAGCCACCTGCTCAACCAGGTGCAGCAGGTGTGTGATCGGGTCGGGATCTTCGTGGATGGTGAGATCGTCGCTCAGGGCTCCCCCGAGGAGCTGGCAGCGTCACTGTCCGAAGGCAGCTCGGTCTACGAGTTCGTCGTCGACGCCACCGAGGAACAGGTGCGGGCGGCAGTCGTCAGCGGCCTGCCGGGTTTGGACGAGAAGGTCGGGAGTCACCGCCATCGGCGCCGGGAGGTGGCGTGTGGTTCTTCCGGAGCGTGACATATCAGGGGTGGTCAAGGCCCTGGTCGAGGCAGATCTCAGCGTCAGGCAGATCAGAGATCTCGGCTCGAATCTCGACGAGATCTACCGGCGCTATTTCCATGAGCACGAAGGGGGGAGCGAATGACCGCTGCTCGCAGAGCCAGCGACTGTTTGGGAACGGCGACGGCCGGGCTGGATGGATGTCGCTCGAAAGGAGATGACCGATCACCTTCTCTCGGGTCGATTCATCGCGTTGCTCTTCATCCTCGGCTTGGTCGCTGTCGGGACCGTCTACGGGGCAGCAAGCGGGCTCCGGGAGTCGGCGCAACAGTCCACTGATGCGGGCCTTCCTGCGTTCCTCCTGCTGTTCACTGTCAACGCAGACCCGATCCCCTTCTCATTCATGTCGTTCCTTGTGTTCATGCTCCCGATCGTGGGGATTGCCTACGGCTTCGACTCGATTTCCGGGGAGAGGTCGCAGGGGACCCTGCCCCGACTGGTATCGCAGCCCATCCACCGGGATGACGTCATCAATGGCAAGTTCGTTGCGGGTCTGGCCGTGATCGGGGTGACCCTCACGGTTGTCGTCATGATCGTGTCCGGCGTCGGGATCGTGGCCCTCGGGGTTGTGCCCGACGCCAGCGACGTCTTCCGACTGATCACCTGGCTCCTGGCGTCGGTCCTCTACGTTGGCGTCTGGCTCGCGATGGCGATGCTGGCCAGCGTGGTGTTCCGAAACGCCGCGACGTCGGCGATTGTCACGATCGGGATCTGGCTGGCCCTGTTGTTCTTTGCACAGCTGATCTTCACTCTGGTGGCGAGCATCATTGCCCCGGTCGATGCGGCCGACCCCTACACCCAGCTCAGCAACGCGCGGGCCGAGCAAACGCTGTCTCAGATCTCACCGGTCGTCCTCTACGACGAGGCGTCGACTGCTTTGTTGGTGCCCTTCACCCGGACCTTCCAGACGCTGTTCACCGCTGAGCAGGCGGACCGAGCCATTCCGTCAGAGCTCTCCTTCACCCAGAGCGTGCTGTTGGTCTGGCCGCAATTGGTCGCGATGGTGGCCATGACCGTGCTGTTGTTCGCCGTCGCCTACGTCAAATTCATGCGACAGGAAGTCAGGGCCTGACGAGGCTTACCTGAGGTACGTGGCGCCATATGTGGCGCCACGAGCACAGAGAATCAGTCGACCTCGTACTGGACCCGGGTCAGCGAGTCGAGGATCGGGCTGATCACCTCTTTGACCAGGAGCTGGTGATCGGGATGGTCCTGATACGAATGCCAGTCGTCGGCTGAGTCGAAGTCGGCGACCAGGGCCACCTGGGGATTGCCCTCCATGATCCCCACATCCCTTCCGAACTCGTAGCGTCGGATGAAATCCATCCTTTCGGGCATGGTGCCGAGCCCGTCGAGCACCGCCTGGATCTGATCGTCAGTGGTGCCCGGCTTGAAGCGGAGAAGCGCGATGTGACGCAGATGGCTCATGCCCCGGAGTCAACCAGATCCAAGGCCTCACCCGACAGCCAAGCCTTCATCACAGGCCTCAAAAAGAAGCCGACTTCACACGGCAGCGTGTAACCCCTCCTCACTACTTTTGGTCTGAAATTGGTTGCCGATCGCCGGCATCCGCTAATTGGGAGGAGAAATGACCGACACGGTCGATCAGAAGCAGTCGAGTTCCGGCGGATCCGGCCTCGACGGCTACTTCAAGCTCACCGAGCGGGGGACATCAGTAGGAACTGAGATCCGCGCCGGGTTCACGACATTCCTGGTGATGGCCTACATCATCTTCCTCAACGCAAACATCCTTGGGGAAGCCGGGTTCGATATCCCGGCGGTGGCCGCCGGCACAGCCTTGGTCGCCGGTCTGCTCTGCGTCCTGATGGGGGTGGTCGCCAACTATCCCATTGCGATGGCCGCCGGACTTGGGATCAACGCCGCCGTTGCTTTCGGCCTTGTCATTACCGACGGGCTGACCCCCGCAGGTGCCATGGGCGTAATCGTGCTCGAGGGTCTGATCGTCACCCTGCTGGTGGTCGTCGGCCTCCGTGAGGCGATCATGAATGCGGTCCCCCTGAGCCTGAAGAGGGCGATTGGAGTCGGCATCGGGTTGTTCATCATGTTCATCGGGTTTGTCGATAGCGGATTGATCGTGCCCGGTGTGCCGATCGTCGACTTCGCCTTTCCCAACACGAACGGAGCCTGGCTGACAATCATCGGGCTGGCGATAACCGTGGTGCTCTTCGTCCGAAAGGTCCCGGGTGCGTTGGTGATCAGCATCCTGCTCACGACCGTCGTCGCGTTCATCATCGGGGTCAGTGAGTTTCCGGACGAGTTCACTGCCACACCGAGTTTCGCCACCCTTGGTGACTTCGACCTGTCGAACGTGTTCAACCAACTCGGCTTTGTGGCAGCCGCGCTGACCATCTTCAGCTTCATGTTGACCGACTTCTTCGACACGGTCGGGACCGCCACCGGGATTGCCGAACAGGCAGGTCTCACCGATGAGGAGGGAAACATCGAGGACGTAGGCAAGGTGTTGTTCGTCGACTCCCTTGGTGCGGTAGCAGGAGGCGCCGCCGGAGTCAGTTCCAACACCAGCTACATCGAGAGTGCGGCCGGTGTCGCCGAGGGCGGTCGTACCGGCATCACCTCGATCGTCGTCGGTTTGTTGTTCCTCGTGGCAATCTTCCTCACGCCGATTGCGGGGCTGGTTCCGACGCAGGCCACGGCTCCGGTCTTGATCCTGGTCGGATTCCTCATGGCTGGCCTCCTCAAGGGGATCGACTTCGAGGACGTCGAGGAGGGGTTCCCGGCCCTGCTCGCCATCGTCCTGATGCCATTCACCTACAAGATCACGGTCGGCATTGGTGCCGGGTTCGTGATGTACGTGTTCATCAAGCTGGTGAAGGGCAAGGCACGCGAGGTGCATCCGCTGATGTGGGTGGTTGCGGTCGCCTTCCTGATCTATTTCGGCCAGGCGGTCATCGGCCAGGCGATCTCGGCCTGATCTAGTCGAGTGTCCGAGGGCGGCGCCGGGTGGGCGCCGCCCTCGACGCGTCCGGATTGATGCAGCAAGCGGGGTAGTTTCGGGCCTCCACATGGCCCAACTCTCCGCCAAGCAGCGGGCAGAACTGCCCAACAGCGCCTTCGCCTATGTGGACTCCCAGGGACGGCGCCTGCTTCCGATAAATGACGAGCCCCACGTCCGCAATGCCCTTTCCCGTTTCAATCAGGTCAAGTTCGAGGATGAGGCAGCGAAGGAGAGGGCTTTCCGGAAGCTCTTGACCGCCGCCACCAAATACGGGATTGCTCCCATCGGGTTCGTGGCCCGTCAGTTGAGGGAGGCTGCAGCCGGCGAGAGCCCGGCCGAGCTTCCATCGGGCCCGGTCACCCTCCTCCTCAGCGACGTCGAGGGGTCCACCGGCCTGGTCCAGCGTCTCGCCGACAGGTATCCGGTGGTTCTGGGCGAGGTCCAGGCGCTAATCCGGGAGGCGGTGGACGGCAACGGTGGATACGAAGTCGATGCGAGGGCGGACGAGTTCTTCGCCGCCTTCGCCCACGCCGCCGATGCTCTTTCGGCAGCCCTTGTGATCCAGCGTTCGCTGCGGGATCACGATTGGCCTGAAGGCACTCCAGTTCGGGTTCGGATCGGTCTTCACAGTGGGAGCCCGGCTCGCACCGAGACGGGCTATGTCGGACTGCCGGTCAACACCGCGGCTCGCGTCTGCAATGCGGGTCACGGAGGGCAGATCCTGGTCTCGGCGGCGACCCGAGACGAGTTGAGCCCGTCTGAGGTCGACCTGGTCAGTCTTGGCTCCTTCGAGCTACGTGGATTGCCCCGCCCTGTGGAGTTGCTGCAGGTGAGAGCCCACGACCTACCCCAGGAGTTCCCGCCGCCCCGGATCTAGGTCAGATCGCCCGCATCCGGTTGCCGCGTGCGTTGTGCTCGACTTCGGCCAGTCCCAGTGCTTCGAGGACCGGTGGGACGTAGTTGCCGACCCGGCCCCGGAGGCCCTTCTTCAACCCGTACCAACCACCGATCGGGTTGTCGGCCGATCGAGCCCAGGCCTCGACCGTTCCCTCGGCGGCGGGTTTCTGCTCGTCGGCGTTGCCGAGGGGGACCCAATCCCCCTCGTCCTTGAGCATCTGATAGAGGTCGTCGATGATCCGGAGGTCGTAATAGAGGACGGTGCTGCCCACGGTGCAGACCAAGCACGGGCGGGTCGTGAGCCTCGTCCCGGTGCATCAGGATCTCTGATCCCAGGCTGGGTGTTTTCAGGACCCAAGGGTCGCTCTCGGTCCCGGTCCCGGTGAACTCGGCTGGCGGCATCGTGACTCCTGTCTCGGTCCGCCAACCCTACCCTGGTGCTCGGCTGCGGCCTTCAGAGTCTCATCAGGTGCCTCAGGCAGGCGATAATCCGATGATGTCTTGGTATACCCGTAGCGGGCCGAACCATGCCTGACGTCGAACCCAACCTGTTCGTGATCTTCGGCGGGACCGGGGACCTCGCCGAACGCAAGCTGATCCCGTCCCTCTACCGGGCACTGGCCGCCCAAGGCGACGCCGACCGATCGGTGGTGCTGGGTGTCTCCAGACACGACATCGGCGATGAGGCCTACCGGAGTTGGGCGGAACAGGTGTTGGAGGCGGTCGGCGCTGCCGACGAACCGGCGAGACAGTGGTGTCAGGCCAACATCTTCCACCACGCAGTCGAAGGAAGCGATGCCGGGTATGCGGAGTTACGGAAGCGAATCGAGGCCATCGAGGCGGACCGGGGCCTGCCCGGCAACCGGGTGCTCTATCTCGCGACTCCGCCCCAGGCCTTCGTGCCGACCATTGAGGGGTTGGGCGGCTCCGGGCTCAACGCCAGCGACGGTTGGACCAGGATCGTGCTCGAAAAGCCGTTCGGCACCGATCTGGCGTCGGCTCGCGAGCTGAACCGTCTGGTCCAGTCACATTTCGACGAGTCTCAGATCTATCGCATCGACCACTATCTGGGCAAGGCGACCGTTCAGAATCTCCTGGCTTTCCGCTTCACCAACCCGATGTTCGAACGGCTCTGGAATCGGGATCGTGTGGAGCATGTCGAGATCACGGTTGCCGAGACGCTGGGCATCGGCAGCAGAGCCGACTACTACGACCGCGCTGGAGCGGTGCGGGACATCGTGCAGAACCACATGACCCAACTCCTGGCTCTGGTCGCCATGGAGCCGCCGAATGTCTTCGAGGCCGATCGGATCCGTGACGAGAAGGTCAAAGTGATGAAGGCGATCGCCCCCGTCGCCGCGGAGGACTTCGTGGTCGCTCAGTACGAATCGGGGGACATGAGGAACGAAACCGTCCTCGGTTACCTCAACGAGAAGGGGGTTCCTCCGGATTCGAAAACGCCGACCTTTGTCGGCATCCGGCTCTTCGTCGATTCTTGGCGCTGGCAGGGAGTCCCATTCCTCCTCCGCACCGGCAAGCGGCTTCCGGAGCGCTTCACCCGGATTGCGGTCACGTTCCGCGGGCCCGCCCTCTGTGTATTCCACGGGAAGCGGGACGATTGTGTGATGAATCCCGACGTGCTGTTGATCATCCTCCAGCCGGACGAGGGGTTCTCGCTCAGGTTCAACGTCAGGTCTCCGGAGGATGAGGCGCGGCTTGACTCCCAGGCATTGCACTTCCGCTACTCGGGGGTCTACGGAGAGCTCCGCGACGCCTACGAGACTCTGATTCTCGACATTCTCGAAGGAGACCAGACCCTGTTTGTGAGGGGAGACGAGGTGGAGGCATCGTGGGAGGTATACGACCCGCTGCTCCGACTCGAGAAGAACCCGATCCACTACGCCGCCGGCACCTGGGGGCCGACTGAGATGAGCCAGGGCCTTCCGATCGGTGGCGAGCAGTGGATGCACCGCTCTTGAGCTCAACGCTTGGTGTTGGCGCGACCAGTGGAAGACTCGCCCGAACTGGTACTACCTGAGCTGATCCCGCGTAGCCTGCGCGCATGATCGTCGACTCTGCTCTATACAAAGACGGGATTCGGCTCCCAGGACCGTTTGTTCTCGAAGGCGCCCACGACTACTGCAACGGGACCAACACCTTTGCTTGGATTGGCCTCTACGAACCGACCGAAGAGGAGTTCGAAGCAGTTCGAAAGGAATTCGGCCTTCACGAGCTGGCCGTCGAGGATGCTATTCACGCTCATCAGCGACCGAAGCTCGACGTTTATGGCGAGACGTTGTTCGTCGTGCTCAAGCCAGCTCGATACGTCGATTCAGTCGAGGTCGTGGACTTCGGCGAGATTCTGTTGTTTGTCGACCAGAACTTCGTTGTAGCCGTGCGTCATCGCGAGCCCTCGCGTCTGGTCGAGGTCCGTAAGAGTCTGGAGGCCGACCCCCGCCAGTTGGCGTTGGGACCCAGCGCGGTATTGCATGCGGTGGTCGACAAGGTGGTGGACGACTACGGGCAGGTTCTCGAAGGACTGGAACTGGACATCGGGGAATTGGAAGCACAGGTGTTCTCAGATGAGGCGGCGCCGACCGAACGCATTTACAAGCTCAAGAGAGAAGTACTCCAGTTCCATCAGGCCACCCAGCCCCTGCTCGAGCCTCTGGAGCGACTGATCGCTGGCAGTTTTGCCGCTTTGAGCCCAGAGCTCCGCCAGTACTTCCGCAACCCTCATGACCATCTGTTACGTGTGGTGGAGCGAGTCGCCGGCTTCCGCGACCTTCTCACTTCCATCCTGGAAGCGAATCTGATTCAAGTGACCGTCCGTCAAAACGAGGACATGCAGCGTCAGAATGAGATCGTCAAGAAAGTGAGTAGCTGGGCGGCGATAATTGCTGTCCCCGCACTCATCACTGGTTACTACGGCATGAACGTGCCCTACCCTGGCTCTGGCAGCGTCTGGGGTGTCGTCACTTCCACGCTGTTGATCCTGCTGCTCTCATTGGGTCTCTACCTCGAATTCCGTCGCCGTGACTGGCTGTGACCGATCGGGAGCATTGAATGCCGATCATCTCAAGGGGCTTCTTTGGCCGTCGGCCCGAGGTGGGCGACTCATCCCGCCTTCCTCCGGGGCAATACCTGACGGACGGGTTTCCTGTGCTCTCCGCAGGACCGACACCTCGAACCCGGCTCGACGAGTGGACGTTTCAGATTCGTGGGGCAGGCGAAGCGATCCGATCGTGGACCTGGGAGGAGCTCACCGCCCTGCCGTCGGAATCGGTGACCGTGGACATTCATTGTGTGACCAAGTGGTCGAAGTTCGACACCGTTTGGACCGGGGTCTCGGTCGACCTCCTGCTCGGCGGGGTCGACCTCGGCGAGTCGAGGTTCCTCACGGCCTTTTCGGACGGCGGCTACACCACGAATCTGCCTCTGGAAGACGCAACCGGTGGCAAGGCGTGGGTTGCCTATGAGTTCGATGGCGAGCCTCTCGACCCTCAGCACGGCGGTCCGGCACGTCTCCTTGTTCCCCACCTCTACTTTTGGAAGAGCGCCAAATGGGTGCGTGGGATCGAGTTGCAGGCCGAGGACAGACCGGGCTTCTGGGAGACGTACGGCTATCACAATCACGGGGATCCATGGCGGGAGCAGAGGTACTCGGGCGACTGAACTGGCTGGCTGCAAAGGTCAGTCAGGTTCGTCCCGAAACGGCGCGAGTCAGCAGCATCTACTTCGAGTGCCCGGGGTGGGATGGGCACATGGCAGGTCAGCACGTCGACATCCGGCTCACTGCGGAAGACGGTTATCAGGCGCAGCGCAGTTACTCGATCGGTTCAGCGCCCGACGATGACCACTTGGTCCTCACGATCGAACGCCTCCAGGACGGCGAGGTCTCTCCGTATCTGGTCGATGTCGTCGAGGCGGGTGATCAGCTCGAGATGAGAGGCCCGATCGGCCGCTACTTCGTCTGGACAGGAGTCGATGGGTGGCCCCCTTCTGATGATCGCGGGAGGATCCGGGGTGGTCCCGTTTCGGTCGATGTTGAGACATCGGGTCAGGACCAAAGTCCGCCGTGCCCACCCGATTGCTCTACTCGTCTCGGACTCTCGAGGACGTGATCTATCGCCAGGAGCTCGAGGACTTCGCCGAACGAGACGGCATCGACATCCAGCTGGTGCTCACCAGGGCCCAACCACCCGGGTGGAACGGTTACAGCCGCCGGATCGATCGCGAGATGCTCGAAGAGGTGGCCTGGGCGCCTGAAGAGCGGCCGTTGATCTACATCTGCGGTCCCACCACTTTCGTGGAAACGGCCGCCGTTGCCCTCGTCGATCTGGGCCACGATCCGGCCATGGTCAGAACCGAGCGATTCGGCCCGACTGGATAGGGCTAGAAGTCGATCCGACCCTTGAAATGCTCGGCCACCTGTGGCCGAGCCAACTCATAGACCGCCAGACGGTGCCCGCCAGGCGTGCGGAAAGAGCAACAGGGTCCCTGTGGGATCTCAAAGACCGAGTCCCTTTCCCATCCGTCGGCCGCGAGTTGCTCGAGGGTGGCGTCGAGGTCAGCGACCCGGTAGATCAGGATCGGGCGCTCCCCTTCGACATGATCCGTGAAGAGGAGATGAGGCGGGCCGGGCGTCATCTCCACCATCGCAACCCTGGTTCTCCATTCTTCGATCGCGAATACCAGCGTCCCACCGAGGACATCGGTGAAGTAGGCGGCGTCCCCCGCCACGTCTTGCGTCGGCACGTAGAGGAAGTCGAGGGATTCGAACTGAGTTGTCGCACTCATCCGGTGCACCATCTTTCTCTGTTGCTGGGACCCGGCGAGGCCAATTCTGCCTCTGTGCCGTTCAAGCGCCTGCCCCGGCGCTCCGATGTCTTTGTAGGCAATAGATGCAGGAAACAAGCATTCCGACTCTCGACGTGTCACCAGGAGACGGCGACCAAGCTCTCGATGGCGCCCGAAGGCCACTGTTGGCGATCGTGGCGTGTCTCGATGCGCTCATCCGGTCCACGGACGAAAAGAGCCTCCTCGATGAGGTGTGCCGGATCCTGGTTGACGATGGGGGCTTCCATCGGGCGTGGGTGATCTCCCAGGCAGAGGGTCTGGAAGAGTCGAGTTTGTCGATACCGCTCCCAATCGGCGACGACTCGCGATGGGCACTCAACATCGACGGCGACGCAATCGATGAGTTCGACGTCGAGCTTCTGACTGGCTTCGCCGGGTCGCTCTCGCAGCGAATCGTGGGGCTCCGGGCGGAGGCTCGTCGTGCCGCAAATGAAGCCCAACTTCGAGGCTCGTTGCGGGCGAAGGACGAGTTGATCGCCTCGATCTTTCACGAGATGCGAACTCCTCTCACCGCCGTGGTCGGCTTTGCCCAGCTTCTCCAGAACGACGAATCAGGGCTCTCGGCGGACGAGCGGACCGATCTCATCCAGTCGATCGCCGACGAGGGCCTGGACCTGACCAACCTCGTCGAGGATCTGTTGACCGCGGCCAAGGCCGAGTCGGGGACCTTGACCGTCGTCAGTGTGCCCGTGGACCTGCGGGCGAACGCGGCCCAGGTGTTGGAGACCCTCAACCGGGAGCAACCGATCGAGCTCGCCGGCCCTTCGGCTCGGGTTTCGGGCGATCCGGGGCGGGTGCGCCAGATCCTGCGCAATCTGATCTCCAACGCGATTCGGTACGGAGGCGAGCGAATTCGAGTCGTTGTCGTCGACGGCGAGAGCCCAAGGATTCAGGTCCGGGACGATGGGGCCGGCATCCCGGAGGAGGAGCGCGAGCTGGTCTTCGACCCCTATCAGCGCGCCAGTTCGGCCCCCGAGCTCAGCGCGTCGATGGGTTTGGGCCTCACCATCTCGCGCAGCCTTGCCCACCTCATGGGTGGTGGCCTCACCTATATCTATGAGAATGGTGAGAGCATCTTCGAACTGATCCTTCCCAGCCTCCCAGGCTGACAGCGATCTACCCGCCGAGTCCGCCCTCCTCAGCATTAATCAGGGCGTAACAAACTCGAAACGACGAATTCTTAGCGTGCGACCGTGCGCACTGGACATCGACGGGTGAGACATGGCCGGACGAGTGGCTCTCGGGCCTGAGGCCTGACTTGGACGTCACCGAAGTCCTCCGCGACATCCTGATCGTCCTCGTTGCGGCCAAGGTCGCCGCCGAGCTGGCCGAGCGAGTCGGGGTCCCTCCGGTGGTCGGAGAGATCGTCGCCGGCATCCTCATCGGCCCCTCGCTATTGGGGTGGGTTGGGGCCGACGATCAAGTGCTGCGCACGCTGGGCGAAATCGGGGTCATCCTGCTGCTGCTCGAAGTGGGTATGGGGATGAACCTCAGTGAGCTGGGGAGGGTGGGCAGGGCGTCATTCAGCGTGGCGACGGTCGGTGTGGCGGCTCCCTTGATCCTGGGCACCGCCGCAATGCAACTTCTCGGCCACGACTTCAACACCTCACTGTTCGTGGGCGCGGCGCTCACCGCCACCAGTGTCGGTATCACTGCACGGGTCTTTGGCGACCTTCGGGCTCTGGCCACGACCGAAGCCAGGATCGTGCTGGGAGCCGCGGTAGCCGACGATGTGATGGGGTTGGTAGTCCTGACTGTGGTGGTCCGACTCGTCACCGACGGCTCCGTATCCGTCATTTCGGTGATCGGGATCATCGGGGTCGCGGTTGCCTTCCTGCTCATCAGCGGGATCGTCGGGCTCCGTCTCGCCCCTGCCCTCTTTGCCGCCATCGAGCGTGTGTCCCGCTCGACCGGGACGTTGATCGCGCTGGCTCTTGCCTTCACGCTTCTGTTTGCCGAATTCGCCAACGCTGCCCAGCTGGCCCCCATCGTCGGGGCTTTCGTGGCTGGCCTTGCCCTGGGTCGGAGCCGGCAGAGGGACCGCATCAGCCGGGAGCTGGCGCCCGTCGGCCATCTCTTCATCCCCGTCTTCTTCCTTCAGATCGGGATCGATGTCGACGTGTCGCAATTCATCGATGGCCAGGTTCTTCTCCTCGCCGGCGCCCTTCTCGTCATCGCGGTGGTTGGAAAGCTGGTGGCTGCCGTCGGTGCCTTCGGCACCCCAGCCGACAAGTGGCTCATTGGCCTGGGCATGCTTCCTCGCGGCGAGGTTGGCCTCATCTTCGCCACCATCGGCCTTCAGGGCGGAGTGCTGGATGCTTCCCTCTATGCGGCCTTGCTGCTCGTGGTTCTGATCACAACCCTGATCACGCCGCAGCTGTTGAAGGTGCGCTTCGGCGTTCTCCGCGAAAGGCTGGTGCCGGCCTCACGCGGGTCGACGGCAGAGACACCTCCGGGCGGTTGGCTCACCGTCGCCGACGGCGAGGTTCGCTTGGTGGCAACCCCTCCGGGGCACCTGGCCCTTCCGGTCGCTCTCGATGCGGCGGTGCTTCTCGGGTCCGCACAGCCCTCGGCCGGCCTTCTCGACTGGCTTTCGACCGTCGACCAGCGGACTGCCCAATGGGACCGGAGGTCGAGGGAGGCCTTGTTGAAGGTGATTCAGAATGGCAACGCCCGGTCGTGGCGCTTTCTGGAGACGACGGGGGTTCTCGATCACGTGCTGCCGGAGCTCGCCGCCACGCTGCGGGCCCGTCAGGCCGATCCCTTCCAACTCGACCCCATGAACACCCATCGTTGGACAGTGATCGAGGAGCTGCGGAGGATCACCCAGGCAGACCCGGACCTGGCAACCGAATTCGCCAAGCTCGCCCATCCGGAGTGGCTGTTGCTTGCGGCTTTGCTGTCTGAGGGCCTGCAAGACAATGAGTCGCCGGTGGCGACGACCAGGCGCATAGTGCGCAGACTCGATCTCGGTGCCCGGGCGGAACAGGAGATCGCGGGCCTGATCGAAGATGGCGACTTGATGTGGTCGGCGGCCAAGCGAGGGGACGGTCTGAGCGAGCAATCGGTGATGCAGGTGGCATCGCATCTCGACACTCCGGAGAGGGCTCGAGCGCTGTTCCTTCTGACGGTGGCCCGGAGAGGAGACATCGATCGTCAGGACCACGAACGACTGCGTGAGCTCCACGAGTTGATTCAAGAAGTGCTTGCCCACGACGAGCTGACCGGTCTCGAAGTGCGGAACCTGGCCGGGAGGCGTCGCGCCGAGGCGGCTCGCTTGTTCGGCGACCGTCCCGAACTGGTCCGCCGGATCGAAGACGCTCCACAGTCGTATCTGTTACGTGAGAGCTCGGCGGCGATCGCTCGCCAGGTTGGCCTGCTCGAGCCGCTTCCGGGGCCCGGTGAAGCGAGGGTTGCAATCACGGTGACCGCGGATGGGCAAGGTGCCTGGATCGATGTCGCGGCTCGTGATCGGCCCGGTTACTGGCGGCGGTCACCGGGGTGCTCGCCGGTCTCGGGGTGAACGTCTCGGAGGCGCTGGTGGCTACCTGGCCAGATCGCGGAGCCCTCGAGACATTCAGCGTCTCCTCAACCACGACGCTGCCGGATCCGGGCCACCTGGTTCGTCAGATCGAGGAGGGCCTCGATGCCCCGGTGATGGCCGATCCGATACCCGGGGCGGTGGTGGAATTCGACGACGACTCCTCACCGTGGCACACCATCGCCGAGATCCGGGCGCCTGATCGGATCGGGTTGCTCCATTCGCAGGCCATGGCGATTGCGGCCGCAGGGGCGGACGTGTCTGCCGCCAGGATCACCACCGAGGGCAGCACTGCGATCGGGCGGTTCGATCTCAACAACAGTGTCGGTGGCAAGCTCACCGAGGCCGACAAGGGGTTGATCCGGTCGTTCATCGCCTCTGGTGGGTCGGCTGGCCGTGGGAACCGTGGCGTCGGTTTGCTGAAAGGCCTCGTCAGAGGGCGATGAGACCCGTCGGTATCGCCACCGCGATACTCGACCGAGGTTTCTTCGTCCCTTTGCGACGACCATCATTTGGATGATGGGTCTGAGCAAGAGGCATCTGCGGGCCATGGTGGTGGCGCTGCTCGCCGTGGCTGCCTGTGTTGAAGAGCCATCCACCCACGAGACGACTACCACGGCGACAGCGGTAACCAGCACCTCCCCGGAATCCGGGATCGACATCGGATCGTTGCGGGGGACCATCGTCTATTCGAGTGAGACTGCCGGTAACGACGACGTCTACCTGGTGAGACTGAGTGACGGCGAGCCGATCCGTCTCACCGACGGCCCGGAGAAGGAGTTCGATCCGGATCTGTCGCCGGATGGTGCCTCCATCGCCTACCGACGCAATCCGGAGCCGGACAGCGATGAGGCCGACATCTGGGTCATGGATCTCGATGGTGGGAACAAGCGCAACCTGACCAACGCCCCCGAGCTGTCGAATTGGGCACCGGCTTGGACACCCGGCGGCGAGATCGTCTTCTCCAGCATGCGAGGGGGCAACGGCGTCCTCGAGCTTTGGTCGATGAACGCCGATGGCGGCAACCTGCGCCAGGTTTCGGAAGGATGGTGCGAGTACGCCGACGTCTCCCCTGACGGATCCGAGTTCGTCTGCGCCCAGGCTGTCGGGTCCCGGTATGACATCGTGATCGTCGACGAGGACGGCGGCCGTCGATCGGTCACCACAACCCCGGTTACCGAGTTCGGTCCGAGCTGGTCGCCCGACGGGCAGTGGATCGTGTTCAGCCGTGACACGGGCGAGCGTTGGGAGTTGCTGCGGGTCCGCCCCGACGGGTCCGATGAGCAGCATGTCGCCGACGAGGGCGTGTTCGCCACCTGGGACCCTGATGGTCACCTGGTTTGGAGCGGGCCGGGCGGGATCAATGTCGCCCGAGCCGACGGCACGGGACGAGTCGTCCTCGACTATCCCGCCGGTTTCATCTCCTGGGGCGAGTAGGGCGGTCCGGCGCCTACGCCAGTTCGTTGGCCGACTTTGCTCCCAAACCCCTGAGCCACTCGACGAGGCCGACTTCTCCGTTCCGGATTGCGGCATCCAACGGAGTCAACCCGTCGTAGCCGATCCAATCCAGATCGCCCCCTCGGTCGAGCAGGAACTCAGCGGTCTGGCGCTGGCCGCCGTGGCACGCACACCAAAAGGCCTCGGTCACTTCATCTGAAGTGGGATGGCCCTCGTCGAAGTATGACTGCACGCGATCGAGCTGGCCGAGGGCGGCGGCCTGCCAGAGATTGGCTTCGGCACCCCTCTCAACGAGTCGGGCGGCGGTATTCCACAGCCCAAAGGCAACGGCGTCCGCCAGTGGTGTCCCATCCCCGATCACGGCGCCGCGAGCCTCGATGTCGGCACCGGCATCCAACAAGGCGTCGAGGACTTCGACATCGTCGCTGCTCGCTGCCCAGTGCAAGGGGGTTTCGGTGTGATGGCCGGCGAAACGAGCGTCCACGTCAGCGCCGGCGACGATGAGGAGCTCGACAGTGGCTCGATTGTTCGGGAAAGTGGCCCGGCCAGTCGGTAGCGATATGGAGGAGGGTCCGGGATGAGATCTCATCGCCGATCCTCGTCGTGGCCAGCGCTGGGTTCTCGGATAGGAGCACTGCCAGCTTCTCCAAGTCTCCGGTCTGCACCGCATTGGTGGAGAGCACCGCCAGTTCGGAGTCGGCCGCGATCATCCCGACGAGCGTTCCTTCTTCCAGGCCTCGACCTGGCGGGCGATCGCCGCCGAGTCGAACCAGGTGTTCTCATATTCGATCAGCCCATCGCGGAGATGAAAGAGATGGAGGATCCTGATTTCGACCGGGGCTCCGCCGCCGTCGATCCCGGCCCACTGGCCGTGAACGTGCCCGGTGACATTGGACTCATCGACCACCCAGCCATCGTCGGATTTGAAGCGTCGAACCGAAACGAAGTTGACATCGGGGATGGCATCGATGATGTCTGAGTAGACCGCACCCACCGCCTCCTTGCCGTGCACCGGGCTCAGCGGATGGGTGACGTCGTCCCAGATGATGTCATGGGTGTAGGTGGCCAGGGTGGCGGCCACGTCCTGGGCGTTCTCCGCGGCGAAATGCTGATCGACGATGTCCATGAGTTCTCTCCTTCGGATCCATCTAACTCTGGTCCGGCCAAGCCAGTTCGGAAATCTGTCACACCCATTGTGTCGGATCTGGCTGCAGGCATTCGGCCAGATGGTGCGATGTTCACCACCTCGTCTCGTGGGCGGACGGCGGCGAGACGGCCATCGACAACCTCTGCCTCCTCTGCCGCTATCACCACACCCAGATGCACCTCGGGATGCTGACTCTCGAGGACCTCGACATCCGAGTGCCGGCGCTGGTTGCTGGCCGTCGAAGGACCTAGGGGCGGTCGCCCCCAAGTCCTTCCGAGGTGATTTCTCAGCTACAACCGGTGGTGTCACCGCAGGTGAGACACACGTAGCAGCTGCCGTTTCTGATCGTCATGTGACCGCAGTTGGAGCAGACCGGGGCATCGCCCATGTTCTCCTTGAGAGCGGAGTCGACCATGGCGGCTGCGCCAGCGGTGACGACCTTGGTCTCCACTGAGTCGTCAATCCGCCCATGAGCGCCCGCTCCGCTCGCTGGCGTCAGCTCCCCCCGCTTCGCACGGGGGAGGAACACTGGACGGGGAGAAATGTCGGGCTCGGTGTCGACGAACTCGGCTGCTCGCTGCACCACCTCGACGTCGGCCTCGGCGGCGGCGTCGAACAGCTCCAGCGGAGTCCCTGCCTCGGCCGCCAGGCCCTTGACCGGGCCCGCCAATTCCATGTCACGGTTCGGCGGCACCTGGGCCAGCTCGTCTCGCTCCAGGTACTCCACGCCGAGGGCCCGGAACACGTAGTCCACGATCGAGTTGGCCATCTTGATGTTGGGATGGCCCTCGACCATGCCCCTCGGCTCGAAGGTCTGGAAGGTGAAGGTGTCGACGAACTCCTCCAGAGGCACCCCGTACTGGAGGCCCTTGGAGACCGCGATGGCGAAGCAGGAGAGGATGCCCTTCAAGGTCGCCCCCTCCTTGGCCAGGTCGATGAAGATCTCGCCCAAGGTCCCGTCGTCGTACTCGCCGGTGCGGAGGAACACCTTGTGCCCGCCGATCCTCGCCTCCTGGTTGTAACCATTGCGGCGGGCGGGGAGGAGGAATCGAGGCGGCTTCATCCCCTGGCGGTAGGCCTGGGTGGGGGAGATCCCCGGAGGCAGGTTGCCCCAATGGATCGCCTTCTCGGCTTCCACGGCAGCGGTGATCGCCGGTGCCTCTTCCTCGCTCTGCTCACCCTCATCCGACGTCGAGTTGAGGGGCTGTGCCGCTTTGGACCCGTCCCGGTAGATGGCCATCGCCTTGAGACCGATCTCCCACGACATGCGGTAGGCCTCTTCGATGTCCTCGACCGTGATCTCGTTCGGCATGTTGATCGTCTTGGAGATCGCGCCCGAGATGAAGGGCTGGGCCGCGGCCATCATCTTGATGTGCCCGTTGTGGTGGATGAACCGGGTCCCGTACTTCCCGTTCTTGTTGGCGGTGTCGAAGACAACGAGATGCTCTTCCTTGACGTGTGGCGCACCTTCGATCGTCTGATGCCCGCAGATGTGGTCGTTCGCCTCGTTGATCTGGGCCTGGGTGAAGCCGAGGGCCCGCAACATGTTGAAGTCCCAGCCGGTGTACTCATCCACGGTGTAGCCGAGCCGTTGCAGGGTCTCCTCCCCGAAGGTGAAGACGTTGAAGGCATGCCTCAATTCGAACACCGAGGTGAGGGCGGCCTCCACCTTGTCCAGGTCCTCGTCGTCGAATCCCTTTTCGGTCAGTGACTCCCGGTTGATGTGGGGAGCACCGTCGAGGGAGCTGGTGCCGACGATGTACTCGACGACGTCCGTGATTTGCTCGGTGTCATACCCGAGGTGGGCGAGGGCCGGCGTCACCGACTGGTTGACGATCTTGAAGTAGCCACCCCCGGCCAGCTTCTTGAACTTGACCAGCGAGAAGTCGGGCTCGACTCCGGTGGTGTCACAGTCCATCACCAAGCCGATGGTTCCGGTAGGCGCCAAGACCGTGGCCTGTGCGTTGCGATAGCCATTGGCCTCGCCCCACTCCAGGGCAAGGTCCCAGGAGGTGCGGGCTGCGGCGAGAAGGTCCTCCGGGCAGAACTCGGGGTCGATGCCCATCACCCGGTGGCTGACCGACTCGAAGTCGTCTTCGTTGTAGGCGGCCCGGCGGTGGTTGCGCATCACCCGAAGCATCGGCTCCCGGTTCTCGGCAAAGCGCGGGAACGGCCCGGTCACTCCGGCGATCTCTGCCGAAGTGGCGTAGGAGTGCCCGGTGAGGATCGAGGTGAGGGCGCCGGCGACCGCCCGGCCCTCGTCGGAGTCGTAGGCGACTCCCTGACGCATCAACAGCGACCCGAGGTTGGCGTAGCCGAGACCCAGAGTCCGGTAGTCGTACGAGCCCTGGGCGATCTCCCTGGAAGGGAAGTGGGCCATCGCCACCGAGATCTCGAGGACGATCGTCCAGAGCCGGATCGCGTGCTGATAGGCCTCGACGTCGAAGACTGCCGTCTCGTCGTCGTAGAACCGGACCAGGTTGATCGAGGCCAGGTTGCAGGCAGTGTCATCGAGGAACATGTACTCACTGCACGGGTTGCTGGCCCGGATCCGGCCTCCGACGGGGCTGGTGTGCCATTCGTTGACCGTGGTGTCGAACTGGAGCCCGGGGTCGGCGCAGGCCCATGCGGCCTCGGCGATCCGGTTCCAGAGATCGCGGGCCTTCACCGTCTTGCGGACCGAGCCATCGGTGCGATTGATCAAATCCCAATCGCCGTCATCGACCACCGACTGGACGAAGTCGTTGGTGATGCGCACCGAGTTGTTCGAGTTCTGCCCGGAGACGGTGGCGTAGGCGTCCCCGTTGAAGTCTGCGGCAAAGCCGCCGTGATTGATGAGGACGCGAGCCTTGTCTTCCTCGACCTTCTTCCAATCGACGAACTTCTCGATGTCGGGATGGTCCACGTCGAGGATGACCATCTTGGCGGCGCGACGGGTAGTGCCGCCCGACTTGATCGCACCGGCAGCCCGGTCCCCGATCTTGAGAAAGGACATGACCCCCGAGGACTTGCCCCCACCGGAGAGCCGCTCGTTCTCGGCGCGGATCTGGGAGAAGTTGGAGCCGGCGCCGGATCCGAACTTGAAGATCCTGGCCTCGCGGACCCAGAGGTCCATGATCCCACCTGGGTTCACCAGGTCGTCCTTGACGCTGAGTATGAAGCAGGCATGAGGTGAGGGACGGCTGTAGGAGTCGGGTGAGGCCTTCATCTCGCCATCGGCCCCGTCGACGTACCAGAAGCCCTGGGCGGGACCGGTCAAGCCATAGGCCCAGTTGAGGCCGGTGTTGAACCATTGCGGGGAGTTGGGTGCGGCCATCTGGTTGGCGAGCATGTAGCGGAGCTCGTCTTCGAAGGCGGCGGCGTCCTCGGCGGTTGCGAAATAGCCGTCCTTCTCTCCCCAGTGGCGCCAGGTGCCGGCGAGCCGGTTGAACACCTGCTTGGCGGAGCGCTCCGGGCCCATGACCGGTTGCCCGGCATCATCGAAGACCTGGTTCCCCTCATCGTCGAATTGGGGGACCCCTGCCTTGCGGAAATACTTGGAGACGATGATGTCTGCGGCGACCTGACTCCAGCCGGTGGGGATCTCGGCATCGGTCATCTCGAAGACGATCGAGCCGTCCGGGTTGGTGATCCTCGAGTCACGACGCGACCATTCGATCTTGTCGTATGCGTCCTCTCCGGCCTCGGTGAAGCGACGATTGATCCGCAGACCGTTACTCATGAATAGTGCCTCCTCTGCACTTTTCGTCCGTAGTCATGCTACGAGGACGAGGTCCATAAATCAGCTCCTACCACAAGATGTAGTGGTACGGGGGGAAGTGACCACGACATCTGGTATGGACTTCAATACTGTAATTACATCCCTGTCATCGGTCAAGCTTTTCTCGAGAACGTGGTCAGAGCGCGAAAATCAACGCTCTGACGGGGAAGTGAACGGTCTCGATAACCATTCGGGGAAGTAGTCGGCACCCTAGGCCAGGTGAGCTTGGGCCCGCCAGCCACGCCTGTGACGAGATTTCGCGAACGACTACCGGGACGTTCCCGAACCTCGATGGCGAGAATCGCGAGCCAGAACGGCACCAATAGTCGGAACTGTGCTTTGGTATAGAACCGAATCTCGGCCCAGACGTCTACACCCTGCAACTCCTTCTCGAGCTCACCCTCTCGAAAGAGAGACAGCGCGTTGGACGGCAAGCGGCAGATAGTTCACACCCGCACCAACCAGCCAAACGCCAACGGCGATCCAGATTCCACCGGCGGCGGTAAGCAAGGTCAGCAGACCGAGCCCGATCCCACCCAGAGCTCCCGCCAGGAACTCGATCAGGATCAGCCGACGACGCAAGAGCGACCCCTGGCTTCCCCACATGTCCACGGCGGCGAGGCGCCGCACGCTGAAGGTGGGTCGGTGGTGCAAAGCGTCGGAGCGATTCACAACGAGAGTCGGCGCCTGGATCGCCGGCAATGCCATGCGGACATCGAGGTTCGTCACCCACCGATACCCCTCGGTTGCAGCCCCGCGAGGCATGGCCAGCCTCTGGTAGCGCCGGTACCAGTCGCGAAACCGGGGATCCCGGGCCGCGGTCGGTGCAGTCACTTGGAGGATGTCGGCATCGACTCCCCAGTGGTCCTCGTAGGCCTGGGTCAGTTTCTCCACCGAGTCGTCAGGCATCCCGATCGGGTAGTCACTGTCCCGTCTCCATCGGGCGAAGGTGTTGATCAGGACGAGAGCCGACACCCGTTCCGGATAGGTGGCGGCGAACAGGATCGCCATCGGCCCGCCTTCGACATCCCCGATGACTGCGGTCTGATCCACTCCGGCTGCGTCGAGGACGACCCGGGCGTCGTCCATCCATTCCTCGAGGGCAGGCGAGGTGTTCCAGGGGACGGGATCGGAGACACCTGACCCCCTCTTGTCGAAGCAGACCACCCGGCTGAAAGACGCCAGGCGACCCATGTATCGAGCGAGTCCCGGCTCGTCCCACATCACGTCGAGGTTTTGAGCCCAGCTGGTGATGAACAGCGTCGAGATGGGGCCTTCTCCAAAGACCTGATAGGCCACATATCCGGCATCGGAAGTGGCGTAACGGGTTTCCGGTTGGGCGGCCATCAGAGGAACCAGGGGCCGGTCAGACCCCGGACTGGTCCCACCAGTACCGGATCATCAATGAGGCCTCGGGTCCCGCATCGTCCTGCCAGTAGTGACCGGCATGGCGGAGGATGTAGGTGCGGCGGTTGGTCAGCACGCTCTCCCAGCGTCGTTTCTCTGCCCCCCGGAACACCGGGTCCTGGTCGGCCCAGAACAGAAGCGAGGGCTTGTCGGCGATCTCGGAGAGCCGCTGCTCGATCGAGGTCAGCCAGTCGCTCGAGCCGATCAACTCACGGGCGAGCACCCGAAGTGGGAGACGAGACGACTGGCTGGGGAACGGCCCACGCCACATTGCCATCTCCCTTCCCGATGGGCTGCGACGGCGCATCGACCTCCTGACCAGGAGATTGACGAACACGTTTGCGCGATCGACCAGGAACTCGCCGGTCTTGCCCTCACCCAGAGCCGCCGAGAAGCGCTCGGCCGCGGCGTCGGTGCGGGGCCAGGCCCAGGTGTTGCCGAGGATGATGGCTCGCACCCGGTCCTGGCGCTCCAGAGCGACGGAGAGCCCGATCGGCCCGCCCCAGTCCTGAAGGACGGGAGTGAAGGAGTCCAGGCCGAGGGCATCCACGAACCGACCCAGCGTGGTGGCATGCTCGGCCGGGGTGAAGCCGTACCCGGGAGCCGCAGTCGAAAGCCCGAAGCCGGGATAGTCCACGGCGATGCATCGAAATCGGTCGGACAGATAGGGCACCATTCGCCGGTAGAGGAACGACCAGGTGGGATTGCCGTGAAGCATGAGCAGCACGGGCCCCTCGCCTTCGTCGAGATAGTGGATCTCCGCTCCGTCGACCTCCTGCCAATGACTCTCGAATGGATAGAGGTCTTCGATGAACCAGTCAGGTCGCTCCACGACGCGGCAACCTACTCCTTGTCCGCGGTCGCTTCAGTTGGCGGTGTGGTCGTCGGCTTCATCGAGATCAACCACCGGGTCGAGGGTCAGTCGTGGCAGGAAGAAGTGGACCAGCGGGCCGACGAGCAAGGCGAAGATCACCGTGCCCCATCCGAAAGTTCCGCCCAGGGCCCAGCCGATGGCCAGGACGACGATCTCGATCACGGTTCGGGTGAGGCGAATCGAGTAGCCGCGTCTTGCGATCCCGGTCATCAACCCGTCACGAGGGCCGGGGCCGAGATGTGCACCGATGTAGAGACCTGAGGCGACGCCTATCAGCAGCACGCCTCCAAGCAGCATCACCCAGGCGATGAGCGTGGTGCCGGGGTCAGGGATCACCGCCGATGCGGCGTCGATCATGAGGCCGATGATGACGACGTTGGCCACTGTCCCGACGCCGGGCCGCTCGCCGAGCGGGATCCAGAGGAGCAAGACGAAGCCGGAGACGATGATCGACCAGATCCCAACTGTGAGCCCGAATCTGACGCTGAGACCCTGGTGGAGAACGTCCCAAGGGGGGACACCCAGCCCGGACTCGAGCATTAGCCCGATCCCGAAGCCAAACATGGCGAGCCCGATGGCGAGCTGGGCCAGGCGCCTGGGCATGCTGTAAGTCCTTGTTGGGGAAGACTCGGGCCGGTTCGCTCACGGGGTGATTGTGCTGGAAAAGCCAGTTGAGTCCGAACTACAGGCTGGTCCGGGCCGCATCACGCCATTGATGCCGGGACCGGACCGCCTAACGTGATTCCCGATGACAGGGCTCAGACCGCCACCCCGGGCCGAGGCTCCGACGCGGGTGGTGGCACGCTTCGTCGGTCTCATATTCCTTCTCGTCCTCGCCGGGTCGGCGATCTGGGCGGTCGTGACCAATCAGCGCATCGACTTGATCGAAGTGACCTCGACGGACGATCTGAGATCGGACCGCATTCACCACGACGGACGGCACGGCCTTGGCCTATGTGCAGGAGGGATCGGGGGCGGTGCCGGTGGTTCTGCTCCACGACTTCGACGTCGCCGGAGGCGTGCTCTGGGACAGCGTGGTGGCCTCGCTCGGTGACCAGGTGACTGCCCTCCGAATCGACCTCCCCGGATTCGGGTTGAGCGACCGGGTGCCCGAGGAAGGAAGCGATCACACCGTCGCTGTGATGGCAGAAATGGTGACCGAGGTGGTTGGGGATCGCTTCGATGGCCCGGTGGTGTTCGCAGGCGTTGGCCTCGGGGGAAAAGTGGCGGCCGAGATCTCGGTCATCCACCCGGAAATCGTTTCCGGCCTGGTGATGGTCGATGTCGACTTCGAGAAATCCAGGGGCTGGGTGGAGTTCATGGAGAAGCTCCCCTTCTATGGCCGCCCGGTGACATTCTCGTTCGAGGGAGCGGGTCGGTTTTCAGCCAGCCAATGGGCTCCGAACTGCGAGTCGGGCGGTTGGTGCCCGACCCAGGATCAGGTGTCGCGGAGAGATATCACCGAGACCGTCGAAAACACATCCGAGTCGCTTCGCGCCCACCGCAGGACCCCCGCAGCCTCCGTGGTGCCGTCCAAACTCAACGAGATCACAGCGCCCACCTATTACGTTTGGAGCCAGGAAGGTGAGGTGCCCCGGGAGTCGGTCGATTCGATCCTCGAGGCGCTGCCTTCGATGCAGGTCGAGGTGGTTCCCGCCTGGAAAGCCCATCTCGAGAACCCCGAGGTGGTGGCCAACGCCATCTTGACGGTGGGCTCGTAGGGACCAGGATCACCCCCGCTCGGGCGATTACTTCTCCACTCGCCAGCCGCGCGCCCTCAATTCGTCTGCGAGCAGGTCGTCGCTGAGATAACTCAGGTCGAGCGGCGACTTCTCCATGCCGAGGCAGCGCTCAACCGTGTCTCGGATGGTTCGGGCCCAGGCTTTGCCCTTGGCCTCGCCTTCCATGGTGATGGTGGCGTCGGCGTTGACGATGAACACCCGGGCGGTGATCTGGGGATTGACCCTCGAGCCACGTTCCCCATAGACCAGGAGAACCGATCCGGCCGGGACGTCCTGGATGCCTCCGGTCGCCACGAACGGGCCGTCGAATGCCCATCCGGAAGACTTGCTGGTGTCGACCGAGTCCACGATCTTGGCCCAATTCTTGTGACGCTCGTCTCCGAGCAGTGGAACCTCGATGGCCACCAGCACCCTGTCGTCCATGGAGACGAGAGTACGCAATCAGACGCGTGAACCCACCCCCTCGCACGCAGACGCTTTACCCTTGACCTATGGCCAAGCTCCGTCTGTTCGCCAATCTTCGTGAAATTGCCGGCTCGGCCAGAGTCGATGTGGGATCCGGAACCGTCGGTGGAGCCATCGAGGAGGTGTCGGAGAGATACGGAGATGACTTTCGCCGCACCGTTGCCACCTCGCGGGTCTGGGTCAACGGTGAGACTGCTGGGTTTGACGATCCTGTTGGTGACAACGATGAGGTGGTCATCCTGCCTCCGGTCTCCGGCGGCAATCGCTCGATGACCGCTCCGGCCACCCTCGATTTCATGGCGTTTCTCCCACCGGCGGTCATCGTGGTTGCGGTCCTGGCCAACCTCCAGACTCAGGAGATCTGGGCCGCAGCGTTGGTCGCGATCGTTGCCGCGTGGGCCCTCGATCTCGGTGCGGTGATCTCAGCCCGCGGCCGGATGTTTGCCCCGCTCGCAGTGGTGGTCACTTCGGCGGTGTCCGCAATGGCGGCCCATGTGATGGGCGGCGCCGGATACTCCATGGCCCTGGTGGTGGCGGTGGTGGTTGCCCTGGGGTGGGCGGTGGCCTTTCCCCCGTACCGTCAGGTGGACGTCGTCAGCCCGCTTCTTCTCGTATCCCTGTTTGCCGGACTGGGGACGGCGTCGATGATCCTGGCGCGGTCTGCCCATAGCCCGGACCCCAAAGCGGTCGATGTGTTCCTCGTGTCGGTGATCGCCGGGCTGGTCTTGGGCTCGATCGTGGAGCGGATGCCATCAGTCCCGGTCGTCGACCCATTCTCGATGACCGCGGTCGGCGCGGTGCTTGGAGCCGTAGGTGCTGCGTTCCTGTGGGACCTCGACGTGGTCGGTTACCTCCTCATTGGCCTCGGGATAGCGGTGGCTCTCGTTGCGGGCCGCGGGTTCGCTTCGATGCTGCGCACCGGGCGGGTGGCGTTGACCGAGCGCCCGCCGGGCTGGCTCAGCTCCCTCGACGGGGCCGCATTGGCCGCGGCGATCTTCTTCCCTCTGCTCACTGTCATCCTCTGACCCGTCTCCGGGCGCTACGCCTCTCGTCAGGATGGACTAGAGCAAAGAACCGAGCCGGGTTACGCTTTCATCGCATGGCTGCTGCGCGGACGCACCATCGCGTCGTTCTGCTCGTCACCGTGACCGCCCTGGTGGCCTCTCTGTTCCCACTTGCCACGCAGGCGATCACGCAGTCTCAGGTCAATGAGGCCTGCGCTGACTCGCGCCAGCAACTCGACGAGTATCGGGCGGCCCAGGCAGAGTTCGAGGATGCGGCCCTCGAGTACGAGGGCGCCCTCAACGATGTCGAGAAGGTAGAGGTCAAGCAGGAGCGGGTACAGGGCTCCATGGCTGTTCACAGCGACGATCTCGATCGCATCCAGCAACAGATCGAGGAGCAGGCGGTCCAGCTCTACATGCAGGGCGGCCTTTCCAGCCCCGGGATCATCCTTTCCGCGTCATCGGTTGACCAGCTGATGACCACTTCGGAGTTTCTCACCCAGGCCGCCACCGGCGGTCAACGCTCGATCGACGAGTTGATCGCAGCCAGGAGCGAGCTCGATCGGTTCAACGGCGATCTGTCGGACACTCGCGCCGAGCTCAAAGTTGTCGAGGACCACAAGCTCGACGCGATGAACCGCCAGGAGTCGGCCATGGAGGCCGAGCAAGCCGCCTACGCCAAGTTGTCGGACAAGTGCAAGACCCTCACCTCGAGATACGACACCCAGCAACGGGAGAGGGCAGCGGCAGCCAAGCAGCGGGCCAGCGGCTCGGTGCAGGTCGGATCCTTCATCTGCCCGATCACTCCCGGGCGCTCTTCCTTCATCAATTCCTGGGGGTTCCCACGGTCAGGTGGTCGACGTCACAAAGGGACCGACATGATGGCCAGCTACGGAGAGCCGATGTACGCCGTGACCTCGGGGACCATCCGCATCTCGCACAGCTCGCTGGGTGGGAATTCGATCTGGTTGCGGGGTGACAACGGACATTCCTTCTACTACGCCCATCTCTCCGATTACAACGTTGGCTCAGGTGCGCACGTGGGCCAGGGTCAGACCATCGGCTTCGTCGGCACCTCGGGAAACGCCTCCGGCGGGGCTCCTCATCTTCACTTCGAGATCCATCCCGGCGGGGGCGCTGCGGTGAACCCCTATCCGACTCTTGCCGCGGCCTGCAGGTAACCTCTACATAGTGAGCGGACTCCGCCGAATCGACACCGTCCTCGAGCCCGAGTTTCTCGTCGGCCTCGATGCAATCGACCTCGACGAGTTGAGGGCCAGGCGTGACACCGCCGAGGACGTCGAGAACCAGATCTCCTACTACCGGCGCCTTCTCCACGGTCGGATGGATCTGTTGAACTTCGAGCTTCGCCGGCGAAGCGGGGAGGAGCAGCGGTCCCTCCTCGACGCACTTCCCGAGATCCTCGCCAGCGGAATGGTTCTCGGCCCGGAGCCGAACCTCCGCCACATCGACGTCATGCCACCCCTCCCCACCACCACCGGGCGCCGGCTGATCGACAAGATCATGGATGATGGGATCCTCACCCAGCTTCCCGAGTTGACCGACGAGGAGGTGGACGAGGCCGTGGAGCGGTTGAGAGAAGTCGAGGCGGAATTGTCCAACCAGCGCAAGCAACTCCACACTGTCATCGACGCTCTCCAGGATGAGATCGTCGCCCGCTATCGGAGCCAGCAGGGCCAGGCACAGGTCTCCGGTTAGGCCTTGCTAGCCGCTAAGACCCGCTCGGGTCTGGTCGAAACCCTTCACGATGGGGCGGTGGCCGTGGTGTCCGCCGACGGGGACCTTCTCGCCTGGTCCGGGGATGTCGACCGCCCGTTCTACCTCCGTTCGGCCGCCAAGCCATTCCAGGCCGCGGCCGCACAAGAGGCTGGAGCCCAACTCGGAACGCTCGAGCTCGCAGTCGCTTCCGGCTCTCACGATGGGCATCCGGTTCATGTGGCGATCGTCGAGTCGATGCTCCGTGACGTGGGGCTGCAGGGAAACAGATCTTCTTTGTCCCCCCGACTGGCCGCTCTCCCCGGCCGCCGGGCGCCGCCTTGCTCGAGAGGGTCATGCCTCGCCGCGAAGGCTCTGGCACAACTGCTCGGGCAAGCATGCCGCCTGGCTGCGCGCTGCCCGGGCCCGGGATTGGCCGGTCGACAACTATCTCGAGCCCGACCATCCGATTCAGCGGGGCATCCTCGACCTGGTCAGCGATCTCGGGCAATACCGGGCCGAGCCGGTCGGGATCGACGGATGTGGCGCTCCGGTGCTGAGGACCACGACCCGGGTCATGGCTCTGCTGTTCGCCCGACTCTCCTCGAGCCCCGAGCTCGGTCAGGTCTTCACGGCCATGCATCGTTACCCGGCCCTGGCTTCGGGGACAGGCAATGGCGATGCCTCGATCGCCACAGCCATCAATGCTGCCGCCAAGCGGGGAGCGGAAGGCTGCATCGGGGTCGGCGTGGAGAATCGCTTCGGTATCGCGGTCAAGTCATGGGATGGCTTGCAGATCGCTGCCGACGTCGGCGCAGTCGCCGCGTTGAGTGCGATGGGCCATTCCTCCACTTACGTCACCGAGCAGCTGGCAGTGGTCGGTCGGCCCAAGATCAAAGGTGGGGCAGTTTCGGTGGGCGAGGTCGAGCCCCGGCTCGAGCTCCAGTGGGCATGATCGGTCTGCCTGAGCCATGGCTTGCCTTGATGGACGCCGGCCCTCCGGCTGACGAGTTCGTTGGCCCGTTCCCGCTTTCAGACTTCATCGCAGCGTGGTGGGCCAACCTCGGAGCCGGCGAGCCTCACCTCGTGGAGACCGGGCAGGCGAAGCTGGCTCTCACCGGGCAATCCGGTCTCATGCAGATCGCCGGCGACTCCGATCTGACTGACTACCACAGCCCGCTCGGCGAGGGACTCGAAGGGCTGGGCGCCGCACTCGGGGACCTGGTCAAGGACGGGTTTCGGCTTTCGCTCGATTCCCTTCCCGAAGGCTCGGCCACGCTTTTGGCCGATGGGCTTCGGGCAGTGGGTCTCGAGGTGAAAGTCGAACCCGATGTGGTGGCGAGGGTGTTGGCCATGTCGAGCGAGACCCCTTTCTTGGAGACGATCGACAAGCGGCAGCGTCACGAGGTCCGCCGAAAGCGCCGCCGCTACCAGGATCTCCTCGGGCAGCCCGAGGTGGACACGGATCGGGCGGGTGCGTTCGAGAGGTTCGCCGAGCTTCACCGCGGCTCCCCGGGTCGCAAGGGGCGATTCATGAAAGGCGAACGCGAGGCCTTCTTCGAGGATCTCTCCCGCCAGAGAGGTTGGAGGGTCGATGAGCTCTTCGACGGCGACCGATCAGTGGCTGCCCTCTTCGGGTTTGCCGATGCGGACACCTACTACCTGTACAACAGCGCCTTCGACAACGATCTGGCCGAGGCGTCACCCGGCATCGTGCTGCTCACCCACACCATCGAGCGTCTGAGTGAAGAGGGCTTCACCAGATTCGACTTCCTGAAGGGCGACGAGGAATACAAGGCCCGGCTGGGAGCTTCGCTTCGACAGCTCTACCGGATCGAGGCCTGATGGGCGGGCACGTTGCCTTCCTTTCGTTCCACACCTGCCCTCTGGTGCAGCCTGGCCAGGGCTGGGCCGGCGGAATGAACGTCTACGTCGACGAGCTGGCGCGAGCCATGGCCAGGGACGGGATCGAAGTAGACGTGTTCACCAGACGTCACGACCGAGAGGTCCCCGAGTCGATCACTGTCGAGCCCGGCTTCTCCCTCCACCACCTCGAGGCAGGCCCTTCGCGGGAGCTCGATCCCGGTCGCGCCCTTCGCTACCTGGGCGTCTTCACCGATGCGGTCATCGACCGGATTGCGTTCATGGATGATCTTTCGCTGATCCACAGCCACTACTGGCTCTCGGGCTGGGCCGGTCTGCGGGTCAAGCGGCACTTTGGCTTGCCCCACGTCCATTCCTCCCACACGCTGGGCCGTGTCAACGAAGCTCATCGCCGCGGCAACGAGACCCCGGAGCGACTGATGAGGATTGCGACCGAGCAAGAGGTGATCGACGAGTCAGACGTGACCGTGGTGTCCAGTCGTGACGAGCGCGCCGAGCTCGTTTCCCGGTACGGGGCCGATGCCGAGCGGGTCTCCATAGTCACTCCCGGTGTCGATCACGATCAGTTCGTCCCGGTGTGCGCGAGTCGGCGCGGATCCGGCTCGGTTGGCCCGATGTCGAGACGGTGCTCTTCGTTGGGCGAATCCACCCGGTCAAGGGCGCGGACGTCGCCGTCGAGGCCTTCGCCAAAGTCGCCTCCGCGCGCCCTGGAGCTCGCCTGGTGCTGGTGGGTGCGCCTGCCGGCGACGACGGAGCCCGCGAGATGGAACAGCTGCAACGAAAGGTGAAGAGCCTCGACCTGGCGCACCGTCGTGACCTTTGCGGAGCCGGTTCCGCATCGGCACATGGCCGACGTCTATCGGGCTGGCGACCTGGTGCTGGTCCCCTCGCGGAGCGAGTCCTTCGGCCTGGTTGCTGCCGAGGCTCAGGCATCCGGGGTGCCGGTGGTCGCGGCAGCTGTTGGAGGCTTGCGGACAGTGGTCGGCGAGGGCTCAGGCGGGATTCTCGTGGATGGGTGGGATCCGACCCTGTGGTCGGATGAGGCCGTCAGAGTGCTTGGCGAGCCCGTATTGCGCACGAAGCTGGCCACGGCAGGCCCGCAGTGGGCTGAGCGCTTCTCGTGGGAGGCAGCGGTTGCCGAGCTCGGAGCGATCTACGGGTCCCTCTCGTGAGGGAGGTCCTCGAGGCCCGGATCAGGATGTGGCTCGATGACCCGGAATCGAGCGTCGAGTATGCCGAGGAGTTGGAGGGCCGCTGGGCGGTTCGGATGCGTCAGCAGGTGCGCGACGCGACCACTGTCTGGTTCACACCGTTGGAGCGGAGTCTCGAGTACGAGGCGTATGTGATTCCGGTGCCAGAGGAGGCGAGCGAGGTGATGCGCCAGGCCCTGGTCCGCAATCAGCGGGGGTGGAGATCCTTCTTCGCCATCGACGCTGAGGGTGATCTGTTGCTTCGGGGAAGGGTCGCCGCCGACCAGGTGACCCTTGTCGAGCTCGATCGTGTGCTGGGTGAGATCTACGAGACGATCGAGTTGTCGTTCCGGGCGATGGTGACTGCGATCGCGGCGAGTCGCGAAAATTCGGGTTAGAAACTTGTGAACAAACCCGTGTTGACAAGCCCTGTGGATAACCCGAATAGCTGTTGGTAACCGTCCGATGCGGCTGCTCCAGCACCTCAACGACGATAGTTTGCGATCACCGACGATCTATTGGGGCGAGTCGAGGGTTGTTGATCCGGGGAGGGCAAATCCGTAGATTCAGCCCTGCGAACGCCCGAGAGGCAGTTCGGAGAAGCGTCCGTTCGGGGAAGTGCGGAGGAGGCTCCGAGAGGTCACTCGGGCGTTTCGTGTTCCCGTGAGCCGTTGATGGTCCAACCCCCATCGCCTTCGCTTTGCTCAGGCGGTCCCCCCTTCGAAGGGGGGACAACTGTTCAGTCGTGGCAGAGCTGGCCGAATCGACCGGCCTCGACGCAGGCCTCACCGGGAACCACTGCCTTGTCCGGCCCCACGATCATCGTGGTGGTGGTGGTTGGGGGCAGGGTGGTCGTCGTGGTGTGGTCGCCTCGGTCGCTGGCGTCGGCTTGGGCTTGGTGGTTCCAGAACTCGAAGCCTTGGTGGTGCCCGGGCTCTCGTCCACGGTGGTGGTGGTTGTGGCGGGCGCCGAGCTCGAGCCCTTCTTCATGAAGATGACGGTCACGTAGAGATAGCCGTCCTTGGTTCCGGTCCCGATCCCCACGTAGTTGTAGTCACCGAGAATGTTGGCTCGGTGCCCCGACGAGTTCATGAACGCCTCGTGGAGGCTGCTCGGGGTCTGGCCCCGACCGACGTTCTCGCCCATCCGGTCCCATCCGGTCCCACCCGCGGCGCCCAGTTGTGCGCTCGACGAGTGGTAGATCTCCCCTGCATCCATCATCGCGGCGGTGTGAGTCCTCGCGTAGGAGGTGAGGCTGCCGTTGGCGGCCAAGGGCGCAAGGCCTGCGTTGGCACGCGAGGAATTGATCTTCGCCAGAAACTCGGCTTCGCTCCCTGAGTCGGCTCCAGCTGTCACGCCAAGGCCGATCGTGGCCAGGGCAGCGACGAGCAATAGTGATAGCCAACGCCTTTTCCCCGTCATTTGGGGAGTTATCGGCCCCTGGACCCTATTCGGCTTTAACCGCCGAGAACGCCCCCGGTGCGCTCAGATCCCGAACATCACCTCACGGAGGCTGATCACGCTGGCAGCGAGGCTGTCCGGGTCGAGCTTCATCGATCCCAGTCGGAGGCCTTTCATGCCTTCGCCGCGATTGGTCATGACCCGCAGCGTGTCGTCCTCGTGGATCAGGATGCCCAGCCCCAGACATCCCCCGCCTTCGTCCTGGACACCGACCAGGACGTGGTGGAGCCTCCCCAAGTTGAGGCCCATCGGGAGGGTCGGGGCAAAAACCGTGGGGCGGACCTTCCACCGATCGAGTGGTGGTGCGAGGGCGGCGGCAAACAGCGCAGTTCTCCGTTGCGCCCGCTCGTCGGGTGACACCGGGTTGAGGTTCGGGTCGCTGGGGGCGACGGTCACGTCCAGACCGAGGAAGCGCCGCAGCATTCCCACGACCGGCTCCATCTCCCCGCCCCTCTGCAGGGCGACGACCTTGTCCGGTCGGCAGAGCTCGGCCTTGTGGTATTTCAGGGTCTCGCCGGCGACCCCGGAAACGACGGCAGTGGTGTCGAGGATCACCAGATCAGCGAGGCGTTTGGCGACGTCGACCATCGCCGCGGTGGCCACCACCTGCTGGAGCACCAAGCGTGCCGGTGTGATCGTGCCCACGAAGTGGAGTTGGTCGGGCACGGCCACTGCGTCGATGTCGGCCGGTGTTCGCATGATCTTCAGTCCGACGCAGGCGGGCGGGCCGACCGTCGAGTTGCCGACGTCGGCGTCGACGAGGGCCACGGTGCGGCCGGCAGCCACCGCCAGCCGGGCGGCCTGGAGGGCGAGGGTGGTCTTGCCGGTGTCGACACCGCCGACGAGCATCGCGACGTTCGCCCTTGACACCTCGCGGGCCAGTGTTTCGATGCTCGGCTCGACCATGACCCAATATAAGCCGGTGCCCGGTCCTTCCCCACCTGCGGAATGGCGCTCGGGTTGGTCTAGCGTCACCTGAAATGTCGCTGCCCATCAGCTTTCTCTCCGACTTCGGACATGGTGACGAATTCGTGGGCGTCGTCCACGGCGTGCTGGCGAAGCTGGCGCCGGACTCGAGGGTGATCGATGTCACCCACAACACCCGCCGCGGTGACATCCGGGCCGCAGCCCTGCATCTGACCAGGGCGATCCAATACCTTCCGGAAGGGGTTGCCCTGGTGGTGGTCGACCCCGAAGTTGGCACTGCTCGCAAGGCGCTCGCGGTGGCGACCGCTTGGGGATTCTTCGTCGGTCCTGACAACGGGGTGCTCTCTCCCGCGGTGGCCATGGTCGGGGGAGCCACCGAGATGGTTTCGATCGAGAATCCGGAAGCGATGATCCCCTCGCCAGGGGCAACCTTTCACGGGCGGGACGTCTTCGCCCCGGCGGCGGCCTTGCTGGCGTCGGGGGAAGCGGGTCTCACCGATCTCGGGCCTCCGGTTGCTCCAGATCAGGTGCGGCCTCTCCTGCTGCCCCTGCCCAACGTCGAGGGCTCGACAGTGTCCGGTGAAGCCTGGTGGGTGGACCACTTCGGCAACGTGCAAACCAATATCGGGCCCGATGATCTGGCGGCGATTGGAGTGACGCCCGGAAGCGTGGTCACGCTCAGCATCGGGGCCACGATCCACTCGATCCCATGGGTGGTGACCTATGCGGATGTCGGGAGTGGCGAGCCCTTGATCCACCTCGACTCGGCCGGTCTCATCGCGGTGGCCGTTCGGGAGGGCCGGGCGGACGAGCTCCTGGCCCTGGCCGACGGGGTCCCGGTCACGATGGCGGGAAGAGGATCGACCCCAGCTGGATGATCCCGGCTACTGCGATCAGGACGAGCAGGATCACGATGACGGCGGCGGTTGCGGGTCGCAAGAGGGCGGAAATCTACCCAGAAAATGTCGGAGCCCCCATAAATGGGGGCCCCGACTACATGAAGAAGGGCTCCGTTACCGTGGGGCGGGCTGGGAGGCTATCCGTTCACACCTGGGACGAACGTGCCCTAGGCATGAGGGGAACGGTTGACCCTCCTTCCTGCATGCGCCCTCATTATCGACCACGGAGAGTGATATCTTGAGTCTTTTAGTGGTCAAATTCCTCACCCGCCCCGGCTGTCATCTTTGCGATGAGGCGCGGCCCATAGTGGCTTCGGTAGCAGCCAGGGCCGGTGTCGAAATCGAGGAGGTCGACATCGACTCCGACCCGGCGTTGACCAGGGACTTCGGGCTGAGGATCCCCGTGGTGCTCGGCCCCGATGGCACGGTTCTGGCTGAAGGTCAGATCGAGGCTCGTCGGCTCCGCAAGGAGCTAGGACGCTGACTAGCCGGCGACCGTGGTCGAGGTGACAATCTCTCCCTCGGCCGGGGGAGCCCCTTCCTCGCCTTGAGCAGGGGGACCCCCTTGCTCGCCTTCGGCGGGGGCTTCAGGACCGACTCCACAGTCCACCAGGGCCTCGGCAGGGTCCTCACCTCCGAATCGAACCCTCTCGAAGGTGACCACCGCGGCCAATTGCTCGGGGCTGAGGGAGGCGTGACTGGGCATGGTCCCCCCGCCGCCTACTGGCTTGTTGGTGTCCCCGTAGGTAGTTCGACCGGCTGCCTGGAAACCCTGTGTCCCGAGGCGGACCCATTCCATGTGATCTGTGCACGACCCGAAGGTGGTCAGCACTCCGGTGAGTGCCGGCCCGACTCCTCCGCCCCCTCCTGCGCCATGACACCCGACGCAGGTTGCGCCGTCTCCGTGGTAGATCGCGTCGCCGAGAGCGAGGTAGTCGGTCCCACCACCGCCGACGCCTGAACCGGTGAAATCAGACCCGTCGCAATTCACGATCTGACCGCTGACGACGTCGGTCTGGAGCTCGGTGGCCTCCCCGCAGACTCCGGTGGCAGCACCCCCCAGAGCGAAGAGGGCGAAGAGGGGGATGATCAGCATCACCGCCGCCAGCCACCGGGGGAACACGAAGTTGGTCCGCTCCCTGATCCCGGCCGTGGGCACCGTGACCACTTCGGGGAGGTTGGCGGCCTCGGCGGCGGACACCTGGGCAGGTACCGGCGCCCGGGTGGTGACCCCGGGTGCGGCGGCGGCCGCAGGCGCCAGATTGTCCCCCTGCGTAGCGGGGGGACCGGTCGGCGTCTCGTCGACCGAGGGGGGTGCTGGTTCTGTTGCGGCGGTCGGCACCGCTTCGGCTGGCTCTGCGGCTGCCTCGGCCGACGGTGGCGCCGCCCCGGCCACGCTCTCCCCGCCCGCCCACGCGGTCAGCACCTCGTCGAAGGTCATACCTGTGGCTTGCGCCCGTGCTGCGGCCGAGCGTCGAACCAGGGCCTCGGGGACCCCGAGGGCGGCGGCAGCGGCGGCGACGAGATCGCTCATTCCTCAGCCTCGGCAGGTGGGGCGGAAGTCTTGGATTCGAGGAGATAAGTCACCAGATCCTCGAGGTCGGAGCTGGAAAGCGCCACCGCGGGATGATCGCCGAACCCGGTGACGATCGCTTCGATCTGGGCGCCGACGAGACGGGTGCCGACGTCGGAGAGATCAGGCCCGAATCGGCGGGTGCCCAGCACCTGGTTGGAGTCATTGAGGCTGACCGCGCCCAGACCGACGTCGGAGACGATCGGCCTCACCATCTGGGTGTGACAGGACACACAGCCCAGACCCTGATAGAGCTCTTGGCCGTGCCTCCCCGCCTCGCTGTAGCTGATGGCGCTGGTGCGAGCACCCGGGTTCTCGGTTGCGGCCGAGGGGCCGACCAGGCCCACCAGGAGGACTGCGACAAAGAGACCAACGACGCCGGCCAGGATGACCATCGGGCGATCAGGCTCCGAGATCAGCACCGGTGGCTTCCTGTTGTCCGCATCTCCCGTGCGCGGTGGGGGAGCGGTGGCGTCTCGCCGACGCGAGGGGGGTGTGATGGGCCGGTCGGGACCTCATGACGACCTGCGGGCGTCTCCTCGACCTCGGGTGCCCCTTCTTCGGCTCCAGTCTCCGCAGCCGGGATCGGAGCGTCGATCGATCCACCACCGGCCCACGCTGCCAACACCTCGTCGACCGTCATCCCGGTCTCGGTGGCTCGAGCCGCGGCCGAGCGCATCACGATGGCCTCGGGGATGCCGAGGGCGGCGGCAGCGGCGGCGCTCAGATCACTCATCGGAATTGCCGCCCACCGTCACCTGCCGGGTCCCTTGCGCCCCGTCTTCCCCGTAGACGAGGACTTCCTGGGGAACCGCCCGCCCCGAAGTGACCGTTCCGATCACCGCCGAGGCATAAGCCAGCTGACCGAGCAGGGCGACCACGCCAAATGCGAAGGCAATCAGCAGTAGGGGATCGGAGGCCGACGCCCCAGCAGCCCAGCCATCACCGGCATCCACATAGGCGGCGCTGTTGGAGCCGGCCAGCCATGAGTAACCGCTCACGATGCCGGCCGCCCCCATCGTCACCAGGACTCCGCCCACCCCGATCACTGTCAGCCTCATGAACGAGCGGGCCCGCTTGGTCGACTGCATCGCCCGTCCCGTCACCCGCGGCAGGGCGTCAAAGCTGACCCCGGCAACCAGCAGCGGGCCGACACCGAGGAGACACGCGTACTCGATTGCCTCCCAGAAGGTGGTCAACGCCGTGACCGATCCGATGGCGCGGAATGAGGCAAGGCTCGCCATGACCGCAATCACCACGCCAAGGAACAGGCCGACAACGCCAGAGGCAACGCCGGGGCGGGAAGGCACCCGGTCCCAATGACCCTGCAGGGTGAGCGAGACATTCGACGCGTTGGCCAGGGCACCGATCGGGAAGGCAAGGCCTAGCGCGGCCGCGACCGCATCGGCCCAGCCCGGCCCGGGGCCGAAGATCAGCTGGGCCAGGCCCCACCAGACCGCGGCGAAGCCCAGCGACCAAAAACCGGCTACCGCCAATTGCCGGGAAGCCAGGGGGACGTCGATTTCCTTGACCAGCGTGTAATAGAAGAGACCGGTCCCAACTGTGAAGACCCACATGGTCACGAAACCCGCCGAGAAGAAGAGACCGGAGTAGGTCTGCGCCAGGGAGTCGGCGAAGGGGAGGGTCCACACGAGGTGGGCGGCGAAGAGAAGCGGCAACCAGACCACGCCGCCGATGACGAACCAAAGCGTCACGTAGGTCCGGGTCTCCTGGCGGCGGGCAATAGTCCCCAGAGTGTTGAGCGCGGGAAGGGAGAGGGCTGCCAGCAACGGCACATCGAGCCACCAGGGAAGACCGAATGGCTGAGACCCGTCCCCGAATCCGAATCCGATCGCTGCCAGGCCGGCCAGCACCATGACCACCAGAAACGCGAGCCCGCCGCGAGCCATGACCGGGCTCCGCAATGGTGCTCCGGTGAGCCGAGGCAGCACGTAGTAAACGCCGCCGACCAGGGAGATCACGAGGAAGCCGATCATCAGGGTGAGGTTGGCCATCGGCTGCACCCGGCCGAGGCTGATCGGAGACAGTCCTCCGAAGCGAAGTGCGAAAAGGGCCAGGAGCTCGAGCAGACCGCCGAGAACAAGGAAGGCCGCTCCGACGATGAAGTGTGCCGCCGCTACGCGGTCCTCGTCGGCCCCGCCTCCGAGGAAGGCTCGAATGTCTGCTGATTGGCTGGTCGCCACCGGATTCCTCGTTCAGGACAGGACGGCGGGAGCATAACGACTTCGCTGATTCGTTCCGTCCTCGACCATTTGGGGGCGGTGCGGATTCGGGTTCTGTGGCTGGTGCCCGGTTATGGTAGAAACCGCCCGACAGCCACTAGATCCGCGCCCGAAACAACACAGATGTACCGACTCGCAGAACTGAGTGTCCGCACCCGCAGGATGGCCGGCTGGGCCCTACTTCTGCTTGGGTTAGCGACCCTCGTTCTCGGCGTGATCTGGATCCATTTCTCGAGCCTGTCCGAGACGGTCGTTGTCGACGGTGTCGAGGTGCCGCTCGTCGTCGACTATTTCAACTGGTGGCCCCGCGGCGTCTTGTGGCAGGGCGTCGGCTATCTGGTCGTATTCGCCGCCTCCCAGATGATGATTCTCGGCGCCGTGTTTCTCTGGGTGCTCAACCAAAGGATGACCTGGTCGCGGGCGATCTTCCTCGCGGTCCTTTCCTGGCTGGAGCTGGTCATCATCTTCGGCATGGTCCCTTCTGAGTGGCTGTCCTACGCGCAGACCGAATTGGACTGGTCGCCGCAGAAGGTCTTCCTCGTGGTGCCGCCGGTGCTGGTCCTGGGGAACACCGTCGAGATCAGCTACGCAGTGGTCAAAGACTCGATTTCGATGGGCTACCACCTGGTGATGCTGGCGGTGGCGGCGATCTTCACGCTGCAAGTCCAGAAGATCAACAAGGGCCGGCCGGAGTCGGCACAGAAGCCCGAGAAGAAGTCGCCCTACGGCCGCCCCCTGGTCAAGGGAGGGACCTGATGGTTCGCGGAGTCGTAGACGAGACACCGCCGATTCGGGACGACTACCAGCTTGCGGTCGTGGACGGTGACTACTTCACGGACAAGCTGCGCCCCAAGCAGTTCCTCCACATCGACCAGGCGGAGTGCATCATCTGCGAGGGATGCGTCGACATCTGCCCCTGGAAATGCATCCACTACCTCTCGCTGGATGCCATAACCGAAGGGGTCAATGTCGACCACCCGGCCGATGATCCGCAGAACCTCGGCTTCTTCATCGTCGACGAAGACGAGTGCACCCGTTGTGCTTTGTGTGTCGATCGTTGTCCGACCAATGTGATCTCACTCGGGAAGTTCGAAGGGTCCCTTGCCGACCAGGCAGTCGAGCTCGGGCTCGATCGCCGGCCCTGGGATTTCGACACCGGGCAACGTGACTTCAAGAATGGGTACGCCTATGGGATGCGCTGGTAGGAGAGCTCTTGGCTAACGGCAACGGAAAAGTCGGTCTCATGGACCGGGTGAAGGAAGCGAACGAGAAGCTGTGGGGCTCCCAACTCGCCGAATCGATCCTCCGTCCCGGCTCACCCTTCAAGAAGGGCTACTCGGACAGCCCCAGGAACCGGTCCTATGTGGTGATGAACAACGTCCTGTATCACCTCCATCCGGTGAAGGTGAAGCGGCATGGAGTGCGGCTGTCCTACACGCTGTGCCTGGGTGGACTCAGCTTCTTCCTCTTCATCTTGCTCACCATCACTGGCATCTTCCTGATGTTCTATTACACGCCCTCGGCCCAAACGGCCTATGCCGACATCGAGGCCTTGTCCACGAACGTCGCGTTTGGGTCACTGGTCAGGAACATGCATCGATGGGGAGCCCACCTCATGGTGCTCTCCGTGTTCCTCCATATGAGCCGGGTCTTCTATCACGGCGCCTACAAGCCACCGCGCGAGTTCAACTGGGTTGTCGGTGTGGTCCTGCTCTTCCTCACCCTGTTGCTCTCGTTCTCCGGCTACCTGCTGCCCTGGGATCAGCTGGCACTCTGGGCGGTGACCGTGGGCACCAACATGGCCGGCTTCGTGCCGGTGGTCGGGGCTCAGGTCAAGTTTGCCCTCTTGGGCGGAGTGGAGGTTTCCGCAGCCACCCTGCTCCGGTTCTATGTGCTTCACGTCCTCGCGTTGCCGTTCATCCTCGTGATCTTCCTCGCGGTCCACTTCTGGCGGGTCCGCAAGGACGGCGGGATCTCGGGTCCCCTCTAAGGAGTATTCGCTATGGCTGAGATACCAGAGAGCCTCCTCCGGAGATCCGCAGAGGCCAAGGCCAAGGCTCTGGGGCTTCCCGTCGAGCAAGTCCTGGCCGAGATGAAGGGCGAGGCCCCACCCCCCCAACCTCCCGCTCCTGAGCCGATCCCGGAGGCACCCCTCCTGGAAGAAGCCGTTGATGAGGTTCCACCGGCATCGGCAGCGCCCGTGGAGGATCCGGTGGTCGAGGTTTCCTCCGAGCCGGTAGTCACCCCCGAAGCTCCACACGAAGCCCCGGCCGATGTCTCCGCCCCGGCCGAACCTGAGCCGGACCCCGCGCCGGTCGAGGCTGCCGTAGAGGAGGCAAGCCCCGAGCCCGCGGCGCCACCGGGAGCGGAAGAGACTGCGGCGGCCGCAGCCGAGGCCGAAGTTGCGCCGGCGAGCGTGGCGACCCTGGTCGAAGATCAACCGACACCTGTCGAAGGGAACGGCGCCGGCAATGGGAAGGTGGCGTCCACCGTCAATCCCCGCCCGGTCCTCCCCCCGGCCGGGACCCCCGAAGGCGTTCGCACCCAGCGTCTTCTCACGGTGGTCAAAGCCCGCGCCATCCAGACGGTCAAAGCCGAGCCCACCGACAAGGTGAACACCTGGCCCCACCTGATGCTCATGGAGTTCGGGGCGCTGCTCGCCATCACCGGGTTCCTGGTGATCCTGGCGGTGATCATCCACTCGCCGCTGCTGGCCCCGGCCAACTTCAACGCAACCCCGAACCCGTCGAAGGCGCCCTGGTACTTCCTCGGGCTGCAGGAACTGCTGTCCTACTTCGATCCCCAGATCGCCGGGGTCACGGTGCCGACCATCACCGGGCTGATCGGATTCATGATGGTTCCCTACGTCGACAAGAACCCTTCGCATCGGCCAAGCGACCGAAAGTTCGCGATCGCGCTCTATTCGGTGTTTCTCGCCGGGGCAGCGACGCTGACCATGTTCGGGGTCCTGTTCCGGGGTCGAGGCTTCAACTTCTCCTACCCGTGGAAGGACGGCGTCTTCTTCGACGACCTCAAGGACTGGGTGCAATTCGAGTGAGTGGGACCAACCTCGCCCTGATCGGCGTCGCCGTGGTCGCGATATTTGGCGCTATTGGCGCGTTTGCGGTCGCCTTTCGCCGGTCGCAGGGCGGGGGAGAGAAGCAAGCCGATCCCACGGCAGGAGTGTCATCGGAGACCAGGGCCGCGGACCGCTCGATGGAGGGCGTCTCCGTGGCGCCGATCCAGGTGGAAGAGGACGACGAGCCGGAGGCCGAGCCCGAGGACTGAAGAGCTCGAGCCGGAGCATGCCGGAGTCCAGATCGTCCAGACCCAGCGAGTCGTGGAGGTATCGGCGGAAGAAGGCGGGGTCAGTCGCCGTCAATTCTTCAATCGTGCGATCACCGCCACCTTCGGGTCGTTCCTCGCACTTGCAGGGTCTCTACTACCTGGCCTTCTTTTGGCCGAAGCTCACCGGAGGCTTTGGCGCCGACATCGATGCCGGGCTGATCACCGATCTGGAGAATCAAGTCCACACCGCTGATGGGGCGGTTCTCCCCCTGTTCATCCCCGAGGCCAAGGCGTACCTGGTGCCCGCCCCGTTGCCCCTGTCCGCCCAATTCGAAGGAAAGAGTGTCGAGGCCGGCGGGCTGATGGCTCTCTTCCAGCGTTGTGTCCACCTCGGGTGCCGGGTGCCCTGGTGTGCCACCTCGCAGGGATTCGAATGCCCGTGTCACGGATCCAAGTACGACGCGATCGGCGAGTACTTCGGCGGCCCAGCTCCCCGCAACCTCGATCGCTTCGTTGTCGAATTGGTCGATGACCGATTCATCATCAAGACCGGGACCATCATCCAAACTCCCCGTGCTCCGACCCCCTCCGTTGTGTATCCCCAGGGCCCGAGTTGTATCTCCATCGTCGCTGAAGCATGACCGCAAACCTGATAACGGTGTTTGCCCTCGTCGTCGGGATCGTCTGGCTCGGCGTGCTCTTTGCCTCGGCAATCAGGAACCGTGGCGGGGAGGAAGTCGCTCCCAATCTCAAGCCCGGAATCACCGACCAGGAGATGGAAACCCGGCGCCTGGAGAAAGGACAGAAGGCGGCTATCGCCTTCTCCGCCATTCTGGCCATCTCCCTTCCCCTCTACTTCCTCGGCGAGACCGGCCGTCAGGAGAACTTCGTCAACGAGTTCGAGGTTGCTGCCCAGGATCGAGGCCAGCACATCGTCGAAGAGTTCAAGTGCTTCGACTGCCACGGGCCGGAAGGGGTTGGAGGGAGCGCCCGCTACGTGGAGAAGCGCTCCGGAGTAACCGTGGCATGGGCAGTTCCGTCCCTGAATGACGTCCTGTTCCGTTATGACGAGAACGAGCTCACCTTCTGGATCACGTACGGGCGGGGAAACACGCCGATGCCGGCGTGGGGTCTCGCCGGAGGAGGTCCGCTCAACGAGGCCCAGGTGTCTGACGTCGTCGCCTACCTGAAGACGATCCAGGTGTCACAGAACGAAGCTCTGGCCAAGATCGAACCCGGCGTCAAGACGCAACTCGAAAGGCTTGCGACCGCCGATGAGACGGTGGCTACAGCCATCATCAATCAAGAGCAGATAGTTGCCGACATCGACGCCGCTCCTGACCGTCTCGTGATCGTGACCCCAATCGCCGAGAGGGCGAAGGATGTTCTCGAGACTGCCGACGAAGGCCAGGACACCGACGATGACGGGATCTCTGACAGCGCCGAAGTCGAGCTCTCCGAGATTTCGGCCCAGGCGGTCGAGGAACTCACTGTGGTCGAAGCGGTAGCGCTCGACCCCGAGACACCCGACGCCGAGCTCGCCGAGCAAGCGGTGGCCTCTTTGGAGGAATCCGTTGAGACCGCACCCGTGCTTCAGATCTACCTGGATGCAGTCCAGGAGGCGATCGACCAGGGAACCGTGGCTCCCGCGGTCGGCATCAGCCCGGGGGCGATCACCGAACTCGAGGAGACCGCGGTTGCTGCGAACGAACTCGGGGTGACCGTGCCGCTCTCGATCAACGACATCTCAGACGCAGAAGCTCTGGTGACCGCTCTCGAGGCCGCCGCTGCCGAGGATCCACCTGTGGAGGGCGCGGCGGACCTCGCCGCAAAGGCCGATGCTTCTATCACCGCTGGCTCTGATCCGGACGGCGACGGGCTGTCAACGGCCGCCGAGGAGGACATCACCAATCAGATGACCGAGGCCAACCTGAAGACCATCCCGGGCGGTCTCACCGTGATCACTCTCGACCCCACCAACCCGGCTTCCGAGGGCGGCGAGCCCGATGCCAAGACGGCGGCGACGATGGTGGGGAAACTCGAATCGCTGCACACCTCGCTCAAAGTGACCTCGGAGAACATCGACAAACTTCGGGAGCAAGAGGTCGGAGGATTGGAATACCTCGTGGAAGCCCAGAAGACGGCCTACTGGGAGATCGATTTCGAGGGTGTCGCCGAGGCGATGGAATCCGACGTCGCAGCCGCCGAGCGGGCGGTCGGGCTGTTCAATTCCAACTGTGCCCGGTGTCACACCGCCGGTTTCAGCGCCGGAGTTCCCTACACCCAGGAGGCCGGTTCCGGCGGGTTCGGGCCTGCCCTCTGGGACGGGCGGCCGACGGTCCAATTCGGTGACGCTACCGAGGACCCGGCCGACGATCTCCTGGTCAAGTTCCTGACCAGGGGGTCTGAAGCCCAGACTCCATACGGGATCAACGGGTTCGGGTCGGGGCGGATGCCGGCGTTCGGCGCGATCCTCAGCGAGGCGGACATCGAGTTGCTTGCCGCCTATCTCCGCGGTGGCAACATGGATGGGAAGGAGTGACGATGTTCGTGGTGTTGGCAGAAGGCGACTTCTTCCGGGAGTTCTTCCGGTCGTTGTTCTCGGCCAACCTCTTCGTCACCGGTGTGGTGCTCACCCTGGGAGCGGTTCTTCTCTTCTACGGATCGATCTATCTGTTCAACGCAACCAACCTCGGCAAGAGGCTCGGGTTTCTGGTCACCGGTGCGGCCATCTTCGGCTGGCTGTCGATCACCTCGATGCTGTTCGTGATCTACGCCCCGCGGGGCCCCAAGCCGGACAACATCGAAGGCCTCAACGCCTTCCAGATCCGGATCATCCCGCTCACCTATTTGATGGTGTCGGTGGTGCTGTTCCTCGTGTTCCTGGTGGCGCTGCACCAATACGAGGAACTACAGGAGAAGTCCCGCGCGTAGCCCGTGTCTGACCGAGGTGCGCGGCGGCAGCCCCGGCCGACCGGCGTCTGTTCGCCCCGAGGCGTGAAACCCTGTTGGACGCTCCCTACGAGGTCCGATGAGGGTTGCCGAGGGGCGAAGTCGGCCGGCAAGAAGGTCGCTCTTCACCGATTCCCGTAGTAACTGAGCACCTGCAGCTCCATCGAGAGGTCCACCTGGCGCACCGTCACCCGGGCCGGGACGTTGACCCGCACCGGGGCGAAGTTGAGGATCGAGTTGATCCCCAGGGCAACCAAGCGGTCGGTCACCTGTTGGGCCGCCACCGCGGGGACGGCGAGGATCGCCATGTCGAAACACCCGCCCCGGCAGTCGCCGTCCATGTCATGGAAGTTCTGCACCTCGACGCGACCCGCCTTGGAGCCAACCTTCCTGGTGTCGGTGTCGTAGACAGCTGCGACGTCGAAACCGCGCCGGCTCAATCCGGCGTAGGCGGCCAGCGCCTTGCCCAGGTTTCCGGCGCCGATGATGGCGACTTTGCGCCGGTCGGCGATACCCAGCTCCTGGCGGATCCTCTGTCGCAGGTCGGCAACCGAATATCCGACGCCTCGCACTCCGTGGAAGTCGAGATGGGAGAGATCACGGCGGACATTGGCGGCGTTGGCCCCGGCCGCGTCAGCCAGCTCCTCGGAGCTAACGGTCTCCCGGGCCTCGAGATCTTCCAACAACCGCAGGTACCGGGGCAGTCGAACCACGGTCGCCTTGGGAAGCTCGGTCATCGCGGGCGACGTTAGACCTTCTGGATCGGTTCTCAGCTCGAAGGGTTCTTGGTGTCGGCCAACCTCTAACCTGGCCACCGATGCCTTCTCCTTCGGTGCTCGTCATTGGTGGTGGCCCTGCCGGATCGGCCGCCGCCTACTGGCTCGCCCGGGAGGGTCACGACGTCACCCTCGTCGAGAAGAAGGAGTACCCGCGCGACAAGACCTGCGGCGACGGCCTGACCCCGCGGGCGATCCTCCAGCTTCAGGAGATGGGGTTCGACTTCGACGTCCCCGAGTTCCACACCATCACCGGGCTCCGCTCCTATGCCGGTGAGGAATATGTCGAAATGTCCTGGCCGGAACACTCGCGTTTCCCGAATTGGGGCGGGGTGATGCGTCGCAGTGACCTCGATTCACAGGTTGCCGAGCTGGCGCGAAAGCAGGGAGTGTCCATCCTCGAGAAGACAGAGGGTTTTCCCAGCATCGAGGGTGGGGTCCTCAGTGGAGTGACCCTGAAGCACAACGGGTCCATGGAGACGGTGAGACCCACGGTGACGGTGATCGCCGATGGCTCGATGAATCGTTTCGGCAGGGAGCTGGGCACCGAGCGGCGCCGGGATTACCCGATGGGTCTGGCAGCGAGGGGCTACTACTCGTCGCCACACTCGACCGATCCCTTCCTGGAGAGCCAACTCGACATCCGTGATGCGTCGGGGGCGACCATGCCCGGCTACGGCTGGGTGTTCCCGTTGGGCGACGGGACAGTAAACGTGGGAGTGGGTCTTCTCACGACGGCCAAACGGTGGAAGCACGTCAACACCACCCACATGATGGCCGATTACGCCGCCACCGCCCCTGACTACTGGGGTCTGAGCGAAGAGTCGAAGTTGACCAACCCGGTCGGGGGCAAGTTGACCATGTCCTTCTCCAAGGGTCCGCTGGTCGGATCCAACTGGATCACGATCGGGGACGCCGCTGGTTCGATCAACCCCTGGAACGGCGAAGGCATCTCCTATGCCTACGAGACCGGGCGCATGGCTGCCGAGCACGTCGGGGAGGCATTGGCCAAGGACGACCTCGGCCTGCTCCGTCGCTATCCGCAGCATCTCGAAGACGAGTACGGGCTCTACTACAAGACGGCCCGGGTCTTCGTGAAGCTGATCGGGCACCCCTCGGTGATGCGAACGCTGGCCCACACCGGGCTCCACAGCAAGACGCTCATGGAGTGGACCCTGAAGGTGATGGCCAACCTCCTCGACGAGGACGACAAGCACATGGGGGAGCGGGTTTACGACGCGCTCGCCGGTGTGGTTCGGACACTGCCCACGACCTAGAGGTGGGGCGCCACTTCTTCGGCTAGCTGCTGCATCAATGCAACCTGGTCTTCATAGGCGAGAGTTGCAAAGAAGCTGCGAGCGACGAATTCCACGGGGACGCCCGCTTCCTCTCTGATCTCGAGCAGGTCCGACACGATTCTGGCCGGAGGCCCGGCGAGCATGCTCCGTGAGCGCAGTCGTTCCCCGGCCTCCGCGGCCATCGGCGGAGCGGCCACAGGCGATCCGGGACGGTTGGTCGAGGCCTCCATGTCGGTGTATTTCCAGCTCATGTGCCACACATGGTCGGCGTACCGGTCCCACGCATCTTGCTCGGTAGGCCCGGGGAGCATGACCGAATAGTGGATGATCCTCAGTCGTGCTGGATCCCGGCCGATGCGATCGCACTCGTCGCGGATCCATCCGAGTTGAGTCAGGAACTGCGGCGTGGGGACGTTGGAGAAGATGCCGTCGGCGAGTCGGGCGGCCCGACGAATCGCCGCCTCGGCCCCGCCTCCGATGAGGACCGGTATCGGGCGGGCTGGGGTGGGGCGCACCGCCAGCTCGGGAAAGTCGTACACCTGGCCCGTGTGGTGGAACACCCGCCCACTCCAGGCCTCGGAGAGGATGGTGAGGATCTCCTCCATGGCGGCGCCCCGGCGCTTGAGATCCGCGCCGAGCCCGGCGAACTCGGTCTCGCTCCAGCCCAGGCCCAGCCCCAGTATGAGTCGTCCCTTGCTGATCAAGTCGACCGTGGCCGCGTCTTCGGCCAGGCGCAGCGGGTGGTGGAGCGGCGCCAGGATGACCCCGGTCCCGATCTCGATGCTGCTGGTGGCAGCAGCGATGGCGGCGCTGACAACGGCCAGAGAGGGCATATACCCGTCGTCGACAAAGTGATGCTCGGTCGTCCATATCGACGACAGGCCGAGACGTTCGGCCTCGACGGCCAAACCGATGGTCTCCTCGTAGGCCCTCGACCAATCTTGCTCGCCAGGTCGCAGTTGGGCGCTCAGCAATCCGAAACCAAGGCTCATCGTGATGCTCGTGACATGAGGTCAGCCTACGAGCAACGTGATTTACGGGACTAACCGGCCCCGTTCTAAGCTCAGATCCGTGACTCTCGCCGACTATCTGCCGATCGGCCTGATGCTGCTTCTGGCCGGGGTGTTCGTGGCGATGTCGCTCATCGTCTCCCGTTTCTTCCGCCCCAACAACCCGACCGCGGAGAAGCTCGACCCCTACGAGAGCGGCATCGTGCCCGAGGTCGAGCCGGTGCAGCGCTTCCCGGTGAAGTTCTATCTGGTGGCGATGCTGTTCGTGATCTTCGACGTCGAGATCATCTTCCTGTTCGCCTGGGCCTCGATTTGGGACCGCCTCGGCTGGTACGGGGTCGCAGCCATCTTCATCTTCACCTTCTTCGTGGCCGAGACCCTGGCCTATGTCTGGAAACGGGGCGCCCTCGACTGGAACGTCCATCGCCGGACCCGGTATTTGCCCTCCGAGTCTTCGGAGGAGGCGGCCTAGATGGCCACGACCGCTCCGGGGAACCTGATGATGACCACCGTCGACAAGGCGGCACGTTGGGCTCGCACCAGATCGATGTTCCCTGCCACCTTCGGGCTCGCCTGCTGTGCCATCGAGATGATGGCCACCGGGGCCGCCCACTACGACCTGGCCCGATTCGGGATGGAGGTGTTCCGTGCCTCGCCGCGCCAGGCCGACCTGATGATCGTGGCCGGCAGGGTGAGCCAGAAGATGGCACCGGTGTTGCGTCAGGTCTACGACCAGATGCCCGACCCGAAGTGGGTGATCTCGATGGGCGCCTGCGCCTCGACCGGCGGGATGTTCAACAACTACGCACTGGTCCAGGGCGTGGACCAGGTGGTCCCCGTCGACATCTATGTCCCGGGGTGCCCGCCCGGCCCGCAGAGCCTGATGCACGGGATCCTCACCCTCCACGACAAGATCATGCACGGCGAGATCAACAATTGAGCGACGAAGCGACCATCGTCGAGGAGCCGCCGGTCCGACCGCTTCCGGAGAATCCAGTGCTTCGCACCCTGTTCGAGCGGTTCGAGACGGTCGAGTGGGAGAGCTCTCTGGGCCAGGACGTGGCGCGGGTTCCCAACGAGTCCTGGTTGGAGTTCGCCACCGCCGCCAAGGAATCGGGTTTCGAAGTCTGTGTCGACGTAACCGCGGTCGACTGGATGCGCGACCGCCCGGAGCGGTTCGAGATCGTGGCCAATCTGCTCTCGATGAGTGAGAAGCTCCGTCTGAGGATGACGACGACGACGGGCAGGGCCGAACCTTCGGTCGCCTCGCTGGTACCGGTATGGCCGGGCGTCAACTTCGCCGAGCGTGAGGCCTACGACATGTTCGGGATCGTTTTCGAGGGCCACCCGGACCTGACCCGGATCTTGATGCCCGACGAGTGGGAGGGGCATCCGCTGCGCAAGGACTTCGGGGTGGGGAGTGTGCCGGTTCAGTTCAAGGAAAGCCATCAGGTGACCTGAGATGAGCGAGCCAACCCTGGAGGGCGTCGAGAGCCCGGAGATCACCGAGGTGCTCGACGTCTGGGTCGCCGGGACCGAGGAGCCCGAGTTCAGCCCCACCGACGAGGGCGAGCAGGAGATCTCCGATCACGAGTCGGAGGCCAGGCTCGACGAGCAATTCGGGCGGGTCGTAGAGGACGACTACGTGTTCGACGATGGGGTCGACGAGGGCGAGCGGATGATCCTCAACATGGGACCCCAGCACCCCTCCACCCACGGTGTGCTCAGGCTTCAGATCGAGCTCGAGGGAGAGATCATCCGGCGCACGAAGCCGATCATCGGCTATCTCCACACCGGGATGGAGAAGACCGGCGAGCAGCTCAACTTCTCCCAGGGCGGCACCAACGTGACCCGGATGGACTACCTGGCGCCGTTCCACAACGAGCTCGCCTACTCGCTGGCCGTGGAGCGGCTCCTTGGGATCGAGGTCCCACCGAGGGCGGCTGCGATCCGGGTTCTGCTGACCGAGCTGAACCGCTGCTCCTCCCACCTGGTGGCGCTCGCCACCAACGGGATGGACATCGGGGCCATCTCGATGATGATCTACGGGTTCCGGGAGCGCGAGCAGATCCTGGCCTTCTTCGAGAAGACCACCGGTCTTCGGATGAACCACAACTTCATCCGCCCCGGCGGGGTCGCCGCGGATCTGCCACCGGGATGGAAGGACGATGTCGACGCGATCCTCGCCGAGCTTCCGAGAAGGCTCCAGCAATACGACGACCTGCTCGAGAACAACCCGATCTGGGTGTCGCGGACCAAGGGGATCGGCGTGATCTCGGCCGAAGAGGCGGTGGCTTACGGGATCACCGGGCCGGCACTGCGGGCCGCCGGTGTGAATTGGGACCTGCGCAAGGCTTTCCCCTACTCCGGCATCGAGAACTACGAGTTCGAGGTCCCGGTGGGGGAGCACGGCGACGTCTATGACCGCTATCGGGTCCGGGTGGACGAGATCCACGAGTCGTTGAAGATCGTGGAACAGGTGATGGACTCGATGCCCAAGGGTGACTACCGGGTCGACGACCGCAAGGTGACTCCGCCACCGCGGGCGCGCATCGACGAGTCGATGGAAGCGCTGATCCATCATTTCAAGCTGTTCACCGAAGGGTTCAAGGTTCCGCCCGGCGAGACCTATGTCGCCGTGGAGTCCCCGCGTGGTGAATTGGGCTGCTACCTGGTCTCCAACGGTGAGGCCCGCCCCTACCGGATCCACACCCGGGCGCCGTCCTTCGCCAACCTGCAGGGTCTGCCGATTGCCATGGCCGACTCCCTGATGGCCGACACCGTCGCCACCATCGCTTCGATGGACCCGGTGATGGGGGACGTCGACCGCTAGGGGCTCCGCTTCCTGATGCATGGAGCGCCATATATGACGCGATCGGCACAGAGAATCGGTTCATAGATCACCCGGCAACGCGGCGAGCCGACGGCTGTCATTCGACCTTTTGGTCGAGGGCCACCATGACTCCTCGATCATGGGAGGCCGTTTCCGGGTTTCGCTACCCCCACAGCCTCTCCCTATTCTCCGGCACCGATGAGCCATTGGTCGGAGGCCACCCAGGACCGCGCCCGCGAGATCATCTCCCGTTACCCGAGGAAGCGCTCGGCTGTGATGCCGCTTCTCTATCTGGCGGTGGCGGAGGAGGGCTATCTGAGCAACGAGGGCATGGAAGAGGTTGCCCGATGGGTGGAAATCACCCCGGCCCAGGTCCAAGCCGTCGCCAGCTTCTACACGATGTACAAGAGGGAGCGAACCGGGCGCTATCTCATCTCCTGTTGCACCTCGATCTCATGCATGCTGCTCGGCGCAGACGACGTGCTTCATGCCATCGAGGACGAGTCAGGGGTGCCCCACGGCGAGACCGATGAGAAGGGGCTGCTCTCCGTGGAGCACGTGGAGTGCATCGGAGCGTGCGGCGGGGCCGTCGCAGTCCAGGTCAATTACGAGTTGATCGAGGGAGTCACCCCGGAACGGGCACGCGACCTGGTCCGGTGGCTGAGCGGAGCCCGGCCCGAGGTGGTCAACACCGAGGAGATGCAGGAGTTGTTCGGGGGAGCCAAGAGCTTCGACTGGGGGATCAAGGAGGAAGCGGGAGCGATCGGCCCCTATCCCGCCTTCCAGCCCTTCGGGACTGTGGGAAGCGAGGATCGTTCTTGACGACGCCGCTTGTAGTGACCCGGCGGATGACCGACCATCCAACGGATTCCCACACCATGGAGCGCTACGAGGCCACCGGCGGCTACCTACAGGCGCCTCGCGCCCTGGAGATGACCAGGGACGAGCTCGTGGAGCTGATCAAGAAGTCGGGCCTTCTCGGTCGGGGCGGCGCCGCCTTCTCCACCGGTCTCAAATGGAGCTTTCTCGCTCCGGCCCGGCCTTCCTACCTCGTCATAAACGCCGACGAGTCCGAGCCCGGCACCTTCAAAGATCGCCAGTTACTCGAGCGTGATCCCCATCAGATGCTGGAGGGCGTGATCATCACTGCGATCGCCAACGAGGTCCACCACGCCTTCATCTACATCCGGGGCGAATATCCGAAGCCGGCTCGACGGGTGCAGGCTGCGGTGGAGGCCGCCTACGCCAAGGGCTATTTGGGGACGGGGATCTTCGGGTCCGATTACGACCTGGAGGTGACTGTCCATCTCGGCGCCGGTGCCTACATCTGTGGCGAAGAGACAGCCCTCATCAACAGCCTCGAGGGCCTCCGCGGAGAGCCACGGCTCAAGCCGCCCTACTTCCCCGCGGTGAAGGGCCTCTACATGCAGCCCACCATCGTCAACAACGTCGAGACGGTGTCCGATCTGCCCCACATCCTCGAGATGGGCGCCGATGAGTACACCACCATCGGCCACATCCTCGACACCGGGACCTTCATGACCTCGATCTCCGGTCATGTCAACCGCCCCGGGAATTACGAGCTGCCGCACGGGATCCTCTGGGGCGAACTGATCTACGAGGTGGCCGGAGGCATCAGAGGGGACCGCGAGCTCAAGGCCTGGGTCCCCGGCGGCGCCTCGGCGCCCTGGTTCGTGCCCGACGTCCATCTCAACCAACAGATCACAAAGGATGTCTGCGCGGAGGCGGGGTCGATGCTCGGTTCCGGGGCGGTGATCGTGATGGACGACACCACCTGCATGGTCCGGGCAGCCGAGCGGATCGTCCGTTTCTTCGCCCACGAGTCGTGCGGCCAATGCACCCCGTGCCGGGAGGGGACCACCTGGCTCGAGATGGTCCTGCGTCGGATCGAGACCGGCCAGGGGCGCCAGATCGACCTCGACCTGATGCTCGACGTGTCCGACGGGATAAGCATCGGGCTTGCCTGGCCCCCGAAGATGACGACCATCTGCCCGCTGGGGCCCTCGGCGGTGTCGCCCATCATCTCCTTGCGTGACTACTTCCGGGACGAGGTCATGGCCCACGTCGAACTGGGCGCCTGCCCGCTGGAGAAGGCAGAGGTGGTGGCGTGACTGACATCGTCAACATCACCGTCGATGGCAAGCCGATGGAGGCCAAGTCCGGCGAGATGCTGATCAAGGCCGCCCAGGACGGTGGCACCTACATCCCCCGTTTCTGCTGGCACGAGCGGATGAATCCGGTGGGGATGTGCCGGATGTGCCTGGTCGAAGTCCAGGGCCCACGAGGGCCGATGATCATCACCGCTTGCACCAACCCGGTCGCCGAAGGCATGGTGGTCGACACTCAGAACGCCACGGTGAAGAAGGCCCAGGAGGGAATCCTCGAGTTCCTCCTCGCCAACCACCCCCTCGACTGCCCGATATGCGACAAGGGCGGGGAATGCCCGCTTCAGGACCAAGCGATGTCGCATGGTCCCGGGGAGAGCCGGTTCGTCGAGATCAAGAGAAACTTCGAAAAGCCGATCCCGGTGTCCGATCTGGTGCTCCTCGATCGGGAGCGCTGCATCCTGTGTGCCCGTTGCACCCGATTCTCCGACGAGGTCAGTGGAGACCCGTTGATCGAATTCATGGAGCGGGGGAACGGGACCGAGGTCAACACCTTTCCCGACCTCCCGTTTTCCTCGTACTTCTCGGGCAACACGGTCCAAATCTGCCCGGTCGGCGCCCTCACCGCCAAGCCTTATCGGTTTCGGGCTCGTCCCTGGGACCTGACCAAGGTGGAGAGCTCGTCGTTGCTCGACACCGCCCACCCCCGGATCTCGATCCATGCCAGCCAGAACCAGATCCTTCGATTTCTGGGAGTGGACAACGACGCCACCAACCACGGCTGGCTCTCGGACAAGGACAGGTTCGGCTTCCAGTACATCGAATCCGACGAGCGGCTCACCTCCCCTCTTGTGAATCGGGGCGGCGAGTTGGTCGAAGTCACCTGGAACGAGGCGCTGGACATCGTCGCCAATCGCGTCGAGCTGATTCGTGACGAGGATGGCGGGGCCGCCTTCGGGGTGATCGGGGGTGCCAGGGGCACCAACGAGGATGCCTACGCCCTGTCCAAGTTCGCCCGGGTAGCCCTCGGGACCAACAACGTCGACTCCAGGGTTGGTGACGATCTGGCCTCTCACTTCCTGGCAGCCACCGTCGACCGGGCCTTGATCTCGGACCTCGACGATGCCGACACCATCCTGGTCTGGGGCCCTGATCTCAAGGAGGAGCATCCAACCCTCTATCTGCGGGTGCGACGGGCAGCTCAGGAGCTCGGGGTCACCCTCATCGTGGCTCACCCCCGAGCCACCGGTCTCGATGACCGGGCGGCACACAAACTCACATATCGCCCCGGTGGGGGGTTCGGGCTGCTCGATGAGATCGCAAAGGGCGACCACCCCGAGGTTGGCCACGCATTGGCTAACGGGAAGGTGGTGGCGATCGTGGGCCAGGCGTGCCACGCCGACGGGCCCAAGCTCGCCGAATCGGTGGCCGCTCTGGCGCGCAACAAGGCTGGATCGGTCAAGATCATGCCCCTGGCCCGGCGAGCCAACATCTACGGGGCCCTCGACATGGGGCTCGCCCCGGATCTCCTCCCGGGAAGGGTGGCGATGGATCCCACCGGCATTGCGGGCCTGGCCGCGGCCTGGGGTGACATCCCGACGGTCCCCGGCCGCGACACCCGCAGCATCCTCGAAGGTGCAGAGTCGGGCGACATCCGCTGTCTGTTCCTCGTCGGTGCCGACCCGGCCCGCGATCTGCCCGACCCCAAGGTTGCGCTCGAGGGTCTCGATGCCGCCGAGTACGTGGTGGCCATCGACATCTTCCTCAACGACTCGAATCGCTCGGCGGACGTGATCCTGCCTGCTTCTGGCTTCGCCGAGAAGGAGGGGACAGTGACCAACCTCGAGGGCAGGGTGCAGAAGCTGAACACGGTTCGGCCCGGACCTGGCCAGAGCCGACCGGACTGGTCCATCCTTTCGGACATTGCCGAGCGTTCCGGACGGCCCTTGGGTCTGGCTACCCCGGATGCGATCGCCAAGGAGATCGCCGAAGTGGCCCCGGCCTACACCGGGGTCACCTGGGACCACCTCGAGTGGGAGGCGCGCGACGGCGCGGTCGTCCCGTTGTCCGGGTCGCAGTCGATCAATCACATACCGGTGGCCCTCGCCGGGGCTCACGCCCCTCGTGCGGCCTTCACCCTCCACGTCGCACGGACGCTCTATGACGATGGGGTTCTGATGAGGAACTGCCCCGCCCTGCATCCGCTGGCACCGGGCGCGGTGGCCCATCTCAACCCTGTCGACGCCCGCAAACTCGGTGCTCAGGAGGGGAGCCCGGTCCAGGTGGTCACCAAGCAGGGTGAAGGGGAGTTCTCGGTCGTTCTCGACGAGGGAACTCCGGCCGGAGTGGTCTATGTCCCCTTCAATCAGGTGGGTGGCGCCTACCTCGGCACCGACCCGGTGGTGCGGGTGAAAGCAGTCACCAGGTGAGCTGGCCTGAATTCTGGATCGTGGCGCTTCGGGTGGTGCTCACCTTCGTCCTGCTGATGGTGGCCACCATCATCAACGTCTGGGCCGAGCGCAAGATCCTGGCGAAGATGCAAAGCCGGATCGGCCCCAACCGGGCGGGCCCTTTCGGGATCCTTCAGACAGTGGCAGACGGGCTCAAGCTCTTCTTCAAAGAGGCAGTGACCCCACGCAAGGTGGAGTTGGGGATGTATCTGCTTGCGCCATTCCTTGCTGTGATTCCGGCATTCCTGATCTTCATGATGGTGCCCTGGGGAAAGCCGTTCATGATCGGCGACTACGAGGTGGCGCTTCAGGGTGCCGACCTCAACGTGGGTCTGCTCTTCATCCTGGCGATGTCCTCCCTTGCGGTTTACGCCGTAGTTCTGGCGGGATGGTCCTCGGGGTCCAAGTACCCGCTACTCGGAGGGGTCCGGGCCACGGCGCAGGCAATCTCGTATGAGGCCGCGATGGGGCTGGCGATGGTGGCAGTCGTCATCTTCAGCGCAACTCAGGGCGATGGTGGCACCCTGTCACTCGCCGAGATCGTCGAGCGCCAGGCGGGCGACTGGGGCGACCTGATTCCAGCCCTGGAGCCAGTGCTGAGCTTTGTGCCGCGCTGGAACCTCTTCCCGCAGATCGTGGCCTTTGTCGTCTTCTTCATCGCCATCGTCGCCGAGACGAATCGGGCGCCTTTCGACCTGGTCGAAGCGGAGCAGGAGATCGTCGGCGGATTCCACACCGAGTACTCGGGGATGCGCTTCGCCATGTTCTTCCTGGCCGAGTACGTCAACATCTTTTCGATGTCCGCCATCGCGGCCACCCTGTTCCTGGGTGGTTGGAACGGGCCCACCTTCGAGGGTGCCGTTCCCGGCTTCATCTCCGCCCTGCTCCCGACCATCTACTTCCTGATGAAGACCTACTTCCTGATCTTCATGTTCTTCTGGATCCGAGCCACGCTTCCCCGACTCCGGTATGACCAGCTGATGCAGCTGGGTTGGAAACGCCTCATCCCCGTTGCCCTGGGGTGGCTCGTCGTCTCCATCTCTGTTCTCGGGTTCCGCCAATTCGGGGCCCCCTGGAGCTAGCCATGGGAATGCTGCGCGAGCTCATCAAGGGTCTCCGGGTCACCGGAGGGACGATGTTGCGCACGATCACCGGCGAGGAACTGGTCACGACCCAGTACCCCAAGGAGATGCGTGACAAACCGCAACGATTCCACGGCCGTCACGTCCTCAACCGGTACCCCGACGGCATGGAGAAGTGCATTGGATGCGAGCTTTGTGCCGGCGCCTGCCCTGCCAAATGCATCTACGTCCGTGGCATGGACAACGACCCGGCGCAACCGACCTCGCCCGGTGAGCGATACGGCTTCGTTTACGAAATCAACATGCTGCGCTGCATCTTCTGCGGGCTCTGCGTCGAGGCATGCCCGACTGAGGCGATCACCATGACCTCCCTCTTCGAGTTCTCGACCACCAACCGCCAGGACGCCATCTACACCCGGGAGACCCTGCTCATGGACAAGCGGGGAACGGTGCCTCACATGTTCCCCGACGACGAGCTTGCCGACCTGGATGAGCTGAACACCGCCGACGGGTGGCTGCGCGCCACAGCGCCCGCCGGGGTCGCCGCCTACGAGGGGATCCAGATGTGGCAGCCCACTCCTGGTCCCGCCGAATGGTCGCCTGAGCCATCTCAAGAGGAGCGCGATCGCCGAGCCCCAGCGGATGACTCCGATGGTTGAGGCGCTGCTGTTTGTGACCATGGCCCTCGGCGCCCTCGCCGGAGCCGTGACCGTCGTCGTCGCCCGGAACACGGTCTACTCGGCGATGGGCCTGCTGGCGACCCTGTTCTCGGTGGCGGTGATCTACGTCGTTCAACTCGCCCACCTGGTGGCGGCGGTCCAGGTGATCGTCTATGCCGGGGCAGTGATGACTCTGTTCCTGTTTGTGATCATGCTGATCGGAGTCGACCTCAGCGAGGACACAGACGAGCGACTTCCCCGACAGCGAATGTGGGTGGGCGGCGTCGCCCTCCTGATCGTCGTCCTCGCCGCGGTGGTGACAATCTCGGGGGACTTCGCATGGGTGCCGGCGGCAGCCGCTGATCCGGTCGCCGAGGCAACCAATGGCACCGTTCAGGCCATTGCCGAGCCTCTATTCACCGAGTGGGTCCTTGCCTTCGAGGCGACGGCACTGTTGCTCACGATCGCGGCGGCCGGGGCAATTGCGTTGGCGCAGTTCCGGAGGGTGAAGGTCTAATGGTCGACCCCGGTTGGTATATGGGCCTGGCCGCGGCCCTGTTCACGATCGGCGCCCTGGGCATCCTGCTGCGCCGCAACGCCCTGGTCATGTTCATGTGCATCGAGCTGATGCTCAACGCGGTGAACCTCACGCTGATCTCCGCAGGCCGAGCCATGAACGATCTCAACGGCCAGGTTGCGGTGTTCTTCATCCTGGTGGTGGCTGCAGCAGAAGTCGTGGTCGGCCTGGCCATCATCGTGGCCATCTTCCGCCGCCGGGCTACGGCGTCGGTGGACGAGCTGAGCGAGCTGAAGGGTTGAGCTCCTACATCTGGCTCGTCATCGCGCTTCCCCTCGCCGGGGCAGCTCTATTCCGGCCGACTTCGCCCCTCGGCAACCCTCGCCTTGCCTTCAGGTTGGATGTCGCGTCATTGCCCCTCGGGCGAACAGACGCCGGTCGGCCGGTTCCGCCCCGGCTCTCGTCTCACCTGGAGCACGGCGTGGTTGATTACATCTGGCTCGTCATCGCCCTTCCCCTCGCCGGGGCGGTCTTCCTTCATTTCTTCGGGCGGCGTCTTGGCGAGCCCCTCAGTGGTTGGCTCGCCTCAGCTGCCATCGGCGGGGCATTCGTTGTGGCATTGGTCGCAGCCATCCCATTCTTCGAGGGCGGAGATCCGGGACGGTCACGCTTCTCTGGCAATGGATGCCGGCCGTCGGAGCCAATCTGGAGCTCCTGTGGGACCCGCTTGCTGCGTTGATGGCACTGGTGGTGACCGGCGTGGGCACCCTGATCCACGTCTTCGCCATCGGCTACATGCACGGAGATGAGCGGTTCCCTCGCTTCTTCACCTATCTGAACCTGTTCGCGGCCTCGATGCTGACCCTGGTCCTGGCAGGCAACTACGCGATGTTGTTCTTGGGCTGGGAACTGGTGGGCCTTTGCTCCTACCTGCTCATCGGGTTCTGGTTCACCCGCCCGACTGCGGCGGCAGCCGCGAAGAAGGCCTTCATCGTCAACAGGATCGGGGACTTCGGCTTCGTCGTGGCGCTGATGCTGATCTTCACCACGTTCGGCACCCTGTCCTACTCCGGGGTGTTCGAGAAGGCGGGCGCCGAGCTGACCACCGGCATGGCGACCGCCATCGGCCTGCTGATCCTGGTGGGGGCCGCCGGCAAGTCTGCCCAGATCCCGCTCTACGTGTGGCTCCCCGATGCCATGGAGGGGCCGACCCCTGTCTCGGCCCTCATCCATGCCGCAACCATGGTCACCGCCGGCGTTTACGTGATTGCTCGCTCGGCGGCCATCTACCAACTCTCGCCGATCGCTCAGATCACGGTCGCCACCGTTGGGGCCTTCACCGCGATCTGGGCGGCCTCGATCGCCATCTCGCAGCGAGACATCAAGCGGGTTCTGGCGTATTCGACGATTTCCCAACTCGGCTACATGTTCCTGGCGGTCGGCACCACCGCCTACGTCGCCGGGATCTTCCACCTGATGACCCATGCCGTTCTTCAAGGCTCTGCTCTTCCTTGGTGCGGGCTCGGTGATCCACGCGATGACCGATGAGCAGGACATGCACAAGATGGGTGGCTGTTCAAGAAGGTGCCAATCACGGCGGTCACGATGGGCATCGCCACCCTGGCAATCAGCGGAATTCCGCCGTTTTCGGGGTTCTGGTCCAAAGACGAGATCCTGGCTTCGGTCTATGCCCGAGGTGGCTGGTACTCGATTCTCTGGGTGATCGGACTGGTCACGGCATTGATGACGGCCTTTTACATGACCAGGCAGTGGGTCTTGGTCTTCCTTGGGGAGCCGCGCTGGGACGAGGGCAAGCACCCTCACGAGTCGCCACCGGTGATGACCACACCCCTCATCGCTCTCGCCGGTCTGGCGGTGGTCGGAGGCATCATCAACACTCCGTTCGCGCACCACGCTGGAGACATTTCTCGAGCCGAGCTTCGAAGGGATCATCGATGCAGCATCCGCCGGATGATGCCTTCCTGTTGGTGGTCCTCTCCGGGTTGGCGGTGCTGGCCGCAGTTGGGGGGATCGCCGCGGCGTACCTCACCTACCGCAGGCCCAAGGAGCGCTGGCTCGACTTCGAGCATGGCCTCCAGCCGATCTGGGGCTATTGGGAGTCGGCCTATCGGATCGATGACCTGTACGGGGCGACGTTGGTCGCGCCGGGGAAGAAGGCCGCCGAACTCCTCGCCTTCGATTTCGACGTCAAGGTCATCGACGGTGCGGTCAACGGTGTGGGACGGGTGGTGCGGAGCGCCGGCGCGTGGACCCGAACCTTGCAGACCGGCTATGTCCGCAACTACGGGGTGTTGTTCCTGGGCGGGGCGCTGGTGATGATCATCTGGCTGACCGTGGGCGGATCGTGAGGCGGCGATGCTGACCGCGCTGATCCTGCTGCCAGTGGCCGGCGCGGTGGTCCTCGCCCTGGTCCCTTCCCGTCGTCGTGAGCTGCATCTTCCCCTCGGCGTCGCCCTCTCCATCGCCCCGCTGGCTCTCGCCGGCTATCTGTTCTGGGTGTTCGAGCCCTCAGCCCAATACCAATTCGTCGAGCGGGCCGTTTGGTACGAGCCCTGGGGGATCAGCTGGTATCTGGGAGTGGATGGGATCTCACTGCCGATGATCGTGCTCACCGCCCTGCTCGTGCCCATCGCGCTGGGGGCCTCGACCTCGATCACCGAACGGACCAAGGAGTTCGTCATCTTCACGCTGCTCCTCGAGGCCGGGATGATCGGCTCCTTCCTCGCCCTCGACCTGTTTCTCTTCTTCGTCTTCTTCGAGGCGATCCTGATTCCCATGTACTTCATCATCGGGATCTGGGGTGGGGAGAGGAGGGTCTACGCCGCGGTCAAGTTCTTCATCTACACCGCGTTCGGATCTGCCTTGCTCCTGGCGGCGATCATCGCCCTCGCCTTCAACCACGCCTCACAGTTCGGTGCGCCTTCCTTCGCAATCGACGACCTGATGAAGCTCAACCTGAGCTCGGGGACGGCCACGTGGCTGTTTGCGGCGTTCGCGCTCGCCTTTGCGATCAAGGTTCCCCTCTTCCCGCTCCACACCTGGCTGCCCGATGCCCATGTCGAGGCGCCAACCGCCGGTTCGATCCTGTTGGCGGGTGTCTTGTTGAAGCTGGGCACCTACGGCCTGCTCCGTTTCAACGTTGGCCTGTTTCCCGAGACCTCGGTCGACGCCGTTCAGATCATGGGCATCGTCGCGGTGATCGGGATCATCTACGGAGCCGTGGTGGCGATCGTGCAGCCCGATCTCAAGAAGCTCGTCGCCTATTCGTCGGTGAGCCATCTCGGGTTCATCGTGCTCGGTACCTTCGCTCTCACTTCGGGGAGCCTCCAGGGCGCGGTCATCCAGAACGTCAACCACGGCCTGACCACCGGAGCCCTCTTCCTCCTGGTGGGGATGATCTATGAGCGCCGCCATACCAAGCAGATCGCGGACTTCGGGGGCCTGCAGAAGGTGATGCCCTTGTTTGCGGGGTTCTTCCTGTTCATGGTGTTCGCCTCGATCGGCCTCCCCGGGCTCAACGGCTTCGTGGGTGAGTTCCTGGTTCTGATCGGCAGCTATGCGTCTGTGCCCGCTCTTGCCGTTCTGGCCGCCACCGGAGTGGTTCTCGCCGCGATCTACCTGCTCTGGGCCTACGAGCGGGTGTTCACGGGTGTGCCCGACAAGGAAGCCAACCTGGCTCTGAAGGACCTCTCGGTCAGGGAGATCTCCCTGCTGGCGCCGCTGGTGGTCCTGGTCCTGGTGATTGGCCTCTACCCGGCGGTCCTGCTGGACAAGATCACGCCTTCGACTGAGGCGGTCCTCGATCGAATCGAGTCGACGACGAACTATGTGATTCCGGCGCCGGGCAGGCTCGCTGATGTGGTGGTTGCGGAGGCGACGGAATGATCGTCACTCCTGACGTCTCCTGGATTGCGATCGGGCCCGACATCGCCCTCGCCCTCGGTGCGGCCGCCGTGCTGTTGATCGAGGTGCAGTGGAAGCCCCGGGCCCTGGTTCTTGGCTATGTGACGGCGGCGGCGCTGGCTCTCGCCGCCGGGCTCTCGGTTCTTCAGTGGTTCTCCGCCGGGGATGCGGTTGCCACCGGCAGCACCGACACACTGCTCGCCTTTTCCGGGCTGGTAACGATGGACGGTCTTGCCATCTTTGCCCGCTTCGCGTTGCTGATCGCCACCGGGCTCGGTCTTCTCGCCGGCTGGCGTTTCGTCGAGGGTCTCGGTCGGAGGGGCGCCGAAGCCCTTGCTCTCGTGCTTCTGGCGACCACCGGCTTTTCGATCATGGTTGCCTCCAACAACCTGGTCATGATGTTCCTCGGGCTCGAGGTTGGCTCCATCGCCCTCTATGTGCTGGCAGGGCTGACCAGGGAACGCGCCGAATCCGACGAGGCTGCGATCAAGTACTTCCTGCTCGGCTCGTTCGCCTCCGCACTCTTCATCTACGGCGTTGCCCTTCTCTATGCCGGCACCGGCTTCTTCGAGATCCTCGACATCCGCCAGTACCTATCGGACTTCATCGTTCGGAGTCCCGCCGTGATCTACATCGGGCTTGGGCTCATCGTGGCTGGTCTCGGGTTCAAGGTCTCGGCTGCTCCCTTCCACACCTGGGCGCCGGACGTCTATCAGGGAGCCCCCGCCGGCATTGTCGGCTACATGGCGGCGGTCGCCAAGATCGCCGGGTTCGTCGCGATCGCCCGGGTGTTGCTGGTGGCCCTGGGGGACCTCGACGCGACCTGGCTGCCGGTTGTGGCCGGAGTGGCCGCCCTCTCGATGCTCGCCGGCTCGGTGTTGGCCCTGGTGCAGGGCGACGTTCGGAGAATGCTCGCCTATTCAGGGGTGGCCCATGCCGGGTTCATCATGACTGGGGTCGTCGGCGGGGCCACCGATGGGGTCTTGTTCTATCTGGCGATCTACTCGATCCAGCTGGTTGGGGGCTTCGCGGTGGTGGCCGTGGTCAGCGGGTTCAGCGGGGCCAGATCCTCGATAGATGAATATCGGGGCCTTGCCCGACGCAGCCCGGGACTTGCGGCGTGTTTCACGGTTCTCCTGCTCGGTATGGCCGGGCTGCCGCTGACCTCCGGCTTCATCGCAAAGTTCGGCGTCTTCTCGGACGCCTGGGCCAACGAATACCAATGGCTCGTGGTGGTGGCGGTGCTCGCGTCCGTGATCGCTTTCGCCTTCTACATCAGGCTCATCGTCGTGATGTACATGGACGAGGGTGAGGGGGAGAGGTTCAAAGTCGCTGGCTCGGTCCGTTGGGTCCTAGGCCTCGCCGTGCTGGCCACTCTCGTGTGGGGCATCTTCCCCGCCTCACTCCTCCAATTGGCTGCGGATGCGTTACCGCTCTAGGCAACTGATCCTGGCGGCCCTGACCACCTGCTTCCTCATAACCCTGGGCGGCACCGCACTCGCTGCCGAGACGGCATCGTCCGATCTGGTCATCATCCCGGAGGGCGAGACTGTCTCCGACGATCTCTATGCCACCGGGCTCAAGGTCCTCGTCCAAGGTGTCGTCGATGGCGACCTGATTGCCTTCGCAGCCGAGGAGGTGGTGATCTCGGGGCAGGTGACCGGAAATGTGATTGCCATCGCCCCCAAGGTGACGATCGAGGGCTCGGTCACCAAATCGGTCCGGGCAACCGGCAGGGAGTTGGAGGTCACAGGGGACATCGGCGGCGACGTCGTGGCCGCGGTCGCCAAGGCAACGTTCGGCTCGTCGTCCGAGGTGACCGGCGACGTCGTCATCTGGGGGCTCACCGTGAATGCGGCCGGCTCGATCGGCGGGGACCTCAAAGGCACCCAGCGCCGTGTCGCTCTCGAGGGTGAGGTAGGCGGAGACGTCAACCTGAGTGTCGGCAGGCTCTCCATCACCGGGCCACTTACGGTTGGGGGCGATCTCGATTACCGGTCGGGAGTGGAGGCCTCGGGCCTGGATCAGGCGACAGTGGATGGCGCCGTGGTCCACAAGACCCCGGTGCCGCCCAACATCAGAATTCGCGCTCTCACCCTGCTCACGAGGATGCTGGTGGTGCTGGGCCTCTCCGCCGCTGCCTTGCTGGTGGCTTGGGGCTGGCCCGAGCGCACCGCCAAAGCCGGCGGCGAAGCGAGAGCCAGGCCGCTGAAAGCCTTTGGGAGAGGGGCTCTCGTCATCCTCACCCCGCTCTTGCTCGCCGGGGTTGCGGGGCTCATCCTCGCTCTGGCGCCTGCTTCCGCCAGCCTTCCATTGCTGGCCATCTTCGTTCCGTTGATCTTGGTCAGCGCCGGGATCGTCCTGGCGATGTGCCTGGTCGTCGGGATACCTGCCGTCCTTGTCCTGGGAGGCCTCCTTCCCGGAAAGCGCGGGATGTTCGGGGCGATCGCCCTGGGCTCACTGCTGGCCGGGGTGGTCTGGATGATCCCGCTCGTTGGATGGATCGTCCCCCTGGTCATCCTCCCTTGGGGGCTCGGAGCCTGGTTGCTCACCTTCAGATCAGAGGCCGTGGAGGAGCCTTCAGTAGCGTAAGTCTTGACTTACCGTAAGCCATCGCTTACAGTAGGTTTCGTGCTTGCCACCGCCCAATTCGATGCCCTCGGAGATGCCACCAGACGCGACGTCATGGGGATTCTCCTGGAACGCCCCCGGTCGGTCGGCGAAATCGCTGCCCGGCTTCCGGTCAGTCGTCCGGCGGTCTCCCAGCACCTCAAGGTGTTGGAGGGATCGGGTCTGGTGACACACCGCGCCGAGGGAACACGCCGCATCTACTCGACCTCGGCTTCGGGTTTGGCCGAGTTGCGGCTTGCGATCGAACAGATGTGGGATGAATCGCTGGCCCGGTTCGCCGCGGCCGCAGAAGAGGAGAACTCATGAGCACAGAAACGATCCCGGCGGTCCTCCGCTCGGTCGAGGTTTCCATTCCGCCGGAGCGCGCCTTCGACGTGTTCACCCGTCGCATGGGCGAGTGGTGGCCGATGCACACCCACTCGATAGCAGAGGAGCGGGCGGTCGGACCTCAGGTTTGAGGGGTGG
>CAVRWT010000016.1:0-124043 GCA_963724825.1 uncultured Acidobacteriota bacterium
ACCTCGTACAGGGTCGCTGAGGAGGCGAAGGTGGAGAGATGCCCGCCGATTCCCTTCTCCCGGTGGTTGGCCTTGATCACCATGACGGCCGCGTTCCATCTGATGAAGCGGCGGATCCGGCGCTCGATGTTCTCGTCGCCAGGGAACTCCGGCTGATCCTCGGCTGAGATGGTGTTCACGTACGGGGTGGTCACCGATCCCGGCACACCGATGCTGGTCTCGTGGGCCCTCTCGAGGAGCTTGGCCATGAGAAACCGAGCCCGATCCGGGCCCTGCTCGGAGACTACGGCGTCGAAGGAGTCGACCCACTCCTGGGTTTCGGTGGGATCAGTGTCCGGGAGCTGATGGATGAACTGGTCTCCGAGGATCAACCCGTGGTCGCCTGGCATGTGCTGGATGCTAGTTAGGGCCGGGCTCGGCGCTCCCAGGTCAAGCGCCGACCGCTCGACTCTCCATTTGGCTCAGCCAGGGCCCGACCACGGCGAGGAATCTCAGCGGCGCGTCCATCTGAGGGGTGTGGCCGGTGTCCTGCATCTGAACGAGTTTCCAATCGGGCCGCAACTGGCAAACGTGCTCGACGGCCGTCGGTGAGACGATGTGATCGGAAAGGCCTTGCACCACGAGGGTCGGGGCCACGATCGCCCGGATCATCCGGATGTACCGGGCCCGGTTGGCGTAACACGCGGCGATCGAAGTCGCGGTGCGCGCCGTCGCTTCGGCGGTCCACGGCAGCTCTTTGCGAATCCTTGCCATGTCCACAGACGCCTCGATGACCTCCACTGGCACCCGTCCCACGGAATGGGTGATCATCTGCATGCTGAGGCGAACCAGTTCCTCGGGACTGTGGCCTTCGACGAACCGGCGCCCGTAGGTGATCCCGACACCGGGGGTCGCTTGAAGCGCGAGGCGGATCGCCGTCGGCCAGTCGAATCGGGGGTCCGGGAAGACTGGTGGGGAGGCGGGCGCCACCAGAACCAGCCTGTCGACGAGGTCGGGCCTGTGGGAGGCGACCATCTGAGAGAGAAGGCCACCGGTCGAGTTGCCAACCAGGGTGGCCCGGCCACCCTCGATCTCAACGAGGTCCTCGATTGCCCTGCGATGCGTCTCGAGGCGGTAATCACGTGCCGGGGGGCTGAGCCCGAAGCCGGGGAGGTCCAGGGCGACCACCCTCCCATGTTCGGCGAGGCCGGTCTTGACTGCGAGCCAATTGGCTGTCGAGCCGCCGAGGCCGTGAACGAGGACGATCGGATCTCCACTTCCGCCGAAGTCCTCACGAAACACCTGCCCGGTGGAAACGCGCACATATTCGCCCATAGGAAAAGGCTACCGACAGCCCGTCCTTAGACTCTGGGTCGTGCGCCTTCTCCTCGTCTCCACGTACGAGCTCGGCCATCAACCTGTTCATCTTGCGTTGCCGGCCGCGGAGCTGTCTGCAACGGGAATCGAGGTCGAACTGCTCGACCTCTCGATCGCCCCCTTTGATGTTGCAGTTCTCGAGGGCGTTGACGCGGTCGCCTTCTCGGTCCCGATGCACACTGCGATGCGCCTGGCAATCGAGGTTGCCTCGATGGTCCGGATGGCGCGGCCCGAGCTGCCCATTGCCTTCTACGGCCTCTACGCCGCGGTCGGCCGTGACGGAACGGTGGGGCGAGTTGCCGACCTCCTGATCTCCGGCGAGTACCTGCCCGCCCTGAAGGCCTGGGCTGGTGCCATCTCCAATGGCGGCGAGCCGCCTCAGGGTGTGGTGCTCGGGCTCGACCGGCCAACCTCCATCGTTCCCGACCGGACGACGCTCCCCTCCAATGATGGCTATGCCCGTCTCGAATGGGAGGGAGAGGCGCGTGTGGCCGCCGCCGTCGAGGCCTCGCACGGGTGCCGGCATCGCTGCCGACACTGCCCGATCCCTGTCGTCTACGACGGAAGGATCCGGCTCGCCGGTCTCGAGCCAGTCCTCGCAGACATCGCCAATTTGGTGGCCGATGGAGTTGAGCACGTCACTTTTGCCGACCCTGATTTCTTCAACGCCCCTCGATACAGCACCGACATCCTCCATGCCGCCCACGATGCCTATCCCGACCTGACTTTCGACGTAACGGTCAAGGTCGAGCACATCCTGGCTCACAGCTCGGTGTGGCCCGAATTGTCCCGGCTCGGGCTTCTCTTCGTGGTGAGTGCCTTTGAAAGCGTCGACGAGAGGACTCTCCACATCCTCGACAAGGGCCACACGGTGGAAGACATGACGGGCGCGGTCCGGGTGTTGCGAGAGTCCAGCGTCCACGTTCGGCCCACCTGGCTGCCGTTCCTGCCCTGGACCCATCCCGATCATCTGGTGGGAATGGTTGAGTTCATCGATTCCCACCAGCTGTGGTCGGCCATGGATCCGGTGCAAATGGCCATCAAGCTCTTGATTCCCGAAGGCTCGCTCCTCGAGGAGCATCCCGCCGTCACGCCATTCCTCCGAAGCTACGACCCGATGACCCTCACCTGGGCGTGGGAGTTCGAGCACGCTGCCTCCGAGTTGATGCACAAGGAGCTTGACGCCATTGCGGCCGAAGGCTCCGATTGCGGGGCCGAGGCAGCCGAGACCCTCGGCCTGATGCGCGTGGCCATTGCCCGGGGAGCAGGCGTCGATCTGGGGCCGATGCCCGGACTCGGCGAGCCGACGCCCCGGTTGACCGAGAGCTGGTTCTGCTGCGCCGAGCCGACCGCGGGTCAGGCCATCGCGGCCGGCCTGAGCATCGGTAGGGTGCCTGGCTAACGACGACGGGCAGGCATCTTGGCGAGCGTTCTCACCACAAGCGGCATGGTCAAGAAGTTCGGCGATCTCACCGCGGTGGCCGGGGTCGGCTTCTCGATCGAAGAGGGGGAGACATTCGGCCTCCTCGGTCCCAACGGCGCCGGCAAGACCACTTCGATTTCGATGATTGCCGGCCTTCTCGAGCCGGATGCCGGCGAGATCACGGTCGCAGGCACTTCGATCTCCCCGACCTCGATTGCCGGAAAGGCGTCCATCGGGCTGGTTCCCCAGGACCTCGCCATCTACCCCGATCTCACGGCCAGTGAGAACCTGGCCTTTTTCGGCCGTCTCTATGGCATGAAGGGGGACGAGCTCGAGAAGCGAGTCGACGAGGTTCTTGAGGTGATCGCACTCACCGACCGCAAGGGCGATCTCACCAAGGAGTTCTCAGGCGGGATGAAGCGGCGACTCAACATCGGGATCGGGCTCCTGCATCGGCCCAAGCTGTTGATTCTCGACGAGCCGACGGTTGGGGTCGACCCACAGTCACGGAACTCGATCCTCGAATCGGTGGAAAGCCTCTCGGCGGAGGGGATGGCCGTGCTCTACACGACCCACTACATGGAGGAAGCGGAGCGCCTTTGCGACCGGGTGGCCATCATCGACGAGGGGACCATCAAGGCCGAGGGGACCAGGCGTGAGCTGGTCTCGATGGTCGGCGAGCGTGACCGTGTCGCCATCGCCGCAACCGGGGACCTGAGCGCAGCGATCGACGCCGCGCACGGAATCCAGGGTGTGTTCGAAGTCAGCCAGTCCGACCAGGGCATGGATGTTCTGGCCGATGAGGCTTCCCGGCTGCTGCCGGAGCTGCTGGGGAAGATCGCCTCGGCAGGCGCGGTGATCACCGGGGTTGAAGTGGTCGAGCCCAACCTGGAGGCAGTGTTTCTCCATGTGACGGGCAAAGCGCTTCGGGACTAGCCGTGGGCCCAGCCACCCGGATCGCCACCAAGGACCTCAAACTCCGGATACGGGACCGCTCTGCATTCATCCTCGGGATCTTTGCCCCCTTGATCCTGGCGATCATCTTCAAGTTCGTTTTCGGAGCCGCCTTCACCGCCGACTCCCTCGACCTTCGGTTCGGCTTCGTCGACCTCGACGGCTCAGAGACCTCGCAGGCCTTTCATGACGTGCTCGAAGGGGCGGCGAGCGAGGGCATCCTCACCCTGACCGAGTTCGACACTGCCGATGACGCCGACGCTGCACTCGAGGCCGGCGACATCAACGCCTACTACCTCATCGATGCCGGGCATGGAGGAGGCGGTTCAGCGCTGGAGACGACTTCGTGATCCGCGTCGATCGGCGATGTCGACGCCCCAACCTCGACCCAGATTGCAGCTTCGTTTTCCGAGCAGTTCGGATCGGGGGTGGCCGGGGTCCAGCTGGCGGTGGCGACCTCGGTTGAGCTGTTGGATGGGCCTCCACCTCAAGATGTTGCCAGCTGGGGCCAGGAGGCTGCCGGAGCGTGGTCCCTCGTTTGCGATGACTGACGTGGCCACCGAAGTGCGCCAGCTGGACGGAACCACCTATTTCGCGGCCGGGATGGCGGTCTTCTTCCTCTTCTTCACCGTCCAATACGGGGTGATCGGGCTCCTCGAGGAGCAGCGCGACGGGACGCTCGCCCGTCTGCTGGCAGCGCCGATCCGGCGCACCAGCGTCATCACCGCCAAGGCCCTGCTCTCCGTACTGGCTCGGGGTCATCTCTCTCGGAGTCCTGATCGTCGCCACCCATTTCCTGATGGGTGCGATCTGGGGCCCTCCCCTGGGAGTGACGCTCCTGGTGCTCGCCGGGGTCTTCTCCGCGGTGGCGATCATGGGACTGGTGGGGAGCGTTGCCAAGACCCCCGAGGGTGCCGGCAACCTGGCGTCGATCGTTGCAGTGATCCTGGGCATGCTCGGGGGCACCTTCTTCCCGGTGGGCCAGGGTGACGACCTGCTGAGCAAGCTGACCTACCTGACGCCTCATGCCTGGTTCCTCAGAGGCCTGGCGAACATCTCGGGCGGGGCCGAGTGGACTGCCGCGCTGCCCGCAGTGGCGGCCCTGCTCGATATTCGGACTGGTCACCGGCAGCATCGCCTGGGTCGCACTGCGTCGGAGGATCACCGCATGAAGGTCTTCGCCATCGCCTGGAACAACGTGCGCCGGATGCTGCGGGAGCGCTCCAACATCTTCTTCGTCTTCATCTTCCCCCTGGCATTGATCCTCCTCATCGGTGCCCAGTTCGGTGGAGGCGTCGACCCCGTGGTCGGCCTCTATCTCGCTGACGACGGCCGATTGGCGGCAGCAGTCGCCGACGCGAGTCGAAGCCGAGGACACCCTCGACGTCATCCGGTTCGAAAATGAGGAAGTGCTGGCGACGGCGGTGGAGCATGGTGGTGCCCAGGCCGGGGTCTTTCTCCCTGCCGGGATGGATGACGACAGCCCAGGCCGGAGAGCAGGTCGAGATCGGATTCGTCTCCCGGCCCGACGGATTCGGCCCGCAGATCCAATCTGTGGTTGGCGCCGCGATCTCCGAGGTGATGGCACCGGTGACCGCCGCCCAGTTCGCGATGGAGAAGACCGGCGCTTCGTTCGACGATGCCCTGGCGACTGCTCAAGAGCAGGTGGCGGCGGCTCCCGGGCTGTCAACGGAGGTGACCACGATCGGGGAGGCTCTCTTCCCGACGACTTTGGGAAGGTTCGATCTCGGTGCGTCGTCGCAACTGGTCTTGTTCGTCTTTCTCACCGCCCTCGCCGGCTCGGCCTCTTTGATCACTCAGCCGCCAGCTGGGGATTTCCCGCAGGATGCTGTCCACCCCCACATCGACCGGCACCATCGTGATCGGAGAGGGGACCGGGAGGTGGTCGGTGGCGATGGTCCAGGGCCTCTACATCATGTTGGCCACGTACCTGATCTTCCGGGTCAACTGGGGCGACCCGCTTGGCGCCCTTCTGTTGTTGGTCACCTTCGCCGCGGTGGGTGCGGGAGCGGGGATGTTGATGGGAGCGGTGTTCAGCAACGATGCTCAGGCAACCGGGGTCGGGATCGTGGTCAGTCTGGGTTTGGCCGCCCTGGGGGGCTGCATGCTGCCGGTCGAGTTGTTCTCACCAACCATGCAGAAGGTCGCTCATCTCACTCCTCACGCCTGGGCTCTCGATGGGTTCGCCGAGCTGGTCCGTCGGAATGGGACGGTGGTCGACATCCTCCCCGAGTTGGCGATCCTGACCGTCTACGCCACCGTGCTCCTGTTGCTCGCCTCGTGGCGGCTTCGCATCACCCTGACCCGGACCTGACTGTTTGAATGGGTGCCATGGCCGACGGTGAGCAGAGTTCCACCGCCACCCTGGGCAGGATCCTGTCCTGGATCGGCTATCTCTGGCTCGTCTTCGCAGTGCTGTGGGGCCTGGGCGTCGCCGAAGCCATCGGGATATCAGGGTCGTTCGCCTCCAGCATCGGGCGATCCGTGTTCCCTGCGATCATCCTCATTGGTGTCGGCCGGGTCATGCGCAAGCGATCACAGGCCGATCCGAATCAGCCTCAGCCCGACGTCTCGGCGACCCCTGGAACCGACTCCGCCAATCCTTCCCGATGACCGCCCCGTCTTCTCCTATCCGCCACCGGCGCCGCCAGCCCCAAAGCCCTCGGCCCGACCGGCTTCGCAAGCGAAGCAGCCAGCTGTGCCTCCTGCTGAGCCGATGACCACCGCCGGACAAAGCGAGGTGCCGCCTCCGTCCGATCCGGGGGTGCCGTTGCCGAAGCACAAGAGCTCCCAGGAGTTGATCGACGAGGCCCGGCAACGCTGGGGGTCACGGCCCTGATCCCGGGCTCAGAGCCCGGCTGCGGCCAGACGCCTCGTCTCCCTGACTTCCTCGGCAAACAGGTGCCGACGGCTCTGGACGTCGCTGTCCCTGCCAAGCAGCCCCCGGTTGTCGGCGAGGGACAGCGCAGATTTGAACATGACCTGACTGGCGCTTTCACCTGAGATCACCCGGCCCTCGATTCGGTACATGCGCGCCCGATCAAGGCAGGCTTTGAGGAATGCCTTCTCGTTGAAGGCTCCATGGCTGTTCTCGAGCTCATCGCCAACGACCTGGTAGGCGTCGAGGAACGGCAGCACCGCCCATTGGGCAACTGGCGCCGCCATTCGCCCCAGAACTGAGGTCGCTCCGCTCGTCGACAAGCTCGCTCGCCAGTCGGGCACATCGACCTCCATGTCGACCGAGACCGACTCGAGGAAGTCGGCCTTCTCCTGGAAGAAGAACTCGAACTTCAACAGATCGCGCAACTTGAGGATCGTCTCGTCGAAGTCGGCGCCGGTGGCGGTCTCGGCGCTGGTGAGGGCGTTGAGAGCCATCTCGGCCAGAGCCCTCGGCACGAAGAAGTGGACGATCACGTTGCGGTAGTAGGCGATCCGGACCATCTGGTCCTCATCGAGCCAGAAGACCCGCCGACCCACTGCGGAGTGGCTGGAGACGTTCTTGTGCTCGGCCAGCCGATCGAGGATGGCTGTCACCCGTTCGGGATCGGAAAGATCGAGATCCTCGGTCGCAGGCAATCTCCTGGCGGTCACGAACTCTGAGAGCTCCTTGCAGTCCTCGGCCAGCTGCTCTGCGTTCCGGGCATTGCCTCGTGCGGCGAGGAGGGCGATGGTGACCAACGCCGTTGGTGTGATTGGCGTCACCTGCCCGATCCGGTACATGACCTCGAATGCGAGTTTTTGGAGTCCGATCGAGGCCTCGTCCTGTGGATCGATCGATGCCAGCCCGGCGGCCACCGACACTGGCTCTCCGAAACGGATGTGGATGTCGCCATAACGGCGGCGGAGTGACTTGACCGCCCGAAACAGCCACCCCAGCGACTCTTTCTGCTTGCCCATGCCCTGGGCCTCGAGGGCGTAGTCGCCAACGTCCTGGATCTGGTCGTAGGCGATCGACACCGGGATGAGCTCGATGTCGTCGGTCTTCCCCCGCCGCAGCGAATCAACCACGTAGCTGAGCAGGCCGAAGTGGGGAGCACCGAGCCGGCCCGACCTGGACCGACCGCCTTCCAGATACCACTCCAGCGGGAATCTCTTCTCGATCAGATAGTCGAGGTAGCCCTTGAGCACCGTCTTGTAGAGGAAGTTGTCCTTGAAGCTCCTTCGGATGAAGAACACGCCGGTTCGCCGCATCATCGGGCCGATCGGGAAGAAGTTCATGTTGATCCCGCCGGCGGTGTGATTGGGGGGCAGGTCGTTCTCCCAGAGCATGAATTGAAGGCTGAGCCGATCGAGATTGGACCGGTGCGAGGGGAGGAAGATCACCGGGTGCTCCTGACCCAGTTCGGCGAGCATCCGAACCTGATCCTGGTCGTAGCGAATGGCTCCGTATCCCTGGCTGTAGAGCTTGTGGATGGCATTGGCGATCAGGTCGATCACATAGGGGGAATGGGTTGCGGCGATCTCCCTCAGATAACGCTCTGCGTTGGCTCGCCCGGTCTGAAGGTCGACGTGGGACTCCAGGGAGGCCTCGTCGACGGCGTCGAGGAACTCCTTTCGAGAGAGGATTGCCTCCGGCACGAATCGTGGGATCTTGTAGCGATTTCCCCTCAGCTTTCTCTCTGCCTGATCGAGGACGCTCCAGGCCCGCCTCGTGACATAGCTGGCAAGCGGGTCCACCTGCCCGGACCCGACATAGTCGGAGGCGACGTCGGCGGAGAACGCGCCGCGGGCGGCTATCAGCCGCACCCGGTCCCGGCGAAAGTTGCGGACCCAGCGGGCGCGGAGCCCGCGTGGGTCTCGGGGGTCTCCCGGCTGGAAGACGTCGGTCCAGCGCACCGACCGACGGCCATCCTTTGTCTTAGGGGCCATCCACACGACGCGTACCGGGATCAGGTAGAGATTCTCCCCGGAGGCGAGGCGACCACTCAACCCGTCCTCGTCACCCCCCCAACCCCGGCGGGAAGACGCGATCCTGACCATGTCCGGAGAGCCGCCGGTTTCCCTTCGCAGCCATCCCTCCAACAACGCCACCTCATAGTCCGAGGCGGCGTCGACCAGATAGAGGGCCTTCGACCCGCTCGGACCGGTGAGCAATGCTTCTGCCTGACTTTCCCCTGGGGACACGGGCCCACTCTATTTGGATGGCACAATCCGGCCCCGTGCGGCTCGTCCTGCAGCGAGTGTTGGAAGCCGGAGTCACCGTCGAAGGCGAGGTGGTCGCCACGATCGGGCCCGGGCTCCTCGTTCTGGTCGGCGTTGCGCCGACGGATCAACTGGCCGACGCCAAGGCGGCTGCTGAGAAACTTGCCGGCATCCGACTGTTCGCCGATGAAGCCGGGCACATGAACCGTTCCATTGGGGAGACAGGCGGGGAGATCCTCGTCGTCAGCCAGTTCACTCTTCTCGCCGACGCTCGGCGTGGGCGCCGCCCCTCCTTCACGGGCGCGGCTGACCCGGAGCACGCTGCGCCCCTCATCGAGGCCATGATCGGACAACTCGTGGGCAGCGGGATACCGACCCAAACCGGGAGATTCGGAGCCAGGATGGCGGTGTCTCTGGTGAACGACGGGCCCGTCACCCTGGTTCTCGAATTCAGCGAGGGTCGGCTGGTCTGAGGCGAGTCCGGACGTCCTTCCAATGGGGCCGCCACACGATCATGGGAATCCCGATGCCGAGGACCAGCAACGTGCTCAGGTCCTCCACTCCCCAGGCGTTGCCGACGCCGATCTGCTCCCAGGTCAGAGCCGCCACAAACAGGGCGACCGAAGCAGCCAAGGTCCCAATGCCGGAAGATCGGGTCGCGGCGGCTACGACGCCGAGCACGACCGCAACCAGAGGGACCACGGTCGGCCAGGCTGCGAGCAGGATCCCGAGAGTGATCGCCAGCCCTTTGCCGCCGTGAAATCGATACCAGGGGTTGTAGACGTTGCCTGTGACCGCCCCCAGCCCGGCGAACACCGCGCCCCAATCTCCGCCGAGGGACCTTCCAATGACAACTGCCATGATCCCCTTCAACACCTCGACGACCAACACAATGATGAACAAGGTCGTGCCGCCCAGCCTCCGGGCGTTGTTGGCCCCAGGGTTCCGCGAGCCTCCGGTCCGGAGATCGATCCCGCGGAGGTGGGCGAGGCCGTTGGCCGTGGGAAGGGAGCCGATCAGATAGCCGATGAGTGCCGCAGCCACGACCCTCATTCAGTCGCCCACGCCTTGCCCGGCGCGCAAAATCGCAAGAAGTCACAGGAGTGACACCAAACCCCCGGCGTCTCGTCGAAGACCTGGTCTTCGATGGACCGAGTTAGGCCGGCGATGTCTGATCTCGATCGGTCCACCCACTCGGAGTCGGCCGCGTACGTCGTCTCGGTCAGCCCACCACCCAGGTAGGCGAAAGTTGCATCCAGCTTTTCCGGGGCCGGGTAGCCGAAGTCCACGTCACTGGCGGCGATGGCATAGGACTGGAGTTGGACGACTCGCGAGGGGTCCGAGCTGGGTCGGCCGCTCTTGAAGTCGACCACTTCCCAATGGCCGCCATCGATGTACACCGCATCGATACGGCCCCGGACCCGATATCCGTCACCGACCACGATCTCGAATGGCGCTTCGACCAGGGCAGCCTGGTTTTGGGCGAACCTCGAGTTGCTGAATGCCTTGAAGCCACCGTCGCCACTCGGCTCATCGGGAACGTCGTAGAGGTCGTCGGTGAGCTGTTCGAACGGGACCTGGCCTCGCTGGTGCAGTTCGATCCGCCGGTGCAACTCGGTGCCTGCCTGCGCGGCCTGGCTGCGCCGTCTGGGTAGGAGATCAACCGAAGACCAGTAGAAGCGCTTCGGGCATTGGGCGTAGGTGACGAGGCCGGTGACCGAGACTGCCCGCTTATCCGCGCCGATCTGGGGAATCTGGTCGGTCGCTGCCAGGTCGAATAGGGTCTCGACGAGTCTGTCGACCTCACCTTCGTAGTCTGACTTGACGTCGAGCTCATCGGCGAGGCGGGCCATGGATTCATGGTCGGTCATCGCGGCCCGAAGCCCACCGTCCCACCCTTCGGCGAACACCGGGTCTGGCGTCGCTGCTTCGGGGTCCCGTCGGAGCAAGGCCGGGCGCTCCGGGGCAGGCTCGTGTCCCGCGCTTCTCGAGTTGGGGTGGGCTTCGACGAGCTCGAAGAGCGGAGATGGCTTCTTGGGTGTCACGGTTGGCTCGGGGAGCCCGTACCAATAGGCACCGGTCATCATCATCACCGACCGGGCCCGGGTGGCGGCGACGTAGGCGGTTCGCCATTCCTGGGTGTCGTTTCTTGCCTTGAGATACTCGGCCCGGGCTTTCTCGTCGTCGGGCATGTCGGCCAGGGCCGAGTCGATGCGACATTGGACCGGCAGAAACTCTGCGAATCGCGCCGGATCGGGATGCTGGCGCGCTTTGCTGGGGAAGTTGAGGTCGGTGACGGCAGGGATGGCCACCACGTCCCATTCCAGGCCTTTTGCCCGATGAATGGTCACCAGGGTCACGGCGTCCTCACCGGAGAGGTGCGCCGAATCGAGCTCCTCGGCCGGCTCGTCCTCCATCGCCTCCAGGTAGTCGAGGAACGCTTCGAGTGACGGTCGTCCGGTGAGTGGGCTCCAGTCCTCGGCGAGATCGAGCAAGCGGTGCAGGTTGAGTCGGGCCGTGAGCCGGGTGGTAGGCGGCAGTGCCTCTATGTCCTGCCAGGCTCGGGTCCTGTCCAGGACCAGGCGACAGGTCTCCACCAGGCTCATCCCCTGGCTCTCTGTCAGCAGAGCGCGGTAGACGTCGAGGAAGTGCTTGAGGGCCGCCCGGGCGTCGTCGCGGATCCCGCCGATCTCGTCGATCACCTCGATTGCCTCGAGGAGTGTCACCGGGCTCTCATCCTCCTGGTCGCTTACCGGCTCCACACCGGCCACCCAGTTGGTCAACGGGGCGATGTCGGCCAGTCCCAATCGATAGCGCGATCCGAACAGGATCTCGACCAGGGCAGACGAGTCCTCGGGACGCTCGATCACGGTCAGCCACGATCGGAGCTCAGCCACCTCGGGCACCGACAACAAGCCTCCCAGGTTGGCGACTTCGACCGGGATCCCGCCTCGGGTCATGGCGTCGACCACAACCGCAAAGTCCTTGTTCTTGCGGAAGAGCACAGCCATCTGGGCGTAGGGCACCCCGCTGTCGTGGAGCTCCTCGAACTGACGGGCGATCCAATCGGCCTCTCCGAGGGCGTCGCCCGCCCAATAGGTGATCACCTCTCCCTGCTTCGACTGGTCGTCTGACGTCAACGACTCCGACCCCGGGTTGGCTTGCTGACGGATCACGTTGGCGACATCGAGGAGCGTCTGCGCCGATCTCCGATTGAGGGTGAGGCTCCGATCCTTGGCTGGGTGCCCGTCCTGGCTACGAAAGTGGGACGGGAACAGCTCGAAGTTCTCCGACGAGGCACCTCTCCACTCGTAAATGGTCTGGTCCTCGTCGCCTACCGCGATGACGGGGAAGCGGTCGCCGAAGATCGTGGCCAGCAACACCCGTTGCCCGGGGTTGGTGTCCTGGTATTCGTCCAGAACCACCACCTCGTACCGGTTCCTGATCTCGCCGGCGAGCCCTGGATTGGCTTGGAGGATCCTGGTTGACAGGGTGACCAGGTCTCCATAGTCGACAACTCCGAGACGCCGTTTGTCCTCCGCGTACTTGGTGAGGGTCTCCAACATCTCGACCCGGCTCTTCCAGATCTCGTCATCGGGGTGGATCTGGTCGAGGAGATGCTGCGGATCCAGCAGGTGGTCGCCGAGCCGGTCGCCCAGCCCTCGGATCTTGTCCAGAGTGCCCCGGTTGGTGATGTCGAGGTGCTGATAGGTGGTGTGATGGAAGGTCTCGGACAGGATTTGCCTGGAGAAAGTGGGAGTGATCACTTTGACCCGGTTGTCGACACCGGCCAGCGCCCCGAACTCCGAGAGGACCTGAGCCGCGAACCCGTGGTAGGTGTGGACCTCGACCTGCCGGCCCTCGTCGACCGATCCACTGATTGTCGAGCGGACTCGATCGGCCAGCTCCGACGCTGCCTTGTTGGTGAAGGTCACACCGAGGATGCGCTCAGGGTCGACGCCGTGTTTGGCAATGAGGTTGCCGATCACCATTGCCACCGTCGTCGTCTTGCCGGTGCCGGCCCCGGCGCGGATCCGAATGGTGTCGAGACCGAGTTCCAGCACTTTGGCCTGCTCGGGGCTGGGAGTGAGCTGGGTCATGGGACGAAGGCTCCCTGGCCCTCGGGCCAGGCCGGGCACGATTTCCTGAATCCGCAGTTCTTGCACCCATCCCCGACTCTGGGCTCCCAATCCTCAGACCGGATCGATCGGGTGACTTCGATCATCTCGGTCTCGATGTCGGGCAACCGGTCGAGATCGAGGGCTCTGGTGGTGATGCTCTTCGCATCGGTCCGGGGAAACCACATCTCGGCGGCAGCGACGGGCTCCCCGAGTGACCGGGCAACCGACGTGCTGTAGAAGGCGAGTTGGATCGAGCTCTTCGAGGCCTCGAGGGTGGGAGGGGTCTTCGAGGTCTTGTAGTCGACGACCTTGAGGCCGTCCGCGGTGCGCTCGAGGCGATCGATCACACCCACCCAGGTGGTGCCGTCGATCACCGACTCGACCTTCATCTCGAGGCCGATCGGCCGCCCACTCGGGCTTGGCCACAGCTCATAGAGCCTGGTCAGAGCCATCTCTGCCTGTTTCAACCAGGCGGCGTTCAGTTCGGGGGTGCCGAAGTCGGCCTCCTCCTTCCACACGGCTCTCAGCTCGGTCAGCGCATCTTCGAGGTCGGCGTGGGACGCATCGGTCCCCAGGATCGTGGCCTCGGCCCTTTCCAACGCCGAGTGGACCAGGGTGCCGAAACGGGCATACGGGGACCCGGCATCTCCCAGTCGGAGCCGCCGTTCCAGGGCGTAGCGTCGGGGGCAGGTTGCGTACGAGTCGGCCTGGCTGGGCGACAGCCGCAGCCCGTCCCCGATGATTGGCCGGTCCGGGCCCGGCGACCGCACCCCGGCAAACGCGGCAGGCTGCCACCAGCTCTCTGGCGGCGAGCCCAGGACCCGGGCAGCCGCCAGGCGGCGCGCCGGGCTTTCAGCGGGGTCGAACACCGTCCGGCGCATCCCCACCTCCGCCTCTTTGACTGTGACCGGCGCCCGGTCGTCTTCGGCGGGACGTCCGAGCTCGGAAAGTGAGCCCACGCCGGCGGCGGCGACCAGGAATCGGGAAGGGCGATGCTCACCCTGATCGACGCCGGCTCCGGTGGCGGTCCAGACGACTCGCAGTCGCGCCCGGGTCATGGCGGTATAGGCGAGGCGCATCTCCTCCTGGACCTGGAATAGGTGCTGTGCCGAGGGATCAGTCATCCGCTCCGGTGACAGCAATTCCGGGCGCAGCATCCGGCGACTCCGACGCAGATCGGGGAAGACGCCTTCGACGGCATTGGCGATGAAGACCACATCGAACTCGAGCCCCTTCGACTGATGGAGAGTGGTCAGGGTCACCCGGTCCTCATCGCCTCGAAAACCGAGCAGCGGCTCGGACTCAAAGCCTTCGTCCTGGGTCATCTCGAAGAATCGGGCGAGACTCACCTTCTCATCGCGCTCCGCCTGACGGGCCAGGACCTGGGCGAAGGCGCTGATTGCGAGACGCCAGAGCCGACGATCCGGGTCTGCCACCAGCCGCTCGATCCCCTCCAGCCGGTTCCAGGCCTCCCAGAAGCCATCGGTGGCGGGCAGAGTCGTGGCCCAGCTGGAATCGTCGAGCAACCCGGCGAGATCCGGCCGATCGGAAAGCCCGGTTGCGATGACTTGTGCCCAGGAGGCGCCGCTGCGTCGTCGTTCCCGGAGCAGGGCTCGTTCAGCACCGAGCCCCAATGACACCAGTGGCCCGAGCAGGACCCGGCGCATCGCGCGGTCGGCGTCGGCAACCTCACCTGGCGAGGCAATCCGGCCATCACCTTCGAGCATCGCGATTCGCGCCAGATCGTCGAAGACGCGCACCGCGGGATGGTCGACCAGTCTCGAATCCGGTGAGTCGTGTGGAATCGATCGCCTGTCCAGGGCCCGGCTCAGCTCGTTGATCAACTCCCGTTTGGACCGGACCAGGACCGCGATGGCAGAAGGCCGCAGATCCCTCGGTTCGGATCACGTGCTCGACCTCGCGGGCGATCCAGTCGGCTTCGGCCGTTTCCTGGTCGAAGACATAGGCTTCCACCCGGCCCCGATGCCCGGCAGGCTGGACCGGCCCCGCCGACCCTGGCAGCTCGCCGGATGAGACCACCCGGAGGGCGGCTCCGAGGATCTCGGCGGGGACCCTGAGGCTTTGATCCAGCACGATCCGGGTCAGTTCGCGATGACGGTCGGCGAACTCAGCGATGTTTCGCAGTTCGGCGCCTCGGAACGAGTAGATCGACTGATAGGGGTCACCTGCGACCGTCAGGTTCCCATGGCTCCTCACCAGCATCCCGGCGAGCTCGGCCTGAGCCGGCGAGGTGTCCTGGTACTCGTCGACGATCACATAGCGGAACCCGGCGGCCAGTTCCTGGCCGGTGACGGTGTCGAGCATCTCGACCGCGGAGACGAGCAACGTTCCGTAGTCGGTCCGTTCCAGGCCTTCGAGGGCTTGTCGATAGCGGAGGAAGAGGCCGGGGATGCCCCGCCAGTCCGCCCGTTCCTCGGCCCGCTGGGCGAGGTCGGCGGGGGAGAGAAGGCGCTCCGAGCAACGGGTGAGGAAGTCGGCGATCTCCGCCGCAAAGCCACGGGTGCCCAGGATCCCGCGGTAGCTGACCGGCCAGTTCTCGGGGTTCTCGGCCGCGAGCAACTCGCCCACCAGGGCCACCTGTTCGGGCGGGGTGAGGGGGATGGGTCGATTGCCGGCATTGCCCGCCTCCAGCAATCTCAGGGCCAAGGAGTGGAAAGTGGTGGCGTCGACAGGGACACCGGATCCGCCGAGGGCGATTCCGACCCGTCGTCGCATGTCGGCAGAGGCCCGTCGCGAGAAGGTGAGGACCAGGATCTGGTCCCGACGAGCCCGACCGGTGTTGACGATATGGGCCACCCGCTGCACCAGGAACTCGGTCTTGCCAGTGCCCGGGCCGGCGACGATCAGTTGGGCGCCGTCGGGGTCCGCCACTACCGGATCCCAGGCTCCGGGATCGACCCGGATCTCCCTGACTGTCACCCCGCGATCGTAGGGGTCAGGCGGCAGAGGGGAGATCGGCTTCCTTGGTTTCCACCAGCTCGGCTTCGATGCCGAGGCTTTTCAGATACCGGACCGGATCGGCATAAGGGTCCAACGGCCGGTCGACCAGGTTCAGCGATTGATCCTTCTTCGTTCTCATGGTCGAGAAACTACGGGTTGCCTGTGACAGAAAATCGGATCGCAACTGATCCGGCATAGGATGGGAGGCGTATGGCCATAGCCGACACGCCGGTGCTGAAGCCCATCGGCCAGGAATTCGACTCACCGATGTATCACGAGGCTGTCGGCCAGTTCGACAGGGTGGCCAGGCTGATGGGACTCGACGACAACGTCGCCGATCGGCTGCGGGTCCCGCAGAAGGCGACCGTCGTCAGCTTCCCGTTCCGCCACGACAACTATTCCGAAGTCGAGACCCTTTTCGGCTATCGGGTCCAGCATCTGACGACGATGGGGCCAACCAAGGGCGGCATCCGGTTCGCACCCGATGTGGACCTCGGAGAGGTCGCCGCCCTTGCAATGTTGATGACCTGGAAGTGCTCCATTGTCGGGTTGCCTTTCGGCGGGGCCAAGGGCGGGGTTCGTCTCGACCCGATGCAGCTCTCCCGCTCCGAGCTGCAGCGAGTGACCCGCCGTTTCACGATGGAGATCATCAACGTCATCGGCCCCGAGACCGACATCCCCGCCCCCGACCTCGGAACCAATGAGCAGGTGATGGCCTGGATGATGGACACCTACTCCCAGCACGTTGGGCACTCCGTCCCTGCGGTGGTCACCGGTAAGCCGCCGGCACTGGGCGGAAGCGTGGCGAGGAGGGAGGCCACCGGGCGGGGGATCATGTTCCTGCTCCCACAGGCGGCCGCCACCCGCGAACTCGACACCAAGGACGCCACAGTCGCCATCCACGGCTTCGGCAATGTCGGCAGGTATGCCGCAATTGCCGGCCAACAGATGGGAACCCGGGTGGTGGCGGTGTCCGACATCTCGGGTGCGGTGTACAACCCCGACGGGCTCGACGTCGAGGCGATGGCGAAATGGGTCGACGAGAACCGGTTCCTCGAGGGATATCCCGACGCCGACCACATCGAGGCCGACGGCATCTTCGAGCTTCCAGTCGACGTGCTGGTCCCGGCCGCCGTTCAGAACGTGATCCGGGCCGACAACGCCGACAAGATTCAGGCCAAGATCATCCTCGAAGGGGCCAACGGCCCGACCACGATCGAAGCTGACGACATGTTGCGCGCCCGGGAAGTGCTCATGGTCCCTGACATCCTGGCCAATGCCGGCGGGGTGACCGTGTCCTACTTCGAGTGGGTTCAGGACGTGCAGAAGTACTTCTGGACCGAGAACGAAGTGGTGGCCCGACTTCGGGAGATCATGACCCGAGCCTTCAGTGACGTGCACAACATCGCTCAGAGCGAGAACGTCGACATGAGGACGGCAGCTTTGATCAAGGGGATACGCAAGGTCGCCGACGCCAAGTTGGTTCGAGGGATCTTCCCCTAGACCGGCTCGGTGAAAGCGGGGCAGATGCCCTTGAACGAGCACCAGTCACAAAGCCTCCCCGGACGGGTGGGGAACCTCCCGGTGGTCATCGCCCTCTCTATCGCGTTCCACAGCGCCCGGAGCTGGCCGTCCATGGCGTCCAACTGGCGGTCGTCGATGCTGAGGCGATACTCGGTGGGCCCGTTCAGGTACATGAGTCGGATCTCTTTTGGCGTCTCGCCGTTGCGCCGCCTGATGAGGAGGGCGTAGATCTTCAACGCGAAGAAAGCGGGGAGGGCGTATCTCTCCGGTGGGGCCTTACCGGTCTTGTAGTCGGTGATCACCAAACGCCCGTCTACGTCCCGGTCGATCCGGTCGAGGATCCCGCGGATGACGATGCCATCGAGGTCCTCCAACATGTCGAGCTCCCGGTCCTCGGGGTCGAAGCTGGTCGGGTCCTCGATTCCGAAGTAGTTGGCGAGGAGCTCCATCGATTCCAGGCCCCAGGTCCGCTCGGCTTCGGTGTCCTCGAACAGCCCTTCGAACTCCTCGTCGACCCTCAACTCGGTCCAGGCCTCGCGGAACAGGTTGTAGAGGAGGTCAGGGGAGCGATCCGGCGCCGGATGATCGAACAGCCGTTGCAGGGCGAGGTGGGCGGTGGTGCCTCTGGCCTGATAGACCGAGGTGGGCTCGGGAAGCCGGTCGATCGCCCGGAATTTGAACAACTGAGGGCAGGTCTTGAAGTCGCCGGCCCGACTCGGCGAGAGCGTCGTCAGTTGTCGATCAAGGGCTTCAACCGTCATATGAGGCGAGTGTAAGTACGAGGTGTGACAGGAATGTGGAGCCTGATAGATCACCGCGAAATCAGGCATTAGGGCGCGAAAAGAAACCCGCTCCACGGCTTGACGCCCCGAGGGGCGATACGTACTTTCCCGTCTACCGAAACGGGGGAGACCCCGGGTTGGGGAAGGAAGGACCTCGGTCTTTCCGGATCGCCACCACGCCGGGGGCCCGCTTTCCTGGCAGGGTGGCATGAGAGCCCCGAGAGGGCTGAGGCTTCGGCCGAAGCTCCCTCGGGGTTTCTCGCGTCCTAGCCTTTCTGGGTGGAGGACGCCCCTCGCCTTTACGGTGATCTCGCCGGGTGGTGGCCGCTGCTGTCGCCTCCAGAGGAGTATGCCGAGGAGGCCGGGGTCTACCGGGAGCTCCTTGGTTGGATCGGCCGCGTCTCCGGTGACCACGGTCCTCGAGCTCGGATCAGGCGGCGGCAACAACGCCTCCCATCTCAAAGCGGAGTTCACGATGACGTTGGTCGATCGCTCGGAGCCGATGCTCGAGGTGAGTCGAGCCCTCAATCCGGAGTGCGCCCACTTCCAAGGTGACATGAGGTCGGTCCGGCTCGGCGAGGTATTCGATGCCGTGTTCGCCCACGACGCCCTTTCATATCTGACGACCATCGAAGACGTGATCGCGACGGCTCGAACGGCCCGCGATCATTGCTCGCCCGGTGGCGTCGCCCTGTTCGTCCCCGACTATGTGAGTGAGACTTTCGAGCCGGGCACCGAGCATGGCGGCTATGACGCCGGGGATCGCGGGTTGCGCTATCTGGAGTGGGTCTGGGACCCCGATCCGACGGACCAGACATTCGAGGCGGACATGGTCTACCTGTTGCGCGAAGGCGACGAGGTGTCGGTGGTTCATGATCGCCATCCTCAGGGACTGTTCCCCACCGCGATGTGGATGGGCGCCCTCTCGACCGCCGGCTTCGAGGCCGAGTTTCAAACCAGGGAGTTGAGCGATGGCTCGATGCTTCATCTGTTCGTCGGCACCCCAAAATCCAACCAATGAGGATCGCCCGCGAAAACTGGATCACAGATCGCGAAAACGAATCCCCTGTCCGGTTTGCGGTGGGCGGGGCCGTGGTCTACTTTTCCCGAGCGCCACAGGGGAGACCCTGAGGCACCCCGGACGGTGGGTACGGAGCGGCGAAAGCCGAGCCGGGAAGAATTCCCACGGTGCGGGTGCCCGGAGCATCGGGAAACCGAGGCTCGGGGCGGTCGGAAGACCGAACGGGGATCCTTCGGGATCGTCGAGCGGCCATCCGACCGGCGGATCTTCGGATCCGCACCTCCCTGGAAACGGGGAGAGCGGTCACCGGATCGCAACGATCTTCGGATCGAGGCAGTCCAGTGAGCGCCCGTCGAAGGCTTCGGCCTACGACGACTTCCGAACGGAGTTGGGTCCCCGGCCCGACACCGATCGGAACGAGAGCCCCGAGAGGGTTGAGGCTTCGGCCGATGCTCCCTCGGGGCCTTCTCGCGTCTGGCCCATTTCTCCCGCCAGTGAGCGGAGCGAGCGTTGGGGGAGTACCGCCGAAGGCGGGGAGGGGGCACCGTGCACGCGTCCTCTGTAGCCTCCCGGCGATGGCGTACCCCAAGGATCTCCTCGCTCCCGGCGAGACCGTTGTGTATGAGTTCGGATCCCATTGGTTTGCGCTCGTCAAGGAGGCTCTGGTCACCATCGCCTATGTCGTGCTGTTGATTCTCCTGGTGCCGGATGGTGTCAACGGGTGGGCCTTCACGATCATCACCTTGTTTGGCTGTGGATCGCGATCGGCGGGTTCATGGAATGGCGAACCAGAGAGAACGTGATCACTTCCGAACGCCTGGTTGTCCGCTCCGGGATCATGCGCAAAGCGGGGTATGAGATTCCCCTGGAGGTCATCACCGATGTCGGCTTCCGTCAGAACCTGATCGAACGAGCCGTTGGTGTCGGGGACATGGTGATCCAGACCTCGGGCTCAGCGGGACAAAACCGAATCAGGAATATCCCGGATCCTGAGAAGGTGAAATCGATGCTCGTCGAGACTCGTCGCAACCGGACCAATTCGATGTCGTCCGGGCGGCCGGCCGACGGGGCCGCCGCCGCAATCGCCTGGCAAGTCAAATGCCGAGCAACTGGAGATCCTGGGCAAGTTGTTCGACGAGGGCAAGCTGACACAAGACGAGTACGACAACGAGAAGCGCAAGCTTCTCGGCTGAGCAACGGAAGGTATCGATGGGATATCCGCAAGAACTGCTGAGCTCCGGAGAGGAGATCGTCACCGAGTTCCGACCGCATTGGTCCCGTCTCCTCAAGCAGGGCCTGCTCACGATCCTGGTCGTGGTGCTGATCGTCTTGGTCGCCACCCGAAGATTCGACGCCAAGGCCTGGGTGATCGGCGCCCTGGTCTTGGTGTGGTTCGTCCTGGTGATTGCCGAGTTCGTGCGTTGGTGGACCGACAAGCATGTGATCACCAACGAGCGGCTGATCCATCGAACGGGGTTCATTTCGAAGAAGGGGACTGAGATCCCGCTCGAGGTCATCAACGACGTCACCTTCAAACAGTCTGCTCTTCGAGCGGATCGTCGGCTCCGGTGACCTGCTCATCGAGTCCGCCGGCACCCACGGCCAATCGTCCTACTCCGACATCCCCCAGCCCGGAGCACGTCCAGAAGCAGATCTATGAGGCGCGGGAGGCCCGGATGGCCGAGATGCGGGCCGGCGGCGCCCCGGCTGCGCCGGCAGCCACGTCGGCGAGCCAGCTCGAGACGTTGTCCCGACTCCATGACGAGGGCAAGTTGACCGATGAGGAGTTCGAGGCCGAGAAGAGAAAGTTGATAGGAGGCGCCTGATGCCCCACATGCAGGACGATTTCCCGCTCAATCTGTCCACCCTCTACGACCGGTCGGTCCGGCTCTACCCCGACCAGGCGATCCTCTCGGTGGAGGCAGATCGCTCGCTGACCAGGACCAACTACGGCGAGACCGACTCGCGGGTCCGTCGCCTCGCATCGGCCCTCGCCGGGCTCGGTCTGTCGATGGGCGACGCGGTGGCCACTTTCGCCTGGAACAACCGCCGTCATCACGAGCTGTACTGGGCGACGGCCAACACCGGTCTGATTTGCCACACGATCAACATCCGGCTCTTCGCCGACCAGGTGGCCTACATCGTCAATCACGCCGGAGACAGAGTCCTGTTCGTGGATCCCGACCTGGTCCCGCTTCTGGCGCCGGTGGTCCCCAGGCTGGAGACCGTCGCCACCTATGTGGTGATGGGCCCGGAGGCCGACGAGCGCATCCCGGGATCGATCGCCTACGAGGACCTGATCGCCGACGCCGCCGAGCATGGCCCATGGCCCGAGCTCGACGAGAGGTCACCGATGATGCTCTGTTACACCTCGGGCACCACCGGCAACCCGAAGGGTGTGGCCTACACCCAGCGCTCCACCTACATGCACACCATCTCCAACCTGGCCAATATCCCCATGGGCCCCACCGACAATGTGCTCCCGGTGGTGCCGATGTTCCACGCCTCGGCCTGGGGATACCCGTTCATGGCGGTCACCCAGGGAGCCCAGCTCACCTACCCCGGCCCCGACCTGTCAGCGGAGGGCCTGGTCCGCCTCTTCGAGAACGAGAAGGTGACTTTCAGTGCCGGGGTGCCCACGGTGTGGCTGGGGATCAAGCAGTACCTGGAGGCGCACCCGGAGGCCGACGTGTCCTCGATCCGGGCCTTCCTCTGTGGCGGGTCGGCGGTTCCCCGGTCATTGATCGAGTGGTTCCAGACCGAGCGGGGGATCCGGGTGGTGCAGGGCTGGGGGATGACCGAGACCAACCCGGTGGCATCGACGGCTGTGCTCAAGCCCGAGATGGAGAACTGGGATCTGCAGCGCCAGCTCGACTTCTTGGAGACCGGCGGGCTGCCGATCGCCGGGCTCAAGGTCAAGATCGTCGACGAGGTCGGCGAGGAGTTGCCCCAGGACGGTGTCGCCTTCGGTGAGTTGCTGATCCGGGGACCCTGGATCGCCGCCGAGTACTACAAGGACCCCAGATCGTCGCAAACCTTCGTCGACGGGTGGCTGCGCACCGGTGACGTGGCCAAGATCACCCCTGAGGGCTACATCAGGATCACCGATCGCTCCAAGGACGTGATCAAGTCGGGAGGGGAGTGGATCTCATCGATCGACCTCGAGAACGCGATCATGGCCCATCCCGAGGTCGCCGAGGCCACTGTGGTCGGGCTCAAACACGTGAAGTGGCAGGAGCGTCCGGCTGCGTTCGTGGTCTTGCGTGAAGGTGCCAGCACCGACGAGGCGGCGATTCAGACCTTCCTCGAGGAGCGGGTGGCCACCTGGTGGATTCCGGACCGGATCGTCTTCATCGATCAGATCCCGAAGACCGGCACCGGGAAGTTCGACAAGAAGGTGGTTCGGGACCAGTACGCAGACTTGCTCATGACCGCTTCGGACTAGAGATGGCGAGGCGGTAGCTCGGGCCGACCGGCGTCTGTTTGCCCGAGACTGTTTCGGCGAGGTCGCTGTTCATGGGTTGACCACAGATGGTTGGTCGAGGGCAAAGTCGGCCCGCAAGAAATATGGAAGAGAGTTAGAGGAGTCTCTTCAGGCGCGCCTTCTTGAGGTTCTCCCGCACGATCCACTCGATATCCGGGTCGGTGCTGGTCTCGAGGTCTCGGAACAGGGGCAGGCCTTCGCCGGGAAGCGCCGCGATGACGACACTCCAGGCGTAGCCGAGCGCCTGGCGCAGAGGTCCGGACCGATGATGTCTTGCGTTCATCGATAGACACTGTCGTCGAAGCCGGCGGTGATCCGATTGAGGAGCTGCAACGCCTGGCGGGCTCGTGCTTGATCCTTCAATAGCCTCGGCTCGGCCACCGCCGCCACCGCGGCCCGGCGAACTAGGGGGTCGGAATCTGCCGCCCAGACTCTCCGCTAGGCCAAAGCTCGCCTCTGGATCGTCGTCGGCGGCTCGTTGCAAGGCCATCGCCACCCCCTCGCGAACCCGCCATCTCGGATCGGAGGCATACCGATGCAAGAGCGCCGTTTGCCCTTGGTCGCCCTCGCCAAAGATGCGCCCGAGTGCAACCAGGCCACATACGGTGCTGAACTCGTCTTCGGTCTCCATCAAGGCCCGGGCACGTGTGAGGTCGGCCTCTTCGCCGCAGGCGGCGACCAATTCGAGATTTCCACGCGGTCCGGGCAGACCACTGTTGGCAGCGAGGTAGTCGGCCCAGTCGTCGAGTAACGGCCAGGGCGGCGCGGTGATCAGCAATGGAGCCCACGGCCAGGTTCTAGCCGGTTGATTGGGAAGGGCCGAGAATCAGACTTCGACCAGCTGGCCGGAGGTCAGATCGAGCACGAATTCCTTGTCGCTCTTGGAATCTGCGATGAAATGGGCGAGCTGGGCGCCCTGCTGGCGGACCACCCACCAGGCGTAGGCCTTGGAAGCGGTGCCGGCGAACTCGACCTTGGCGGCCCTTGCTGCAGTGACCGCATCGATCTCGTCGGCGAACTCGCCTACGACCTTCTCGCTCGGCTCCGGCTGACCCGGGGCCTCGATGAATTCGACTGCCTCGAACATCTCACACCTCTCTCGCGTCCTCCCTCAGGCATGATAGTTGACAGTCCGTGAACGTTGGGAGCAAAACCACCACTGACAGTGGCGGATGCGGTTGGGACCGGCTCTCTATGCTCATCACGTGGGCACCTTTCACACCACTTGGGGCTACATCGCCGCCGGGCTCAGCGGATTGGTGGGGTTGTGGGGAGTGGTCATGGCTCGCCGCCCGGAGGCGCCCAAGGCGTTCCTGTGGGCCGTGGCGCATCGCAGTCGAGCGCCTTGCTCATCCAGATCGTGACCGGGGTCCTGGTCGCTTCCGGTGGGGTCAACCCCGGTAACCAGCACGTCTTCTACGGTGTCGTAACCGCGGTGACCTTCACGTTCGCCTACATCTACAGATCGCAGTTCCGGAAGCGACCCACCCTCTACTACGGGCTGCTGATGTTGTTCTGCATGGGATTGGGGATACGAGGGATCATGACATTCGGCCACAGCTTCTAGGAGGGCTCATGTTGCTCGAAGGCAAGAAACTCTTGATCACGGGGGTCCTCACCGACGACTCGATCGCCTGGCACGCGGCGAGGATCGCCCAGGAGGAGGGGGCCGAGATCGTGGTCACCGGGTTCGGGCGAGGACTTCGACTCACCGAGCGTGCTGTACAGCGGCTCCCCTCGGAGTGCCCGGTGCTGGAGTTGGACATCAACGACCCGGCACAGGTCGAGGCGACGGTCGCTGATCTCACCGATCGCTGGGGGTCGATCGACGGGGCGCTCCACGCCATTGCCTATGCGCCCGAGGACGCCCTCGGCGGCAACTTCCTCAACACCCCGGTCGAGTCGGCGCAGACCGCATTCGTCACCTCCGCCTTCTCCTACAAGACATTGGCGGTGGCGCTGCTTCCGTTGTTCGACGCCGCAGGCGGGGGAGCGTTGGTCACACTCGACTTCGACAACTCGCAGGCGTGGCCGGCCTATGACTGGATGGGGGTGGCCAAGTCGGCATTGCAGAGTGTCACTCGATATCTGGCCCGCGATCTCGGGCCCCACGGAATTCGGGTCAACGCGGTGTCGGCAGGGCCGCTGACCACCGTGGCGGCGAAAGGGATTCCCGGGTTCAGCGTCTTCGATCGGGTTTGGAACGAGCGCTCGCCCCTTCCCTGGGACACCTCCAATCCTGATCCGGTGGCCCGTATGGTGTGTGTGCTCCTGTCCGATTGGGCGCCGCTGACCTCCGGGGAGATCATCCATGTCGACGGCGGGTTCCACGCCATGGCCGCCGGGGTGGACAAGCAGGAGAGTTAGTCGACTGCCTGCAGGGCGGGGGCCATGGGAAGCTCCACCACGAAGGTGGCTCCGCCGCCCTCGGTGGCCTCGACCCGCACCGAGCCGTGCATGACCTCGGTGAGGCTCTTCACGATGGAGAGGCCGAGGCCGGTGCCCCCCTTGGATCGGGTGTCGGACTGATCGACCTGGGTGAATCGCTCGAACACCCGGTCCCGTTCGTGGTCGGGGATGCCCGGGCCATGATCGACCACGACGATGAGGACGTTGGGGCCTCTTTCCCAGGCGAATAGCTCCACCGGGCTTCCCGCCGCGTACTTGGCCGCATTCTCGACGAGGTTGATCAGGATCCGGCTCAGGTGATCACGGTCGGCTTCAACCGCGAGGCCTTCGGGCTCGACGACGAACGTGGGCTCGATCGAGACCACCCGGTTCACCTCGTCGAACGCCTGTCGGAGGCCGATCGGCTCCAGATGAACCGGGATCGCTCCCCGGTCGATTCGGGAAACCACCAGGAGGTCATCGATGAGGCGCTGGAGGCGACCCGCCTGACGACGCGCCGTGGACAGGAGTTGTTGGGCGGTGGGCGTGGTGGGCTGCAGCTCCGGGCGATTGACGGTGTCCAACGATCCGATGATCGACGTCAGTGGGGTTCGCAGCTCGTGGCTGACTGTCGAGACGAAGTCGCTCTTCATCTGAGCCACCTCTTCGAGCCGTTTCGTCATATCTGCCTGCGCCTCATACCGGCCGATCTGAGAGAGCACCAAACCCGCAGGGGCGGCCAACGATCCGAGTTGCTCGACCTGGTCCTCGGTGAATGTGCCGACATAGGGGTCGCCGACAATGATCACCCCGACCCGGAGGCTCTCCACCTTCAGCGGCGCCACCAGGGCCTGCTTCAAGCCGAGCTCCTTGAGCAGGATGTGGTTGTCCGAGTCTTGGTCGACTTCCCGCACGTAGTAGGGCTTGCCGGCGCGATAGGTCTGGGTCACGATCCCGGCCGCGGCGACGTCGAGGGTGATCGGCTCTGATTCCAGCGGATACCCGTTGACCCAGATCGGGCTCATCAGCTCCAAGCGATGGCGGTCCGGGTCATAGAGCAAGACCACCCCGACCTGGGCGTCGAGGTACTTGCAGATGGTCCCGATCAGATGGGGGACGATCTCGGCCAGAGACTCGGCGCGGGCGAGGGTGGCGCTCACCGCGTAAAGACGCTCGAAGTCGAGTCTCTGTTGGTCGATTTGGAGTTCCCGCTCGTTGGACCGGACTGCCTCCCGCTCGAACTCGAGCCCGACAAGGGCGGTGGCCGCAGCGACCACGGCAACGGTCAGGATCGGCGCCAGCACCTGTTCGAAGGCATCGGGCTCCCCCATCGTGTAGGGGATGAAGAAGATGGCCCCGGCGATGAACAGGGTCACCAGGGCATGGGCCCACCAGGTGAGGAGGAGACCGGAGACGGCAGCGATCCCGAACAAGATCGGTTGGGCGGTTGCGGTCAACTCGGGGATGGTGGCGAGGCTTGTGATCCCCACGATGAGGCTCATCAGCCACGCCGCGGCGATCCATGGGGCGGCTCGAGTCGCCATGAGGCGATCCCAACGAGCCGCGGTTGAAAAGACGAGCAGCACAGAGAGGCCGGTCATCGGGATCCAGAAGGCAGGTTGGGCGAACACCTCTTTGCGGACCGCCTGGGCCGAGATGATGATCAGCACCACCCAGGCCACGGCCGAGGCGCGGCGAAGGAGCGACGCCCGGAAACGGGCCATCGCCTGATGGGTCGTTGGCTTCAGCTCATCCATGTCATGGTTTCGAAGTGTTTCGACTGTATTCTCGGCATTTCTCCCGGACTGATCGAGGATTGAAACGTGGCGTTGCGCGTATTCGCGAACGGGGCACTGTTCGCAGATGCGACCGGTTCCGGTCCTCCCCGGGTGATCGCCCTTCACGGATGGGCCCGGCGGGGCAGTGATTTCCGCGCCGTGCTTGGCGATTTGGATGCTCTGGCGCCCGATTTACCCGGTTTTGGGGCCTCACCCGCACCTTCCGAGGCTCTGGGCGCCGAAGGCTACGCCCATCTCGTCAATGAGCTGCTCGATGGCTGTGAAGTCCCGCCTGTCGTCGTCGGGCACTCGTTTGGGGGCCGGGTCGCGGTTTGCCTCGCCGCCCTTTACCCGGATCGGGTTGGGTCACTGGTTCTCACCGGGGTTCCCCTGCTCCGTGTCACCCCGACCCGGCCTCCGTCAGCCCGCTACCGGATGTTGCGCGCCTTCAACCGGTCCGGGATGCTGAGTGACGAGAAATTCGAGGAGATCCGGCGCCAAACCGGGTCATCCGACTACCGCGCCGCCTCCGGGGTGATGCGGGATGTGCTGGTTCGAGTGGTCAACGAGAGCTACGAGCCCCAGCTTCGAGCCCTCACCGCCCCGGTCAGCCTGATCTGGGGCGCCGGGGACCGGGAGGTTCCGGTGAGCATCGCCCACGCTGCCGCCGAGGTGATCGAGTCCGAAGGCCGCCATGTCGATCTCCAGGTTCTCGAGGGCGTGGGTCATTTCCTTCCCCTGGAGGCGCCCGAGGCCCTGCGCGTCTGTCATCGAGCGGGCTCTCGCCAGATGATCTGGGCGCTGTTCGCAGCCTGCGCCCTGGCCTCTATCCCGGCCGGGCTCCGTTGGCTCCGGGTGGCGCAGCGAGAGCATTACCTCCCCCCGGCGACGAGCAGATTCGCCATGAGGTGGTGGGCTAGCAGTGCGGCCAACCTCGGCCTGGTCGTCGTGGCCACGGTCGGGGTCGTGGGGGCATTCTTCGATGTTCGATACGGGTTCCTGGCGGTGGTCAGCGAGGTCGTCGGGCCGTTTGGGCTCTCGGTGAAGGGAGTCAGCTCTCCGTTGGCCTGGACTGACCGCATGCGTCGTCTGGCGGCGGTTGCCGGTGTCGTGCTGGCCGCGGTGATGGTGGTTGGTGCCCTGACCGATTTGGCCTGGCTCGTGGCCCTGGGGCTGGTGTCGATACCGGTGATCGTCGACCTGGCCCTTCTCATCCTCCAGCCGGTCGAGTCTGCGATTGGCGACAAGTGGGTGGCTCGGGCCGCAAGTCGATTGCAGTCCTCCGGAGCGAAGGTGGTCGCGATCACCGGCTCCTATGGCAAGACGACCACCAAGCAATATGCCGCACACATTCTCTCCGGGGCGTTTCGCACCGTTGCCAGCCCTGCCTCGTTCAACAACCGGATGGGGCTGGCGAGGGCGGTCAACGAGCATTTGGTGCCGGGCACCGAGGTCTTCGTCGCCGAGATGGGTACCTACGGGCCGGGGGAGATCGCCGCGCTCTGCGAGTGGGTCAACCCCGATGTCTCCGCAATCGTGGCCATCGGCCCGGTCCATCTGGAGCGTTTCAAGACCGAGGAGCGGATCGTGGCCGCCAAGTCTGAGATCCTCGATGGTGCGGCGATCGGGGTGATCGGTGTCGACCATCCGCTCCTTGCCGAACTGGCGAAGACCCGGGCCGGATCGATGGATCTGGTCACCGTCTCGAGCGAGGGACCCGGCACCACCATCAGCATGGCCGAAGGTCAGATTCTCGTGAAGGGCAGCCCGATAGGGCCCGTGCCCGATGGCGCATTTGCCCTCAATCTCGGGATTGCCATTGGGATAGCAACCGCTCTCGGGATGAGCACCGATCAAATCGCCGCCCGGCTCAAAGACCTTCCCCGGCCCGAGCACCGCCAGACCGTGACTACGTCGGACAAGGGATTCGCCATCATCGACGACACCTACAACTCCAACCCCGCCGGAGCGAGAAAGGGGTTGGAGGCACTCACCAGGTTGGCTGCCAGCGGGCGCAAAGCCCTGGTCACCCCGGGAATGGTCGAGCTCGGGCCCTTGCAGTCGGGTGCCAACCGGGACTTCGCCCGGGCCGCGGCGGCGGTCGTCGACGACATCGTGGTGGTGGGCCGGACCAATCGGTCCTCCCTTCTCGAAGGTTCCGACGGAGGTAATGCTTCGGTTACCGTCGTGGCTTCTCGTGGGGAGGCCGTGGACTGGGTCCGCAACAACCTCGGCCCCGGCGATGCGGTCCTCTACGAGAACGATCTTCCCGACCATTACCCCTGAGGAGTAGGAATGGCCAAGCCGGCGGTGATCTTTGGAGGTCCCTCCGACGAGCACGACATCTCGATACTCACCGGTCTCCAGGTGACCCGGGCTCTCGGCGACGTCTACACCGTCTACTGGTCGAAGACCGGTGACTGGCACCTGGTCGACAACGATCTCGAGGCGTCCGCCTTCGTCGACGGCGTCCCCCGCGGCTCCAAGGAACTGAGCTTCGTGGCCGCACCGGGGGAGGGCCTGGTACTCAAGAAGCGCCCCCTGGACATCAGCGCGGTGTTCGTCGCATGTCACGGTGGCCCCGGCGAGGACGGCACCTTGCAGGGGATGCTCGACGTGGCCGGGCTTCGATACACCGGGACCGGACAGGCCGCCTCGGCTTTGGGGATGGACAAGCTGGCATTTGGCGCCGCGATGTCTGCCGCCGGGCTCCCCACACTTCCCCGTGCCCTGGTGGCCACCGGTGACGAGAGCCCGCCTGAGTTTGGAGGCCCCTATATCGCCAAGCCCCGTTTCGGTGGCTCATCGATCGGAATCGAGATCGCCGAAGACTGGGCCACGGTGCTCGCCCTCAAGAAGAGCTCCTCCTACTTCGATCAGGGCGCCGTCATCGAGCCATTCCTGGGAGGGAGCCGTGATCTCCAGGTCGCGGTCCGCACCTATCCCGAGTGGCAGCTTTCGGCCATCGAAGCGCCCTCCCGGGCGGCCGAGGGGATCTACTCCTACGACCAGAAGTACCTGGCGTGGGGCGGGGAGGTCAGCGGGGGCCGCGAGCTTCCGGCTCGACTGGAGCTCGCTCTGGAGGACGAGTTGCGAAGGCTGTCGGTCCGGGTCACCGAGGTCGCCGGCCTGCGGGGGATCACCCGCATCGACTATCTCGAGCGCGACGGCGAGGTCCTGGTCAACGAGGTGAACACCATCCCGGGGTCGATGGGCGCCTATCTCTGGATCGACCCGCCGATTTCTAGAGAGGTGTTGTTCGCAGACATGGTGGCCGAGGCCGTCTCCGGCCCGGTGCGGGTGTTCTCGGTAGCCGGCAGTGACGGCACCGCGCTGCGCAGCGCCGGCACCATCGCGTCAAAACTCGGCTAGCGGCTCCTTCACAAGAAGGACCGGCGAGCGCCGGTCCTGTCTCAATCGGTGCCGGCCTGGATCAGAGGTGAACTACGGGGCAGGTGAGAGTGCGGGTGATGCCCTCGATCGCCTGGATCTTGGCTACGACGAGCTTGCCGAGTGAGTCGACGTCATCGCTGGTTGCTTTGACGATCACGTCATAGGGGCCGGTGACGTCGTCTGCTGAGTCGACACCGGGGATGGTTCGCACTTCCTCCGCCACGAGGGCGGCCTTGCCGACCTCGGTCTGAATCAGGACAAAAGCCTGGACCAATTGAGCCTCCTAGGGTCTCGAGTCGGCGGGAGCCTATACCTTCTACGTGGTACGTGTTGCGTCGTAGGCGTTGCCGCTAGCCAGCGCGGTCTTTCAATAGCCCTCTTGGCCGACCCGCACCGAGATCGCGTACAGGTGGCCATCCTCCTCGACGGTGTCGAAGACAAGGCGCTGGCCCTGACGGAGCATGCGGAAGATCGATCCCTGGAGGGCGCCCGGCCGGAGATAGACCTCGGAGCGGTCGTCGTCACGGACGATGATCCCGGCACCGGTCACAGGGTCGTAGGTCTTGACCACACCCTGCAGCATGCTCAGGCCTTTTCCACCTTGCCGGCACGGATGCACGAGGTGCAGACCCGGGCCCGCCGGGTGTTGGAGCCGTGGCGCACCCGCACCCGCTGGATGTTGGGCAGCCAGCGACGGTTGTTGCGCTTGTGGGAGAAGCTGACGGTTTTGCCGTAGCTCGGCTCCTTGCCACAGATCTCGCAGCGATAAGACATGACTAAGAACTCCTGGGAAAGGTCGGAATGTCAGGCTGCTCTGGTGAACCGCCGCGACCGGAAGGCAGATTAGCGGCGAACCCGATCAAGTCCCACTCCGGTTGTACCGTTGCCCGGGTCGCATGGCCACCCTGAGCCGGCTCACAGAAGTCGATGTCGCTGAAGTGAAGACGCTCGGCGGAAGTCGCACCCCGATGCTGGCCAAGGCCGGGATCGTGACCGTCGCCGACCTGCTTCACCATGTCCCACGCCGATACATCGACCGCTCTTTGAACGAATCGATCGCCCAGGCACCTCGCGGCACAGAAGTCACCGTCGTCGGCGAGGTTCGCTCGGTGACCACAAGACGGATCCCGAAGCGAAAGCTGATGATCGTCGAGGCGATCATCTTCGACGACAGCGCCTCGATGAAGGCCGTTTGGTTCAACCAGCCATTTCGGGCGAGGCAGCTGGTCGAGGGTGCCCAGGTGGCGCTGTCCGGAGTGGTCGAGTCGTTCAACGGCGGCCTCCAGATGAAGAGCCCCCAGGCCGACTTCCTCGACTCGTCCCTGGAGTCGCTGCGTACCGGGCGCGTGGTGCCGATCCACCAGCGGATCGGCCAGATCAAGCCAGGCGTGCTCCGGCGAGCCATCCACAACGCTCTCCAGCGCTCGAAGCCGATTCTGGACACGATCCCAACCGAGTCCGTGCAACGGCTGTCCCTGATCGATCGAGACCAGGCGTACGAGCACATCCACTTCCCGGAGACCATGGAACAGGTCGGGCCGGCCCGGGCCCGCCTCGCCTTCGACGAGTTGTACCGACTCGAGCTGGCGCTGGCGCTTCGCAAGCGACGTCAGGTTCTGGATGCGACCGGGATCTCCCATCAGCCCACCGGGGAGCTGGTCGATCGCTTCCTGGGAGGTTTGCCCTTCACCCTCACCGCCGCCCAGACCCGGGTGCTCGGGGAGATTTCGGGCGACCTGCGGCTCGGGCATCCGATGCACCGATTGCTGCAGGGTGAGGTGGGGTCGGGCAAGACCGTGGTCGCGGTGGCCAGCCTCCTCCAGGGAGTGGAGGGCGGCTGGCAGGGAGCGATCATGGCGCCGACCGAGGTCCTCGCCGGCCAGCACTATCAGTCGGTCACGGCGTTGCTGGCCGAGGCCGGGCTCTCACCCGACCCGCTCGGCCCGATGTCGGATCTGGGAATGGCCAGCTTGTTCGCCACCGATGGCCCTGCGGTCCACATGGCGCTGCTCACAGGATCGACGGCAAGGGCGAACTATCGGGACGACATCACCCGTGAGCAGCTGTTGGCCGATGTGGCGAATGGCCAGGTGGACATCCTGGTGGGCACGCACGCCCTGATTCAGGAAGGAGTCCACTTCTCCAGACTCGGAGTGGCTGTGGTCGACGAGCAACATCGGTTCGGGGTGGCACAGCGGGTGCTGCTCAAGGAGAAGGCCGATTCGGTGGACCCTGACCTCCTCATCATGACCGCGACCCCGATACCCCGCACCCTGTCGATGACGATCTACGGCGATCTCGACATGTCCATCATTGGCGAGATGCCACCCGGCCGGACTCCGGTGAAGACGACGGTGCTGTCGCCATTGCAGGAGGCCCTGGCATGGCAGGCGGTCCACGATGCGGTGGCCGAAGGTCGCCAGGCATTCGTCGTCTGCCCGCTCGTCGAAGACAGCCCCAAGGTCGAGGCGGCCTCCGCGGTGGCCGAGTTCGAGCGTCTCACGGCCCTGATGCCCGACCTCCGGGTCGGCCTGATCCACGGGCAGCTGCGCTCGGCTGAGAAGGACCAGGTGATGGCGGAGTTCCGGGCCGGCGAAATAGACGTCCTGGTCGCGACCACAGTCATCGAGGTCGGAATCGACGTTCCCAACGCCACCGTGATGGTGATCGAAGATGCCGACCGGTTCGGGCTGAGCCAGCTCCACCAGCTTCGAGGGCGGGTGGGACGCGGGCTTCACCCCGGAGTGTGCCTACTCCTCGCCGACCCGACCACCGAGGAGGGGGAGCGGAGGCTGGCCGCCATGGCCTCGACCACCGACGGCTTCGTCCTCGCTGAGGAGGATCTCAAGATCAGGGGATACGGCACCGTGTTCGGCGCTCGGCAGTCGGGGATGGCTGACCTCCGCTTCGCCGATGTCCTCAAGGACTACCAGCTTCTGGTCGAGGCCCGTCACGATGCCTTCGCACTTGTGGATCGCGACCCCGACCTGGCCGATCACCCGGAGCTTGCCCTGGAGATCCGATCGATGTTCGGCGAAGAAGTCGAGTGGCTGTTTCATAGCTGAGGGTTAGCGTCAGGCGGATGCGAATCATCGCCGGTGCTGCCAAAGGGCGGAGGCTGGTGGCACCGGACTCCAAGGGGACGAGGCCGGTCACCGACCGGGTGCGGGAGGCGGTCTTTTCGATCGTGGGCTCGTGGGTGGAGGAGGCGACGGTCCTCGATCTCTATGCCGGGTCCGGATCGTTCGGCCTGGAGGCGTTGTCTCGTGGGGCCGTCACCGCCACGTTCGTCGAGAACGGCTCCAAGGCGCTGGCCGCCTTGCGGCGCAACATCGCAGAGGTCGGGCTCGGCGGCACGATTGTCAGTTCGACGGTGTCGGACTATCTCGGCAAACCGACCGGTGGCTACGACCTGGTGTTCATGGATCCTCCGTGGGACCAACCGACCGCCGTGATGAACACCGAATTGGGGCGTCTCGACCTCTTGTTGGCCTCCCGCGCCGAGGTGGTGGTCTCCCGACGGCACTCCGACGACGAGCCACTGATCCCCGTAACCTGGGCCGTTGCCACCGATAGACGCTACGGAGATACCAGAATCTTCAGGTACGCGAAGGAATCAGAGACGACATGACGAAAGCACTGTGCCCCGGAAGCTTTGATCCCCCTACCAACGGCCATGTCGATGTCATCGAAAGGGCGATCGCCAGCTTCGATGAGGTGGTGATCGGGGTCGTCGACAATCCGTCAAAAGCCGCGCTGTTCACGGCCTCGGAGCGGGAAGGCCTTCTCGAGGACCTCTTCGGGGATCGGGCCCAAATCGGAACCTTCAGCGGGCTACTCGTCGATTTCGCAAGGGAAACCGGCGCCGATGTCGTCGTCAAGGGCCTGCGCACCGTCGGCGACTACGAGTATGAGCTCCAGATGGCGCAGATGAACCGCAACCTCACGGGGATGGAGACCATCTTCATGGCCGCGAAGGAGGACTGGAGCTTCGTATCATCGTCATTGGTCAAGGAAGTGGCGCGTCTGGGAGGATCAGTGAGCGGGCTGGTGCCCGACGTGGTCGAGAAAGCACTCAAGGAGCGCCTGTCATGACTCAGGAACCAACCACCACCGAGACCATCCCCGCCGATCCCGTGGAGATGGCAGGTCGGACCGAGCTCGGCGACCTCCAGGACATGGTCGACGACCTCATCGTCTTCCTCCATGAGGCCAAGTCCGTTCCGCTTTCCGGGAACGCCATGGTCGACCGCGAGCAGTTCCTCACCCTGCTCGAGAAGATCAGGGCAGGGTTGCCCGATGAGTTGCGAGCGGCGCGCTGGATGGTGAGAGAGCGCGAGGCGTTCATCTCGCGAACCAACGAGAAGGCGAGAGAGATCGTGGACCGGGCCCGAAATGAGGCCGACGAATTGGTCGCGGACTCCAGCATCGTCGCCGAGGCGGTCGAGGAGGCCAATCTCCTGGTGCGACGCGCCGAAGGCGATGCCCGCAGGCTTCGGCTCGAGACCGAGGACGAGATCGAGAAGAAGCTGCAGCGGGTCGAAGGCCTCCTCGCCGAGATCACGACCCAGGTGCAGACGGCCCGGGATGAGCTTCATACGGCTCGCCCGGCGCCACCCGACGTCCCCATCTGAGATGACATCCGACCTCACGGTCCCGATCCACGATCTGATCGGAGCCCCCGGCAAGCAACGTCCGTTTGCTGGTGAGCAAGTCGTCCACCTTCGCCTTGGGGAGTCGGTCATCGATGGGCCGATGACGGTCGAGGGGGTGGTCACCGGCCTGATCGACGCAGTTCAGGCGCATTTCACGGTGTCGGGCGTCGCCCACCTCACCTGCACGAGATGCCTCTCCGAGTGGGACGAGATGATCACCGCAACCGGTCAGCAGGTGTACCGCCGGGTGGCCGACGAGGACGGATACGGCATCGTCGATGGCGAAGTCGACATCTCGGGGCCGGCTCAAGACGAGCTGGCGCTGAGTCTTCCCATCGCTCCGCTGTGCAAACCGGACTGCAAGGGACTTTGCCCAACGTGTGGAACCGACTTGAATACGGAACCCTGCGACGGTCACGGGGAGGATCCCGATTCACCTTTCGCCGTCCTGAGAGACCTGTTCGATTCCTGACCTATCAAGGAGTGCCCGCAGATGGCGGTGCCCAAGAAGAAGATGTCGCGCTCGCGGACCCGGCAGCGCAAGGCTGCCTGGAAGGTGTCCCGGCCGACTGCCGTTGCCTGTGATCAATGTGGCAAGCCCAAGCTGCCGCATCGCGCCTGTCGTGAGTGCGGCACCTACAAGGGCCGCGAGGTCGTAAAGGCAGACTGAGGCTTGGCACGCATCGCCCTCGACGCAATGGGGGGCGACAACGCCCCAACTGAGACTGTCGCTGGTGCCGTGGAGGCTTCCAGTCGTGGCGTGGACGTTGTCCTCGTCGGCGACCAAGTCGCTCTCGAGACGGAGCTGGCCAAATTCGAGGCCCATCTTCCGATAGTCGACGCCCCCGAAGTCATCGCGATGTCCGATGATCCGGCGCGTTCGCTCCGTGAGAAGCCGGGAGCATCGATAACCGTTGCCGCCAAGCTGGTAGCCGAAGGGAATGCCGACGGTTTGGTCTCGGCCGGATCCACGGGAGCATCGATGGCGGCGGCGGCAATCATCATCGGGCGGATCAAGGGCGTATCCCGCCCCTCGATCGCCTCACTCTTCCCGACCCCGGGCTCGCCGACGCTGGTGCTCGACTCCGGGGCCAACCCGGATGTGAAGCCCGAGCAGCTGGCCCAATTCGGCATCATGGGCTCGGTCGCCGTTCAGGTGATGCTGGGACTCGACCATCCCCGGGTGGGGCTCCTCTCCAACGGTGAGGAGAAGGGCAAGGGCCGTGACCTGGAGCGCGCCGCATTCGACCTGCTCGAGAGCGCCAACATCAACTTCATCGGGAATGTCGAGGGCCGCGACATCGCCACCGATCGCGCCGACGTGATCGTCACCGATGGGTTCACCGGCAACATCGTCGTCAAAACCAGCGAGGGAGCGATTCAGATAGTCGCTCTCTACCTGCTCGAGGAGTTGTCGGCGCTCGACCCGGCGATACAGGAGGCGGCGATGCCCGCCCTGTTCCGGGTGCGCCAGCGCCTCGATTGGGAGACATACGGCGGGGCTCAGTTGCTTGGAGTCAAGGGCGTGGTCGTCATCGCCCACGGGGCATCGAGCCGGGTGGCCATCGCCAACGCCCTGGTCCTGGCGGGGGACAGCGCCGATCAGGACCTGCCCGGGCGACTCGCCGTCGAGCTGGGCATCGTGATCCCGCTCGAGGACGAGCTCGGTTACGTCTTCGCCAACCCGGACCTGCTCCATCTTTCGCTGACCCATCGTTCGGTCAGTGCCGACGATCTCACCCGCAGCGACAACGAGCGCCTCGAATTCCTCGGCGACGCGGTTCTCCAACTGGTGGTGACCGACCGGCTGTACCTGGAATACCCTGACCTCGCGGAAGGGCAGATGGCGAAGATCCGATCCGCCCTGGTCAGCCGTCCCACCCTGGCTGACGTGGCGCGAGCCATTGGCCTGGGCAATCACATCGAGCTTGCCACAGCCGAGGAGCGGTCGGGAGGCCGGGAGAAGGACTCGATCCTGGCCGACGCAATGGAGGCCGTCATCGGCGCGGTGTACCTGGACGGCGGGATTGAGAAGGCAACTTCGCTCATCGGCCGGTTGTGGGGAGATCGGGTGGGTGACCGTGCGATGAGCCCCGGGATCAAGGACTACAAGACACGGCTCCAGGAGATCCTGGCCAAGGATGGTCGAAGGCCCGAGTACGGGAGCCACGGATCAGGGCCTGACCACGAGAAGGTCTTCGAGGCCTGGGTTGCAGTGGCCGGCGTCGAGGTGGGCCGGGGGAGCGGCCGTTCCAAGAAAGAGGCAGAACAGGAAGCGGCGCGCCTGGCGATCGAGGCCCTCAGCTCGGGGTCGGTCTGACTTCTGCCTCGTCGCGAGCGGCCAGCTCGAAATACCACATCGTGATCACGACGGCGATGGCCGCCACCACGAGGCCCTGGAAGATGAGCCCGGCGACGAATACCAGGGCGAGGCCCGTCGAGATGTCACCTATTGCGACCAGGGGGACGGCCACGGATTGCAGGAGCCATCCGGCGACCGATCCGACGAGGCCGACGAGCAGCAAGAAGCCGAACGTCCCCCACCATCGACCCCGTACGAGCTTGGTGCTCCGGGTGATCGAGGCGAATACCCCTCGATCCTCCAAGGCAACGACCTGGGGGGCCAACGAAACCGAGACCGCGAGCCACACGCCGGGGAGCACCAACAGCAACAAGCCGACACCGACCGCCACCGCGGTGATGAGCCGCGATCACGGTCATCGTCAACATCCGACTCAGCGCAAAGCGGCTTGCGCTCCCACCCGAGATCCGCTCGCCATCGATCTCGGATCCGACGACGCGGCTGGCGGCCAGGCTGATGAAGGCCGAGGCGAGGATCTGAAAGACGAGCCCGATCAGGAGTGCTTGGACGAAAGGTGTCGATACCTCGAGGAACTCCTCGGCCGCCATGTTCTCCAGCACCTGAGGGTCGTTGAAGCTGAGGGCCAGGAACTCGTTGGCCCCGGTCATCTGGAAGGTCACCAGAGTGAGTGCGCCAAGGAGGATGTAGGCGCCCACCGAAGGCGCCACCAGGCTTCGCCATACCTTCGCCAGCATGCTGATCCCAGAAGTCAGGACATCGCCGGCGCCGTGTGGTCGTGTCGTCATTCGGCGGGGTACGGTAACCCGCCCTCGTTGCGGAGTGGATGCGTGCCCGAACTGCCCGAAGTCGAGATCACACGTCGTCACCTCAGCGAGGCGATGGGCGGCCATGCTTTCACCGCGGTGACGGTGTCTCACGCTCGAACCGCCCGTCACAACGGGGATCCGTTCGAGGTCGAGCAACGACTGGTCGGGCGCCGCGTCGAGTCCGTCGGTCGCAAGGGCAAATTCCTTGTCGTACCGCTAGACGACGGCCAGACAATGGTGGCCCACCTCGGGATGTCGGGGCGATTCGCAGTGGAATCCGAAGATGCGCCGTTGGCGGCTCACACCCACTTTCGAGGGTTGCTCGACGATGGCACCGAGATTCGATTCGTCGACCCGCGCACCTTCGGTTTCGTCGCCGTGTTCACCGACGAAGAGCTGGAGACGTCGGGTGTCGCCCGTCTCGGGCCTGATGCCTGGCTGGACCTACCCACCAATGAGGAGCTGTCCGCAGCGTTGTTTCGACGGACCGCCCCGATCAAGGCCCTGCTGCTCGACCAGGGCCCGATCTCCGGCCTGGGGAACATCTATGCCGATGAGGCCCTTCACATCGCCGGGATCCACCCGCTTCGCCCCGGGAATTCCCTATCTCCAGTTGATCTCGAGCGGCTACGCGCCGCGGTTGGCCAGGTTCTCGAGATGGCGATCGAAAACGGCGGGACCAGCCTCGACGACCTTGCCTATCTCCTTCCGGACGGGAGCGCGGGAGAGAACCTCGACCGGCTCCTCGTCTACGGCCGGGCGGACCTTCCCTGTGGCAACTGCGGCACCCCGATCGAGCGGATCGTGATCCGTGGCCGGTCGAGCCATTTCTGCCCTCGATGCCAGCCGGTCGCCCCATGACTCAGAAGACGGTTCGGGCGGTCGTCAGCGGGCGGGTGCAGCAGGTGGGGTTTCGTCAGAGTTGTCGTCAGATGGCGCGCTCGCTGGGCCTGGTCGGCTGGGTCCAGAACCTCGGTGACGGGCGGGTCGAAGTGCTTGCCCAGGGAGAGTCCGAGCAACTGGACCAGCTGGTCAGCTGGCTCTGGACCGGCCCGGCAGGAGCGTGGGTGAGTGGTGTGGAGTCGGAGGCAGTGTCCGGCGATCAGACCCTTCGAGACTTCTTCATCCACGCCGATCCCAGTAAGAGCCGCTGAACAGCGCAGCGCTGTTAGCCTGACTCGATAATCACAGTCGTGTCATTTGCCAGGAAATCACTGTGTATTTGAAGTCACTCAAGCTCGTCGGTTTCAAGTCCTTCGCCGACCGGACCCGTCTCGAGTTCCGGCCCGGCGTCACTGTGATCGTGGGGCCTAACGGCTCGGGCAAGTCGAATCTGGTTGACGCGCTCTCGTGGGTTCTCGGCACCCAGTCACCCAAGACGCTCCGCACCGGGAAGATGGAAGACGTGGTGTTCGCAGGCACCGCAACCCGACCCTCCCTCAACCGGGCCGAAGCGGTGTTGGTCATCGACAATTCGGAACGCCAGCTCCCACTCGATCTCGATGAGGTCGCCATCGCTCGTCGTCTCTACCGGGACGGGTCGAGTGACTACGAGATCAATGGCGTCGGTTGCCGTCTGCTCGACATCCAGGAGCTTCTCAGCGACTCAGGTGTTGGTCGCCATCAGCACGTCATTATCGGACAGGGCCAGGTCGATTCGGTCCTCAACGCCTCGCCTGAGGATCATCGGGCCGTGATCGAGGAGGCCGCCGGCATCCTCAAACATCGACGTCGCAAGGAGAAGGCCGAACGGAGGTTGGAACGGACCGACGAGGACGTCCTTCGCCTCCAGGATCTTCTCGGCGAGATCGAGCGCCAACTCCGGCCCCTGCGCCGCCAGGCACGCGCCGCCGCGAGTTATGAGGGGCTCCGCGACGAGGTCCGATCCCTACGGCTCTATCTGTCCGGCGCCGCCCTGCGAGAGCTCGACGAGCACCTGCTTGTGGCCGGCATGGAGCACGAGACGCTCAGCGAGACCGTTGCCGTCGATGGCCGTGATGTCGTGGTGGTGGGGGAGCAGGTTGCCGATCTGACCGCTCGCGCCTCACAGCTCGGGGCCGAGGTGGAGCGGGACACCGGCGCCGCGGCCCTGCTCGAGACCACTGCCGAAAGGTTGCGTCGGACTGCATCTGTTGCGCACGAGCGCAGCCGGGCGGCCTCAGGGAGATTTCAGGCGACGGCCGAGCGCAGGGCCGACCTCGAGGCCGAGCTGGCCGCGATCCGTGGCGAGATGGAAGGGTTGGAGACGGCGGCCATCGAGGCCAGCAACGACGCCGACTCCCGCGAGACGAGGTTCCGGCGGTTGGAGGACGAGGAAAGGGTGATCACCACCCAGAATGCTCTGTCTGCGGAGGGTGCCGTAGCTGCGGTTCGGGGCGAGTTGAGCATCCTCGAAGCGGCGGGCCTGCGCGACGATCGTGAATTGGAAGCCATCTCACACCGGCTGGACGTGGTCGATGGGCAGCTGCGAGACGAATCCAACGAGATCTCGAATCTCAACGAGGAAGTTCGAGCGATCGATGAGAAAGTCGTCAAGCTCCAGGCCGTCTTCGACCAGACAACCCGTCGTCGTTCCGGCGACCAAGAGAAGTGGGCCAAGGCCGAAGAGGACCTCATCGATGCCCGGCTTGCGGTGGCCGCAGCCAAAGCGCGCGTCGAGGCGATCGGGGCCGCCCTGGCCGGTCGCTTCGATCGCGAGGCCCGGCGCTCGGTCGAGGGAGCGGACGGGTCGAGGGGAAGCCTGATTTCGCTGCTCGATGTCCCGCCAGGCCTCGAAGCGGCGGTTGACGCTGCACTGGGGCGATGGGCCGACGCAGTGGCCTTCGATGGATCGGAGTCGATGCAGCAAGCGGTTGAGACCGTAAAGGCCTCTGGCGGTGGCGGCGTGCCGGTGGTGGCGGCGCCCAGCGCTGAGATGGCTCCGGCCAAGACGGTCGCGGCTAGCGCAGGGGTGGAAGCACTGGTCGATCGACTCGGGCCCAAAGTGGACCCCGGTCTGGCCAACCATCTCTTGGGAGACGTCCTCCTGATCGAGGGTTGGACCACTGCGTGGGCCATGATCTCGCGGCATCCGGACCTGCGAGCGGTCACCCCGGAAGGCGATCTCATCTCTTCCAGGGGGGTCCAAATCGCCTCGCCCGACGGCGCCGGCCCGGCGATGCTCGAGGCAGCCGAGGTGGACCTCGAGACTGCGGAGACCGACATGTCGAGGGCGGCCTCAATCCACACCGCTGCCAAACGGGACTTCGATAAGAGCCGGGATCATGAGCGGGCCGCGCTCGAGGAGCTCGAATCCGTCGAATCCGACCTCTCGGGTCGCACCGATGCGATGGCCCGCCTCCAGAAGTCTGTCAATGTCCTCGACGGCGAGCGCTCCCGCCTTGCCCAGCGCCGAAACTCGGTGGTTGAAGGTGTGAGCGACCGGGAGCGGCAGATCGTCGAGTTGCAGCGTCGGCTCGCGTCGCTAGAGGGCGAAGAAGCCGAGCGGATGCGGGTGTGGGAGGAGCTGGAGGCGAGCCGGGCCCGGATCGCGGTCGACAAAGAGCTTGCCCGCTCGGAATGGCAGGAATCGGCCACGACAGTTCAATCCATCGTCGAGCGGCAGCGGCTTCTCCAGGAGCGTCTCGCCCACATCGAGTCGGACATGGGCCGGGTGGTGGCCGGGCCAACCAGCACCGACGATGCGGCCACGCTCGATCAGATCGAGATGTTTGCGAGGCGCGGGGTGGAGGTCTTGCAGATGCGTCTCAATGAGGTGCGTCAGCGCCAGGCTCGACCTTCGAGCGTCGCACCTGGCCACGGTGACCGATTTGGAACAGGCTCGGGGCCACCACGAGGAGCTTCGAGACCGGATCGGCGCCTCGCGGGAGCGCCTCGGCGAGCTACAGGTGCGGCTCACCGAGTTGCGTCTCCGGCGGGAGAGCCTCGTGGAGGGGGTCCGGCGAGACGCCGACGCCGAGGTCGAAGTGGCGCTCGAGGCGGAGCGGCCCGACTTGCCGGAAGGCACCGATCTGGAGGGTCTGCTGGAGGAGCGGATCGCCCAACTCCGCCGGCTCGGCCCGATCAATCCATTGGCGTCGGTCGAATTCGCCGAGCTGGACGAGCGGCACACCTTCCTCACCGATCAGCTTGCCGACGTCGAGTCGTCCCGGGCTGAGCTCAGAAAGGTCATCCGCGCCCTCGACGAGGAGATCGAGAAGCGCTTCCAGGAGGCGTTCCACGAAGTTGCCGAGGCCTATCAGCGCTACTTCGGGGTTCTCTTCCCCGGCGGGCGGGGGCGGATACGGCTCACCGATGCAAACGACCCCGAATCGGGGCTCATGATCGAGGCCCAGCCGCTCGGGAAGAAGGTCAGTCAGCTGACTTTGCTCTCCGGTGGGGAGCGCAGCCTCGCGGCGCTCGCCTTCCTGTTCTCGGTCTTCGAAGCCCGGCCCAGCCCCTTCTACGTCCTGGATGAGGTGGAGGCGGCCCTGGATGACGCCAACCTGCGGCGTTTCCTGAGGATCGTCGACGAGTTCCGACAGCGGGCCCAGCTCCTGATCGTCACCCACCAGCAGCAGACCATGGAGGCGGCTGATGTTCTCTACGGCGTCACCATGGAGCCGGGAGGCTCCTCGCAGGCGGTTCGCAAAGACATGACGATGGTCGGCGCCGACCTCTTCGCCTAGCGGTAACTTCACCTTCTCCATGGACACCACAGCCCTCGTCCTGGTCGTGCTCGCGGTCACCCTGGTGATCGCCGTCGTCGTCGTGGTGGTGGTGCTGAGGAATCGCACCGTCCCCCTCAGTCCTCCGGGTGAGCCACCCGCTCCGTCCGGCGCCACAGTCCAGGGCTCCCTGGGCGCATCCCTGCGCAAGGTGTTCCGATCTGGTGGTGTCAGCGAGCAGACGTGGGCCGATCTCGAAGAGGCGATGTTGGCCGCAGACGTTGGTGTCGAAGCCACTGCTGCCGTGGTCAAGGGCGTTCGCTCGGCCCATCCCGAGACCGCCGACGAGGCGCGCCAACAAGTGGCTCGCCAGCTCCGCCTCGAGTTGGGAGACAAGCCACGAGGACTGGTCCTAGCCGGGAAGCCCGCGGTGATCCTGGTCGTGGGAGTCAACGGGACGGGCAAGACCACCACCATCGCCAAGATGGCGGCCCGGCTCAACGATGATGGCAAGAAGGTGATCCTGGCCGCCGCCGATACTTTCCGTGCCGCGGCGGGAGCCCAACTCCAAACCTGGGGCGACCGTTTGGGCGTGGATGTGGTTGGTGGGCAGGAGGGCGGCGACCCGGCGTCAGTCGCCTTCGACGCCATCAGCTCGGCCCGCGCCAAGGAGGCCGACGTGGTGATCATCGACACTGCGGGCCGACTCCACGCCAAGAAGAACCTGATGGCTGAGATGAGCAAGATCTATCGAGTGGCGGCGGGGGACCAGGGCACCGTGGACGAGGTGCTCCTGGTGCTCGATGCCACTGCCGGCCAGAACGGGATTGCCCAGGTGAGGGAGTTCTCCGAGGCGGTTCCGGTGAGTGGCATCGTCCTTACCAAGCTCGACGGGACTGCCCGGGGCGGGATCGTCATCGCCATCGAGCGCCAGTTGGGTGTGCCCGTGAAGCTGGTTGGAGTTGGCGAGGGACTCAGAGATATGGTCCCCTTCGACCCGGATAGTTTCGTAAAAGACCTGATGGAGGATTGATGAACACAGATGATCTCGCAGCCGCCGCCCGGGCAGCGGCCGAAGGCTCCTACTCGCCTTACTCTGGCTTCCGGGTCGGCGCGGTGGTGGTCGGCGATCGCGGTGAAGTGTTCATCGGGGCCAATGTCGAGAATGCCGCGTATCCCGCTTCGTCGTGTGCCGAGGCGACTGCGATCAACACGGCGGTCAGCCACGGCGTTCGCAAGATCGACACGGTGGCCGTGGCATGTATCGATGCCTTGGATGTGGAGGGGGCTTATCCCTGTGGCAGGTGTCGCCAGATCATGTCCGAGTTCGATGTCTCAACGGTGATCATCGCCGGTGCTCCTGGTTCGGAAATCCGGGAGCACACCCTCGACGAGTTGCTTCCGCATCGCTTCCGCCTGTGAAGTCATCCGGGCCAGGTGGCCCGGTTCTCCTTGCGGACCACGAAGCGCAGCCCTGACCAGGTGTCGTCGATGGCGCACACCTTGTTGTCCACCATCCCGGTAGGGAGGAACAGGTCGCGAAGGGTGTCCTCGGTGATATCGGTCTCGACCCCTGAGCTTCGCTTGGGCCATGCCACCCAGATCGCTCCGTCGGGCGGAAGCAGGGCTTTGGCACGGTGGAATGACTCGTCGAGCTCGCCGGCCCATTGCCCGAAGACGATGAAGATATTGGAAGCGGTCAGCTCGTGGTGGACCTCCACATCGGGCGGGAGACGCCCCAGGGTCGGCATGAAGCTGTCAGGGGCGTCGAATATCCCAATGGTCATCCCTTCTTTGATCCCCAGCTTTTGGGGAAGTGGCGTGCCGCTGTAACCGGCCACTGCTCAGCCCTCGGAGCTGAGGTCGGTCCACCAGGTGTCCGGGGGGTGGGTCTCGATGTCGCCACCGAGGCCAACGATGGTGTCGAGCACCATGCTGTCGTTCCAGGAGATCCATCGGTCCGGAGTGACCACGATGGTGCTGTCCTCATACGCAGCGAGGAGCAGACCCATGGTGGCCATCCCGGCCGGGGTAAGTACCCGCTCCCGATTCAGCTGATTGAGCCGGGCGGCCTCCTCCCCGGTGATGAGGCGGGCGGCGCCGGTGCAGGAGACCCAGCCGGACGCCACCGAGATGAAGACGGTGACCGTCGGCCGGGCGATGACGTTCTTGACTTTCCTGGTGCTCTCCGGTGTGGGGAGAAGGATCCGATCGTCCTCGTCGAGATAGAAGAGGAGCTCGGTGAGGTGCGGCGAGCCGTCGTCATTGATCGTGGCGAGCACGGCATTGCTCTTGGCGAGTATCTCCTTGCGCAGGGCGGAGTCGAGACCGTGTGGTGTTCGATAGGTGGGCGGGATCTCACTCATTGGCCCAGAACCCTAGGTGTGGAGGAGGTGTCTGACTTCGGTCGGCGCCGGGGTGGCGGGAAGCTCCACCCCTAGGTAGGTCGATCCGGCGGCCGGAAGCGGATCCTTCCATGGTCCGGGTGTCGGAAAGGTTGGAATCCTCGTTCGTGGACCACTACGTGATGATGGAACCAGCAGAGCGAGATCAGGTTGTCGGGATCGGTGGGCCCGCCTTCGGTCCAGGGGACGATGTGATGTGCCTCGATTCGATACCGGGACTCGCAGGCATCGGCGACACAGACATTGCCGTCCCGAAGCAGGATCGCCCGCCGCATCGAGGGGGGAGCGATGCGCAGCCTGCGCCCATACGTCCATCAGCCGGCCGTCCTCGGTGCGAGCAATCACCTCGGTGGTCGCGTCGCAGAGGATTGCGGTCAGGGCGTCGGCGCCGACCCGAGGACCGGCTTCGAGCACTACTCCTGCCTGGCCGTTGCTGGCGACCGCTTCGGCGGCATCGACGAACACGGTGACTTGAGACGGTGGCGGATTGTCCGAAATACAAAGCTCGACCAGTGCGGTGGCCTTTCGCCACGACTGGTCGCCGCGGGTGCCGTCCGGGAGCTCGGGAAGCTGGTCGGCAGCTTCGGTGAGCACCTTGTCCACCAGGGCCCCCGAGGCACCGTCGAGACCACCCCAGAGTTTCCACCAGGATTCGTCAAGGGAGGGTTGGATCACGAAGAAGCGCTCGTCGGCGCTCCGGAATTCCTCCTCGGGCGTGATCCAGCGCCTTCAAGGCGGCTGTCCGACGAACACCGGCAACATCCAGATGTTGGAGAAGGCCCACATCCTCTTGGATCCGGGAGAGTGCCTCGACGCGGTCGAAGGTGGCTTCTCCAGCGGCCAGGGCTCCATTGAGGTCTGGTCGGTCCTCGATGCGTCGCATGGTCCGGACCAGGTCCTTTGCCGTTTCACGACTCACATCGAGTCGCGCCGTCACCCATTCTGAGAGCGACCTCGATCCATCCGCCGTCGCCACTTGTGCCTCGTCGAGATGGCGGAGATGTCGCATCTGAAGGGCGGCGATCTGTGATTTCAAGCCTTCCAGGCGTACCAATTCCGATTCGTGGTAGTCGACTGCGGATCTTCCAACCATGACCCGAACATACGTTCTGGCTGTGACAGAAACAAGGGGGTTGTGACGCTTTTCGCGAGATTTCTGGCTGGCCCGGCCAGTTCACACCTGGATCGGCACCGTCAGCAAGAACACGATGCCCCCGATCAGGAGGACGATCGAGAAGCCGAGCATGATGTATTGGCCGGCCAGGCTTCGCATCTTGGTGCTCAGGCCGGCGAACAGGAAGATCCCGGCGAAGATGATGGTGCTGATCACGTACTTGTCGTCGTTGTCGTCGGCAGAATGCGCCAGCGCCGACTTGTCCTGGGCTTCCTGGAGCAGGCGATCAGCCTCGACCGCCTCGGCGACCTGGTACTCCTCCATGGCGAACGGAGTTGGCGGAGCGTCTGGATTCCCTAGGGGCCGGGTAGCCAGCCAGGCGTCCATCGCAGTCTTGAACTCTGGCCGAAATCGTTCATACAGGAACCCGGAGAGGGTCGTGGGATCCGGGTCGTAGCCGTCGCTCACATCGATCTCACCCGAGTCGAGCTCCTGTTTGGCGGCATCCAGCCAGGCCAGGAAGGTGGCAACGTCGATCGACGACAATTGGCCCGCCCTCGTGAAGCTTCGAGTGGACTCGGTCCGAGCGGCGCCAGCCTCGTTCAGCGAGAAGGACATGGTGTCCCCCCATTGGTCGCTCTGGAACGCCGACCATGCGGTGGCCAGTGCGGCGAACGCCATCACGATGGTGGCCACGATGTCGATCCAGTCGAGCGGCGGGTGTTTCGGCTCGGTTGCTGCGACCTCGGTTTCGGCTGTCACCGCGTTCAACCTTCTCTGCTTTCCAATGCCTCGATCAGCTTCGGGAGCACCTTATGGACGTCACCGACTACACCGAGATCAGCGATTGAGAAGATGGGGGCGTCGGGATCCTTGTTGATGGCGATGATCGTCTTCGAATCCTTCATCCCCACCAAGTGCTGCATGGCACCTGAGATCCCACATGCGATGTAGACGTCGGGCTTCACCGTCTTCCCGGTCTGACCCACCTGCTTCGCATAGGGCACCCATCCGGCGTCGACGATGGCTCTGGTGGCTCCGGTCGCAGCGCCAAGCTTCTTGCCCAGCCTTTCCACCAACCCATAGGCCTCCGGCGAGCCGAGACCACGGCCGCCCGACACCACGACCGCCGCCTCTCCGAGCTGCGGCCCCTCGCGTTCCTCGACATGGGACTCGGTCAGGGTGGCTTCGGAGCGCCCTGGTTCGGGAAGTGCGACTCTCCTCCACGGTCGGCATCGGTCCGCCAACTGCCTCGGCGGCGAACGACTTGGGGCGGATCAGAACCAGGAACGGGCCCTGGGTCATGGATGCCGTGGCCACCTGGGCGCCGCCCAGGATCTCGTGGTCGGTCTCGACCCCGCCATTGGCCAGCCGAACCGCGATCGCATTGGAGAGAACGCCAACTCCGAGCCGAACCGCGAGGCGCCCGGCGACGTCCCGATCGGTGTAGGCCTGGCCGAAAAGGATCAGATCCGGGGCCTGGTCGACGATCCTGGCGGCCAGAGCGGCGGCCACCGGTCCGGCCGGAAGTCGGTTGCCTGCGTCGAGATGGAGCACCGAAGCAGCGCCGTGCTCTCCGAGTGTCGCAAATGCCCCGTCCGAGCCGGTGCCGAGGTAGACGGCAGTGACCTCACCGAGCTGACGGCCGGCCGCCAGCAGCTCGAGCCCGATGGTTGTCGGGCTCCCCGCTTCCTCCTCGACGAAGACCCAGATGGCGGCCATCTCAGATCACCTTCCGTTGCTCGAGCAGGGCGAGGATGGCCAGGTGCGATTCGCCGTCGTCTTCGATCTTCTGTCCGGCCGTGCGCTCGGGGGCGTCGGTGATCGAGGCCACTGTCTGGTCGGGACCCCTCTCGACCCCGAGGTCGGCAACGCTGAGGCTCTCGACCGCCTTCTTCTTGGCATCCATGATTCCCTTGAAAGTCGGATAACGCGGTTCGACTACGCCGGCGGTGACTGCGACGACCGCGGGCAGGCTGGCCTCGACGACGTCGTATCCGGAGGCGGTCTGGCGGTGGATGGTGACCTTCCCGTCAGCGGCTTCGACCTTGGTGGCATAGGTCAGCGCGGGGACGTCGAGCAGCTCGGAGAGCATCTGGGGCAGGACCCCCGAGTACCCGTCGGTGGACTCGGTCCCGGTGATCACCAGATCGAAGCCGTTCCTCTGAATGGCGGCCGCCAGCATCCGGGCCGTGGTCAGTGCATTGGAGCCCCGAAGCGTGTCGTCCTCGATGAGAATCGCCTGGTCGGCGCCCATGGCCAGCGCCTGGCGGATTCCCTGCCCGTTGCCCGCCGGTCCCATGCTCACCAGGGTCACCGTCCCGCCACTCGCCTGAGCCAATTGGAGACCCATCTCGACGCCGTAGCGATCGGTGTCGTCGAGAATCTGGTCGTCGGGACGGAGCAGCCAGTTGGTGCCGCTCTCGAGCTGATACGGGGTTGCAGGGTCAGGGATCTGCTTGACGCAGACGACGACCTTCATTTGGCTCAACTCCTAGGTGGTCTGGGTTTGGGGATGGTAACGAGAGCCCGCTACCCGTCCACCCGCTCGACGATCAGCGGTCGGATCTCAGGCGGTTCGGTCCCGATCTGCCCAGGCTCCAGCGAGTATTTCTTGCTGGGCACCCCATCGAGCAGGTTCGGTGAATCGAACCCGGGCCAGGGGCTGACCCTTGGAAACCGGCTCTCCGAGTTTGGCCAGCACCGTGATCCCGACACCGGGATCGACGATGTCCTCCTTGCGCTCCCGTCCGGCTCCGAGGCGAGTCGCGACCGATCCCCACGACCAGAGCATCACACCGGGTGACGTACCCGTCCCGGTCGGCAGTGACCGTGTCTTCGTTGGGAGCGGTCGGGAGCAGTGAGGGGTCGTCGATCACTGAAGTGTCCCCTCCCTGCGCAGCCACCACATCGATCAGCTTCTGGCGAGCAGAGCCGTTGGCGATGGCTTCAGTCAGACGGTCCCGCCCCCCGCTCTCGCCGGCCAATTCGAGCATGACCTCGCCAAAGGCCAGTGTCAGCTCGACGACGTCAGGCGGGCCTCCGCCGTTGAGCACATCGATCGATTCCCTCATCTCGTTGGCGTTTCCCACCTCCCGGCCCAGGGGCTGGTCCATGCGGGTGATCAAGGCCACCGTCTTGACCTGATTCCTGATCCCGATCCCGACCATGGTGTGGGCCAATTCCCTCGACTTCTCCAGGTCCTTCATGAAGGCCCCGGAACCGGTCTTCACATCGAGGAGAAGCCCGTCGAGCCCTTCTGCCAGCTTCTTGGACATGATCGAAGAGGAGATGAGCGGAATCGAAGGCACGGTGGCGGTGGCGTCACGCAGGGCGTACAGCTTGCGATCGGCAGGGACCAGGGTCTCGGACTGGCCGGCCAGGACCAGCCCGTGCGCGGTGAGTACCTCGCGGAAACGCTGCTGGATCGAGACCGGTCGTGAATCCAGGGATCGTCTCCAGCTTGTCGAGGGTGCCCCCGGTGTGGCCCAGCCCACGCCCCGACATCATGGGCACCGCTACGCCGCACGAGGCAACCAGCGGTGCCAGGGGGATCGAGATCTTGTCGCCCACTCCGCCCGTCGAGTGCTTGTCGACCTTGGGGGCAGGGATGTCTGAGCAGTCGAGAACCTGACCCGAGTGGAGCATGGCCGCGGTCCACGACGCCAACTCATCTGGGTCGAGCCCGTTGAAGAAGATGGCCATTGCCATGGCCGACATCTGATAGTCGGTGACCGATCCCTCGGTGTAGGCCCGAATCAGCCACTCGATCGCTTCGGGGCTCAGGATGCCTCGATCGCGTTTGGTTGCGATCAGCTCGACTGCGGTGAATGCCATCAGAGTGGGGACGCTATCGGCTCAGATGTACTCGTTGCGCTCTAACCAGTGCATGGCGAAGAATCCTTCGAATGCCGGCAGATAGAAGGTGATGAATCGATAGGTGATAGTCGCACCGAATGCCGATGATTGGTCCACGCCGAGTGCGGTGAGGAACCCGGTCATGACCGCTTCAGCGACGCCAACTCCCCCAGGAATGGGGACGAAGCCTCCGAGGAGGTCGGTGGCGACGGCGACGACCAGCGCCGAGCCGAAGCTGACATTGACATCGATCGCCTCGAGCACGAGCCACAGAGTGGTTCCCAGGATCAGCCAGTAGACGAGATTGCTGCCGAGGAGCCCAAACGCCCGGCTCGGCTGGCGGAGCACGGTGACCAGGGTCCCCCAACCCTGTTGCACGATGGGGACTATGCGGTCCCTCAACTTCGCGATTCGCAGCACGGCGACCACCACACCCACCGCGACCAGGACAACCACCAGGAGGATGATTCCCCAGTTGACGTCGACGGTATCGATGTCCAGTTCTACGTCACTGGAGACGAACCCGATGATCAGGATCACACACTGGACCAGGAATCCGGAAAAGGTGTCGACGGCACCCTGGGTCACCGCCACCGTGATCGAGACACCGAACTTGCGGAGGAATGCGGTGTTCATCGCCACCCGACCCGCGGCGCCCGGAATTGCGAGGCTGACGAACTTGGCGGACAGATTGAGCACCACGAGGGGCCAGAAGGGCAGGGGCCGGGGCACGGCGAACATCGTCGATGTTGCCTGGGGGAAGAACATCGACTGGCCGACGATCAGAGCAATGAATATCAGGACCCAGTTGGCGGTCTGGAGGACATCCCAAACTGCGGCATAGTCGATGCTGGTGAGCATTGGAATCAGAGCCGACGCAACGAGTATGAGCAATCCGGTCATCACGAGATTGCGCACCGTGACCCGGCGCAGCTTGGCCAGCTCGGGAAGTTCCTGACCGGTGGCCGCGACCATCGCGGCCTGAAGCTGCTTCATCACATCTTTGGGATTCTCTGCTTGGTCCTTGGTCCTGGGGCTGATCGCGGGCAGCTGCAAATAGGGGAGAACCAAGGCGAGGGTGTCGTCGCCGAGCCCGGTCGCAGCCGTCCCTACGGCGCGTTCTGCGCCGACCAACAGGCTCAACGAGAAGAGCAACTCGACCACATCGTGGGCCTGCCCCACGTCGCCGGCGGACAGGGATCCCAGCGCGAAATCGGCGATCGTGTGGCCATCGGCCCCGATCTGTACCGCCTTGGCGGTCAGCGAACCATGAGAGATCGAAGCGGAGTGAAGTCGCGCCAGGTCCTCCCAGACCTCGACGAGGGTCTCATCACTGATGTCCGTTGGGTGTAGGTCGGGGAGTGGAGTCCCACCGGCGCTGACCGCAAGCAACGCGATCTCAGACGAGCCCTCGCCGACCGCAAGCATCTCCGGGACCCGGGCCCCCGCCCTCTGGGCCAGAAGTGTGACCAGGGCCTCATGCTCAGCAGCCTGGATACGCGAGTATCCGATGGTCTGCCCGTTCTCCCGGTACCACATGGTTCGCCAGACCTTGGCGGCGAACTGTGACTCGGTGGCGTCCCTCCCGTAGGCCTTGATCGTGATCGGCGCGCCGGTCTCAGTGGTCGCGGTGAGGCGTCGAACACCCCACGATTGCTCAGGGTCGATCTCGACATTCGTCACCGGCAATCCAAGGGCAGCCATGGCGACACCCACAGAAGCCGGATCGGGGTAGCCGCGCGGCGAACCGAAGATCAAGAGCACTGTTCCGGCAACCATGAGCCCGATCCCGAGCGAGCCGACGGTGTCCGAGAACATGCCCAGTTGGAGGGCAATTGACGACGCTCCGATCGTCACAATGGTCACCCAGCCCAGCCGGCGCATCGGCCGGCTCAGGTGGGGTGATGCGGCAATCAGAATCGCGGTGACGATCACCACCCGAAGCACGGGAAACCGGGGATCCGGAGACTCGAGCCCCAACTCGGGGACGATGTAGGGCCAGAAACCAGTGAGTGCATAGCCCAGGAGGGCTCCGAGCACGGGGGCGACCACCACCGCGATCAACACGTCACGCATGGCACTCCGCCGTTCCCGGCCCCCGGTGATGACAGCGATCAGAATCCCGAGCCCGTAGAGAAGGCCGAAGGCGTAGCCAAGGGAGAACATCGACTCCACCCACCCCGGGAGCGAGTTCAGAAAGGCGGTGAGTGCCGCTTCCCAGGGAGGTTGCTGATCGATCGCTGCGATGCCCCAAACCAGGAGCAGAAAGCCGACGATCACGGTCACCGCATCGGCTGGACGGCGCGCCCTGGGCTGGGACTCAGTCGAGACGAAGTAGGTCAGCCGGGAGCGGACGCGGTTCGACCTCGGCTTATCAGACTCAGTTTCCGGTGGTGGAGCCACCAAGCTCCTCTTTCGTGTAGGGGATTGCTACACGATCCCATCGAGCTCGGGGAGCCGGAGGGCCAGGTTCACGTTTTGCAAGGCCTGGACCGCGGCCCCCTTCAAGAGGTTGTCGAGTGCGGCGACGACAACTGCGTTGTGCCCGTCTTCACTGGTCTCGAAGCCGCCGATCAGAGCTCCGAGCCGGTTGGTGCCATCTTTGAGCTCCGGGATCCCGTCCTGGAGCTCGATCAAGGGCTCTGCTCCGTACGCCTCCTCGAACCTGGAGCGGATCTCCTCGCTGCTCGCCTCTTCGCCCAGCGGCACGCTGGCGGTCACGATCAGACCCCGGAATGCCTGATGGACGTGAGGTATGAACCGGATCGGCATCCCCAGCTGGTGAGTCGCCTCCTTCTCGTGGTTGTGCCCGACGAGCTTGTAAGGCATCAGGTTGTCTTCGAGTCGCCCGAGGTCGTTGCGCGGGCCGGGAGTGGAGCCGGCTCCCGAGTAACCCGACACACCGAACACGACGGGAACCCCGGAGATGATGTCCATGAGCGGCGCCAGCACCAGCTCGATCGCGGTGGCGTAGCAGCCAGGGTTGGCGATCCGGGTCGCCCCCGCGAGCCGGTCCCGACGCAATTCGGGCAACCCGTAGGCCCAGGAATCGTCTAGCCGGTGGTCGAACGATATGTCCACCACGACCTCGTCGGCGGTGATCGCATCGAGGTAGGAGGCTGCGGCGCCATCGGGGAGGGCGAGGATCACCACATCGGTCTCCAGGTTGGACACGTCGGTTGGCTCGATCGACTCGTAGACCATCCCATCGAGACCGGGGACGGACTGACCGGCCAATTCGCGAGAGCCGGCATAGACCAGTTCGAGAGAAGGATGGTCCCGCATGAGTCTCACGATCTCGGCTCCGGTGTGGCCCCGGGCACCGACCAGGCCGACCGTGTATCGATCACCCATCTTGATCGCCGATGAATGATGCCGGTAGTTCGGCGATTGCCTCGACGCGAGCCGCGATGTTCACGAAGTCGGGCTCGCCCTTCCAATAGATGGTCCACGGGCCTCGCTTCACCGACCCGTCGGCCTCTTCTGCGTAGAAGGCGTTGAATCCGTTCTCGGTGCGGGAGCGCCAGTAGAGGACGGGGTAGTCGGTGACGACCTGGGCCCATACTGTGCGGGCCAGCCCCTCGCCACGGGCATCTTCCAGGATTGCGAACTTGTCGAGGTAGGCGAAGTCCCCGATCCGTGCGACCAGAGCTCCCGCCCGCCAGCTCTCCGACAGGTATGCCATCTCGAGTGGGAGGTTGGACCACCAAGCTGGGTCGAGGGTGCGCCCGAAGGCCTCTTCAACCAGCTTCTCCACCTGGCCCCCATCCAGAGCCAGCTTGTCGGCCAGCTTCTCGATCAGCTCACCTCGCCTGACCATGGTTCCCGACCCGCCATGGGTGAACAGCTCTTTGACCAGCCCGGATGGCGTCGTGATCGAGACCGATGTGGAGAGGGGAGTGTCGTCGAGGAGGAGCTTGATCTCGGCCAGTTTCAAGCGCATCCCGGAATGCACCCATTCCTGGCTCATCAAGTGCTCGTAGTCGGAGGCGAGATTGATCGACTCGATCAGCCGGTTGTCGGCATCCAGGAGCCCTCCGACGGCCGCCAGGAAGATGATCTTCATTGGCTGGACGGCGTGGACCAGAGCCCTCGTGGCGGAGTCGGCGTTCATGTTCACCAGCTGACCGCCGGGTGCCACTCCGAGACAGGTGAGGATCGGTATGGCGTCGGAGGCGATGATCGACTGAATCAGCGGCAGATGGACCTCGGTGGGCTCTCCGACCAGCCCGTATCGCTCGCGGTCGACGTAATCGGCGTCGAAGGCGCCCTCGGTGAGCCCATGGGCCGATACGCCCTGATCTCGGATCGCCTCGACGAGCAGGATGTTCTGTTCGATGAAGGTGTCCCGGGCCGCGTCGAGCACTTCCGGCCCGGTGACCCGGAGCCCGTCGAGCTTCTCGCTGGCGATGCCGCGCTTCTCCAGGGTGTCATCGAGCTGGGGGCCGCCACCGTGGAGGACGATCGGGGTGAGACCGACGGTGTGGAGGAAGGCAAGGGCCGCCGCAGTCTCCTCCAGTGAGTCGCGGAGGATGGCGCCTCCGATCTTGATGACCGCAAATCGCGAACGGTCGAGCTCAGAGAACCGCTGCAGGTAGGAGCGGATCTCCTTGCCGTCGCTCATGTTGCTCAGCAGGTGGACGATGGTCTGTCGGATGTCTCGGTTGGTCGCCATTGCGCGTCCGTGTCAATTCTTGTCGGTCAGCAGCGACTTCATGATCGCCTTCTGCACGTGAAGCCGGTTTTCGGCCTCGTCATAGGCGAAGCAGCTGGGCCCATCGAAGACGGCATCGGTCATGATCAGGTTGCGTCGCATCGGGAGGCAATGGCTGATCAGGGCGCCGTTGGTCATAGCCATCTTCTCTTCGTCGACGATGAAGTGGCGATAAGAGTCGCGGATCGGCTTCTCGTCCTCCCAGTTGCCGAAGAAGGGCAAGGCGCCCCAACTCTTGGCGTACACCACCTCGGCTCCGGCGTAGGCCTCGTCGATATCGTGGCTGATGGTCACCGAGTGCCCCTGGGCGGTCGCATCGGCCCGGGCCTGGTCCACATATCGCTCATCCAGGACGAAGTCCGGAGTCGGACAGAGCAAGGTCACTTCCATCCCGAATTTGGCCGCGATCGTCAGCGCCGAGTTGGCCACCGCGGTGTTCAAGGGCTTGGGGTGATAACTCCAGGTGAGCAGGTACTTCTTGCCGTCCAGAGGGCCCAGTTGCTCTTCGAGCGCCATGACGTGGGCCAGCTCCTGACAGGGGTGGACGATCGTCTCCATGTTGATGACCGGAACGTCCGAGTAGGTGGCGAACGAGTTGAGGATCAGGTCCTTGCGGTCTTCCTCCCAATCCTGAAACTTGGGGAATGCCCGAATCCCGATCAGGTCGCAGTAGCGGGACAGGACTTTTGCTGCCTCTTTGACGTGCTCCTCCGCCTCGCCATCCATGACCGCACCATCTGCAAACTCCAGCGGCCACATCCCACCCGACGGTGAGAGGACCACGGCATGACCGCCGAGTTGGTTGATCCCGACGTCGAACGAGGTTCGGGTTCGGAGGGAGTTGTTGAGGAAGAGCAGGGCAATCGTCTTGCCCGCCAGCGACTGGCCGAACGGGCTCTGTTTGAGGCTGCGGGCGTCTTCGATGAGGGCTTGCAGCTCGGGGCGTGACCAATCAGCAGTGGTCAGGAAATGCCTCATTGCCGTTGTTTACAAGTCGATGTCGCGAAATCCAAACGTCGGTCAGCTGGCGGGGGTCTTCGCAGCCTTCTTCTTGGTCCCGTTGGCTTCTCGAGCCTCGTTGATGAAGAATTCGAGAGCGGCCGCGGTCTTGGTTTGCTGTTCTCCGGAGAGGTCGATGCCAATTCCGCTCAGGTAGGCCCTGGCCTCGAGACCCACCTGGAAAGTCTCGTCGGGCATGCACTTGGTCGACAACTCGACGATGCGCGAGCCGTCCGGATAGTTCCATTGCTCGATCACCAGCGTCCGATCGAATTCACTTCGGTGTCACCTTCAGCTTGAAGACGGTGATCGGGCCGAGAATCAGCAAATCGTCAACATTGATCCCCTCTGGCGCATGGGCAGCGTAGAAGTCTCTCTGTTCCTTGGTGAACAGCTTGCGAATCGGCCTGAGGCCCGCCGCCGTTTCCCTAACCGCGATCGATGTCGCCACGCCTTTCATCGTGCCGGAGCAGACGTAGCCTCCGGGAAGGGCATCGACTTCGACCCCAAATGCCGGGGACTTGCGGATCTCGGAGGAGAGGTCGTCGGGCTCGACAGGGCGAAGCTTCACGGTGGAGTCCCCGTCGCGGCCCTGGATTCGCCTGGCGCGCAGCACCACACCCGCCTTGTTGAGGGTCAAGTCGATGGTGTCGAAGAATAAGACCTGGCGAATCTGGGCGTTCAAGGGGTCCACGTCGAGGGCCGCCGCGACCGAACGTCGGTTCGAGTCGGGAACGGTCAGCTTCAACTCGACGGTGTCGACTTTCCTCACGAGTTGGAGAAACTCGATCAATTCTTCGTCCGTCATACGGACTCCGCCATCGGTCGTGGTGGTCACTAATCACTCCTCGCGTTTGATGGCCTTGATGATACGCATCGTGCTGCGGCCTGAACCCGCCGAGCCTTGACCCCCTATGCACCCAGGGCCATACTCGATGGCGACCCTCGTGATCGGAGGTTTGACCGGTGTGAGCATGACCTATCAGGAGCTGGTCGCGGCGGCCAAGAGCCAAATCGATGAGGTCCAGCCCTCGGAATTGGAGGCACGCCTCAATCAGGTCACCGTGATCGATGTTCGCGAGGCAGACGAATACGACCAGGGCTCGATCGCCGGCGCCATCCATGTGCCACGGGGTGTCCTGGAAAGTGCGGTTCGGGGGCACGTCCCCGATCTCGAGCAGGAGGTGGTCCTCTACTGCGCGGTGGGCGGGCGATCTGCCCTGGCGGCCCTCTCCCTGCAACAACTGGGATACACCCGGGTGTCCTCGCTCGCAGGTGGTTTCGGGCAGTGGAAATCCGAGGGCTATCCGTGGGGCACGCCGAAGAGCCTGACGACCGACCAGCGGGGCCGATACAGCCGGCACACCGTCCTCCCCGAAGTGGGGGAGGCGGGTCAGATGCGACTTCTCGACTCGAAAGTGATGGTCATCGGGGCCGGCGGGCTCGGATCACCCGCCGCTCTCTACCTCGCTGCTGCGGGGGTGGGAACGCTCGGGATCGTCGACTTCGACGTGGTCGACCTCTCCAACCTCCAGCGCCAGATCCTGCATAACGTCGACAGGCTTGGCCAGTCGAAGGTGGAGTCGGCCCGGGAGACTCTGAGCGCCCTCAACCCCGACGTGAAGATCGTCACCTACAACGAGCGCCTCTCGGCCGACAACGTGCTCCGAATCCTGTCCGGCTACGACGTGATCGTGGATGGGGGAGACAACTTCCCGACTCGCTATCTGGTCAACGACGCATCGCTGCACCTCAAGGTGCCGGTGGTCCACGGCTCGATCTTCCGCTTCGAAGGCCAGCTCACCGTGTATGACCCCTACAACGGGCCGTGTTATCGGTGTCAGTTCGCCGAGCCCCCGCCACCCGAGCTGGCCCCGTCCTGTGCCGAGGCCGGCGTCCTGGGAGTGCTTCCCGGGATCATTGGCTCGTTGCAAGCCATGGAGGCCATCAAGATCGTTCTCGAGATAGGGGACAGCCTGGTTGGCCGGCTGCTCACCTATGACGGGTTGAGCCAGGAGTTCCTGACTCTGAACATCAGACGCAATCCGGATTGCCCCGCTTGCGCCGACGAGGCGCATCCACCGCGCCTCGTCGACTACGACCAGTTTTGTGTGCCAGGCGGAGTGGTTTCTCGTTCCTAGGCGCCGAGGGTGAAGTTCACCGCAAGGGTGATGGTGACCGCCGAGGTGCCGGGCTCGATCGGAGTCTCGCCACCTGCGGCATCGGCGGCGGCCCGCTCGTAGTAGACCGGCGGCGGGGTGCTGCTCACGGTCTCGTTGATCGAGACCGCCGCTCCGAGTTCCTGGCCTGAGAGCTCTGCGAGCTGAGTCGCCTTGGCCATGGCGTCGTCCCACGCCGCGGCGCGCGCTGCCTTCACCATCTCGGCATCGTCGTCGATGCTGAATTGGAGGCCACTCACCACCACGTCGTTCCCGCCTGCTGCGGTTGCGGCGTCGATGAGAGAGCCGGTGTCCTCGATATTGCGGATCTTGACCCGGACGGTGTTGCTCACTCGATAGCCGACGAGGCGCTGGGTGTTGTTCGAGTAGTCGTACTCGGGGTAGATGGAGTAGTCGGCCGTGGAGATGTCCTTGGGATCCACGCCACCGTCGGTGAGGGCTGAGATCAGGGCGTCAGCCTTCTGCGCAGCCAGGGTGGTCGCCTCCTGGACGTTGTCGGCCAGAAGCGATACCCCGAGGGTCACCTCCACGGTGTCCGGGGTGCCGGTCACTTCTCCGGTCCCGGTCACGGTTATCCCACTTGGCCCGGTCGAGGTTCCGTTCACGTTGACCACCGGCGGCTCACTCGAGGCAGCCGTGCAGGCGCCGAGAACCAGGACTGAGACCGCAACCAATGCCAATGTCGAGCGACGCATTTGTTCTCCATTCGGATGTCTGCCACTTGGACGGACAACCGGGAGTCAACGGTTCCGGGCAATGAGGACCTTTCCATTTCTGAGGGCCACTCCTTCCTTCTCGAGGAGACGTCTCTGACGGGTCGGATGTGGTGATCGAAGCTGGCCGCCGGAGCCAACCACCCGCCACCACGGGATTTCGGCGTCGGAGGTTCTGAGGATTGAGCCCACCGCCCGGGCTGCGCCCGGGAAGCCTGCCTCCGCCGCAACCTCGCCGTAGGTGACGACGTCACCGGGCTGGAGGGATGCGAGCACCGCGAGTACCGATTCCTCGAATGCGCTCACAAGGTCCCGAAGAGACGATCTCCCATGTCGCCGAGGCCGGGGCGGATATAGAAGGCGTCACTCAGGTCCCGATCGAGGGAGGCGGCGACGATGCGGACATCGGGATGATCGGCTTCGATGCGCTTCACGCCCTCGGGGGCAGTCACCACGCAGACCGCGGTGATGCTCTTTGCGCCGTTCTCCTTCACCTTGTCGATCGCCCAGCTCAGGGAGCCCCCGGTGGCCAGCATCGGCTCGAGTATCAAGACCCGGGCCCGATCCAGGGGCGGGAACTTGTTGTAGTACTCCATTGGCTCGGCGGTCGCTTCGTTGCGCTGGACGCCGGCGAACCCGATCGCAGCGTCCGGGATCAGGGTGAGGACTGATTGGAGGAGGCCAAGGCCGGCGCGAAGGACGGCTACCGCCACCACCGGCCGATGAAGCTGGGTCCCGATCATGGTCTCCAAGGGTGTGGTGATCTCGACATCGTCGGTGGACATGTCGGAGAGGGCCTCGGCGACAAGGAGGTATCCGAGGCGCTCGGCGGTCTGACGGAACTCAGGAGGCTCGGTGTCGGAGCGGCGCAACACCGTGAGCAGGTCGGCGGCGAGCGGGTGGTCGAGGATGGTGAGCGGCATGGGTGGCAAGGTTACGGGATGCCCCCCCCCGGCTCCGCCGGTACTCCCCCAACGCTCACTCCGTTCGCTGGGGGGAAATTCAGCCCGTGTTTCGCATTCCGGTGGCGATCCCGTTCACGGTGAGCAGGAGGGCGCGGCCCAGGTCGGGGTCGGTCTCCCCGGCCCGGCTTCGAGCCAGCAACGAGACCTGGAGATAGTTGATCGGGTCGAGGTAGAGGTCGCGGACGGCGAGGGTCCGCCGAAGCAGCGGGAGATCCTGGATCAGCGCTTCCTCTTTGCGGGCGCTGAGGATCTCCCCGGCGGTCAACTCGGCCTCGGATCGAAGACGATCGAGAAGCCCCTTGTGCTCGGTTGGGACCAAAGCGTCGACGTAGCGCTCGGCGATGTCGAGGTCGGTCTTGGCCAGTGTCATCTCGACGTTGGAGAGGAAGGTCTGGAAAAAGCTCCACTCCTCCGCCATCTCGTCGATCACCTCGCCGTAACCCGCCTTGCGCGCCGCCTGCAGCCCGCTGCCCACCCCGTACCAACCGGGGACGATCTGTCGGGTCTGGGTCCATCCGAAGACCCAGGGAATCGCCCGCAGGTCCTCGACTCCGCCCACGCCGCCGGGTCGACGCGATGGCCGACTTCCGAGGTTGAGCCGCCCCAACTCCTCCACCGGGGTCGAGGTCAGGAAGTAGGGGACCAGGCTCGGGTGCTCAACCAACTCCCGATAGGCGGTGTGGGCCTCGCTGGAGAAGCAGTCCATCGCCTCAGTCCAACGATCGAGGGCCTCCTTGGGGCGTCGGGAGCGGCGGTGGAGGAGAGACGACTCGAGGACCGAAGCCAGCAGCAGCTCGAGGTTCCGGGCGGCGATGTCAGGATGTCCGTACTTCTCCGAGATCACCTCGCCCTGCTCGGTGACTTTGAGGTCGCCGTCCACCGTCCCGTAGGGCTGGGCGAGGATTGCAGCATGCGTGGGGCCGCCTCCTCTTCCCACAGTGCCACCGCGGCCGTGGAACAGCCGGAGGTGCACCCCATGCTCGGCGGCGATGTTGCGCATCACCCGTTGCGCCTTGTAGATCTCCCATTGGCTGGTGGTGATCCCTCCGACCTTGTTGGAGTCGGAGTAGCCGAGCATCACCTCCTGGCTGTCGCCGCGAAGCGCAACCACGCGCCGGTAGTGGGGGTCGGCGAAAAGTCCTTCGAGAAGTGGCCCGGCATTGGCCAGGTCGTCGATGGTCTCGACCAGCGGGACGATGCCGATCGATGCCACCCCGCGACGTAGATCGATGAGGCCCGCCTCGCGGGCGAGGACAGCCACTTCGAGGACGTCCGCCGGGGTCTCCGTCATGGAGACCACATAGCTCTCTATGACCTGGTCCCCATATCGGGCTTTGGCCTCGGCGATGGCATGGAAAGTGCCGATCGTGTTCCGTGCCTCCTCCCCGATGACGGTGTTGGGGCCGGTGAGGGGCCGCGAACCGGCGAGCTCCGACCCGAGTAGGCCCTGTCGGCCATCAGCATCCAGATCGTCATAGTCGGTGTCGACCAGGCTGTAGACCTCCGAGAGAGCGGAGCGGTGCTTGGCCGCATGCTCCCTGACGTCCAGCGTGGCCATCTGAAAGCCGAACGTCATTGCGGCACGGCGCACCCTGGCCAGGGCACCATCGGCTATCAACTGACCGCGCGCTGCCCGAAGCGAGCCATCCATGATGTCGAGGTCTGCAAGCAGCCCAGCAGGATCGGCGTAGTCATGACCCGCCCGGTAGGGGAGCCCTTGTTGGATCCTGTGGTTGGTGTTGATGAGTCGGGCGTGGATGTAGGAGCACTTGAGCCGGTAGGGCTCGGCGGCAGTGCGGCGGTTCTCCCTTTGCCAGATCTCCGGCAAATGGTCACGGTCCTCCACGAGTGAGCTCTCCAGGCTCTCGCTGATCGGGGACAGCCTCTGGGACATCGACAATTCGTCGGCGAGCGATTCCACCAAGGAGATCAGGTGTCTCAGTCCGCGGTCGTGTTGCAGCACCAGGGTTTCCAGGGTCGTCTCCGGGGTCACCTCGGGATTTCCGTCACGATCGCCACCCACCCATGAGCCGAACCGGATCGGGGCGTTCACGGGTGGTCCCAAACGCTCCAGTTGGAAGGCGACGTGGTCGGCGAGTGCCGGCATCACCTCGTCGGCGACCTGCACCAGGTAATAGAGGGCGGATCGGGCCTCCTCCACCGGGCTCGGCCGCTCCAGCCGCAGCTCATCGGTCTGCCAGATCTGATCGATCAGCTCCGCAGAGCGACGATCGATCATCGACCTGGTGTCGTCCTCCTGAACTCCCAGCCGCTGCTCGATGAGGTCGGCGAGCTGGCGTGTCTTGCTGAGAATCGAGCGCCGGGCGGCCTCGGTCGGATGGGCGGTGAACACCGGTCTCACCTCGAGCCGGGAGAGCACTTCGGCCAGTTCCTGATCGTCCACATCGGCTTCGAGGATGCGATCGACCGTCGACTTCAGATAGCGATCATCCGTGGCCAGCTGGTCGACCCGGTGCACCTGCTCGGTGACGTTGGCCAGGTAGAAGTAGGTGGTGAAGGCGCGGACCAACGCGATGACGTCTCCGACGTCCAGCTCTGAAAGTAGTTGGTCGAGCTCTTGTGTCGCCTCGGCGCTGCCACCGCGCCGCACCGATTTCCCCAACGCTCGCACCGTCTCGACCAACTCGAGAAGCTCGGGGCCGTGTTGGCGGACCAGGGCGTCACCGAGTTGATTGCCCAGGCGGCGGATGTCGGCGCGGAGCTGCTCGTCGGAGATCGCCTTCATGCGGGCAGGGTATCGGCGCTCGAACCCGGTCGGCTATTCAGTCGTCTTCGGGGCGCTGCTTGTGCACTCTGCCTTCGGTGCCGTGAAGGGAGATCCCGGTCCCGTGCCCGTATCGGACCAGCGTCATCTCGGCGAGGATCGAGACTGCCACCTCTTGCGGGCTTTCGGCGCCGATGTCGAGGCCAACCGGGCCCCGGACCCGGGCGATGTCCTCGTCCGAGAATCCCATCTCCTGCAGCCTGCCCACCCGCAGGTCCTGGGTGCGCCGGCTTCCCATGGTTCCGATGTATCTGACCTGGCTTTTCAGTGCAGCCGCCAGCACCGGGTCCTCATGGGGCTGGGCGTGGGAGAGGATCACGACCCAGGTCCGCCGGTCGAGCGGCACCTGATCGATCACATTCTCCGGCCACCCGACGATGATCCGCGCATTCGGGAAGCGCTCCGGTGTGGCGAAGGCGCCCCGGGAGTCGATGACCGTCACCCGATAACCCATCTGGGTGGCGAAGCTGGCCAGGGCCTGGCCGATGTGGACCGCCCCGACGATGATCAGCTCCTGGGGAGGGGCCAGCGACTCGACGAAGACCGTGTGCGGGGGGTACTCCAGAGCCCGATGTTGCTCATGGTCCATGAGGGTCCTGGCGTCGGCGAGAACGTCGGGGGACAAGTCGGAGGGGAGGTTCCCCGCCACCAGCTGGCCCGTTGAGTCGAGAACTGCTTTGGCTCCGGTGTCGGGCCCGTCGACGAAGGTCAGCACCGACCCGTATTCCTCCCGCTCCAGGATCTGCTCGATCGCCTCGAGCGTGCTCACCATGGTTCGATGAAGATGTCGATCGTGCCGCCGCAGGCCATGCCGACTGCGAAGGCGTCGTCATCGGCGATCCCGTAGGTGACCGTCTTCGGCTTCCCGGTCTCGATCACTTCCTGGGCGTGGAGGAAGACGTCGTTCTCGACACAGCCGCCGCTGACCGAGCCCTCCATGTCTCCGCTGTCGGAGACCAGGAATTTGGAGCCCTCGGGGCGGGGAGCACTGCCATGGACCCGGATCACGGTGGCCACCGCCACCTTCTTGCCCTCGTCCACCCAGCGGTTTCTGACTTCGATCTGGTGTCTCACGGCCTCGGCATTCCCGTCATCGACTCCAGGACGCGAACCACGCCCCGGAAGTCGTTGACACTAGCTGCGGGCAGCAATTCGTCGATGTGGGGCATGGCAGCCTGCATCCCTCTGGTGACCGGCTCATAGCCAGCGCGGGCGGCCAGGGGGTTGAGCCACACCACTTGGTGCACGGATCTCGAGAGCCGAGCCATCTCGGAAGAGAGGAGGGTCGGATCACCACAGTCCCACCCGTCCGAGAGGATCAAGACCACCGGGCCGCCCCGGGCCAGCCGCCGGCTCCAGACCCGGTTCCAGGTGGCCAGGGCCTCGCCGATCTTGGTGCCGCCCGACCAGTCGTGAACCCGCCCCGAGACTCGAGCCAGCGCCACTTTGGCGTCGCGTCTTTCCAGATCCTCGGTGATCCGGGTCAACTCCGTGGAGAAGGTGAAGACTTCGACCTCGCGCAGGCGTCTTTGCGCAGCGTGGGCGAAAACCAGGAAGAGCTCGGCGTACTTGTCCATCGACCCGGAGACATCGGCGAGGATGATCAGCGGGCGCTCCCGCTTGCGACGCCGCTTCCACCGCATCTCCATGAGATCTCCGGTCGGGCCCACCGCTCCGTGAAGCGTCCGCCGCAGGTCTGGGCGCCGCCCATCCCCGGCAACCCAGCGCCGGGTCTGATAGGGGGAGGGATGCCACATCATCGACATCACCAGGCGCCTCGCTTCGCCAAGCTCCTCGTCGTCGAGGTCGGCGAAGTCACGGCTCGCCAGGCGCTCTACGCCCGATGCCCCGCCCTGGTCGGCGACATCGAGGTCACCGCCGGTTCCCGCGGCCTCCAATCGGTAGGAGGCAGCGCCCCGGTTGGGAGGCGCTTCTGGTTTTCGATTGGTGAGCCGGGGCAGGGCCCGGTCGAAGAAGATCCCGAATTCCTCGTCGAACACACTGATCTGGTTGGGGTTGGTGACCGTCAACGAGCGGAGCGCCGCTTGAGCCTGGGAGCGCCGGGAGAGATCGACGATGGTCAGAGCTCGAGCCATGTCTGCGGTCTGTTCGGAGGTGACGGTGAGCCCACGGTTGCGAAGGGCTCCGGAGAACTCTGAGAGCTGGTCGATGAGACCGGGCTTCCTCATCCGACGAGAGCGTCTATGCCCGCCCCGGTCACCATGTCGATGTCGTCCTTGTACTTGAGGACGACTCCGAGGGTGCGCTCGATGGTCGGGACCGTCAACTCGCCGGCGCCGAGGAGGCGAAGTGACTCTGCCCAGTCCAGGGTCTCGGCGACCCCCGGCGGTTTGAAGAGCTCCATCCGTCGAAGCTCCTGCATCGCCCTGGTGATCGCGACGGCGAGGCCGTCCTCCAAATCGGGGACCTTTCGTTTGATGATGTCCGCCTCCCGGGCCGGCGTCGGGTAGTCGATCCAGTGATAGATGCAGCGCCGTTTCAGGGCATCGTGGATCTCCCGGGTCCGATTGGAGGTGAGGACCACGATCGGGCGCTCCTCGGCGGCAATGGTCCCGATCTCGGGGATGGTGACCTGGAAGTCGGAGAGCAGTTCGAGGAGGAAGGCCTCGAACTCCTCGTCGGCTCGGTCCAACTCGTCGATGAGGAGCACTGGCCGGTGCCCGGCGACGCTCGACTCGATTGCCTGGAGCAGGGGCCGGGCGATCAGGTACTCGCGGGACATGATGTCGTGGGGGGTGGCGCTGGCACCCTCACCGCGAGCCTCGAGGAGGCGGATCGCCATCATCTGGCGGGCGTAATCCCATTCATAGAGCGCCTGGCCCACATCGAGCCCCTCGTAGCACTGGAGACGGATCAGGGTCTCGCCGGTGATGGCCGCAAGCACCTTGGCCACCTCGGTCTTGCCTACACCCGCCTCGCCTTCGAGGAAGAGCGGGCGCCCCAATTGCACGGAGAGATGGATGGCGACAACCAGGCTCTCATCGGCGAAGTAGTTCTGGTCGTCGAGCGTTCGTCCCAGGTCTTCGATGGTGGCCGGAATCACCGAGACAGCCTAAGGCACGACTTCCGGATAGGCCCATAGAATCGGCCCGTGTACGGGATCACCCTCTCTGTGACCGCCTGTCTGCGCTCAGGCACCCGGGCAGACGTCGTCTGGTTGGTGGACGCCGACGGTCTGCCGGTGCCCGACTGGTCCGATGCCATGGTGCTCACTCCTGGAGGTGGCCGGATCGGGTCGATTGCCGGAGGCGCCCTCGATGGCCAGCTCACCGACCTCGCAGGTCGATGGAACGTTGGGCGCCTGGTCAGCTTCGAGGTGAGCGAGATCGACGCGCTGATCGCCGGGCTTCCCACGGCGGGCTCTGCTCGATGCCTGGTGGTGCCGGCCGACGCCTTTCCGGGCGAGCTGTGGGAAATGGCGGCGGCCCGGCAACCGCTTTGCCTCGTGTGCCGGATCCAAGGCGATGAGGTGGCCGAGATCAGCCTCTATTCGGAAAGCAACATCGACGAAGCCGGTCCGGTCGTGGAGCAGTTGTTCCAGGCGGGCGCCAGCGGCTCGACACAGATCGACGATGAGGTGATCACCGTGCTGCGCCCGGTGCCACAACTCGTGGTGGTCGGGGATACCCCGGTCGGGGATGCCCTCGCCGAGCTGGCGTCGTTGGTCGGCTGGAAGGCCCGCGTCTTCAATGATGCCGCTTCGGCAACCGGTGTCATCGCCACCCTGTCCCAGCTCGACAAGGTGGTGGTCACAGCACATGACCTCGACCTCGCAGGCGCCGCCCTCATGGCCGCCCTGGAGAGCGAAGCCGGGTACATCGGCGCGCTGGGCGCCCACCGGATGCAGGAGAACCGTGCCGATTGGCTTGCTTACAGGGGAGTGACCGATCTCAGCCGCATCCACGGCCCTGCAGGCATCGATATCGGCGCCGAGACCCCCTCGGAAATCGCCGTCTCCATACTCGCCGAGGCCATCGGCGCGGGTGTCCCTGATCCCGTCAGCGATTAGACTCGGCCCTATGAGCGGCCAAGACGAAACCACTGCCGATGTCCTGCGGTCGGTATGGGCGACCAGCACACATGACCACCCACTCGACGAGGATTGCAGCCCCAACAAAGCCTGCCGCAACATGAAGGACGTGACCTTCGACGGCTACGCCGAGCCGGGAAGCGACATCGGGGCGGCGTGGCGGGCCAAACTGGCCCGTGAAGGCAAGCTGACCACCTCCGGGGGGTCGATTCGCGACCTGGTCCTCGGTCAGGGCGAGTAGCCCTGACCACAGCGGCCACTTCCCACCGACTGGTGCTCATGCGATGAGCGACGACCATGCCGCCACGGCCGGAGTAGCCGATCTCACCGAACGGCTGCGCCAGGGCGGATATCTTGCCGATAGGGGGCTGGCCACATCCGTCTATGTGGCTCTGACGCTGGGCCGGCCGCTGCTGCTCGAAGGCGAAGTCGGTGTGGGCAAGACCGAGCTGGCCAAGGTGCTGGCAACAGTCTTCGACCGCCGCCTGATCCGACTCCAGTGTTATGAGGGCATCGACACCAATCAGGCGCTCTACGAATGGGACTACGCCCGTCAGATGCTGCAGATACGGGCGCTTTCGGAGCACAACCTCGCCGACGAAGACCAAGTCGACAAGCTCTTCGGCCCCAAGTTCCTCCTCGAGCGGCCCCTGCTCACCGCGGTGCGAGAAGGCGATCGCGCCGTGTTGCTGATCGATGAGATCGACCGCGCCGACGATGAGTTCGAGGCGTTCCTCCTCGAGCTCCTCTCCGACTACCAGATAACGATCCCCGAAATCGGCACCATCTCCGCGGCCGCGCCACCACTGGTCATCCTCACTTCGAATCGGACCCGCGAGCTCCACGATGCCCTCAAGCGCCGCTGTCTCTACCACTGGGTGGGTTATCCCAGCGCCGAGCGAGAGGTGGAGATCATCATGGTTCGGGCCCCGGAGGCGACCGAGGCTTTGGCTCGAAAAGTGGTCGGAGCGGTCAACCGGCTGCGCGAGCTCGATCTCGCCAAGCCGCCCGGTGTTGCCGAGACTCTCGACTGGGTGGCAACGCTGACCCTCCTCGATCGCCCGGATCTCGATGCGGGGACAGTGGAGGACACGATCGGCGCCGTCATCAAGGAACGCGACGACCTCGAGACGGTGCTGGCCCATCTCGGGGAGATCGCCGTCGATGGTTGAGGGACCGACGGCTCTAGATCCCACCGACCTGGCTGAGGGCGCGGCATACGTCGAGATGCTCGTGGAGTTCGGTGAGGAGCTCCGCATCGCCGGGATGGGAGTGGGCTCCGGCGACTTGCTGGCCTACTCCGGCGCAATGGCGTCGCTCGACCCTGGCGACATTCTCGACCTCTACTGGGCGGGCCGTACCACCCTCGTCACTCGCCGCGATCACATCGCGGTTTACGACAGGGTGTTCAGGAGCTTCTTCCTCGACGAAAGCCAGGTGCCGGAGCCATTACAGCTCGCTCTCAAGTCTTCCGATGTCGAGAGCCAGGCCGTGATCGAGGTGCCGGCGACCGAGCCGGGGCGTCGGGGCAAAGACGAGGAGGAGGCCAAGCTGGGGCTGATGGCTTCCGACATCGAGATCTGGCGGAACAAGGCCTTCGCCGAGTGCACCCCTGACGAGTTGGCCGCCTTGCGCCGAATCATGGCCCGGACCCGCCTCGTTCCCCCTCGCCGGCGGAGCCGACGAACCCAGCCCACCCCCTCGGGGGCGCGGCCGGACCTGCGACGCACCGTCCGCACGACGCTGCGAACCCACGGCGAGCCATCTGAGCTCTTCTGGCGAAAGCGCCGCCTCAAGATGAGGCCGCTGGTGCTGATTCTCGACGTGTCTGGGTCGATGGCGGACTACTCCCGCAACCTGCTCCAGTTCGCCTATTCGACAAGGCGGGCCGCTTCCCGGGTCGAGGTGTTCTGTTTCGGGACGCGCTTGACCAGGATCACCCGTTCGCTGGAGAAGCGGCGGCCCGATGACGCCCTGGACGATGCCGCCCGCTCGGTGTTCGACTGGGAGGGTGGGACTCGCATCGGCCACGCCCTCGACACCTTCGTCCGCGATTGGGGCCGGAGGGGCATGAGCCGGGGGGCGATCGTCGTCATCTGCTCCGACGGGCTCGATCGGGGGGATCCGGCCCTGCTCGCCGCCGCGATGGAGCGTCTCTCTCGCCTCAGCCACAAAGTGGTGTGGATGAACCCGCACAAAGGGGACAACCCCGACTTTCAACCGACGACCCTGGGGATGATGGTTGCCGCGCCCTATGTCGACCTGCTCCTCTCCGGTCACGACCTGGCCAGTCTCGAGGAGCTGGCCGAGCGGTTGCCTGAGCTGAGATGAGCCCGCCATGAAGTGGAGTGTGTCCCTCATGGCTGAGGGCGACCGGACCATCGAGCTACCCGAAGTTGTCGAGTTGGCTGACGCCGTGGCCGAGCTCGACGGGATTGCCACCGGAATGGGAACCAGCGGCTACGGCGCCCAGATCGTCGTCGAAGCCGAGACCAGTGACGAGGCGGTGGATCGGGCGATGGTGCTGTTCACGGCAGCGGCCGAAAAGGCAGGGCTGCCTCAGTGGCCGATCACGAAGGCGGAGACGATCGCCGACGACGACGATCTCGATTACGGGCTCGATGACGAGGGGATTCCCCGGTGATCAGGCTCGGTTCGCTGGCGGGCTATCCCTTCGAGGGCCCTCGAGTCCTCGCCGGATGGACAGCCCCGAAGATCGCCGCCGTATTCGCCATCGCCTACAAGCCGGATCCAACTGCAAAGCCCGAGGAATACGGGGTGGTTTACGTCGGCCATTCGGACGATCTCTCCGCCGAGGGGCTCCCCTTCAACCATGCCGCATCTCCCTGCTGGTTGGCTCGGGTCAATGGCAAGCGGTTCGAGCTCTACATCGCCACCTATGAGGCCCCGGGCGCCGAGACGCCGCATCGGGAGCAGATTGCCCGGGAGCTGATCGCCATCTACCGGCCCGGGTGCAATCCCGAGCAATACGACCAGTCATGGGAGGACCACTGGATCGGCGAATACCAGACACCCGGCACCACCGGCCCCCTGACCACGGATCGAGACCCGTCAGGGAGCCGGTGGCTGAAGGCGCCGACTAGGGAGTGATCACCAGGGTGTCGAGAATCGCCTCTAGCTCGGCGATGTCGTCCTCGGTTGAATCAGGAAACCAACTGGCCTCGACCAAGACGGGGGTTCCCTCTACGTCGAGGATCCAGTACTCCTCCGTCTGACCGGCGACCTCGTAGTAGCGCTCCCCCCACACCGGACCGTTCCAGACGATACGTTCGTCGACCAATGACATTCCGCTGGGACTTCGACGACAAGATGGAATCCGTCCTGACCAAAGGCGCTCACCGGAGCCAGCGCCTCCACGGTGACGAATCCCCCGGTGGCGAACTGGTTCGCCAGGTCCTCGGCCGAGGTCGCTGCTGGCTCTGACGTGGCGCTACACCCCGGCGACGACACGTCGTCGACCTCGGTCACCATGAGCGATACGTAGCCATCATCAGCCCATTTCACCGCTCCGGCCTCCAAACTGTGCCACCCGGCACCTGCGACGACGAAGGTGCCTCTCAGCGAAGAGGCCTCCTCGCCGTCCGTGTCGGCGAAATAGGCGCCGGGATCGATGGGCTGGCTCCCCGCTGGGAGTGGGCTCGCATTCGGGGCCGGCTCGGCCACGGGGTGTTGTCCCTGGTCAGGCCAGACGAGCCCTCGCGACCAGATCATCAACGCCGCTGCCGCGATCCCAATCATGGGGCCACGCCAGCGATTTCGGTCCGTTTGGACCTCAGTCGGCCTGTCATCAACCTGCATTTCCAGTCCTCCTCTCCAGAGGGGTCGTGAGGACAGGCACCGCGACAGACCCGAGTGTGTTGGGATCCCGCACGGGGTTGGCCTTGCGGACCATTCGATCGATCTGTTCGTGTGTCATGTCCCTCCTTCCTCGGCAGTCGGAGGGGAAGTAATTGGCCGCCGGTCCAGGGTCGGCTCGAGGACGCGGGCCAGGCGCTGGTAGGAGCGGTGGATTCTCTGGCCGATCGCGGCCGTGGTCATGCCCGTGATCTCGGCAATCTCCTCACGGGACAGGTCCTCCCAGGCATAGAGCATCACGATCTCCCGGTCCTTGGGCTTCAGATTGCGAACCGCGGCCGCCACGCGCTGGTCTTCTGCGCTCTGCACCACAAGGTCCACAGGGTCGGTCAGCCGGCGCCACTCCCAGGTTGCTGAGCTTCTCATCCAATCGAGATCGACGATGGAACGATCGTCTGGTGATTGGAAAGGACCTTGCCGGCGATGCCGTACAGGTAAGGGACGGTCTTGGGAGGCATGGGGATCTCATCGATTCGCCGCCAGGCCACCAGGAACACCTCGTTGCAGGCGTCCTCGGCGTGGGCCGGCGCAGCTCTGCGCAGGCAATAGGCGAGGATCTGGAGCCGGTGCTCGGACCAAATCTCCTCGAAGCGCGATCTCTGGTCCGTCTTAGTTGCCATCACTCATTCGTGTCCGGGGAGGGCAGCTTCATGACAGGTTTCTCCTCGCGCGATTTCTGTCACATCGTTGAGGGGGCCGGACATGAGTGTTGTATGCCGGAGCACCGGTTTCGGTGATTCGGAGGGGAAAGAGATGGGCCGGGTTCGGCCCCGGCCCATCTCGACAATTGGGACCTGGCAGAGGCTCGGTCTAAGCGGATTCGGCTTCGGCCAGAGGGGCGTGGGCACTCTTCACCGGGCCGTCGGGGAGGTACCCGACCCCCTCATGCATCCGCGACCGTCGGGTTCCGGAGGCAGGCTTCGCCGGCCCCCGCTCGGCGACATTTGCCGGGTCGTAGGTAGCGCCGACCACGATGCCCTCGGCCATCCCGTAGAGGAGGGGGAGAGCGCCTGCGATCACACCGCCGGTGCGGTTGATGTGCTCGAGGTTGCCTTCGATTGACGCCGCGTTGTCCTTGATCTTCTGAACCAGGTCGTTGCACTCCTCCAGCCCGGTGGCTACCCGGGTGAGCTGACCTCCGACGATCCACAGGTAGATGGCCAGGCCGGCGATCAGCAGGACGATGTCGACAACTGTGAAGACGATGAGGCTGTTCATGAGCGCACCTTTCCCAGCACCCGGCCCAGGAAGAGATGATGCTCCAGACCCTCGGCGAGCACCAGATCGACTCCCGCAGCCGTCGTGTTGAGCAGTGCCGCATCTGAGGTGTTGGCTTCCGCCTCGGTCAGGGTGGCCTTGATGCCTGCCACTCTGCGCTCGATGGTTCGCACCAGTAGGACCAGGATGGTGAGCAGGGCGGCGACCGCGACCACTACCACCAGCCCGGCCCAGTTGGCGATCTGCCAGAGCGTCTCCTGGTTTTCGGTAAGGGCAAAGATCATGGTCAACCTCCCAACCTCTGCCGGCCCCGCTTCAAACCCTCGATGACATTGACCGCCATGGTGTTGGTGGTGGCCAGGTCGGCGAGGGCCGCGGTGTTCACCACCGACTTCTTCAGGCTGTCGTCGATCAGTTGGGCCTCGTTGCCGATCCTCCTGGCCAGAACCAGGATCGGCACCACGAGGGCCACCACCACCAGGACCACGACGATCCCGATGATGTATCCGACCAACCAGCCGGTGTTTCCTTCGAAGAGCTCGTTCATGTTCTATGCCTCAGATCGATTCGCAGAAGTCGCTGACAGGCTTGAGGTTGGCGTTGATGGAGGCCACGGCGGCGGGCACCCCGCTGGTCTGTGGGCCACGACGTCCACCCCTCCGGTCAGGGCGCGGAGGGTCTTCAACGTCGCACTCAGATGGCCGATCACCCGCATCAGCCCCAGAGCGGCGGCGGCGATGATCAAGGTGGCGATCACGAGGGTCACGATTGCTTCTGGGGGCATTGATCCTTCCTCTCGTCAACCAAGCAACTTGCCGACCGAGCCGGCGTAGCGGACAGCGCCCAGGGACACGTCTTCGATGGCCTTGTCGGTGACGCCGAGCAGACCGGGCACCCGGTCCAACTCACCGATGAGACCGACTCCACCGCCGAGGATCTGATCGGAGGCGCCTCTGATCCGTTCGCACGCCGCCAGCACCCTGTTGAGCAGGGCCACCAGAACCGGCACCACCACCAGGAGCAGTACCGCGTTTCCTATCCACCAAAGCATGGTCGTCTCCTCAGGTCTGGTTGGGCTGGTAGGGGAGGAAGAACCGCCGGCCGACCCGCTTCAGCGCCATCCAGGCGGCTTGAATGGCGAGGCTGAAACCGCCGGCGCTCTTCGCTTGCTTGATTTGGTCGGGCGACAGGCCTCGGTCAAATGCATCGATTCGGACCTGCATGTTCGTCGCGAAGTCACGCAGCATCACCGCGCTGAAGTCGGAGACCATGCCCCGCCCGTATTGCGCCGCAGCGCCCGAGAGTTGAAGGTCTTGCTCCACCGAAACCTTGGTGCCGGTTGCCGTTGGGGTCAGCCGGGCGGTGAGCCCGAGTGCGGCCTGACCACGGCCTTTGGCGTCGGCGCCTGAGGCGTCGATGACGATGGTCTTGCTGGCTTCGTCCCGTTTCGTCACGTCGGCGCGCCCGGCGAACTGCATCTGCACCGGACCCAGGTGAATCGCCACGTTGCCGTGGTACTGGTCTTGGCCCACCTGGTCGGTCAGAGATGCGCCGGGCAGGCAGGAGGCAACCTGGGGAATGTCCTGGCAGAACTCCCAGACCCTGTCGACGGGGAGGGGGACCTCAAAGTCGTGCTTGATCAGCATGTAGCTCCTCCTGGTTGATGAATTTGGCGGGGTCCTTCTCGAAGGCGACCCGGCACCCGGGACAGCAGAAGTAGTAGGTCACGCCCTCGAACTCGAAGGGGCGGCTGGTGTTGTCGGCGGGCACTGTCATCCCGCACACGAGGTCGATCGCAGTGCCCGGGGCCATCGGCTCTGCCACGGGATCAGCGGTTGGTGTCTCGACGGTTCGTCGGTTGAGGGCGCCCTTGGCCCTGAGCTCGACCAATTCGGCAAGGACCGCAACCGCGATCTCGGGGTGGGAGGTGTGCCCGAGGTCGAATCCGACCGGGACCCGGACCTCGTCGAGCAGCTCTTTGGACACCCCGCGATCGGCGAGATAGCCGAGCACGGCCTCGCCCCGCTTCCGGGAGGCCACCAGGCCGACGAAGGCGGGCTTCCCGGTAACCGCCTGTTCGACTGCTTCCTCGTCACCGTGACCCTGGGTGGCGATGATCACCACGGAGGCCGAACTGACATCGGCGGTGGTGAAGTCTGCAGCCTCGATCAGATCCGCTCGCCATCCCAGGACCGTGGCCAGGTCGACCAATGTCGTGGCCATCGGGGAGTGCCCGACCACCACGAGATGCGGGCTGGCCAGAACCGGCTCGATATACAGCTCCAGGGCGCCCTCGGACTGACACGACATCGAGACGAACATCATCCCCTCGGGCAGCTCGCCGAACTGGTCCGGCGTGCCAAGCAGGATCAAGCGAGGCTGACGCTCTTCGATCACGCGTTGCGCCTCACGGATGACCACCGGCTCCGCACAGGCGCCACCGATCCACCCATGAAGCTGGCCGTCGGCGGTGATGATGGCCCGCGCCCCCTGATGCCCCGACGAAGGGGCCTGACGCCAGACGACGGTGGCCAGGGCGAACTCCACGCCCTGACGGGCGAGCTCGCTCGCCTTCTCGACCATCCTCCATCCGTCGACCGGTTGTGAGTTCATTCCATCCTCACCGGTGGGGCCCCACTGACATCCTTGCCGGTCTGCAACGCCTCGTACACCCGATCGGGGAACATCGGCATGTCGATGTTGCGGACCCCGGTGCCCTTGAGGGCGTCGACCACCGCGTTGACGAAGGCGGCCGGCCCGCCCACCGTTGCGCACTCGCCAATTCCCTTGGCGCCGATCGGATGGTGGGGGCAGGGGGTGACCACCTCATGGAGCTCGAAACCGGGGGTTTCCCACGCCGTTGGCAGCAGGTAGTCGGTGAAGTTGGAGCCGATGCAGTTGCCTTCGGCGTCGAAAGTGATGAATTGCATGCTGGCCATGGCATAGGCCTCGGTGAGACCGCCCATGATCTGACCCTCGACGATCATCGGATTGATCCGAACCCCGCAGTCGTCGACCGCGACCAGTCGCAGCACGTCCCACACCCCGGTCTCGGGGTCGACCTCCACAGTGGCGATGTAGCAGGCGAAGGGCCAGGTGAGGTTGGGCGGGTCGTAATAGGCCACATTCTCGAGACCGGGCTCCATGCCGTCCGGCATGTTGGAGTATGCGGCCATGGCGCACTCCTGAATGGTGACACCCCGATCCGGCTGGCTGCGCACGTAGAAGCGCCCGAGCTCCCACTCGACGTCTTCTTCGGAGATCTCGAGCAGATGAGCGGCGAGCTTGCGGGCCTTGGCCCGGATCTTGCGGGACACCATCGCCACGGCGGCCCCTGCTACCGGGGTGCTTCGAGAGGCGTAGGTGCCCATCCCGTACGGGGCGGTGTCGGTGTCGCCTTCCTCGACGGTGATGTCCTCGGCGGGGATCCCGAGCTCATGGGCGACGATCTGGGCCCAGGTGGTCTCATGCCCCTGGCCCTGGTGTCGGGCGCCGGTTCGCAGGATCGCCTTGCCGGTGAGGTGGACCCTCAACTCTGCGGAATCGAACATCTTGACCCCGAGGATGTCGTACTCCCGACTGTTTCCGGCGCCGAGGGGCTCGGTCATGGTGGAGATGCCAATCCCGAGAAGACGGCCCCGCTTGGCTGCCTCCTCCTTCTGCTTGAGGAAGTCCTGATAGCCGATCGCTTCCAAACCGACCTCCAGGCACTTTCCGTACTGTCCGGAGTCGGTGAGGAACCCGTATGGGGTGCGGTGGGGGAAGTCGTCGTCTCTGACGAAGTTGATCCGACGGAACTCCGCCTGGTCCATCCCCAGGTCGTCCGCTGCCGCCTGAACCATCCGCTCCTGGAAGAACATCGCCTCGGTGACCCGGAACGAGCATCGATAGGCGACACCACCCGGCGCCTTGTTGGTGTACACCCCGCGTGCCACCAGATGGGCGTTGGGGATGTCATAACAGGCGAACGCCGAGTGCATCAGGCCGATCTTGAACTTCGAAGGCTGGGCATCGGAGAAGAAGGCCCCGTGGTCGGCCATGGTCTCCATCCGCACCCCGAGGATCTTCCCGTCCTTGCGCAGCGCCAACTCACCGTGGAGGTAGACGTCGCGGGCAAACCCTGTGGAGATGAGATTCCCGGTTCGGTCCTCGATCCACTTCACCGGCTTCTCGAGAAGGATGGAGGCGAGGATCGAGGCGACATAGCCGGGGTAGACCGGCACCTTGTTCCCGAACCCGCCGCCGATGTCGGGGGAGATGATCCGGATCATGTGCTCTGGCAGTTCCGAAACCATCGCCACTGCAGCCCGATGGAGATGAGGCGCCTGGCTGGTGAGATACACCGTGAGCTTGGAAGTCGCCCGGTTGAAGTCGGCGATCGACCCGCAGCATTCGATCGGGGAAGGATGGGAGCGGGGGTAGTGCAGTTCGATCTTGGACACCAGGTCGGCCTGCTCGAACGCCCGGTCGGTGCCGCTCTTGTCGCCCACCTCCCAGTCGTAGATCACGTTGTTGGACTGGTTTTCCTTGTCGTCCCGGATCAAAGGAGCGCCGTCGGCGAGTGATTGCATCGGGTTGACGATCGGCGGCAGCGGCTCGTAATCGACGACGATCGCCTCACAAGCATCTTTGGCGATGTAGGGGTCGTCGGCGATGACGCAAGCCACCTCCTGGCCCTGAAAGCGGACCTTGTCGGTCGCCAGCACCGCCTGGGTGTCGTAGGAGAGGGTGGGCATCCATGCCAGGTTGCGAGCGGCCATCGTCTCGCCGGTCAGAACCAGCCGGACCCCGGGCATGGCCCAGGCCTTCGAGGCGTCGATCGACCTGATCCGGGCGTGGGCGAGCGGGCTGCGCAGGATCTCCATGTGGAGCATCCCGGGCAGAACCACGTCGTCGATGTAGTTGCCCTTCCCGCGGATGAGGCGGTTGTCCTCTACCCGGCGCCGACTGGCGCCCATCCCGCCGATCTTGATCTCGTCGACCGCCGTCACCTGTTCACCTCCGCTGAATGCATGTCATTGATCCTGGAGCTTGGTGGCGGCCCACATGACCGCCTTCACGATGTTTTGATAGCCGGTGCACCGACACAGGTTGCCGCTCAGCGCCCAACGGATCTCGTCCTCGGTTGGGTTCGGATTCTCATCGAGGAGCGCCTTTGTGGTCATCATCATCCCGGGCGTGCAGAACCCGCACTGAAGGCCGTGCTTCTCCTTGAAACCCTCCTGGATGGCGTGGAGCTCGCTGGCACCGGCCAGGCCTTCGACGGTCATCACGTCGTGGCCATCGGCCTGGACGGCGAACATGGTGCAGCTCTTCACCGGCTTTCCATCGAAGAGAACGGTGCAGGCGCCGCAGTTGGTGGTGTCACAGCCGGTGTGGGTACCGGTCAGCATGAAGCCCTGCCGAAGCAGATGGGCCAGCAGAAGCCGGTGCTCGACTACCGCCGACCGGTTCTCGCCGTTGACCCGGATGGTGACTTTGCGGACCGGGACGTCTTCATCGGATTCGGTGGGGAGGACCTCGTACATGTTGCTCATATCAGGCTGCTTCCTCTTCCGAAACCAGGAGTCTCGTCAGTAACCGGGTGGTGAAGACCCGCACCACCTGCCGCTTGAATTCGGCGCTTCCCCGATGGTCGGTGCGGGGTTGGGCCGCCTGAGCGGCGAGCTCGGCCGCCTCTCCGATCACTTCCGCGGTCAATGATCCCCCTACGAGCAACTGGGCGGCTTCGTCGGCAGAGATGGTCGACCCTCCCACTCCGGTGAGGGCGATCCCGGCTCGTGTGACTTTCGTTCCCTCGCGGTCGAGCGCGACGGCGACGCCGGCCGTGGCGAAATCACCGACTCGGCGCTCGAGCTTGAGGTAGCCACCGCTCGCAACGCCCTTGGGCGCCGGAACGACGGCCTCGACGACTATCTCATCGACCGCCAGGACCGTCTGGAATGGGCCGCGGACGAAGTCCTTGACCGGGATCGTCCGCCGTCCCTGCGGGCCCTGAGCTACGACCGCCCCATCGAGGGAAGTCATGACGGATGCCCAATCACCCTGGGGATCGGCGTGGCAGAGCGATCCGACCAGAGTGCCTCGAACCCTGACGATCGGGTCGGCAACCAGGGGAGCGGCCGCCGCCATCGTCGGCTGGTGGGAAGCCAGCAGCGATGACCGCTCGAGGTCGGCATGTCTGCACAGCGCCCCGATGTGGATGCTTCCGTCGGCTCCGAGATTGTGGTACCCGAGCCCGGGAAGCTCGTTGATGTCGACGAGCATCTCCGGGGAGGCAAACCGCAGTTTGATCATCGGGACCAGGCTTTGGCCACCGGCGAGGATCTTGGCGCTTCCCCCTCCGTCGGAGAGGAGGGATGAGGCCTCCTCGATCGATCGTGGGGCCTCGTAGCGAAATCGAGAGGGATAGATGGCTTGCCTCCTTGGTCCTGTTCAGGTCCGCGGGCCGGAATCCGGATCGTGGTCGCGGTCAGAAGGAAGAGATTGCGGGTCGGGGATGGCTACGGGGAGAGATTCGGCTGCCGGGTCCGGCCGCGGATGCTGATGCGGCGGCCACGGTCCCTGTACGGGCTGGCCGGCCGTCTTCAGGTAGTCGACGATCTCCGGCCACGCCCAGATGGTTGGGCTCTTGCCGGTTTTAGGCGCATTCTCGATCAGTTCGTACAAACGGGGGTTGCCACGACTGTGGCCAGACGTCTCGACTGCCAAAGCTAAACCTCCAGTCCTCGGGGCCGATCGGTGTGACCGGAGGCCCTGTCGCTCGGTGGAATTTCAACCTCTTTCGTACAAGCGGTCGACGCGAAACCAGATGCCCGTCGCCGATTCAGCATACGCAGTCCTCGGGGCTCGTGGTGTCAAAACTGTTCACTATCACTGGACAGTCCACTCTCCGCTCCAGGCTGGCTTCGGGCAAGAAAGGCGCGCTTACGCGCCTCCCTCGCTTCAACGGCACTGCTCACCAACGCCTCGGAGTCGATCGCGGCGACGCCGTCCTCGAAGCGCCACTCCACCGGCCCCGGGCCCGGGGCGTAGCTGGCGCCGGAGTCGTCCCGGGTCAGATAGTTGCGGTCGACGAGCTCGCGTCGAAGGGTCACCGGGTCCAGGCCGAGGGACGGGCAGACCTTCGTGAGCCACCCCTCCAGGCCCTCGTTGATCTCCGCCTCGGTGTAGAGGGAGCCCGGTTCCATCCAGAGAGTGGCACTGGCCATGATGACGGCAATATCACGCTGTCGCCGTGGAAGCCCAGGCCCGCCGCCTCCGGTGCAAATCGCCAGCAGCCGGGTCTCGAACTCCTCGGCTGTGATCGGAGGCTCAGCCACGACGTTCCAGTAGCTGCACCTCGTTGCCGTCGGGATCGCGATAGGTGATGAATCTGGCGGCTCCGGTATCGGTCACCTCGGCGTCCGCTGGGTGGATTCCCAACGCGTTCAACCGCTCCATTTCGGCGTCGAGGTCGGAGACCCCGAAGGCGATCGCAGCAGTCGGCTCGCCGCGCTCGCGTTCCCCCTGATGAAGGCCGAAACGGGTTCCGCCTTCGGTCGTCATCGACTGCCAGGTGCCGTGTCGGGGACCGGCCTCGACCCCGAGGTCGCGGTACCAGGGCACGGACCGGTCGATGTCGCTGACCCAGACAAACACGGTGTCGATGTTGAAGGACATGACCCGAGCCTATCCCTAGCCGAGTGCTCACAGTGACCCCGATCCCGGTACCGTGAGCCGCCGTGTTCGACACACTCACCAAGCGTTTTGACGGCGTCTTCAGCTCGCTGAGGAGCAAGGGGCGCCTCTCGGAGAAGGACATCGATGATGCGCTCCGCGAGGTGCGGCTCGCCCTCCTCGAGGCGGACGTCAACGTCGGGGTGGTCAAAGCTTTTCTCGCCCGGGTCAAGGAGCGCGCCCTCGGTGAGGACGTGGCTCGATCGCTCACCCCTGGCCAGCAGGTGATCAAGATCGTCCACGAAGAGTTGGTGATCACACTCGGTGCCGAATCGGCCGGTCTGGTCAAGGCGGCCCCTCCTCTCACCATCCTCATGGTCGGGCTCCAGGGCTCCGGAAAGACGACGACTGCGGCCAAGCTTGCTGCCCACCTCCGCTCCCAGGGGAAGAAGCCCTTGCTGGTGGCAGCCGACCTGCAGCGACCGGCTGCCATCGATCAGCTCGAGACTCTCGGCGGCCGGATTCAGGTCCCCGTGTTCGCCGACCGCAAGGGAAAGCCGGAGAAACTGGTCAAAGCGGCCCTCAAAGAGGCGGTTCGGACCGGCCGTGACGTGGTCATCGTCGACACCGCGGGCCGGCTCCAGATCGATCCCGCAGCTCATGAAAGAGTTGGCCGACGTTCGCAAGGCTGCCGACCCCGATGAGGTGCTTCTCGTCGTCGACGCGATGACCGGCCAGGACGCGGTCAACGTTGCCAATGGCTTCCAGCAGCAGATCGGGCTTACGGGTGTGATCCTCTCCAAGCTCGATGGCGACGCTCGGGGCGGGGCGGCGATCTCGGTTCGTGAAGTGACCGGGGCCCCGGTGAAATTCGCCGGGATGGGGGAGGGTCTCGACGATCTGGAGCCTTTCTACCCGGACCGGATGGCGTCGCGGATCCTCGGGATGGGCGACATGTTGACCCTGATCGAGAAGGCAGAATCCACCTTCGACCAGGCGGAAGCCGAGAAAACGGCGAAGAAGCTGGAGAAGGGCCAGTTCACTCTCGAGGACTTCCTGGCGCAGTTTCAGCAGATGAAGCGGATGGGGCCTCTGAAAGACATCCTTGCTATGCTTCCCGGCTCCGGATCGCTCCTTCGCGACATCGATGTCGATGACCGTGATCTGAGAAGGGTCGAGGCAATCATCCAGTCAATGACCCCTGAGGAGCGCCGGAACCCGAAAGTCATCGGCGGGAGCCGCAAGCGGAGAATCGCGTCCGGTTCGGGCAGCAGGCCCCAGGATGTGAATCGCCTCCTGAAGCAATTCGCCGATGCACAAAAGATGATGAAGACGCTGGCCGGAGGTAAGGGAGCCCCTTCCCTTCAGGGACTCTTGTCGGCGCAGCGAACCAAGAGGTGAGTCGATGGCCGTGAAGATGAGACTGATCCGGATGGGCAAGAAGAAGTCGCCCGTCTACCGGGTCGTGGTCGTGGACGGGCGTTCCCCCCGGGACGGCCGGTACATAGAGCAGATTGGGCGTTATGACCCACGACAGGAGCCGTCGTTGGTCGAGATCGACAATGACAAGGCGACCGCAGTGGCTGGCCAAAGGTGCTCAGCCCACGGAAGCGGTCGAGAAGCTGCTCAATATCTCCGGCGCCCTGACCACCAAGAAGGTGAAGCAGGGCCAGATACACGTGGTGCCTGCCGCGGCACAAAGCCAGGAGGAAGAGCCCGAGTCGGCTCCCGTTGCGCCCACCCATGAGGAGGCCGCGGCCGCCAAGGCAGCAGTGGTGGAGGAACCGGCACCTGTCATCGAAGAAGCCGCCGCGGCCCCCGAGGCTGAGGTTGCCACCGAGGCTGAGGCCGTCGCCATCTCCTCGGAGGAGGAATGACCGTGGCCAAAGGTGAAATCGTCGAAAGAGTCGTCACCTACGTGGTGAAGAGCATTGTCGAAGAGCCGGACGAAGTATCGGTCACCATGGTGGAGCAGGGGCCTGACGAAGTCATCGCCGAGGTGAGAACGGCCAAAGCAGACATGGGCCGCGTCATCGGGCGACGAGGCCGGGTTGCGAAGGCGATTCGCGCCGCAGCCGGGGCCGCCGCCGACGAAGAGGGGATCACGGCTGACGTCGAGTTCGTCGACTGAGGGCCCGGGGCACCGCGTCGGGAGACTCGGCCGTCCCCACGGCCTCGCCGGCTTTCTCGGCCTGTACATAGAGCCCGAAGACATCGTTCATTTCGAGGCTGGCGCAACGGTTTGGATCAAGGACCGCCCCCACATCGTGAGGGCGGTTCGTCGCGTCGACCGAGGCTTTCAGGTCGCCTTCGATGGGATCGATGATCGTGAGGCGGCCGAGGAGATAAGAGGGGCCGAGGTCATGGTCGAAGGTCGACGGGAGCTGGGAGAAGGCGAGTTCTGGCCCGACGACCTGGTCGGACTGGAGGCTCGGTCCGTCGAAGGGGATCGACTCGGCGTCGTGATTGGCGTCGTGGCCGGCCTCGCCCAGGACCGTCTGGTGGTGGACGGCGAGGGGTCGACCTTCGAAGTGCCTTTCGTCGACGACCTGGTTCCCGTGGTCGACGTGGAGCAGGGATATGTCGAGATCGTGGTCCTGCCCGGCCTCACCGAGCCGTGATCTCGACCATCGCTCCCGAAAGCGAACCGTCGTCCGGGCTCTCCTCACCTACGAACAAAGACGTCGGACCCGGCAGGACGTCCACAGTCGTCTGAAACTCGCCCCAGGTCTCGGCCCAGTCGGCTGCCTGGGTGTTGGTCTCCGCCACGGCTTGCCCGGCGCTGGTCACGATCACCAGGACATTTCCCTCGAAGGTTCGGGCGTAGCCACTCAGCTCGAAGCTGGTGCCTGTCTCCGCGCCCGGTAATGGTTCGACCACCACGACTTGATCAGTGACGGTCGCGGTTCCGATGAACGGCTGGATCCCCATTTGCAGCTCGACGGTGAGCCCCGCCGGAGAGTTCCTCACCTCGGCCCGAGCCTGACTTGGCCCGGCGAGATGAAGGTCGACGAACATCCCCCCATCCAGCGACCGCACCACGTAGAGCCGATCCACCAACGGCGTCTCGACGAGTTGGTCGGTGAGGACGGTCTGATCCAGGTCGAGGTGGATTCGGAGTATCTGCCCTGAGTCGAGGAATTCGACCGCCACGGAGGGCGGGGTCGTGGCCGGGGCTCCCTCGTTGGTCTCGAAGTCGAGGCGGAAGCGCTCACAGCCACCGGTCGACGTCCCAGGAGATGAGACCGAGGATGCTGGCGTCGGTGGACGGCTGATCGATTCGGGCGACCTGGCCGCTCTCGAGGAAGTCTGACGCATCGGCGCAGCCCAAGGGTGGCTCGGTGACCGCGACCGTGCTCGTAGCCCCGACTGTCGTCGTCGTGGTGGGAGCCGCGATCGAGGCAGTTGTGGCGGTTGTGGCCGGGACACAAGCCGCCAGCAACAACAAACCCGCCAGCGCCGGTGACCGCATGTCTCTCAGGGTACGTCCGGCGTTACATTGAAACGTGTGATCAATGAAGCAGTGATCGTTGCCACCGCTCGGAGCCCGATCGGCCGCGCCTACAAGGGCTCCCTGATCGAGGTCAGGGCCGATGACCTGGCAGGTTTCGCCATCAACGCCTTGATGGAGAAGGTGCCGCAGGTCGACCGTGCCTCGGTGGTCGACGTCATGCTGGGCTGCGGCCTGACCCACCATGAGCAGGGATACAACCTCGCCCGACCCGCCTCCTTGCTGGCCGGAATGCCCGAATCGGTCCCCGCCACCACCGTCAACCGCTTCTGCGCCTCGTCCTTGGAGACGATTCGAATGGCCTTCCACGCCATCCGATCCGGGGAGGGTGACACCTACGTCGCCGCAGGCTCCGAGTCGACCAGTCGCGCATACGGGAAGGCCTTCGACAGCGAGGACCTGAATCCCCGGTTCACCGACCCTGATCGAGCCGATTTCATCGACCAGGTGTACATCCCGATGGGCAACACCGCCGAGAACGTGGCCGAGCGATACGGGATCACCCGGCAGCGGATGGACGAGTTCGCCAAGCGCTCCCAGGACCTGGCTGTGGAGTCGCAGAAGAACGGCTTCTTCGACTGGGAGATCTCTCCCATCGACCTCCCGGATGGCAGGACCATCTCGGTCGACGACGGCCCAAGGCCGAACACCACGATCGAGAAGCTGGCCGAGTTGGCCCCGGTGTTCAAGCAGGGTGGGTCGGTAACCGCGGGCAACTCGTGTCCCCTCAACGACGGATCCGCGGCAGTCCTGGTGATGTCGGCGGAGCGGGCCGAACATCTGGGCCTGGCACCGCTGGCCCGAATCGTCGCCTCGTCGGTGGTCGGGCTCGAGCCCGAGTTCATGGGCATGGGGCCGGTTGGGGCCGTGCGCTCGGTCCTCACCCAGGCCGGGATGAGCCTGGCCGACATCGATGTGATCGAGATCAACGAGGCGTTCGCCGCCCAGGTGCTGGCCTGTGCCGACGAGTTGGGCATCGACATGGAGAAACTCAATCCCCACGGTGGGTCGATCGCCCTCGGGCACCCGTTCGGGATGACCGGAGCCAGGATCATGGGCACCCTCATCAACGGGCTGCGGAGCATGGACAAGACCGTTGGCCTGGAAACCATGTGCGTTGGCGGCGGGCAGGGGATGGCGATGATCGTCGAGCGGCTCAGCTAGGCGGCGCGCCCCTACCCTTTCCGCATCGTGCGGATCAACGTCGTCACCATTTTCCCTGACTATTTCGAGAGCCCGCTTGAGGGTCAGCCTGGTGGCCCGCGCCCTCGAGGCCGGCGCCCTCGAGGTTCAACTGATCGACCTGCGGGAGCACGGCCTTGGCAAGCACCGTCAGGTGGATGACGCCCCCTTCGGTGGCGGGGCCGGGATGGTGATGATGATCGAGCCGCTTGCCGCGGCACTCGGTCCTATGGCGGGAACCCACCGGGTGCTCTTCACTCCCGTCGGGCATCCGATGACCCAGGCGACACTCGACGACTGGGCTGCCCGCGAGGAGATCACCCTTGTCTGCGGTCGTTATGAAGGGATCGACCAGAGGGTGGCCGACCACCTCATCGACGAGGAGGTCTCGCTGGGGGACTTCGTCCTTGCCGGCGGGGAGGTCGCAGCCGCTGCCGCCATCGAGGGAATCGCCCGGCTCCTTCCCGGGGTGGTCGGGAACCCGGACTCGACGGAGACCGAGTCGTTTCGCGATGGCCTGCTCGAGGAGCCGGTCTACACCCGCCCTGCCGAGTTCAACGGATGGCCGGTGCCCGAGATCCTCCTCTCGGGGGACCACGGCAAGGTCGAGGAGTGGCGGGCGCAGCAGCGTCTGGAGCGGACCAGGGCTCGTCGGCCCGACCTTCTGGCAGATGGCGACAAATCGGAGACCTGATACAATTTCTGCCGGGTCGGGATTATCAGACCCTTTCCGACCGCTCCTAGGAGTCCCCCAATGAATGATCTTCACCTCGTCGAGAGCGCGCATGTCCGCGACGACATCCCCGAATTCAGGCCCGGCGACACCGTCAAGGTCCATGTGCGGGTCATGGAGGCCGGGCGGGAGAGGATCCAGGTCTTTGAAGGCGTGGTCATCGCCCGCAACCGAACCGGGGCCCGTGCTTCGTTCACGGTTCGCAAGATCAGCTTCGGCATCGGCGTCGAGAGAGTGTTTCCGGTGAACGCCCCGATCATCTCCAAGATCGAAGTCGCTCGCCGCGGTGACGTCCGCCGGTCGAAGCTCTACTACCTCCGTGACCGGGTCGGGAAGTCCGCCCGGATCAAGGAGCTGCGCGACTGACCCTGCCCACGCCAAACCAGGTAGAAGGCGCCCCCGAGGAGAGCCCGGCGCCGGAGAAGAAGCGATCATTCCTCGCCGAGCTCCCCGGCCTTCTTCTGACCGCACTTGCAATCGCGGTCATCATCAAGACCTTTCTCATCCAGCCGTTCTGGATCCCGTCGGGCTCGATGGAGCCCACGATCGAGATCAACGATCGGGTGATGGTCAACAAGCTCGCCTACAAGTGGGGCGAGCCGCAACGGGGGGACATCGTCGTTTTTCGCGATCCGCGCGAGGACGAGATCGAGGAGTCCATCCCTGAAGCCGTCATTCGGTCGGTCCTCGAGGCGGTCGGGGTGCGCACCCGGGGCCGGGACGACCTGATCAAGAGGGTCATCGGCCTTCCTGGCGACACCATCGAGATCCGGGCCAACCACATCGTCGTCAACGGCACACCACTCGACGAGCCCTATCTGGATGATGATCTCGAGATGCCCGACGAAGGGCCGTTCCCCGTTGCCGAAGGGGAGGTCTTCGTGATGGGGGACAACCGAAACGCCTCTTTCGACAGCCGTCGTTTCGGGCCGGTGCCCCTCGATGATCTCGTCGGGCAGGCCTTTGTGACGATCTGGCCTCTTGCCCATTTTGGGGCCTTCTGAAAAAACCCTGTCCTTGGTGGATGTTTAGGTTCTCCTGGCGACATATGATCGCCAGCAGCGTGTGAAGAGGAGTGCATGGAAGAGGACCTGGAGCGCTACGAGTCCGAAGTAGAGCTCAAGATCTACAAGGAGTACCACGACGTCCTGCCGATGTTTCGGTACGTCGTGGAGACCGAGCGCCGCTTCTACCTCGCCAACGAGGTGGACCTTCAGGTGCGCGATGCCAACGGCTCGATCTTCTTCGAGGTGGAGATGCGCGACGCTTGGGTCTGGGACATGTTCCGCCCCGCCCGCTTCCTGCAGCACGTGAAAGTCCTCACCTTCCGCGACGTGAACGTCGAGGAACTGGAACAGCAAGAGCTGTCTCTCTGAACGACACCGAGACTGTCGGGCATTTGGGCGAGAGCCTCGCCCGCAGGTTTCTCACCGATCACGGCCTGTCGATAGTCGCCAGCAACGTGCGAGTGGATGGCGGCGAGATCGACATCGTGGCTCTTGACCACGGGCAAACGGTCGCCGTGGAAGTCCGCGCCATCACCGGGAAAGGCGATCCGATCGACGCCATCGATCCCGGGAAGCGAAGAAGGGTTCGTCGCTTGGCCCATCAGACCGGTGCGACCAGGGTCGACTTCGTCGGGATCAGGTTCGAAACCGGGGCCGCCGTCGTCCACTGGGTGCCGGGCGGGGTTTGACACCGGTTTTCAGGTTTCCCTAGCTTGGGCGCAATGGCTGGCCTCTCCAATGCGATCACCGTCGAAGGACTGGTCAAGCACTACAAGAAGACCAAGGCGCTGGACGGCCTCGACTTCGCTATCCCGTCAGGTGCGATCACCGGCTTCCTCGGCCCGAATGGAGCCGGGAAGACGACCACGTTTCGCTCCCTCCTCGGCCTGACCCGGCCCAACAGCGGGAGCATCGAGGTCCTCGGCCACCAGGTGCCTTCGGAGTTGAAGGCCGTCACCAAGCAGGTGGGAGCCATCATCGAGGAGCCCGGGCTGATCAGGGCCCTCGGAGGGCGGGTCAACCTCCTGGTGGCGGCGGACACCCTCGGCTTCGGCCACGAGCGAATCGATGAGATGATCGAGTTCGTCGGGCTGACCCAGGACGCCGATCGCCGGGTCGAGCAGTACTCCAAGGGGATGCGTCAACGTCTGGCTCTCGCCGCTGCGCTTCTCGGGGAGCCGGATCTATTGCTCTTCGACGAGCCGCTCGACGGTCTGGATCCGGCCGGTCAGCGAGACTTCCGAGAGCGCCTTCGCCAGCTGGCCAATGAGGGCCGCACGGTGGTGGTGTCCAGCCACGACCTTGCCGACATCGAGGCGCTCGCCGACTACGTGGTCGTTGTCAACCATGGCCGGCTCGTGGCGCAGGGCACTCTCGACGAATTGCTGGGAGATGGTGGTGGGACCAGGGTGGTCGTGGTCGACCAGAACGCGGCGGTAGCGGCGCTGGCCGCCGCCGGAATCGAGTCCACGACAGCGGCGATGGCCTGACCGTCCATGAAGAGGACGGCAGCCGCATCATCGAGGTTCTCGCACGCTCCGGGATCTACCCGAGCGAGGTGACCTCGGCCCGGAGCTCGTTGGAAGCGGTCTTTCTGGGGATGACGTCCGAGGCGTCGCCATGAGCCTGGTTCACGCCGAATACCTGAAGATCAGCCGGCGCAAGCTCTACCCGGTGATGGTTCTCATCCTGGGCTTCCTGGTCGGACTTGTCGCCTTCTTCCTGCTCATCTTCCGCAAGGTCGCTCCCGATCTGGCCCAGGACGTCCCGGTGCTGACCAAGCCCGAGGCCTTCCTGGTGGGGGCGCAGCAGGTCGTCGGCCAGACCTGGTTCCCGATGATCCTGGCGGTGGTATTGATAGGTGCCGACCTGGCATCGACGGTGTGGGCAACGTCACTGACCCGGAATCCGAGCAAGCCGGCTCACATCGGAGCCCGACTCGCTGTGATCACGAGCCGCTTCGTGGCTGGCGATGCTTCTCGCGATCGCCGGATGGGCAGTGCTCACCGCCATCGTCGCCGATGGCGAAGGCGGCCCGTCGGCCGCCGACTGGCTCGACATCGCGTGGAAGGTGGGTGTGATCCAGGTCGCCTGGGTTGCGTTGGCGATGGGCGCGATCGCAATGCTGCGCTCGGTGGGCCCTGCGATCGGGGCGGTCATCGCCTTCTCGTTCGCCGAGAGCATCCTTGCCATCTGGGCTCCCTATCAGAACGTCTCACTGTCGGCGGCAACCAACGGACTGTTCGACGTCGACATGGGCGGCTCGTTCGGGGCCTTCGTCCCCGGTGGGGATCTCAGCCAGGCTCACGCCCTGGCCATCATCGCCGGATGGACGATTCTGGGACTCGCCTTGACCTGGTGGGGCCTTCAGCGCCGCGACGCCTGAGTGGCGCCGAAGCGGCGCCGCATTTCCTTGTGCCAGCAGCCGTGATGCCAATGGCGACGCAGGTCCGGCTCGTCATCGGGGACCACGACGACGTGAAATGTTCCCGGGGGGATCGTGTTCTGACAACCCGGGCACAGGTACTCCTTGCGGGCCGCATAGGGCTGCACCGGGCTGACTGTCACCCCGAGAAGATCGCCCATGCCACGACTGCCAGGATCGCAACGAGCGCGACGACCATGGCCGCGATGTCGGCCGCACTCTTGTTCTGCTCTCGAAAGGGGTTGAAACCCACAAGCGAACGGTAACGGCGATGCGGTCGGTCTACCGTCAACGCCATGACCTGGCTCTCATCCGAGGACCGTGGCCCGGTGCGTTGGATGACGATTGACCGCCCGGACCGGAAGAACGCGATCCCGTTCGACGGTTGGGGCGAGCTTCGGTCCGCATTCGAGGATTTCGAGGGCTCCGGGCAACGGATCCTCGTTGTGACCGGGGCGGGGGGAGAGTTCTGTGCCGGGGCTGATCTCGACCCCACTCGCCTAGATGCCCTGCAGTCCATCACCGACCGTCATCAGCGGATGAAGGAGATCGGGTCGGCCGCTCTGACTCTGCATCGACTGACCAAACCGACCATCGCGGCTGTCGACGGGGTGGCGGTGGGCGCCGGGATGAACCTTGCCCTCGGCTGCGATCTCGTCGTGGCCACTGACCGTGCCCGTTTCTCCGAGATCTTCGTCAAGCGAGGTCTCACCGTGGACTTCGGAGGAACCTGGCTCCTGCCCCGGATCGTCGGGCTGCAACGAGCCAAGGAGTTGGCGCTTTCCGGGCGGATCATCGGAGCCGAGGAGGCGCTGGCTATCGGACTGGTCCTCGAGGTGGTCCCGGCGGAGGAGTTGGAGGGGCGAGTCACCGAACTGGCGGAGAGCCTTCTGGCCGGGGCCCCGATGGGCCAGATGTTCGTCAAGCAGACGCTCAATGCCTCCTTCGAATCGAGCATGGCCGATGCCCTGGGATGGGAGGGACAGGCGCAAGCTGTCGCCCTGGGCACCGAAGATATGGCCGAGGGCGTGGCCGCCTTCCTCGAGAAGCGCCCGCCCGTGTGGCGCGGTAAGTAAGGACAGCTAGCCCTCCCCGATGTCCTCGTTCCAGAGGTCGGGATGGGTCGCGATGAACTCCTCCATCATCCGGACGCATCTGAGATCGTCGACAACGACGACTTCGACGCCTCGAGACCGGAGCAGGTCCTCCGCGCCGAGGAAGGTTCGGTTCTCCCCGATCACCACCCGGGGGATCTCATAGAGGAGGATCGCCCCGGTGCACATGTCACATGGGGAGAGGGTGGTGTAGATGGTGGCTTTGCGATAGGCGGAGGCAGGGAGACGGCCGGCGGTCTCCAGGGCATCCATCTCCCCATGCAGCGTCGGGCTTCCCTTTTGGATCCTCTGGTTGTGACCCCGGCCCACGATCTTGCCGTCGACCACCAGCACCGACCCGATCGGGATTCCGCCCTCAGCCAGACCTCGCTCGGCCTCGTCGATGGCGGCTTTGAGGAAAGGGTCGGTCACGGAGACGATGGTACGTCTCCGTGACCTGTTGGCGTTGAGGGTGGTCAAGCCTCGAGAGACGCCACGAACTCGTCGGTGTACTGCTCGAACAGTGCGATCGACTCCGGGTTGAGGTGCGCACCACCCTCCCCGAAATACATCGTGGCCATGTCGTCAGGATGGTTTTCCTTGACCCAGTTGCGGAACGTGATCCAGGGGTCTTCCACGCCTGGGACGTCCTCACAGCAGGTCGCGTCCACAGTCTGGATATGCCCCTCGTCGACCCTGATAGTGTAAATCACCGACACTGGTTCGATACCGAGGGCCCGGGATACGTCGCTCTCGACGATGAATCGGCAGTCGACCAGGGTTCCGTTTGCGTCAGTGGATACCTCCTCGCAACCCTGGATCGTGAAGTGCTCGCCGATTGCTCGATCGAGGTCGAGGGCTAAAGGAAGGTCGCTCAGCGGGGAGAGCCCCTTGTACCTCGCATCTTCAGCAAGGAGTTCCAACGCCGCGTTCCCGTCATGGGTGTTGAGGGCACCCATGAACGCCCTGGCGACTGACTCGGGCGAGGCCATGTATGACACGAACTCGTCGGTGTACTTCTCGTAGAGGGCAATGGCGGCCGGGTCGATCAACCACTGACCGCCTGAGCCGTACATCGTCGCGTAATCATCGGGATGGCTCGCACGAACCCAGGATTGGAACGTGACAGAGGCTTCGATCATCCCGTCGCGGCTGACTTCCCCGTTGTCGGTCTCTACCACGGACTGGATCTGCCCCTTGGCGACCAGGATCTCATAGATATTGTTCGTTACCGGCTCGAGACCAAGTGCCAGAATCCAGTCGGTCTGCCGAATAAACGGGCAGGCGACCAGGGTGCCCGCTGCGCTTGTGGATATCTCCTCGCATCCCTGGTTTGTTTCGAGCCACCCGACTGCTCGGTCCCATTCGGCGACGATGGGGAGATTGCTCGGGTACTTGTCGTCAAAGGTGCCATCGGGAGAAAAGAGTTCCAACGCGGTGTCCCCGTCGTGCTCGGCGAGAGCGTCCATGAACTCCGTGGCGACCGAGACGGGCGAGGCCACCAAGCTTTTTCTGGTGACCAGGAATCCCCCGGCCACTACCGCGATCACTGTCATGGCCACGATCAGTGCAAGTCGGGGTCTTGGGCTTTGGCCTTCTGGTCTCAACTCGATTGTTTCGACATCAGTCATCTCGCTGCTCCTATCGGATCGGGTGAGGCGGTCGAGCTCGATCAGTTCGATCGGTTCGAGCAGTTCCAACGAAGAAACCGGGTTCGCCCTGGCGAACAACGCCATTACCTGTCCTTCTGTCTTCACGATCCACCTCCTTTCAGAGCAGCGGGGGGCGTGCGATCTTCGGTCAGTCGGTTGTATTCGGCGGTCAGATTCCGGCGTGCGCGGTACAGGCGCTGTCGCACGGCTCCAACCGCTATTCCGAGCACGACTGCAACGTCGGCATGGGGCAGCTCCTCCCATACCGTGAGGCGGAGCACCTCCTGATCGACCGGATGCAGTCGGGAACAGGCAATGAGCACCTCCCGGTATTCGGCGTTCCGCACCAGGAACACCTCGGGTGACGTCGACTCTTCGCCCGCGAGGCCTCGAACTCGCTCGATGAGCCTCCAACTCCGCGCCTTGTGCCTCCACTGACGGGAGAGGACGCGGTAGGCAACGCCGTAGAGCCAGGGGAGAGTTGCAGCACCTTCGGGGACTTCGTCGACCCGGCGCCAGGCAACCAGGAACGTCTCGGCGACTGCGTCATCGACCTGCGACGCGGGGGTGCGCCGGGCGCAGTACGCCTGGATCGGCTTGTGGTGACGGCGGTAGATGTCGACGAACTTCGCCTCGGACTCGCCGGCTGCCGATCGGTGCTTGGTCTCCGACTTCATCACCCATCCTTGTCTCCGGCCGGAAGCGGAGATCACGCGAATTCTCGCTCAGCCGATCGAAGGCAGGCGTGGCCGGGAGTCGAAGTATGGGTCGGCCACGGAGACGATGGTACGTCTCCGCGACCTATCCCGTTCTCAGGTCAGCCCCCTTGAGCCGCCACGAACTCGTCGGTGTACTTCTCCCAGAGCGCTATCGAATTGGAATCGTAAAGGGGCATGAATGCGGGGGTGAACATCTGGTCGATGGCCTCGGGATGAGTGTCTTCCACCCACGGAACCAACACGCCCCACATCTCACCGTACTTCGAGTCGGCGTCGCCCCGCGTGGACAATATGGTGATCGCGCCATTGGTGACCCACATTTCGATTCCCCCGGGCTCCGCCCCATAACCGAGAGCGCGGCTCAAGTCGTTCTGTGCGGTCCAGGTGCATCGGACCAGGGTGCCCATGCCTCCGCTTCCCGTGGCGATCGTGGCGCAGTCGTTCTCGGTCACTGTCTCGTTGGTGCTACGAAGCCAGTCGTAAAAGGCCGGGTACTGATCGGCTTGATCGATATCCCCGCCATCATTGATGACGGCATCAGGAGCGAAGAGGGCCTGGGCCCGCTTGCCATCCCAATTTCCCCGGGCCTCCATGAAAGCATTGGCGGTCGATACGGGCGAGGCAACTCCGCTATCCCGGTTGACGAGAAGCCCCAGTGCTGCCAACGCGATCACAGCCATCGCTAGTCCGAGTACAAGTCGGGGCCAGCGTTGGCGTTCCTCTTTCTCGGGCTGGATTGTGTCGACTTTGGTCATGACGCTGCTCCTCTCGGATCGGGGTGCGAGGCGCTCCATGTCCAACGGCTCGACCGCGTCGAGGAGATCCAGGGACGGAACCGGGTTCGCATTGGCGAACAGGGCAGCAACCTGATCTTCGTAGTTCATGATTCACCTCCTTCTTCAGCAGCGGGGGGCTGACGATCTTTGGCCATTCTTTGGTATTCGTTGGCAAGGTTGCGACGGGCTCGGTATGCCCGTTGTTTGACGGCGCTGGCCTCGATCCCCAGCACCAGGGCGACGTCCGCGTGTGACAGTTCCTCCCACAGGGTCAGGCGCAAGACTTCCTGGTCGATTTTCTTTAGCCGGGATGACGCTTTGATGACCATGCGGTACTCCTCGTTTCTGACCAGGAGAACATCGGGAGCTGGCGCTTCGACACCAGCGAGACCAGCGAGCCGTTCGATGAGTTTTCGACTGCGTGCCGTGTGTCGCCATTGGTGTGAGACAACCCGATAGGCGACTCCGTAAAGCCAAGGAAGCGCAGCCTCTCCCTCGGGGATCTGGTCGATCTTCCGCCAAGCCACCAGGAAGGTTTCGGCGACGGCGTCGGCTGCCTGAGATCGTTGTGTTCGTCGGATGCAGTAGGCGTTGAGTTGTCTGCCGTAACGGCGGTAGAGATCGGCGAATCTCACTTCCTGGTCCGACATGATCTGTCCGTTTCGGGTGACAGCCCTCATCATGGAGTCTGCGCCCAGTTCGTCCCGGCGGTAACCGGATTCTTGTGGGTGACAATTCTCCACATCCGGGCATTGAGTGCGTGAGAGCAACCGGGGGGTTGCCCGGCTGATCCCACGGCCGCGGACGTGGGGCCAGCCAAGGCCCATAGATCACCCCCCTTCCAACCGAACCTGGCCCTTCGTACGGTCACAACATGTACGCGGCGACCACGTCGGTGGCGCTCGTTGGGGGAGAGGCACGACCGGTCGAGGTCCAGGCCCACGTCGGGCGTCAGACAGAGGCTTTCAAATTGTCCGGCCTGCCCGACACCGCGGTGCGCGAGGCTAAGGATCGGGTCAGGGCTGCAGTGCTCTCGGCCGGGATTCGGTTCCCCAATCGGACCGTGACGGTCAATCTGGCGCCGGCCGACCTCCCCAAAGGTGGCACCGACTACGACCTCCCCATCGCCCTCGGCATCCTCGCAGCAAGCAGGGAGATCCCGTATCTGCGACGTGCCGTGGTGGTGGGGGAGTTGGCTCTCGACGGCGCGGTGCGCGCCGGCTCCAATGCTCTCGGCGCCGCGGTGCTCAGCGCCCGCCAACAGGTCCCCTGTCTCGTGGCTTCGGCGGCGGCAGCCGAGGCGGCCTCCATACCCGGCGCGACGGCCTACGGGGTGAGCAGCCTGGCCGAGGCGGTGGATCTCCTTCGGGACGGCCTCGACCGCAGGGCGCCAGCCACCCCCGGAGAGGCATTGCCGCGGGAACCGGCACCGGACATGGCCGACATCAAGGGCCAGATCATGGCAAGACGCGGCTCTCGAGGTGGCGGCGGCAGGTGGTCATCATCTCCTTCTCCACGGCCCGCCCGGATCGGGCAAGACGATGCTCGCTCGACGGATGATTGGGATCCTTCCCCGACTTGAGATCACTGAAGCCATCGAAACCGCCATGCTCTGGGCGGCCGTGGGACGCCGCCGCGGACTCGACACCACACCACCGTTTCGCTCACCTCATCACACCGCATCAAAGGCGGCTTTGGTCGGCGGGGGCAGCGGGAATCCGGTGCCCGGCGAGGCGTCGCTGGCGCATCGCGGTGTTCTCTTCCTGGATGAGTTGGCCGAGTTCCCACGGGGTCATCTCGACACACTCCGTCAACCACTGGAAGAGGGTGTCGTGTCGGTCGCCCGGCGCGGTATGTCCGTCGACTTCCCCGCATCATTCCAACTCTTGGCCGCGACCAACCCGTGCCCGTGCGGCTTTTACGGCGATCGGCGTAAACCCTGTGAATGTCGACCGGCGATCCGCTGGAGGTATCGGTCCCGGATCTCCGGGCCACTTCTGGACAGGTTTGACCTCATCGTGCGCGTCGGCCGGGTGGAGGCGAATGAGTACTCCGGTGAGGCCGGAGAGCCCAGCTCTGCGGTGGCAGAACGGGTACACGCGTCGCGGGCAATCCAGGTTGCGCGCGGACAGGTGAACCGTCACCTGCCACCTGCTGCCTCTCTGCTTGAGTCCGCTGCGGCAAGAGCGCTGGTTGCGTCGGCCGTCGGCAACGGCGTGCTCACCGCCCGGGGAGCGGATCGGGTGCGTCGGGTGGCGCGGACCATCGCCGATCTGACGGGGGTCGATCAGGTCGAGGAAGAGCACATGGCTGAGGCAATCGGGTTGCGTGGCGAATGGCGGGATGACTGAGGACCGGAAGGTTGAGCCTGGTGACCCTGGTTATCCGGTCGGGCTTTTCGATCTCGAGGAGCCACCTGCCCTGTACGTGTTGGGGGACACCAGCACCGCTCCGGCGGTCGCGGTGGTCGGCACCAGGAGGTGCACCCGTTACGGGTTGACTCTGGCCCATGCCTTCGGCCGTGCCCTCGCCGACGCGGATGGACCACGGTTAGCGGACTTGCCCGCGGGATCGACGGCGCCGCACATCGAGGCACTCTTGGAGTTGGCGGTGAGGCGGTAGCTGTGCTCGGGTCGGGAATCGATGTGATCTACCCATCAGAGAACCGGGACATCTATCACCTCATCGTCGACGGCCATGGAGCGGTGATGTCTGAGTATCCGCCTGGCACCCCGCCTGACCGATGGCGCTTTCCGGCGAGAAACCGTCTCATCGCGGCCATCGCCTCTGCCGTGGTGGTTGTCGAGGCCGGTCAGAAAGGGGGAGCGCTGATCACAGCGCGTCTGGCTGCCGAGCTCGGGTCGCCCGGTGTTTGCCGTGCCAGGAGATGTCGACCGGGCCGCATCGGTTGGATGCAATCTCCTGATTCGCGACGGGGCGATCCCCGCCCTCGGTGTCGGTGACCTCATCTCCGAGTTGGAGTTGGTATTGGGGAAGCCGCCACGACAGGTCGCAGAGCTCAAGAGTGAGATCCCGGCCACCGGGGTCGCCGTGGATGACCTGCCACTGATCTGGGGCTGTGCCCCCGGCGAGGCCCTGGCCCGGTTGGCGCGGTTGGAAATCGCCGGCCAGGTGCGTCGCTCCGGCGACGTGGTCCTCCCCATCTGAACTGGTTCTCGCGAAATCTCGCTTTAGGATCAAAGAAGTGCATCTCCCCGACATGCCCTTGTGGGCCGCTGCCCCGGTCGACGACTATCTGACCCGCCTACGCGAGCAGCGCGATCTGTCGCCAAACACTGTCGACGCCTATCGCCGCGATCTGACCCAGTTCTTCGACTACTGCAATCGAAACGGGGTGGAGCGAATCGATGGCGCCCAAAGGCTTCACGCCCGCCGTTATCTGGCGTTTCTGGACACTTTGGGATACTCGAGACGTTCGGCGACACGGAAGGCATCGGCGGTGCGGTCGTTCTACAACGATGCGGGCCGACGTGGTGTCACCACGGCCAACCCGTTCGAAGGGGTGGCCCGGCCCCGTCTCGATCGACCTCTGCCCCATGCCCTCCCGGCGAGAACTGTGGTGCACGGCATCGAGGCCATCGACACTTCATCGGCTCAGGGGCTCCGTGACCGCGCCGTCCTCGACACCCTCTACTCGACAGGGCTTCGCATCTCGGAGCTGGCCTCATTGACCGTTTCCGATGTCGGCGGGGACATGATCACGGTCGTCGGAAAGGGGAGGAAGACCCGCCGGGTCCCGGTGGGGCGCCCGGCACAGGAGTCGCTCCGACGTTATGTCGATGAAGGACGGCCCCATTTGGCTTCCTCCGAGGCCGGAAGATGGCTCTGGGTGGGCCTCAGGGGTGGCCGACTCGACACCAGAGGCTTGCGGAAGGTGGTGAACGACAGGATGGCCACCTTCCCCCACGCCCTCCGTCACAGTTTCGCAACACATCTGCTCGAAGGCGGCGCCGACTTGAGGGTGGTACAGGATCTCCTGGGACACACGGACCTGGCGACAACCCAGATCTACACTGCCGTGACTCGTCAGCACCTACGAGGGACTTATGACAGAAGCCACCCAAGGGCCTGAGACAAATCAGCTTGATGCCCTCTGGGCGCGCTTCAAGGCCTCGGCCGATGCCGACGCCCGCGAGCGTTTGATCCTCCACTACTCGCCTTTGGTCAAATACGTTGCGGGCCGGGTGGGCGCCGGTCTGCCCCGTTCGGTGGATCAGAACGACCTGGCCAGCTATGGCCTTTTCGGGCTCATCGACGCCATCGACAAATTCGAGTTGGAGCGCGGGTTCAAATTCGAGACTTATGCGATCAACCGGATCAAAGGGGCGATCCTCGATGAGCTGCGGGCCCTGGACTGGGTGCCGCGCTCGGTTCGGTCCCGGGCCCGTCAGATCGAGGCCGGGATTGCAGAGATGGAGCACAGCCTGCAGCGGGCCCCCACCGATCAGGAGCTCGCCGACTTCCTGGAAATGCCGGTCGACGACCTGCAGAGCGCCCTCGCTGAAATCGGTCGCTCCGGCATCGCCGCCCTCGACGAATTCGTCGGAAACGAATCGTCGACCTCGGTTGGCGAGATGCTCGCCGATCCGACCGGGATCTCCCCGGAGATCGCCTTCCAATCCGAGGAGACCCGTCGGGGTCTCGTCGACGCAATCAACCGCCTCCCCAACCGGGAAAGGCTGGTGATCACCCTCTACTACTACGAGGGGATGACGCTCGCCGAGATTGGAGACGTGCTCGGAGTCACCGAGTCCCGCGTTTGCCAGATCCACGCCAAGACGATGATGTCGCTACGCAACCGGCTCGGCGAGCCTTCGTGGGGTTGAGTGGCCCGGTGACTGACAGGATCCGCCACAAGTACCGAATCGACCTCGTCGGATGGCGCCTCTCAACAGTGCTCGCCGGAGTCGTGACTCGGCCCCCGGGCCCGATCTGACGCCGAGATCCTCGCCAACTTGATGCTCGACGCATATTTGGGAACGATCGACTATGACGGCGAGAACCTCGAGGACGCCCGCGCCGAGATCGATGAGTTCTTCTCCTCCGAACCCATGCTTGATTGCTCTCGAATCATCCAAAGCGATGAGGATCTGGTTGCGGCTTCTCTGCTAACCACGTGGGAAGGGGCGCCTCTCGTCGCCTACGTGATGACCGGGTCCTCGAGCAAGCGGCACGGCCTGGCGCGGGCCGTGCTGCTCGACAGTCTCGACTGTCTCGCCAACACCGGCCATCGTGAGGTGTTCGCATTCATCACCGAGGGAAACGCCGCCTCCGAGAGGTTGTTCGAAGGCTTGGGGCAGTCGCGAGTCGGCTGATGCTGGCACGGGCGGATTACCGGACATAAGGCCACGGCCTTACAATCGCCTCATCACGCACGCTCGCTGACCCTCACTGGTCGGGCGCGTCCCGAAAGAGAGTGACTCGAAAGAGTCGGGTGGCTTTCCACCGGCGGGCGGAGGTACAACCAGAAAGGAATCACTGGTGGCAGTCACCATGAAGCAACTCTTGGAGGCCGGCGTCCATTTCGGGCATCAGACCCGACGCTGGAATCCAAAAATGCGCCCCTACATCTACGGGGAGCGCAACGGGATACACATCATCGACCTGCGTCAGACCCTGGAGCAGATCAACGACGCCGCGGCCTACGTCAAAGACCTGGTCGCCGGCGGCGGGACGGTGCTCTTTGTGGGAACCAAGAAGCAGGCGCAGGCGGCGGTCGCCGAGCACGCCGGCCGTTCCGGCATGCCATATGTCAACTTCAGGTGGCTCGGGGGGATGCTCACCAACTTTGCCACCATCCAGAAGCGCATCTTCTACATGCGCGAGCTGCGCCGCCTCGAGGAGAGCGGTGAGATCAACTCACTGCCCAAGAAGGAGCGTCTCAAGCTACGGCGTGAGTTGGGCAAGCTCGAGCAGAACCTCGGCGGGGTCGTCGATCTTCAGCGGGTTCCCGACGCCGTGTTTGTGATCGATGTCAATGCGGAGACAACGGCAGTGACCGAAGCCTCGAGGCTGGGTCTGCCAGTGATCGCCCTGGTCGACAGCAATTGCGACCCGGACCTCATCGAGTACGTGATCCCGGGGAACGACGACGCGATCCGGGCCGCCGATCTCATTGCCGGCGCGCTCGCCGACGCTGCCCTGGAGGGGCGTGAGCTGGCTACTGCCAAGAGTGCCAAAGCCGACGATTCCGAGGAATCCTGAGACCGAGCATGGCTGATTTCACAGCGAAGGACATTCAGAAACTCAGAGTCGATGCCGGGGTCGGGATGATGGACGCCAAGCAGGCTCTCGCCGACGCCGACGGGGACTTCGAGAAGGCGTTCGAGCTTCTCCGGGAGCGTGGCCAGGCCAGTACGGCGAAGCGGGCAGACCGTGAGGCGAACGAGGGAACTATCGGGAGCTATATCCATCTTCAGAACGGGCGCCCCGTGATGGGGGTGCTGGTGGAGCTGGCCTGTGAGACGGACTTCGTTGCCAAGAGCGACGAGTTCCGTCAGATCGCCGACGACATCGCGATGCACGTGAGTTGGGGCAACCCGTCGTGGGTGAACCGCGATCAGGCCGATCCCGCCGAAGTGGCCAAGGAGCGTGACATTCTTGCTCGTCAGGCAGCCGCCGAAGGCAAGCCCGAAGCGGTCGCCGAGAAGATCGTGGATGGAAGGCTCAACTCCTGGTACACGGACAAGGTTCTCTACGACCAGAAATTTGTGAACGCCGAGAGATTCGATGGGACGGTGGGCGACCTCGTCTCCCAACTCGCGGCGAAAATGGGCGAGAACATCTCTGTGCGCAGGTTCGCACGGGTAGCGGTTGGCGAGTAGGAGGGGCGAAGTGACAGACAGACCGCGACGCGTAGTCCTCAAGCTTTCCGGTGAGGCGTTTGCCGATCCGAGTGTCGGTTACGGCATCGACCCGGCGACGGTGATTCGTGTGGCCCGTGAGGTTGCCACGGCGCACGCCACCGGGGTTCAGATCGCTGTAGTCGTTGGAGGGGGCAACATCTTTCGTGGCGTTTCCCAGGCGGCCAAGGGGATGGACCCTGCATCCGCGGACTACATGGGGATGCTGGCCACGGTCATCAACTCCCTGGCCCTGAGGGATGCGCTCGAAAAGCAAGGCGTGCCCACCCGGGTCCAGAGTGCGATCACGATGCAAGAGCTCGCCGAGCCGTACATCCGGCTCCGGGCCATCCGCCACCTGGAAAAAGGGCGCTCCGTCATCTTCGCCGCCGGGACCGGCAACCCGTTCTTCACCACTGACACCACCGCTGCGTTGCGAGCCGTGGAGATCGGCGCCGATGTGCTGCTCAAGGCGAGCAAGGTCGACGGCATTTACGACGCTGACCCCGCCACCCATGCTGACGCCAATCGAATGGCCGAGCTCTCCTACATGGATTTCATCTCTCGTGAACTCCGGGTGATGGATACGACCGCCGTTACGATGTGCAAGGAGCACGGCGTGCCGATCGTGGTCTTCGACATGTTCGCCCCGGGCAACATCCTGAAAGCGGTCAACGGCGAGAGAATCGGCACGGTGATCCACTGAGGAGGTGAGGGCGATGATCAGCGATCTCTTGGTCGAGGCCGAGCACAAGATGGAGATGGCAATTGATCATGTCGCTACAGAGTTTTCAACGGTGAGGACCGGGCGAGCCAACCCCCAACTCCTACAACGGATCTACGTCGACTATTACGGCACGCCCACCCCGTTGCAACAACTGGCATCGATAGCGGTGCCCGAGCCCAGACTCCTCGTTGTGAACCCCTTCGACCGTTCCACCGTCTCCGACATCGAACGGGCGATCCAGCAGTCCGATCTCGGGCTCAACCCGACCAACGACGGATCGGTGATTCGGATCGCTTTCCCCCCTCTCACCGAAGAGCGGCGCAAAGACCTGATCAAAGTCGTGAAGCACATGGCCGAGGAAGGAAGGGTCGCGGTCCGTAACATTCGCCGTCACTCGAAGACCGACATGGAGGCCATGCATGGAGATATCTCGGACGATGACATTCGCCGGGGTGAGGATGGGCTCCAAAAACTCACAGATCGCTTCGTGATGAAGATCGATCACCTTCTCGCCAACAAGGAAGAGGAGTTGCTCGAAGTATGAGTGACCGCACAGACAGCGAGCAGGAGAAGGGATTCAGGCGACCCTGGGAGGCCGAGCAAGCCGACGAGGACGCCGACGTGTTCACCCTCCCCGAGCCTGAGCCTGTTCCGGCAAGCGACGTCGATCTCGCCGACTGGGAGGCAATGACGTCCGAATCGGGCGTCCTGGAGGAGTACACCGCCGAGGATTACGCGGCCGCCACGACCGAGGAGTATCGAGGGCTCGCCGAAGACGTGAGCCGGGCCGCGGAGGAGGAATGGGAGCAGCAGGCGGTGGCAGCGGCGATGCCCGGCGTTGACAGCGGCCTCGTCGGATTCGAGGACGTGACCGGGGCCGCGGCCGACAGCGAAGAGGACTACGAGGCTCGGGAGCAAGCTGCAAGCTCAGACCTCGCGATGAGGGCCGGTTCGGCAATCGTCGTCTTCGGGTTGTTTCTGGGAAGCGTGTTCCTGGGTGGGTGGTGGTTCACCGCCTTTGTGATCCTGGTGATGGTGGTAGCCACCGGTGAGTTCTACGCGACCGTCCGCCACGACGGATACCGCCCGTTGTCCCTTTTCGGACTGCTCGGAGTCATGTTGATGGGCATCGGGGCGCATGCCTCGGGTGTCACCGCCATCGGTGGATGGGCCGCTCTGATCGCCGCGGGGTCCGTTCTGTTCTTCTCGCTGTCGCCGCGGCGACAACCGCTGGAGGACGCGGCGGTGACCGTCGGCGCCATGGCCTGGGTTGGCCTTCTGTCGTTTGCGATCTTGATCGCGGCCGGGCCCCGCCCACTCGAGTACATCCTCTTCACCGTGCTCCTGGTCGCCGCCAACGACACCGGTGCCTATTTCGTGGGAAGGGCATTCGGGCATCGCAAGTTGGCGCCAGTGCTCTCGCCGCAAAAGACCGTTGAAGGCTTCTTCGGCGGCCTCATCGCCGGGCTGGTGATGGCTTCGATCCTGGTCACCTTCCCGGGATGGGAGCACATCGGCCTCGCCAAGGGCTTGGTTGCCGCCGCACTCGTCGGAGTCGTTGCACCCATTGGGGACGCCGCCGAGTCGATGATCAAGCGAGCCCTCGACGTCAAGGACATGGGTTCGGTGCTGCCCGGTCACGGCGGGATCCTCGACCGCATCGATTCGTTCCTGTTTGCGGTTCCCGCGATCTACTTCCTGTTCCGGGGTTTCGGGCTTCTGTGACCCGGCCGGTGGTCGTCCTCGGGGCGACCGGCTCCATCGGGTCCCAGACACTGGAGGTCGCGGACAATCTCGGGCTCGAGGTCGCCGGCCTGGCAGCGCGTGAGCCATCCCCTGATCTGCTGAAGCTCGCAGTTCGCTATCCATCGGCCTCGATCGCTGTTGCCGGCGGATCCGGCGATGACCGAAAGGCCTTTGAACACGACCTGGGGCGCCCGGTCATGTTCGACAACGACGCTGTCACCGAGCTGGCGCGGATGCCCGGGTCGATCGTGGTCAACGGGATCGTGGGCGCGGCCGGGCTGCGCGCCACGGTGGCCGGCCTGGAAGCCGGCAATCGGGTCGCCCTGGCCAACAAGGAGAGCATGGTGGCCGGGGGAGCGGTGGTGAAGGCCGCGCTGGCGAGCCATGGCGGAGAGTTGATCCCGGTCGACAGCGAGCACTCGGCGCTGATGCAGTGTCTCGCCGGCGAGAGGCCTGAGTCGGTGGCTCGACTGATGCTCACCGCCTCGGGTGGCCCGTTCCGGGGCCGTGATCGCGACTCCCTGGCCGATGTCACCCCGGAGGAGGCGTTGCGTCATCCGACATGGGACATGGGGCGCCGGATCTCGATCGACTCCGCGACGCTCTTCAACAAGGGCCTGGAGGTCATCGAGGCCCACTATCTCTTCGACATCCCGTTCGAGTCGATCGATGTGGTGGTCCACCCCCAATCGATCCTCCACTCCGCGGTGGAATTCGTCGACGGCTCGTGGAAGGGCCATTTCGGCCGTCCCGACATGAGGATCCCGATCCAGTACGCCCTGACCGCCCCGGACCGATCGCCGACACCGGTTCAGTCGTTCTCGATGGCCGGCCTCTCCTTGACCTTCGAGGAGCCGGATCGGGTCACCTTCCCCGCGATCGACATCGCATTTGGCGCCGGATCCCAGGGCGGGTCGAGCCCTGCCGTCCTCAATGCCGCCGACGAGGTGGCCGTGGAGGCGTTTCTCCAGCGTCGCCTTGGCTTCCTCGGGATAGCCGAGGTGGTGGCCCGGACCTTGGAAGCGGTCCCCTGGCGGGAGGTGGCTGACGTCGATGCGGTGCTGTCGGCCGACCTCGAAGCTCGGGCTACGGCAGCCGGATTCATCGCGGGTGCTTGCTGACTAGACGGTCGGCCCAGGTAGCGTGTCACCGTGCTCGGAGGGTTGGCAGCAGCCATCGCAATCATCGTGTTCGTCACCGCCCACGAGGCGGGGCACTTCTTCGCGGCCAAGGCCGTGGGGATGAAAACCACCCAGTTCTTCTTCGGATTCGGCCCCAAGATCTGGTCGACCCAGCGTGGTGAGACCGAATACGGGGTGAAATGGATCCCGCTCGGTGGCTACGTGCGGATCGTCGGCATGAACCCCCTCGAGGCAGTCGAGCCCGGTGACCTGGGCAGGACCTACCGCGAGAAGAAGTTCTGGGAGAAGAGCGTCGTGGTTCTCGCCGGTGTCGCGATGAACTTCCTGATCGCCTTCGTCATCTTCTACGGGATAGCCCTGGTCAATGGGGTGAACGAGATCCAACCGGCCGTGGACGAAGTCATCGCCACGGTGAAGGTTGGCGACGACACGATCGCGACCCCGGCGGCGGAGGCGGGTTTGGAGAGTGGCGACGTCATAGTGGCCATCGGCCCCCATCAAATCGATGAATGGGAGGACGTGCCGCTCGCTCTCGATTCGGTTGGCGGCGGTCCGACCACGGTGACCGTGGATCGGGGCGGTGAGATCCTCACCCTCGATGTCGACATGGTCGAACTGGAACAGGAGGACGGCTCAGGCACCACCGGCTTCCTCGGCGTCCGGCCTGTGATCGAGAACCAGGAGATAGGCCCGATCGCGGCCATCGGCGTCGCCGGCCAACAGGTGTGGGAGGGGATCGGCTTCACTTTCAAGGCCCTCGGCGACATGCTCAAGCCATCGAGCCTGGCCCAGTACATCGGCGTCTTCGGCGGCGGCGAGGTCGACGATGAGATCAGGCCGGTGAGCCCGATCGGCATCGTCAACATCGGCACTCAGGCCCCTTCAACCGGCGCCTTTCTCGGCATTCTCGCCTTCGTCAACGTGATCCTGGCCACGATCAACCTGCTGCCCCTCTTCCCGCTCGATGGCGGCCACTTCGCGGTGGCGGTCTACGAGAAACTCACGGGTAGGGAGGCAAACGTGCGCCGGCTGGCCCCGGTGGCGGCCGCAGTGATCGCGATCTTCGCCTTCCTCGGATTCGTGGCGATCATCCTCGATATCGTCGATCCGATCTCCTTGTCTTGAGCACCCGATGACCCCCCGCCGCGTCACCCGCCAACTCCATGTGGGCAAGGTTGCGGTGGGAGGGGACGCCCCGGTCTCGGTGCAGTCGATGACCACCACCAAGACCGCCGATGTCGACGGCACTCTCTCTCAGGTCTACGCCCTGGCCGGGGCCGGGGCCGACATCGTTCGCATCACTTGCAACGAGGTGGAGGCCGCCCAGGGACTGGCCGAGATCGTGCCCCGGTCACCGGTGCCGATCATCGCCGACATCCACTACCAGTACCGGCTGGCTTTGGCCGCCCTCGAGGCAGGAGTTCACGGGCTTCGCCTGAATCCGGGCAACATCCGCAAGGAAGACCAGATCAAGGCCGTCGCCCGCGAGGCCAAGGACCGCGGAGTGCCGATTCGGGTCGGGGTCAACGCCGGCTCGCTCGACAAGGACATCCTCGAGCAATATGGGAGCGCCGTTCCCCAGGCGTTGGTCGACTCGGCCCTCAAGGAGATCCGCTATCTCGAAGAGGTCGACTTCACCGACATCAAGATCTCGGTGAAGCACTCCAATGTGCCCTCGATGATCGAGTCCTACCGGCTGCTGTCCCAGACGGTGGACTATCCACTGCATCTCGGGGTCACCGAGGCCGGCCCGCCTCCAGCCGGGCTGATCAAGGGCGTGGCCGGGATCTCGACGCTGCTCGATGAGGGCATCGGAGACACCATCAGGTTCTCGCTCACCGCCGACCCGGTCGAGGAGGCCAAGGCCGGCCGCCAGCTCCTCGAGATCCTCGGGCTGAGGGAGCGAAAGGGCCTCGATCTCATCGCCTGCCCCTCCTGCGGGCGCGCCGAAGTCGACGTCATCGACGTGGCGACGCGGGCTCAGGCGGCCCTCGAGGCCGAGAATCTGCCCATCCAGGTGGCGGTCATGGGTTGTGTCGTCAACGGCCCCGGCGAGGCCAGGGAGGCCGACATCGGCATCGCCGCCGGGCGGGGCAAGGGGCATTTGTTCATCAAGGGCCAGGTGGTGCGGGTGGTCCCGGAAGCGCAGATGGTCGAGGCGCTTCTCGACGAGGCCCGGAAACTGGTCGAAGAGGGTGTGGAGAGCCGGTTGGCGCACGCCCAGGCGAACGCCGCGGAGATCGCGGCCGCCACCCGCGAGGAGCTGATCCAGATCCAGGGAGACGCCAACCACGCCCGGGACGCCCGGGCTCGCGTGGCCGAGGTGGCCTCCTCCGACTGACTACCGTCGGCACCTCCCCGGAAACACCTATGCGCTGGACCCAAGCTTTCATCCCAACTCTTCGAGACGCCCCGACCGACGCCGAGGCGATCAGTCACAAGTTGCTGGTCCGCGGGGGATTCATCCGCCAGTTGGCCGCCGGGTCCTACACCATCCTCCCCCTCGGGATGCGGGTTCGGGCCAAGGTCGCAGGGATCATCCGGGAGGAGATGAACGCGATCGGGGGCCAGGAGATCCTCCCTCCGACCCTGCATCCGGCCGAGATCTGGCGCACTTCGGGGCGCTACGAGTTGATGGGCGACAACCTGTTCAAGCTGGTCGATCGCAAGGAAGCCGATCTGGTGCTGGGTATGACCGAGGAGGAGATCTTCGCCATCACGGCCTCGGAGCTCTTCTCATACCGTGACCTGCCCCAGATCTGGTACCAGATGCACACCAAGTTTCGTGATGAGCCGCGGCCCAAGTCGGGTTTGCTCCGGGTTCGTGAGTTCACGATGAAGGACTCCTACACCCTGGACATCGACCGGGCCGGCCTGGACGTCGGTTTCGAGAAGCATCGGGAGGCGTACTTCAGGATCTTCCGACGCTGGGGCTTGGATCCGGTCGACGTCGAAGCCTCCTCCGGCTCCATGGGCGGGAAAGAGTCGGTGGAGTTCATGGTGCGCAGCGATGCCGGCGAGGATTGGATCATCACCTGTTCCAACTGTGGCTACCGGGCCAATGTGGAACGGGCCCTCTCTGCGGTGGCACCGGTGGAAGACGGGGATGGGGGCGAGCTCGAGCGATTTCCAACACCCGGTCTGAGGACGATCAAGGCCCTTGCGGAGGCTCACCCCGATACCGCTCCGCCCGACCGTCAGATCAAGACCCTCGTCTATGTCCTGGATGGCGAGCCGGTCCTGGTCCTGCTCCGAGGTGACCACGACCTCCAGGAGCAAAAGCTGCAGGATGTGACCGGAGCGGTCGACCTCCGGCCCGCAGAGCCAGAGGAGATTCGCCCTTTGCTCGGCGCCGACCCCGGGAGCCTGGGAGCAGTGGGCGTCAAAGGGCCGACCGTGATCGCTGACAATGCCCTGGCCGGCCGCAAGGGGCTGGTGACCGGGGCCAACGAGGACGATTGGCACTATTCAGGAGTCGACGTCGGCCGTGACATCGGTGTGGGGGTGTGGGCCGAGTTGCGGGCGGTGGATGCAGGCGAACCGTGCTCGGTGTGTGGCAACCCGTTGCAGCGCTGGAAGGGGATCGAGGTCGGTCACATCTTCAAGCTGGGGACCAAGTTCTCCGAGGCATTCGGGGCTTTTGTCCAGGACGAGAACGGCGTCAGCCACCCAATCATCATGGGGTCCTACGGGATCGGCGTTGAGCGGGGCATGGCCGCCGTCGTCGAGTCGTCACATGACGACGGGGGAATCATCTGGCCGGTCTCCGTCGCCCCCTATGAGGTCGTGATCACCGTGGTGCGCCCCGATGACGGGCCCACTATGGAGGCCGCCAACCGGCTCTACGAAGAGCTCGCCTCGTCGGGCATCGAGGTGCTCATCGACGACCGCGATGAGCGTCCGGGCGTGAAATTCGCCGATTCAGAGCTGATCGGGATCCCGTATCGGGTGACGGTCGGCCCCCGGGGGGTGGCCGACGGCTCCGTGGAGCTGACCGCGCGCCGGGGAATGGTGAAATCTGACGTCGTGCTCGCCGATTTGGTGAGCACCGTCAAGGAGAAGGTCGAGTCCGAGCGGTTCGGCGCCCAGGTCTGACAACTCACTTATAATCAGATCTGGACAACAGGACGCTTTTTGGATCAGGTGGGCGCCTTTGGTACCCACCTGAATTGTTGTGGAGTGACACAGTTGACGACAGTTGCTGACATCTGGCCGGTGGTGGAGGATTACCTCGCTGCCGAGCACTTGGAGCTCGACGATGTCGAGTTGTCCGGGCGCGGGCCGGCCACGGTGCTGCGCATCGTCGTCGACGGCAAGGATGTCGATATCGAGCGACTCGCCGCGGTTTCTCGGGGAGTTTCCCGGCTGCTGGACAATGCGACCAAGCTCGACGATCCCTACCAACTCGAAGTCACTTCACCGGGTTTGGAGAGGAAACTCCGCCTACCCAGCCACTACGCCAAGTCCGTTGGCCGTGAGGTCGTCGCCAAGGTCACCGTGGAGGGTGGCAAGACGACCGTCAGGGGTGTCATCGCCGACGCAGGCGAGCGCTCTTTCACCATCGAGGCCGAGGGTGAGAGCCAGGTTGTCAATTACGAAGACGTGCTCACCGCGAACACCGTGTTCAGGTGGGAAAAGGCCCCCAAGCCGGGCCACTGAAGGAGAATCATGAAGCTCGACACGATGATGGAGGCGATCGAAGTCCTCGCCCGGGAGAGGGGCGTGGCGGTCGACACCATCCTCGACGCATTCGCCAACGCCCTGGTAGCCGCCTACAAGCGGAGCCCGGGCGCGGCCGAAGAGGCTCGGGTCACCATCGACCCCGACTCCGGCGAGGTGACGGTCTATGCCCAGGAATTGGACGAAGAGGGCAATGTCACCGCCGAATGGGAGGACACCCCCGAAGGCGAGGCGTTTGGCCGCATCGCGGCCCAATCGTTCAAGCAGGTGATGCAGCACAAGCTGCGGGAGGCCAAGCGCGAGCACGTCTATGAGATGTACGAGGGCCGGGAAGGCGATCTGGTCACCGGGCTGGTGCAGCAGGTCGACTACCGATCGGTCATCCTCGATCTCGGCGACGCCGAGGCGATCCTTCCCGGGTCGGAGCGCATCCCTTTTGAGCGCCTGGAACGGGGGAATCGGGTCAAAGCGCTGATCCTCGAGGTCCGCAACGAGGCCAAGGGAGCTCAGATCGTCGTTTCCCGAAGCCATCCCGACCTGGTTCGCCGACTCCTCGAGCTCGAGGTCCCGGAGCTGACCGATGGCACGGTCGAAATCGTGAACATCGCCAGGGAGCCGGGTCATCGCACCAAGATCGCTGTTGTATCCCACGATCCGAACGTGGATCCGAAAGGCGCCTGTGTCGGCGCCCGGGGATCACGGGTCCGTCAGGTGGTCAACGAGCTGAGAGGTGAGAAGGTCGACGTCGTGCAATGGCGCGACGACATCGGTCAGTTCATTGCCGAGGCACTCGGCCCGGCCAAGGTCAAAGAGGTCCACATCGACGAGGCGGAGAAGACCGCCGACGTGGTCGTCTCCGAGCATCAGCTATCACTGGCCATCGGCAAAGAGGGCCAGAATGCGCGGTTGGCGGCCCGTCTCTCCGGGTTCAAGGTCGACATCCGCTCGGACAATGAAGGCGGAGAAGGCGAGGAGGGAGCGGAGCCGAGGCAGTCGCGAGGAGCCGCGGTAGAGGAGCCGGTGGTCGAGGACGCCGCGGTCGAGCCTGAAGCAGAGGTCGCTCCCGAGGCGAGCGACGATGAGGACGCCGTAGAGGTGTCGGAGGACGACGAGAGCGAATGAGGGTCTACGAACTAGCCCGGGATCTTGGCCTTGACTCGAAGGTCGTGCTCGAGCAGGCCCAGGCGCTGGGGCTCGACGTGAAAACGGCTTCTTCCGGCCTGGATGACGAGTCCGCCGAACTGCTTCGCTTGGCCATCGCCGGTGACGAGCCCGAGGCAGCCCGCTGAAGCCGAGACCGTCACCCCGAGGAAGAGCCGGAGCCTGAAGCGCGAGGCCCAGGTTGGGCTTGCCTCTCTGAAGGAGGGCGCCTCGGTCGCCGAGTTCGCCGAGTCTCTTGGCGTGCCCTCGAGCGAGATCGTGAAGATCCTCCTGCTCCGGGGCATGCCGGTCGGTGCCGGGCAGCCAATGCCTACCGAACTGATGGAGGAGATCGCCGAGTCTTACGGGTTCATCGTCGACGTCGAGGAGGTGGCCCCGGCGCCGGCAGTCGCCGAGCGACCGGAGCACGAAGACAAAGTCGACGAGCTGAAGCCGCGGCCACCGGTGGTGACCGTCATGGGCCACGTCGACCACGGCAAGACCACCCTTCTCGACAGGATCCGCAAGACCAGCGTCGTGGACGGAGAGCTGGGTGGGATCACCCAGCACATCGGTGCCTATCAGGTGGAGGTCAACGGGCATCTGGTGACTTTCATCGACACTCCGGGCCACGAGGCTTTCACGGCACTGCGCGCCCGCGGGGCCAACATCACCGACATCGTGATCCTGGTGGTCGCCGCCAACGACGGTGTGATGCCGCAGACGGTCGAGGCCATCTCCCATGCCAGGGCGGCCGGGGTCAAGATCGTGGTCGCGGTCAACAAGATCGATGTGCCTGGCGCCGATCCGACCCGGGTGCGGACGGAGCTGACCGAGCACAACATCATCACCGAGGAACTCGGTGGGGATGTGCCGAGTGTGGAAGTGTCCGCCCTCAATGGCGACGGTGTCGATGACCTCCTCGAGGTCGTCGACCTGATCGCCCAGCTCGAGGAGTACAAGGCCAACCCTGACGCCCCCGCCTCCGGGCGTCGTGGTGGAAGCCCGCTACGAGACGGGCAGGGGAGCGGTCGCCACCGTGATCATTCAAAGGGGCACCCTCAACAAGGGCGACTCCTTCGTGGCCGGCGCCGTGGCAGGCCGGGCGCGCGGCCTCATGGACGAGAACGGCAACCAACTGAAGTCCGCCGGCCCCTCAGACCCGATTCAGATCATGGGCTGGGACGATGTCCCGGTAGCCGGTGACTATTTCGAAGCCGTCGAGTCGGATCGCGAGGCCCGGCGCCTCGCCACCGAGCGCGAGCAACAGCTGAAGACGACCAGTCAGGCCGTCCCGTCGGCGCGGGATCGGCTGCAAAGTCTCCTCGATCAGCTCCGTACCGACGAGGCTCACCTCAATCTGATCGTCAAGGCCGACGCCCAGGGCTCGTTGGAGGCTCTCCGCGAATCCATCGGCAAGATCGAGCGTGAGGGCGGAAAGATCCAGATCGTGCATGGGGCGGTGGGTGGCATCAACGAGAACGATGTCAAGCTCGCCGAGGTCACCGAGTCGGTGATCGTTGGGTTCAACGTGCGCCCGGAGCCGAAGGCACGCAAGGCCGCCGAACAGGCCGGGATCGAGATCCGTACCTACGGAATCATCTACGAGATGTTGGATGACGTCGAGTTGCTGCTTGTCGGGCAACTGGCGCCGGTCGAGCATGAGCAGGTCTTGGGCACAGCCGAGGTGCGGGCGATCTTCAAGGTTCCCCGTGCCGGCACGGTTGCCGGGTGCTACGTCGTGGAGGGTGTGATCCAACGCGGGGCGAGGGCTCGGCTCCTTCGGGACGGAATCGTGATCCACGATGGGCAGATCTCCACCCTGAAGCGCTTCAAGGACGATGTGCGCGAGGTTGCTGCCGGCTTTGAATGCGGCATGAGCTTCGAGAACTACAACGACGTCAAGGAGGGCGACAGCATCGAGGCCTATCTGATCCGCGAGGTCGCTCGGACCTGATGCGGGCGGCGGCCCTGAGGGTCGAGCTGCATCTGCCCGGCCCGCAGTCGCTCAAGGCGAAGCGTGCGATCCTCCGCCCTGTGATCGAGGGCATCAAGAGACTGGGGTCTTTCAGCGTGGCCGAAGTCGGTCATCAGGACAGCTGGCAACGAGCGGCGATCGGCGTCGCCATCGCTGCCCGGGACGGGGAGAGTCTCGCTATGCAGATCGCCAAGCTCCGTCGCTACCTTGACACCCGATTGGAAGTCGAGGTTCTCGACATCCAGATGAGTGAGCTCGAGGATCCGGAATGAGAGAGACCAGCCCAAGAATGCTCAAGGTCAACTCAACCCTGCGCGAGGTCCTCGCCGAGGAATTGGAGCGGATGAATGATGATCGCCTCGAGATGGTCTCGATCACCGCAGTTGAGACCAGCCCGAATTTGAGGGCGGCGACGGTGTACGTCGACGTGCTCGGTGCCGAGGCCCAGGAGGCCGCCCTGGTGGCTCTCCGCAAGGCATCTCCCCGCTTGCAGAAAGCGATCGGCCGCCAGGTTCGGATGAAGTTCACGCCACAGCTCGAGTTTGCCATCGACCCCGGCGTGCTCGGCGGCGAGCGCATCGAGACCATTCTTCGCAACCTGCAACAGGATGGGGGCGTGGCCGAATGATCGAACGGGCCATCCTGGAGGCCGCGGCCGCGGCAATCGCCTCCGCGGACTCCCTGGCGCTCGCTTGTCACATCGGACCTGACGGTGACGCCTTGGGCTCGATGCTCGGATTCGGGATCGCCGCGGAGAATGCCGGGAAGAAGGTTGTCGCCAGTTTTGGGACGCCTTTCGACGTTTCGGCAAGCCTGGCGTTCCTCCCCACCCGGCTTCTGGTTCCGCCCCAGGAGTTCCCAGCCGATCCGCCGATGATGGTCGTCTTCGACGCCGGCTCACTCGATCGACTCGGAGAGCTTGCCGAGAACGCGTCGCATGCCGCCACCACGATCGTGATCGACCATCACGTCACCAACGAGGGCTTCGGTGACATCGCCGTCGTGGACGGCCAAGCGGCGGCGACCGGAGAGCTGGTCGCGCACCTGCTCGAGATCCTCGGCTGGCCGTTGACACCCGAGATCGCCACCTGTCTCCACACCGCCCTGGTCACCGACACCGGTCGATTTCAATACGCCAACACCAGGCCATCGACCCTGATGCTCGCGGCGGGGCTGGTGGCGGCCGGTGCGGATCCGCCCGAGATCAGCCGTCATGTCTACGAGGAGGCTCCGTTCGGGTACCTCAAGGTGGCAGGAGCTGCCCTTGGGCGCGCCGAGCTGGACGAGGACAAAGGGGTGGTGTCCGCGGTGGTGACTCAGGCCGACCTCGTCGAGGCCGGGATCGATTGGGGCGACATCGACAATCTCATCAACACGGTCCGGCTGGCGGTGGAAGCCGACGTCGCGGTGCTGGCCAAGGTCCATGCCGACGGCAAGGTCAAGCTCAGCCTGCGCTCGAGAGGGGCGACCGATGTCGGATCGCTCGCCGTGGCGATGGGCGGGGGAGGCCACCGATTGGCGGCGGGGATCACCTACGTCGGGAACGTGGAGGATGCCCTCGCCGAGGTCCGGCAAAGAGTCGGGGACTTCAGGTGACCAAGGGTTTCCTGGTGGTCGACAAACCCGGGGGAATCACCTCGAATGCCGTCGTGGGCAGGGTGCGGAAGGTCACCGGGATCAAGAAGGTCGGGCACGCCGGCACTCTCGACCCCATGGCCACCGGGGCCATGGTGGTCGCAATCGGACCGGTGACCAGGTTGATCCGCTTCATCCAGGAGCAACCGAAGGAGTACCTGGCTACGGCCCAATTCGGGGTGGCCACCGACACCCTCGATGCTGATGGGGCGGTACTCGAGCGAGAGCCGATGGAATTCTCGGAAGCGGAGCTCAAGGAGGCCGCAGAGAGATTTGTCGGGCCGATCCTCCAGATCCCGCCGATGGTCTCGGCCCTCAAGCACCAGGGGCGTCGTCTCTATGAGCTGGCGCGCCAGGGCGAGGTGGTGGAGCGGGAAGCTCGCCCCGTCGAGGTGTACGAGTTGGAGATCCTCACTGTCGGCCCCGGCCCCTATCCGGACGTCGAGTTCCGGGTCGTGTGCGGCAAAGGCACCTATGTGCGCTCGCTGGCAGCTGACATGGCTGCGGTTCTTGGCGGAACCGCTCACCTCACCGCGCTGCGGAGGACCCGGATCGGGTCACTGGAAGTGGACGTCGTCGGTGTGGCTCTCGACGACCTGGAAGGGTGGGAAGAGAGCATGTTGACGCCTTCGCAGGCGTTGTCCGATCTGCCGGCGGTCACTGTCAGTGAAGGCACGGCCGAAGGGGTGAGCAACGGAGTGCGGTTCCTCGGTGGGGAGCTGGTGGACGCCCCGGACGGCTCGGTGCGGGTCCTCGACAATGAAGGCGAGCTTCTGGCGATCTATCGGAGTAGCGGGGCCCAGGCGTTCCCCGAGGTAGTCCTCGCCTCATGAGGGTGCTCACCGGCCCTTGGGCGAGATGGGAGGCGCAGGCCGATCCCACCGCGGTGACCGTTGGCGTGTTCGACGGGGTGCATCTAGGTCATCGAACGCTGATCGATCGTCTGCGTGCCACCGGCCTCGTCCCCACGGTTCTCACCTTCGACCCCCACCCCGCCGAGGTGCTCTCGCCGGGCACCCACCCTCGCCTCATCACGAGCATCGACGAGCGGCTGGCCCTTCTCGAGGGAGCCGGAGTCGAGCTGGTTGGAGTGCTCGATCTGGCGGAGATCCGGCATCTCCATCCTGGCGAATTCGTGACTCAGGTCCTCGAAGAGCGGCTGGCCATGGCCGCGATGGTCATGGGCACCGACTTCCACTTCGGGAAGGACCGCTCGGGTGACGTGGCGTTCCTGCAGAGCGCCGGCGATCAGAGCGGGTTCAAGGTCGAAGTCGTCGAGTTGCAGACCGTTGACGGGATCGTCTCGTCCTCGGGAATCAGGGCGCTCCTCGAGTCAGGAGACGTGAGGCAGGCCGCGGTCCTCCTCGGGTCCCGATACCGGATGTCCAACGTGGTGGTTCACGGCGACAAGCGAGGCCGGGAGATCGGCTTCCCCACAGCCAATCTCGAGCCACCGGATCGCAAGGTCATCCCCGGGACCGGGGTGTACGCGGCATTCGCCTCGCTTCTCGGGCCGGCGTCACCAGGCGGCGGTGAATGTTGGGGTCAGGCCGACTTTCGGTGGCGGCGAACTGGTGGTCGAGGCGTACCTGCTCGATTTCAATGATGATTGCTACGGGGAGACGATGACGCTCGAATTCGTGGAGCGTTTGCGCCCCGAGTTGAAGTTCGCCGGGGTTCCAGAGTTGGTGGAGCAGATGACAGACGATGTCGTGAAGGTTCGGGACATCCTGAGCGCGGAGTCCCACGATGCCTGAGTCAGGCCGTCACCGGATCCCGGTGGGAATGCCGGTGGTGATGAAGGCCGGTTCCTCGAGCCTTGTCCAAAAGTCGGGGGAGCTCGACGCCGAAGCCCTGGCCAGGACCGCCGACCTGGTCGCCGGGATGTGGGAGCTCGGTTACCCCACGCTCCTCGTCTCTTCCGGAGCGGTCGCCGCCGGCTTGCCTGCACTCGGGCTCGATCGGCGCCCGAAGGACGTGCCCGGGCTCCAGGTCGCAGCCGCCGTCGGCCAGGGCCGGTTGATGGAGCGGTATTCGGCGCTGTTTGCCGAGAGGGGCCGGGTAGTTGGGCAGGTCCTGCTGACCAAGGACCTCCTCGCCAACCGGAGCCAGTATCTGCACGCCCGCGAGGCCTTGGAGAGGATGTTGTCACTGGGCGTGGTGCCCATCGTCAACGAGAACGACACGGTGGTGGTTGACGGACTGAGGCTGGGGGACAACGACCGGCTGGCAGCCATCGTCTCCCACCTGGTCTCGGCCGGGCTGCTGGTGATCCTCACCGATACCGGTGGGATCTACTCCGCCGACCCGAGGACGGTCGCCGACGCCGAATTGCTGAGTGCGGTGCGGCCCACCGACGCCGCGTTGGATGTGGTGGTCTCTGGCGAGCCGGGCCCCTTCGGATCAGGTGGCGCCGCCACCAAGGTCGCCGCGGCCCGGATGGCGGCATGGTCGGGCATCCCCACGGTGATCGCCGATGCCCGGGAAGGCGACGTCCTGGCCCGCGCCGCCGCCGGCGAGGAGATCGGGACCTGGGTCACCCCCCATGAGACCAAGCTCCCGGCCCGCAAGCTTTGGATCGCTTTCGGCCAGCCGACCGAGGGCAAAGTCGTGGTCGATCCGGGGGCGACCAAAGCCTTGTTGGAAGGCGGCAAGTCGCTCCTGGCGGTTGGCGTGTTATCGGTGGACGGTGCTTTCGATGCCGAGGCGGCGGTCGAGGTGTTCGACGGTGATGGCCGTCTCGTCGGCAAGGGGCTGACGACGATGAGCGCCGATCAGGCCCGTCAGTCCATTGGCCGGCACAGCTCTGAGGTAGGCGGTGTGGTCATTCATCGTGACGACTTCGTGCTTCTCGCGGTTGAGCAACCGGCCCCTGCCGATAGGCTTGTCCCATGATCGACGTGATCGGCCAGCGGGCCCGGGACGCCTCACGTGAGCTAGCCCAGTCGACGGGTGAGGTTCGGGAGCAGGCCCTGAGGCAGATGGCCGAGGCCGTCGAGGAGGCAACGCCTGCTCTGCTCGCCGCCAACGAAGCCGATCTCGAGCAGGCGGCCAACGAGGGGATCGGGGGAGCCCTTCTCGATCGTCTGCGGTTGACCGAGGCCAGGGTTGGCGCCATGGCTTCCGGTTTGCGCACCGTCGCCGGATTGCCTGACCCGGTCGGCCGGGAAACCGGGGGCTGGGTGCTTCACAACGGGATCCGCCTCCATCGGGTTCGGGCGCCGCTCGGTGTGGTGGCAGTGATCTACGAAGCCCGACCCAATGTCACCGCCGACGCCGCAGGGCTCTGCATCAAGTCCGGCAACGCCGTGATCCTGCGCGGCTCCTCGTACGCCCTCCGGTCGAATATGGCGATCAGCAACGCCTTGCGGGAAGCCCTGTCCGACACCGGTCTGCCGGCCGACGGGGTCCAGCTCCTCGAGGACACCTCGCGGGATGGGGCCAAGGCCTTGATGCAGGCCACCGAGTGGGTGGACCTCCTGATCCCGCGCGGCGGTCCGGGTCTGATCGACGCGGTCCGAGCCGACGCCACTGTGCCAACGGTGATCGATGGAGCCGGCAATTGCCACGTCTATGTGGATGCGGCGGCGGACCTGGACATGGCCCGCTCGATCGTGGTCAACGCCAAGGTGCAGCGCCCGGGGGTGTGCAATGCGGCCGAGACCCTGTTGGTGCATGAAGCGGTTGCCGACCAATTCCTCGCCGACGTCGCCAAGGCCCTCGTCGCCGAGGGCGTCGAGCTCAGGGGAGATCAGCGTTCCCGTGAGCTGGTGCCCGAGATGCTCGAGGCCTCCGATGACGACTGGGCCACCGAGTTCCTCGACCTGATCATGGCGGTGAAGGTGGTCACCGATGTGGATGCGGCGATCGACCACATCCGGAAGTTCGGGACGGGTCACACCGAGGCGATCGTGACCGAGGACCGTGCCGCTGCGGACCGATTCGTTGGCGGCATCGACACCGCGGTCGTAGGCGTGAACGTCTCTACGAGATTCACCGATGGCGAGGAGTTCGGATTCGGCGCCGAGATCGGGAACTCGACACAGAAGCTGCATGTGCGAGGCCCGATGGGCCTCGAATCCCTGACCAGTGAGCGGTATGTCCTTTACGGCTCGGGGCAGGTGCGTTGACCCCGGTTGCGGGTTGGGTGGCCCCACCTGCTAAAGTTCTGATCGCTCCCCCGGGAATATTCAGGTTTTTCGCGTTATGAAGACAACTACCGAGATCGTCGCCGAATACGGCACCCACAACAGTGACACCGGCTCGCCGGAAGTCCAGGTTGCCCTGCTCAGCGAGCGAATCAACGAGCTCACCGAGCATCTCCGTGAGCACAAGCACGATCATCACAGCCGGCGTGGCCTGCTGATGATGGTCGGCAAGCGTCGTCGGCTGCTCGACTACCTCCGCAGGGAGGACGTCGAGCGGTATAGAAGCCTCATCGCAAAGCTGGGGCTGCGTCGCTAACAAAGGTTTCCCGGATGCGCGTCGCGCAGCCGGCGAAAAGCGGACCCAAGGTCCGCAACAACACACGCTGAGCCTTGTCGGTTGTCAGTGGCGATGTCTCGGAAATCTCTGAGACATGACTACTGCCAACGGGCGTGGCTCCATTACACAAGGAGCACTTAGTGCCCGAAATCTCCGTATCGGGGACCATCGGTGGCAAAGAGTTCGTCCTGAGCACCGGCAAATTGGCCGGACAGGCGGACGGAGCCGTGGTCGCCCAACTCGGCGGTACCGAAATGTTGGTTACCGCCACAGCAACGAAGTCGCTACGCGAAGGCGTCGACTTCTTCCCACTCACCGTGGACTTCGAAGAGCGCATGTACGCCGTGGGCAAGATCCCCGGCTCGTTCTTCCGCCGCGAGGGTCGTCCCAGCGAGCAGGCCATCCTGACCTGCCGCCTCATCGACCGCCCGCTTCGCCCATCGTTCGCCGATGGCTACCGCTGTGAGACCCATGTGGTCGTCACCAGCCTCGCCGTCGACGGCGAGAACCCTTATGACGTAGTCGCCCTGAACGGTGCCTCCGCCGCCCTCGCCATCAGCCCGATCCCCTTCCAGGGGCCAATCGGTGGAGTGCGTCTCGCGCTCAAGAAGGGCGAGTGGGTTCCGTTCCCGACCGAAGCCGACCTCGCAGAGTCGGTCTTCGAGTTGGTTGTCGCCGGAGGTCGCAATGACGCCGGCGGGATCGACATCATCATGGTCGAGGCCGGCTCCACGCCGAACGGCCTGCGGCTGATCGCCGACGGCGATGCCCCGTCCGACGAGGCCACCGTGGCCCGCGGGTTGGAGGAAGCCAAGACCTACATCGGCGAGTCGATCGACCTCCAGAACGAGCTGGTGTCCAAGGTCACCAAGAAGGAAGTCGAGTGGCCGGTCGCCATCGACTACACACCCGAGGCCTACGACCGGGTCAAGGCGATCGCCGAGCCCAAGTTGCAGTCGGTGGTTGTCATCGCCGAGAAGCAGGAGCGCAACGCCGCTCAGGATGCAGCCCTCGAGGCCACCATGGCCGAGCTGGGCCTGGACGAGGACGACTCCGATGGCCGCGAGCAGTCGAAGCGGGCCTTCAAGTCGGTGGTCAAGGACCTGATGAGGAAGCGCGTCGTCGAAGACGGAATCCGTCTCGATGGCCGCGGCCCAACCGACATCCGCCCGCTCAGCGCCGAAGTCAGTGTCATCAAGCGGACCCATGGCTCCGGCCTCTTCCAGAGAGGCGAGACCCAGGTTCTGAACCTGACCACTCTCGGCATGCTCAAGATGGAGCAGATGCTGGACACCCTCGCCAACGAGGACTCCAAGCGATACATGCACCATTACAACTTCCCGCCGTTCTCGACGGGGGAGGCAGGGTTCATGCGTGGTCCCAAGCGCCGTGAGATCGGGCATGGGGCACTGGCCGAGAAGGCCGTCCTCCCGGTGATCCCGACCGAGGAAGAGTTCCCCTACGCCTTGAGGCTGGTGTCCGAGGTGCTTTCCTCGAACGGATCCACCTCGATGGCGTCGGTGTGCGCATCGTCGCTGTCCCTCATGGACGCCGGAGTTCCGATCGCAGCGCCCGTCGGCGGTATCGCCATGGGCCTCATCCATCGGGATGGCAAGTACGTCACGCTGACCGACATCCTCGGTGCAGAGGACGCACTCGGCGACATGGACTTCAAGGTTGCCGGCACCAGGGACGTGATCACCGCGCTTCAGCTCGACACCAAGTTGGAGGGCCTGCCCTCCGAGGTGTTGGCCGACGCCCTGAATCAGGCCAAGGTGGCCCGTCTCATCATCCTCGACAAGATGGCCGAGGCGATCGCCGAGCCCCGTTCCGAGATGAACGAGTACGCGCCACGCATCGAGTCGATCGAAATCCCCAAGGACAAGATCGGCGAAGTCATCGGTCCCAAGGGTGCGGTCATCCGTGAGCTCGAAGAGGTCACCGGCGCCGCCATCGAGATCGAAGAGGCCGACGGCAAGGGAATCGTCAGGATCGCCTCCTCGGACAGCTCCGCACTGGCAGCTGCCAAGGAGAAGGTCATGCAGATCGCATTCCCGCCCGAGGTCGAGTTGGGGACCGAGTACACCGGCAAGGTGGTCAACATCACCAAGTTCGGTGCCTTCGTCAACATCCTTCCCGGACGTGACGGCCTGCTTCACATCTCGCGTCTCGACGGCTCAAAGCGCGTCGAGCGGGTCGAGGACTATCTGACCGACGGTCAGGAGCTGAAGGTCCGGGTTCGTGAGATCGACCGGGGCAAGGTCAGCCTCGAGTTGGTCGATGCCCTGGAGGGCGCGACCCTGCCCGACTCCGAGCCACCGAGCTCGGGCGGCGGCGATCGGGGCCGTGGCTCCGGTGATCGTGATCGTGGCCGTGGCGGCTCGGGCGATCGGGGACGGGGCGGCTCTGGGGATCGTGACCGCGGCCGTGACCGGAACCGCGACGACCGTCCGGCTCCGGAGAAGGCTCCCGTGGCCATTGCTCAACCGACATCGGCCAGCGCCGAGCGTCGTCGTGTGGCCCAGCCTTTCGACGAGGTCTTCGAAGACCTCCAGAACAACTAGTCGCGAAGCGGCCGGTTCAGGGCCGCTTCCAGGAACGCAACTCGGCGGTCTGGGTGAACCCGACCGCCGAGTAGAACGCAATGGCGTCCTCGCGGTGGTCGTCGGTGATCACCCTGACCCGGCTCATTCCCGCTTCCCGCATCCGTGAGAAGGCGTACTCCATCAGCGCTCGCCCCACTCCCCGCCGATGAAATGCGGGATCGGTCCCCATCGGCTCGATCTCAGCGATGCCTGATGGGTCCGGCCACCAGATCATGAAGGCGGCGACGGTCCCGTCGTCGGCCACCGCCACCAGGTCGCGGTCGGCGTCGTAGACCGGCGAGCGCATCAATCGGAGATAGCGCTCGAGGTGCTCGGCCGGATCCATGGTCGACTTGAAGGCGGCGTGCGAGGCTCGTCGCCTTGCGTCTGCCTCATCCAGACCGCGCAATGGTCTGAGGGTCAGGCCCGATGGCGGGATCGGGGTGCGGTCAGCGTGGGTGAGATCGTGGATGAAGATCGGGCCGTCGGTCCCGGCCACCTCGTATCCCTTCGCTTCGAGCTCGGATTCGAGGGCATGGTCGGCGCTCGAGACACAAGCGACTTTCGCCCCCGGCCCGAGCTGCTCACAGCCCCATTCGATTAGAGGCAGCTGGCGATTGACCCGGCGCGCAAAATGCTGCGATCTCGTTGTGGTTGCGAAACAAGACGACGAATCCCTGGTCTCCGTCGAGCCAGTAGCTGATCTGCTCATCGGTGCGAGGGTCGCTGTGATACGCCCACCAGGCCAGGTCTCCGGGATGGATCACATACCGGGGGCTGTCTTCTCTGATGGCCGCGCTGAGGATCGCCTGCATGCGACTCAGGTCGTTCGGGTTTCGCGGCGATACCGGGTCAGGCATTTGCTGGAACGGTAGGTGGGTCGAGCTTCGTTACACCTGAAACGACCGTTCAGGTCGTACAATTCGCATGTGCTGTCCGGATCAGGGAGGGCCCGGTTATGGCTATGGAGTCAAAGGGAGTCGTCCATATGAAGGGCGATTCCACGCAGACGATCGCGGTGGAGGTGTTCACCGACGACGAGACTCTTCGGCCTCATCTCCGCCGGAGAGGTCATCGGTGAGTGGCCGGTGGAGGGGATGGGGATCCAGGCTCTGCGAGAGGGTTTCGCCATCCGCGCCGAGGGCGAGGACCTGATCCTCAAGACCGACAATGACGTCGGCCCTGGCCGAGGAGCTCGGGCTGATGACCTCTTCTCCGCGACTTGCTCGGAAGATGGCCGCCTCACACAACGTCGAAGGGCCTCCCCCGGTGCCTTTGGACGAGCCGGTGGAGGAGCCGCCGCCCAAGTCCAACCTGTCGGCGATCGCCTTCGCCCTGGGAGGAGTCCTGGTCTTTGCCGGCGGGGCGTTTCTCCGGGCGGCTCCTGAGCTGGTCGGCGCGGATACCGTGGCTCTTGGGTCGTACTGGCTGGCTTTCATGATCGGCGGCCTGGTGATGGTCGCCATCGCCTATCTGCTGAGTCGTGGGGCGAGATGGGCCCAGGTGGCGGCGATCCTCGCCGTTGGCGGCCATGATCATCGTGTTCGCACTCGCGGTGCAGAACGTCACCCTCGATCCCAACGACCTCTTGGCGTACGGGTTTCTCGCCGGCGGGATCGTGGTCGGCGTGAGTGTTCTCTTCAGCGGGACGCTGGGCCGGGAGCGCTAGCCGGTCGGTAGCGTCGGCCCGGTGCCGGAGCTTCCCGACATCGTCGTCTATATCGAGGCCCTCGAGCGCCGCGTGCTCGGCCAGCGGCTCACCGGCGTCCGAATTGCCTCACCGGCCGTGCTTCGCACGTTCGACCCGCCCTACGACGCCGCAGTGGGCTCGTCGGTCAAGACCCTGCAGCGTGTCGGGAAGCGGATCGTGTTCGGATTCGATGGCGATCTGTTCCTGGTGATCCACCTCATGGTTGCCGGCCGTCTTCGCTGGGAGACGCCGCGCAAGCCGATCCCGAAGAAGGTCGGCCTCGCCGCACTCGACTTCGAGCCGGGGACTTTGATTCTCACCGAACAGGGCACCCACAAGCGCGCCGGGATCTGGCTGAGTCGGGGGATGGACGGGGTCGAGGCCCTCGACCGTGGCGGCGTGGAGCCACTGGAGGTCGACACCGCTGGTTTCGGGAAGGCGCTCCGAGCGGAGAACCGGACCTTGAAGCGGGCCCTGACCGACCCGAGGATCTTCTCCGGCATCGGCAATGCGTATTCCGACGAGATCCTCTGGGAGGCCCGGCTCTCCCCGGTGAAAAGAACGGCGCAGTTGACCGACGAGGAGGTCGAGCAGCTTCACGAGGCGGTGGTCGATTCGCTGGTCACTTGGACAGAGAAGCTGCGGGCCGAGGTGGGGGAGGGCTGGCCAACCAAGGTGACCGCCTTTAGGGATGACATGGCGGTGCACGGGAAGTTCAAGGAGCCCTGTCCCCGCTGCGGCTCGCCGGTGCAGAGGATCGTCTACGCCAGCAACGAGACCAACTACTGCGCCACCTGTCAGACCGGGGGCAAGTTGCTGGCCGACCGCTCCCTTTCCCGTCTGCTCAAGAGCGATTGGCCGGCCACCTTGGAGGAGTTGGAAGAGGGCTGAGACCTCCTCTTGCTATCGAACATATGTTCGATATGATTGAGCGCCCGATAGCGGAGTCAGTTTGGGCATCGAGCATCTCGTCCTGGAGAAACCTTCCCGTTTCTTCGACATGGAGGGATCGCTCCGCCTCCAACCGGGTCGGATCACCGAGATGGTCGGGGTCTCCGGGACCGGGCTCACCCGTCTCGGCCTGAGACTCCTCGCCGAGCCTTCACAGGTCGCCCCGGTGGTGGTCCTCGACACCAGAAGCTGGATCTCACCGGAGGCTGCCTGGGAGACCGGGGTACTCGCCGAGCATCTGGTCATCGTGCGTTGCGACGACTCACGGATCTGGCCCAAGGTCGCCGCTGCCCTTCTCGAAGGGGTGCATGCCCTCTATGCCGAGGTCCCGGCCCAGATCAAGGATCAAGACCTGCGTCGCCTCGCCGCATTGGCCAGGGCGAGAGGGGTGTCGGTGGCGATGCGGTCGATGGGCAATGGCCTCCCCAGTGGGGTGGCTCATCTCCGGCTCCGGGCTTTGGGGGTCACCTGGGAGGGGGCGGACCGGGGACACGGGAGATTGAAGAGACGACGTCTGGTGCTGGAGGCGTCCGGAAAAGGATCGGCCGGGGTGACCCGGCGCTTCGAGGTGGAGGATGAAGGTTCGGACGTTGTGCGTGTGGTTTCCGATGTGGTCGTTGGGGAGGCCCGACGCTCCGTCGTCTGACCCGGTGCTGATCGTCGACGACCGGGTCGTCGGCGCCACGAGTGAGGTGCTCGCTGTCGGAGTGACCCTGGGGATGCCGCGTCGGGAGGCGGAGGCGTTGGCTCCGTTTGCGACGGTGCTGGTCCGCGACCCCGGGGAGGAGGCCCGTCGCTTCGAGCCGGTGGTGGAGGTCATCGAGGACCTCATCCCACGAGTGGAGGTGGTCTCCCCGGGTCTGGTCTATGTCCCGGTTTCCGGTGCGGTGCGCTTCTACGGCGGGGAGACGGCGCTGGCCGAACGGGTGGTCAAAGAGGTCGACAACCTGGTTGGCCATCTCCGGGGAGGCCAGGCTCTGGTCGGGGTGGCCGATGGGCCGTTCGCCGCTCGCTGGGCTTCGGCGACCACAACGGTTGGCCACCCGCAGGTGGTCGAGGACACGATTGGGTTCCTCGCTCGGGTCTCGATCTGGCAACGCTTCGGGAGAGCATGAACGGCGAGGAGCTGATCGACACCTTCCGCTGGTTGGGGATCGGCACCCTCGGTGAGCTGGCCCGATTGCCTCGTGATGCCCTGGCGACCCGCTTCGGCAACCCGGGGGCGCTCGCCCACCGACTGGCCAGTGGGGAGGACCGACTGGTTGATCCCCGGGCGATCTCACCCGATCTCGCGGTCGACGCCGCCTTCGAGGATCCGCTGGAAACGCTCGATGCAGTCGCCTTCGCCTCCCGTGCGCTGTCGGAGCGCCTGCTCCGCGGGCTGCGGGTGAACGGGGTGGCGCCGCATCGGGTCTCGATCCTGGCGGAGTCGGCGATGGGGCAGTCCCGGGAGCGGATCTGGCGATCGGCCGACCCCTTCACCGAGAAGGCGCTCGCCGATCGGGTGTGGTGGCAACTCCGGGCCTGGGTGGAGGCGGGCGGGGTGCCCGGGGGAATCGTGAGATTGAGGATTGCACCGGCCGACCTCTCCGATCAGGGGCGGCAGCTTGGCCTGCTCCAGGACGAGACCTCGAGGATCGAGGCTGAAAGGGCTCTGACCAGGGCCCAGGCATTGCTCGGCCCTGATGCAGTGCTTCAGGGAAGAGCCCAGGGCGGGAGGATGCCCCAGGAGCGAGTCGCCTGGTCCCGTTGGGGGGAACCACCGACCGATATCGCCCGGGACCCGAACGCTCCCTGGCCGGGAGCCACCCCAGGGCCCAGCCCGGCGCTGGTCCCGCCACGTCTCCAGCCTTTGGAAGTGGAATGGGATGAGGGGCATGCCATCCCGGGTTCGGCTCGGCACTCGCTGGGAGCCGGTCCTCACCTGGAGTGGGCCGTGGCGTCTCAGCGCCCGGTGGTGGCTAGGGGAGAAGGACGCCGACCGTTACCAGTTGGTGACCTCGGTTG
>CAVRWT010000017.1:0-155573 GCA_963724825.1 uncultured Acidobacteriota bacterium
CGCCCGAGGAGACTCGTCACTGCTCGACGTAATCGCTGGGGTCCCTTTGAATCGGTCCTTGCGGAGCGGAGAACCTCGGTCGCGAAGTCAGCGCCGTCCCCAGCTGGCGGTGCTCGTCGCGGAGCGATTCCATCTCCGCAGCCAATCTGGGGGAGGTCGCCATGATCTCATCGAACAGGCCATCCGTCCCCTCCGCTGTGCGGATGTGCTCTTCGAGTGCTCGGCGAAGTTCGGCAAGATTGGCATCGACCCCTACTTCGCTCGACGACGGGCCGGCTATCGCTTTCTCGAGGCCCGTCATCGCGTTCCAAAGCAGGGCCCGGCGCTTCCGGGCTCTCGTCAGGATGGATGTCTCGTTGGCCTCGTCGAGGTCCAAATGGATCTCGGCTTCCTGGGCCGCAATCTCGAATTGCAGCTCACTCCCAGGCGCCCTGTACAGATCCACTCCTTGAGCTGACTCCTCCAACTCCAGCATGCGCTCAGCGTCGCTACGTGGCATGCCCCAGGCATGCACGCCTTTCACCATGTGGGCAGTGCCTTAAGTCCTGATTCCGTCCCCGAGCGTGGGCTCCAATGATGACTTCCGGCCCTGGCAGCGAGCCGCCAGATCACGTATTCATGGAGTCAAGGAGGTTCACATGAGCCGTCAAGAAGAAGCGTCGGGCCATCGTGCAATGTGGCTGATGCTGATAGGTGCGGTTGTCACCGGATTGTTTGCTTTCTGGTTCGTCCGTGGCCGCACCAGCTGACAAGCGCGAGATGACGACATCTTTGGGGACCCGATACATACGTTGGTTCGAGGAACTGGGGATAGATGACGTCGGCGAGGTCGGAGGCAAGAACGCCTCCCTCGGCGAGTTGTACCGCGGGTCGACCCCGCTCGGGGTCAATGTTCCCAACGGATTCGCGTGCGGTGACCGCCCAGGCGTATCGGGACACGCTGACCAATTCGGGTGCCTGGTCGAGCCTGGAAGAGATCATCGGCGGCGTAGACAAGTCCGACGTCGATGACCTTGCCAGTACGTGCTCGAAAGGCTCGTGAGCTGATCTACGAGTTACCCCTCCCTGAGCCGATTCGCGAGCAGATCATTAAGGGGTATCAACGGCTGGTTGAGGAATACGGGACTGATTTGAGCGTTGCGGTCCGATCGTCAGCCACCGCCGAGGACCTGCCCACCGTGGTAGCTTTGCCGGACAACACGAGACCTATCTCAACGTCCACGGCGCCGAGCGGGTAGTCGAGGCCTGCCGGAGGTGCTTTGCCTCGCTGTTCACCTGACCGTGGAATCTCGTATCGGATCGACAAAGGTTTCGATCACTTCTCGGTTGCCCTATCTGTTGGCGTCATGAAGATGGTTCGCTCCGATCTGGCCAGTAGCGGGGTCATGTTCACTGATCGACACGGAATCGGGGTTCGAAGACGTCGTCTTCATCACCGGTGCCTACGGATTGGGGCGAGACCGTGGTTCAGGGAGTAGTGGACCCCGACGAGTTCTACGTCCACAAGCCGACCTTCTGCTCGGGTACAGGTCTGTCCTGAAACGCGAACTTGGGGAGGAAGCAAGTCAGGATGGTCTGACTCCGAGGGTCGTGGCGGGCAGACCACTTCGATGGGCCCACCCCCGAGGCCGATCGCAGCAAGATTCTGCCTCACCGACACAGAGGTCCTCGCCCTGGCCGGCTATGGCATCGAGGTCGAGCGCCACTACGCCGCCAAGGCTGGGCACCAGATGCCGATGGATATCGAATGGGCCAAGGACGGCATCGACAACCGCCTTTACCTCGTGCAGGCCAGACCGGAAACCGTCGCTTCACAACTACGTGGCACCACGCTCACGGAGCAACTTGGTGCGACCCGGGTCTCAGGTCGTCGTTGAGGGCCGGGGCAGTGGGTAGCGCAGCTGCTTCAGGCAGAGCCCGTGTCATCACGTCCACCGCCGGTTTGTCCGCATTCCAAGACAATGAAGTCCTCATCGCCGACACCACCACTCCGGACTGGGAGCCGGTCATGAAGAACGCCGCAGCGATCGTCACCAATCGCGGGGGAGGACGGACCTGTCACGCGGGCGATTGTTGCTCGGGAGCTGGGGATACCAGCAGTCGTCGGAACGGTGAACGCGCACCGATCAAGTTCATTCCGGCCAGTTGATCACCGTTTCCTGCGCCGAAGGCGAGGTCGGCCGCGTGACGAGGGCAAGGTTTCGATCGAGACCCGAACCATCGATCTGGCAGATCTGACCAAGACGAGTACCGAGATCATGGTCAACATCGGCAATCCAGACCTCGCCTTTCAAACTTCGCAGCTCCCTGGATTGGCGTCGGTCTTGCCCGGATGGAGTTCATCATCTCCGAATCGATCCGGGCCCATCCTATGCCCTCCTTGACCTCATCGCGTTGAGGATCTCGAGGATCGGCAGAAGATTCTCGAACTCATCGATGGATATCCGACCGGTGCCGATTACTTCGTCGAGCGTCTCGCTGAGGGAGTGGGGACCATTGCGGCAGCCTTCTACCCGAAGCCGGTCATCGTCCGCATGTCCGACTTCAAGACCAACGAGTACGCGAGCCTTCTCGGTGGGCGGGCCTTCGAGCCCATCGAGGCCAACCCGATGATCGGATTCCGGGGAGCGTCGCGCTATGCCCATCCGGCATACGCCGCCGGCTTTGCCCTGGAATGCGCAGCAATGAAACGGGCTCGAGACGAGATGGGGCTAACCAACATCAGGCTGATGATCCCCTTCTGCAGGAGGGTTGAAGAGGGCGTGAAGGTGCTCGATGTGATGGCATCTCATGGCCTCCGCCGAGGTGAGAACGGCCTGGAGATCTATGTGATGTGTGAGATTCCCAACAACGTCGTGCAAGTCGATGCCTTCGCCGAGATCTTCGATGGATTCTCCATCGGCTCGAACGATCTGACCCAGCTCGTCCTTGGCGTGGACCGGGATTCTGAGTTGGTGGCCTTCGACTTCGAAGAGCGCGACGAAGGCGTGTTGGAGATGATCAGGCTCGCAGTCGATGGTGCTCACCGGCACGGCCGGCATATCGGGATCTGCGGTCAGGCGCCATCAGACTTTCCAGACGTCGCCCGTCGCCTGGTGGAGATGGGGATCGACTCGATCAGCCTCAACCCGGACACTGTGCTCCGAACCATCCCGATCGTCCTCGATGCGGAGCAGACCCGTCCAACGGCCGTGGCGACCACAAGCTGGGTTTCGACCCGTAACGCCGATTGACGGCCCCGCGCCCAAAGGACACCGCTCTTCTTGGTGGTGGTCGACCTCAAGAGCCGGTGCGTCCCAGGTCGAAGTTCCTTTCGACCCTATGGCCAACGACTCTCCAACGCCGACACATGAATAGAGACCAGGACGACAAGGGGTGGTGACCATGCAGGTTGGCTATCGCAGTAGCAGCGGGATGCAGACTCCGAGTTCGACATCTCACTGGCCCACACGGCGGGTCGTTACTGAGTTGTGGCTGATAGGCACGGCGCTTGTGTTCTTCGGTCTCGATGCGATCGGGATCGACGACCCCGATGCCACATTCTTGATCGTCCTGATGTCGATCGTGATCTCAGCAGACATCGTCGCCGGGACGATCTGCCTCCTCAAGGGATACCTCGGAGTGGGTTGGTTGGCCCTCACGGCGTGGTTGGTCCTGCCGATTGGCATCGGCATCTCGTCACAGATCTTGGATCAGCGCTGGGAATCCGACTTCTTTGGATCGGTCGTCGGCGCGGCAATCGTGTTGGTCGTTTGCGCTCCTGCCCTGACCACCGCCCGACGGCGAGCTCGCTTGGGGTCCTTCTGGGAGAGCCGGCGCTGGACGGAGTGAACGGCTCACCCGCGATGCGCCCGCCGGGCGTATCAGATACTGCTTTCAGCCGCGTCTAGGGTCCGGTCGATGACAATGACTCCTGAGCGTTGGGACTTCCTCGACGACTACTCCCGTGAAGTCTTCGGAGCCGAGGACGACCACCTGTCCGGGCTGATGGCTGAGGCGGTGGCAGCCGGCCTGCCGGATATCGCGGTGACCGCGGATGTCGGCCGGCTGCTCCACATCCTGACCGCTATGACCAGAGGCCTGCTGGCGATCGAGGTCGGCACCCTGGCTGGCTATTCCGGGATCTGGATCGCCCGGGGACTGCAACCGACAGGAAAGCTGATCACGATCGAGCTGCAGCCAAAGCACGCTGAATTTGCCAGGAAGCAGTTCGAGCGGGCTGGCGTTTCGGACCAGGTAGAGATTCGACTCGGCCCTGGAATCGAAGTCCTGACCGCTCTCAGCGACGAGTTGGAGCCGGGGAGCGTCGACGTCCTCTTCATCGACGCCGTGAAGACGGAGTACTCCGAGTACTTTCAGGCTGCCCGACCGCTGATCGCTGTGGGTGGGCTCGTCCTCGCCGACAATGTTCTCGGCACCGGCGAAGGGTGGGTGGATCAGGGCTACGGGACCGATCCGTTCAACAGGCTGATCGCTGCCGACCCTGACTTCGAAGCCGTTGCCGTCCCGCTGCGCCAGGGTGTGATGATCGCCCGCCGTTTCAGTTGAGGAACTGAATCGCGTGAGCCCGGTCGGGTTTGCCCAGATCGGTTACCGGGAGCGAGTCGACCCGCTGCCAGCGCTTCGGGATCAGGGAACCAGGCAACTGGTCCCTGAGCCGGGCCTCGACAGCGTCAGGTGGCAAGTTCCCTACATAGAGACAGGCGACCTCCATCCCCCATTCCTGGCTGGGCACGCCAAAGACCAGCGCGGCCTCGACACCCGCGATCGTGTTCAGAGCTGCCTCAATCACTTCGGGATCCACATTCACGCCGCCGCTGACGATGACATCGTCCGCCCGGCCCAGGACCCGGAGCGCCCCGTCGCTGTCCAACTCGCCCAGGTCGCCGGTCACGAACCATTCTTCCGACGCACGGTCGGGCTCACCGATGTACCCCGGCGAGACCATCCGCCCCCGGATCGCGATCCGACGGTCGGGCTGGATGCGAAGGTCGACGCCGGGCAACGGATGTGCCTTCGGCTCGACGGCTGAACCGGGGCGAAGCGTCGCAACCTGGCCACAGGTCTCGGTCATCCCGTAGCTGGGAAGGACGGGCAGTCGTGCGGCGACGGCACGCTCCAACAACCCGTCCGAGATCGGGCCGCCACCAACGATCACAGCGCGGACGCCCGGAAAGGGCCCCGGGTCGATATCGAGAACTCGGTGAAGCATCGTTGGAACCACAGAGGCAAAGGTCACCCCGCTTCGCAAGCCGGCGACGAACTCCGCAGCATCGAACCGGGCCACCATTCGCACCGTTCCTCCGACGTGGGCCGAGCGAAGGACGATGGAAATCCCTCCGACTCGATACAGCCCCATTGCGAGGAGCCAAACGTCGTCGGATCCGTTTCCCAAGTGCTGTTGCGAGGCGATCACCGCCGCCTCCCAGTTGGCGCGAGTCAGGCGCACCCCTTTTGCCCCACCGGTGGTCCCAGAGGTGAAGACGACCGTGGCTGCACCCATCGGATCCACAACACCCGGCTCTTCCTGATCAGGGCCAGCCACCACGGCCGACCCTCCCGACATCACAGCGAGCAGATCCACAACCGAACCAGCACTGAGACGAGGGCGTAAGACTTCCACCCCGGCGACCGGTCGGTTGTGAAGGGACTCGAGAACATCGCCGTAGGTGTGCGAGCCGAAAGGGGTCTCCAAGAACACCCGTTTCGGGTCGTGACGGGCCAACCAATCGATCACATGTCGATTGTGCCTCTTATCCTGCGTGTCCGTGGTTTCCGAGATCTTCGATCCAGCTGCCTGGGACCTTGTGCCCGGGTTCGACCTCACCGACATCACCTACCACCGGGCCCGGGGTGCTGGAGTGGTTCGCATCGCCTTCGACCGTCCCGACGTCCGAAACGCCTTTCGCCCCCAGACCGTCGACGAGCTCTTCGCTGCCCTTGACCACGCACGGCAGACCACAGACGTCGGCTGCGTCCTGCTCACCGGCAACGGGCCTTCACCAAAGGACGGGGGCTGGGCCTTCTCCTCTGGCGGGGACCAGAGAATCCGCGGCGCCGACGGCTACAAGTACGCCGCGGGCGAAGGGGAGGAGGCCGTGGACCCGGCGCGGGTCGGACGCCTCCACATCCTCGAAGTGCAGCGACTGATCCGATTCATGCCCAAGGTCGTGATCGCCGTGGTGCCTGGCTGGGCCGTCGGCGGCGGCCATAGCCTCCACGTCGTCTGCGATCTCACCATCGCCTCCGAGGAGCACGCCCTCTTCAAGCAGACAGATGCCGACGTCGCCTCCTACGACGCCGGCTACGGCTCGGCATACCTGGCCAGGCAGGTCGGCCAGAAGCGGGCTCGTGAAGTGTTCTTCCTGGGAAGGACCTACACCGCACAGGAGGCGTTTGAGATGGGGATGGTCAACGCGGTGATCCCCCACGCCGACCTGGAGAGAGTGGCCTTGGAGTGGGGAGTCGAGATCACTCACAAGAGCCCCATGTCGCAGCGGATGCTCAAGTTTGCGTTCAATCTCATCGACGACGGGCTGGTCGGTCAACAGATCTTCGCCGGCGAAGCCACCCGCCTCGGATACATGACCGAGGAGGCCGGCGAAGGCCGGGATGCCTTCCTCGAAAAGCGCGATCCGGACTTTGGCCGCTACCCCTGGCACTTCTGATCCCTTGACCCGCTTTCAGGCCTGGAAGACCGCGGCACGGGTGCACACCTTGCCCGCGGCGGTGGTGCCGGTGCTGGTTGGCGCAGGCCTCGCCCTCGGAGAGGGGGTGTTCCGGGCCGACGCGTTCAGCCTGACATTGATTGCCGCTCTCTCGATCCAGGTCGCGGCGAACTTCGCCAACGACGCTTCCGACGCCGCCCGTGGAGCGGATACCTCGGCCCGGGTCGGCCCTCCGAGGATGGTGGCGCTCGGAGTGCTCACACCGCGTCAGATGTGGAGGGGGGTGGCGATCGCCATCCTGATCGCCGCATGCGCCGGAATCGGCCTGGCTCTGATCGCGGGGCCTTTGATCCTCGCCATCGGCGTGATCTCGATCATCGCCATGCTCGGCTATGTCGGGGGACCGTTCCCCTACGGCTACCACGGCCTCGGCGAAGTGTTCGTTTTCGTCTTCTTCGGGCTGGTGGCGACCGTAGGCAGCCGATACGTCCATGACATGACCGCCCCCGTCGCCGCCTGGCTGTTGTCGATCCCGGTGGGGATGCTGGTCACCGCGCTGCTGGTAGCCAACAACTATCGCGATCTGGACACTGATCGGAACACGGGCAAACGCACCCTGGCCGTCATCATGGGACGAGAGCCCACCAAGTGGCTCTACGCGGTGCTCATCTATGGCGCCTTCGTGCTGATCGTCGCCTTCGCGGTGGCCGGGTGGACGCCGCTCCCGACCCTCTTTGCGGCGATGCTCGCCCCGTACGCCGTGGGGCCGGTGCGCACCCTGTGGCAGAACACCGATGGCCCCTCGTTGATTCGGGCGCTGAAGATGAACGGGAGGCTCCATCTCTGGACCGGGGTGATACTCGCCATCGGGGCCTGGCTCTGATCGGAACCGTTTGCGATTGGAGTAGCGTCGAATCGATATGAGAAGAACTCTTGTGTTTGCCGCCGTACTAGGACTGACCCTTGCCGCCTGTGCCGATCCCAGCGAGCCTGGGGCAGACCCGACACTCTCTGACTGGACCCTGCAATCGGGAACCGTCGACGGGGCCGACATCCCCATCGTCGCCGACCATCCGATCACACTGACATTCGAGGATGAAGGGGCCATTGCCGGAACTTCGGCGTGCAACTCCTACTTCGGTGGCTACACGATCGACGGCACCGACATCTCGTTCACCGACATGGGCTCGACGCAGATGGCCTGTGAGCCTGCCGAGGTGATGGACTCGGAGTCGATGTACTTCGACGCCATGTCGAAGGTCGATTCGTTCACTGCCACCGATGACACCCTGACCCTGACCGGTGACGGTGTCGAATTGGTGTTCGAGGTCGACGCCTCAGCCTGAGGCACGACGAACCCGCGACGGAAGAAACCCCCCGGAATCCCGGGGGGTTTCTTCACATTGGGATGGGCTCCGGCGGCAAACACCCGCCTTGCCCGCGGTGCTCAGCGAGCGCGCTCTTTGGCCAGGTTCACGGTGAGCTGACGCCCGCCCATGTCCTTGCCGTTCAAAGAGGAGATAGCGGCCTGAGCCTCTTCGGCTGACTCCATCTCGACGAACCCGAAACCACGGGAACGGCCGGTGTCGCGGTCATTGATGACCTGCGCCTTGGTCACACGACCGTGGGGCGCGAACAGGGACTCCAACGCTGCGGAGTCCGTGGAAAACGAGAGGTTTCCCACATAGATATTGGTGGACATTGACATGCTCCTTCCAGAGCTCGAACCGTCGACTTCCTTGACGCCCCACATCCGACCCATCTGAGATCACCTTCGACATGAGACGGAGGGGGTCAGATGGGCACCTGTGGCGACTTCACCCGACGGTACGAAGGAGCGAAGAAACGGCGCAGCACGCATCCAGGCGTGCGCTGTGTATTTCACATTAACCGTCCGAGGCAGCTATTCCGAGCCCGCCCGAGGCAAGACCGGACGTTTCCCGTTTGAAAGCCGCACAGGGTTAGGGTTGTCATTGCGTAATTCACCACCAGGCCTCGCAGGGCCGGCCCGTGACCGACCAGGTCAGACCGGACAGGCAATTCGGTCCCGGGCTTTGTAGGCGTCCTCGTTTGGAGAACACCGGTGAGTCGACGCCTTCAGCGACCAGAGGATCCAGATGGCACAAAGAGGACGTGAGGCAATGAGCAAGCGGGCCCGTGAGCGGACCCGTCAGGAAAAGCAAGAGGCCAAGCGCCAGAAGAAGGAGGACCGTGTCGAGGAGTCAGCCCTGGCCGAGGCTCCTGACGAGACGGCCCTCATGGAGGAGTTCCAGACGCTGAGCGAGCAGTACAACGCCAACGTCGTCAGCGAGAGCCACTACACGTCGGAGAGACATCGGATCTTCGTGGCACTCGGGATCGAGACTGAGGCAGACGGCTAAAGGGTTCGCAGTCCACTTGTCGGAATTGCCCCCTCCGGCCCTCGGGGCCACCTCCCCCAACGTCGCTCCGCTCCTGGGAGGAAATGAGATCGAGCCATTTGGGGTCATCCGCCCCGTGACACACAGCGAAATCCGAGATGCGACGTCGACGTGTCGATCGGCTCGGGAAACCGGGCGGCGGGCCGATATCGCCGGCAATAGTTGGGGGCACACAGATGGGAGCCCCCCTTGATCACTTTGCGAGGGATGCGGATCTCTGGTTGTGAGGGATCGATGCTCGCCTCCTCATCAGCACTGCGAGGGTTCACCGGAGCGCAGCAGGCATGGGCCACCGCTTGGGGATGTGACGTCGAGTACCACGACGTGGTCCACTCCCAAACGTTCCCGATCATGTCGAAGATGCCGAATCCATTGGGCGGGAAGGATTCGACCGGGGCGGTCCGCAAGTAGCCGTCGAGCAGGTCGTTCTGCCATGGAAAGTCACCCTGCCAGAAGTTGGCCATTGGCTGCCCATTCGGCATGAGCTCGTCACCCCAGGCGTATTCGGCGTTCTCGAGCCCGCCCCATGCGGCACGCTCCCACTCGGCCTCGGTAGGGAGCGCCTTACCTGCCCATTCGGCATAGGCCACCGCGTCGGCATAGGCGACGTGGACCACCGGATGATCCTCGAGGTCGGTCAGATCGCTGTCAGGGCCGGTTGGATGCCTCCAATCTGCGCCCTTGACGAAGGACCACCAATTCCCGATGTCACGCAGATCGACCGGGCCCGGCGGCGGGATGAAGACCAGCGACCCGGCATAGAGCATCTCGGGAAGTGCCCCGGGATAGTCCGCCGGGTCGGGCGGAACCTCGGCGACGGTCACATGCCCGGTCTCATCCACGAAATCGGTGAACTCGCGATTGGTCACCTGATGCCGGTCGACGGCGAAGGCCTCAACGGTGACCGGATGTGACGGCCGCTCCTCCGGGTAATGGTCGTCCGAGCCCATGGTGAAGGTGCCGGCGGGGACGGCAACCATGTCAGCTGTGATCTTGGTCGGCATGTGGCCTCAGAATCGAAGAACGGACTGGCCGAAACTTAACGGACTCCCCGACTGGGGTCGAAAGACCCGAGTTTGTTTCGCGGATGGCCCTGTTGTCGATAGGTTCGGAGTCGTTAACTTCCACTCGTAAGGCAGCGAACGGAGCATCGAGCTTTGCCTCATCTCTTCGACTTCTCGGCCACCGACGGTTCCGACCCTGATCTTCTCGGGGGAAAAGGCGCCGGACTGGCGAGGATGACCGACTTTGGGTCTGCCGGTTCCGCCCGGCTTCACCATCACCACCGAGGCTTGCCGTCTGACCATGAGAGACGGTCGTGTGCCTGTAGACCTTTGGGGCGAGGTCGACTCAGCGATCGCTCGACTCGAAGACAAGACCGGGCGCCGCTTCGGGGGCGGCCCGGTGCCGATCCTGCTCTCTGTGAGGTCGGGGGCCAAGTTCTCCATGCCCGGGATGATGGACACGATCTTGAACCTGGGCATCAACGACGACGTAGTCGAGACCTTGATCAGTTGGTCCGGCGACCCCCACTTCGCCTGGGATGCCTATCGCCGCTTCGTCCAGATGTACGGTGATGTGGTCCTCGGGGTGGACGAGATCCTGTTTCAAGATGTTCTCGGCGAGCTCAGGACGTCAGCGGGCGTAACGGATGATTCGGAGCTCGACGCCTCCCACCTCGAAGTTGCCACGCGACAGTTCCAGGCGATCGTCGAGAAGCTACGACCCGGCCAGCTCCCGACCGACCCTCGTGAGCAGCTGAAGGGGGCGATCACTGCAGTTTTCAGCTCCTGGAACACCAAACGGGCCATCGAGTACCGAAGGATCAACTCGATCCCCGACGATCTGGGAACTGCGGCCAACGTGCAAATGATGGTCTTCGGTGACCTCGGTGACGACTCGGGAACGGGCGTCTGCTTCACCAGGGACCCCGGGACCGGCGCCCGTCTCGTCTACGGCGACTACTTGCCGCGAGCCCAGGGCGAGGATGTCGTGGCCGGGATCCGCAACCCATTGACGCTCGACGAGCTAGGAGAGCTCCATCCGAAATGCCACCGCCAGCTGTTGGAGATCATGGATGGCCTGGAAACCCACTATCAGGACATGTGTGACATCGAGTTCACCATCGAGCATGACGTCCTTTACATCCTCCAGACCCGAGCCGGCAAACGCACCGCGGCCGCGGCCGTGAAGATGGCAGTGGCCATGGTGGAGGAAGGCCTCATCGATCGAGTCACCGCGATCAAGCGGGTCTCCCCCGCCTCGCTGGAGCAGCTGCATCGCCCCCGTATCGCAGATCACGTCAAGCAGTCCGACGCCGCCGTGACAGGGGTCGCCGCCTCCCCCGGCGCCGCCATCGGGCGAGCCGTGTTCTCATCGGACGACGCGGTAGCCCAGGCGAAAACGGGCGAGATCGTCATCTTGATCCGCCCCGAAACCACTCCCAACGACATTCACGGCATGGCAGCTGCGATTGGGATCCTGACCAGTCAGGGCGGGAAAACCTCGCACGCCGCGGTCGTTGCCCGGGGAATGGGAAAGCCGGCGGTGACCGGGGCGGCAAGCCTGGTCGTCGACGTCGAGGCCGGCGTCGCCCGCACCCCAGCTGGGGAGATCCGGGCCGGTGACCTGGTGACTATCGATGGCTCTACCGGGACCGTCTACATCGGCAGTGTCGACGTGGTCGCCCCCGAGTCACCTCCCGAACTGCATCAGCTCCTGGAATGGGCCGATGAGTATCGGGTGTTGGCGGTGTGGGCCAACGCCGACAACGCCAAGGACGCGACGATCGCCCGCAAGCACGGGGCGAAGGGAATCGGATTGGCCCGCACCGAGCACATGTTCCTCGGCGAGAGACTTCAGGTGGTTCAGCGGATCATCCTCTCCGATTCCGAGGAGGAGAGTGCCACCGCCCTCAAGGAGCTGGAGCGGGTCCAGGTCGGTGATTTCGAGGGTCTGCTCGAGGCCATGGACGGCCTTCCCGTGGTGATACGGCTTCTCGACCCGCCGCTACACGAATTCCTGCCCTCCCGTTTCGAGCTGGAGCATGAGATGCGTCTCGACGCCAAGGCGGGTCGTCCCATCGACGATCTGCAGTCGATGTCCGAGCACGTGGCTCGATGGGAAGAGGACAACCCGATGCTCGGGCTCCGTGGGGTCCGTCTCGGTCTCATGGTTGACCATCTCTACCGGATGCAGGCCCGTGCCGCCTGTCATGCCCTCGTGACGAGAATCCAGGCAGGTGGCAACCCGATGCTCGAGATCATGATCCCCCTGGTCGCTGACGTCGAAGAGCTGATCCGGATGCGGGAGATGATCGAGGAAGAGGTTGCCGCTGCGGCCAAGGAATCAGGGCTCGAGCTAAAGGTCCCGGTGGGGACCATGATCGAGCTGCCCCGGGCCGCCCTGACCGCAGGTGCCATCGCCAAAGCCGCCGATTTCTTCTCCTTCGGCACCAACGACCTCACCCAGATGACCTATGGGCTGAGCCGCGACGACGCAGAAGGGCTCTTTCTGGGTGACTACCTGGAACGGGGCATCCTCGCCTCCAACCCATTCCAGACCCTGGACCGCGCCGGAGTGGGGCGATTGGTGCGGGTGGCAACCAACGAAGGCCGGGAGGCCAACCCCTCGTTGACGGTGGGTCTATGTGGAGAGCACGGCGGCGACCCGGAGTCGATTGCCTTTGTCCACGAGCTTGGCCTCGACTACGTGTCGTGCAGCCCGCCCCGGATCGAGGGAGCGCGACTGGCCGCAGCCCAGGCGGCTCTGGCCGGCTAAAGGCCGAGGAGCCTGTCGATCTCGTCGACCAGTGCGTCGACACCCTGCCCGGTGGTGGCGGTGGTGGTCATGACCTGTGGGCCCGATTCCCCGGAGGCGCTCATCAGCACCCGACGCACTTCGTCCACGCCCTGTCGGTCTGCCTTGTTCACCACGAAGAGGTCCGCGATCTCCACGACCCCCGCCTTTTCCGCCTGTACCTGGTCACCCCAGCCGGGGCCAACGACCAGGACCACCACCTCCACCAGGTCCATGACCTCCACTTCGGACTGCCCGACCCCGACCGTCTCCACCAACAAATAGTCGAACCCGGCCGCGGCGAGCGCTCCAATCGTCGCTCGTGCAGCCAGGGCCAATCCTCCCAGATGGCCCCGGGTCGCCATCGAGCGGATGAAGACGCCCGGGTCGTCGACATGCCCCTGCATCCTGATCCGATCGCCGAGGAGAGCGCCACCGGTGATTGGGCTCGAAGGATCCACCGCCAGGACACCGACCGAAAGGCCGCGAGATCGCAATTCGCCGATCATCGCACTGATCAGCGTCGACTTGCCCGCACCGGGGGGGCCGGTGACCCCGACCCTTCTTGCTGATCCCGTGGGGTGACCCGATGAGGCAACAGCCTCGATCGCATCTGGTTCGCCCGATTCGATGGCGGTCACCAGTCGAGCCAAGGCCAGGCGGTCGCCGGCGCGGACGCGGTCGATCAGCTCATTCGAGCTCATCGGAGGGAGCCTAAAGACCGGTCAGGCTGGATCGGGGGACGCCAGCAAGTGGCCGGGAAGAGTGATCCCGCCGGTTTTCGACATCGACACGTCTTCATCGAGCGTCGGGGAATCAGCACTGGCGTTGACCTCTTCGACCCCGGGGACCCGATCGATGAGGATCCGCTCGATTCCGGCCTTCAAGGTCATCATCGAGAGCGGGCAGCCTCCACAGGCGCCAACCATCTGAATGTTCACGGTGCCACCGTCGGTCCCGAGCAGGATCAAGTCGCCACCGTCGGCCTGCACGGCCGGGCGGATGTACTCCAAGGTTTCAGCGAGTTTCTCCTGATCGATTTCGATCCGATCAGGCGCGCTGGATGAATTGATGGTGACTGGGGTGATCGATGTCATCGTCAGTTAGAACCGGTCCTTGGTGTCAACTCTTCCCGATTCTACGGTGCCGCCGAGGCTGGCCCAATCGAGTCACTTCCTCGAGATCCGCGCGCCCAACGACTCGAGGCGACCGGTGAAGTCCTCATACCCGCGGTCGATGTGCTCGGCTTCGGCCACCGACGTAGTCCCCTCGGCACGCAATCCTGCGAGCACGAGAGCAGCGCCGGCCCGGATATCAGATGCCAGCACCGGGCATCCGGACAGCTGTTCGACCCCGCGCACGATGGCATGCTGGGACTCGGTCGTGATGTCGGCTCCCATACGGGCCAGTTCGCCCACATACCGAAAACGGGAGTCGTACAGGTTCTCGGTGATGACCGAGGTCCCGGAGGCAACCGACAGCAAAGCCACCATCTGAGGATGCATGTCGGTGTGAAAACCGGGAAAAGGAAGGGTCGCAAAGTCGACCGGCGCCGGCCGATCAGGCCCGGTCACTCGCAGCCAGCCGTCACCCCGCTCGACACCCGAGCCCGTCTCCTCGATCTTCTTCAGCTCCATGCGAAGGTCGGCAGTTGAGCACCCGGTCACGGTGATATCGCCTCCGGTGATCGCAGCGGCGATGGCGTAGGTCCCTGCTTCGAGCCGGTCCGGAATGACCCGATGTTCGACAGCAGATAGGCCGTCGACACCGGTGATGGTGACCAAGGAAGTCCCACCCCCTTCGATGTCAGCACCCATTCCCAGGAGCTGGTCGATCAAATCCTGGATCTCGGGCTCACGCGCCGCGTTGACAATGACCGTCTCTCCCTCGGCGGTCACACCGGCGAAGAGGAGAGTCTCAGTGGCTCCAACTGAGGGAAAGGGCAATTCGACCTCGGTGCCCTTGAATCTGCCGTCCACCCTTCCCACCAGCTCGCCATGGACCAAGTCGAATTCGGCGCCCATGGCCTCCAGGCCGCTGAGATGCATGTCGATCGGCCGCGCCCCGAGGTCGTCCCCACCGGGCAGGGCGACCCTGGCGTACCCGGTCCGAGCCAGGAGTGGCGCCAGCACGACGATCGAGGCTCGCATCTGACGGACCAGCTCGATGGGGGCCTCCGGGTTCAGTTCTTCTGGGACCACGACCCACAACTCGTTGCTGCCCTGCTCGACCCGACACCCGAGGTGCTCCAGGACCTGGGACATGAGGTCGACGTCGAGAATCGTGGGGACATTGGTGAGGTGGTGCCGACCGGGAGCGAGCAGCGCCGAGACCATCTCTTTGAGCACCGCGTTCTTCGCTCCGCGAACACCAACGGTTCCCTGGAGCCGCGCTCCACCCTCGACGACGATCACGGACATTGCATCGAATGTAACCACCCTGCGCCCCCAACCTCAGGTTGGCTCCGGTCACCCTGAGTGGTGTGGCTACCCTGCCGCGAGCCATGAGAATCGCACTCGGCTCTGACCACGCCGGATATTCGATGAAGGAACACCTGGCTTCCTGGCTCGCCGAGTCCGGTCATGCCGTCTACGACCTCGGCACCCACTCTGCGGAGCCGGTTGACTACCCCGACTATGCGGCAGCCGTAGGCCAGGCCGTCCTCGACGGTCGGGCCGACCGCGGCATCATCATCTGCGGGTCAGGCGCCGGAGCATCGGTGGCAGCCAACAAGCTCAACGGGATCCGGGCCGCCGTCGCTCACGACGCCTACACCGCCCACCAGATGGTCGAGCACGACGATGTCAACGTGATTTGCCTCGGATCCAGGGTGATCGGGCTCTCTCTGGCCCAGGACCTGGTGACGACCTTCCTCGAGGCGAAGTTCAGCCGCGAGGAGCGACATGTCCGCCGTCTGGAGAAGATCCGGTCCCTCGAGACCTGATCTCAGCCGGCAGCCTGCAGCGCAATCAGAGACAACGCGTCGAGACCGTCGGTGCCGATCTCGCCCGAGACCCGCTGCACCACTTTGTTGTCCCCGTCGAGCACCACGTACATCGGGGTGCTTGCCATTCCGAAGGTCACCGCGGCAGTGCCCGCGTCGTCGTCCATGATCACCGGTGTAGTCCAGCCCGCTCCCTCCAACCAGTCCTGAGGAGGCCAGTTGCCCCGAAGCGGATCGGTGAACACCGTCACCGAGTACATGTCGATCCCGGCTGGAAGGCCGCCGCTGTCGATCCACTGCTGGATGACGGGCACTTCAGCCTGGCAGTGCGGGCACCAATGCGCGAGCAGCACCACGATCTTGGGTGTCCCATCTGGAGCGATGGTGTACTGGTTGCCGTCCCAGTCGCCACCATTGACAGTCGCCAGGGTCATTCCGGCGGCTGGATCGTTTGACGGATCGGAGAAGGTGGGGAGAGGGTCACCGTCGACGGTGACCTCGCCGTAACCAACGCTGGTGTCGATCTCGCCTTCACCCGCGATCGAAATCGCCAGCAGGACGATCAGGGCCAGCCCAACGACTCCACCGATGATCCACCACAAGGTGCTCAGGTTGCGAGTTGGCTTTGGCGGCGGCTTCTTCGAGGTGCGTTGGGTCATTCGTAGTTCTCAGTTCTCACATAGAAGGCGAGTAAGACGGACATCAAGATAAACCCGGCGCCCGCCATAAACGGGAGGTCAATGAAGCCGAACACCTCGATGGTGCGTGCCGAGCAGGGATTGAGCGGGTCGCAGGAGCCGCCCTCAAGGCTCGGGTTGAGCTGGATCAGGTTGTGATAGATCGACACCGCGAGCCCGGTGAGGGTGAGCGGGAGGGCGTAGTACCTGACCACCGCCTCCCGGCGAATCGCTCCAACCAGAAGTATCAGAGCCAGCGGATACATGGCGATTCGCTGGAACCAGCAGAGACGACAGGGCACGAAGTGGATCACATCGGAGTAGATCAACGAACCAACGGTGCACACCAGGGCGACTATCCACGCCAGCCAGATCGCATTGCCACCCAGGAGACCGGCCGCCTCGGGCCCTTTCACCAGCCGATAGACGAGGAGCCCGATCGCGCCGACCAGCGCCACCAGGGCAAGAATGGCGAGGACGTTGTTGTAGACAAGAGTGGCTTCGACTGACATCACGCTTCTCTCGGTGGGCAGTCCCGACCGGATTCGAACCGGCGTTTCCGGCTTGAAAGGCCGGCGTCCTGGGCCTCTGGACGACGGGACCTGGGGATCCGAAGGTTAATGGGCTGACGTCCGTTGACCGATATCCGTACAGCGCGCGGCCTACCGCCCCATCGACAGTCGGGAGCGTGCCTTCACCAGCCGCTCCAACGTTCTGTCCTTTCCCAATGCCGCAATCGACTCGAACAGGGGAGGGCTCACCGAGGATCCAGTCACTGCCACCCGAAGTGGCTGCAGTCCCTTTGCCGCGCCAATCCCCAACTCCTCGAGCATCTCCCTGAGAACCGACTCGATCGTCCCGGCATCCCACTCCTCGACGCCTTCGAGACGCTGCGTTGCCTCGGTGACGATCTCGCCAACCCCGTCTCTTGGCCATCACCTTCTCCCACGAAGCCTGGTCGTATTCCTCGAAGTCCTCGAACAGGAAGACGACTTGATCCCCCGCCTCGGGCAAGAGCCGCGTCCGCTCCTGAACCAGGCTGGCCACGGACTCGAACCTGTCCCACTCCTCGGGCCCCAGGGACCGACCGACGGCTGACTCCACGTATGGCGCCACCAGTTCCATGAACTGATCGTTGGGCAACGCCCGTATGTACTCGCCATTCATCCAGTTGAGCTTGTCGGGGTCGAAAGTCGCCGGGTTGCTGGAAACGTCGTGCAGGTCGAAGGCCGCAATCGCCTCCCCCCGGGTGAAGATGGTGGTCTCCGGTCCGAGGGACCAACCGAGCAGAGACAGGTAGTTGAAGACTGCATCGGCCAGATAGCCCTCGTCTCGATAAACCGAGAGCGAGACCGCCGCGAATCGCTTGGAGAGCTTCTTCCCGTCGGTGCCGAACAGCAGGGGGAGATGGGCGTAGGTGGGCTCGGCGGCACCGAGTGCCCTGGTGAGGAGGATGTGCTTTGGCGTCGACGGGAGGAGATCCTCACCTCGAGCAACATGGGTGATCTCGTAGTCGACGTCGTCGACGGTTGACGCGAGGTGGTAGGTGGGACTGCCGTCGCTGCGCAGGATGACAAAGTCGTCGATATCACGTGGCTCGAAGCTGACTGTCCCTCGAACCAGATCGTCGAAAGCGACCGGCGCATCCTGGGGAATCGAGAGCCGGATCGCCCCGCTGTCGGCCGGCGTATCGGGTCGCCGGATGTAGTGGCCGGGGTGCTTTCCCTCTCCTTGGGCGCGGACCCGTAGTTCCTCGAGCTGCTCGGGGGTCCGGTCGTCGTGATAGGCGGCCCCACTGGCGACCAGTTGTGCGGCGACCTCCTGGTACCGGTCGTAGCGGTCCGACTGGCGGTAGGTCCCGTGGGGTCCTCCAACCTCGACCCCCTCGTCCCATTCCAGGCCCAGCCAGCGGAGAGAGCCCAGGATGTCCGCCTCGTACTCGGGCGTGGAGCGCTCACGGTCGGTGTCGTCGATGCGGACGATGAAGACCCCGCCATTGTGCCGTGCATAGAGCCAATTGAAGAGAGCGGCACGGGCGGTGCCCACGTGGAGGTGCCCGGTGGGGGAAGGAGCGATCCGAACCCGAACCGTCACCGTCGCACAACCGGGTTACTCAGAGTCCCGATTCCGTCGATCTCCACTTCCACCGTGTCGCCGTGGTCGATCCTTCCCACTCCCGCCGGGGTCCCGGTCAGGATCACGTCCCCGGGGAGCAATGTCATCACCGCGGTGACGAACTCGAAGATCTCGGCCACCCCAAACACCATGTCCGAGGTGAAGCCCGCCTGTCGCACGTCGCCGTTGACACGGCAGATCACTGCGAGACGCTCGAGCGGATCGAGCTCGGTCTCGATTGCCGGGCCCAGCGGGCAGAAGGTGTCGAAGCCCTTGGCCCGGGCCCATTGCCCGTCCTTCTTCTGTAGGTCCCGCGCCGAAACGTCGTTGGCCGCCGTGTAACCGAGGATGTACTGCGATGCGTCCTCGGCTCGTACGTTCTTGGCGACTCTGCTGACGACCGCAGCCAACTCGGCCTCGTGATGCACCTCGCTCGAGGACGGAGGCAGCACCACCGACGCGTCGGGCCCGATGACAGCGGTGGCCGGCTTGAGGAAGATCAGGGGCTCGTCAGGCAAGTCCTCCCCCATCTCGCCGACGTGGTCGACATAGTTTCGGCCGACGCACACGAGCTTGGTCGGGATCACCGGCGCCAGGAGCTGAACGCGATCCCAGGGCACCACGGTCTCGGTCGGCTCCCACGCAACAAATGGAGTTCCCCGATAGACGAGCACCCCCTCGGCATCGGCAACCCCATATGAGATGTCATCTCCCGCCTTGACCCGAACGATCTTCATGAGGTGTCGGACGCTAGCTGAGGGCGCCGGGCTCGCCCTGCGGTCGCTCGGCGCGGGTCAGGGCCCACCGAACCTGTTCCGGCTTGTTGACGATCAACTCCTTGTCGGTCTCGGCTACCGCCGTCTGACCGGGTCTGGCTTCGTGGGGTACGGCAGCCTTCCAGCGCTCCCTCGCTGCCAATACCTCCGGAGGGGCCTCGAAGCCGTATCCGCACAAGACCAGCGCAACCTCGAGGTCCTCTTTGATCGGACCTCGTCCGAGCGCAGCGGCCCGAGCTGTCATCAGGCCCGCCAGTACGCCATGGAGATTTGGATCGTCATCGGGAAGCTCTGACAAGGAGAGGAGGCGCAAAGCCCAGCCGGCGTCTGGCCCCGCGGCCCCAAAGCGCCCGCCCTTCGGGACCTGATCCGGCGAAGTGATGACCCCAGGCTTGGTTGGCCGCCAGCTTCGGGCCGGAGGAGTCTCCGGGGTCGCTCTGGGCTTTTCGGCCTCGGTGATCTCCTGGTTCGGCTGTTGACCCATCAGACGAAGGTCAGCCAGTCCCGATAGTCCGAAAGCTTTCCGGCAACCGCATCCGAGAACAGGTCCTGTGCCTTGCGGGTCACCGGGCCCGGCTCGCCGTTGCCGACCAGACGCCGGTCGATCTCGCGCACCGGGGTGACCTCCGCCGCCGTGCCGGTCAGGAAGATCTCCTCGGCCGTGTAGAGGCTGCCCCGAGCGAGATCGATCTCTCTCACCTCGACTCCCTCGGCCTTGAGCAATTGAATGACGCTGTTCCTGGTGATGCCCTCGAGGATCCCGGACGACACGGGTGGGGTGTACACGATGTCCCCGCTCACGGTGAACAGGTTCATCCCGCTCCCCTCCGATAGGGACCCTCCATCGTTGAGCATGATCGCCTCGTCGAAGCCGGCGGCCACTGCCTCCTGCTTGGCGAGCACAGAGTTGAGATACTGCCCGCTCCCCTTGGCCGTTGGTATGAAGCTCGTATGCGAGATGCGGCGCCAGCTGGAGACCATCGTGGTGATCCCTTTCTGGATTCCCTCCTCGCCCATGTAGCTGCCAAGGAAGAAGGCGGCCATGTAGGTGTGCACCGGGCTGGACGCCGGATTGATGCCGAACGCGCCTGCGCCGTAGAACGACAGAGGGCGGATGTAGGCGGACTCGAGCTCGTTGACCCTGAGCAATTCGAGGCAGGCGTCATCCATCTGATCGACGGTCCAGGGCATCGGTATCCCGTAGGCGCGAGCCGATGCCACCAGGCGGATCATGTGCTCATGGAGCCTGAATACGGCGGTCCCCTCCGGGGTCTTGTAGGCGCGGATGCCCTCGAAGACACCCGTCCCGTACTGAAGCCCGTGCGCGAGGAAATGAACGGTGGCGTCGTCCCAATCGACGAACTCGCCGTCCACCCATATCTTGGATGACGGTTCCATCGCCAAGAGGCTAACTGCTGTGACGGAAAGTGAAATCGTTGCCGGGCCCGGGATGGGTGGCCGGGGCGGCTCCACCACCGGCTCTAGGCTCGAATGCGAATGCACCGCCTGGTCGCCTCCTTTTTCGGCTCCGGCCTGATCCTGCGCCGGATCCGCGAATCGGACTCCGGGTCGGGGACCGTCGGGGCACTGGTGGCGCTCCCCTTCTCGTTGTGGATCGGCAACGGCTTCGGATGGCCGGGCCAGGTGATCGGTGCCGCCCTCCTGACGGTGGCCGCCCTCTGGTCGACGCGCCCTTTGGTTTCCGAAGTCGGCGATGCGGGCTGGATCGTGATCGACGAGGCGGCCGGAACCTTCGTCGCCACTATCGGCCTCTTGGGATGGCCGGCGGTGATCGGATTCCTCGTCTTCCGCGTCGCCGATATCGTCAAGAGCCGCTTCACCGGAGTCCTTCAGGCCGAGCGCCTTCCCGGGCCCATCGGGATCGCTGCCGACGACGTGGTCGCCGGTCTTTATGGTCTCGCCATCGGGCATCTGGTCGCACTTACCCTTTTCTGAGGACCTCCTCCCCTTCGGAGGTGACGATGAATCGCCTATGTTGAGGGCCGGAGGTGAATGATGGATTGGCATCCCAAGGTGATCGTGGTCGGAGTCGATGGGTCAGAGACCAGCCAGGCCGCAGCCGAGCACGCGGTCGCCATGGCGAGACAGTGGAAGGCAAAGCTCCTCCTGGTGACGGTGGTCAGGACGCCCGAAGGATGGTGGGGCATCGGCGGGGCACCACCGCCACCCGAGGCACTGTCTGCCGCATTGGCCGAGGGCCAGGCGCAGGTGCTCAACGAGCTGGAGGAGGCTCTCGATCTCGATGGGGTCGATTACGAGACGGTCGAGGAGCTCGGTGACCCTTCTTCGCGCCTCCTGGCGGTAACGGAGTCCAATGGTGCCGATCTGATCGTGATCGGGCGCCGCGGCGCCGGCTTTGCCGAGCGGGTGATGATGGGCTCGGTGGCTGACAGGCTGTGCCACCAGGCAGAAGTGCCGGTGCTCGTCGTCCCCTGATCCTGACAGGAACGCGCCGGGACTCGCCTCTACCCTCGGCGGGTGCCAACAGTCGCCGTCCTCCCGGTGAAGCCATTCCGACTCGGCAAGGGGCGACTCGCTGACTCCCTGTCGGTTGACACCAGGGTTGCCCTTGGCGAGGCATTCGCGCTCCACACCGCCGACCTCGCAGCAGCCGCGGGGATGATCCCGCTAATCGTCGCCGGCGACCTGGAGGTCGCTGAGTGGGCCCTCGTGCGCGGCATCCCAACGGTGGAAGACCCCGGGGACGACTTGAGCGCGGCGGCCACGGCTGGTGTCGAATGGGCCCAAGCTGCCGGGTCCCGCTGGCTGGTCCTCCACTGTGATCTCCCGCTATTGGACGTCAGCGAACTGGTCGATTTGGAACACGCCCTGGAGGAGCATCGGACAGCGATTGCCCCTTCGGCGGATGGCGGGACGTCGGCGCTCGGCGGCATCGAGCCGATCCCCTTCGCATATGGGCCTGGAAGTTTCTATCGACACCTGGTGAGGGCGCCGGACGCCATGGTGGTGGCTCGTGCCGGCCTGCTCCACGATGTGGACTCGCCGGCGGACCTCCTCTCCGCTCGGAATCATCCCCGGGGTGCGTGGCTCGGAGCCGTGCTCGGATGAGGCGATTCGAAGAGAAGGTCCTCGCCGCGGATCCACTGCGCAGGGCGAAGGTGATCAACTGGCTGGAAGCCGGATTGGAGGCTGTTGATGCCCAACGGCTGACGCGCGAGGAACTCAGCAGGACTGACCCGGGCGGTCCGACCGTGGTGATCGCCCTCGGCAAGGCCGCCCCGGCCATGGCGCGCGGAGCCGCGGCCGCCATCGACGTGGTTGGCGGTGTGTGTGTCTCCGACCACCTCGAGCCGGTCCCGCCGATGCTGACCAGAATTCTCGGCGACCATCCGGTGCCGGGGCCCGCTTCCTACGAAGCGGGATCGGCCGTGGTTGACGCGGTCAGAGATGCTCCGGCCGAAGCTCGGCTCATTGCGCTGATCTCGGGAGGCGGGTCTGCGGTCTGTGAGGCACCTAGAGCTGGTGTCAGCCCCGAATACCTCAGCAAAGTGACGATGGCGCTGCTCAATGAGGGTGCCACGATCGAGGAGCTGAATCTGGTGCGCCGTCATCTGTCCTCGATCAAATGCGGTGGGCTTGCCCGAGCCGCCGGCAGGACGATCGAGACGCTCATCATCTCAGACGTCGGCCGCGGCGACCCTGCGATCGTGGCTTCAGGGCCCACCATCCCGTCGCCGGCCGACCCGGTCGGCGCCCGCGAGGTGATGACCAACCATCACATCGAGATCCCTCCGTCGGTGTGGGCAGCCATGACCATCGAGTCTGAGCCAACGGCGCAACCCAAGGTCACTGTTCTCGCTGACGGGCTTGGAGCCGCAAGCGCCGCCCTCGCCGCCGCGTCCAGGATCCACGAGAAGCGGCTCTGGGGAGAATGGCTCGGAGGCCACATCGAGCCATGTCTCGATAGGTTTCTCGCAGGGGCAGGCCCTGAGATCACCATCGGGTGCGGAGAGACCGTCGTCGAAGTCAATGGCCCTGGAACCGGTGGTCGCAACACCCACGCCGCCCTCCTGGCGGCGCAACACCTCGCGGGAACCAACGATCTTTTCGTCTCTTTCGCCACCGACGGGGTGGACGGTCCGTCGGGGACCGCAGGGGCAATCGTCGACGGGGGCACGATCGATCGGGGAGGAGACCCGAGTCGTGCCCTGGCCGCCTTCGATTCGGCCAGTTACCTGGCGGCCGCCGGCGATTTGTTGATCTGCCCACCTACCGGGACCAATGTCGCCGATCTCTGGATTCTCTGGCGACAAGCCCCGTCTCCAACGTAGAGTTAGCGGAACGACAACTTCAGAAAGCACTCGAAAGCGTGGAAAAAACAGTCGTAATCACTGGTGGAACCGGCGGTCTCGGGACCGCACTGGTCCGTCGACTCATCTTTGAGGACTACCGGCTCGTAGTCACCTACCTCCTACCGGACGAGGCGACCCGATTCGAGGAGGAGTTCGACATCGACGAGGACCGCCTGCTTCTACTTCGCGTCGACGCCACCAATGCCGAAGCGGTCAACAGCCTGATGAAGAACGTATCCGAGCAATGGGGCTCGATACATGGCCTGTGCTCGTTGGTCGGCGGTTGGGCCGGAGGCCGCGATGTCGAAGAGACCGACGACGTTCGATTCGAGAGGATGATCGACCTCAATCTGCGTTCGGCCTTCTATGCGGTTCGCGCCGTGGTCCCCTACTTGAAAGAGGCGGGGTGGGGGCGGATCGTCCTGGTCGGCAGCAAGAGCGCCGTCGACTACCCGACCGGGCAAGCAGCCTTCAACCTCTCCAAGGCAGGCGTGGTCGCCCTCGCCAAGTCGGTGGCGCAGGAGTTGGATGGGACCGGAGTCACGGCAAATGTGTTGATGCCATCGGTGATCGACACTCCGGCCACCCGCCAGTCGCTCCCCTACGCGGACTATGTGAACTGGCCGACTCCTGATGAGATCGCCGCAGTCGCTCACTTCCTCCTGAGCGACGACTCAGGCGTCATGAACGGGGCCTCGATACCCGTCTACGGCCGAGCCTGATCCCACAACTCGACCCACTCCCCGTGGGGGTGGGCCTGACCGATCTGCACCAGAGGCCCGTGGTCGGTGACCGAGACTCGTGCCCACTCATCGGCATTGGCCAACAACTCGAGCGAGACGCGGTACACCGGGCGACTCTCCCGTTCTGCGTCACAGATCTCTTCGACCCGGGACCTCTCCTCGGGCGTTAGCTGTCCAAATGTGAACGCATTCATCACCACTGCCGGCTCGCCCGCCGGCAACGCCTGCAGAGCGCCTGCCAGCGTCTCCAGGGCATCGCCGGCGACCATTTTCAGGTTCAGCGACGCCACCATCGCCAAGGCGGCGCGAAGACGGGCTCGACGGTCTCTCTGCTCGGGCCAGATCAGGGCGTCGAGCCACTGCTGCGACTCGAGGTCCCCGGACAGGATCGGGCTCAGGTCGAGGCCGGTGCGGCTGAGGACATCGACGTCTCGCAGGGCGACCCGCCGCCCGCGCCACTCACCCTCGAGGATCACGGGTGAGTCCGGGCCCCAACTCATATCCCCGAACTCGTAGTGATAGAGGTCCATGGCGAGGTTGAGCCCGGCGCTGGTCCCAACTTCGATCAGGTGGAAGCGATCGAGGCCCGAGGTCATCACCGCGGGCAACAGGGCGATGCATCGCCGGCATTCGTTGGTTTGGGTGTAATGGCTGTTGGCCAGGCCCACTATCTCCTCCTCGTGCTCGAGGAGAAAGGAGCGGAACACCGGATCGACCTCGTTCACCGGCCGCGGGTCCTCGACCAACGATGCGTACCAGGCAGCAAGATCGTGAGCCGGGTCTCGAAGCAACAGGTAATGGACGCTGCCCAAGATGAGATTCACCTGCGGCAGGTGCTCGACTCGATGCAGGACTCGCATCAACTCCGCATCGTCGGCGAGGACCTCTACGAGATGGGCGTAGAGCGGGGATCCATGGGCGTGCTTCCCCCAAGCCCGGACCCCCTCAGGGCTGGCCCACATCAAAAGACCTCGCGGCGATAGGCGGTAGCGAGCGCATCGGCGTACTCGTTCCACCGATAGCCGTTGTGGGCCTTTATCCACTCCATGCTCACCCCCGGCCGCTGCTTGTAGAGAGCGTGCGCCTCTTTGACCAGTTCCAGATTGGCGATCGGGCCGCTGGATTTCTTGGTCCAGCCCTTGGCCTTCCAACCGTCAGCCCACTTGGTGACGATGTTCACGATGAGCTGTGAGTCGGTGTAGACGGTCATGGTGGAGTCGATCGGGAGCATGCCCAGACCATGGATCAGGGCGGCGAGCTCCATGCGGTTGTTGGTGGTGTGCGGCTCCGAGCCGTGGGCCTGGTCGACTATGTGGTCATCCTCGACGTAGACCGCTCCCCATCCCCCCGGCCCGGGATTGCCCTCCGATGCGCCGTCGGTGAACACCCCGGTGGTCGGGCCGTCGCTGAACGACGCCAGGACCTCGGCGGTCGTCAGGTCGGTTCCCTTGGTCCGGCTCGCCGAGCCGCTGCCTCCGTAATTGGGCGCAGGAGGGCTCATATCCGGACCTCCTGAACCCAATTTCGAGGAGGTTGAGCTAGTGGAGCCGTTCTTGCAGTCGAGGCATTGGCGAGGCACCCAGCCCGGATAGCGGTCGAGGACCTCTTGACGGACCTCGAAGGTGCGCCCGCAGGTGTCACAGAGGAACACCCCTAGAACCGGGCGAAGAGGGACACGAACTGCGGCGACTTCCACAGATTGAACTCGTGGTGGGTCTCGGTGAGCCCGAAGGGCTCCACGATGCGCCGGACCTTGGAGGGCCACAGCTTGTGGCAGTGCACCTGACGGGCCTTGAACGGGGTCCCGTAGAGGATCACCGAGGTGGGAATCGCGAAGATGCCCTGTATCGGCTCCGCCGGATAGATCAACAGGGCCCGACCCTGCGGCTGCAACACGCGGGCCATCTCGGCAACTGCCTCGTCGAGCGGGGGTATGTGCTCGATGGCATGCACCGAAATCACGGCATCGAATTCCTTGTCTTCGAAATCGAGCTGCTCGGCCCGCATGTGAAGGACACGATCGGTGCCGGCAACTTCTCGGGCATTGGGATTGGCGTCGATGCCAACGATGTCGATCCCCCTCGCCGCCAGGCGCTTCGTCAGATGGCCACTCCCGCAACCCACCTCCAGCACGCGGTCTCCGGGGTTGAGTGGGAGGAGCCGGTCCACTGTCTTGAGGTGCTGCGGGTCCCACCGATTGACCAGTGCGTAGCGGCGAGAGTCGTACTCGGGCATCAGACGAGATTAGGAGAGGGTTTCCAGGTGAGTCGCAACCGCGTAGTCGAGGATGAGCGGTCCATCGTCATGAAAGGTGAGATGGGTGACCGAGGTGTTCCTTGGCGTGTGCAACGACTCGGCATGGGTGTCGGTCGTCGCGGTCAATGACGATATGTACGAGCGGATCGCGCCTCCGTGGGCCACGACAACGGTCGGCATCCCTCGTGCGGGTCGCAAGGAATGAACGGCGTTTCGAACACGATGCGCCAACTCCCCCCAACTCTCCCCATCTTCGCCACGACGGAGATCGACTCCGTCCCTGAAGATGTCATCCATGAGATCTGGCCATTGTTCAATGACCTCGGGGGAAGTGAGCCCCTCCCACTTCCCCATCCCCAGTTCCTTGAGGGCCTCGACCGTCACTACGCCATTGTTGGCCAGGTAGCCCGCAGTGCTCTGCGCCCTGCTCAATGGTGAGGAATAGACGAGGTCATGCGTTCCGTACCAGTCCCGCAGAGCCGCCGCCTGACTGTGACCCCGCTCGTCGAGATCCCAGTCACCGTGGCCTTGCCAGCGCCCTTCGATGTTGGCCTGGGTCTGGCCGTGGCGAATAAGGGCAAGGACGGGCCGGTTGGCGGCCAATTCCTCATTGACGACCCGTGACCTTGGGCCGAGGTGGCCCTGGTCGTTGAAGGAGGCCAATCTCGGCCGCTCGTGGGTCCAGACCAGCCTGGTCACTGAAGTGTTGCCGGGAAAGGCATGCACCCTCCTTCCCGATCCGGCGAGGTAGCGATGGAGAACGGCGCTGAGCAGGCCTCCATGGGTCACCACAATTGCTCGCTCCCGCTCGCCAAGCCGGCCTGCCAGCTCGTCGATGGCGAGCCAGGCCCGAAGTTCGGCGTCGCCGAGACTCTCCCCGGTCCCACCCCAGGCCAGGTCGCGATTCACCCTTGCCTCGCGAATCAGGTCGTCGTCAGCCGCCACCACCTCCTCACGGGTCTTGCCTTCCCAACGTCCGATGTCGATCTCCGTGAATTCCTCGGAGATCTCGACCTCAGAGGAGATGGCGGCTGCGGTGCGGGTCGCCCGCTCCAACGGCGAGCTGACCACGATCTCGAACTTCTGATTCGAGAACCTCTGAGCAAGGAACTCGAGACTGGCCTCGCCGGCCGGGCTCAGCGGCCCATCGGAGCGGCCTGCCCAGACCGCGGACCGGTTGGTCTCGGACTCTGCGTGGCGGATCAGGAGGACTTCTGGCATCTCAACTGACGAAGGCCGAGGCAAAGATCAGCGAAACGATGGTCATCACCTTGATCACGATGTTCATCGAGGGCCCCGCCGTGTCTTTGAACGGATCACCGACCGTGTCCCCGATAACAGCCGCCTTGTGAGCATCGGACCCTTTGCCCCCGAAGGCACCGGTCTCGATGAATTTCTTGGCGTTGTCCCATGCCCCACCGGCGTTGGACATGAAGATTGCGAGCAGGAAACCGGTGACCAGGGCCCCGGCGAGAAGACCGCCCAGGGCGTCGACATCGACGAACCCGACTATCAACGGAAGGGCCACGGCCATGGTCGCCGGGATCACCATCTCGCGGAGAGCACCCGTGGTCGCGATGTCGACACATTTGGCGTACTCGGGCCTGGCTCCTGGGTCACCCTCTCGCAGCCCCGGGATCTCACGAAACTGACGCCGCACCTCATCGATCATCAGGTTCGCCGCCCGCCCGACCGCGCTCATGGTCATCGCCGCGAACAGGAATGGGAACATCGCCCCGAGGAGCAGGCCGATCGTGGTGTCTGCCCGGGTGAGATCGATCGCGGTGAGGCCAACTGCCTCGATGAACGCTGTGAACAGCGCAAGGGCAGTGACCGCTGCCGATGCGATGGCCAATCCCTTGGCCACTGCAGCCGTGGTGTTGCCCAAAGCATCCAGCGAATCAGTTGCGTGGCGAACCTCGGGAGGAAGTTGGGCCATCTCGGCGATACCGCCCGCATTGTCGGCAATCGGGCCGTAGGCATCCATCGAAATGGTCATGCCGAGGGTCGCCAGGACGCCGATCGCGGCTATCGCCACCCCGTAGAGCCCGCCTCCGGGCCCCATCGCCCAGTCACCAGACCAGTAGGCGGCGCCAATGCCAGCGGCCACCACGATCACCGAGAAGGCGGCCGAGCGCATGCCTTCGGCGAGACCGGTGATGATGACGGTGGCCGGGCCGGTCTGCGCTTGCCGCGCGATCTCCTTGACGGTCTTGTGGTTGTCCGAGGTGAACCACTCCGAGATCTTCCCCACGAGCCACCCGACAACAAGACCGGCGATCACCGCCAGCCAGATCCCGATCGGATGCTCAGTCACATCACCGAAGACCCAGTACGAGAGCCCGAGTGCCCCCAGGGCCGTGGTCGCCAGGGCGAAGTTCGATCCACGGTGCAGGGCGGCCGAGAGATGACCTTCGTCGTTGGTTCTGACCAGGAAGGAGCCCACGATGGCGGCCAGCATCCCCACGGCGGCGATGGCGAGGGGGAAGAGAATCGCCTCCTCGATGAAGCCCGAGCCACGGAACACGATGGCTGCGTAGGCGATCGGAGCCACCAAGGCGCCGACGTAGGACTCGAAGAGATCGGCGCCCATCCCGGCAACGTCACCGACGTTGTCGCCCACATTGTCGGCGATGACAGCCGGGTTGCGCGGGTCGTCCTCCGGGATTCCAGCCTCGACCTTGCCCACGAGGTCGGCGCCGATATCGGCCGCCTTGGTGAAGATCCCGCCTCCGACGCGGGCGAAAACGGCGATCGATGAGCCACCGAGGGCGATGGCTGTGATGGTCTCCGCCCATGAGTCGAGTTGGAGCATCCGATCGAAGATGAGAAACCCGAGGCCCACACCGAGCAGGCCGAAACCGGCGATGGTGAACCCGGCAACTGCACCGCCGCGGAAGGCAACGGCCAGTGCGGCTGAAACTCCTCCCGTTCGTGCCGCCTCGGTGGTCCGCGAGTTGGCCGCGGTGGCGATGCGCATCCCGGCGTAGCCGGCGCCGGCGGACAGGGCGGCTCCGAACACGTAGGCAGCGGCGCCCCATGGCCATCCCCAATCGAGGAGAAAGGCGATAAGGGCAGTCATGGCCGCCACGAAGATGAGGATCCAGGTGTATTCGCGACGCAGGAAGGCCATCGCCCCTTCCCGGATTGCGTCCGAGATCTCAACCATCCGCTGATTGCCGCGTGGGGCGGCCAACACTGATCGTCGGTAATACGACGCCAGCACCAGGGCGGCAAGCCCCGCAGCGAGCGCGGCATAGAGGATCAGGTCTGACATTGAAAGGACCTCGTCACAGAGGCAGACGACCGGCGACGCGGATTATACGGACGGGGCGTGGTGCCCCCGGCCGCGCACGCCCGCATGCCGCCAGTCCGATGCGCGACATCGTCTTGTCAGTTGAGAATCAGCTCCGGTAGGCCTCTCGCCCGACTCCCTGGACTGGAATGCCCTGCGACGCGAGCACTTCGTTCTGCAGCGAATACATCGCGGCAGCCGCCTGGTCGATGTATCGGGTGAACGCAATCGACCCTTCGAGGATCGGCCGAAGGTTGTCCTTGTCCTGCACGCGGGCTAGCGGGTATTCGTGCTCGACGATGAGAGGAGTCGTTGCCACATCCAGGTCGAGCAGTTCGCGAAGTGCCAACTGATGGTCGAGCCAGTCAACCGATCGGTTCTGGAGATACGCCAGCGGGTCGTGCTTAGCCGTTCCGGGCAGCTCATGTTCGGCCAGCACAGTTTGGATCAGCCATGCCTTGGCATGGTCGGCTGGATTCGGAGAGATCTCGCCATCGATCCAGTCGCCGCGCTGGACAGTTTGACCCCCGTAACCCCAGGCGGACACTCCGCGACTGTCGATCACCTGGCCCTTGACATGGAGCCCACCGATCAGGAACGCGTAGCCCTCATCCTTCAAGTACTGGAACATCGACCTGGTGTCCTGACCCATCAGCACGGAGTGGGACGGGTCGTAGTGAATCCTGAACTGATCGCCCAAGCCATGCTTCTCTGCGATCTTGTGGAGGGCAATCCACATCGCAGGCGTGTAGCCGATGTTGTTGTGGTAGTTGTCGCTGGGAGTCCATCCCGGCATCGGGCACTGCTCCACCCGATACATGAGGCCTCGGTCCTTGGCGGCCTGAAGCAGCGGGATGAAGCTCTCCTCGTATTCGATGAGGTTCTGGTCCATCGACTTGGTCTGATCACGGCCCACGAAGCCGGCGACGGCCGGCGCTCCCAACAGGACGGCAGTGTCCATGACGCGCAACATGAATTCGTGCTTCTGACGGCGTATGTCAGGGTCCTGATGGAGGAGGTTGTCGAAGTAAGCGATATCGACGATCCGGACCCCGGTTGCGTCGACGGCCGCTTGGACCCGACGGGCCCGGCTCTCGTCGAAGGGCTGGCGCAGGTCCAGGGTGTTGGCGACCGGATCCAGCATCGCCTCGGGGGGAATGTCGGCGAGGTCGGGATGGACTGCCGCTGACAACTCGATGCAGTCGGCACCCAATTCGGAGGCGAACTGGAGCCATTCCTCGATGGCGAGGTCGGGATCGGGATCCCGCTTCTCACGTGGCGTCAGCTCTTGAAGGGCCGCTGTCAAGACGCCGACGGGCATGAATGTTGGTTCGAAGGGTGCTAGCGCTGCTCATTTGGTTCCTCTCGTTGGTGTCAGAGTTCAGTGACGTCGATTGGGGCGTGCTCGCGCGCCGACAGGAGCGCCGCCGTTAACACCTTTTGGGTTTCGAGGGCGTCGGCAAAGTCCGGCAACGGAACCACCGGCTCTCCTCCGCCTATCACCCTGAGCATGTCGGCGGCCTGATTCACGAAGGTGTTCTCATAACCGAGCCCGTGGCTGTCGGGCCACCAGGCATCGGCATAGGGATGGCCGTCGCCACCCCGGGTCACATCTATGGTCGTCCAGCCTTGTGTGGCGCCCTCACCACTGGCGTCGTAGAACCCCAGTTCGTTCATTCGCTCGAAGTCGAACCGGATGGCCCCCCGCTCGCCGTGGATCTCGAGGCGATTTGCATTGTGGTAGCCGGTTGCCAGCCGCGTCGCTTCGAAGCTGGCAAGCCCTCCTCCAGACAATCGACCGATGAACAGCACCGCATCGTCGACCGTGCTCTTGCCTCGGCCCCCTGAGGTGGAGGCACCAGCTCCGGCGATCTCACCTCCAGCACCGCCTTCGAGGAGAGCCCGCTCCTCGATGAACGTGTGCTCGATCGCCCCATCGACAGTGACAATCTCTTCTCCGGTCAGGAACCGGACGGCATCGATGACGTGAGCATTGAGATCACCGTGGGCGCCGGAACCAGCCACTTCACCTTGAAAGCGCCAAAGGAGTGGCGTGCTCGGCCCGCCCCAACTCTGGAGGTACGCCGCCCGGCTGTGATAGATCCGGCCCAGCGCCCCGCTTCGAACCATCCGATAGGCCAGCGCCAGTGCCGGCACTCTTCGATACATGTACCAGACAAACGCCCTGCCCTCGGCGCCGGCCGCGGCAGCCGCCATTGCTTTGGCCCCTTCCAGGGTTGCCGACATCGGCTTCTCACAGGCGACGTGCTTGCCTGCTTCGAGGGCGGCTATCGCTTGTTCAGCGTGGACATCGTTGGGAGTGGCGATGTCGACAAGGTCGATCTCAGGATCGGTTGCCGCAGCGCGCCAGTCGGTGGTCCAGGACGACCAACCCCACGTGGCCGCGAAGGTCTCGAGATCCTCGGCATTGCGAGCGGCGACTGTGTGCAGGTTGGCGGCGCCGACGTCCGGAAAGAATTTGCCAACGCTCATCCAGGCGTTGGAGTGGGCCCGCCCCATGAACTTGGAGCCCAGCAAGGCGATATTGGTCACGGTCATTGAGCGCTAATCCTCTCCTTGGTTCCGCGGCTAAGCATCGACGCCTAAGTACTGGCGTTGCAACCTGGGGTCATCTCGAAGCTCCTCGGCCGTGAACTCAGCCTCGATTCGGCCGGAGACCATGGCCAGCTGTCGGTCTGCCATCGCCGTTGCGGCGTGAATGTTCTGTTCGACGGCGAGGACGGCGACACCTTCGCCAACCAAGGCGATCACCGAGGCGATGAGGGTGTCGACAATCGTCGGAGCGAGACCCTCGGATGGCTCGTCCATGAGAAGCAGCTTGCTGTTCAGCATCAGCGCCCTGCCCACCGCGAGCATCTGCTGCTCCCCGCCCGAGAGCTCTCCGCCGCGATTCTGGCGGCGCTGGGCGAGTCGCGGGAACAACTCATAGACAGATTCGGCTGTCCACCGCTTTCCCCTGGAGTCTTTGGCCAACATGCGGAGGTGCTCGTCGACGGTGAGCGAGGGAAATAGACGTCGGCCCTGGGGGACGTAGCCGATTCCGACCCGTGAGATCTTTTCCGGTGTCAGGCCATTGAGCACCACTCCATCAAAGGTCACTGATCCCGCAGTGGGTCGGATGAGCCCCATAAGAGTGTTGCACAACGTCGTCTTGCCCATGCCGTTGCGCCCGATGATCGCCACCGACTCTGTGCCCATCGAGAAGGAGACGCCATCGAGGACCCGCGACTGGCCGTAGCCGGCCTCCAAACCCTGTACTTCAAGGAGTTGATCGGTCATCCGTGACGTCGCCCTCCTTCACCCAGATAGACCTCATGGACGACTGGATCGTCACGGATCTCTTGAGTTGTGCCCGACGCAACCACTTTGCCATCGGACATCACCACGATCTGTTCGGCTGCCTTGAGTGCCACGTCCATGTCGTGCTCGATGAGGACGAGGGTCAACTCACGGGGCAAGCCGAGTAGGAGTTGAGTCAGATTCTCACGCTCCCCCTGCGACAGGCCCGAGGCCGGTTCGTCGAGCAGGAGGATGGAGGGATCGGTGACCAGGGCCATGGCCACTTCCAGTTGACGCCGTTCGCCGTGGGAAAGGTCGTCGACGACGTCGGCCATCCGTTTGCCCAGCCACACCCTTTCTGCTGCGGCGCGGGCCTTCTCTTCATAGACATCATCCACCGCCGACCGCCACAACGCTCGATGCCGCCCGCTCTTGCCGGTCTGGGCCAGGTAGAGGTTCTCGCCCACACTCAAACCGCCAAAGAGTCGCGTTCGCTGGTAGGTGCGGGCCACTCCGAGGCTCGCCCGATGCCGCGATGGCAACATCGTGCAGTCGACGCCTTCGATTCGGATCGTTCCCGAGGTAGCCCTCAGGTCGCCAGCGATCAGATTGAAGAGGGTTGTTTTCCCAGCGCCGTTGGGGCCGAGAAGGCCGAGGCGTTGGCCGTGGGCGACATCGAGATCGACGCCGTCCACGGCCACAAGGCCTCCGAATGCCTTCGTCACCGACCGAAGCCCGAGGGCCTCGCCCTGAGCGGTTTCGGTCGGTGAATCGGGACTAAGCCCCACGAAGGCGCCTTACTTATCCTTGGGGAACGCCGTCGACGACGGGAATTGCATTCCCGGCCCACGGCAGATCCGCTGTCTCACACCCGGGGAAGTCTCGCGACGGTCCTGGGGTGTCTGCACTGAACGTTCCTCCGAAGGTCTGGTCGACCTGAGGGATGAGCGCGACCGTGCTTTGGACCACGTCCTCCCCGTCGAGGACCAGCTGTGAGAGGTAGACGTCGACGATGCCCTGACGGTTCGCGTCGAGCTTCACCGGGCCATACGGCAGTTCGGCAGTCATGCCGGACAATTCAGCGCGGAGCGCTTCGTGATTGTTCGACAGGTCACCATTGACGGCATTCAGCGCATTGACGAGCGCTGTGGTGCCGCTGTAGAACCCGTAGAAGAACCCGAATCCCGCCGCTATCGACGGGTCGCCCGGCTCGTTGCCGGTCAAGGCCCCAGCCAGGGTATCCCAGGCTGCGTTGGCACTGTCCAGATACGCCGTGATCTCAGGCGTGACCACATCGCCGGGGGGAGTGGCAAACCCACCCACATAGGCACCCGCGATATTCGGACCCAGGGCTGCCGCCAGACCGGGGTTGAAGAACAGGTTTCCAGCATGCTGGGCCCCTGTCAGTTCGCCCTTGGCATTGACGAAGGCCTCGAGTGCGGCCTGGGTACCGGTTCCGCCCACAACCCAGAAGTAACCGTCGACCTCATCTGGGTCGGGGAGCTGCTGGATGAACGACGAGTAGTCGGTCGTCCCCAATGGCGGATAGATCCGATGCTCTGGTGCGATGGTCCCACCGACCGCACAGAAGTCGGCGATGAATCCCGCAGATGACGTCCAGCCGAAGCTGTAGTCGTCGGCGATGACCGCTGCGGTGTCCCATCCGGCCGTGTTGTGCAAGAGGTCACCCAGACCTGCATTCCACTGGGCGCCGTCGCCGTGGAACCTGAAGAAGTTGGGAGCCTGCACTTGCAGTGTGGTCTCCTGGGCGCCGCCGATGCCACTGAGGAAGGTCACCTCAGGATGATCCTTCGCATAGTTGGCGATGGCGATCGACTCGTCGCCCGAGAGCGGGCCGATCACTACTTCGGCACCGTTCTCCTCGACCAATTTCCGAACTTCCTGGATGATCTTGTCCGCGGTGTCGTCACCGCAGCCGATGCCAACCAGTTCGATCTCGCGACCACCTGCGACCGCGCCGGTCCACCCTTCGAGAGCGGTTGTCCGCGAAACGCTGGTGGCCCCGGCACCATTGATGAGGCCCAGCACCACTCCGGCGACGACGTCCTCATTGAAGCCACCGAAGGCCCCCTCACACTCGGCGAGGATGCCGAGCTTGATCGCTTCACCTCCGGCGACCGTGGTGCCGGGAGCGCTCGTGGTCCCCGTCGGGGCTTCCGTAGTTGCGGTGGCCCCCGTCGACGTGGTGCTCCCGTCGGTGGCATCCTCGCCACACGCGGCCATCGTCAACGCGAGGACGGTGAGGATGACCAGCCACCAGGCTGGCCTCACACGTCCCGTGTTAGATGCTCTCATCTTTCCTCCTCATAACGGTGAGTTGCCGGTGCCGCTCACCTTTCCTTTTGTTTCGTCCGCCGACTTCAGCATCAACCTGTCTCGACTTTCGCAATGGAAGGCACCGAAGGCTCGGCGCCCCGGCCACCACGGCCAAGTCGGTCGACGATGCCCATGATCCCCTCCGGTGAGAGGATCATGATCAGCAGCACCAGGAGACCGATCACTGTGTTGAATCGAGCCTCCGTGATACCGATCTGATCGAGCAGCGGGACGTTTCGCAAATAGTTATTGGCCAGCACGTAAACCAGGGCGCCAAGCCAAGCACCTTCGAAGTAGGAGATGCCGCCGATCACGGCGATGATGAGGAGATCGAGGGTGGGACCGATCGAGATCGAAGTCGGATCTATCTGGCCGTTCCACCATATATAGAGAATCCCTGCGCAGCCGGTGACGAATCCGGCAATTACGAACGCCAGGGTCCGATGCAACGGGACATTGAAGCCAAGTGAGGCCATTCTCACCGGGTCGTCACGGGTCCCCTGCAGGGCCAGCCCGAACGGGGTTCTGGCGATCGCCTTGAACCCGACATAGGCAACAATCGAAAGGCCCACCGCCGCGTAGTACAGGCGATTGGGGTGTGCATCGAAGAGCGGAGGAGGCCTGATACCGGTGATCCCCCCGAATCCTGAAAGAGATGTCACCTGGCCGAAGAAGTAGTAGCCGATCACCGCGTAGGTGAGGGTCAGCATCAGGAAATAGATCCCACTCGTTCGGCTCGCCAAGGCGCCGAGGATCAAAGCGACGACCAGACATATCCCGAGCGCGAAGGCGACGGCAACCCATGGCCCCCAGCCCAGCTTGAGCCCCTTTCCGGACTCGGCCACGGCGTTGCCCACCATGAACCCGGCCACACCGAAAATGAGGAATTGGGCTAGCGAGGTCATCCCCCCGTAACGGAACAGGAAGACGATCGAGGCAGCTGCGATGGCGAGGATCAGGACCCTGGTCATCAGGAACGAGATGAAGAAGTCGGACCCGATCAACGGCAGGGCCACCACCGCTGCAATTACAAGAAGGAGGGCGATCCGCGACTTGCTCTTCATCAGGCAGCCGCCTTCCCGAACAGGCCGTATGGCCTGACAGCCAGCACCACGGCCAGCAGTACGAACGTGAGAATGATGCTGTAGAAGGTGAACTCTTGTGGCAGATACGCGGGCGAGAACGAAACCACGAGACCGAACAACAGCGATCCCGCCACTGCGCCCTTTAGGGAGCCCAGGCCCCCGATGATCACCACCACAAGGGAGTTGAGAAGCCACTGGCCGTCGGCCCCAGGGGCAACTCCGGCGAAAGACGCTCCCATGATCCCTCCGACTCCGGCCAGGAACGCTCCCACGAAAAAGGTGATCGCGAAAACGGCCATGATGTTGATGCCCAGCGCCCGGACCATGTCCCGGTCGTCGACGCCGGCACGGATGACCATGCCCATGCGGGTTCGCCCGAGCCAGAGCCATAGACCCACGCCGACCACGATCGCGATCCCGAGCATGAACAGGCGTGAGGTGGCATACCGTTCGCCGGCGATCTCGAAGAAGTGGGTGACAGCTCCTGGCCACACCATTCGGGTCGCCAGACCGCCAAACCACGCCAGCATCTGATCGCTGAGAATCACAGCCACCGCCAATGTGATCAAGGCCTGGCGGAGCTCCTGGCCTTCGTTCCATCGCAGCAAGACCTGTTGGATCACGATGCCGATCACGGCCGCCACCATGGCGCCAACCAGGAGAGGCACGAACCAGGCGGCCAGGCTCACATCGGCCGCTTCGATATTGCGGGTCTTGCCAACCATGGTCTGCTGGATCGTGATTCCGATGTAGGCGGCCATCGCGAACAGCGAACCGTGCGCCATGTTCACGGTGCGCATCAGCCCAAAGATCAGGGTGAAGCCTGAGGCGACCACGAAGAAGAGCCCGGCGACAGTGATCCCGTCGAGAAGAGTGACCAGGAATTCGCCTGGCTCCTTGATGGCGGGGCCGGCGGAGGTTCCGTTGGCCAGGAAGAGCACCCAGGCAAGCACGAGCAGCAGCGGCACGACCATCAAGCCCAGCACCAGGCGACGCCTCAGCTCTGGCCGGCTACGGGCGGGGGTCAACGTGTCGGATCCGGCAGCGCTCGCCAGATTCATCTAGTCACCGGCGAGGAAAGTACCACGCCCCACCGGGGCGTGTGTGTACAAACCTGTATACAATTTTCGGCGAGCGGAACCCAGTCTGCTCCCTACTCCGAGGAGGACCACCGATGCACTTGTCGATGCACAACTGGATGCGAGCGGAGCCCATCGAGGTGACCATCGCCCGGCTGGCGAAGTTCGGATACTCCAGTATCGAGATCAGCGGAGAGCCCGACATCTACGACACAAAGCACGTCGGGGGGCTCCTCAAAGACGCCGGTCTGAAATGCTGGGGAGCGGTGACCCTGATGCTCGGGGAGCGGAACCTGGTCGCCAAAGACGAAGCCCAGCGGGCGGCCTCTGTCAAGTACGTGAAGGACTGCATCACGATGGTGAAGGAGCTCGAGGGCTACGAGATCACCATCGTTCCGGCCACCGTCGGCAAGATCATCCCCGACGCCTCCCCCGAGGAAGAGTGGAAGTGGGCGGTCGACGGGATGACCGAGATCATGGCTCACGCTCTCATCGAGGGGGTCCGCCCATGCATCGAGCCGCTCAATCGTTTCGAGACCTACTTCATCAACCGCGGCGAACAAGCCCTGGCGCTCGCCGAGGCAACCGGCCCCGACTGTGGGGTGTGTATGGATGCATTTCACATCAACATCGAGGAAGCCGACTGGCGCCAGGCAATCCGGGACGTTGGGCCCAGGCTCACCGACTTCCATGTCGCTGAGAACAACCGGATGCCCCCGGGCATGGGCGACTACGACTGGAAAGAGGTCGTGTCGATCTTGAGGGAGGTCGGATACGACGGCGCGATGACGATGGAGTTCGTGGCTCCGATCGACCGCACCCCGGCCAATCACTATCCGAATGCCATCGAGCACAACCCCCAGGGCATCTCCCCAGAGCAACTCAAGTTCATCCAGGATCATGGGAGCTCGACGTTGAGTGAGGAGTTCTACGACTGGATGGTCATGAAGGCCAGCGAGCACGTGCTGCCATTGATCCAAGACTGAGGATGGTCCCCAACGTCGTCATCGTCGGCACCCTCGACACCAAGGGGCCGGAAGTTGCGTACATCCGCGATCGCTTGATCGATCGCGGATGTACCACGACGGTGGTCGACGTCGGGATTCTCGGAGAGCCCCTCGGCATCGTCCCCGATGTCGATCACGACGCGGTCGCTGCCTATGCAGGATGCGAACATCGATGAGGTCCGACAAGCCGGAACCCGGGGACGTGCCGTTGCGCTGATGCGCCAGGCTGTGCGGTCGCTGATGACCGACCTCTATCTACAAGGCAAGGTCGACGCGGCGATAGGTCTTGGTGGGGCCGAAGGGGCGGTCATGGGAGCGGCGGCGCTGATGATGTTGCCGATCGGCGTCCCCAAGGTGGTCCTCAGCCCAATCGCCTCCGGGCGCCACGAGTTCGGTCCTCTGGTGGGGACCTCGGACATGATGGTGGTGCACACGGTGGTCGACATCATGGGGCTGAACCCGGTGGCCACGACGGTGTTCGACAATGTGGCCACCGCGGTGGCGGCGATGGCCTTCGACAACAGCCGGCTCGAGCCTCACGGCTCCGCAAGCCGCCTCGTCGGGGTCACGATGCTGGGCAATACCACCAAGGCAGTCATGGCCCTCCGCGACCGATTGGCCGAACATGGGTATGAGGCAGTGGTCTTTCACTCCAACGGCGTGGGTGGACCGGCCATGGAGGAGTTGGCCGAGGCTGGACTGTTCGTGGGGGTGATCGATTTCACTACCAACGAGGTGACCGACCCCATGGTCGGCGGAATCCACGACGGCGGCCCTCGCCGCTTGTCGACGGTCGCAGAGCTCGGGATTCCGCAAATCGTGGTCCCCGGGTGCATCGACTTCAGTGTCTTTGCCAGTGGCCAGGTCCCGTTGGAGCTCGCCGACCGCCCTGTCTACGACCACAACCCGGAGTACACCCTGGTCCGCACACCAGCGAGCCAGATGGCCCAAATCGGGGAGCTCTTCGCCGAGCGGCTGAACCGTGCCACCGGCCCGCTCCTCATCGCCATCCCCACCAATGGGCTGTCGATACCCAACGTGCCCGACGGCGTCTTCTGGGATCCCGACGCCGACGCCGCGTTTGCCACGAGCTTGAGATCCGATCTGCGACCCGACATCACGGTTCGTGAGTTCGACTACCACGTCAACGATCCTCGATTTGGAGAGGTCATCGCCGACCTGTTCGCCGACCTCCTAAACGAGGCCGGCGCAACGACCCAACTGGAGAAAGCAACATGACCACCAACATATTGACCGACGTCACCGAAGCGGAGCGGGCGTTTCGCGAGCAGTTCGTTTCCTGGAACCTGGCCGAGCTCTCATACGTGGACATCCAGGCCTACCTCGAGGAGAAGGACGTGGTCCTGGTGCCGATGGCGAGCACAGAGCAGCACGGGCCTCATCTGCCCCTCTATTGCGACACCATCACCGCAATCGAGATTTCGGCTCGGGTCTCACGCTCGATCGGGGTCCTCCATACCCCGCCCATCTGGACCGGCTACTCGCCGCAACACATGCATCGCCCCGGAGAAGGACGAGGCACGATCACGGTTCGCTCATCGACCCTTCTGGCCTTGATGGAGGACGTCGCCCGAAGCCTCATCCACCACGGCTTCAACCGGATCATTTTCGTCAACGGGCACGGTTCGAATATCAAGGTCGTCGACCCTGTGTTGCGCAAGCTTCGCTACGAGACGGGAGCGCTGATCGGCTTGGTCAAGCCCTACATGGAGCGTTATGTAGGGGTCGTGGAGGGCGTGTTCGAGAATCCTCCGGAGGAGACCCCCGGCTGGCACTCCAGTGAGTGGGAGACATCGCAATGTCTCGCTTGGAACGAGAAGCTGGTCCGCATGGACAGGGCGAAGCACACACCTACGTCGATCCCCGACTTCCTCCCCGAGTCATTCAGGAAGTACGACGGCGCCCCAGATGTCGAGTTCGAGGGCTACACCTACTTCAACTTCCCGATGGACCATCACGAGTTCACCGAAACGGGCGTGATCGGCAACCCGATGCGCGCGACCAAGGAAAAGGGCGAGGAATCGTTCCGGAGGTATTCGGAGCACGTGGCACGGGGCGTCCTGGAGCTGATGAAAGTGCCGGTCAAGGTCGAGAACCGAGAGTTCATCGACCGAGTCTTGTGATGCCAGAGCCGGATCCCACAACCGTCACCGACAGGGCGTACGTCCAACTGCGCGAGCTGTTGACGAGCGAGAACGTCCGCCCCGGCGACCATCTGGGGGAGGTCGCCGTCGCCAAGTGGCTCGGCATCAGCCGCACACCCGTCCGGGCCGCGCTACAGCGGCTCGAACTGGATCAACTCGTGCGCCGCAACCACAACAGTGGCTACTCGGTGGCAGGGCTGACATCGGGGACGTCCACGAGATCTGTGACGTCCTCCGTCTCCTCGATACCGCCCTCTTCATCCGAGCGGCGGAAAGCCTCACCGACGAGCAGAGCGACCACCTCCAGGAGTGCGTCGAGAGAATGGCGATGGCCGCGTCCCAACGAGACCTGGAGATGTGGTCCACCGCCGATGCTCGATTTCATGAGCTTCTCCAGATGGCATCGGACCACACTCTTTTCTCCGACATTGCCGAGAAGCAGCGGCGACGACTTCACCGGTTCTGGATGTCGGGCGCCGGCCGGTTGGAGCGTCTGGCCAAATGCGCCGACGAGCATTCCTCGATCGCCAAATCGATCGCGGCTTCGGATCATGACGGCATTCGAAGACTCGTCAACGAGCACATCGACCACATGGAGGAGAGCATGATCCGCCATCTCGAAATGGCGCGTCCCTTCATATCGACGAATGGATCAGCCCTCGATCATGTCTGATCCCCGCGCCGACTACCGGACCCGGATGCTCCGCCATGAGCTCGCGGATGTGGTGGGCGCCAAGAACATCTCGGTCGACTCCGGGGAACTTGCTGCCCAGGCAGCAGATTGGTCGTGGATGTCACAGCTCTACAGACTCCACGGCATCGAGTTGCCGACGGCCGATGTGATGGTTCGACCCGGAGGGGCCCAAGAGGTGGCCGATGTGATCCGGATAGCCAGTGATCATCGTGTCCCGGTGGTGCCGCGTGGCGGTGGGTCCGGCACTCAGGGTGGGACATTTGCCCTGTACGGAGGAATCGCCCTCGACCTGACCCGTATGGACCGCATCCTCGAAGTGGACGAGACCAGCTTGGTCGTCAACGTCGAGGCCGGCGTGACCGGCCCCCAACTCGAGGATGCACTCAGCCCTCTTGGCCTCGTCGTGGCGCACGAGCCTGGCTCATTCCACTTTGGCGCCACCGTCGGCGGCTGGTTGGCAGCTCGAGGGTCCGGCGTCCGATCGACCAAGTACGGCAAGCCCGAAGACATGGTGCTTCAGGTCGAGGCAGCCCTACCCCCCGGCCAGCTGGCTTCGACTCCCTCGGTTCCCAATCATGCGGCCGGCCCCGGACTGCTTCAGCTCCTGGTCGGCTCCGAGGGCACCATGGGAGTCATCACCTCGGCCACCCTCCGCATGGACCCGTTGCCCGAGACCCAGGCATTCCTCACCTACGAGTTTGCGACGGTGTTCGATGGTCTCGAGGCGGGACGGCGAATCATGACTCAACGCTGGCGCCCCTCCGTGATGCGCCTCTATGACGAAGCCGACCGGGACAAGCTGAACCACATTCTGGGCCTGGAACTGACCGGAGCCCTGCTGGTCGTCATCTGCGACGGGGATCAGAGGCTCGTTGACCTCGAATCAGAGGCGATCACCGCGATCTGCGGCGAGGTCGGCGGAACCTATCTTGGTCCTGGGGGCGCGAAGACCTGGTGGGATGGCAAGTACGAGCCCTACGCCGAAGGCAAGGCGCCAGCTCCCCCGACGATCTTCGGCACCACCGACACGGTTTGCACCTTCGACGACATGCCCGACCTCTATCGGGCCAAGCGCAAGAACGTGGAGGAGGGCTTCGCCGAGTATGGAGCCCAGTACACCGCCCACTTCTCCCATTGGTTCCCGTGGGGCGTGATGGTCTATGACCGGTTCTACATCCATGACTCCCCCAAAGACCCCATGGAGGCTCTCGATCTCCACGACCGACTTGTGGGACTCGGCGGTTCGCACGTCGCTCGCGCATGGCGGTGTGATCAATGAGCATCACGGCGTCGGGGTCAAGCTCGGCCGCTTCATGCGTGAGCAACACGGGCCCATGTGGCCTTATCTGCAAGGCATCAAAGATGCCATCGACCCCGACGGCATCCTCAATCCCGGCAAGCTCGGCTTCGGACCACCCCGATGACGGCAAGCCTCACGTCAACCGGCGAGCCAACCACCGTCGACGTTGAGGATGGTGCCCGTGACGTACGAGGACGCATCGGACGCGAGAAACACCGCGGCACCGCCCAGGTCGTCTGGCGCCCCGATCCGACCCATCGGGATCCGCGATTGGATCCATGCACTTCGCTCTGGATCCTGGAAAAGGCCCTCGGTGAGCTGGGTCCGGAAATAGCCAGGAGCGATGGCGTTGACGCGAACACCCGACTGTGCCCACTCGACCGCCAAGGTCCGCACCACTCCGGCGACTCCGCTCTTGGAGGCGGAGTAGGCCGCAGTGTTGGCGATCCCGATGCTCGTCGTCAACGAGCCCACGAAGATGTGGGATCCACCCGAATCCGGCCTCGATCTGACGCTTTCCGACCTCCCGGGAGAGGAAGAAGGGCCCTGTCAGATTCACAGCCAGGATCTGTTCCCAGTCGGCGAGTTCGAGGTCCACAGCGGCCCCTCGACGCTGATGGCCCGCGGCATGGAGCAGGATGTCGACAGGTCCGACGTCGGACCAGGTGTCGGAGACCCACTGCGCGACGGCATCGATGTTGGAGAGGTCGAACGGTGTCGCCACCACCTCGCATCCCGCGGCGGTCAGCTCCTCGACCGCTTCCGCCAGGTCGTCGGCACTGCGACTGACCAGCACTACCTTCGCCCCGGCCTGACCAAGCGCGCTTGCCATGGCCTTGCCCAGGCCCCTACTGGCGCCGGTCACGATGGCGGTCCGGCCATCGAGATTGAAGATGTCGTTCATCGATCGTTGGTGGTGACAGCCGACACTCAGTCACCATAACCCGAGCCGTTTTAGCCCGTTGCGCCGGGCCCGACCACGAGAGGAGCACCTGTGCCCGACACGCCCACCGTCCTGCTGATAGGCACGCTTGATACCAAAGGATTCGAGTATGCCTACCTGCGCGACCGCCTCCAGGCGGATGGAGTCAACGTGCTGGTCGTCGATGTCGGGATCAACGATCCCAACGGGATCTCACCCGACGTGACACGTCACGAGGTGGCGGCTTCCATCGGGGCCGACGCCAACTCGCTGGCCGCCGCTTCGGATCGGGGACGGGCTGTGGCCACCATGACCGAGGCCGCTGGAGAATTCGTCTCCAAGCTGTACCGCGAAGGGCGATTCGACGGCATCCTGGCTGCAGGGGGCTCGGGAGGAACGGCCATAGCCACCCGTGCCATGCAGGCGCTCCCGGTGGGTGTGCCCAAACTGATGCTTTCGACGATGGCTTCGGGGGACACCTCGAGTTACGTGGGGAGCACCGACATCACGATGATGGCTTCGATCACGGACATCGCCGGGGTCAACTCGATTTCCGCGCAGATCCTCGCCAATGCCGCGGCAGCAATGGTCGGGATGGTCAAGGCGGCGCCCATCGAGCTCGAAGGGGCACGGCCCTTGGTCGCAGCCACCATGTTCGGTGTCACCACACCGGCGGTAACCGCGGCCCGGACCGATCTCGAGGAACGCGGCTACGAAGTGTTGGTATTCCACTGCACCGGCACCGGGGGTAGGGCGATGGAGAACCTGATCGAAGCCGGCTTCTTCGACGGCGTGCTCGACCTGACCACAACCGAGTTGTGTGACGAGTTGGTGGGCGGTGTCCTCTCGGCCGGGCCCGACCGGATGGGGGCAGCGGCTCGGACCGGTGTCCCTCAGGTGGTGTCCCTGGGCGCGCTCGACATGGTGAATTTCGGAGCGCCCGACACCGTGCCGGCCAAGTTCGAGGGTCGCGCCATGTACGAGCACAACCCTGTCGGTGACGCTGATGCGGACGACACCAGAGGAATCTGCCGAATTGGGCCGTCAGATCGCCGAGAAGCTCTCGGCAGCGACCGGTCCGACCACCCTCTTCATCCCGCTGAAGGGGGTCTCGATGATCGCAGTCGAAGGCCAACCGTTCTACGATCCCGACGCCGACGCCGCCCTGTTCGGAGCTATCCGGGACAACCTTCTCGGATTCGGTGGACCTGATCGAGATGGACTGCGACATCAACGACCCGTCGTTCGCCAAGGCGATGGCTGACACTTTGGACGGCTACATGAAGGCCTCGCGATGACCGGTGACGAAGCTCGCGCAAAGTTGAAGGCGACCATTGACGCCGGTGACCTGATCATCGGCGCCGGAGCCGGCACCGGCCTGTCGGCGAAGTGTGCCGAAGCGGGTGGAGCCGACCTCATCATCATCTACAACTCCGGCCGTTATCGCATGGCGGGCCGGGGATCGCTCGCCGGCTTGCTCCCCTACGGGGACGCCAACGCCATCGTGATGGAGATGGGCCAGGAGGTGCTGCCCATTGTCAAAGACACCCCGGTCCTGGCCGGCGTGTGTGGGACCGACCCATTCCGAATCATGGCCCGATTCCTCCGTCAGGTCATCGACGCTGGGTTTGCCGGAGTGCAGAACTTCCCGACCGTCGGTCTGATCGATGGGACGTTTCGAGCCAATCTCGAAGAGACCGGGATGAGCTACGGGCTCGAGGTCGACATGATCAGGGAGGCCGCCGACCTTGGCCTGGTCACGGCGCCCTATGTGTTCGACGCTGACGACGCTGTGGCCATGGCCCAGGCGGGTGCCGACGTGCTCGTGCCGCATATGGGCCTGACCACAAAAGGCACCATCGGGGCTCACACCGCGAAGACCCTGGACGACTGCGTCGTCGAGATTCAGGCGATGCGCGATGCAGCGGTGAAAGTCAACCCCGACATCACGGTCCTCTGCCATGGTGGCCCGTTGGCCGAGCCCGAAGATGCCCAATACGTACTCGACCGCACCGAAGGCATCGTCGGCTTCTTCGGGGCCTCATCAATGGAGCGCCTGCCCACCGAGGTGGCGATGACGGAGAACATGCGCCGCTTCAAGTCCATGACCATCTAGACAGCAAGGAAGAAAATGCCCGCCAAGCTCGTAGACCGCAACTCGATCCCGACCTGGACATTCGACTGGGGGATCATCAAGCCCCTCATCGCCACCGACAACACCGATGACGGCGATTGCAGCCTCATGCACGTCATCCTGTTCCCGGGCAAGGGCCACGATCGTCACAACCACCCCGAGTCGGATGAGATCCTCTACATCCTCGCCGGCAGGGGAAACCAGATGGTCGACGATGGAGAGCCGTTCCCGGTCGTGCCCGGGGATGCGGTGTGGATACCGAAAGGTGTCTTCCACTCGACTCTGAACACGAGCTACGAGACGATGGTGATCCTCGCCGTCTACGCCCCGGCCGGAGCCGAGGAGGTCCTCAAGACGATCCCCGACTTTGTCGAGGTCCCAGCGGGTTCCAACCCGAAGGTCGTCCGGGCCTGATCTAGGCGGCCCCTGTTTTGGCAACCCGGATTGGGGGTATGAAAGCGGTCTCCTGAGAAAGGACCGCCATGAGAGGCAGCAATCTGATCTGGACGATCGTGGGCGTTTTGCTCATCGTCGCCCTTCTGATCTACATCTTCTGATCGCTCATGAATGAACTAATCCTCGGCTGGCAATGGCTCCTGGAGCATTCGACCGACGTCATTCGAGACCTTTTGGGCAGGTCAGCAGCAATGTTCCGGAGCCTGTATGACCGCCTAGTGCACGGCGGCTGAGCGCGGGCCCAAAGCAGACGCCGTCCGGTCGGACGGCGTCTGCTTTCGTGTTTGTCCGTATGAGATCTAGGGAGCGGCGTCCAGCTCGATGTGCATCGAGTCGAGGATCCCCTGCTGCTCTGCTAGATCCGCAGTGCTGGTGGTCTCGAGGTAGGCAGAAGCGACCACCTGTCTGACCCCATCGACATCAAGGATCCAGATCTCTTCGATCAGACCGGGAGCCGGGTAGGTCCTCGATGCCACTCCGGGCGCACCTGATTCCGACCAACCATTCAAGTTCACCGTTGGACAGTCAGCGGACATAGGCGGAACCGTCAGCACCATGTGTTTGCCGGTGTAACCACCGAGAGTCGCGTCCTCCGGCGCCGTGGCATATGGCCCCCATGCCTCGACAAAAGCCGCTGCGAGGTCATCCACGCTCGGGCCCGCAGCCGGGTCCAGGAGCGCACCGGCCGAATTGCATCGATCCCCGTAGACATTGTCCACATACCAGTAACTGACGAACTGCGGGAAGCCCGCACCACTTCCCACGGCCCATCCAATATCCGACCAGCCGTCGGGCATGCTGAAGGTCAGGGTCGCGGCCGGCCCCTGCCCCGCTGGAAACAGATCCATCTCCGCTGGGCCCGCCACGGCAGCGGTGGTCGTTACCTCTGTTGTCGTGGTCGCAGGCGCATCCGTCGTCGTGACCATGGTGGTCACAGTGGTGGTACCAGGAGAGGCGATCGGGCCCTCATTCAATAGCCCGATCGCGACGATTCCGGCAATCACCAAAAAGGCGGCAGCGGCCACACCGATAAGGGTGCTGTTTCTCCTCTCGGGCTCGGGCCCCTTTTCGTCGCTCGACATTTCCGTCCTCCTTTGCGGTTCGAGCAAAAGGAGAGACACGTCCACGGGTTCGACGGCAGTCATGTCCGGGACCGGATTGGCCTCGCGGATCAGCCGCTCGATCTGTTCGTGCTTCATGTCCCTCCCTTCTCGGCAACTGGAGGAGAATTCGGCCTTGGTGTGTCCGGGACGGGTTCGAGGAGGATCCGCTCCAGACGTTGATAGGAACGGTGGATCCGCTGGTCGACGGCGGTCTTGGTCATACCCATCATCTGGGCGATAACAGCATGGGGCAGCTCCTCCCACAGGTAGAGCATCACGATCTCGCGGTCCTTCGGCTTGAGCTTGCGGAGGGCGGTGACCACTTCACGATTGCGGGCGGTCTGTACGACGAAAGTGGCCGGGTCGGGAGCGTTGGCCACACCCAGGCTGTGAAGCTTGGCCTCCAAGCGGGACCGACGATGCGCGGTCCTCAACTGATTCGTGAGCTGCTTGCGAGCTATGCCGTAGATGTAGGGGAGGGTTTCTGGTGGCCGCGGAACCTCGTCCAGGCGCCGCCAGACCACCAGGAAGGTCTCCGAGCAAACATCAGCGGCGTCGACAGAGTCTGTCCGCCGGGTGCAATACGCCAGCACCCTCTGGCAGTACTCCTTGTACAGGGACTCGAAGTACTTCCTCGCCTCATCTGAAGGGGTCCTTGCCATCAGTCCTTAATGTCCACCTCGGCGGAGAAATGACATGGATTGTCGTCCTGAAATCGGTCAACTGTCGTGTCGTCCGGACAGAAGAGGAATGAAACCGAAGATCGGTTTCTGGTGATTCGGAGGAGAGAGCGGGGCCGGACATAGTCCGGCCCCGCTCATCGTGTCACACCACATTTTCTGTCACACCCGCCAGATACCTTCTGCGACATGGGGCGGTTCTGCACCTTGGATGGATGCGACCGAGATGGTTACTCATTGGGTCTCTGCGAGATGCATTATCGACGAGTCTTGAGAACCGGAGACCCGGGACCTCCGGAGCCAATAGCTCGATCGAAGTCCATCTGCATCGCGGGAGACTGCGATGAGGAAGTGGACGCCAGGGGCCTATGCCACGGTCACTACCAGCGGCTCTTGCGAACGGGCGAACTGAACGTGATGAGCCATTGAGGGTGAGTGGGAGGCTGTGCTCGGTCGAGACCTGTTTCGAGCCCCACAAAGCAAAGAGTTTCTGTGCGGCCCACTACAAACGCTTCCTCAAACATGGGGATCCGCAGCCCGATCTTCCGGTTAGGAAAAGTAGTGGAAACGGCCATATCAGTCATGGCTATCGAAATGTCTCAGTGCCCTCGCACTGCGAGGTTCGTAGGGGGCGCCACCAAGGTGGGTGAACATCGGCTGGTGATGGCCCTCCACCTCGGCCGACCACTCTCGGAAGACGAAGTGGTTCACCACCGCAATGGAAATCGCCTCGATAACCGGATCGACAACCTCGAGTTGTGGTCAACGGCCCACCCGTTGGGGAACGCGTTGCGGATCTCATTGCGTTTTGCGTGGAGATGCTCCACCACTACGCACCGGATTTGGCTTCAACGCTTGTGAAAGTCTCGCTAGAGGCTGGGCAGTCCCGACCAGATTTGAACTGGCGTTTCCGGCTTGAGAGGCCGGCGTCCTAGGCCACTGGACGACGGGACCAGAGTCTGACCGACTAGCCGGCCGTGGCTCGGGGGGAAGGACTCGAACCCTCAATAACAGGGCCAGAACCTGTCGTGTTACCTATTACACCACCCCCGAACGCGCACACACCCGAAGGCAGTGCGGGGAACGCAAGGTTACCCGATCACCGGGTCAGTGCGAAGTGAGGTCACGAGTCGTCAAGTCCTCGAGGATGGTTGGCTCCTAGTCAGCAAGTGTTGACCGGATCCAACCCAGAACGTCAATTCCCAGCGCCGATAGCGTCCCCCAGATCACCACCAGGGCCGCGATCGCGAGTGCTGTATTACTCATCAACTCGGCGGTGTTGAGTCCTCGATCGTCGTCTCGTGGGATGCGCAGGAGAAGCTTCATACAGACTCCGGTCCTGCCGAGGCCTCTAGATGTTCAATAGCGCGCTCAGCAACCATTGCCTCAGCGAATCCAACCGCCACATGCGATCCGTAGTCAGACTGGTACGACAATCTGCCGATAACGGCGGAAAGAGCCTCGACAGTTCGCGAGGAGATCCGGGTCGCCTCGTGATAAAGGTCTTCACCGATGCGACGCGCCAAGGCCTCCCGCAACACATTGTCGAAGTCTGGATTTGCGACCATCGGTCCTTGAGTGGTCCGGACGAGAAAGGTAGACCGTGAGAGTTGTCGAGTGTCGAGAGCGCGAAAAGACATGAACGAGCATGAGAACGATGGTCCGGAGTGGGTGTCGGTGCCCCGCGAGGCGGGTCGCCTGGGGATGGCCGACCTCGCACTCGAGTGGGTTCACCGCGGACAGCGGGTGCGAGCCGAATCGGGGACCCAGACCTTCTCCGGCCAGGTCGTGTTCGCGGGCACCGACTACGTGACCATCGAGAGAGTGGAGGACCAGGTCGCGGTCCGCCTCGACCGGGCCATCTGGACTCTCGAATCCGAGCCCGGCGCCGGTCGCGATCAATCTGGAGACGCCACCAGTCTCAAAGCCCGCCTGGCAGAACTGGCGGCCAGCGGCGAGATGGTGCGCCTGGTGGTGGCCGAAGGGAGGGCCCTGGTCGGTTCGATCGCGGTGGTTGCCGCCGATCAGGTCGAGATCCGACAGGACCATCTCACGGTCCTGGTGCCCAACGACCTCATCGTCGCTGTCGTCACAACGCACCGACGTTGACATCTCGCTGCTCGCGATCACGCCACCGACAGTACGGCCCGGTCAGCTTGGAGTTAAGGGGGTTGATAATGGGCCCGTCTTGCAGATTCCGACAGCGCTTAGTGGCCGTGTGGAGGGCTTGAGGGAGCGGATCGTGTCCTCGGCGACCTCTCCTTTCACCCACGCCGCCTATCCACTCGAGCACACCCTCGACTACCCGGACGATCCCGGCCTGTTGGGACCGGGATCGGTGTCATGGTTGGTGTTCGCCGATGTGGCGACTTTTGTCGGCGGGATACGCGCCCTCATCCTCCAAGCTGCGCATCCCGAAGTGGTTGCCGGCGTCGGCGACCATTCGAGATACCGGGAAGATCCCCTGGGCCGCTTGTCGAGGACCTCGGCCTACGTCACAGCCACCACCTACGGGGCCGCACCCGAGATCGACGCCGCCGTCGCCCAGGTGCGGCGGATCCACCGTGTGGTCTCGGGAGTCTCCAGCCGCGGTATTCCATACGACGCCGGGGATCCCGGCTACGCGGCATGGGTGCACAACGCCCTGACCGACTCCTTTCTGGTCGCCCACCAGACATATGGGCGGCTCACCCTTTCCCCGTCCGACCAGGATTCCTTCGTCCTCGAGCAAACCCGGGTGGGCGCGCTGCTCGGCTCCGACCCAATGCCGACCACCGCGCCGGAGTTATCGAGATGGATCGGTCTTCATCCCGATCTGGCCCCATCCCCGGAGATGCGGGAGGCGGTCGACTTTCTCGTCGACCCGCCTTTGGAGCCCGGGATCAAAATCGGCTACAAGATCCTCCTGGAAGCAGCTGTCGCCACCCTCCCCATCCGGGTGCGGTCCATCCTCGGGCTCACCAAGACCCCCGGTGCCGTGACCGCCGGTCGCACCGCCATTGCCGGCCTGCGTTGGGCCTTGGGCTACTCGCCTTCGTGGGAGTTGGCGCTGCTCCGGACCGGATCGTCGATTCCGGAAGGTCGGTTCAAGCGCACGATCCAGCGGGACCCTCATGGCAGACAATGAGATAACAGTCGACGAGTTCGTCGACACCAAGGTATTGCCCGAGTTTCGGCCGGTCGTCGAGATGCTGCGCGAGCTGATGAAGAAACATGTCCCCGATGCCCGCGAGCACATCAGTTATGGAATTCCCAACTACACCCGGAACAAGGGTCTGGCGGTGATCAGCCCCACCAAGAAGGACATCACCTTCGCCTTCTCCCGCGGGGCCTCCTTCGAAGACAGGTACAACCTCCTCCAGGGCGTGGGCCATGTCTCCAAGAACCTCAAACTCCGAGCGATCGACGACATCTCCGAGGAAGCCCTCGTGTACTACATCGACCAGGCCGTGAAACTCGATTCCTGAGCTCGGCGCCCAAGCGGAGCCGGGGATCGCAGGCGTTACGAAACCGAAGCCATTGGCCGTCTAGTGCTGCCCGCCACCCCTCGCCACGGGTTGGGAGCCCTCCCCGGATGCCGGGTCGGCGATGACCGGATGGGAGCGAACCCATTCGAAGATCTCGTCCCTGAAGAACTTGAAGGTTCGGCCACCGGGAAGCTTGTACGCGGGAAGGCGACCTTCGCGGGCATAGCGCCTCACCATCTGGACGTTCATCCCCAGCAACTCCGCCACCTGGGCCGCATCGAGGATCGGGGGTAGATCCTCATTCACCATGGCGTCCTCGTCATCACTCGTTCAAAGCGTACGGCATGTCGGATTGGGTTGGAACGGGTCCGTGAGGGCCGACGCTCCTGCCGGTTCCAGGCGGTCTCATTTCATACACTCCGAGCATGCCGTCCGATCTGACAGAAGCGACGCCCAACGTCGGAACCGAGCCGAATCCGAGCCGCCTCGACGTTGGGATGGGGATCCTCTCGGTGCTCCTCGTCGGAGGGTTCTTCGTCGACCTCTGGGCTCATTCACACGGGAAGGTCGACGACACGTTCTTCACTCCATGGCACGGACTGTTGTATGCAGCTGCCGGGCTATTCGGCGGCGTGTTGCTCGGCCTCGCCTTGCGTGGGAGACGCGGCGGGGCACGATGGTCGGAATCCCTGCCTGCCGGCTACGGCCTCTCCCTGATCGGCGCCGCACTCTTCCTCGCCTCAGGGCTGACCGACCTCGTCTGGCACCAATTGTTCGGAATCGAAGCCGATGTCGACGCCTTGCTCAGCCCGACCCACTTGGCCCTGGCTACCAGCGGGCTGATGATGGTCTTCGGGCCCGTTCGATCAGCGTGGCACAAAGGCCCGCCGACCTCCCTTCCTCGGTGGCTGCCGTGGGTGGCGTCGCTGACGATGGGGCTGGCCATTCTCGGAGCCTTCACCGAGTACGCCCACACCGCAATCGACACCTGGCCAGAAGACGTGTCGGGCTTCGATGCAAGCCGCTCGGATCTGATGATCGTCTCGGCGGAAAGCGGCAGCCAGGTCCGGATACCGATCGACGGCACCGATCAGGTGTGGATGCCCGATTTCGCCCCGGACGGCCGGCTCGTCGTCAGCATGGTCACGGACGACGTGGGTCGACTCGTTGTCATGAATGCCGACGGAACGGAACAGGGCACGGTGTATGAAGGAGAAGCGATCTTTCACCATGCCGACTGGTCCCCCGATGGGTCCCTGATCGCCTTCACTGCCGAGGTGGAGGGCAACACCGAGATCCTCGTGGTCCCAGCCGAGGGAGGCGCCGCGATTCAGCTGACCAACGACGAGGCCGTCGATTGGGGCCCCGCATGGTCGCCGGATGGGACACAGATCATCTTCACCTCGGACCGAGATGGCGATCTCGACCTCTATCTGATGCCTTCATCCGGCGGCGACCCAAGTCAGCTGACCGATGCCGACGGCTCGGAGGCGGGAGCCTCCTGGTCACCGGACGGCGAGTGGATCGCCTTTGACACCGACGAAGCCGGCAGCCAAGACATCGCTCTCATCCACCCCGACGGGAGCGGGTGGACACGGCTCACCTTTGACGGGGCCTCAGATCTCGCCCCGGCATGGTCACCTGATGGGGCTCGAATCTCGTTCGCCAGTGACCGGACCGGGGAGTCCGACCTCTATGTGATGGGGGTAGACGGCTCGGGAGTCGAAAACCTGACACGCAACCCGGGCGCACATGACGCCTGGGCCGGGGCCAGTTGGTCGGCTGACGGCTCAGCCATCGCCACCAACACTTCGGGGCATACCCCCTTTTGGCTTGAGCCCTTCGTCCGGCAGGCACTTGGAGCCTCTGCTCTGTTGATCCAAGCCGCCTTGATCAGCGGCTTCGTTCTGCTGATCCTCCGTCACGGGCGTGTGCCTCTTGGGGCGCTAACCATCCTCATCGGCCTGAGCGGCGCGCTGATGACCCTGATCAGCGACAACTTCTGGTACATCGCGGTCGCAATCATCGCAGGAGCCGCCGGAGACCTGATTGCGGCCTTGGCCAAGCCTTCCGCCGAGAGAACGCTGGCTATTCGCATCGTGGCGTTCTTGGTGCCTGCGGTTTGGTACGCGACTTACCTGCTCTACCTTCTGTTTTTTGGCAACGGCATTGGCTGGTCGGTGCACATGGCAGTCGGAGCACCCTTCCTGGCGGGTTCGGTCGGGCTCCTGCTCAGCTTCCTGGCATTTCCGGGAACCACAAGGACGACGCCGGGCACAACTTGAGTAGCCCCACCGACGGACCGATATCTAACCCATGCTCGAGTTCGTGCTCGGATACAGCATGGGTAAGCAGCCGTCCCCGCCGCCGCCATCGGCCTCTCGGGGCCCGTCGGCCGAGGGCTTGAGCCCTGCCACGCGAATCGAGGACCTCGAAAAGAACCTCGATGAGCTGGCACTGATCGTTGCAGCATTGTCGTCCCTGTTGGAACGCTTGGGGCTCAACTCGGAGCAGCTTATTGCCAGGCTGGAGGAATTCGATCGAGCCGACGGCCACGGCGGATCCCGCCTTCTGCAATGCCCATCGTGCCAATCCAAAGTGGCCTTTGGCCTCGACATCTGCCAGTACTGCGGAACCAGGGTCAGGACCGAAAGCGGCCAGCCAATCGGGCAGGCCTGATCCAGGCCTCAGGTCAAATGGCCCGCATGGGCCGAGCCTGATCTCGTAGACTCGCTGTTGATGGCACCGGGCCCGTTGGGGCCCTTCGGACTCCGCGGCAACCCAGAGCCACCTTTGTAATTCCGACCGGAAGACAGAAGGGAGGCTGACTATGCGCACGACGCGACGACTTGCATTTCTCGGAGTCTTCGGGCTCGTGATTGCTGCTTGCTCGAGCTCGGGGAGCACGGTTGACGTTTCGCTCATTGAGTGGAGCGTGACCCCGACACCGACTTCAGTGAGCTCGGGTGAAGTCATGTTCAACGCCACCAACGACGGAGGCAAGACCCACGAGATGGTGATCGTGAAGGATGTCGCCCCGGCAGACCTGCCCACCGACGACCAAGGGCATGTGGTTGAGGAGGAGATACCGGAGGGAGCCGTGATCGGTGAGATCGCCGAGTTCGATGCCGGCACCACCGATAGTGCCGTGTTCGATCTGGCGCCAGGCACCTACACGATCTTCTGCAACATCGTCAATGATGAAGACGGCTCGCATTTCAAGAACGGAATGGTCAGCACCGTCGAAGTGACCTGATCTCGGCGAAGCGCGCAACGAGCACTCGAATCGAGTGCTCGTTGCGCGCTGTGGCGCCTACCCGCGTTCTCATACACTCGATCCATGAGATTTGATGAGGCGGCTGGCCCAGGTGACCGAGCAGTCGCCGGGGGGAGAGCAGAGCCATATTGGATATCGGAAGCGGCGAATAGGCTGGAGTCCGATGGAAGAGTCAATCAAACCGGACGCCGTCCAACCCCTGCCTGCTCCGGTCGACGAGGAGCCGGCCGTATCCCAGCCCACCAAGTTGATCCGAATTGCCTCGATGACCAGGGCGATGTTGGAGGAGGTGCGTCAGGCTCCACTGGACGAGAGCGGCCGCAAGCGCCTGGCCGCGGTCCACGAACGCTCCCTTGACGAGTTGCGTGAGGTCTTGTCCCCGGAGCTGCTCGAGGAATTCAACGAGGTAATGGTGCCGCTCGACGAGGCGGTCACCGAGGCCGAGATCCGAATCGCCCAGGCCCAGCTCATCGGCTGGCTGGAAGGGCTGTTCCACGGGATCCAGGCTTCCCTATGGTCACAACAGATGGCGGCGCAGACCCAATTAGCCGAGATGCAAAAGCGATCGATGCTCCCCCCGGGGGAAGCAGGGCCGGCTGACGACTCTTCAGGTCTCTACCTCTAGGTAGCCGACTTATCCGACCTTGCGTTCGCGAACTGCCCGCTCCCGTCGGACCCTCCGCCGCTCCCGCTCGCTGAGACCACCCCAAATGCCGAACTTCTCACCCATCTCCACCGCATAGTCGAGACACTCGACCCGCACCTCGCAGGAGGCGCAGATGGCTTTGGCCTTGCGTGTCGAGGCTCCCCGTTCGGGGAAGAAGAGATCTGCATCGGCCCCCCGGCAATTGGCGTAGTCCTGCCACGACAGCTCACCCACCGCTAGCGCTTCGATGAGCTTGCTCTTCATTGGGGACTCCTCACAACTGTGTAATTACACGTTTGAGATTACGACTAGCCGCGCGCGCCGTCAAGAGCGCGCTGAGAGAAGCCGTCGACCACAACCGGGCCGTGATCGAACTGAGATGCAGAGTTGTCATAATGAGCGGCCGTGGCCACCACGCTCGAGAAGAAGTCGCCCCCCTGGCCTTTGGGTTTCTACCGCTCAGCCATCGGCAAGAAATGGGTAATGGCGATCACCGGTCTCGCCATCATCCTCTTCGTCCTCGCCCACATGGTCGGCAACTGGAAGATCTTCCTCCCCGACGTGGATGGCATCCCGGACATCGACATCTATGCCGATGCCCTCCGCCAGCTCCTGGTTCCCTTCGCGCCTCAGTACGTGGTGCTGTGGATCCTGCGCACCGGCCTCATCGTCGCTTTCCTTCTCCATATCCACGCCGCTTACTCCCTGACGCTCATGAATCACCGTGCTCGACCTGACGACTACCTGGGACCTCGTCAATACGTGGCGGCGAGTTACGCCAGCCGGACAATGCGTTGGAGCGGCGTCATCTTCGGGGCCTTCCTCCTGTTCCATCTCGCCGACCTGACCTGGGGGATCCAGCCGATGGCCACGGAGACCTGGGAGCACGGTGAGGTCTATGCCAATTTCGTGGCCACCTTCAGCCGGGCACCGGTCACCTTCTTCTACGTGCTGGCCATGGTCCTTCTCGGGCTTCACCTCTATCACGGAGCATGGTCCATGTTCCAAAGCCTCGGGATCAATCACCCCCGGTTCAACACGGCACGGCGGATCTTCGCCATCGGGTTGGCGATCCTGGTGACAGTTGGCAACACGATCATGCCGCTGGCCGTCCTCTTCGATTGGGTGGGTTGAGGCGATGACTGTTCAACTCGATGCCAGAGTCCCGGCCGGGCCGATCGCCGACAAGTGGGAGATCCACAAGTTCTCGGTGCGGCTGGTCAATCCGGCCAACAAGCGGAAGTTCAAGATCCTCATCGTCGGGACCGGACTTGCCGGAGCATCGGCCGCCGCCACGCTCGCCGAGCTCGGCTACGAGGTCGAGGTGTTCACCTTCCATGACTCTCCACGGCGGGCCCACTCGATCGCGGCTCAAGGTGGGATCAACGCGGCGAAGAACTACAAGAACGACGGTGACTCGGTCCAGCGCCTCTTCTACGACACGGTGAAGGGCGGCGATTACCGGAGTCGAGAGGCCAACGTCTACCGGCTCGCCGAGCTCTCGGTCGACATCATCGACCAGGCCACCGCGCAGGGCGTCCCCTTCGCCCGCGAGTACGGGGGCTTGCTCGACACCCGGTCCTTCGGAGGGACCCAGGTGTCACGGACCTTCTACGCCAGAGGACAGACCGGTCAACAGCTTCTCCTCGGGGCGTATCAGGCGCTGATGCGGCAGGTCGATGCCGGCACCGTGAAGCTCCACACCCGCTCTGAGATGCTCGACGTCGTGGTCAAGGACGGGCAGGCGGCGGGGATCGTGGTGCGCGATCTGGTCAGTGGCGAAGTGTCCAGCCATTCCGGGCACGCCATCGTCCTGGCCACCGGGGGCTACTCCAACGTCTTCTTCCTCTCCACCAACGCCAAGGCATCCAACGTCACCGCGATTTGGAGAGCACACCGACGGGGCGCGGCCTTCGCCAACCCCTGTTTCACCCAAATCCATCCGACCTGCATCCCGGCCTCGGACGACTTTCAGTCCAAACTCACGCTGATGTCCGAGTCGTTGCGAAACGACGGCCGGATCTGGGTGCCCAATGACTTGAACGAAACCCGGTCCCCGGACGAGATCCCGGAGGCCGATCGCGACTACTACCTGGAACGGATGTACCCAGCCTTTGGCAACCTGGTCCCCCGTGACGTTCGCGTCAAGGGTGGCGAAGCGGATGGTCGACTCCGGCAAGGGCATCGGCCCGCTGCGCAACGGGGTCTACCTCGACTTCAAGGACGCCGTGGCCCGTCTCGGTCAGGGGGTGATCGAGGAGAGGTACGACAACTTGTTTGAGATGTATCAGCGCATCACCGACGAGGACCCTTACCGGGTCCCGATGCGGATCTACCCGGCGCCCCACTACACGATGGGCGGGCTCTGGGTGGACTACAACCTGATGACCACCGTCCCCGGGCTCTATGCCATTGGCGAGGCGAACTTCTCCGACCATGGCGCCAACCGGCTCGGCGCCTCGGCGTTGATGCAGGGCCTTGCCGATGGGTACTTCGTCCTTCCCGCCACGATCGGTGACTACCTGTCGGGCTCGCTCAACAAGCCACCGGTCCCAACCGACGACCCCGCTTTCTCGGAGATCGAGGCCCAGGTCGAAGACCGGGTCGGGCGGTTCTTGTCGGGAAGTGGGTCCAGGTCGGTCGACTGGTTCCATCGCCAACTGGGCAAGATCATGCTCGACGAGTGCGGGATGTCCCGAAGCGAGGCCAGTCTGCAGAAGGCCCTATCCGACATCCCGGCTCTTCACGAGGAGTTCCGCACCGAAGCCAGGGTCCTCGGCTCTTCCGAGTCCTTGAACCAGAGCCTGGAACGTGCGGGTCGGGTCGATGACTTCTTCGAGCTGGCCCAGGTGATGTGTCTCGACGCCCTCCGGCGCGAGGAGTCCTGCGGGGGGCATTTCCGCGAGGAGTACCAAACGGAGGACGGCGAGGCCCTGCGCGACGACGTGAACTTCGCCCACGTCGCAGCCTGGGAATGGACCGGGGATCCAGCCCGACCCGAGCCCAACATCGAGGAGCTCGCCTTCGAAGACGTCAAGCTGAGCGCCCGGAGCTACAAGTGAACGTCACGCTCCAGATCTGGAGACAATCCGGACCAGCCGTGCCCGGCGGGTTCAAGACCTATCAGGTCGATGAGATCTCCGAAGAGATGTCGTTCCTGGAGATGCTCGACGTCCTCAACGAGCGGCTGCTGGTCCAGGGTGAGGAGCCGGTCGCCTTCGATCACGACTGTCGAGAGGGAATCTGCGGCAGTTGCGGGGTGATGATCGATGGCCAGGCGCACGGCCCGCAGTTGGGAACTGCCACCTGTCAGCTTCACATGAGAAAGTTCCGAGACGGAGCCACGATCACAGTCGAGCCCTGGAGGGCGGCGGCCTTCCCCTTGATCCGCGACTTGGTGGTGGACCGGTCGCCCTTCGACCACATCGTGGAGGCCGGCGGCTTCATCACCGTGGACACAGGTTCGGCTCCAGAAGCCAACCTCACCCCGGTCCCCAAGCCAGTCGCCGACATTGCCTTTGACGCTGCCGCTTGCATCGGATGCGGAGCCTGTGTCGCCGCCTGCCCCAACGGCGCGGCCAACCTGTTCACCGCGGCCAAGATCAGCCACCTCAGCCTTCTCCCTCACGGCCAGGCCGAGCGCTGGACGAGGGTCGAGCGCATGGTCGAGGTCATGGAGGGGTATTTCGGCTCGTGCACCAACCATGGTGAGTGCGAGAAGGCGTGCCCGAAATCGATCTCAATTGACTTCATTGCGATGATGAACGCCGACTACGTGAAGGCGAAGTTCAAGAACCGTCGTCTCGCCTCACAAAAGGGCTGACTTCGCTCCGTCCGTTGAGATGGGTCGCTAGGCCCGTTGCACAGGACGCTGATTCCCGTACGATTCGGTCCAGTAGCCACTCTCCGTAGCTCACGGTCACACTGAACTCAGTCCGCCACCATTGCTTTTTTTTGCTTCAGATCGCGCCGCCCAAGACCGATAACTAGGGATTCCAAACGCCATGAAAATTCGAGGAGACAAAGAACGGGGAGCGACGATCGTCGAAGCGGCGATCGTCTATGGGCTTCTCTTCATTTCGATGTTCGCCATCGTCGAGTTCGGCCTCGCCTTCAAAGACTGGCTCTCAGTCAGTCACGCCGCCCGAGAAGGAGCACGCGCCGGCGCCACGTATGGTGACGATCCCCGCGCCGACATCCAGATCTTCCGCGACGTCGAGCGGACGCTCTCTCCGGCCGGGATCGCCTCGGGAATGAGAGTTCGCGTTTTCGAGGCTCCGAACGGCGAGTCGACTCTGTACAACTACGCGCCCGGTACCGGCTGTGGCAGCAACCCACCCCCAGGTGACCCTGCACTACCGGGCTGCTGTGACTGGACACCATGCCCTGAGCCCTACCGCCTTACCTACATCGTCCCTGTCTGGGACCCCGCGGATCGCGACATCGAAGCACCGACCACCGACCGCATTGGCGTCGAGGTCCGCTACACGCACAACTGGCTGACCGGCTATTTCGTCCCCTCGAGCGATTTCACCACCGACACCGACTTCCAGGTCGAGCCCCAGGTGTTCGGGTCCCCATGAGAGCCCGAACAGAGCGGGGCGCAAGCCTGGTGGAGGTGGGGATACTGCTCCCTCTTCTGATCATGCTGGCCATCGGTCTCACGGAAGTTGGGTTTCTCGTGGTCGACTATCTGACTGTGACCAACTCCGCACGAGAGGGAGCTCGAACCGGCAGCGCTGCGGCCAACTTCGATCAGGGCGGAGTCGACGCCGACGACCTGATCCTCGCTGCAGTCGAGGAATCGGCCTGCAACCTGACGTTTGGCGACCTCGAGCAAGTACGGATCTTCAAGGCCGACGCCTCGGGCAACCCGATCGTTGGTTCGATCAATGTCTATTCGCCCACCGCGGCGCCCGCCTGTGACTCGCCCGTTACCAACCTCGGGTGTGACAACGGCTGCCCTTGGACTCCGGCCAGCCGCGACCGGGTGCCACCCACCTTCGACGTCCTTGGAGTCGAAGTCACCTTCTCCCACGATGACATCACGGGCCTTTTCCCGTTCCCGACAATCAACTGGACTGAAACGGCGGTCATGCAGATCGAGCCGGACACGCGAGGCACCCAATGAAGATTTCCAAAGTCATAGCAAAAGCAAAGAGCAAAGAGTCCGGGGCAGCCATGGTCTTGGTCGCCATGTCGATGGTCGTGCTGCTCGGGATGGCAGCGTTCGGCACCGACCTCGCCTGGTTCTATCTCAATGCGAGCAGGGTGCAGCGAGCGGCTGACGCCGGCGCCCTGGGTGGCGTGGTCTGGCTCCCCAGCCAATCTGGCACCGCCATCACCACCGCTCGCGCCATCGCCAAGCAGAACGGTTATGACGACACCCTCCTCTTGCAAGACGTCACCCCGGCTGTGGTGAGCGGCGAGTCAAACCAGCTCCAGGTGACCGTCCGGGATACGGTCCCCACCTTCTTCGCCCAAATCTTCGGCTTCAACACCATGACCATCCAGCGTTCCGCAATCGCCGAATACATCCCTCCGTTGAAATTGGGGAGCCCGGCCGGCCAGTTCGGCAACAGCTGCGATCCGACCCAGCCCGGCTGCACCGGGCAGGCCAACTTCTGGGCCAACATCCACGGTTGGTGGACCGACACCACGATGGGTGATGCCTATACGTCGCACTGCCGGGGAAGCTCTGACAACCCTGCATGCACACAGAACACGTTTGCCCGTCCAGGCGGCTACCTCTACGGAATCGAGAAGGGGACGGGCAGCTTCACAGTGCAGGGTCTCGATCTCCGGTTCTTCAACACCTCCGGCGGCAACCCGACGAGTGACACCATCCGCACCGGCGACCGCGGTTGCGAGGATTGGACACCGAGCAGCGCTGCGACCTGCGGGCCAACCATGCTCGTCCGGCTTTACGCTCCCGACCCGACACCACTCGATCTCTCGGACAATGGCGCCCCGTTGTGTACGGCAACCCTCACCCCTACCGGGCAGGTGCTGCCCGCCGCTGCATACAACTGGGCCACTCCAAATGGGAACGCTTGCTGGACTCAGAATGGCTCGGGCATCTACGTCCTCCAGATCGCGGTCCAAGACCCTGGTAACACGGTCGACCGCGCAGGGCTCAATCGGTACTCGATCCGTGCCAACAACAACGGGGCCAAGCTGTTCGCTCTCGGTGACTTCTCGATCTACAACAACGCCAGTGGCACCACGACTGCCTTCTACCTGGCTGAAGTGCCCACCTACTACCACGGCAAGACTTTCGTGGTCGAGTTGTACGACGCCGGTGAGTCGGCAGCCAACGGCACACTGCAGGTGGTCGATCCCTCCGGGACCACGTTCAATGACGGGCAGTGTCGGATCTACAGCCGGGACAATCCAAGTCAGTCCTGGAACCTCCAGCAGACGATCGCCAGCGGATCCGACTGTCAGGAAACGGTGACCCCCGGTGAGTACAACGGGCGCTGGTTGAAGTTCGAGATGGATCTGCCCTCCACCTATTCCTGCTCCACTTGCTGGTGGAACATGAAGTACGCCTATCCCTCGGCGGTGAATGACACCACCACCTGGCGGGCGTACATGATCGGGAACCCGATCCACCTCATCGACTGACCGGGGCCGTCTAGGTCTTACCCTGTCGGCATGCTTCCTCCTCCTGAATACATGCCCGCGCTGATCACGCCGTTCACCAGAGGCGGCGAGATCGACACCAGGGCTCACACCCACAACCTTCGGGTCCTCTCCGAGATCGGCATTACGGGGCTTCGTGATCGGTGGGTCCAACGGTGAAGGGCCTTACCTCGAGCCCGGCGAACGGGGCCGCTTGGTCAAGACCGGACGGCGGCGCAAGGCCCACTTCATGGTTGGGATCTCCGCCGAGTCGACCCGGGTCGCCGATCCGCCAGGTCCAGGAGGCGGCGGACGCCGGGGCTGACAGCGTGCTGGTGATGACCCCGACCACCCTGGCCCGGGGGCGCGACGACGCCGTGCTCCGCTTCTACCGGACCATCGCTGACATGTCGCCGCTTCCGGTCTATCTCTATTCGGTCCCCGGGGTCACGGGATACAACCTGCCCATCGAGCTCGTCTGGCGGCTCTCACGCCACGAGAAAGTGGTGGGTATGAAGGACTCGAGCGGGGACGTGGTCCGTCTCCAGTCGATCATCGACGCCACCCCGCCGGACTTCACCCTCTATCTCGGGATCCTCACGGGCGCTCACCGCGGCCATGGCTGTCGGTTGTTACGGGGCGATCACCGGATCGGGCAACTACCTGCCGACCCTGGTCCTGCAGGTCATGGCCGCCGCCAAGGACAGTCCGGCGACAGCCCGCCGACTTCCAGAAGCGCCTCAGTTCGGTGAGCGCCGACGTCGAAGCCCACGGCATACCGGGCGTAAAGGCAGCGGCAAAGGCGGCCGGCCTCGACCCCGGCTATCCGCGCGAGCCGCTCACCCGGCTCTCGCGTGGAGCGGAAACCTCGATTGCCAAGCTGATCTGACGCTTCCTAATGCATGGGCGTCGGATATGAGCGAATTGCATTGCGAACGTGGGGAACTCTCGCTCTTTGAGCCTTCAGTCAAAGTCTGCCCGCCTAGTACGATTCGCAGTCTCCAGAGCCATCAAGGAGATTGCGTTTTGTCCAAGTTCCTCAGCGAAGAGTGGGCCTCGGAGGTAACCGCCGCCCTGAGCCAACACCAGGGTTTCAAGAACGCCATCGGATCAGCCGAGCTTGGCATTCAATTCGAGGTCAGTGACGGCCCTGAGGGTGACGCCGAGTACTACCTGAAGTCGAGTGGCGGCAGCTCGACGATGGCGGTGGGAACGCTGGAGAATCCGGACGTCACGGTGCGCCAGACCTATGACACCGCCACCGCGATCTCCAAGGGTGAGTTGAACACCCAAACCGCTTTCATGACCGGCAAAGTCAAAGTCTCGGGCAATCTCGCCAAGTTGATGATGCATCAGTCGGCGATCCAGCAGTGGAACCTGGCGACGGTGGATCTCGACGTCGATTACTGACACCGACTAGTCAGTTCGCGTAAAAACAGGGGGGTCCCTGGATACCAAGCGGCGTGGGCCGGATAATGTTGAGTCAGTGACCACGGCTGGTGGCCACGTCAGGGGCAAAAATGGGCAAGGGAGATAAGAACCGCGGCGCGACGATGGTTGAGGCCGCGCTCATCTTCCCGTTGATGATCCTGCTTGACGGTGAGCCTTCTCGAGCTCGGGCTCGCCTTCAAGGATTTCCTCACTGTCTCGTTCACCGCACGTGACGCGGCCCGGGTCGGCGCTCTCGCCGGAAATGACCCCGAAGCGGATTGTCACATCGTCCAGAGCATCGTCGCCGGGTTCAGCGCGTCACACCTATCGAGGCATGACCATCAACATCTTCAAAGCGAGCGAGGCCACCGGCGACCCGGTGGCGGGCGCAGTGAACACCTGGACCCTCAAGCCTCGGGCAACCCCAGTACTTGCCTCCCGCTCGGATTGGAACATCTCGGAGCAGTGGCCGAGCACCAGCCGCAACGTGACCGTGGGCCCCACCACCAAACTGGACATCCTCGGGGTCACCCTCGACACCACCCACGATTGGGTCACCGGATTGCCCCCGTGGCGGGGAACGATCAATGTGAGCCGAACCGCACTCCAGCGACTCGAACCAGAGGCATTCGAATGAAACGGTGGAAGCAAGAAGAAGGCATTGCCCTGGTCTGGCTCGCCATCACCCTGGTCCTTCTGATCGGAATGGCGGGTTTCGGCATCGACCTGGGTTGGATCTACCTGAACACCGCCCGGGCCCAAAAGACGGTCGACTGCGGCCGCCCTCGCCGGCGTGGTCAACCTCCCCGGTTTCATCGCCCAGGCCACCATCGATGCCGAGGATGCGACGGTTGCCAATGGCTTCGATCCTGCTGGGCTGGTGGTCACCCCGCTGGCGGACAACAAGCTGCACGCCGAATTGAGCATCTCTGTTCCGTCCTTCTTCCTCAAAGTACTTGGTTTCGACCATTTCGACATCACCCGGGAGGCCACCGCCGAATACATCAAACCGGTGCCTCTGGGCAATCCGAACAACTGCTTCGGGTGCCCCAGCGTTGGCGACAGCTGGGCCGCGATCTCATCCCAGTTCATCCACAAGGAACATGGGGATCCCTATTCCACCCAATGCCGGGTGCCTGCCAGTAACTCGTCCTGTTCGACAGGCAACAGCGACTACAACCGCGGCGGCGCCTACTCGGGGTACTACTACGGGATCGAGGTCTTCGGCACCTCGACCAACCTGGCCGTCGATCTTTACGACCCGAGATTCAATCGAAGGCCCCAGGATCAGGGAACCGGCGACTTCTCGATCGGCAACGGAGCCGGCCCAACCACCAACTACGAACTGCACATGGTGGACAACACCCCGCTCGACCCCACCGACAACCCGCTGGTCGGCGGCTGCTCGGCCTCATTTGCCCCCGACACCGGCGCCAACCAGGACCAGTGGGTCAACTTGTGCACGCTCAATGGATCGCTGACCCCGGGCATCTATGTCCTCCATGTCACCACCACCGGAGTGGGCATTGCCAGCAACCACTACTCGGTCCGAGCCACCGTCGGCAGTGGCCCGCAACAGCCTCGTGTCTACGGCATCAATGACATGTCGATCTGGTCCAATGACCTGGTCCAGAACAGCCAGTTGTACATCGCCGAGATCGACGACATCCACGCCGGCAAGAAGCTCGAGCTCCAGTTCTACGACCCCGGCGACGCCGACCTGAACTCTTACATGACCCTGCTCTCCCCCAACGGGCCGGTCAACTGCAGCTGGACGGTGTGGAACCACAATCTCACCGCCCAGACCCAGCCGGCACACAACAATCAGCCCTGCACCTGGCAGACGACGGATGAGAACAAGAACCCGGATCATCGGGTCTACAACGAGCAGTGGATCGTGGCGGTTATCGACCTCCCCGACGATCCGGCCGACATGTGCAACGGCTCCGATTGCTTCTGGAAGATGGAGTTGGACCTGAGTCAACCCACCGAGCGCACCACCTGGAGGGCCCGGGTCATCGGCAACCCGGTGCGGTTGATCCCATGAGAAGAGATCGAGGCGTCGCCGCCATCGAGTTCGCCTTCTCGTTCATGATCCTCTTGATGCTGGCCCTCGGAGCCTATGAATGGGGCACCGGATTCGCCGACCGGATCTCGATGACCTCTGCCGTCCGGGAAGGCGGGCGTGTCGGCAGCGCCGCCGGGGACAATCCCGATGCCGACTGCCGGATCATCGAAGCCTCGGCCGGGGCCCTGAACGGGTCCACCGGCAACTCGGTCAAGCAGCTGTGGATCTACCAGTCCGATGCTGCCGGGACAGTCGGTCTCAATCGTCAGATCTATCGGCCGGCCACCGCGGCCGAGCCAGGCCTGACCTGCACCGGCGGCAAGTGGTTCCTAATCGCCAACGGCTGGCCGTCTGGCAACAGACAGAACCTTGGGGCCAATAGGGACTGGCTGGGGGTCAAAGTGATCATGGACCACCAGTGGCGAACCGGATTCCTTTGGTGGAACGGCGCAGTGACCTGGGAAGAGGATGCCGTCTTCCACCTCGAGCCCGGCGTGGTGACCTGATCGGCCGACTTCAGATCAGACCCAGCTCGGTGACTGCGTCACGCTCTTCGATGAGCTCGGCTACCGAGGCATCGATCTTCGCCCTCGAATAGTCGTCGACCTCGAGGCCGGTCACGATCTCCCAGCGATCCGTCGCGACATACGCACGGGAACGAGGAGACCAGGCCCTCGGGCACCCCGTATGAGCCATCAGAGGGAACACCCATCGAGACCCAGTCCCCCTCGGGAGTCCCCAACACCCAATCACGCACATGGGAAATAGCGGCATTTGCCGCCGAACCGGCCGAAGAAGCGCCTCGGGCGGCGATGATCGCCGCTCCCCGGCCGGCCACGGTCGGGATGAAGACGTCGTTTACCCAGGAGTGGTCTCCAACCAGTTGATAGGCCTGCTGCCCGTCGACCTCACAGTGGAATAGGTCCGGGTACTGGGTCGAGGAGTGGTTCCCCCAGATCGTCATCCTCTTCACGGAGGTGACGGGACGGTCGACCCGTGTCGCCAGCTGACTGATCGCCCGGTTGTGGTCGAGCCGGGTCATCGCGGTGAACCTCCTCGGATCGAGGCCGCGGGCGCTGTTCATCGCGATCAAAGCGTTGGTATTGGCCGGGTTCCCCACTACCAGGACCCTGACGTCGGGCTTCGCCGCTGCCGCCAGGGCACGCCCCTGGACGGTGAAGATCGCCCCGTTGGCGGAAAGCAGGTCGGATCGCTCCATGCCCGCCTTGCGAGGCATAGCCCCCACGAGGAGGGCGACGTCGGCATCACTGAAAGCCTCTTCCGGGTCATCGGTCATCGTCACCCCGGCCAACAGCGGAAATGCGCAGTCGTCGAGCTCCATCGCCACACCCTCGAGGGCGCCAAGTGCCGGCGTGATTTCGAGCAGTTGAAGGCTCACCGGGCGGTCAGGGCCGAGCATGTCCCCGGCCGCGATCCTGAACAGGATGCTGTACCCGATCTGGCCGGCAGCGCCGGTGACGGCAACCCTTACTGGTTGGTTGTTCATGTGATGGCCAAATTATGCGCGAGGCGTCACGTCAGGAAATCGAGTGCGATGTCCAGCTGAGGGGCAGAGTGAGTGATCCAACCCACGGAGATGATGTCGACGCCGGTCAAAGCGACCGAGCGGACGTTGTCGAGGGTCACCCCTCCGGATGCTTCGGTTACCAGCCGCCCATCCGCCATCTCGACGGCAAGGCGGAGGGTTTCGACGCCCATGTTGTCGAGTAGCACCCGATCGGCGTCGGTGGCCAGCACGACCTGGAGCTGATCGAGGGTTTCGACCTCCACCTCGATGGTGACGTCCGGCCCGACGCGTTCCCGAGCAGCCCTGACCGCCGGTTCGATGCCGCCAATGGCGGCGATGTGGTTGTCCTTGATCAACACCGCGTCGTAGAGGCCGAGACGATGGTTGATGCCACCTCCCATCGAGACCGAGTACTTGTCGAGCAGCCTCATCCCCGGCATCGTCTTGCGGGTGTCGGTGATCCGAGCACCGGTTCCTTCCACAGCAGCGACAAAGCGGGCCGTCGCAGTGGCAACACCGGACATCCGGCACAGGATGTTGAGCGCCGTCCTCTCCGCTCGCAGCAGCGACCTGGCCAGACCGGCGACGGCGGCGACTGTCTGACCCGGCAAAGATCTGACCGCCATCCGAGCGCCATGGGCGCAAAATCGCGTCGCCGGGTCAATTGCATGGAACACATATTCGGCGACCTCTACACCGGCGAGGATGCCCACTCCACGAGCGACAAGCTCTGCGTGGGCCTCCGCCTCCTCAGGAATGCAGGCGTCGGTGGTCAGGTCGCCCACAACGCCGAGGTCCTCGGCCAGTGCACGCCCCACGAGGTCGATGTATGCAGCGGGATCGATCACGTGACCGCCACCAGGTCGGCGCGGGTCGGGTCGATGAGGGTCCGATGCTCCTGCATCGGGTCCGGTTCGGGGTAGTCAGCCCGATAGTGCCCGCCCCGGGACTCGCTTCTGCGCAGGGCCGCCAGCACCACCATCAACGAGAGGTCCGCCGCCACCCGGCCCGCAATGGTTCGGCGAAGGACGTTCTCCAATTCCAGAAGGTGATTTCGGGCCTCCCAGAGCCCGGCACCGGTTCGTACCAGCCCTACCCGATCCCACATGATCTGGCGCAGCTCCTCGAGGGCCGGCCCGGCCACCAAGGGCAGATCGAACGCCTCTTTTGGCGCCATCGGATCTCCGACGGGCTCGACCAGATTGCGGCCAACGTCGACCGACGCCCTCGCCCCGAACACCAGGCCCTCGAGCAAGGAGTTGGAGGCCAGTCGGTTTGCCCCGTGGACGCCACTCGAGCTGCACTCCCCCACGGCCCATAAGCCCTGGATCGATGTCCGACCGCTGGAATCGGTGTCGATGCCTCCCATGTAATAGTGGGCTGCCGGCGACACCGGGAGAAGGTCCTGCTCCGGATCGAGTCCCACCGAGTGGGCGTGGGCGTTGACGGTCGGAAATCGATCGGCAAAGTTCACCAGCGAGCGAGCGTCGAGATAGGCACCCATCCCCTTGTCGTACTGCCAGAAGATGGCCCTGGCGACGATGTCCCGGGGCGCCAGCTCCGCCATCGGGTGGTATTGATCCATGAACCGGCGCCCGTGGGCATCGACCAGGATCGCCCCTTCGCCCCTCAAGGCCTCGGTCAGCAGCGGCATAGGGTCCTTGCCCGCGAGCAGGGCAGTGGGGTGGAACTGGACGAATTCGAGATCGGCCAGTCGGGCCCCGACCCGGCCTGCCATCGCGATGCCGTCGCCGGTGACCCCTGGTGGATTGGTGGTCCGTGAGTAGAGGCGGCCCGCACCGCCGGTGGCGAGCACCACCGCTGGAGCCAGGACCACCTCACGATTCTTCCCGTCGGCAGTGACCACGCCGACCACGCGATTGTCCGCCATCACCAAATCCACGACCCTGCGCTCGATTATCTCGATGCGATCGGTGGCTTCCACAGCCCCAGTCAGGGCGCGCATCACCTCGGCCCCGGTGGCATCCCCGTCGGCGTGGACCACCCTTCTCCGCAGGTGCCCGCCTTCCTGTCCGAGGGAGAGGCCGCCGTCATCATCCCGGTCGAACTCGGCACCGAGACGGATCAGGTTCTCAATCGCCGCCGGGCCTCCCTTGGTGAGGACGTCGACGACATTTCTGACTGCAAGGCCACCGGAAACGTTGACGGTGTCCTCGGCGTGTTGCTGTGGGGAATCTTCCTCCGAAAGGGCGACTGCGATGCCTCCCTGGGCCCACCAGGTGGAGCCCATCTCCGGCGCCGACATGACGTAGGCGCGGGGAAGCCCGAGCGCCACGGTGAGCCCGGCCACGCCGGCGCCAACGACAAGAGGGGCGTCGAGGCGCGTGATATCCGTCATTGGATAGTTCTAGTCCTGGCGGCCGACTTCGAGCATTCGGGAGACGGCGGCCCGGGCTCGCTCGGCGATTGCAGGGTCGATCTCGATCTGGTGGGTCAGGGTGACCAGCGAATCCCTGATGTTCTCGAGGGTGATCCGCTTCATGTGCGGACAGAGGTTGCAGGGGCGGATGTACTCGGTGTTCGGCGTCTCGCTCGCGACGTTGTCCGCCATCGAGCACTCGGTGATCATCATCACCCGATCGGGCTGGTTGGTGGTGACCCACTGGATCATCCCGTGGGTTGAACCGACGTAGTCGGCTTCGGCCAGGACATCGGGCGGGCATTCGGGATGGGCAATCACTTTGATCCCGTCATATCCCCGGCGGTAGTCGGCGATCTCTTGACCGGTGAAGCGCTCGTGGACCATGCAGGACCCCTCCCAGAGAACCACTTCCACATCGGTCTGGGATGCCACCCATCTCCCCAGATATTGATCCGGGGTGAATATGACCTTGTCGACACCGAGGGACTCGACCACGGCAACGGCGTTGCTCGAGGTGCAGGTGATGTCCGACTCGGCCTTGACCTCGGCCGAGGTGTTGACGTAAGTGACCACGGGGACGCCGGGGTGTTGCTCTCTCAGCGCGCGGACGTCGGCCCCGGTGATCCCGTCGGCGAGAGAGCAGCCGGCGCGCAGATCCGGGATGAGCACCATCTTTTGGGGGTTGATGATCTTGGCGGTCTCGGCCATGAAGTGGACCCCGGCCAGGACGATGACGTCCGCCTCGGTGTCAACCGCGATCTGAGCAAGTGCGAGTGAGTCGCCCTTGATGTCTGCCGCCAGGTGATAGATGTCCGGCGTCATGTAGTTGTGAGCGGCGACGATCGCGTTGCGCTCCCTCTTCCACCAGTCGATCTCGTCGATCAGCGGTTGGAGCGCGACAACCTCGGCCTCGGGGAGGACATCCGCGGCGCGGGTGATGGCGATAGGTGTCATCAGTTGACGAGTGTACGGCCGGCCAAGGGCCAGATACCCGGGCCGACTTCAAGACCGCCATCTGCAACAGACCGACAAATACACTCGGCTCATGGCAAACCCTGTTCTCGAAAAGCAGTTCGGCACGGCCACGGCTGACTCCGCGCTACAAACCACTCGCACCCCGCCAGCTGACGGGCGCTCCACGATGTCGATCGGATCCGTGATCCTCTCGACGATCGTGCTTCTCGCCCTGGTGATGACCGGGGCGGCCTATGGGTGGGCCAACGCTGCCGCGGTCCAACGCTGGTATTGGCTGTTCATCATCGGATTGATCGTCCTGGCCGATCGCCACCGCCTCCAGACCTCAACTGGCGCCCATCACCGGCGTCATCTACTCGCTGGGCCAGGGAGCCATGCTCGGCTCGCTATCCAAGGTGTATGAGACCCTCTACGACGGGATCGTCTTCCAGGCTTTCCTCGCCACGATGGCGGTGTTCGTGGCGATGTTGTTCCTGTACGCGACTCGAATCGTCAAGGTCACCCAGAAAGTCCGCTCGGTGATCATCATCGCAACCGTCGGGATCGGGATCTTCTATCTCTTCAGTTGGATTCTGACCCTGTTCAACGTGAATGTTCCGGTGCTGAGTGGGGCAGGCACCACTGCCCTCATCTTCAGCATCATCGTGATATTCGTGGCGGCGTTGAACCTCTTGTTGGACTTTCAGGTGATCGAACTAGGTGTGAAGAGCGGTGCCCCCCGAGTGTTCTCGTGGTTCGCCGCATTCGGTTTGATGGTGACAATCGTCTGGCTCTACATCGAGATACTTCGGCTCCTGGCGATCGCCGCTCGCAACCGATAGGCCGGCAAGACGGCCCGCCCCAAAGAAATCTTCGAAATCGGCCGACAGGGGTATGGAATCTGTCGGTGGTGGCCTGTATGTTTCGAGCATGGTCGAACACATGTTCGAGGATGTGGGGATTCCCAAAGGATTGGCCGACATTCCGCCCGGCCCGAAACTGGGGGCGATCCTGTCCTCGATCGACCGGAACCAGATCACGGGTCACGACCGGGTGGTCCTGGTCCAAGCCTGGAACCGTCAGGTCGCTCATGACTCAGGCTGAGCTCTACGCCTCGATGGTGGCGGTAGCCGACGCCGAACAGGACGAACTGTCCGGTCATCTCGAATCCGACGAGATCTCCGACCTGGCCTCCTCCGAAATCCGGGCTGCGCTCACTCTCACCCGCCGCGCCGCCGACACCCATTTGGGTTGGGCCACCCAACTGGTCGAGGACTACCCGCTCCTGTTGGAGGCGCTCCGACAGGGATTGATCGACCTTCCCAAGGCCAAAGTGATCATCACCGGCACTTGTCATCTCGAACCCGAACCCCGGAACCGGGTTGCAGAGGTGGCTTTGGAACGGGCACCGCACCAGACCACCGGACAGCTAGACGCCCGAATCCGCAGACTGGTCATCCAAGTCGACCCCGACATGGCGAAAACCCGATACCAGGAGGCCGTCAAGGAGCGTCGGGTCATCTCGGAGGCCAACCCCGACGGCACCGCCAACCTCCACGGGCTCAACCTTCCCGCCCACCGCACCGGCGCGGTGATGAGACACATCAACCGACTGGCACGAGCCGCCAAATCCGCCGACGACCCCCGAACCATGGACCAGATCCGAGCCGACGTCCTCTTCGACCTCCTCGCCGGCAAACACAACAACCAGAACCGGCGGAGTCGGGGAACCGTGGACATCCAGGTCGACCTCACCACCCTGGCCGGTCTCACCGAGAACCCCGGAGAGCTCGCCGGTTATGGACCAGTGATCGCCGACATCGCCCGTCAGGTCACCGACGAACAGACCGACTCCGAATGGCGCTACACGATCACCAACGACGAAGGCCAGGTCATCCCAACGGAACCACCCGGAGACGACCCACCGCCGACTCAGAAACGACAAGTCGAAGCCGAAAACCCGACCTGTGTCTTCCCCGGATGCCGCAACCCAGCAGCCGAATGCGACATCGACCACAACCAAGAATGGTCAGAAGGCGGCCCGACCGAAGTGGAGAATCTGGCCCCACTTTGTCGCCACGACCACGTCAGTCCGCCACAACGGATGGACCATCAAACAACCCCGGCCCGGCATCTACCAATGGACCAGCCCACTCGGCCACACCTACCAAGTCCCCGCCCGATCGCCGTAGAAATTGCGCCACCTACATGTGGGCGATGATGGCGTCGCCGAACTCTGAGGTCTTGACCTCGGTGGCGTCGTCGGTGAGGCGGGCGAAGTCGTAGGTCACGGTCCGAGCGGCGATAGCCCCCTGCAACCCGGCGATGATCCGATCTGCGGCCTCTGCCCAGCCCAGGTAGCGGAACATCATCTCTCCGGAGAGGATCACCGAGCCGGGGTTCACCTTGTCCAACCCCGCGTACTTGGGCGCCGTGCCGTGGGTGGCCTCGAACACGGCATGACCACTCACGAAATTGATGTTGCCCCCGGGCGCGATGCCGATTCCACCGACCTGAGCTGCCAGCGCATCTGACAGGTAATCACCGTTGAGGTTGGTGGTCGCGATCACCTCGTAATTGGCGGGCCGGGTGAGCACCTGTTGCAACATTGCGTCTGCGATGACGTCCTGTACCAGCAGCTTGTCACCGGGTTTCCCTCCGCAGTCCTCCCACGAAACCGCCACATCGGAGAACTCCTCTCGGACCAGGTCATAGCCCCAGCTGCGGAAGGCTCCCTCGGTGAACTTCATGATGTTGCCCTTGTGGACGAGGGTCACCGACTTCCGGTCGTTGGCCAGGGCATGTTTGATCGCGGCCCGGATCAGGCGCTTCGACCGGGTGATCGAGATCGGCTTGATTCCGATGCCGGCATCACCGGGCACATCCCATCCGTACTCGGCCTTGACGAACCCGATCAGCTTGGAGGCATCCTCGGTTCCCTCCTCCAACTCGAGACCGGCATAGACGTCCTCGATGTTCTCCCTGAAGATGATCATGTCGACGAGACCGGGGTCCTTGACCGGTGAGGGCACCCCCTCGAACCACCTGATGGGCCGTACACATGCGTAGAGGTCGAGGATCTGGCGAAGGGCGACGTTCAGAGATCGGATCCCACCACCGACCGGAGTGGTCAACGGGCCTTTGATCCCCACCAGATAGGAGGAAAACGCCTCGACCGTCTCGTCCGGCAGCCATGACCCCACCTCGTTGTGCGCCTTCTCGCCGGCGAGTACTTCGGTCCAGGCGACCTTTCTCGAGTCCCCGTACGCCTTGGTGACCGCGGCGTCGAAGACACGAACCGAGGCAGCCCAGATGTCGGGCCCGGTTCCGTCGCCTTCGATGAAGGGGACGATCGGGTCATCGGGAACCGTGAGCCCGTCGGGGCCCATGGTGATCGGGGTGGCCATGAAGGGTGACTCCTGGAGAAGCGGTTACGGAGCCGGGACACTAGCCGGGGCGGCGGTCTGCGAGCCTTTGACCAGGTCGTCCCACTGGACGCCGACGATTTGGGGATGCGACACGGCGAGATTGGCCAGAGCCTGGGTGTACTGGACCTGGGCAGCCTCATTGGGGAGATTCGGAGCCGCACCCGCAGAGATCAGGATCGGGACTCCGGGGCCGACGGTGTTGGCCATCTCGTCGACGGCCGACTTGTAGTAGCCGACATTGGTTCCACCCGTGGCTGGATAGCCACCAACCCCGGCTGCATCGGCGTAGGAGGCGCCGGGCCAGTAGAGGCCGAACCCTCCCGTCCCCCACTGTGATTGGGAGTAGCGGCTCGATGACATCGACCGGTTGCCGCTGAAGACGATCCGCACCCGAGAAGACCCGATCTCGGCTCGCGCCCGGGTGGCGATGTCGCGGAAAGCAGTCTTGAACGACGAGGGGTCGTCGCCCCATGGCGTTGTTGCGGACATTGGGCTCGGGAAGGATGTCGAGAATCACCCGGCGGCCTCCACCAAGGTCGGTGAAGGCCGCAAAGGCCTTCAGCATGTTGTCCACCCGGCGGTCATGCTTGCCCGACGCAGGCCGTCGAGGTCGTTGACGAGTGATGCGAATGTACGGCGTCGATCCGGCGTCCCAGATCTGGCCGAGCTGGGTGGGAACCCAGAGGTTCGGATTCCCGCTGGTCGCCGGTCGCCAGCCAGTTCTTGTCGCCGGTCGTGTCATCGACCGCAGTAGCTTGACACCGAAGGTGTCGAACCCGGCGCCACCAGCCGAGTAGACCGATAGGGCCGTCTTGTAGTCGAGATGCGAGCGGCCTCCCCAGAAGTCTGGAGGCGATGGCGGAGCAGCCGGCAGGCTGATCGGGTACTGATCCCCCAGGGCACGCTTGAGGAAGGTGGCCATCTGCCCTCGAGTCACCGAATCCTCCGGGCAGAAGCGATCGTTGGCCGGCGGGTTGCACCCCTGGGTGATTCCTGAGGCAGCGAGCCTCTCGATGGCCTTCTCGAAGACCGAGTCGTCGTCGTCGTAGAAGGTCCCCGAGCTCTTCGGCCGATCATTGCACCCGATTCGCTCGGGACCGGCAGCAAGCGAGTCGAAGTAGATTTTGTTGTTGATCGGCGAGGTGCCATCGCCGCCGTAATAGACATCGAACCACAGCGACTTCACTTTGAGCTGCGGCTCTGACGCTCTCCTGAATGTCAGGTTGCTGGCGGCGAAAGCCTGATCACCGTCGACATATCCCTCGAGGATTCCGTTGTGGGCACCGAGGCCGTTCATCTTGACTCTCGCCTCGATGCAGTACCAACGGCCATGTTGCAGAGTCGAAAGGTCCGGGTCCCAGTTGAGAATCTTGCCGTCCTGTCCCACGCCGCTCGAGTTGAGGAGGTAGGAGTAAAAGCTGATCCGGGTGACCTTCGCCGGGTCATAGCTGTACGAAGGAAGCCCGTCTGAGGCGTAGACCGGGGAAAACGACATCCTCGCCGACCAGCACGGCGCACCGGCAGTCGAAGGGCGATTGCCGAGGCAGTTGTAGGTGTACAGGCCACCGAATCCAGGCAACTTGCCACGATACGGCGGGTTCACCTTGAAGCCGGTCGGGAATCGGAGCCAGTAGCGCATCCACATCTCCTCGGGCTCGGAGCCGACGTGTGTCTTCGTGTACCAATGAGCGCTGCTGCCCCAGTGGTCTCCCTTCAGGATGTTGGAAACGAGCCCCTCACCCTGGTGGCCTGATGTTGTGGGATGGATGCCCGAACGAGGAGTCGAACACCCCTGTGACCCCGTCATCGAAGTCTTCGTCCAACCAGGGGTCGGCCGCTGCCTGGGCACGATGAGGCGAAACAACGATCGAAAAGACAAAGAGCAGCGCCAACAAAGCAAGGGTCTTGTGCAGAGCTCTCATTGTTCCTTGGGTGATTCCCGGGGCGATGAATCGACTACCTGTTATCGGCCTCGGGCGTGATCCACTCAAGCCTCATACCCGCATCGGAGATAGACCAGACGCGGTCTGAAGCCGGAGTCAGGCGCGTCGGGCCCGAGCGGCGGCCAGGGTGTTGACCAGGAGCATCGCCCTGGTCATCGGACCGACTCCGCCCGGCACCGGAGTTATCGCCCCGGCTACACCCAGAACTGACTCGAAGTCGACGTCGCCAACCATCCCGCCCTCGGTCCGGTTGATGCCAACATCGATCACAGTTGCCCCCGGCTTGACGAAGTCGGAAGTCACCAATCCCGGCGAGCCGACCGCCGCGACCAGGATGTCGGCCTCACGGGCGACGGCCGCCAAGTCCTTGGTTCGGGAGTGGCCGATGGTCACCGTGGCATCGACCCCACGGCTGGCGAGCATCAAGGCCAGCGGCCGGCCCACGAGGAACGATCTGCCGATGACCACCGCTCGTGCACCTGAAACAGGAAGGCCATAGTGAGCCAGGATCCTCATGATCCCGCTCGGAGTGCAGGGCCGCAGACCAGGGCGATCGAGCACCAGCAGCCCAAGGTTGTGAGGATGCAGCCCGTCGACATCTTTTGCAGGCGAGATGCGCTCCACGATTCGCTCCGAATCGAGGTCGCCCGGCAAGGGCAACTGAACGAGGATCCCGTCGACGTCATCGTCGGCGTTGAGGTGCTCGATGAGATCTTCGAGGGCGCCCTGAGAGACATCGGCCGGCAACTCGTGGTGCATCGAGACGATGCCCACCTCTGCTGCGTCGCTCCGCTTGCCCCGAACATAGGTGTGCGAAGCGGGGTCGTCGCCTACGAGAACCGTGGCCAGGCCAGGGGCGTAGTCGAGAGCGGAAACCGCGGCGGCGACCTCCGACTTCACCGCTGACGCCACCGCCTTCCCATCGAGGATCAAAGCACTCATGGTCAGTGGCGGAAATGACGGTTGCTGGCGAACACGAGAGCGATCCCGTGCTCATTCGCAGCATCGATCACTTCCTGGTCGTTTCGCGAGCCGCCCGGCTCGATCACGGCGGTGACTCCCGCGTCCGCCAGGGCATCCAGCCCGTCGCGGAAGGGGAAGAAAGCGTCGGAAGCTGCGGCACCGCCGTGGGCTCGATCCCCAGCCCGCGCCACCGCCCTCTCTGCCGCCCCGACGCGGGATTGGTCGCCGGCGCCGACCCCGATTGCGGCTCCGTCTTTGACGATCACGATGGCGTTCGACTTGGTGTTCATCGCCACGATCCAGCCGAATGCCAGATCCTCTCGCTCCGAGTCGGTTGGTGGTCGCTCGGACACGACCTCCCAGGAATCAGTCGATTGGCCGTCCCTCGTCTGAACGAGGAATCCTTGCTCGATACGACTCATACCCGGATCGCTCACACCAGGAGCACTCGCCACCAAGACCCGAACCGCAGACTTCCGGCCGAGGACATCGAGCGCCTCGTCGCTGACACCCGTGCAGACGAGAACTTCGACGAACTTCTCTGCGATCGAGCTCGCCGTCTTCTCGTCGACCACGCCGTTCACCGCGATCACCCCGCCGAATGCCGACAAAGGATCACAGGCCCAGGCCCGCTCGAATGCGTCGGCGACCTCCCCGCCCTGGGCCGCACCACAGGGGTTGGTGTGCTTGACGATGACAACCATGCCCGGAGCCGAGTTGGCAAGCCTCCAGGCCGCCTCGGCATCGGCATAGTTGTTGAAGGACATCTCCTTGCCCTGGAGCTGCACCGCCTCCCGCCACCAGGGCCGGGAGCCGTCCTCCACGAACAGCGCAGCCTCCTGGTGTGGGTTCTCGCCATAGCGAAGCTCCGAGATCGCGGCGCAAGGGGATCACCAGATCGTCACCGATCCACCCCACGATGGCCGCGTCGTACGAGGCGGTCCGGAAGAAGGCGTCGGCCGCCAGCCGTCTCCGAAGGTCGTCGTCCAGACCACCGGCCTCGACGGCCCCGGCCACTTCGTCGTACTGCTCCGGAGAGCTCACGATCCCGACATGCCGGTAGTTCTTCGCCGCCGCACGGACCATTGCGGGCCCTCCGATGTCGATCTTCTCGATGATCTCCTCGTCTCCGGCGCCGGAGGCGACGGTCTCCCGGAACGGGTAGAGGTTGACCACGACCAGCTGAAAGGGCTCGATGCCGTTCGCCTCCATATCGGCGACGTCGGACTCATTGTCGAGTCGGGCCAGGATCCCGCCGTGGACCATGGGGTGAAGAGTCTTCACTCTGCCCCCGAACATCTCAGGGGCTCCGGTCAGCTCCTCCACAGGCGTAACCTCGACACCCGCATCACTCAACGCCTTGGCCGTCCCCCCGGAAGACACGATGGCGACGCCGGCGGCGGCCAGGCGCTGGGCAAACGGAATCAGGCCCTCCTTGTCATAGACACTGATCAGCGCCCTGGTCACGGGGACGACACTCATCGCCAGATCACTTCCCTTCCCACGATGCTGACATCCCCTTCGGCGAAGGCTCTAACGACACGGGGATAGAGATCGTGCTCTTGGACCTGGATCCGGGCATGGAGCACGCTCACATCGTCTCCCGGCAGGATCGGCACGGCCCGCTGGGCGATGATCGGGCCATGATCCACCTCTTCGTCAACGAGGTGGACAGTCACCCCGGTCACCTTCACCCCGTGAGCCAAAGCCTGGGCCACCGCATTGGAGCCAGGAAATGCAGGCAGTAAGGACGGGTGGATGTTGAGGATCCGATTGGGAAACCGGCCGATCGCCTCCGGGGCCAGGATTCGCATGAACCCGGCCAGGACCATCATCTTGGCCCCCGCTTCCTCCACCACGTCGGCGACCGCCTTCGAGAACTCGACGCGCGAGTCGTAGTTCTCCCAGGCCAGGACCACCGTGGGAATCCCTGCATCCTCAGCTCGCTCCAGCGCTTTGATCCCGGGCCGGTCGGCCACGACAACACCTATCGAGGCGCCGAGGTCAGGCGTGTCGATCAGGGCTTGCAGGTTGGAGCCCGAGCCCGAGACGAGAACTCCGATGTCGATGATGGCCCTCCGATCACGCCCTGATGGGTCGCACGTGGAGGGGACTGTAGGACGTACCATTGCGACCGATGTCGCCGATAGAACAGGTTCCGGCCGCGGAATGGCAGACGTGGCTGGAGGCCAACGAGGGGATGCTCCTCGATGTGCGCGAGCCAGAGGAATGGGAGCTCGGCACCCTCCCCGAAGCGGTAAAGATCAGCATGGGGAATATTCCCGATCAGCTCGAAGACCTGGTTGGCATGGACGGGGTTCTCGTCGTCTGCCGTTCCGGTGCGCGCAGCCAGCAGGTCGCCGTCTACCTGTCAATGAACGGGGTCAGCAATGTCGCCAACCTGGCCGGGGGAATGAAGGCGCTCGGCCTCCAGGAATGACCGGGCCCTCAGAACAGAGCAGTTGTGTGGTTTGATAGAAGTAGAGCGGAAATAAGATCGTCACGATACACGATGGCGTTCGTACAAGCTCAAAGCTCGGCCGCCAACCGTCTCCGAAGGTCGTCGTCCAGGCCACCGGTCTCGACAGCCCCGGCCACTTCTTCATACTGCTCCGGAGAGCTCACGATCCCGACATGCCGGTAGTTCTTCGCCGCCGCACGGACCATTGCCGGGCCCCCGATGTCGATCTTCTCGATGATCTCTTCGTCACCTGCGCCGGAGGCGACCGTCTCCCGGAACGGGTACAGGTTTACCACGACCAGTTGGAAGGGCTCGATGCCGTTTGCCTCCATGTCGGCGACATCGGACTCGTTGTCGAGCCGGGCCAGGATCCCACCGTGGACCATGGGATGAAGAGTCTTCACCCTGCCCCCGAACATCTCAGGGGCTCCGGTGAGCTCCTCCACGGGCGTCACCTCGACACCCGCATCACTCAAGGCCTTGGCCGTCCCCCCGGAGGACACGATGGCGACGCCGGCAGCGGCCAGGCGCTGGGCAAACGGAATCAGGCCCTCTTTGTCATAGACACTGATCAGCGCCCTGGTCACGGAGACGACACTCATCGCCAGATCACTTCCCTTCCCACGATGCTCACATCCCCTTCGGCGAAGGCTCGGACGACACGTGGATAGAGATCGTGCTCCTGGACCTGGATCCGGGCATGGAGCATGCTCACATCGTCGCCAGGCAGGATCGGCACGGCACGTTGGGCGATGATCGGGCCATGATCCACCTCTTCGTCAACGAGGTGGACCGTCACCCCGGTCACCTTCACCCCGTGAGCCAAAGCCTGGGCCACCGCATTGGAGCCAGGAAAGGCAGGCAGTAGGGACGGGTGGATGTTGAGGATCCGATTGGGAAACCGGCCGATCGCCTCCGGGGCCAGGATTCGCATGAACCCGGCCAGGACCATCATCTTGGCCCCCGCCTCCTCCACTACGTCGGCGACAGCCTTCGAGAACTCGAGGCGCGAGTCGTAGTCCTCCCAGGGCAGGACCACCGTGGGAATCCCTGCATCCTCGGCTCGCTCCAGTGCTTTGATCCCGGGCCGGTCGGCCACAACAACACCTATCGAGGCGCCGAGGTCAGGCGTGTCGATCAGGGCTTGCAGGTTGGAGCCCGAGCCCGAGACGAGAACTCCGATGTCGATGATGTCCCTCCGATCACGCCCTGATGGGTCGCACGTGGGGGGGACTGTAGGACGTACCATTGCGACCGATGTCGCCGATAGAACAGGTCCCTGCCCCGGAATGGCAGACGTGGCTCGAGGCCAACGAGGGCATGCTCCTCGATGTGCGCGAGCCAGAGGAATGGGAGCTCGGAACCCTCCCCGAAGCGGTGAAGATCAGCATGGGGGATATTCCCGATCAGCTCGAGGACCTGGTTGGGATGGACGGGGTCTTGGTCGTGTGCCGCTCCGGAGCGCGCAGCCAGCAGGTGGCCGTCTACCTCTCAATGAACGGGGTCACCAACGTCGCCAATCTGGCCGGAGGAATGAAGGCGCTCGGCCTCCAGGAATGACCGGGCCTCGAGGAAGCTCGCCCGTCGGCCCAGACATCTGCGACACTGAATCAATGGCCGGCGACCGCAAGCTCCCGGGGTGGTTGCTTCCAACGTTGGGAGTCCTCGTCGTGGTGGCACTGGTAGCGGCGGGCGTGCTCCGGGAAGCACCGGAACTCGATCCTTCAACCCCGGAAGGCACCGTTCAGGCATACCTTCAAGCGGTGTTCGATGGCGACCAGGAGGCGGCGAACGCGCTCACCGAAGGTGAGTGTGACGCCAACCTGGGCCCGGGATCTCAGGTGGAAGGGGTGTCCGCCTCGCTGGAGAGCGTCGAGGGTGACGAGACCCAGGCCACCGTCGTGGTCAACATGAGTCAGCCAACTCAGGACCCGTTCGGTGGGCTCAGCGAGTGGCAGGAGTGGTTCAGCCTGCTGAACCACGACGGAACCTGGCTGATCCAGCAACCGGTCTGGCCGTATTACGCGGGCGAGTGCTGAGCCAATGACTTCTTCCATTTTCGCCGTTGTCGTCCTCATAGCCATCCTGGCCGGGGTTGGGCTTCTCATCTCGCGGCTCTGGCATCGCCATCCCGATCAGCCGGATCAGGAAGGCGTCGACATCCTGCCCTACCTGGTCCTCGCCATTGCGGTGGGCGTGGCCACCTTCTCATTGGCCAGATTGGCTCGCGCCGGGCTGGCCGGCGGTCAACTCGCCGGCGACAACACCAACGAGATCGCGGCAGCCCTCGCCGGACTGGTGGTGGCCTCGCCGATCGCCATCATCCTGTGGCGGCGACAGGCTCGACGGCGGAAGTTGCATCCATCGCTGCCGGGTTGGCCGGTGTACCTGGGTGCGATCGAGGCTGTCTTCCTAACCGCATTCTTCAGCAGTGTGAACCAGGTCGCCCGGGCCTTGGCGGACTTCAGCGGAAGCGATCGGTGGACCAACCTCATCATTTACGGCGGGGTTGTGGTTTTCCACTGGTGGGCGGCTCGACAGGATCCGCCGGCCGGCGACGCCGCCGAGCTGCCGAGGCTGATCGGCTCCGGAGTGTCGCTGATCGCCCTCACCATCGGCCTCCAAGGTGTGCTCACCTGGCTGTTTCAACGGGTCTACGAAGGGCGTGGTCACCGAGCCGGTTCTCAATCCTTCGTCACTCGACGACATCGCCCTCGCAACCAACCTCGCCCTCCTGATCACCGCGGCCTTGGTCTGGGCTTGGAGGTGGCTGCCGGCCTGGGATGAGGAGCCGACCGTTCTCCGTTCCCTGTACCTCGGCGCCGCATCGGTGGCAGGCCTGGCCGACCGCGCCTCGGCCTCGGGATCGTGCTCGCGGGCCAGATCCTGGGTTTCGCAACTTCACCTGATGTGAATACGGCCAGCTATTTCTCGTCAACGCCTGAGAGCGTGGCGGCGTTGCTCGTGGCAATCGCGGCGTGGATCCATCACCGGCGTCGCATGGGTGAGACCCGCAATCGCGGGGTGATCGGATACGGATACTCGATGGCGGCCATCGGCCTCGGGGCCCTGGTCGGTGCCGGAACGGCGCTCGTGGCTTCGGTCTGGGATCAACCCCTCGCCGGGGATCCGACCAATCAAGGCCTGATCACGCTGGGCCTCACCGTGATCGTCGCCGGAGCGGTGTGGCATTACTTCTGGCGAGCAGGCGCAGAGGCATCGCGTGGAGGAAGTGCGGTCGATTCAGCGTCGGGTCTACCTCATAGGCATGGCGTTCATTCTCGGTCTTACCGCGGCAGGAGCACTGATCGCCGTCCTCTGGGTCGCGTTCCAGACGCTCCTCGGTGACACCGGACAGTCGAACACATCGTTGCCGACATCGGTCACCCTCACGGTCCTGGCCGGGATCGCCACCTGGCACCTTTTCACCGTGATCCGGGCCGACGGGCCGAGAGAGCGTGACCCCTGCCGGGGCCCCGTTCTCGGTCACCGTCATCTGCTCCCATCCCGGGCCCCTGGCGACGGCCTTGCCCAAGGAGGCCCGACTCCGGGTTCACTACCGGACCGACGGGCTCGGCGTCATCGACGATGCGATGGCCGCGCAGATCGTCGAAGCCGTGGCAGGCCGCCCTTCGTATGTCTGGGTCGACCAGGACGGATTCCGAACGGCGCCGATCCGGGTCGACTGATTCGGCAATGACCCGGGCGTCTGGAACCATCCCGGTCCGTGACCTGGCTCGTCGACAAGGTGTTGAGGCTCAGAGGCTGGAGGTTCACCGGGGAGCTTCCAGACCTCCCCAAGGTGATCGTCATCGGCGCCCCGCACACCACCAACTGGGATTTCATCCTCTTCCTCGGGGCCTTGCATCACTATCGGATGAAGGCATCCTTCATCGGCAAGCACACCCTGTTCCGCTGGCCGTTCGGCTACTTCTTCCGATGGCTTGGCGGGATCCCGGTCGACCGCTCCAAACCTGGAGGGCTGGTGCAAGCAGGTGGTCGACGCGATCAGGGCCTCTGACCACATGATTCTGGTCATGGCCCCGGAAGGAACCAGGAAGGCAGCCACGTATTGGAAGTCTGGCTTTCTCCAGATCGCAGCGGGTGCCGAAGTCCCGATCGTCCTCGCCTACGTCGACTATCCCAACAAACGCGTGGGGATGGGCCCCCTGGTCTCGTACGAGGGTGACGCCTCATCGTTCATGGACCAGGCTCGCCTCTTCTACGCCGACAAAGTGGGGCGCCACCCGGAGGGGAAGGGCCCGGTTGCGATTCGGGAGGAGACGGAGCCCTCCTAGTCGGCCATCCGCTTGAGGGCGGATCGATCCACCTTCCCCAGGTGGGTCTGCGGAAGCCGATCGACGAAGTAGACGCGGCGCGGGTGCTTGTACGGCTCGAGGTGGGAGAGCACCCAATCGATCAATTCCTGCTCCCCGACTTCTTCGGCGACGACGAATGCGACCGGTTTGGACAGGCCGTCGGAGTCGTTGACGACTACGACGGCGCATTCCCTGACAGCCTCGTGGTCGAGGAGCGTCGACTCCACCTCCTGGGGCCGGAACCACTTGCCTTTCACCTTGATGGCGTCATCGGCTCGTCCCCGGTGAGTCACGTAACCGTCCTCGTCGATGGAGACCAGGTCCCCACCGACGAACCACTCCCCTCGAAAGGCCTCGTCCGTCTTCTCCGGATCCTCCCAATAGCCGGGCCCGAGAGACTCGCCCTTCACCCACAGGCGCCCCACCTCGCCCGCGGCCACCTCGTTTCCGTCCTCGTCGCACGCCTTGATCTCGAACCCGGGGACCACCTTGCCCAGAGTCCCAGGACGGACATCACCGAGGGTGTTCGAGACGAAGATGTGCCACATCTCGGCGGTGCCGAGGCCATCGAGAAGCTCGACGCCATAGCGCTCCTTCCAGCGGTGGTACAGCGTCTCCGGAAGGGCCTCGCCGGCCGTCGTCGCGAAGCGAAGCGACCCCAGCTCAACCTGCGAAGCGTGTGGATCGGACAGCTGCTGGTTCACCGCGGACGGGACCGTCACCAGCACGGTGGCGCGGTGCCGCCCGATGCGCTCAACGATGGCGTCAGGGGTCGGTGGCCCCGGAAAGAGGACTGTGGAGGCACCGACCGAGAGCGGGAAGAAGAGATTCGATCCGGTGGCGTATCCGAAGAAGAGCTTGGGCACGGCAATCGTGACGTCGTCCCCGGTGAGACCCAACGCACCCTGCCCGTAGAGCCGGGTGGTATTGGCCAGGCTGCGGTGGCTCTGCGGCACCGCCTTGGGGGCCCCGGTCGTGCCCCCGGAAAAGAGCCACAGGGCCGGGTCCGCGGCCGCGGTGTCGAAGGTGTCGATGTCGCTTCCCGACAGCTCCATGCCCTCGTCGATCGCCAGCTCGCGCGGTTGCCACCCTCCCGCTGTCGTTGCCTCGCGGAACTGGCTGAGATGGTCGAGGTGAACGATGGCTGCCGCGGCCCGGGAGGTTCGGATGATCGCCGCCATCGCCTCGAGGGTGAGGCCAGGATTGACCATGATCGCCACCGCCGCCAATGCGGAACACACCAAACAGGGCGGCGACATAGGCGAGCCCGTCGGGGAGGATGATCAAGACCCGGTCCTGATGTCCGAGTCCGAGCTCGGCCAGCATGGCCCCCAATGTCGAGGCCGCCCTGTCAACCTCCTCATAGGTCACCGAGCGGTCGTCGAGACGGAGGGCGATTGCGCTGTCCAGACCCTCCTCGAGTCGATCCCGCAACAGGAATCGGTCCACGTTGAGACGCTCGGGCCACGGGTTCACGAATGGCGAACCTAGTCGGCACTACGGTCATCTCCGGTGAGAATCGCTCTGGTCACCGGGCCCTCCTCGGGGATTGGCCGCTCCACGGCCCTCGCCCTATCCAGGCTGGGATTCCACATCGTCGCCGCCGGTCGATCGCCGGAAAGGACCCAGGCTGTGATCGATCAGATCAGCGATGAGGGTGGGTCCGCCGAGTACCTCCGTCTGGACCTGGGGTCGCTCAAGTCGGTGGAGGAGGCCGCGGTCGCCTTTGTCGAGAGTGGGCGACCTCTGCACGTCCTGGTCAACAACGCCGGGGTCGGCGCCACCAACGGTGTGACCGAGGACGGATTCGAAATTCATTGGGGTGTGAACCATCTCGGGCATTTCCTGCTCACCAGCCAACTGGCGCCGGCGTTGGTCGAGCGGTCACGCGTGGTGACGGTCTCGAGTGATTGGCATTATCGAGCCCGAAACCTGCACCTGGAGCGGGTGCGGGGACGGGGTTGGGTGCCGTTCGGCCTCGGCTACTACGCCACGACCAAGACGGCCAACATCCTGTTCACCCGTGAACTGGCTCGCCGCCATCCCGAGTGGGACTGCCACGCCGTACACCCCGGGCTGACCGACACCGACCTCATCCCATGGGGAGTGCGACTGGTGGCCGGGAGAGACGTTGCTCACGCCGGAGGAAGCCGCTGACACGGTCGTTTGGTGCGCCACCTCAGACGAGGTGGCCGGTCAATCGGGCCTCTACTACGCCCGGCGTCAGATTCATCTCGCATCCCCACTCGCCACCGACGACGACCTGGCCGCCGAGCTGTGGGACAGGTCGGTGGATGGCGGCAGGCTGAGTAGCCCGGCGGCAGCACCGGCGAGAAAGGTAACTTCCCTTTCATGCCGGACCAGAACCTCTACTACGGCGATTACCTCCAACTCGACAAGCTCCTCTCCGCCCAAGCGCTCGAAAGCGAGCGAGCTGGGAAGACGGTCCATGACGAGATGCTCTTCGTGATCGTCCATCAGGCGTATGAGCTCTGGTTCAAGCAGATCCTCTGGGAGCTCGATGATCTGCTCCTCATCTTCGGCAGAGACCTGCTGGACGAGCAGGACATGGGCATCGCGGTGAGCCGGCTCCGCCGAATCGTCGAGATCCAGACCGTCCTCATCCAACAGGTCGCCGTGCTGGAGACGATGACCCCACTCGACTTTCTCGACTTTCGGGACCACCTGTTCCCGGCGTCCGGCTTCCAATCGGCCCAGTTCAGGCTGGTCGAGAACAAGCTCGGGATGCGACCCGAAGACCGCCTCATGCTGGCTGGGGCCACTTATACCGCCAGATTCACACCGAAGGACCGGGAGACGGTCGAGTCCGTATCGGGCGATCCCTCTCTGTTCGACCTGGTCGAGCAATGGCTGGAGCGGACTCCGTTCCTGGAAAGCGGTGGCTTCCAGTTCCGCGATGCCTTCCAAGCGGCGGTGCGGGAACGACTCGAGGCGGATCGCGAGGTGGTTGCAGCCAACCCCAACCTGACCACGGCCGAGCGCGAGGCTCAGTTGAAGGAGTTCGCTCTCACGATGGAGGCCTACGAGGCCCTCTTTGACGAAGCGAAGCACCTGGAGCAACAGAAGGCGGGTCGACGGCGATTGAGCCATCGCGCCTTTCAGGCCGCCCTCTTCATCAACCTCTATCGAGACCAGCCCGCTCTCCACGAGCCCTATCAGATGCTGGAGCTGCTGATGGACATCGACGAGGGATTCACGGCATGGCGTCATCGCCACGCCCAGATGGCACTGCGCATGATCGGGCGTCGCATCGGGACCGGAGGCTCCGCCGGTGCCAAATACCTGGAGAAGTCGGCCGAGCGAAGCCGGGTCTTCGGGGACCTGTTCGACCTCTCGACCTTCCTCATTCCCAGGGAGAGCAGGCCACCTCTACCCCGCGACATCGTGGAGGCAATGAGATTCCGGTATCAGGGATGAACCTGAAACCGGGCTTCTCACGGTTTCTCGGAGCGGTGCCGGATCGTCTCCATTTCGCGGCCCATTCCCATCACCCGTGGCCAGACGTCTCCTTTGACGCCCAGCAGGAAGCGTGGATGGACGCGGCGCGACTCATGGACGACAAGTGGGAGCTCGTATTCGGGACCGTGATCCCCGAGACCCAGCAGATGGTCGCCTCGGTCCTCGGTCTCGCCGACCCGACCACCATCACTTTCGGTCCCAACACTCACGACTTCCTCACCAGGATCTTCTCCTGCCTCGAGCCCCCGGTCCGGATCCTCACCACGGACGCCGAATTTCACTCCTTCAATCGCCAATCACGGCGTTGGGAGGAAGCAGGCCTCGCCATCGTGGACCGAATCCCGGCCGAGCCATTCGACACCTTCGCCGATCGCTTCACCCGGGAGGCGAGAGCAGGGGTCCACGACCTCATCTACCTGAGCCAGGTGCTCTTCGACTCGGGGTTTGTGGTCCCCGACATCGATCGGGTGGTGTCCGCCGTCTCGGAAGATCGTGCCTTCGTTGTCATCGACGGCTATCACGCCTTCATGGCCCGCCCCACCAATGTCGGTGCCATCCAGGACCGGGTCTTCTTCCTGGCAGGCGGTTACAAGTACGCCATGGCCGGCGAGGGGGCTTGCTTTCTCCACTCGCCACCCGGCTACGGGCCCCGGCCCGTCGACACCGGGTGGTACGCCGGTTTCGGCCAACTGGAGAGCGGGGTCAGTGGCCGAATCCCCTACTCCGACGACGGCTCGAGATTCGCCGGTGCCACCTACGACGTGTCCGGCATCTACCGGATGCGGGCCGTGCAGTCATGGCTCTCTGAAATGGGGGTCACAGTTGGGGACATCCACGCCCACGTCGCAGGTCTTCAGGAGCACCTGTTGGCATCGGGCACCCTGCCCGGCGAGCTGATCCCACCGCAGCCGGCCGAGAGGGGGAACTTCCTGACCGTCAGATCCGATCACGCCGGTGACGTCTACCAGGCGCTTCATGAGCGGAGTGTCATCACTGACTACCGGGCCGACCGACTGCGCATCGGCTTTGGCATCTATCACGATGAGGACGACGTCGACCGCCTGGCGTCGGTGTTGGCCGAGCTCTAGTCGGAGCCGATCACCGCGACGCCCACCAGCTCCACCACAGAGCGGGCATCGAAGAGCTCGGAGACGCCGATGAGGGCCATCGGCGGGAAGTGGCGGCCAAACACCTCCCGGTAGGCGGCCCCGATCGGGCCCAGGTTCTCCCGATAGGTGCCGAGCTCGCTCGTGTAGATGGTGAGCGAGACGAGGTCGTCAGGCTGTCCCCCCGCTTCCTCGATAACGCGGGCCATCGCCTGACACGCCCGGGCGAATTGTTCGACCAGCCCGTCATCGATGCTCAAATCAGGATGATGACCGGTCTGCCCGGCGATGTGGAGAGTCCGGCCGGACTTCGCCAACGCACCATGGGAAAAGCCATATGGCGGGGTCAGGTCGTCGGGGTTGAAAAGGTCATGACCGCTCATCGGCCCTCCCAAACCGGCGGTCTCTTCCCGGTGAACGCCTCGTAGAACTCGGCATGGTCCCTGGTGGTCATCAAGAGCGCCTGGGTGTATGCCTCCAACTCGATCGCCGAGGCCAGATCCATGTCGAGCTCCCGGCCGATCAGGACCTTGGTAGCTCCGAATGCCAGCGTCGGGCCGTCGGCGAGACGCCTCGCCAGAGCCGCCACCTCGGCGGCCAGGTCGCCATCAGCAACGACCTTCGAGGCAAGACCGAGGCCCACTGCGGCCTCAGCCTCGACTTTCTCCCCGAGAAGCAACATTTCGGTGGCCCGACCGAGACCAACCACCCTGGGAAGGAGGTAGGCCGATCCCATGTCTGCTCCAGCAAGCCCAACCTTGGTGAACAGGAACTGGAACGAACCCGACTCCGCCATGATCCGGAGGTCTGCGGCGAGGGCGATGACTGCCCCCGCACCGGCAGCAACTCCATTGACCGCCGCAATCACCGGAATCGGGAGCCGCCGGATCCGCTCGACGACAGCGCCGGTCATGCGGGTGAATTCGAGAAGGCCCTTTGAGTCCATTTGCAGCAGCTGGGCGATGATCTCATCGACATCACCGCCGGAGCAGAACCCGCGGCCTTTCCCGGTGATCACCAGTACGGAGACATCCTCCCGATGCTCGAGCTCGCTGAGCAGATCGCGGAGATCCGCATAGACCTCAAAGGTCAGTGCATTCAGCCGTTCTGGGCGGTTGAAGGTGACTGAGGCCACCCCCATATCGATCTCGAAATCGAAGTGATCCCAGGACTCGGTGAAAGCCGCGGAGGCTCGGTGCGGGCTCAAGCTTGGTCAGACCGTCACTTCGGAGGGTTGGGCGTCCTTGGCGGTGAGATAGGTGAAGATCCCATAGAGGAGTGCGAGCCCGAGGATTGGGGTGAAGATCCGCTTCAGAGTGGCGTTCTGGGCCACGAGACCTGCGACGAAGCCGGCTATGCCGACATTGGTGCCCCAGAAGATGACCCGGTTCGCACTCTCCGAGACGTTCGAAGCGACAGCCATCATCGCAAAGATCAGGTTGGTCACCACCAGGATGAAGTTCACGTGGTCCAACGCGATCAGCCAATGTTCGATCTCCTCGAACTCGGCCCCTCCAACGAACAGAGAGACCACATAGGCAAGCAGCCCGATCCCCACCAACAGGCCGATCACTGAAACCCGCGGCATCGCCTCGACGATCGATCCACCCCATTGCGATGGCGCCAGGAAGTGGCGCAGCCTCACCAGGAGGATGACGAGGCCGATGACCTCCAGAGGAACGTTGAGTTGGAGCAGCATCTCGTTGTCGACGAGAAAGCCGATGAGCCCGAGCACACCGGCCAGGAAGATCAGGGTCATCTGGATCATCCCGGCCCGCGACTCGGAGAGCTTGGGGACCGAGCCCTTGCGTATCAACCACTCGACCAGCGCAACGGCGGCGAGAACCACATAGCCGATCACCATCGCAGCCGGGTGGGCCGACCCGAGGCGATCGGCGTTCTCGGCAGCAACGACCTCAGTTCCGGCCAGTTGGAGGCCGAGCAGGACACCGAGTACTGCCCCAATCACCAGGAACAGAAGGGCAAGAGCCAGTCCGTACTCCGCCACATCCCAGCTCTCCCCCCTCTTGTGACGGAGGGCCCAGACAAACATCCACACCATGGCGATGAAGGCCAGGGTGCCCCCGATCGGCCTTTGAATGGTCTCCTCGATGTTGAGGATGTCGCCCGACCAGAAGGCCAATACGTAGAGGGCAAGGGCGACGATCGAGAAGTTGGCGAGGGTGCCCGACGACTTGTCGTCAGGTGAGCCAAACATCCAGATGGCTCCACCGAAGATCGACAGGGTGATCCACCCCAGGGTCCCGGCGTGCACATGAGTGAGCAGTGTGTTCCTCGGAGGCTCCCAGACATCGGTCCCGTTGAGGATCCCGATCACGACTGTGATGACGAAGATGATGAGTGCCGCCCGAAATAGATTTCGGACACCCGTTGGAGCTGTTCCCATTTACTGCCTCGTGTCGCTGCGACCGGCATTATGACGGCGAGGACCGGGACACTGCGGGCTGAATCGACCCGATGTCGGTAACTTGAGCCGTGCCCATGGATGCCCACCCCCTGGTTGACGAGTCCGAGCGGATCGGCCGCTCCCTGCTCGACGTCGCCGAGACCGGTGTTGCGGGCCGGGTGAACCGGGATCTGGTGAAGGCGCTTGCCGACCACGGCCTCTTCGACCAACTCTTCGCCTCCGAGGGGGTCACCGCCACCGACCTCTGCGCCATCCGCCAGGGCTTGGCCCGGGTCTCCACCGAGGCCGAGACCACATTTGCGGTCCAGGGCCTGGGATCGATACCGATTCACCTGACTGGCACGACCGCCGTTCAGGAGAAGTGGATCCCCCGGGTGCGGAGCGGGGAGGCAGTGGCCGCGTTCGCCCTTACCGAGCCTGGAGCCGGCTCGGATGCGGCGGCCCTGTCCACGAAGGCCGAGCCCGACGGTGACGGGTACAGGATCACCGGCGAGAAGGCATACATCTCAAACGCACCCGATGCTGACGTCTACACCGTCTTCGCAAGGACCAGCGAGGGCGCCGGCTCCCGCGGAATCACCGCCTTCGTCGTCGCCGGGGACAGTCCCGGCTTGACCGGGGAGACGATTCCGATGATTTCTCCCCATCCTCTGGGGAAGCTGACGTTCGATGGGGTGGAGGTGCCTTCGACACAGCGTCCTCGGCGAGGTCGACCACGGGTTCCGGGTGGCGATGCAGACTCTGGATCTGTTCCGGCCCAGCGTCGGGGCCTTCGCTCTGGGGATGGCCGAGGCCGCCCTCAGCATCGCAGTCGACCATGCCACCACCAGGACTGCCTTTGGGACACCCATCGGGGAATTCCAGGGTGTGTCCCACCAGTTGGCGGATGTGAGGCTTGCGATCGAGGCGGCTGCCCACCTTGTCTACTCGGCAGCGGAAGCCCATGACTCGGGCGACCGCGACGCCCTCACCGGGAAGGCTGCGATGGCCAAGCTCTTTGCCACCGAGACCGCCCAGCGAGCCGTAGACGTTGCGATCCAGGTGCTGGGGGCGAGAGGACTGGAGGCGGGCTCCACACTTGCCCATCTCTACACCGAGGTCCGGGCGCCCCGTATTTACGAAGGGACCTCTGAGATCCAGCGCAACATCATCGCCAGAGAGCTGTTCGCGGGGAGGATCTAGCCTCCGAGAGCGGCCGCGTACCCGGCCCGCACCATGATGCAGGCCCGGGTCAGCCAGACGAACGGGCCGCTGGAAAGTCTCTTCTCCAACTCGGGTGACTCGGCCCCGGGCTGGATCCAGATGTTCTGAATCCCCGCCTTCTCGCACTCGTCGAGCACGAGCAGGCCCCGCGCCGCCGGAATCACGAAATCGGCGATGGTTGGCTTTTCGGGCAGGTCGAGGACCGAATGCCAGCAAGGATCGCCATCGACGGTCTCACGGTAGGGGTTGACGGCGAACACCTTGTAGCCCTTGCGCTTGAGATCCCGATAGATGATCCCGCCGTACTTGCCGGGGCGATCGGTCGCGCCGATCACTGCGACTGAGGCACCGGGTTGGGCCAGGAGTGGTGTGAGATCCGTCATTTCCTCAGACAACGGTATCGGAAGTTATGGCCTTCCCTGGAATCCAATATGTACCGTGAGTGAGCGTGAGCACCATCGTCATCGACGGCAACCCCCTGACCCGGGCTGATGTGATCTCCGTCGCCCGCGACGGGGTCACAGTGGTCACGAGCCCACACCTGGCCGACCGCATGAGGCCCGCCAGGGACGTCGTCGAGTCTGCAGTCGACTCGAGCGAGGTCGTCTACGGGATCACCACCGGATTCGGGGCTCTGGCATCCACCCATATCGGGCGGGACCAGACCGAGGCCCTTCAATACAACCTCGTCCGCTCCCACGCCGCAGGAGTCGGGGACCCCCTTCCCGACGTCGTGGTCCGAGCGATGCTCCTGCTCCGGGCACGGACTCTGTCCCAGGGCCATTCCGGGGTCCGACCCGAGATCGTCGAGCGGCTCATCGAGATGCTCAACCGGGGGATCCTGCCTCTCGTCCCCTCCCAGGGCTCGGTGGGCGCCTCCGGAGACCTGGCACCCTTCGCCCACCTCGCGCTCCCGCTGATCGGTGAGGGCGAGGTCCGCTGGAACGGTGAGACCCTCACCGGAGCGCAGGCCCTGGCGAGGGCCGGCCTCGAACCACTTCGCCTTCAGACCAAGGAAGGCCTGTCACTGCTCAACGGGACCGAGGGAATGGCCGCAATGGGGATCCTCGCCCATGATCAAGCCAACACCCTCCTGCTGGCAGCGGACGTAGCCTGCGCCCTCACTGTCGAGGCGGTGATGGGCAGTTCACGGCCGTTCCGACCCGAGGTCCATGCGCTGCGGCCCCATCCCGGGCAGGGGCAGTCGGCGCCGTCGGATCGCCGCCCTCCTCGAAGGCAGCGGGATCGGGGCCAGCCACGCCGACGACTTCCACCACGCGGTCCAGGACGCCTACTCGTTGCGCTGTGCCCCTCAGGTACACGGCGCCGTGGCCGACACCCTCGACCACATGGCGGGAGTCCTCGACATCGAGATCGGCTCGGTGGTCGACAACCCGATCGTCTTCCCTGAAACGGCCGAGGTGATCTCAGCGGGCAACTTCCACGGCCAACCCCTCGCCTTCGTACTCGACTTCTGTGCGATTGCGGTCACCGAGCTGGGTTCGATCTCCGAGCGGCGGACGGACCGCATGCTGGACCCGACCCGCTCGGCAGGTCTTCCCGCCTTCCTGTCGCCGGATCCCGGTGTCAACTCCGGCTACATGATCAGCCAATACACCCAGGCTGCGTTGGTCGCCGAGAACCGGGTTCTCTCCCATCCCGCCTCGGTCGAGTCGATTCCCACCTCCGGAATGCAGGAAGATCACGTTTCGATGGGTTGGGGCGCGGGGCGGAAGCTGTTCCCGGTCCTCGACAACACCCGCAGGGTCCTAGCGGTTGAGATGCTCTGCGCCGCCCAGGCCCTGGAATACCGACGGCCGCTGCGCCCCGCCCCGGGCACCTCGGCGGTAGCCGCCCTGATCAGAGAGCACGTCCCCCCACTCACCGAAGACAGATCGTTGGCCGGTGAGATCGAGACTGTTGCGGAATTGATCAGATCGGGAGAGATCGAGGCGGTGGTCTCCGCGCACACCGGATGACTGACCTGCTGATCACGGGGATCGGGCGGCTGATCACCAACGACGGCCCGCCGGTCCTCGGAGCGGCCGTCGCCATCGATGGCGGCCGGGTTTCCTTCGCCGGGCCCGAGGCTGATGCCCCGCTGCAGGGCTCGAGCCGCCGAATCGAATGCGAGGGTCGGGCCGTGATCCCGGGATTTGTCGACGCTCACACCCACCTGGTGTTTGCCGGCGACCGCTCCGACGAGTTCGTGGCTCGCCTCGCCGGAGCCCCCTACACCGGTGGTGGGATCCTCTCGACGGTGGAAGCGACGAGAGCGGCATCGGAGGAGGATCTCGTCCGCCAATCCACCGCCCGGGCCCGCAGAATGATCTCCGCCGGCACCACCACCCTCGAGATCAAGACCGGATACGGGCTGGACCTCGCAACTGAGCAGAGACTGCTCCGGGTGGCCCATCGCCTCGCCGAGGAGTTGCCGGTGACCATCAAGACCACCTTCCTCGGCGCTCACACTTTCCCCGAGGAGTTCCGAAATGATGCCGACCGATACGTCGACTTGATCGTCGACGAGATGTTGCCGACCGTCGCCTCCGAAGCCGACTTCTGCGATGTCTTCGTCGAAGAGGGCGCCTTCAGCCTCGATCAGGGCAGACGCATCCTCGAAGCGGCGATCGGCCTCGGCCTGCCCGCTCGTGTTCACGCCGAGCAGTTGAGCCATAGCGGCGGTGCGCTCCTGGCCGCCGAGTTGGGAGCCATGTCGGCCGATCATCTCGATTGGGCGACGGTCGACGACGCCGACGCTCTCGCCGCGGCCGGAGTCTGCGGTGTCCTCACCCCGGGGGCCTCCTATTCGCTCCGGCACCCACAGGCGCCGGGAAGGATGCTGCTGGACCGAGGGGTGACCATCGCCCTCGCCACCGATTGCAACCCGGGAACCTCCTACATCGAGTCGATGGGCCTGGTGATCTCACTGGCCTGCGTGTTGATGGAGCTGACCGTCGAACAGGCTGTCTACGCCGCGACGCGGGGCGGTGCGATCGCGTTGGGCCTCGACGATCACGGGCACCTCAGACAAGGGGCCGCCGGGGACCTGGTGATCCTGGACGCACCCACCGAAGCCCATCTCGCCTATCGACCTGCGACCAACCTGGTGTGGAAGACCATCAGAGGAGGTAGCTTCCAGCCCCACCTTTCGAGCAAGGAGCAAGCAAGTGCATGACGGCCTCCTCTTCCTCCACATCCTCGGTGCCGCCGCTTGGATCGGTGGTGGCATCTATGGGTATTTCAGCTATCCATCCTTGGTGCGACTGGGCCCGCCGACCGCAGAAGGGCTGCTCAAGGGCATGGAGAAGTGGGGGGCCATCTACTTTGGATCCGCCTCCGGGCTGGTAGTCCTGTCCGGGATCGGCCTGGTGCTGACATCCGACGCTTACGACTGGAGCGACACCTTCGTCCTGATCGGTCTCGGGGCCTTCATCGCCAGCGGGGTCATCCAGTCAACCATCGGGAAGAGGGCAAACGAGAGGGTGATGGAGGCCGCCACAACGGGAGCGGGGATCCCGGAGGCGATCAAGGCGGCGCAGCAGACCGGGCTTTGGGACTTCGTTGTTCTGTTCGTCACGTTGTGGGCAATGATCAGCAAGCTGGGAGCCTGAAAGGCAAGAAATGGATCGGAACAAGATCGAGTCGTTCCTCGATCGGTTTCTGGAGCTCGCCTCTGGCGCAACCACCATCGGCCTCCTGGCGGTGGCGGATCGCAGTGGGCTCCTGGAGTATCTCGGCACCGGACAGGGCGGCACGTCTGTGGAGATAGCGGTGGCCGCCGGGCTCGAGGAGAGATACGTCCAGGAGATCCTGTCCGGTCTCGCCGCAGCAGGGGTTGTGGATTACGACCCGGAATCGGAGCGTTTCGATCTTCCCCCGGAGCACGCCTTGTTCCTCTCCGACGAGGAAAGCCCCTATTTCATGGGTGGCTGGTTCGACATGATCCCGGCGGTGATGGGCCAGGTCGATGGGATCGCCAATGCCACGGTTCACGGCGGTGGCGTCAGCTTCGAGCAGTTCGGCCCGGGCTTGATACGGGGAATTGGCCGTGGGAACAGCCCGTCGCAGAAGATCTTCCTCACCAATCGCTGGTTGCCCGCGGTACCCGGGCTGGCACCGCGCTTGGAGTCCGGGATCCGGATTGCCGATGTCGGTTGCGGCTCGGGAAGTGCTGTGATCCTGATGGCTCAAGCCTTTCCCAACTCGGAGGTCGTCGGCTTCGACATCTCAGCCGACTCGGTTGGTGTGGCGACAGATAGGGCGCGCACCATCCCCAATGCCTCTTTTCAAGTGGCAGGAGCAGAAGCCATCCCGACCGAGCCCGGCTTCGACTTCATCACCACCTTCGACGTGATCCACGATCTCGCCGAACCGATGGCCGGGTTGCGAAGGATCCGGGAGTCGTTGACCGACGATGGCCTGTATCTGATGATGGAGCCCCACGCCAGCTCAAACCTGGAAGAGAACCTGAACCCGCGCGGAGCACTCCTCTACGGGATTTCGACCATGCACTGCATGACCCAATCCCTGGCCAAGGGTGGCGACGGGTTGGGTGCAGCCTGGGGCCATCAGAAGGCGGAGCGTTATGCCGCCGAGGCGGGGTTCAGTCGCTTCCAGACCCTGGAGGAGATCAGCAACCGATTCTCGGCTTTCTACCTGTTGTCGGCATAGTCGACTACCAGGCGCCACCGCCTCCACCACCGCCGCCGCCACCTCCGCCGCCGGAGAAGCCGCCGCCCCCGCCGCTGGACGATGGTGGGGTGAAAGCTCCGGCGAGGGACGACTGAATGCCGGCGAATGCGTTCTCGCTGTGGCCCCCCGAGTAGCCGTAAGTGCCGAACCAGTAGATCGACGACGTGGTCTCCAATTCGGGGGGTGCGTGAAGGCGGGCCTGCTGGAGAACCTCAGCGGCCACGCCAAACACGATGGCATACACCAGGTAGCGGTCCCATAGCTCGAGCGAGATCGGCGGCGCCTCCTCGAGTCTCGAGAAGTCGGACAGGTACCGGCGGAACGCCTCCCAACGAGCCGACTCCAGGGCGCCCTCCTTGGATCGCCGGTTCCTGACCCGCCGAAAGCTGAGGAGGACGAACAACATGATCGTCCCCACCAGGAGCCCGATGGAGATCAAAGCTGCGATCACATCTCCGCCGGGGACGTTCGACAACAACTTGGGAAGCAGGAAGAACGACGCGATCACGGCAACTGCCATGATCAGGCGCACCGCCCAGGACACTCCGTAGCCTCGATCATCGAGCAGACCGCTCCTCCGCACCGCACCCAGGGACTGGTCCCGGAAGTTTTCGTAGCTCTTGGCGTTGGCAGCGGCGTCGTCCCGAATCGCATCCCGGAATTCGTGCAGAGGTCGCGGCCCCAATTCGAGTACCCGTCTGACGACACCCATCAGAGACTGCTCGAAGTTGCGAAGCTCGACTTCCTTCTCCGGGATCGAGAGAGTCAGGTCGGTAATGGTCTCGGTCTTGAGACCGCCCCACGTCGACCGTTCCACCTGGGAGGGACTGGCCGCGATGACCCCCCTCCTGATGAGATCGAACATGGTCGCGGTGAATTCCTTCTCGGTGACACTGCCCTGGGTGATCAGGGCCCCGACTTCGGCGGGGGTGAGATCGGACGGCGGTTCCTGCTCGTAGTCGCGGTCGTAGTCGACGCGGGGCTCCTTGCCGTACCTCAGATAGACAAACCCACCGGCGCCAACCGCGGTGAGCAGGGCAAACACCGTCCCCCAGATCAGACCGGTTCTCCCCGCCCGGGCCGCCTGCTCGGCGTCATCGGCGAAGGATTCCTCCTCGGCGAGGATGCTCGGAAGGCCGTCCCCGGAGACAACGGTCGCCCCGTTGGTGGCGGATAGAAGGTCGGTGGGGAAGACCACCCGAATCTCGACCCATTGCTCGGCCGGGATGTTCCTCGCCTCCAACGAGGGAGAGACCCCGTCGTCACCCAAGGAGGTAGCCCCGTCCACGTCGAAGGGATGGCCCCAGACTTTGACATCGCCCTCGGCCGGTTGGCCGGGAAGCTCGACCCTGGCGTGAAGCTGATCGAGGCCGACCGACCACTGGTCACCCCAAACCTTGTAGTTGACGTCGACCACGTCGTCGTAGGCCGTAGCGAGCCCGGTGATCACGTAGGAGAGCTTGAAGATCCGTGTCTCGTCCTGCGAGTCGTGATGCCAGACGATTCGCACCAATCCGTTGAACTCGGCAACCCCGTAGGTGCCCGGCGGTGAGCTGCAGCCGAGCTCGGTGCATCCTCCCGGGGTGTAGACGGTGGACTCATCGCGGACCGAGACCGAAGTCACTCTTTCGCCCGGTCCCAGCGGGATGTCGCGATACGCCCCCGTGAAGTCCCCCGAGAAATCGAAGCTGAGGATTTCGGTGATGGAAAGCGAGCCGTCGTCGTTGACGACCACGGTGACATCGGCGTTGGAGAGCCAGAAGGACTTGGCGAATGCTGCGGTCGCCGGGCCGACCACCAGCAGAACTATCAGAGCGAGCCGGGAAAAGCGGCTCAACTCAGAAGTCGACGGTCGGCGCTTGCTCCGCTTCAGGGCCGGCCTCGAAGAACTCCCTGACTTTGAAGCCAAAGGCGCCCGCTACCAGGTTGGTTGGCACCTGCTGGACCGTGTTGTTGTAGCTGAGGACGGTGTCGTTGTAGATCTGGCGAGAGACCGCGATCTTGTTCTCGGTTTCGGCCAACTCCGCTTGGAGTTGCTGGAAGTTCTCGGAAGCCCGTAACTCTGGATAGGCCTCAGCCACCGCGAACAACTGGCGCAGGGCCTGAGTCAGGAACCCTTCGGCCTGCGCCGCTTCAGCGGGCCCGGCGGCCGAAGCTGCCGCGTTACGGGCTTGAGTGACCCGCTCGAAAGTCTGCTGCTCGTGAGCGGCGTAGCCCTTGACCGTCTCCACCAGATTGGGGATGAGGTCGTACCGCCGCTTCAGCTGAACCTGCACCTGGCCCCAGGCGTTGTCCACCCGATTCCGCCCCTGGACGAGACGGTTGTAGATCATCACGCCGAAAAGAAGAAGGGCGACGACTATGCCGATGATCCACCACATGGTGCGGAGTGTAGAGCAACGCCGGCCAGGCAACCGGACGCACCACCTGCAGCCCTTTAGGCTGCCGCTATGACTTCGGTCGAGAAGTTCGCAGCGGTCATCACCTGCATGGATGGGCGGATTCAGACCCGCACCATCGATCAGCTGATGACGAGGTTCGGAGCGCGTCACATCGACAACATCACCACTACAGGCGCGGTCCAACATCTCGCTGGAACGGTCACCCCCACCGGAGAGGGCCTGCTCGAGAGTCTGACAGTCTCGGTCAAGGCCCACGGCACCACTCAGGTGGCGATCGTGGCCCATGGTGGATGCGCTGGGAATCCGGTTCCGGACGCCGAGCAAAAGGCCCAGCTGCGTGACGCGGTGATCACAGTTAGCGGCCGGTTCCCCGATCTCGAGGTGATTGCCCTGTTTCTCGAGCCGAAATTGGGCTTCGAGAAGATCGGCTAGGTTCTGATCTCCAATCTTGAAAGGACCGCTTTGAGTTTCGCCGCCTCTTCCGACGCCCTGACCACTCTGCTCGGGCTCGAGCACTCGCCAGTTGCCATCACCTTCCACGACGAAGTCCCCAACAACGGGGTGCCCCGATTCGCCGAGCCGATGTCAGAGCCGACCGAGGACGGGCGGTCGGGCAGGGCGGCTGCCCCATGCGTCTTCTGGATGCACGGGCACGACTACACCTTCGACACCGTCGCCGAGGATCATGGCAACTGCTCGGTCGGCCGCTTCACCCATGGCTTCGCCGAGGCCGCCGACATCCTCGACAAGAACGACGTTGCTGCACTGCTCGACGTCGGGTGGGTGACCATGGAGGCATTCGCCGGCGTGGCGACGCTCTCCCGCCGACCCAAAGGGGTCCGTTACGGGCCGCTGGCCGAGGCGAAATCGACCCCCGATGTTGTCATGCTGCGGGTCTCCCCTCGTCAGATGATGGAGATCAATGACGCCGTCGAAGTGGAATGGTCGGGCAAGCCCCAGTGCCAGATCCTGCCCCGGGCAGCCGACACCGGGGTCATCGCCGCCTCCATGGGATGTGCGTTGTCCCGGGCGAGGACCGGGATGGGCGACGACGAGCTCACGGTTGCGGTGCCCGGCAGCCGGGTGGAGGAACTGGTCGACGCATTGCGGGACGTGTGTCGGGCGGACGAGATGGTGGCTGTCTACGCCGAGGCCGACCTGGCTCGCTTCTGATCTCAGCGCTTGGGCGGCGGTTCGAGAGCGTCGACTGCGGCTGCCCACTCGCGGGCAGTTCGACAGCCGGATCGGGACATAAGTCGCAGATAGAGGTCGGATCCCGTCACCCTCGACCCACGCCGAGGGTTCTCCCTCGCCATAGACCCAAGACCGGCCAAGGTCGGTTGCGTGAAGCCCGAGAGTCGGCACGCCGTCGAGCCTGGGCAGCCACATGTCGGAGATACTCTTCGAGCCCGGCGCACGCAACGGCGTCCAGCAGCGGCTGTTCGTCACCCCATGCCTGCTCGGCGTCCCAGCGATGAACACCGGTCTCGATCAGCATCCGCCGCTGCCACCAACCCGACGGTGGAGTGCGGAGCCGAAGCCCCACACCGAGGCGTCGTGATCGGTGCTCGCCAATGCCTCCAGCATCGATTCCAGGGTCTCCGAGAACCATCGCGACACGTCACCGTGCACGGCATTCGTGGACCGGACACCCGTTCTTGGGCGAGATCGATGCAGATGATGGTGGTCCGACCGTGAACCGAGGCAAGGTGAGAAAGAAGGTCGGCCATCGACCAACCGGGGTATTGGGGAACAGGGCGCTCCAGGTCTCGATCGGCCATCTCGAGGATCCGCAGTGCCTCGGATCGAATCATTTCTCGCTCAGCCGAGGGCACGGACCATCGCCTCGCCCATCTCCGAAGGAGTGGTGGCGACCACGATCCCGGCGGCGGTCATTGCCTCGATCTTGGCCGCAGCAGTCCCCCGGCCACCGGAGACGATGGCTCCGGCATGACCCATGCGCTTCCCGGGTGGCGCACTGGTCCCGGCGATGAACCCGGCGACCGGCTTCGTCATCTTCGCCGCCACGAACTCCGCAGCATCCTCCTCGGCCGTTCCCCCGATCTCGCCGATCATGACGACCCCCTCGGTCTCGGGGTCATCCTCGAACATCTGAAGAACATCGACGAAATTGGTCCCGTTGACCGGGTCGCCGCCGATGCCGACCGCTGTGGTCTGGCCGAGTCCCAGCAGCGTGAGTTGATGCACTGCCTCATAGGTGAGCGTCCCCGATCGCGAGATCACACCCACCCGCCCTCGCTGGTGGATATAGCCGGGCATGATCCCGATCTTGCACTCGCCGGGTGTGATCACACCGGGGCAGTTGGGGCCGACGAGACGGGTCTTCTTACCGGCCAGATAGCGCTTGGCCCGGATCATGTCGGCCACCGGAATCCCCTCGGTGATGGCAACTACCAAGTCGAGACCGGCGGCCGCTGCCTCCATGATTGCGTCGGCGGCGAATGGCGGCGGCACATAGATAGCCGAGGCGTTGGCTCCGGTTGCCGCCACTGCTTCCTTCACCGTGGCAAACACCGGTAGATCGACCGAGTAGGCGTCGTCACGATTCGGGACGCCGGAATGATCCGTCTCACCTTCGAAGTGCATGACGGTGTCTGCCCGCGAGGGGTGAACCCCGGCGACCATCCGGGTTCCGTAGGCGATCGCCTTGTCGGTGTGGAATTGCCCGGTCTTGCCGAGACCCTGCACCAGCACCTTTGTGTTCTTGCCGACCAGGATGCTCATCGGGTCAACTCCAGGATCTTCTCTGCGCCGTCACGAAGGTTCTCCGCGGCCACCAGGTCGAGGCCGGAGTCCCTCAGGATCTGCCTGCCCAGGTCGACGTTGGTCCCTTCGAGCCTGACCACCAATGGGACCTTGAGACCGACGCGCTCGACGGCTTCGACGATCCCGGTGGCGATGACATCGCAGCGCATGATCCCCCCGAAGATATTGACGAATATCCCCTTCACATTGGGGTCGCTGGTGATGATCTGGAAGCCGGTCGCCACCTGGTCGGCGTCCGCCCCGCCACCAACGTCGAGGAAGTTGGCCGGCTCCCCACCGACATGCTTGATGGTGTCCATGGTCGCCATCGCCAGACCAGCCCCGTTGACCAGGCATCCGATGGTGCCCTCGAGTTTGATGTAGTTGAGGCCGGCATTGCGGGCCGCCAGCTCGGCCGGGTCCTCTTCACTCTCGTCACGCATCGCCACCACATCCGGATGGCGGAAGAGGGCGTTGTCATCAAATCCCATCTTCCCATCCAACGCGATGATCCTTCCATCCGTCGTCACGACGAGTGGGTTGATCTCGATCAGGTCCGTGTCGAGCTCGCCGGCCGCGCCGACCAGGGCCTTTACGAAGGGCCCGAAATTGGCGGCCGCCTCTCCTCGGAGCCCAAGAGAGTGCGCCAACTCATTGGCCTGGAAGTCCGCGAATCCGATAGCGGGATCCACCTCCTCGCGGAGGATCTTCTCCGGCGTCTCCTCGGCCACTTTCTCGATGTCCATGCCCCCCTCGGTCGAGGCCATGACGATGTTGCGCCCGACGCTGCGGTCGAGCAACACCGCCAGATACAGCTCGCGATCGATGTCGATGCCCTGTTCGAGATAGAGGCGGTTGACAACCTTGCCCTCACTACCGGTCTGGATCGTGACCAAAGTGGAGCCCAGCATCTTCGTAGCCAGCTCCCGGACTTTCGCTTCGGCAGCCTCGGGACCACCTTCGATGGCGGCGGTGATCACGTTGACCCCTCGCACCTCCGGATACTCGACGAAGGTTCCCTTCCCCCGGCCGCCGGCATGGATCTGGGACTTGAGGACCACGACCGGGTTCCCCGACTCCTCGATCAAAGGTCTCACCGCGGCGACGGCTTCGTCCACGGTGGTAGCCAGCCGACCCTGCGGCACCGGAATTCCGCGGGCCGCCATGAGTTGCTTGGCCTGGTACTCGTGGATCTTCAAGGGGTTCCTTTCTCCTGATTCGAACGGGACGGGACATGGGCATCGACCCATTCGGTGATCTCGTCCAACGGGGTTCCCGGTGTGAACACCGTCGCCAAGCCCGCTTCGATCAAATTGGCTATGTCGGCATCGGGGATCACCCCGCCGCCGAAGACGATGATGTCCGCACCCTGGCGTGATGCCAACTCGGTAACGACCTGTGGGAACTGGGTCCGGTGGGCACCTGACAATGAGGAAAGACCGACCGCATCGACATCCTCTTGGATCGCAGTCTCCGCGATCTGGGCCGGGGTCTGGTGGAGGCCGGAATAGATGACCTCGAAGCCGGCGTCGCGCAAGGCCCGCGCAATGACCTTGGCGCCCCGATCGTGGCCATCGAGACCGGGTTTGGCGATGAGAATGCGGCGAGGCATGCGGGGCCGCAAGGCTAGTTGCCGGCTGAACATGCGCCGATCTCACCTACCCTTCGCAGGTGACCACTTCACGCATCGACGGGTTGCCGAAGGCGGGAGTCTCGGTGTGGTCGGATCAGATCTCCCGGGCCATGCTCGACTCCGGGGAGCTGGCCCTGCGCATCGAGCGCGACGCTGTAACTGGTGTGACTTCCAACCCGACGATCTTCGCCGGTGCCATCGTCGGCTCGGCCGACTACGACGAGCAGCTTCAGGATCTCAAATCGGCGGGAGTCGGCACCGAGGAGATCGCCAAGAGCCTGATGAGCGCCGACATTCAGGGGGGCTGCGATCTCCTGCTCGGAGTCTTCCGCGAGAGCAGCGGTAGGGATGGCTTCGTCTCGGTTGAAGTGTCGCCAACACTCGCCGGTGACAGTCAAGCCACGGTGGCCGAGGCCCGGGACTGGGTGAAGCAGATCAGCCGCCCCAACCTCCTGGTGAAGGTCCCGGCCACAGCCGAGGGGGTTCCGGCAATCAGAGCCCTGATCGGTGAGGGCATCTCGGTGAACGTCACTCTGATCTTCTCGTTGCAGCGATACGACGAGGTCATGGAGGCCTACCTGGACGGCCTGGAGGACTTTCGGGCGTCCGGAGGCGACCTGTCCACAATCGCTTCGGTCGCATCTTTCTTCGTGTCTCGATTCGACACCGAGGTCGATCCGAGGCTCGAAGCCATCGGAACCGACGATGCCCTCGCCTTGCGGGGGGTGACCGCGGTTGCCAATGCCCGGGTCGCCTACGGCCTGTTTCTGGAGAAGTTCGAGTCGGAGCGTTTCCAGTCGTTGGAAGCCGACGGCGCCAGGGTTCAGCGTCCCCTCTGGGCGTCGACGTCGACCAAGAATCCCGCCTACCCCGATCTGATCTATGTGGAAGGACTGGTCGCACCCGACACGGTCAACACGATGCCGCTGCCCACCATCGACGCCTACCAGGACCACGGCGAGCCTTCGCCCAATCCCTTCGGCACAGCTGATATCGAGCAGGCGGGAGACGATCTGGAGCGACTGGGGTCGGTTGGCATCGATTACGAGGACGTGGTCCGGATCCTCGAAGAGGAAGGCGTCGACAAGTTCACCAAGAGCTGGTTGGAGCTCCTGGAGCGGGTGGAGCAGGCCTGACTGGAGCCTGGTCGCCGCTCTCGGTCGAAGAGGCAGTCGACCTCTTTCGGGGAGCGCCGTTCCGATGGTGGATCTCAGGTGGTCGAGCCCTCGAGCTGAGTACCGGACGGTCCTGGCGTGAGCACGACGATCTGGACATAGGTGTCTGCCGACAGGCGATCGACCAGGCGCTCGGCTGGTTGGACGGATGGGACTTCGAGGTCAGTACCAACAATGTGTGGGCCCGCCGAACCACCGAGGATCCGTGGGGACTCGACCTGACGATCGGCGAGGGTGACGAGGAAGACTGGATCTACCGGCGGGATCCGAAGGTCACCCTCCCTTGGGACAGAGCGGTCCTCTACACCCCTGGCGGAGTCCCCTATCTGGCGCCCGATCTGCAGCTCCTGTTCAAGTCCAAGGATCTTCGCCCCAAGGACGACCTCGATGCTGCCGAGGTGATCCCCGGATTGGCCCCGGCCCAGTTGCAGTTTCTGTCGGATCACCTCGATTCCAACCACCCCTGGCGTGGGCTGCTTCTGACCTGAGCCCGTGACTTAGCGGATGCTCCCCGCGCCGTGGAACCAGACATCTTCTCGATACCGTCCAATTGACATGAAGCTTCGAGCCACGCTGCTCGGCATCTCCCTATTGCTGGTCGCCTGCGGGGCAGGTCCGCTGGCGGAATCGACCACCACGATCGCCATCGCCGCCCACGACGGCTATCCCGACCACCACGCCGCCGACGGTCGACGGAGCGGGGGTCAGGGTCATCGTCACCGCGACCGCCGTCTCTCAGCCCGATGGAACGGTTGAGCTCTGCTTGCCTGGCATGGCCGGCCCCTGCCCCGGGATCCTGCTCGATGGAGACATCGAGCCTGATCTGATTGCGAGCCCTGAGGACCCGATCGTGATTCAGGTGACCGGTTTGTACGACGGCCGACGATTGATTCCCGAATCCGAGCCAACGGTCTTCGACTATGCCCCCATGGCGGAAACGGATTACGCCTCGCTTTGCCCCGGCCTACAGGGAACCCCATCTCTGAACTCTCCGGATGATCTGACCGGGGCGATCGGAAACTACGTCAGCTCACAGCCGGACTATGCCGAGACTTGGTGGGATCGGACAGCTCGATCTTGACGGTGTGGTTCAAGGGGGAAGACGTTGCAGCACACCAGACCGCCATCGAGGAGCTCGCCGATGGTGAGCCGGTCTGTGTGGCCGGCGGGGCCCGGTTTTCTCAGGCGGAGCTCCTGGAGGCATCCGAGTTAATCAATCAGTTCCGCGACAGCCGAGGGCTGCCCCTCGTCACCCAGGGCTACGGCGTCGGAGGTCTAACCAACACGATCCAGACCTGGCGGTCGACGAGATCGACGCAACCACGCGATCCGCGCTCGCCGACCTCGTCGGCGAGAGGGTCGTCCTCTATCCCTTCATCGAATTGCTCGACGACGAGCTTGCCGCGCTGCCGGAGCCGGTGACCGCGGTCCCTGGAGACGTCGACATCCTGACCAGCCGCATCAGAGCGGGGGGAGGAATGGATGCCCTCGGGCAGCTTCACCTTGAACTACGACGCCGACATGAACTGTGTCTACTTCTCCGAGCCGGGGTCGACCGACCGAATCGTGCCGGTCTGGCCATTCGGATACTCGGCGACCAGCGATCCGATGAACCTCTACGACTACGACGGGGGTCTGGTTGCGGTGGCGGGCGATCAGTTGGAGCTGGGCGGAGGAAACGTCGGGACCGGGATGGTTGAGGGCAACACCTGTGGTGCCAATTCAGCCTGGATCGTCAATCGGTAGACTCTGGGCCTCAGGATCCTCGACCGCCGTCAGTGGCCAGGGTGCGATGTACCCGGGGCAGCCAGTTGATTCTCGACACTTGAGCCTCTCTTCCGCTCGTCGCTGCACCGTCCGACGTCATGATGAAGTTGAGGAATCCGAGGATGAAGGAGACCCCGATCAGGATGAAGAGGATGGTGAAGATCCGGGAGAACTCGGTGGTGGGGTAAAAGTCGCCAAAGCCCGACGTGGTCAGCATCACCACCGTGAAGTAGAGGGAGTCGACGCACGACCACTCCTCGACAAAGTGATAGAAGACGGTGCCGGTGCCCACGATGGCGAGGAAACCCAAGGATGAGTCTCCTCCCAGCCGGCTCCTTCCACATCGCCTTGAACGTCTTGGCGAGTTCTCTGAACACGGCCTACAACCTATCGCGCGACGAGCAGGCTCTCCACCGTCTTGGTCGCCCGACGCTCCCGGGTTTCCGCCTGCTTGGCCTCGGCGACGTACATGGCATGCTCCCGCCGGTGGCTGTAACTGAGGGCGTCGAATGCCTCCCTGGCGCCCGGGCTGCGATCGAGCAGCAACGCGAGCTCGACAGGTATCTCGACTTGACGCTCGGACTCGTCCCGCTTGACCGTGACCGACACGCTGTCACCGAGTTCCTTGCCCAGCTTCTGCCGGATCTCCTTGAGAACGCCGAGCACCGACTCACCGCCCATTCGAACAATGCTCCCCCGATACTCGAGTCCGTCGAAACTCGCTTTCACGGGGACTCGGCCGCCGCCTCCAAGCGCCTCGACCACATCGTCCGGGATCCGAACATAGGCGCCACCACGCGGTGCACCCTCTATGGTCGATTCGAAGCTGGTCATGCCCGCTCCAGCGGTGCCCATGCCAGCAACAGTCGCTTCTTGCCTTGAGTGTCGAACATGACTTCAGCTTCGGCCCGATCACCGGAGCCGACCACCTCCCGGACAGTCCCCAATCCCCATCGGTCGTGGCGGACCCGATCACCGGGACCGATCTCGCCGGCTTCGACCGTCGTTCGCGGCCCGACCGACGCAGCCCTCTCCGCAGGGGAACGTCGCTCACGCTTGGCGGCCTTCTCCATCAGTCCATCCGGAATCTCACCAAGAAACCGTGACGGCGGGTTGTAGTTGGAGCCGCCGAACAACATCCGGCTCCAGGCAGAAGTCAGATACAGACTGTCCTGGGCACGGGTGATCCCCACATAGGCGAGACGCCGCTCCTCCTCCAGTTCGGCCGGGTCGCCGAGCGATCGCATGTGCGGAAACACGCCGTCCTCCATGCCGACGATGAAGACTGCCGGAAACTCCAGGCCCTTCGCGGTGTGCAGTGTCATCAGGGTCACTGCTCCGGCTCCTTCGTCCCATTCATCGATGTCCGCCACCAGGGCGGTCGATTCCAGGAAGATCTCGAGCCGACGCAGGTTGTCGAGCGAATCGAACTCTTCGTCTCCAATCACCGCTCCCTCGTTGGAGCTCTCGAACTCGGAGGCCACCCCCGCGAGCTCACGCAGGTTCTCCACTCGCCCCATCGCCTCGATCGTCTTCTCTGCTTCGAGAGTGGCCAGCATGCCGGTGTCGTCGAGCACCGACTGGACCGCGGCGGTTACACCACCCTCGGCGGCGCTCTCGGTGAGACGGTCCATGATGGCGACGAATTCACCCACGGCCGCCTGGGCCCGGCCATTCAGCTGGTGGATCTCAGCCCCCCTGCGCAGCCCTTCGAAGAAGCTGATGCCCTGGGTCTGGCTGAAGCGATCGACGTGGGCCAGGGTGGTGTCGCCGATGCCACGCCTCGGCTCGTTGATGATCCGCTTCACCGATACCTCGTCGGACGGGTTGACGATGGTTCGCAGATAGGCGACCGCGTCCTTGATCTCCTTGCGGTCATAGAACTTGACCGAGCCCACGACGGTGTACGGGATCGCACGCCGCACGAAGACGTCCTCGATGACGCGCGACATGGCATTGGTTCGATAGAAGACCGCAACGTCGGAAAGATTGTGACCGGCCGACTTGAGACGCTCGATCTCGTCCACCACGTACCCGGCCTCGTCGTGCTCGTCCTCGGCTTCGAACCGGACGATGGGCACCCCGGGGCCCTTGTCGGACCAAAGGTTCTTCGGTGTGCGCTTGGTGTTGTTGGAAATGACCGAGTTGGCGGCGCCGAGGATGGTCTCGCTGGAGCGGTAGTTCTGGTCGAGAACGATGATCCTGGCGTCCGGGTAGTCCTTCTCGAAGTCGGTGATGTTCCGGATGTCGGCACCCCGGAACCGATAGATCGACTGGTCAGAGTCACCGACGACGCAGAGGTTGCGATGGACCGCGGTGAGTTGTTTCACCAGGACGTATTGGGCGCGATTGGTGTCCTGGTATTCGTCGACCAGCACATACCGGAACTTGTTCTGATACTGGGACAGGACGTCGGGGAAAGCGCCAAACAGCTCGACTGTCACCATCAGGAGGTCGTCGAAGTCCATCGCCGACGCCTCCAGCAGCCGCTGCTGATAGAGGCGATAGACGTCGGCCACCTGCTCGTGATAGAAGCCCTCACCCTGGTCGGCAAAGGTCTCGAAGTCGACCAGCTCGTTCTTCGACTTGGAGATGACCGCCTTCATCGCCTTGGCCGGGAACCGCTTGCTGTCCAGATCGAGGTCCTTGAGGACCAGGTTGATCAGCCGGACCGAGTCCGCCTCGTCATAGATCGAGAAGCTGGAGCGATAGCCCAGCCTGGAGACCTCCCGGCGCAGGATCCGAACACAAGCGGAGTGGAAGGTCGACACCTGCATCGAGCGGACGGCGCCACCCACCAGGGCCCCTACCCGCCCCCTCATCTCGTTGGCTGCCTTGTTGGTGAAGGTGATGGCCAGGATGGCGTCAGGCGCCACCCGGAGGTCGCGGATCAAGTGGGCGATGCGATAGGTGAGCACCCGGGTCTTGCCGGAGCCGGCACCGGCCACGACCAGGACCGGTCCTTCGGTCGCAGCCACCGCCTCGCGCTGTGTCGGGTTCAGGTCGGCAAAGAGCGGGGACTCGGCCGGTACGTCGTCGTAAAACCACTCAGCCTGCATCTAGGGCGATGGTACCGGCCGCGACCGACTGAATCACACTGTTGTGATCAAGCCGAGCGGTACACGGGATCGCCGAGATCCACTTCCGCCTGGCTCGAGTCTTCGGGGACCTCTGGTCGCTCGTCGTCGTCGACCACCGTGCGACGGCGCAGCGGAAGTGAGTAACAGAATCGGGCTCCGGTGGGGAACCGGCGCTCGTACCAGACCTCGCCGCCCATGGCCCGGGCGAGGCGGCGGGCGATGGGGAGGCCAAGCCCGATACCCGTCGACTCCCTGGCATCGCCCTTGGACAACTGCTCGAAGTTCTCGAAGACCTTCTGGGTCTCCTCGTCGGGGACGCCGGGGCCGTTGTCCGAGATGATGATCAGGTACTGGTCACCCATGACGAAGCCCTCGACCATGATCTGGTCACCCCCGTATTTGCGGGCGTTCTCCATCAGGTTTCGTATCACCTGCTGCACCCGCCGGCGGTCGGCTTTGACTCTGACGCCGTCGGGAAGGGAGACCAGCGAGGTCTTCTTCCCGCCATTGGGGAACACCATCTTGGCCACGTCCTCGATGAGGTCGCCGAGGTCGAACAGTTCGGCCTGGAAGCGGAGCCGATCGGCCTCGAGGCGAGGGATGACGAGAACGTCCTCCACGAGGTCGCCCAGGTAGATGGCCTGACGATTGATGATCGAGAGGAATTCGTCGACCTCGTCCTTGGGCAATTCCTTCCATGACTCGACCAGGGTGTCGGCAAATCCGGCAATGGAAGTCAGAGGAGTTCGCAGCTCGTGGCTCACCATCGCGACGAAATCGTTCTTGATGCGATGGGCCTCTTCGGACAGGCGCACGACCTCGCGCTCCCGCTGCCGGCCGTGTCTGGTTATCGCCAGCGCCCAGATGACACAGGCGATACCCACCACCGGAAGGAGATAGGCCAGTATCTCGCCGACAGAGAGCTCGAACATCTCCAACTTTTATCGGGGTGTTTCGGTGCCGGCTGTAGTTCTACGACTCAAGCCGTTCCGACATCTTCGAGGCCGATCAGCCGGCGCAGCGTGGTGGTGAGGACGCCCTGGCGCAGGTCGAACTTGTCGAGATAGGCGTTGACCCCCACTTCCCAGGCCGCACGCTTCTCCTCCTGGGTGGCCACGCCTGAAACCATGACGATCGGAACCCGAACCTCGGCGGCCCGCATGGCACGCACCAGCTCGACGCCGTTCGAGCGGGGCATCGAATAGTCGATCACCATCGCGTCGAAATCGTCTTCGGCCATGGCGATGACCGCCTCGCGGGCGCCTCCGGCGAGAGCCACTTCGAAGCCGGCGCCATTCAGGGTCGCGGACAGCAGCTGTCGCACTCCCGCCGAGTCATCGACCACCAGGATTCGGGGGCGTCGCCCGGCCAGACGAGGCCGGCGTCGGGCCAGGATGCCGAGGAAATTGGGGTCGATGACAACCAGGACCTGGCCACCGCCCAGCAACGCCGCTCCTGTGACGTGCCCCGGCCCCTCGAGGATTGGGCCCAGGTTCTTGACAGCCACCCGGCGACGATCGATCAGCTCGCCGACGGTCACCGCGACCAGGCCGAACCTGGTGTTCATGATCAGGATCTCCGATTCCTCCGCGTCCCCACCGGTGCCCACCGCCTGAGAAAGCGAGACGCAGGGAATGGCCGCACTCTCGAAATGAAGCTCGCGCCCGCCCTTGGTGGTCTTGATCTCCGCCTGCGAGAGAGGCATCGCGGCTTCTACCGAGGCCTCTGGAAAGCCCCAGAACTGGTCACCGGCAGCGACCACGACCACGTTCTGGAGGACCATCGACATGGGGAGGGTCATGGTCACCGTGGTGCCCTGGCCTTTGACCGACTCGACCCGAACGGCGCCATGAACTCGCTCCACGGAATCGCGGGCCGCAGCCATGCCCTCACCGGTTCCTGAGAAGTCGGTGACGCCTTCGTTGGTGGTGAACCCGGGTTGGAACAGAAGTGGTGTCAGATCAAAGGGAAGGTCGTTCTGCACCGCGACCGAGGCCACCTTGTCCCAATCGATACCGGCGCCGTCGTCGGACACCGAGACCTCGACTCCCTCGTCGACCTCGCGAGCCGCGATGCGGACGACACCGGTCGCCGTCTTCCCCGCCGCGACCCGTTCGGCGCCGCTTTCGATCCCGTGATCAATGGCGTTGACCAGCAGGTGGCGCAACGGCTCGCGCAACAAGTCCACGATCTGGCGGTCGAGCTGGACGTCGTCGCCAAGGATCTCGAATCGGACGTCCTTGCCCATGCGACGGCCCAGGTAGCGGACGAACTGAGGGAATGTCGATGCCGCGTCGCGGAAGGAGACATTGGCCAACGCGACTGCTTGGTCCTGAATGTCCCCAATCGACGAGCTCAGCTTCTCCAACTGGCCACGCCAGGATCGGCGAAAGACGGCCGGATCCGAGCCCTCTATGGACACCAGGGCCAGGTCGGCCAGGGCCTCGGTGTCCAGAGCGACCTCGACGATTCTGTTGATCAGCCGGTAGAGATCACCGGTGTCGACCCGGGTTGCGCCACCCAGAAGCGACTCAGACACCGAGGAGAGGAGACCTCCGAGGCTGCCCGGATCGGGGCGTCGGAGAGGGACCACCTCATCCTCGTGCTTGGAGGCCTCGATTCCACCGACCAGCCTCTCGGTCAGGTCGGAGAGTTGGCCGTCGCCTTCGGACATCGATGCCACCAGCACACCGGCGGAATTCTCCATTGCCATGACGATGTCGGCGTCGGGCTCATGGCCTTCCGAGACCAGGCGCCACAGCTGCTCGAGGCGCGTTGCCGCTTCACGAATCGAGTCGTATCCGAGGAGCCCGGCCGAGCCTTTGATGGTGTGGGCGTCCCGGACCAGGTCGGGGACCCATGCCGGGTCCAGGGTGTCGTTGGCCAGGGCGCGTGCGCCCACGACGAGGCGACCGGACCTCTCATCCAGCTCTTCACGGAAGATGCGCGTCAGTTCAGGGGTGTTGAGGTCCACCTGCAATTTTCTTCTGGCCGATACTGCGTTATCGGCAGGGCGATGGGGCCTCTGAATGGTCCCAGCCGGGCTTTTTCACTCCCACTCGATGGTGGCAGGCGGTTTTGACGAGATGTCATAGGCGACCCGATTGATCCCCGGGACTTCATTGATGACCCGATTCGAAATCCTCTCCAGCACCTCGTAGGGAAGACGGGCCCAATCGGCGGTCATTGCGTCCTCCGAGGTGACGGCGCGGACGATGAGCGGATAGGCGTAGGTGCGGCCATCGCCCTGCACTCCAACGGTCTTGATCACCGGGAGGACACCAAACGCCTGCCATACGTCGCGGTAGAGCCCGGCCCGTCGGATCTCATCGAGGACGATCTGGTCGGCCGCCCGAAGCAGGTCGAGGCGCTCACGGGTCACTTCCCCGATCACCCGCACTGCGAGACCGGGCCCCGGGAAGGGCTGACGCCAGACGATCTCCTCGGGGAGGCCGAGCTCCTCACCCACGGCGCGCACCTCGTCCTTGAACAGGTCGCGCAACGGCTCCACCAATTCGAAGAGCATGTCGTCCGGAAGGCCACCGACGTTGTGGTGGGTCTTGATCGTGGCCGCGGACGCAGAACCTGACTCGATCACGTCGGGGTAGAGAGTTCCCTGAACCAGGAATCGGGCGTCTCCGATCGATTCCGCCGCTTCCTCGAAAACCCTGATGAAGGTCTCCCCGATGATCCTCCTCTTCTCCTCCGGATCGGTCACCCCGGCCAGTGCCTCGAGGAACCGGTCTTCCGCCTTTACGTGAATCAAGTCGACGGCAAAGTGTGATCGAAACGTGAGCTCGACTTGCTCGCCCTCGCCCATGCGGAGCAAGCCGTGGTCGACGAAGATGCAGGTCAGCTGATCGCCAACCGCGGCGTGGACCAAGGCCGCCGCCACCGCGGAGTCGACCCCTCCCGAGAGGCCACACACAACCCTCTCCCCACCGACCTGGGCCTTGATGGCCGCGATCTGCGATTCGATGATCGAGTGTGATGTCCAGGTGGGAGAGGCATGGCACACCTCGTAGAGGAATCGCTTGAGGATCTCATCACCGCGCGGGGTGTGGGCAACCTCAGGATGGAACTGGACCCCGTAGAGGCCCCGACTCCGATCCTCCATGGCGGCGACCGCAGCACCGGCGGTACGGGCGACTTCCACGAAGCCCTCGGGTGCAGAAGTCACCTGATCCTGGTGCGACATCCACACCGGCTGCTCCGCGGGTAGGCCCTGAAGCAGCAGCGAATCTCCGCTTACCTCGAGATTGGTGTTCCCGTACTCACCGCTTCCGGTGTTGGCGACCGTCCCACCTGTCATCTCTGCGAGGAGCTGATGGCCGTAACAGATGCCGAGGATCGGGATCCCCAGTTCGAGGATCGAAGGATCCATGCGATAGGCGTTCTCGGCGTAGACGGACGCCGGGCCACCGGAGAGGATGAGCCCTATCGGGCGTCTCGCCCGGATCTCGGCGGCAGTGATGTCGCGGGAAACCACCTCGGAGTAGACATGCGACTCGCGCACCCGCCTTGCAATCAGTTGGGCGTATTGGGCGCCGAAGTCGAGGACAAGAACCGTAGGTTCTTGTCCGGTCTCCGAGGCTCATCCCATCCCTACCCGCTGGTTGCGTTGCAGGGACTTGCCCTCGGTCTGGATCGAGGGAGCGATCATCACCTCGGCCTTCTGGAACTCCTTGACGTCCGAGTATCCGGTGGTGGCCATCGAGACGGTCAGCGCGCCGAACAGGTTGAGCCGGCCGTCGTTCTCATGGGCAGGGCCCACCAGGATCTCGGCAAGGGTGCCCCGGTCACCGACCTCGACCCGGGCGCCGCGGGGCAGCGTCGGATGGAAGGTGGCCATCCCCCAGTGATAACCCCGGCCCGGCGCCTCGGTCGCCGATGCGAGCGGAGACCCGATCATCACCGCGTCTGCTCCACAGGCAATCGCCTTGGCCACGTCACCACCGGTGCGCATCCCACCGTCCGCGATCACATGCACATACCGGCCGGTCTCATCCAGGTAGCGGATCCTGGCACCGGCGGCATCAGCGATGGCGGTCGCCTGGGGCACTCCAACGCCGAGGACACCACGCGTGGTGCATGCCGCACCGGGGCCCACACCCACCAGCACGCCAACCGCCCCGGTGCGCATCAGGTGCAGCGCAGTCGAGTAGCTGGCGCAACCACCGACGATCACCGGTGCCTCGCAATTTGCGATGTACTCCTTGAGGTTGAGCGGCTCCTCACGACTCGAGACGTGCTCCGCGGAGACGACGGTCCCCTGGATGACCAGGATGTCGAGACCCGCCTTGAGGGCTCCCGGAGCCCAGGAGCGAACCCGCTGTGGGGTCAGGCTCCCGGCAGTGACCACCCCGGCAGCCTTCACCTCGGCAACCCGCTGCCCGATCAGGTCGGGGTTGACCGGTTCGAGGTAGATCTCCTGCATGCGCAGGGTGGCCTTCTCCTTGGAGAGCTCGGCGATCTCGTCAAAGTACGGCTGTGGATCCTCGTATCGGGTCCACAGGCCTTCCAGGTTGAGAACTGCGAGACCGCCCAGCTTGCCGATGGTGATCGCGGTCGCAGGGCTGATCGCACTGTCCATCGCCGACCCCATCATCGGAAGCGGGAACTTGAAAGCGTCGAGCTGCCAGGAGATGTCCACGTCGTCGGGATCGCGGGTCCGTCTCGAAGGGACGATCGCTATGTCGTCGAAACCGTATGCCTGACGCCCTGACTTCCCGATGCCGATCTCGATTTCCAATTTCGTCCAACCTCCGGCGACGCTTGATTGCAGGGTAACAGTGGGAAGTGTTGCCCAGTCAGTAGGCTCACCGGCCCGTGCCGAAGCCCTGGACAGTCGTCGACTTCATCTTTGTCGTCCTCGGCGGATTCCTCGGTGCAGGGCTTTTCGCAGGCCTGAGCCTGATTTGGGGCGAAGGCGACTGGTTCCTGGTCCTCGGCCTCGCGGGCCAGTACATCGGCCACCTCGGGGTCCTCTGGCTGCTGGCGAGAAGGAAGCCCGACTCCGATCTCGGGTTCTCCATCGAGCCCGGCGATGCCCGCTATCTCGGCCTCGGGCTGCTCCTTCAACTCGGGCTGGCGATCGTCTTTCTCCCCCTCACCCAGCTCTTCTTCCCCGACGGCGAATCGGTGCAGCAGGTCGGCTCGGCCCTCGCCAGTCTCGAGTCGACAGCGGCTCAGATCACAGCAGTGGTCATCGCGGTCGTAATCGCCCCGGTCACCGAGGAGTTGATCTTCCGCGGGGTTCTCTTGAAGTCGATGGGCAACCGGAGCCGGAGGATGATCATCGTGGTCACCGCCCTGGTGTTCGCCGCCTTCCACGTCATCGGCCTCGACCCGGCACATCTCCTGGAGGCCTCGGCCGTGGTGCTGCCGCAACTCTTCATCGTCGGAGTCGTCCTGGCCTGGGTCACCCTGCGCACCGGTCGTCTTGGACCGGCGATCTTCCTCCACTCTGGGTTCAACCTGCTCGCCGCCCTGGTCCTATTGGTGCCCCCGGAGTTCCTCGGCGTCAGCACCTGAGATTCAGAGCAGGCCGGCTTTCTCTGTCGGAAAATCGCCACATATGGCGCCACGTACCTCAGGTAAGCCTCAGAGCAGGCCGACCTTCTCCCGGATCGTCACCATTGACGCCTCCGCCCGCTCGCGGGCGATGCCAGCACTGCTCTCCATCACCTGGCTCACCTGGGAATCACTGAGACCGGCATAGGCCTCCTGAATCGGGCGCAGACCATCGGCGATGGACTCCCCCACCGCGGCCTTGAATGCGCCGTACCCGGTGGAGCCGTATTCATTGGTGAGATCGGGGATGGTCCGGCCACTGAAGAAGCTGAACAACTCCAACAGATTGGAGATGCCCGGCTTCTCGTCCCAGTCGTAGGAAACCTCCGATCCGGTGTCGGTGACCGCCGACTTGACCTTCTTCAGGATGTCGTCCGGCTTGTCGTTGAGCAGGATCCTGGACCGTGGCGACGGGTCGGACTTGGACATCTTGGCGGTGGGATCGGTCAGCGACATCACCCTGGCCCCGATCTCGGGAGTGATCCGCTCGGGAAGGGGGAACTCCTCCCCGAAACGAGCGTTGAATCGCTCGGCGATGTCACGGGTGAGCTCGAGATGCTGTGCCTGGTCGTCGCCCACCGGGACCGCGTGCACCTTGTGAATCAGGATGTCGGCTGCCTGCAGAACCGGATAGGCCAGGATCCCCAGATTCTGGCCGGATCGGTCCGACTTCTCCTTGAACTGGGTCATCCTCTCCAACTGGCCGATGCCCGTGATCGTGCCCAGGATCCACGCCAGCTCGACATGCTGGGGAACCTCGGACTGGTAGTAGAGCAGTGAGCGCTTGGGGTCGATCCCTGCGGCGAGGATCATGCGGGCCAGATCGTGTCGCTCCCTGGCGAGGTCGGCCGGGTTGTAGGGAACCGTCATCGCGTGAAGATCCACCACGCAGTAGATGGTCTCGTAGTCGTCCTGCATCCTGACCCAGTTGCGCAGGGCCCCGACAAGGTTCCCCAGGTGAGGCTCGCCGGTCGGCTGCATCCCCGAGAACACCCTTTTTCGATCGGTCACATTTGCCTTTCCTGGACTGACAAAATCACGCGGCGTCGGGCGACACCTTAGGTTCGGGTTGCCAGGTACTCCTCCTGGGACTCGGTCAATCCCCAGGAGCCATCGAAGCGGGCGCCGGTCACGTCGGCGCCGAGACCAGGCTCTTCGAAGCGTGTCGCCGACAGGGCGGTCCCGGAGATGTCGGCATCTCTCAGATCGGCACCCGCGAAGTTGGCACCCTCCAGGTCCGACCCCGAGAGATCGGCACCGCGCAGATTGGCACGACGAAGATCGCTGAGGGACAGATTGGACTCCCTCATGTCGGCGCCTGAGAGGTCGACACCAGACAAATCGCAGTTCTTCAGGTAGAGACGCCTTAGATCCTTGGTCGCAGGTGACCACGACCTCAAGTCGAGGCCGACCATGACCCGGCTCCGGTATTTCTCATAGGTCGGGGCGGTCAGGAATCGCCGCAGCTGCTCCGGGCGGATCGAGCCGGTGGTGAACCTCTCGTCCCCGGGAAGCGGATCGGCGTTGTTGTGATAGTTGGAATCGGTCTCCCACCATCCCGGCCGATCCTCGGCGAGGACCACGATCCTCTTCACCCATTTCAACGACTTGTAGAAGTAACGCCCCTGGGTGAACACCCGCACCGGCCCGCCATGGTCGACACTCAACGGCTGTCCATCGGCGGTGTGCATCAACCAGCTCGATTCCAGGACCACGTCGAGAGGGAGAGAGGTGTGATGAGCTCGCTCCGAGTAGGCCTCGAATGAGACGAAGGCAGCACCGTCGGAAAGCCCGGCCTCGTCGAGCAACACCCGCACCGGCAGGCCGATCCAATCCATGGCCAGGCGACTCCAACTCGTCACGCAGTGGATATCGGAGGTCAACGAGAGGTTGGCCCGTTTGAGAAACGCATCGAGGCCGATCTTCAGTGGCCGCTCGACGAGGCCCGCCACTTCGACGGCCCAACCGGCCGGATCGCTCAGGTCGATGGAGGGCTCCCGCTCCCCGACCACCGGGAATCGCTTGGTCTCGATCTGCCCCGGAGGCAGGGGGACGGCTCATCCGGCGAAGCCGGAGGCCGAATCCTGGGCCAGCTCGGGGGCCAGATATGAGGCGACCACCTCGGAGATGTCAACCGAGGGAAGGAGCACCGAGGCGCCGGCTGCGGTGGTCGTGCTCCGGACCGGGAAGTCCAGCTGCTCGACCGACCCCTGGCCAAGCCCGCGCATGGTCCAGGCCAGGCTCACTGCGTTCATCAGGCTGAGGTCTTCGTCAACCGTTACGTAGGGCGCAACCGTCTGGGCGACCGAGGCAACGTCCTGAGGGCTGCTGAAGTCGCCGAGACTCCCGAGCATCGACAACAGGAACTCCCGCTGTCGTTGATTGCGAGTCAGATCGCTGACTCCCGGCATCACCTTCCAACCGTCGGCGGTGAGCTCTTGGGTGCTGCGAGAGCGAAGCCAGGCCAGAGTCTGGGCTCCTGAGGCCAGGGTGCATCCCGCGGGCAGTTGCAATTGGGCCTTCTCGTCACGGACGGCGTACTGGAGGCAGATCTCATAGCCCCCGATCGCGTCCACCGCCTCCTGGAAACCGGCCAGGTCGACGAGTGCGAAATGATCCACAGTCAGCCCGATGAGATCCTCGACCGTGACCGTGAGGGATGTTGGGCCATTCATCAAGGCGCCACAACCCTCGAGTGCGTCATTGAGCCGATGTTCGGGGCCGTTGCAGCTGTCCGTCACCCACAGATCGCGCGGCAGAGAGAGGACGGCGGCGCTGCGATCGCTGTCACGGGGCCGAATGAGGACCATCACCACATCGGCGCGGTGGCCCCCGAAGTCACCGAATCCCTCTGTATCAGCCAGGTGGTCCCTGGAGTCCGAGCCCACGAGCAGGAGGACGTCGAGGTCATCCTCACCCGCCGGAGGGACCGTGATGTTGAGATCAGGCTGTCCCGGGTCGACCTCTTGGTCGGGCGTCTCGTCCGGGACCGTGACAGGTGGGCGATTGATCGCGACTCGATTTACGTCGCCCCATGTGGACGCGGCGAACAATGCTCCAGCGCCCAGGAGCACGACGGCGATCAACGCGCCAGCTATCAACAACCACTTCTTCAGGAGGTCCACCCTTGGTCAGCCCCGGTGGGAGATCACATTCTATGTATCGCGCAGAGGTGAGAATCCGGGAGGCGATCAAACCCGGAATGTGGCGTCCACGCTCGACATGATTGGGTCTGCCGACATCGGCGCCGAGCGAGCCGACTCCAACGGGTGAGTGGGCAGAGTCAGCTCGAATCGTGACTCACCATTGGCGTCCACGTAACGAAGGGTTCCCGCCATCAGCTCGGCCAGCTGTCGGGAGACCGCAAGGCCGATCCCGACCGATCCGGGCTGGGTAGGCGACTGCCGACCGCGGTAGTACCTCTCGAATATCAGCTCTTGCTCCTCGGAGGGCACCCCGGTGCCGTCATCGACAACGAGAATCTGAGCCTGGTCGCCGACCGAACGGACCAGGACCGCGATCCTTTCCCCTCCGTATTTGACGGCATTCGTCAGCAGATTGCGGATGATCTGGCGGCAGCGGAGCGCATCCGCCCACGCCTTCACGTTCTCACCATCGACGATCAGATCCTTGCCACTGGGATGGGACTCCCTCACCCCGCGGACCACGCTCTCGACCTCTGCCCGCAAGTCGATCATGTCGGGCTTGATCGACAGGTTGCCGGCCTCGGCCCGCGATGCCACCAGCAGATCCTCAACGAGCTCAGCCAACTCCCGGCTTTGCACTGCGATGATCCCGTTGAGCTCGACGAGCTCGTCGGCTGCCAGCATCGATCGACTGCTTGCGATCTCCTCGGCCAGCCCGACGATGGCGGTGAGCGGGGTTCGGATCTCGTGGCTCACCGAAGCGAGCAGCCGGTCCTTGGACTCATTGGATGCCTTCAGCTCTTCCTGGTCGTCCTGGCGGCGCCAGTAGGCGCCGATCATGTGCGAGGCGCGCCAGAGGGTCTCCACCTCCTGATCGCTCCAAACCCGGTCGTCCAGGGTGGCGATGAAACCGATGGACCCACGGAAGGTGCCGGCCACGAAGATGGGGACACTCACCTCCGAGACGATGCCGTCACGCTCGTACATCGCCCGTTCCTCGCCCTTGAGCCGAGCTGTGTGGACGGTGATCGCGCGTCCCTCGGACTGAGCCTTGTAGATGGCGGAAGTCGGGTCATACGCCCCGCTTTTCCAGCCCCCCATCCGGACGTTGGCGTTCCGACGGGCGTCAGCGATTATCTCCCAGTGCGGGGCGCCGTCGACATGGATGGTCCGGGCCACGTAGGAGTAGTCGGCGTCGGTCGCTTCCATCAGGGCCTTGACGGCCTCGTAGATCGCAAAGACATCGGTCTGAACCAGGAGGGCCTCGGAGCAGGTGGCAATCGCGTGCTGGAGGCGGGTGGCCTTCTCGTAGCGAGCTATCGACTCAGAAAGCTGATCGAAGAGCCTCGAAACGAGCGCCGTTGTGAAGATCACACCGGCCACCGCGATGATCGAGCGCACCGCGATCACATCGATCGTCTCCTTGAGCAGCACCCCCATCGTGACGCTCCACAGAGCAATGCTCAGCCCAACCGCCCCGGACCACACCAGCCGGCTTCCGGCGCTCAGAGTCCCGGCGAGCACCCCGAGCATCATCACCAGGCCGAACGAGGTGGTGAAGTCGAATGCCGATATCTCGACCCCGAACATCGCCTCGATGATGGAGAGCACACCGAAGAACCAGGTCGTGGTCAACACCAGAGTCATGGTGTTGGCCTCTTCTCGCTGGGTGAGCCAGATCGCCCAGATCGCGAGCACCATGTAGCTGGCCCAACGAATCGGGGCCAGGGGTGACGTCATGTCCGAGCGCAGGATCTCGACGATCGCGAGCGCAGGAAAGGTCACGGCAAACAGCACCGCCACATACCTGTGAAACCGCTGCTGCGCCTCTATGGGAGCGCGCGAACTCACAACGAAGACATCGACAAAACAAGGGTCGAAACTTGAACCGGCGGCGCTCAGTCCAGCCCGACCAGGGAGCGAACCATGCGCGCCGTAGCGCCCCACAAGGTGTCGCCTCCAAGGTCGTAGTACCAAACCTGGTGGCCATTCCAGGGGACGCTCCACCAGTGAGCGCTGTCGGCCAGATCCTCGAGTAGCGGGGTGTAGACCTTCGCTACCTCTCGCTCGCTGGGAACCAGCCTCACGGGTGGCCTCACCCGGCCCACGACGGGAACGACCCACGGCTTGAATTCCACGGTGTCGATCGGGGGCAAGAAGCCGAGGACCTCAACGGAGGACGGCTCGATGCCGACCTCCTCATGAGCCTCGCGCAGTGCGGTGTCGACCGGCCCTCGATCCGAAGGATCGGCCTTGCCTCCCGGCAGCGAGATGTGGCCGGCATGGGTGGGCATCGTGTCCGGCCGTTTGGTGAGGACAATCCTCACCAGACCGGCGTCGTCCTCATAGAGGGCGGCGAGGACGGCGGCTCGAGGGCCGTCCCCGGGCTCCGGCTCCTGGTCACTCAGGTGAAGTCTGTCCCACATTCAATGGTCAGGTTAAGTGCGCCGATAACCTGATCCGGTGGCGCGCCCATACTTCGAAACCGATCGACTGATCATTCAGCGCTTTACCAGGCGCGATCAGGCGACTCTCGACGATGCGATCCGTTCCTCATTGCCCGAGTTGAACCAATGGCTCCCCTGGGCGCGGATGGACTATGAGTACGCCGATACCACCGCCTTCATCCGGGAGTCTCTCCAGGCATGGAAAGAGGAGAGGGCCTGGGACTACACGATCCGCTACAAGACCAAGCCTGAGCGCCACCTGGGAAACGTCTCGCTTTGGACCGTTTCCAAGCTGGGCAAGATCGCCGAGTTCGGGTACTGGGTCCGCACCGACGAAAGCTCCAAGGGAATCTGCACCGAGGCGATGGAATGCCTCCTCGGTGAGGCGTTTGGATCGCTCGGGTATCACAAGGTGACGCTCCGGATCGCGGTCGGGAACGACCAGTCCGACCGCGTCGCCAGCAAACTGGGTTTCACGAGAGAAGGGGTCCTTCGAGAGGAGTTGTTGATCCGGGGCAATTGGGTCGACCATTCGCTGTGGTCGCTACTCGATCGTGAATATCGGGCCCTCCGCCGATCCGGTGAGGTGCACGGCACCAGATGACGGACCTCAAAGCGGATGGCCTCGGCGCCTGGATCGACGACCGGGCCGGCCAAAATTTGTTCAGCGGGGTGGTGTTGGTGTGGAAGGACGGAGCACCGGTCTTCACCCACGCCGCCGGACTCGCCCATCGAGGCCACCGGGTCCCGGTGAATCTGAACACTCGATTCCAGGTGGCATCGGTCACCAAGATGGTCACCGCCAGCACCGCCCTGCGACTGGTGGAGAGGGGGACCCTGAGGCTCGACCGCCCCCTCGTCGACTTCTTACCCCCGGAATACCGCCCAACTGCGCTCGACAAGCGCCACACCCTCCATCATCTCCTGTCGCACACCTCGGGCCTGACCAACTATCACGACGATGAAGACGACACCTGGGCTTCATTCACCAGCGCCTGGGACCGGGTGCCGGTCTATCACGCCCGAGGGCCGAAAGACATTCTCCCTTTGTTCGCCGACCTACCCGGCTGCCTCCGACCCTGGGGAGTACCTCTACGCCGACGCCAACTTCATCTTGATCGGGGTGCTCATCGAGTGGGTCACCGGGAAGGCGTTCGCCGAAGTGGCGACCGAGGAAGTCTTGGTCCCCGCCGGAATGACCGACTCGGGCTTCTTCCAGATCGATCTCGAGCCCCCCAACATGGCCACGGCATATCTGGCCACCGATGAACCACCTGACGCCTGGCGCTCCAATGTCTACAGCGTCGCGGCCGGCGGGATGCCAGACGGAGGCCTGACCACCACCGCGACGGATCTGGCCCGTCTCCTCGACGCAATCGAGTCAGGCTCCCTGCTCCAGCCGGACACCGTCCGCCAGATGCTGACCCCGCACGGGTTCGACGACAACGGGGTCGAGGCTTATGGCTACGGGATGGAGTTGGTGGTGGTCGACGATCGAGTGACCGTGTTCGGACACGGTGGTGCTGACCCTGGGGTGTCGACGATGGTGTCGCACTATGTCGACGGGGGCTTCACCGTGGTCGTGCTCTGCAACCAGGACCGGGGCTCATGGGCCACGGTGCAGAAGATCACCGAGATGCTGGAGAGACCCTAGAGATGACACGAGGCGGCAGCCCGGGCCGACCGGCGTCTGTTTGCCCGAGACGTGAGGGACGGCGATCACAGGCGAGGGTTGGTCGAGGGCAAAGTCGGCCCGAGGTTGCCAATACCCGCGAGGCGTCCCCGACAAAGGTCGCAATCGTCGGGTAGAAGCCGACCAGGATGGTGAATGCCAGCGAAAGCCCGAGGGCGAGCCTTAGCGAACCTGCAGGCGCGGCCGATGCGTCATCCTCGAACTCCCCGATCGGGTCGTCGATCCAGACCGTCTTCACCACCCTCGCGTAGTAGTAGATGGCCACGACCGCGTTGAGGGCTGCGATAACCGCCAGGACGACCGTGGCTGTCCCTCCGGCGATCATCACCGAGCGGAACATGGCGAACTTGGCGAACCACCCGGCGAGAGGCGGGATCCCCGCCAGGCTGAAGAAGAACACCGCAACCAGCACTCCGAGGCGGGTGTCCACCGATGCGAGCCCGCTCCAAGCCCTGATCTCCCCTGACCGGGTCTTTCGCGCCCCGGCGATGACCACCGCGAAGGCGCCCAGGTTCATCACCGCGTAGATCGTGAGGTAGATGACCGTCGCCGAGAACGCCTCCTCGAGGTCGGCGCCGACGACCGCCGCCGAGGCGAAGGGCACCAGCATGAAACCGGCCTGCGCCACCGACGAGTAGGCGAGCAGGCGAACGATGTTGGTCTGGCGAAGCGCAGAGAGATTCCCCACCGTCATCGACAACGCAGCGAGAACCCAGAGTGCCGGAGCCCAGATCTCGGAGACCGCGGGCAGCGCCAGATACATCATCAGCAGCATCGCCACGAAGCCGGCCGCCTTCGAGTTGACCGACAGATACGCCGTCACCGGCGTGGGGGCGCCTTCATAGGTGTCGGGCGCCCAGAAGTGGAAGGGAACCGCGGCGATCTTGAAGCCGAACCCCACGATGACGAATAGGACCGCCACGATCAGGGCTGGCTCGTCCGCCATGCCGGCGGTCGCCTCCGCAATGCCGGAGAAGGTCACCTCGCCGGTGAGCCCGTAGATGAAGGAGAGGCCATAGAGGAGGAGCGCCGTGGAGAGGACCCCAAGGATGAAGTACTTCATCGACGCCTCATTCGACTTCACATCGCCCTTCCGCCAACCGGCGAGCAGGTAGAGCGGCCCGGTGGTCAATTCGAGGGCAACGAACAGGATGATGATGTCGCGGGCGGACGCCATGACCATCGATCCGAGGACCGAGGAGAGCAACAGGAAGTAGTACTCCCCCTGGTAGTAGCGATCGGACTCGATGTAGTGGTGGGACATCAGGAACACCAGGTAGGCCGCCACCACGAAGAGGCCTTTGAGGACCAGGGCGAACTCGTCGACCACATAGGAGCCGTCGAACATCGAGATGGTTTCGCCATTGACCGCGAGGAACACCAGCGGAACCGCCGCCAAAGCAGTGCCCGCCACGGCCACGGTGGCGGTCCAGTACTTCTGGGCCCGGGGCAACAGCAGGTCGAGGGCGAAGACGGCCAACAGAGTCGCGATGATCACGAACTCGGGCGCGAAGGCCAGATAGTCGATCTCGAAGTTCATGTTACCGGCCGACTTCGCCCTCGACCAAGCGGCAGCCGTTGGAGCGATGGCCGAACAGTCCGGGCAAACAGACGCCGGTCGCCGAGGACCTCGGGAGGGCAGGCTGCTCACCCGTCGGATCCCAAGAAGCCACCGCGTCCGAGCTGAGGACGGTGTTCACCATCGACGTCACCGTGTCGGTGGTGGTGTCGAAGATGACCTTGGGATAGAACCCGATCACCACGATCAGCACGATCAGCGGAACCCAGGCGGTCAACTCGAAGCGGTCGACATCGTGGAATTCCTTGCCCTCCCACTCCGCTCCCGGCTCACCGAGGTTCACCTGTTGCAGCATGTAGAGCATGTAGCCGGCGGTCAGGACGGTCCCGATTGCCCCGAGCACCATCGCGGTGCGGAACACCCCGAGCGGCAGGCCCGGCAGCGGGTTGTAGGAGCCGACCAGTGACATGAACTCGCCCCAGAAGCCGGCGAGGCCGGGGAGGCCGAGTGACGCCATGGCGGTGAAGGCCAGGATGCCGCCCATCACCGGCATCAGCTTGATGTTGCCACCGAGGCGGGACATCTCCCGGGTGTGATAGCGGTGGCTCATCGAGCCGGCGAGGAAGAAGAGGAGGCCGGTGATCAGGCCATGGGCCACCATGCCGATGATGGCGGCGTTGATCCCGATGTCGGTCATGGTGGCGATCCCCAACATCACAAAGCCCATGTGGCCAACCGAGGAGAAGGCGATGAGGCGTTTCATGTCGGTCTGGGCGAGACAGGCCAGCGAGCCGTAGATGATCCCGATCACCGCCAGGATCGCGATCGCCGGCGCCCAGTTGGCCGCCTCCTGGGGGAGGATCGGGAGCGAGATCCGGATGAACCCGTAGGAGCCGAGTTTCAGGAGGATGGCCGCCAGGAGCACCGAGCCGACGGTCGGGGCCGCGGTATGGGCGTCGGGCAGCCAGGTGTGGAGCGGCCACATCGGCACCTTGACCGCGAACCCGAGGAACATGGCACCGAAGACGAGGAAGGCGAAGGTCCCGGTGAAGGCACCGGAGGCGCCGAGCTTGGTCAGTTCGACCATGTCGAATGTGCTCACCCCACTCACCTCACCGGACTTGAAGTAGAGAGCCAGGAAGCCCAACAGCATGAAGGCGGAGCCGAACAGGGTGAACAGGAAGAACTTGATCGAGGCATAGATCCTGGTCTCGACCTCCCGGGCGAAGCCGGGGATCTTCCGCATCGAGCGATCGCCCCAGATCCCGATCATGAAGTACATCGGGAGCAGGACCACCTCGAAGAAGATGAAGAACAGCACCAGGTCGAGGGCCACGAAGGTCCCGTTCATCCCCGTCGCCAGGATCATCATCAGGATCAGGAACGCCTTGGGGTTCTTCGGCTCCTCCCAGTGGTTCCAGCTGTAGATCACGGCCAGCACCATCACGAAAGTGGAGAGGACCAGGAGCGGCAGGCTGATGCCGTCGATCCCGATGTGATAGTTGGCGTTGATGGCGTCGATCCAGGTCTCGTTGACCTCGAACTGGTAGCTGTTGTAGGTGCCCGCGCTGAAGTCGAACTGACCGATCAGAACGAGCGAGAGCACGAAGGAGCCAAGTGAAGCGAGGAGGGCGACGGTCTTCAGGGCGAGCTCGTTCGTCTTCGGCAGGGCACCGAGAAGGAGCGCTCCCGCCAGCGGGAGGAACACGATGAGGGTCAGCCCCCAGGTTTCGAACAGTTCCATTCTTCTCAGTCTCTCCTATGTCACGAGCACGAACACGATGATCAGGGCCAGGACCCCGCCAACAAAGGAAGCCGCATATTGCTGAACCCGACCGGTCTGCATCTTGCGCAGCGCGGACCCGGCGCCGTCCGTCGCCGCCGACAGGCCGTGGACCACGCCGTCGACGCCACGCTGGTCGAGGATCCCGTACACGAACGAGCCGAGCCCCTTGGTCAGCAGGGCAACCGAGTTGACCACCGCGTCGATGATGTAGGTGTTGGTCCAATTCACGAAGCGAGCGATCGGGCCCATCGTCGCTCCGACAACGCCGTTGGCCAGGTCGTCCATGTAGTACTTGTTGCGGAGCAAGGGATACAAGACCGGGACCTCGAAGCCGTCCCTCGCTTCCTGGGTATCCCGATCCTTCCCGAAGATCATCCAGCCCAGGGCGATTCCGGCCAGCGCGGCGAATATCCCACTGCCCGCCAGGAGGAGGTCGATTCCCTCGGCGTGATGGTCACCCATCGCCACCTCGCGCACCGCCAGCCATTCGCTGAAGTTCCCGATCCCGGGAAAGGTGACCCCGGGGATGCTGAAGAAACCGGCAATCGCTGACGGAATGGCGAGCAGGACAAGGGGGACGGTCATCACGCGCGGAGACTCGTGCGGATGACCGTGGCCCTTGTATTCACCGTGGAAAGTGAGAGCAACCGCTCGGGTCATGTAGAAGGCAGTGACGAAGGCCCCGGCGATGGCGATCCACATCACCGCGGTGTAACCCTCATGTCCCAGGGTCACCAGGATCTCGTCCTTCGACCAAAAGCCGGCGAGCGGGATGATCCCCGCCAGGGATAGGGATCCGATGAGGAAGGTCCAGTAAGTGACCGGCATGTGCTTGCGCAGGCCGCCCATGTCGCTCATGTTGTTGCTGTGGACGGCGTGGATGACCGAGCCCGCCCCGAGGAAGAGCAAGGCCTTGAAGAAGGCATGGGTGAACAGGTGGAAGAGCCCGGCGGTGTACCCGCCTGCGGCCACCGCAGTCATCATGTAGCCGAGTTGGGACACAGTGGAATAGGCGAGCACCTTCTTGATGTCGTTCGCCACCAGGGCGAGCAGACCCATTGCGAAGAGGGTGATGGTGCCGATCGCCACCATCCAGGGGCGGGCCTCCTCGGCCAGGTTCTGGAAGAGGGGGAAGGTGCGAGCCATGAGGTAGATGCCGGCGGTGACCATGGTGGCCGCGTGCATCAAGGCCGACACCGGGGTGGGACCGGCCATCGCATCGGGCAGCCAGATGTGGAGCGGGAACTGTGCGCTCTTGCCCATGGCGCCGAGGAAGAGCAGCAGGCCGCCGACCACGGCCACGGAGGCCAGGGCGTCCAGATGGTCAACGGCCGCAACGTTGATCGCCTCGAAGTCGAAGCTTCCGACAGCGATAGCAACGACGATCGCACCCAGGATCAGGCCGACGTCGGCCACCTTGTTGGTGAGGAAAGCCTTGTTGCCGGCTCTCACGTTGTCGAGGTCCTCCCAGTAGAACCCGATCAGCAGGTATGAGGCGAGACCAACGCCTTCCCAGCCGATGATGAGCTGGATCAGGTTGGGAGCACCGACCAAGAGGAGCATCGATCCGGCGAAGAGGGAGAACGCGGCGAAGAACCAGGGGACCCGGACGTCGCCGTGCATGTAGCCGACGGCATAGATGAAGACGAGCAGGCCGACGACGTTGACCAGGAAGAACATCATGATGGAGAGCCCATCGACCACCCAGCCCAGCTCGAAGATGATCTCGTGGCCGGCGACAGTCCCGATCCGGGCGATCTCAAACGTGGTCTTGGCGAGAACCCCTTCGGTCATGTTCATGACGAAGAGGACGACGGCCCAGACGGTGTTGATGGCGAGGGCGGCGATGGCGATCTCGGCGCCTTGCCGCTTCATCCTCTTCCCGAAGATCATGATCAACCCGAAGGCGACGAACGGCAGGATCAGCATGATCCCGGCGGTGTCGACCCAGAAACCTCCGGTGACACCCGCCTCGACGACGTGCTCGGTCTCAGCGGCGAGAACGGCGAAGCTCACGCGAGACCTCCGGCGGGGCGGAAGCTCCGGCCGACCGGCGTCTGTTCGCCCCGAGGCGTGAGGCAGGCTGCGAGGTCCCAACCCGAAGGCTGAGGGTTGCCGAGGGGCGAAGTCGGCCGGCAAGAGTCGGGTCATCACCATCTCATCAGGCTCAGGTCGTCGACATTGGCCGAACGGCGGTTGCGGAAGATCATGATCACGATGGCGAGCCCGATCCCGACCTCGGCCGCGGCCACGGTGATGACGAAGATCGAGAAGACCTGACCCACGGCGAGCTCGGAGCGAAGAACCGACTCGAAGGCGACCAGGTTGATGTTCACCGCGTTGAGCATGAGCTCGACGGAGAGCAGGATCAGAACCAGGTTGCGCCGAACCAGGAGGCCGTACACGCCGAGGGCGAAGAGGGCGGCGGCCAGGATCAGGAACTGGTTCAGGAGCATGGGAGATCCATCCTCATACCAGTGACCTCTCCTCTTCTTCCACCGGTGTCAGGTCCCGCCGGGCGATGGTGATGCCGCCGATCAACGCCGCGAGCAACACGAAGGAAACGACTTCGAACGGAACCACGAAGCGACCCATCAGGGCGGTTCCGAGGACCGCGGTGTCTGTCCCTTCGCCTGGATTGCTGACCACGGTGGTGCCGAAAGCCTGGATCGAGGCCCAGCTCATCAACCCAAAGGTCACGACCGAGAGAATCGCGGGCCACACCTTCCGATCGCTGTCGAGGCTCACGTCGTACCCGGTAGGGGCCCGGGTGATCATGATCCCGAAGAGGAAGAGGACGATCACGGCTCCGATGTAGACCAGGACCAGGACCCAGGCCACGAACTCGGCGGACAGAATCAGGAACAGGCCGGCGGTCCCGGCCAGGGTCGCTACCAGGAACAGGGCGGCGTGGACCAAGTTCTTCGCTGTGACCACTCTTATCGCCGAGCCCAAGCACAACCAGGGCTACCACGGCGAAAACCCAGTTGACGGGTTCGGAGAGCCACGCCGAGACGGTCATGCCAACCACCTCAACATGCCATGCCGAATCCGGCCGACCGGCGTCTGTTCGCCCCGAGGAGTGGGGTCCGACGGCGGGCAGACTCCCCGCCTTTGAGGGTTGCCGAGGGGCGAAGTCGGCCGGGAATTGCAGAGGCTCATTTTTCCAAACCCGGGGTGTCGGGGACCGTGGTCAGCCAATCCTGGAGCCGGTCCATGTCGTGCATCATCTCGCCCATCTTCACCTCGGAGTACTCGTACTCCGGTGACCAGAAGAGGGCGTCGAATGGGCACACTTCGACGCAGATGCCGCAGTACATGCAGAGGGCGTAGTCGATGTCGAACCGGTCGAGGGTGGCCCGAACCTTGATCCTCCCGCCGGGTGTCGAAGGCGCCTGCTCCTCCTTGTGCCCTTCGATGTAGATGCACCAGTCGGGACAGTTGCGGGCGCACAGCATGCAGACGGTGCAGGCGTCCTGATCGAGGGCGATCACACCCCGGGCCCTGGGAACCAACGTCTCCTTGACCTTGGGATAGTTCACGGTGGCCAGGTGCTTCTTGGGCAGGAGGATCGTCTTGAACATCGTCGACAGGGTCACCCAGAGACCCTTGAGCATCCCGCTGCCCGGGACCTTGCGAGAGGTGGCGGTGTCAGTCATCAGAGCACCACCTTGAACACCGCGGTGATCGCGATGTTGAGCAGGGCTAGCGGGATGAGCCATTTCCAGGCGAGGCTCTGCAGCTGGTCTTCGCGGAAGCGGGGGAAGGTCCAGCGGAACCAGATCATGGCGAAGACCAGGAGGAACACCTTGGCCATGAGGATGACCGGGCCGGCGAACTCCAGCGTCGACTCGGGGATCCCGGGGAGCCAGTAGCCACCGAGGAACAGGGTCACGGCGATCGCCGAAAGGGTGAACATGCTGGCGAACTCGGCCAGGAAGAAGAAGAGGAAGCGGAAGCCCGAATACTCGGTGAGGTACCCCATCACCAGTTCTGACTCGGCGATCGGCATGTCGAACGGGATCCGGCTCAACTCGGCCAGGGCGGCGACCATGAAGATGCCAAACCCGACGAATTGGATGATGACGTAGGGATATCCCGCCTCGATCTGGGCCTGGACGATCCCCTCCATGCTCATCGTCCCCGCCAGGATGACCGAGCCGACCACAGCCAGGATGAGGGGCAGCTCGTATGCGATGAGCTGGCCGGCGGCCCGGATCCCACCCATCAACGAGTACTTGTTTGCCGACGACCAGCCGGCCATCAGGATGCCGATCGTGGTCAGGGAGGAGACGGCGAGGGCGAAGAAGATCCCGACCGAGAGGTCCCTGAAGATCAGACCGGGACCGAAGGGAACGACCACGAACAGCGAGACCGTCCCCACCAACACCAGCACCGGGGCGAACTTGAAGACCGGGCGGTCGGCCTCCTCGGGGATCAGGTCCTCCTTCTGGAAGAACTTGACGCCGTCGGCGATCAACTGGGCCCACCCCCACCGGCCGCCGGCGAAGTAGGGCCCGACCCGGGCCTGCATCTTGGCGGAGAGCTTCATCTCGGCGAACCCGATGGCCATCCCGATGAGCGGGATCATCAGGGCGACGAGAAGCAACTTCCCGGCCAGGGAGACGAAGAAATTGGAGAAGAGGTCGGTTAGGAAGCCAGGAACAACCGTCGACCGGCCGGAGGTACTGGAAGCCACTCATCTATCCACGTCTCCCAGCACGAAGTCGAGACTTCCCATGATGGCGATTATGTCCGGAACGAGGACGCCTTCGAGGATCCAGGGGAGGATCGAGAGATTGGAGAAACTGGCGGAGCGGATCTTCAGCCGATACGGGCCCTGACCGCCCTCGGAGACCAGGTAGTAGCCCATCTCGCCTTTGGGATTCTCCGCACGCACATAGGTCTCACCCTTGGGAACCTTGATCACCTTGGGGACCTTGGCCTGGAGCGGGCCCGACGGAATCCCATCGACGGCTTGCTGGATGATCCTGGCCGACTGGCGGATCTCGGCGAGACGCACCCACCACCGGTCCCAGCAGTCTCCGTTCTCCCCGATCGGGATCTCGAAATCGAACTTGTCGTAGGGGAGGTAGTTCTCCACCTTGCGCAGGTCGAAAGGCACGCCGGATGCACGAAGGTTTGGCCCCGAGACACCGTAGGAGGTGGCGACTTCGACGGGAAGGATGCCGACCCCCTTGGTGCGGGCGAGGATGATCTCGTTGCCGGCGACCAGGGACTCGATCTCATCGGCGACGCCGAGCACATGGTCCACTGCGTCGCGGGTCTCGGCGAAGAATCCGGCAGGGAGATCCTGGATCACCTTGCGGGTTTGGGAACCGGACCCATAGGCCGGCTTGACCCCGCCGATTCGGTTGAAGTTGGGGTGGAACCGACCGCCGGTGACGCTCTCGAGCAGGTCGAGAACTCGCTCCCGTTCCCGCAGCGCGAAGAAGAGCGGTGTGGCAGCACCCAGTTCCAAGGGGTATGACGCCATGAATATCAGGTGTGAGGAGATGCGGGCCATCTCGGTGAGGATCAGCCGGATGTACTGGGCGCGCTCCGGGACTTCCAGTTGCATCAGCTTCTCGGCGGCGACGATGAACGGCACCTCGTTGGCGTATCCGGACACCCAGTCGATCCGATTGACCAGCGTCGTGATCTGGGGGTAGGTCCGGACCTCGGACAGCTTCTCGTAGCCACGATGCATGTACCCGATCACCGGGTGCACGTCATAGGCACGTTCCCCGTCGACGCGGGCCACCAGCCGAAGCACCCCGTGGGTGGAAGGGTGCTGTGGCCCGATGTTGAGGGTCATCTCCGGGGTCTCGAGCGAGACCGAAACCGACGCCTCGGAGAGGTGCCGGACCAGATCCTGATCGGCAACCACGTCTAGGCCTCCGGGTTCTCTTCTGACGGTTCGTCGGGCTCGGCGGCAGACCCGGGCATGCCCTCGACGTCAACCGTTCCCGGCCACGGCTTGACCTCGCGGCTGAGCAACGGATAGCTCTTGCGGAGCGGGTTGCCGATGAACGAGTCCACGAGATAGAGATGGCTGAGATCGGGATGGCCTTCGAAGCGGATCCCGAACATCTCGGCCGCCTCCCGCTCGTGCCAGTTGGCACCCGAGTAGACCTCGACCAGGCTGTCGATGACCGGGGTCTCCTTGGAGAGATCCGCCGTGAAGGTCACCCGCTTCCCCTCGCTGACGTCGCCAACGGTGGTCAGCATCTCGAATCGGTCGACGACCTCGCCACCGGGCGGGTCCCCAACCGCCACGTCCAGCGTCCAGTCGACTGCGGACAGCCATGAGAAGAAAACAAGCCCGAGATCGTCCCGGGCCTGACGATGGATCTCCACCCAGCGTTCGACGGGGACTTTGACTTTTACGGTGTCGAAGGTGATCTCGGCAACGCCGCCGACCGCTTCCGCCACCCGGTCGGCGAATGCTTGAAGCGGATGGACTGTGGTCTCGGTCTCAGACGGGCTCGAGGTCACGCTGGTTCCACTTCTCTTTGATGTCCTCTCCCTGGATCTTCTTCTGGAGAAGAACGATCCCGTCCATCAAGGCCTCCGGCCGCGGAGGGCATCCCGGGACATAGACATCGACCGGAATCACCTGATCGACGCCCTTGGTCACCGAGTAGGAGTCCCAGTACGGGCCGCCGCAGTTGGAGCAAGAGCCCATGGAGATCACGTACTTCGGCTCAGGCATCTGGTCGTAGAGGCGCCGCACCGCCGGCGCCATCTTGTCGGTCACGGTGCCGGCCACCACCATCAGGTCTGCCTGCCTCGGCGAGGCGGGCAGGGGGATGATCCCGAACCGCATGAAGTCGTAGCGGGGACCGGAAGCCGCCATCAGTTCGATGGCGCAGCAGGCCAGGCCGAACTGGAACAGCCAGAGGGAGTATTTCCTCGACCAGTTCAGCAGCCAGGTGACCGGCTTTGGCATGCCGAACTTCTGGGCTACTCCCACCGCAGGACTCCCTTGCGGACCGCGTAGATCAGACCCAGGACCAGGATGAAGATGAAGATCAGCATCTCGACGAGGCCGAAGACCCCGAGCTTCTCCAGGATGATCGCCCAGGGAAAGATGAAGACTGCCTCGACGTCGAAGATGATGAAGAGCAGGCCGTAGACGTAGTAGCGGACGTAGGTCTGGCTCCAACCGACGCCGACCGGATCGACCCCGCACTCATAGGTCATCTCCTTGGCGGTGGTCGGGTTCTTGGGTCGGAGGACCGATGCGACGCCGAGCATCACCATCACCAGAATCGCTCCCAGAGCGGCGAAGGCGCCGACCGTCAGATAGCTCTCGAAGTACGGAGTCATTGCCCTTTTCCGTCGTGATTGCGACCGACGGCGAGTATACGCAGGGTGGCTTGAACCCCGAAGTCAGACGGAAAGCTCCCCCAAATTGGGTTCCAGGGGTCCGGATATGACCCCTGGATGATCCGCAATTACGTGAGAGGTCAGCTCCCGCTCATCAGGTCCCAGCCGTCGGCGTCGTTCCACAGGATGGGAACGGTGACGACGTCGCGTTGGCGAGCCGTCCTTGGCGGAGTGCCAGAAGACCCGCACCGTCTCCTCGCCGGTGAAGGCGTACTGCACCTCGAAGGAATAGCCGCCCCAGCAACCGGTGCCGCAGGTGGCCATGGTGAAGCCATCCTTCACCACGTTGCCGTCGGCATCCAGGACTTCGTAGCTCACATTGGCTTCGAAGACATTGGCCACACCAGACACCACCAGCGGGATGCCGTCCTCACCTTCGACGGGGAAGGTCACCAGGACCGAGTTGAGCTGGTCGAGGAATGAATCCCGGGTCACCGGCTGGCTGAGATCGAGACCCTCGCTGCCAAAGGCGGTGATCGGCTGACCGTCAACGGTGAAAGGACGGAACCGGTCTCATCACCCTGGGTGGCGGTGTAGATGATCTGGTTGAGCATGGTGAAGTCGGCAAGCAAGCCCCCGGCGCCATCGAGGAAGGCCTGGTTCATGTCCAGAGTGATCGTGCTCCTCCCCGCGTCGATCCCCGAGAATTCGACTCCGGCGGGGACCAGTGTTCTCGAATCCCTCCGGGGTGACCAGATCGGGCGATGTGAGCGCATACAAGCCGGGGAATGGCGGGTAGGGGGCGTCGAATCCGATGTTCACCAGCCCTCTGAACGGGACCAGCGCCGGATTGCCGGTATTCGAGTTCTCCGGGGTTTGCACCAGATACACCACTCCCTCGGCCGTGGCAGGCACGATGGTCGTCGGCGCGATCTCCGGCAGGCTGGTGGAGACCTGCGGGATCGGGTCGACGTCACCACCGGCTCACTCGACTGGGTCGAGGGCACGGTCGAGGTCGTGGTGGTACCGATCGGAGCCACTTCACCTCCGCCCCGAAGCAGAAGGATCGGGATCAGGGCGAGGACGATGACGATCGCGGCGGCGCCCACGAAGATCAGGACAGGGCTCTGTTTCTTCGAGCCATTGGTCGGTTGGGTCACGGTGGTCTCCTCTGGGAAGGGCGGCGGCTCCGGGGACATGGCCACCAGCCTGTCGGCAAGATCTTTCATTCTCTGGTCGTCGATTTCGCTCATGACAGCGACTCCTTGAGGTGCTTCCTGGCTCGGGCGAGGTGACGCTTTACCGCGCCCGTGGATACACCCATTTGGGTAGCGACTGTTTCAACCGGGAGATCAGCCCAGTAGGTGAGCAGGACCACGGCTCTCTGCTGCATTGAGAGCCCTTCCACTGCCCGAAGCACATCGATGTCGACCTCCTGGGCCGGCATCGACTCGGGCCCGGCCACCTTCAACTCACGAAGCCGGCGGGAAAGTGTGCTCCGGTGGTGATCGTTCGCCACGTTGAGCACGGCTCGATAGAGATAGGCCCTTTGGTTGGTCACCTCGGGCCACTTCCGGGACGAAAAGGCCTTCAAGCAGGCATCGGTCACGACGTCGGCAGCGTCAAAGGGCCCAACCAGGCCAGTCGCGTACCTGGTGAGCTCGACGGCGTATGACCGGTATACCTGCTCGTTGTCCATCACACCTGTTGCGGTGATCATGTACTTGAGACGGAGCCAACCTGCGGTTTGGGTGACAGCCGGCAATAGCCTGCCGGATCATGATCAACCCGGACTACGCGGGCGGGGGTCTCGGAAACCTGGTGTCGGAGATCGAACACCGCCTCACTGGCACCTCGGCCGGCGTGCCGCTTCGTCCTGATCTCGCAACGGCGATCCCCGATGCACGGACCTATGTCTTGCTTCTCATCGACGGCCTGGGTGTCGCCCAACTCGACCATCCGGCGGCAAGGTCGATCAAGGAAGCCAACCGGGGCCTGCTCCACGCCCCGTTCCCCAGCACCACCAGTGTCTCTTTGGCAACGGTGGCCACCGGGTTGCCGCCATCGCAACATGGCCTGGTGTCACACATCGCATGGCTGGAAGAGGCCGGCGGTGTCGTCAACACTTTGAAGTGGGTCGACCTCGCCGGGCTACCCGTCAACCACGACTACGCCAGCGTGCTGCCCTCCCCCAACCTGTGGGAACGTCTCCGTGCCGCGGGCGTGGAACCGATCACCGTGCAACCCGGGCCATTCGAGGGAAGCCCGCTGTCCCGGCTTCTCTACCGAGGAGCCCGTTTCGAGCCGACCTGGGACCCGATGGACCTCGTCGACGCCACGGTGCAATTGGCCGGAAGCGACCGGCGATTCATCTTTACCTACGTCTGGCAAGTCGACTTCGCCGGCCATGTCAACGGTCTGGGGTCACCGGAGTTCGCCGAGGCGATGTCACTTGCGGCGAGAGTCTGGGATGGGCTCTCCTCACGACTCCCCGACGATGTGGCCCTGATCGGAACCGCCGATCACGGCCTCCTCGAATTCTCCGAGACCAACAAGGTCCTCGTTCGCGACCAGCGGTTCGATCCCTTGCGCTTCGCAGGCGATCCCCGAGGAGTGCTGCTCTGGGGCGATCACTCGCTCATCGAGATCTTGCGCGATCAGACAGGAGGCACCCTCGTCGATCCGGTCCAATTCTCCGGGCCAGACCCGTCGGCCACGGCTCGACGCCGACTCGGAAACGACCTCCTTGTCCCTCCTGACGGGAAAGTCATCCTTCCCCCGGGTTTCGACAAGCGGCTTCGCAGTTATCACGGTGGCCTAACCGCAGCCGAAATCGAGATACCTCTCCTCGTCCGCCAGGCGTGACCGAGGGCGCCGATACCTACACTCGATTTACGGATAGTCACATGGTTGGAGCAGCCCGACAGAGAGATCCCGACGAGGTCGACGATGAGTTCCGTGCCGTCCTCGAAGGCCTTCGAACCACTCTCCCTGGAGTCCAGGTTCTCTTCGCTTTCTTGCTGATTCTCCCCTTTCAACCTCTCTTCGATGACCTAACCGGTGTCGAGCTGAAGGCGTTCCATATCGCCTTCTTCGGCTCTGCCCTCGCCTCGATCCTGCTGATCGCCCCCAGCGCTCATCAACGAATCCGAGCGATGATCTCCGGGGTCAAGCGACGGTCTGCCCGACATTTGCGGATCACTGTCCGCATCACCATCGTGGGGACGGTCGTCTTTGCCGTGGCGCTCGCCGCCTCGGTGTACCTGGTTTCGTCCCTGGTCCTGACCGGCACTGCGGCGTTGGTGGCGACGATCGTGGTCACGGCCACCCTCGGATGGTCCTGGTTCTACGTCCCTTTGGTGACCTTCGCCGATCACCGCGCCTGAGACCCGCATCGAGACACGCCCCATCGCCCTCGCTTTCGCAACTCGCGGAACACTGCCAACATGGGCTAATCCCTTTCACTTCCCAGCGGTGAGTGTCGGCTCTCCCACCCCCAAGACTCCCCGACTCGTAGAGCGAATCGGTTCACCGGCGACAATTGCGGCGCTGGCCTTTCTCGTCGTGCTCGGGGTGGGAATCACACTGGTCGTGCTGGTCAGAGATTCCCTCGCCGAAGCCCAGGATTCGAGGCGGTCGGTCGAGGTAACTCACATCTCCGATGCCTCCATCGCCCTCCTTGCCGCCCTCCAGAGCGAACGTGGCCTTGGGGAGCTCTACCTGGCGAGTGGCGACCCCGACGACCTGGCTCGCTACGAGGAGTCATTTGCAGCCACTGACGAGGCAGCAGACGTCTATTCGACGACCTGGCTGGCGAGTGGCGCTGACATCCGCCAGGAAGATCAAGGCGCCATGACCGGAGTGTCGGCCGCCGTTGCCCCGCTCGAGCAGATCAGGTCTGCGGTGATCGGTGCGGAAGAGGAGTCACCGGTAGACCTCTATTCCGGTCTCGTCGACCCGATCCGTCAGAACCTCTCGGACATGGCACTCCTCACCAACGACGCCGAGGACGTCCGGATGAGACGAGCCGTCCTCTCCCTCCTCGACTCGTCGGCGTCGCTCGCCACCAGGCGAGCGTCAGTCGCCCGACTCCTCGCATCGTCGGAGGAGCTGACCAGGCAGCAGGAGATCCAACTGTCGCTGCTCGGCCAGGAATCTGACGTGAACCTCCGCGCCGCCCAGGCCTTGCTCACTGGCGGTTTTAGGGCCGATGTGGCCGAGTTGGCCGACTCCGGGGAGTCGAAGGCGGTCGAAGGCACTCTGGAGGGGATCATCAACAACACCGATGCCGATACCACCCCGCGCTCCTGGTTCGCACTGGCGACCGCCGAGATCGACCGTGTCCTCGACGAGGCAATGACGCTCAACGACGAGGTTCGGGATCGTGCGCTGCAGGGGATTTCCGACGCCAGTCGGGCAGTAACGATGACCGTCATCCTGCTCGGCTCTCTCTTCCTCCTTTCGATCCTCGCCGCCTGGAGTGCCATCACCGCCAGCCGGGAGCGGGCCAGGGCACTTGCTGAGCACCGCGACCTGGTGAACGGGCTGTTGCGTTGGTTCGGAAGCGAGTCGCTGCCTTCCGTCGAAGGGCTCGAGATGGAGGTCCGCTACCTGCCTTCGGCGGCGCATGCGGGTGCCGGCGGAGACTGGTACGACGTGTTCTTCGACGCCGGCGGCGATCTGGCATTGGTGGTCGGAGATGTCGCCGGGCATGGCTCGCAAACAGTCGCCCACATGGCGGAGATGCGAAACACCCTTCGCGGCCTGGCCCATTCCGGGGTTGGCGGGCCGGCGCGTCAACTCGAGATCATCGACAACACCGTCGAGACCACGGAGCTGACCACCGTCTTCTACGCCTTGATCTCAGCCGCGACAGGTGGTCTCCGCTACAGCCGGGCCGGTCACATGCCGGCGATCCTCTGCCGCCAAGACGGCACCACTGAACTGCTCAGCGAAGGATCGGACACGCCAGTGGGCCTCTCAGCCAATGGGGCTCGCACCGAAGCATCGGTCGCACTCGGCCATGACGACCTCTTGGTCATGTTCACCGATGGCCTGATCGAAGAGCCTGGTCGCGACCTGTATGAGTCTCTCGAAGAGCTCAGTTCCCTGGTCGCCGCTCACGATGGGACCCTCGAGGGGTTGGCCGACCAGCTCATTTCGAGCCAGCCGAGCCATGGAACCGGCGACGACGCCTCGCTCCTCCTGGTGCGGGTCACCGCAAATGGCGCCCTAGCCGTCGGCCAGGAGGGTCTGTCCGAGACCGGTGATCTCAAGAATCCTCGAGACTGACACCGAGGGATTCACCAGCGTCAGGCTTCTGCCCTCGCCTGCGCACTTGGACTGCGCCGCCACGAGGACCCGAAGCCCGGTCGAATCGAGAAAGGTCACTCCATCGAGATCGATGACGATGTCGGTGGTCTCGCCCGCGAGAGCCTCGTCGATCGCAGCTTCCACTCTCGGTGCTGCAGCGAGATCCACCTCGCCGGCGAGGTGGATCGTCACCCCGTCGTTATCTCTGTCAACCCTGTAGGTGAACGCGGTCGTCAAGCCAATGGACTCCGTTTCGAAGGGCGCGGATAGTAGCCAGTCCGCAGATTTGGGACGAGGGCGGCCTCAGCCGCTCGAGAGCCTTACTCCGGGCTCGAAGGGCGGCGACGCCGACTCCGACGCCATGTCGAACACCTTGGAGATCTCGACCCACACAGTGCAGTGCCCGTTGGTGATGACACCCCAGCTGACGGCTACCCGATCGACAATGATCAGCCCGAGACCATCGCCCCGCATGCTCTCCATTGGTGCGAATCCTTCGCCACTATCCGTCACCTCGACTCGAATCGAGTTGTCGCGAACTTCGACAGTCATTTCGATGGTTCGTTCGCTCGCCGAATGTCGAACGCTGTTTGTGACCAGCTCCGAGACCACGAGAACCACATCGTCGTAGCGCGGCCCGAGCTTCGACTCCAAGCGCGAGACACGGGCCCGCGCCTTGCCTGGCGCGAACTCGTCGGGTTTCAAGACGAGACGCATATGGTCAATTTCCTTGGCGCTGGTTGAAGGAGCCGTACGCGGCATCAGGCGCCAAGTTAACGCCCGCGTCGGGCGATCCCGGGTTACCGACTCCTGTGACTGATTTCGGGAGATGACTACCCAGGGCGGGGGCGCCCTATACCCCAGAATCGCCGGAATCGCCCTCCGCGTCGGGGTCGATCGCCTCGCGGAGCTGATCGAGGGTCCGACTCAGGATGCGCGACACGTGAACCTGGGAGACCCCGATCTCTTCCGCGATCTCGGCCTGCGTCTTCCCGTCGAAGAACCGCAAGTAGAGGACTGTTCGCTCCCGTTCGGGCAGAGCCCGCAGTTCGGCTGACATCGCTCCCCGGACCGCCGCCGTCTCGTATCCGGGGTCGAGGTCCCCGATTTGGTCTACGACAGTCGCATCTCCGTCCTCGCCAAGCGGTCGGTCGAGTGAACTTGCTGTGTAGGCCGCTCCCGCGTCAAGTGCTTCCAGGACTTCTTCCTCGGAGACGTCGAGGCTCACCGCGATCTCGCTGATAGTCGGAGACCTCCCCAGGGTGTGGGTCAGCTCGTCGACCGCCCTCGAGACCTCGAGCCAGAGATTCTGCAGTGTCCTTGGGACTCGGACAGACCAAGCCTGGTCCCGGAAGTAGTGCTTGATCTCACCGATGATCGTGCGCCCGGCGAATGTCGAGAACTGAATGCCCCGATCGGCGTCGAAGCGCTCGATCGCCTTGAGAAGGCCGAACCGGGCCACTTGAACGAGGTCGTCCAGAGCGACACCGCGACCACCGAAACGTCGCGCCAGCCGTTGCGCCAACCCGTCGAAGGTCTCCACCAGCTCGCGTTTGGCGTCCGGTTGCTCTCGATCGGCGAAGAGGTCGTCGATCGCCTCCTGGTCCCTTTCAGTCATTGGGCCCAGGCGCCTCAATCGGGATCAGGACGAACTCGCCCACGACGGTGGTGCCCTCGAACAGGGCTTGGGCGATGTCGATCGGCCCGAAGTCTTCGTCTGCGCCCAGCCCGTCACGCCAGGGCCCAACCTCCAGTGTCAGGCCACCAGCCTTGGGCAATGCCCGAACTGTCATGAAGGGGAGGTCGGAGGCGGTGACGATCGCGGTCGCTATCTCCGAAGCCGCCAGCTTGGCGTCGTCGATGGTCTCGACGTCGAGGCCCACCGATCGGGCGACGGCCGAGACGAACATGCGCACCGTGGCGACATGATGGGGGAGGCTCGCCACCGTCAGCTCGTAGACGCCACTCGACGGCGAAACTGGGTTCGTCAGCGCTCCTCCCGGATGACTTCCGCCAACATCTGGAGGTCGGCAGGCGGCCGTATTATATGGCCGTGGCGCCCGACCAGATCAGACTCGATGTTCCGGCGCGGCGTCAGTCACTGTTCGTCCTTCGGAACATGGCTGGAAACGCGGCCCGACTCTGCGGTTTCAGCTACAACCGCGTCGAGGAGACCCGCCTCGCCGTGAGCGAAGCCGCAGCCCTCCTCGTGGCAGACGGCAGATCTTCGACGGTCCGATGCGCTCTCACCTCCGATGGCGGGACCCTCTTCGTCGAAATCGGAGCCACCCCGGGCCCGGCGATCTGGCCACCTGAGCCCTGGACCGACTCTCTCGAGCACGCGGTCCTCACTTCCCTGGCCAACGAGCTGGAGTTGGTCTCCGACGGGAGCCCGATGGTGAGGATGACATTGGGGTCGCAGTCCCGAGGCTGATCGGCACATCTCGAAGTTCCCAGTCAGAACAAAGACTTGCGTGGCGGTCCTGGTGCCAATACCTTGAGATCGTTCGGTAACTAACGATCCTGGGTGCTCTTCTTGAAGCGTGTCTCTGCTCTCGGCCTCGTTGCGGTCATTTGCCTCATGACGGCTTGTGGCTCCGGCTCGTCCGACACCGACGAAACCCTCGTCATCTACTCGGGGCGAGCCGAGGAATTGGTGTCTCCCCTGTTCGCCAGCTTCACCGAAGCGACCGGGATCGAGACCGAAATCCGTTACGGGGGCTCGAGCGAGTTGGCAGCCACTCTGATCGCCGAAGGTGATGGGACCGAGGCAGATGTCTTCTTCGCCCAGGACCCGGCGTCTCTGGGCACCGTGGACTCGATGCTGAAGGTCCTCGACGACTCCACGCTCGATCTCGTCGATCCTTCTTTCAACGACCGGGACGGCCATTGGGTCGGCGTTTCTGGCCGATCCCGAGTGGTGGTCTACAACACCGACACGGATGTCCCGCTTCCCCAGACGATCGACGACATGACCGATCCGGTCTGGGCCAACCAACTTGGGATCGCCCCTACCAACGCCTCGTTCCTCGCCTTCGTGTCGGCAATGATCCTCGAGCGGGGCGAGGACGGCACCCGGGAATGGCTGGAGGCTCTGGCTGCCAACCATCCGGTCGAATACGAGAGCAATGCCCCAATCGTCGAAGCAACTGACAACGGCGAGCTCGAGGGAGGGCTGGTCAATCACTACTACCTCCTCCGACTTCGAGCCGAAGGCCTTGGCGAGCACGCCGAGAACTACTACATCCCGGCTGGAGACGTTGGGTCGCTGGTGATGCCGGCCGGCGTCGGGATCATGTCGGTAACGGACAAACCCGAGCCTGCGCAGCAGTTCGTCGACTACTTGCTCTCGGAAAGTGCTCAGGCATTCTTCGCCACCGACACCTTCGAATACCCCTTGATCGATGGGGTACCCCAGCCCGATGGGGCGCCACCACTGTCCGAAATCAATTCGCCAGACATCGACTTATCGGAGCTCGCCAGCGTCCTCGACCTCGCCACCCGCCTCGTGGCCGAGGCCGGGCTGGTGTGAGTTGACCGCCCCTCTGGTCCTCCCCAGGGTCGACCCCGGGCCCGTCAGGCACCGGCCAAGCCGCGGATGGTGGCTGGCTGCAGGGATCGCCTTGTTACCCGGGCTGATCCCACCGATCAGCCTCGCCATCCTGGTGATCGGGCGGGGCATGACGCTGGCGATCCCGATCGATCGGCTCGTCGAACTGTTTGCGAGCACGATGGCATTGACGGTCGCCGTCACCGCCACCGCCCTGGTGATCGGGCTTGGCACGGCGTGGGTCACGAGCCGCGTCGCCCTCCCCGGTCGAAGGAGCTGGATGATCCTCGCCGCCCTTCCGCTCGTCGTCCCGTCCTACGTCGCAGCCCTGAGCCTGATCGCCGCCACCGGCCCCAACGGCGTCATCGTGGAGGTGCCCACTCCCTACGGCTTCGTCGGCGCCTGGCTCGTCCTTTCGATATTCACGGCTCCACTGGTCCATCTGACCGTGATCCCGGGACTGCGCGCCATCGATATCGCCACGGAAGAGGCGGCTACCGGTCTCGGTGCCGGGAAGTGGAAAGTCTTCAGAACCGTCACCCTGCCCTCAGCTTCGCCCCGCCATGGTCTCCTCGGCGCTGCTGGTCGGCCTCTACGTCGTATCCGATTTCGGCGCCGTGTCGTTGCTCCGCTACGACACCTTCACCCGGGCGATCTACACCCTCTACCGGGGTCAGATCGACCGACAGACCGGCAGCCACCCTCTCGCTGATCTTGATGGTTCTGGCCATCCTGATCCTGTTCGTGGAGCGCCGTACCAGGGGTCGGGGCGCTCTCTATTCACGAAGACCACGGCGCGCCCGGCCTTTGCTCAAGTTGTCGACCTGGCCCATGGCCCTGGCTTTGGCTTCTCATCGCCGTGTATGCACTGCTCGCACTTGGAATGCCGCTCTATGTCATGGCAGTGACGGTCGGGCGCGGGCTCGAAGCCGGTCAGGTGGTGGGCGGCACATTGGGGGCCGAAACGGTGCGATCTTTGGGAGTGGCGATCCTTGCTGCCCTGGTCACCGCCCTCGCAGCCTTTCCGGTGGCCATGGTGATCACCCGACGGCCGGGCCGACTATCAGGATGGGTGGAATCGGTGGTCTGGGGCACCTATGCCTTGCCTCACATCACGGTCGGGGTAGCGGCAATAGCGTTCGCCCTGCAATGGGCACGACCTCTCTACCAAACGCTGATCTTTCTCCTGGTCATCTATGTCGCCCTCTTCCTTCCGCAAGCGGCGGGAGCGACGCAGGACTCGCTGAGAAGGGCAAGCCCGGATCTCGAGGACGCCTCGCGCGGGCTCGGTCGCAGCCCTTTCAGCACCTTGCTGCACATCACGCTGCCGCTGGCCACGCCCGGCCTGATCGCGGGAGGGGCGCTGGTGTTCCTGAGCGCCATGAAGGAGCTGCCGGCCACCATCCTGCTCCGGCCCAACGGCTTCGAGACTCTGGCTATTCGGGTTTGGAGCTCCACAGCCGAAGGCTTTCTGACCCGCGCATCGGCCGCCGGCCTGGTTCTGCTTGTGGTCTCGATCGTGCCACTCTTCCTCGTGATGTCACGTGACCTCGGCGACTGATCGCCTTGCCATCCGGGCCAGGGACCTGAAGAAGTCCTTCGGCGAGGCCGTGGCTCTCGATCATTTCAGCCTCGATGTCTGGGAGGGAGGGGTTGTCACGCTCCTCGGACCGTCGGGTTGCGGGAAGACCACGGCGCTCAGGGTCATCGCCGGTTTCGAGACAGGCAGCGGGTCGATCGAGATCCACGGCCGAACCGTCCTCGACGCTCAGACCTTCGTCCCGCCCGAGAAGCGGAAGGTGGGAATGGTGTTCCAGGACTACGCCTTGTTCCCACACATGACGGTGGGGGCCAACGTGGGATATGGACTGCCGAGAGGCGACCGCACGCGCCGGGTGGGCCAGGTACTGGAACTGGTCGGGTTGACCGGGCTCGAAGACCGGATGCCCAACGAGCTTTCTGGCGGCCAACAGCAGAGGGTCGCCCTCGCCCGAGCGCTGGCGCCCGAGCCTGAGGTCATCCTCCTCGACGAGCCATTCTCCAACCTGGACGCCAGCCTTCGCGACCGGGTGCGCCGTGAGCTGCGCTCGATACTCACCGAGGCTCGGACCACCGCGGTGTTCGTCACCCATGACCAGGAGGAAGCCCTGGCCACTTCCGACATCGTGGCGGTGATGAAGGACGGGAGGATCCTGCAGGCTGACACTCCCGCCGAGCTCTACTCGAATCCGACCGACCCCTGGGTGGCTGAGTTCCTGGGAGATGCCGATGTGCTCGAAGCGGTGGCCCGCAACGGCCGGGTCGACACTCCGGTAGGAGGCTTCGACACCACGCTCGAAGGCAATGTCTCGGTGATCGTCCGCCCGGAGAACATCCAGATATCACTGGGCGAAACCCCGAATGCCGTTGTCGCCGGGAGCGAGTTCTTCGGCCACGACCAACTGGTGACCCTGGCCTTGACCGGGGGCACCCGGGTGCGGGCCCGTCTCGGGCCCCGACCGATCTACCGGGTCGGTGAGCCGTGTCGGGCCCGAGCCATCGACGCCAGGGTCTTCGCTAGATAATGGACTCAGCTCTCGCCCTTCTCGCCGCCATCGCCGCGACCGTGTTCGCGGCCGACCTGTGGCTCGACTACCGGAGGCGACCGCGGCCCCACATCGCCGCCTACGGGATCGGAATGACGATGTTCGCCGTCGCCACCTGGGCGTTCTTCATCGGCCTCAGCTTCGGGTGGACCGGGCCCGTCTACCGCATCTTCTATCTGTTCGGGGCGATCCTCAACATCCCGTTTCTTGCGCTGGGCTCGATGTTCCTCGTGGTGGGGAGGCGATCCGGGCATGTGATGGCGATCGCGCTGGGGGCATTCACCGCGATCTCGGTGACGCTCACGGCGACCGTGCCGTTTGCCAATCCGCTGCCAGAATCCGGCGTTCCACACGAGATCTTCGCCGAAGGCTTCGGGCCCCGGCTCTTCGCAATCATCGGGGGCGCGGCGGGGACGACGATCTTGGTGGTCCTCGCCGTAGTCAGCATCCTCAGGTTTTGGAGGAAGAACCGCAAGATCGTGTGGGGCAACCTCCTGATCGTCGCCGGCACCCTGGCGGCCGCCTCGGGTGGGACCGGGCTGGCGCTCGGCGAGAGCAGCGCCTTTGCAGTATCCCTGTTGGCGGCCGTGAGCTTGATCTGGGCCGGATACAAGGTTGCCTCGGGGAGAAGGTCCGCGGAGGCGTCCCCGGGATCAACCCCCGATGTAGCTCATCTCGACCCTCGATCCGATGCTGACCGTCTGTGACGACCTGATCTCGGAATAGCGGTCGGTCCGTTTCGACCAGACCCCGTCGAGGATGGCGCCGACGTCCTGTCCGTTGCGCAGGGCGTCGCGCAGATTGGTGCCAGCAGTCGCGAACAAACAGGTGTAGAGCGAGCCCTCAGCCGAGATCCGGGCTCGGGTGCAGGAACCACAGAATGGCTGGGTGACCGAGGCGATGACACCGACCTCGCCTTGACCGTCGAGATATCGGAACCGATTGGCCACTTCTCCCGGATAGTTGGGCGGAATCGCCTCGAGGGGAAAGACCTCGTTGATCGAGGAGATCATCTCCTCGGCGGGTACGACATCGTCGAGGCGCCATCCGTTGGTCGTGCCCACGTCCATGTACTCGATGAAACGAACGATGTGACCGGTGCCCCTGAAGTGGCGCGCCATGTCGAGCACGGCATGATCGTTGACCCCACGCTGGACGACAGCGTTGACTTTGATCGGGCCGAGACCGGCCTCCGCCGCCGCGGCTATCCCTTCCAGGACGGCCGCGACGGGAAACCCGACATCGTTCATCCTCTGGAAGGTCGGGTCGTCGACGGCGTCGAGGCTCACGGTGACCCGGTCCAAACCGGCAGCGGCGAGACCTTGCGCCTTACGCGGGAGCAAGGAGGCGTTTGTGGTCAGGGTGAGATCCCGCACGCCATCCAACGGGCGGATCATCCCGATCAGCTTCTCGATGCCCTTGCGCAACAGCGGCTCGCCGCCGGTGATCCGGATCTTCTCCACCCCCCGCTCCACGAAGGCGCGGGTGAGGACCGTCATCTCGTCGAAGGTGAGCAGATCGTCCCTGGGGAGGAATTCGTGGTCCTTGCCAAAGACCTCCTTGGGCATGCAGTAAGTGCAACGGAAGTTGCAGCGGTCAGTCACCGAGATCCGCAGGTCGCGCATCGGGCGCTGGAAGGCGTCGGTCAGTTGGGACATCTGGTGCCAACGATATTGGAGTCGACGCCGTAGCGCTCCTGCGGTTCGGGCGTGGACCGTTTACGGTGCTCCGATGACCGACGGGGACGGCACCACTTGGCGCGCCGGCTTGGCTCTTGATCCCGACCTGGCACTGGCTCCGGTCAACCCCCTTGTATTCGGGTCATTCGTCGAGCACATGGGTCGCGGCGTATACACCGGGATCTTCGAGCCGGGGCATCCCCGAGCCGATAGGCACGGGTTCCGGGTGGATGTTCTCGATCTGGTCCGCGAGCTCGGGGTGACCGCGGTCAGATACCCAGGCGGCAACTTCGTCTCGGGGTACCGCTGGGAGGACGGGGTAGGGCCGATCGAAGGACGACCCACGCGCCGTGACCGAGCGTGGAAGAGCATCGAGCCCAACCATTTCGGCCTGGGAGAGTTCATGTGTTGGACCGAGAAGGCTGGTGTCGAGCCCATCGTCGCCCTCAACCTGGGGACCCGGGGCACCAAGGAAGCGGTCGAGCTCCTGGCAGTACGCGAACCTCTCCGACGCGGGAGCCTTCTCTGACCTTCGCCGCCGTCACGGTCACCCGGAGCCCTACGACATCCGGACCTGGTGCCTCGGCAACGAGATCGACGGGCCCTGGCAACTGGGGCACAAGCCCGCCGACGAATACGGGCGCCTGGCCGAGGCCACTGCCCGAGCGATGCGGGAGGCCGACCCCGGGCTCCGCCTGGTCCTCTGCGGGAGCTCAGGGATCTCGATGCCGACCTTCGGCTCTTGGGACCGGACCGTGCTCGAGCATGCCTTCGATCAGACAGATCTGATCTCGGCGCACGCTTATTACGACCCCGAGGCCATGGCTGCGGAAGAGTTCCTGGCATCTGCGGCCGAGATGGGCCAACAGATATCGAGTGTCATAGAGATCGCCGACGAGGTCGCCCGACTGCGCGGCTCGTCGAAACGGATCGGGATCGCCTTCGACGAATGGAACGTGTGGTACATGGGCCGCCACAATGACACGCCCCCTGCGGAGGAGTGGCGTCACGCGCCTCGGCTCTGCGAGGACCCGTACACGGTCACCGATGCGATCGTGGTGGGCTCGCTGTTGATGACACTGGTCCGTAACAGCGACCGGGTTGGAGTCGCGTGTCAAGCGCAGCTGGTCAACACGATCGCACCGATCCGGGCCGAGCCAGGTGGATCCAGTTGGCGCCAGACGACCTTCTACCCGTTCTCGATGATCGCCCGAAACGCCCACGGCCTGGTGCTCGACGTGGTCGTGGATGGCGAACAGATCGAATCGGGGCGTCGGGGCACGGTGCCGGCGGTCGAGGGGGTGGCGACCTTCGACCCACGTTCCCGGGCGACCACCGTGTTCGTTGTCAACCGCTCCCGACAGCACCGATCGGCTGTGACTGTAGACCTCCGACGCCTGGGGCCTGCCGCCGTGATCGAGTTGCTGATCTTTGCCGACGACGACCCGGGAGCGACCAACACCGAGCCCAGCCCGGCGCGGGTCCGCCCCCGGTCCGGGAGTTGGGAATACGCCAGGGAGGCGGTCACCCTCGCCTTGCCCCCGGTCTCATTCGCGATGCTTCGTCTCGGCCCCGCCTGAATCACGAAAGAAATTCACGCTCCTGGGCGTCATCGAAACCGGACCGGGCCTATGTTTGTAATCGTTATCGAAATCGTTACCGAGATTCGGGCCACGAATCCGGTGGAGGAGATCGGTTGTGAGAGTGACCATCGGCGATGTCGCGGCCCATGCCGGGGTCTCCATCGCCACCGTGTCCCGGGTGATGAACGGGCGATACGGGGTGGCCCCCAGCACCTCAACACGGGTCAAAGCTTCCATCGACGAGCTGGGCTACGAGTCGAGCCTGATCGCCAGGAGTCTGCGCAGCGCCCGCACCAATGTGATTGGGATCATCGTTGCCGACATCGAGCCTTTCAGCGCCGAACTTCTGAAGGGCGCCGCTCGCGCTATCAGAGGCACTGGATACGAGCTGATCGTCTACTCCGGTGGTGGCCATCTCGAAGACGATACCGGCTGGGAGCGTCGTTACCTGTCGCGATTGAGCGGGACCCTCACCGACGGGACCATCCTGGTGACCCCGACCGTGGTCGATCCGGTCCTCGGTGCTCCGGTGGTGGCAGTGGACCCCCACACCGGGCCCTCCACGATGCCCACCGTGGACTCGGAGAACTATGAGGGGGCAATGACCGCCACCCGATACCTCGTGGGCCTCGGTCACACCAGGATCGGGTTCCTCGCCGGCCGTCCCGACCTGGAATCCGCCAGGCGCAGAGAGTTCGGCTATCGCGCGGCCCTCTCCGAGGCTGGGATCGGATTCCAGCCCGAGCTGGTTCGGGTTGGCGGCTATTCGGAGGACTCGGCGCGGACCAGCGCCAGGGAGCTACTGGAGTCGTCCAACCGACCGACTGCGGTGTTCGCCGCCAACGACGTATCGGCCATTCAGACCATGAGGGTTGCCGCCGAGCTTGGCCTCACCGTGCCCGTCGACCTCTCCGTGATCGGGTTCGACAACATCCCGGAGTCCGCGCTGACCAACCCGCCACTCACCACCATCGACCAGTCAATCCAGCAGATGGGCTATGAGGCGGCCAGCCTCATCATCAGGCTGATCAAGGAATCAGGCGAAGACAACATCCACGTCACGCTGCCTACAGAGCTCGTGGTCCGGCACTCGTGCCGGGCTGTGACCTGACGAAGAACCCCGAGGAGGAAGCGAGTTAGAGACCGAAACGACTGAAAACGATTACGAGGCGCAAAGGCCCGGCGGTGCGCCACTGTTGGAAGGAGAAAACACAGGTGAATCGACTACTAAAGAGACCGTTGGCCTTGCTGGCCATCCTGGTCATGGTGCTCGCCGCTTGCGGCGATGGCGACACCGCCAGCAGTACCACTGCCGCCCCGGACGAGGGTTCGAGCACGACCGCGGCCCCGGCTGAGACCACCACCACTGCGGCGCCATCGGAGGAACCGGTGACCGTCACCTGGTGGCACATCCAGAACACGGATCCGATGATGACCGTGTGGCAGGACATGGCGGACGCCTTCATGGCCGAGCACCCCAACGTCACCATCGAGATCACCGTCATGGAGAACGAAGCCTTCAAGGCAGCGCTCCAGACCAATCTCCAGGCAGGGGACGTCCCCGACCTCTTCCAGTCCTGGGGTGGCGGTGGCCTTCGAGAGCAGGTCGAAGCGGGTCTGGTTCAAGACATCACCGATGCGTCCTCAGGGTTCATCGGCAACCTCAACGAAGGCGCCGTTGGCCTCTACCAGGTGGACGGGGCTCAGTACGGAATCCCCTTCAACCTGGGGATGGTCGGGTTCTGGTACAACAAGGACCTGTTCACCCAGGCAGGGATCGATGCTCCGCCCGCGACTTGGGAGGAGTTTCTCACCGACGTGCAAGCGTTGAAGGACGCTGGCATCACCCCGATCGCGGTCGGGGCCGGTGACAAGTGGCCCGCCCACTTCTACTACTCCTATCTGATGATCCGCGAGGGAGGCAAGGCCGCGATGGACGCGGTCACTGCGGACCTCGACTTCAACAAGCCGGAGTTCGTCGAGGCGGGGAACCAGCTGAAGCGACTGATCGACATGGAGCCGTTCCAGCCAGGTTTTCTGGCTGCACCGTGGGACGGACCCGACGGTGAGTCCGGAACCATCGGCACAGGTGCCGCGGCGATGAGCCTCATGGGCCAGTGGGGCCCGGGCGCCTACGCCAACCAGTCGGGAATTGGTGTCCCGGAGGATCCAATCGCCGACCGTCTACCCGCTGAGTTCGGATGGTTCCCATTCCCGGCAGTCGATGGCGGAGCCGGTGCCGGAACCGACGGGTTCGGTGGTGGCGACGGCTTTGCTGTCGGCAAGGACGCCGAGCCGGAGGCGATCCAGTTCCTGGAGTTCATCACCAACGTCGACAACGCACGGATCGTCGGTGCGACCGGCACCACGCTCCCCGTGACCAAGGGAGCCGAGGACTCGATAACGGATCCGTACCAGCTAGCGGTACTCGAGGGACTGAGCAAGGCGACATTCGTCCAGCTCTATCTGGACCAGTACTTCTCGCCCGAGCTTGGCGCGGCGGTGAACGACGCGGTAGCCACCCTGTTCGCGGGGACTGCCTCACCAGAAGAGGTGACTCAGGCGATCACTGACGCCGCGAGCTGACCTCGGCCGTAGTGTGAGCAAACTCGTGGAGGGCCGCCATTCCGGCGGCCCTCCACCCACTATCGAGCCGATGACGAGCAACGCCGAAACCGCCGACCCTTCCCGCCCGCCCCGGCGTTCGCACCGCCGGCCCGGTGTCGCGCCCTGGCCGATGGTGATCGGCTTCCTGCTCCCCGCCCTCCTTCTCTACGGGATGTTCGTCATCTACCCGATCACGCAGAGCATCCGATTCAGCGGCTACGACTGGAATGGGCTCGACGCCACTGACCGAGTGGGTCGGTCTGGACAATTTCAGAGAGGCATTCGCCGACCCGCTCTTCATCGAGGCGATCCAGCACAACTTCATCATCATCGGTCTCTCTTTGGCACTCCAGATACCGTTCGCCATAGCACTGGCCGTGCTGCTGAGCCGAAGCCTGAAGGGCCGCGGCCTGTTCAGGACCATGTACTTCGCTCCGTTCATTCTCTCGGAGGTGGTCACCGGAGTCGTATGGCGTCAGATCTTCCGCCCGGCGGGCCTGTTCGACGTGATGTTGACTTCCGCCGGGGCCGGCGGTCTCACCCGGGAGTGGCTGGCAGACCCGAAAATCGCCCTCTACAGCCTCTTCTTCGTCATCTCGTGGAAGTACTTCGGGTTCCACATGGTCCTGATCATGGCCGGTCTCCAGACCATCCCAACCGAGCTCGAAGAGGCAGCCTCGATCGACGGGGCCACGTGGTGGCAGGGTTTCCGGTTCGTGACGCTCCCCCTGCTCGGCCCAACGATCCGGGTCTCCATCTTCCTCTCGATCATCGGGGCGCTGCAACTGTTCGACCTGGTGTGGGTCACGACCAAGGGAGGCCCGGTCAATGCCACGGCAACGATGGCGACCTATCTGGTGGACTGGGGATTCCGCCGCGGCCAATTCGGCTATGCCAGCGCGGTGTCGGTGATCATCTTTGGGCTTTCGCTGGTGATCGCCTTGCTCTATCAGAGGTTCGTCCTGCGCCGCGATCTGGAGGGAGCGCTGACTACCTGAAATGACTGCCTCAAGCGCCCCCATGCCACGGCCCCGCAGATTCGACCTCGGGCGGTTCGCTCTTGTACACGATCGCGATCTCGGTGCTGCTTGTGATCGTGGTCCCACTCAGCTTCTCGATCCTCGGTGGGTTCCGGAGCAACGCCCAGCTCGCCGCCGACCCGGTCGGGCTTCCCGACCCCTGGATCTGGACCAACTACCAGACGACCTTCACCGACCCGGACTTCTATCGCTGGGTCAAGAACAGCTTGCTGGTCGCACTGATGGCCACCTTGCTGGTGCTGCCCGCCGCATCGCTTGCCGCATTCGTCATCGCCGGTACCGGTTCCGGGGCCGGGAGATCATCTTCGCATTCTTCACCCTCGGGCTTCTCTTTCCCGTTGCGGTGGCGATCCTGCCCTTGTTCATCACATTGCGTCAGACCGGCCTGCTCAATAACCCACTAGGCCTCGCCCTGCCCCAGGCAGCGTTCGGCCTCCCGCTTTCGATCGTCATCCTGAGGCCTTTCTTTCGCAGCATCCCCCGCGACCTCGAGGACGCCGCCTCGATCGACGGTTGCGGTCCGTTCCGCTTCTACTGGTCCATCATGCTCCCGCTCTCCCGCCCGGTGCTGAGCACGATCGCCGTCCTCACCATCGTCGGGAGCTGGAACGCATTCCTGCTGCCTCTGTTGGTGCTGACCAAGCCGGAGCAATGGACGTTGCCCCTCGGCATCAACAACATCTCGGCCCAGTACGTCACCGACACCGCGATGATCCTCGCCTATACCACCGTGGCGATGATTCCCGCCCTTATCTTCTACTTCATAGCCCAACGCCAGATCGTCAGTGGTCTCACGGCAGGAGGGGTCAAGGGATGACCGCACTAACTCTTGAAGGCGAACAGCCGCTCTATCGCGACCCGGCGCTGTCGGTCCAGGAGAGAGTCGAAGATCTACTCGAACGGATGACCTGGGACGAGAAGATCGCCCAGTTGGGCAGCGTGTGGGTCTTTCAGATCCTCGACAACAAGCGAGTTCTCCGCCGACAAGGCGCGGGACCTTCTGCAGAATGGTCTGGGGCAGGTGACCAGGGTGTCGGGAGCGAGCAGCCTCGATGCAAAGGGTGCGGCGCGAGTTGCCAATTCGATTCAGGAGCACCTCCTCAACGAAACCCGGCTGGGCATTCCGGCGATCGTCCACGAGGAGATCTGCTCGGGATTGATGGCGCGTGAGTCGACCGTCTTCCCTCAGGCGATCGGCGTCGCAAACACCTGGGAGCCAACACTTGCGGAGGAAATGGCCGACGTGGTCAGAGTGCAGATGCGATCCATGGGCGCCCACCAGGGCCTTTCACCGGTGCTGGACATCTGTCGAGACCCGCGTTGGGGCCGCACCGAGGAGACCTTTGGAGAGGACCCCTACCTGGTGTCGACGATGGGGGTCGCCTTCGTCCGTGGCCTCCAGGGAGAACAACTGGGCGAGGGCGTCCTCGCGACCGCCAAGCACTTCGTCGGGTACGGCGCCTCACAGGGAGGCCTGAACTGGGCTCCTGCTCCCATCCCGGCCCGTGAGTTGCGGGAGGTCTATCTGCATCCCTTCGAAGCCGTGGTCAAGACTGCCGACCTGCAATCGATCATGAACGGCTACCACGAGTTGGACGGGATTCCGTGCGGGGCCGATGGTGATCTGCTCACCGGCCTTCTCCGGCACGATTGGGGCTTCGACGGCTCAGTCGTTTCTGACTACTTCTCCATACGTCAGCTCGCCAGCTACCACCATCTGACCGAGAGTGCGGCTGACGCTGCTGCGATCGCACTCAACGCAGGCCTCGACGTCGAACTGCCCAGCACTGATTGCTTCGGCGATCCCTTATTGGAGGCAATCCGATCGGGCTCGGTCAGTGACGTGACCGTGAACAACGCCGTGCGCAGAGTCCTTAGGGCCAAGTTCGAGCTGGGCCTGTTTGAGAATCCACACGTGGATCCCGAGGCGGCGTCCTCCGTGGTCGACACCCCGTTCCACCGCGACCTGGCCCGCCGAATCGCCCGCAAGAGCATGGTGCTCCTCAAGAACAACGACGTGCTTCCGTTGAGAGACGACCTGTCGTCGATCGCAGTGATCGGGCCCAACGCCGACGTGGCTCGCAACATGTTCGGTGACTACACCTATCCGGCCCACATCGAGTCCCTGTTGGAGATGCGTCAATCGAGAGAATGTCTTCTCCATCCCCTTCCCGGACGACGGACAAGTTGATGACCCGACGCCAAAGGCGCCGACCGTTGTCGATGCACTTCGTGACCGTTTCGGGGAGAGAGTGCGATATGCCTCTGGCTGTGACATCCAGGGCGAGTCAAAGGACGGATTCGAGGAGGCCGTCGCCCTGGCGGCAAGCTCGGAGGTGGCGATCCTTGTGATGGGGGACAAGGCCGGGCTCACCGAGGACTGCACGACCGGTGAGGGGCGAGACCGCCTCTCACTCGACTTGCCCGGTGTTCAGGAAGACCTGGTCAAAGCAGTGGTCGGCCACCGGCACCCCAGTAGTCCTGGTACTCGTCGCGGGACGGCCGGCCGGAAGCGTTTTGTCCCACGAAAGCTGCCAAGCCGTCATCGCGGCCGGACTGCCTGGCCAGGAAGGTGCAGGCGCGATCGTGGACGTGCTCAGCGGCGACTTCAATCCCGGCGGCAAGCTCGCCATGTCGCACCCGCGAACGGTGGGCCAGATCCCTGTCTTCTATGGCCACAAGGTGTCGGGTGGCCGCTCGCACTGGAAGGGCGACTACGTCGATGGAGCTGCCGGGCCCCTGTATCCATTCGGCCACGGCCTCAGCTACACGACGTTCGAGCTATCGGAGATGACAGTCGGCACCGCAGAAGCCGGGTGGAACGACACGGTCACAATCACGGCACGTGTTTCAAACTTGGGTCCGCGTGACGGTGACGAAGTGGTGCAGTTGTATGTTCGCGACCCCGAAGCCAGCGTCACCCGACCTGTCCTGGAGTTGAAGGCCTTCAAGAGGGTCGAAGTTCCGGCCGGTGGGTCTGCGCTGGTGCGGTTTAGCTTGCCGATGGGCCAGATCGGCTTCTACAACCGGGATCTCGACTACGTGGTGGAGCCCGGTCGGATCGATCTGCTGGTAGGTACGTCGTCATCCGACCTGGCCGAGATTGGATCCATAACCGTGGTCTCCGACCCCTCAGGCGATCCGCCCAGGAAGGTCTTTGACGGGTCGGCTGGGGTCAGCTGACCGAAAACGCGTTTTCGGTCAG
>CAVRWT010000018.1:0-35337 GCA_963724825.1 uncultured Acidobacteriota bacterium
CGATCACCTTCTGGTCCCAGTCGTCGCCACCGAGGTAGGTGTCACCGGAGGTCGCCTTGACCTCGAACACGCCGTCACCGATTTCGAGGACCGAGACGTCGAAAGTGCCACCACCGAGATCGAAGACGAGGATGGTTTGGTCGCTCTCTTTGTCCAGGCCGTAGGCCAGGGCAGCCGCGGTCGGCTCGTTGATGATGCGGAGCACATTGAGGCCGGCAATCTGGCCGGCTTCGGTGGTCGCCTGCCTTTGGGCGTCGTTGAAGTAGGCGGGAACAGTGATCACCGCATCGGTGACCTTGTCTCCCAGATAGGACTCGGCGTCCCGCTTCAGCTTCATGAGAATGCGGGCCGAGATCTCTTGGGCGGTGAGCTTCTTGCCGTCGACTTCGATCGACCAGTCGGTCCCCATGTGCCGCTTGACCGAGCGAACGGTCTGGTCGGGGTTGGTGATGGATTGCCGCTTGGCAACTTCGCCCACCAGCACCTCGCCGTCCTTGAACGAGACCACGGATGGGGTGGTGCGACCGCCCTCGGCGTTGGCGATGATGGTGGGCTCGCCCCCTTCGAGCACGGCGATGACGCTATTGGTGGTACCGAGGTCGATACCTACTGCGCGTGCCATTTCTTGATGAACCTCCGGTTCAGGTTGAGTGTGTACAAAGGCTACAACCTGAGTCGGGTATTGTCATATTCCCGCGTTTCTCCCCCCAGTGAGCGAAGCGAGCGGTGGGGGGAGTACCCCGCAGGGGGGAGGGGGGCTACTTGCTGCGCGAAGGGCGAAGTCGGCCGGCAATCAACTGAGCGACTTGATGTACTCCACCAGGTCGTTGATCTCATCCTCGGTCAGTTGGTCGGCAAAGCTGGTGGGCATCACCGGCTCGAACCCGCTCACCACCTGGGACGGGGGGTCGACGATCGAATTGAACAAATAGGCGTTGTCCGCAACTACCTGTTCGCCGGAGACCAGGGGCCGGGTCGCACCGGCCACCCCCTTCCACGTCGGCCCGACACCGGACGCTCCATCGATGGTGTGACAGGCAAGGCAACCGGTCTCGGAGGCGAGGACCTCCCCGCGGGCTGCTGCCTCGGTGTCGACCACAATCGGTGTCGTGGAGTCGGTGGTCTCGTCTCCAACCGGCTGCCCGGTGAACAGCCAAAGACCGGCGCCCAGCACCAGTGTCACCGCGATCGCCAGCGCTCCTTCTGCCCAGTACTTCATCGAGGCCTTTCCACCATCAGGTCATCGGAACCGTAACAATCGTCGCCCGGAACGTAGGGTTCTGCCCCATGAACGAGCTCGACTTCTGTCTGACCCTGCTCCGAGTGTGGGCAGGGATAGTCCTCCTCGCCCACGGCATCAACCACGCCCGAACCCAGGAGGGAACGGCCAAGTGGTTCGCCAAGAAGGGCTTTCGGTCGGCGGCCCTCAACGCCAAGATCTCGGCAGGCAATGAGATCCTCCTCGGGTTGGGTCTGATCGCCGGCTTGCTGACCTCGCTGGCTGCTGCCGGGCTGGCGGCGACGATGTTCGTGGCCTTCTGGTCGATTCATCGCTTCTCCGGCTTCTTCAACTTCCGTCGCCCGGATGAGGGTTACGAGTACGTGACCACCCTGGCGTTCGTGGCATTGGTCATCGCCATCCTCGGCCCGGGGTCGATTTCGCTCGACTCGGCCATCGGCATCGCTGATGATCTCGACGGGTGGCTGGGGGCCGGCATTGTGGGGATCGGCGTCGTAGTCGCGTGTCTGCAGCTTGCTGCTTTCTGGCGGAAGCCGAGCCCGGAAGGTCAGACCACTTGATCCCGCCCGCACTGCCTTCCGGCTTCGCTGAAACGCGGGGCCAACTCCATCAACTCGCCTTCTTCGCCATGGCTCCCGCCCGGTACAAGGCGGTGGGTCGGATGGGCCTGCGCGCCAAGCCCGGTGGATTCGGGACCCCCGAGTTCGAAGGTCGGGTCGCCAGGATCGAGGGAGACCTCCTGGTGTTGGAGACCGGGGAAAACGTGGCCACCCAGACGATTTCCACGGTCAGGGCGGCCGCCGAATTCTTCGGCGTCGACTACCAGCAGCTTTGGTTCGAGGACTTCAAGGACCAACTGCCCCCGATGGACCCCGACGCCGCGCTGGCCGTCGATGTCGACGGTGCGCTTGCCATCGCCGACTGGTTCCAGTTCGGCACCGACGTTCTGGCACGGCTCCGCGGTTATGGATTGCCAGACGACCTGGTCTCGGAGACCCAGATCTGGCCGGAGCACTTTGATGCCGCCATCGAGATGGGTGATGAGGGACGCGGGCAACGGGCGAGTTTCGGGGCCTCACCGGGAGATGCGGCTCACCCCGAACCGTATGTCTACGTCTCGGCCTGGGGCAAGATCTACCGCTCCAATCGGTACTGGAATGATGAGGCGTTCAACGGCGCCAGCCTCGGCTACGACCGCCTTGCAGACGACCCTGATCCGGTTACCGCCGCGTTGGCGTTCATGTTGGAGGGCCACCGCATCCTTCACCAGGCCTGAGCCCGGACAAAAAGGTCTTCGACCAGGCCCCGCGCTGCGGCGCGCACGATTCGGATCGTTTCCTCGTAACCCTCGGTCGGCCCTCCCCAGGGGTCCGGGATCTCGTCTTCGTCCGAGTCCGGGTCGTAGGTGCGGAACAGGCGGAGCTTGGCCTGGGATGCCTTGCTCGGGGCCATTCCCGTCAATTCGCGCAGATTTGAGCGGTCCATGGCGAGGATCACGTCGAAGCGGTCGAAATCAGAGGTGGTGACTCGACGAGCGCGCCCATCGATCCGAAGACCGGCTCGGGCCCCGGCGGCAACCGATTCGGGGTGGGGCGGCTGGCCGATGTGCCAGGAACCGGTGCCCGCGGAATCGACCTCGACGTCGAATCCTGCTTCGACCGCCGCCTCTTTGATGGCGGCGGCCGCGGCCGGGGACCTGCAGATGTTCCCCAGGCACACGGTGAGGATCTTCATGGGCTCTCACCGGAGGCGGCGATCCGCTCCCTGGCCAGCTCCAGATAGGCGGCATCGGTGTCGAAGCCCACATAGTGGCGGGAGGCCTCGGTGGCGGCGATGGCGGTGCTCCCCGACCCGATGAAGGGATCGAGAACCAGGTCACCGGTGTAGGTGTAGAGCTCGATCAATCTGCGAGGGAGGGCGACGGGGAAGGGGGCAGGGTGGCCAACCCGGCTCGCCCGCTCGGATGGGATCTCCCACACATCGAGTGTGGCCTCGAGGAACTCATCAGTCTCGATGGTGGCCATGTGGGGCAGGCCGAGTGCCTCCCGCTTGGCTCGCTTGATCGCCCGGTCGAAGCGCCCTTTCGATGCGATCACCACCCGTTCGGTGACATCCCTGAGCACCGGGTTTTGCGGTGACCGATATGACCCCCAGGCACAGCTGCCCCCGGCTCCCTTTGCCTTTTGCCAGATGACCTCTCCACGAAGCAGCATCCCCAAGCGGTCCTGGAGGATGGCCATGACATCCGACGACAGCGAGCGATAGGGCTTGCGTCCCAGATTGGCGACGTTCACCGCCATCCGCCCACCCGGCTCGAGCTTGCGCAGGCAGACCGCGAGCACCTCCTCGAGCAGTTCGAGGTACTCGATGTAGCTGGCGGGCACGTGACCGGTGGTGGTGTCCGTCTCGTATTCCTTGCCGGCGAAATAGGGGGGTGATGTGACCACCAGGGCAACCGAGCGATCGGCCACCTGATCGTCCGCCATCTCCCGGGCATCGCCATGGAACAGGACGTCGGTCGCCACCGGCGTCGCGACGCTCTCGTCGTCGGAGATCAGAGGCGGGCTGAAGCGCTCGTAGAAGGGCGAGGAGTCATGCGACTCCCTCTTCCCCGACCCGAATTCGGAGGTGACCGTTGCCAGCCTCTGCCTTGCCATCGACGATGAAGTTACAGGAGTAGCCCTCCTGCTCGCGGTATGCTTGCTGTAGCAAGCACCTCATGCCAGACACCACGACACCCGAACTGCCGACGATTGCCGTAACCCTTCGCGACGGCTCCATTGCCGAATTGCGCCCGATCCACCCCGAAGATCGGGGCCTGCTCGCCGAAGGCCTGAGCCTGATGTCAATCGAGAGCCGGTATGCCCGATTCGGAGTGGGAATCGACCATCTCACCCCTTCAGAGCTCGATTACCTGACCAACGTCGATCAGGTCGGGCACGTGGCGTGGGGGGCGGCCATCGACAACGAACCGGCCGGTGTCGGCCGCTACGTCCGGTTTTCAGACCCGATCTGTGCCGACGTTGCGGTGGCGGTCGTCGACAGATTCCAGGGACGAGGGCCTGGGCCGGGTGCTCTTCGAAGCCCTGGTGGCCTCCGCCCGGGCCAACCAGCTGGCCGAGCTCTGTTTCGTCGTTCAACCGTTCAATGAAGCGGTGCGACGGATTCTCGACGGGGTGGATGTCGGCCTCACCGAAAGCGGAGGTCTGGTCCAGGGGCGGATCGAGGTGTCATCGGTTCCCCCCACCGATCGCGACGAGAGATTTGTCGAGCTTCTGGTCGAAGCCCGCGCCAGGCATTGACTCTCAGTCGTCCTCCGCGAGGTCGAGTGCAGCCGAGTTGATGCAGTAGCGAAGCCCGGTGGGATTGGGCCCGTCATCGAAGACGTGACCGAGGTGGCCGCCACAGTTGGAACAGCGGACCTCGGTCCGAACCATCCCGTACGAGCTGTCCTTGTCCTCGGCGACCTTTTCCAATTGGATCGGCTGGTAGAAGCTGGGCCAACCCGAGCCCGAGTCGTACTTGGTCTCGCTCGAGAACAACTCCTCACCACAGCCGGCGCAGCGGTAGGTCCCGTGGGCCTTTGAGTTCCAGTACTTGCCGGTGAACGCCCGCTCGGTTCCGGCCTCGCGCAGCACCTGGTACTGCTCGGGGTCGAGCTTCTGGCGCCATTCGGCTTCCGTCTTTGGCATGTCCGACATGTCAGTTCTCCTCAATCGGTTCAGGGTTTGCTACCGACGAAAACATCACACCTGGAGCAGTTGTTCCAGACGATCCACGAAGGCGCCCATCGCGGGATTCAGCTTGACCCTGGCCAACTCGGGTCGCATCCATTGCACGCGATCGATCTCGGGAAAACGCTGATGGCCCATCGAAAACATGCCAGGAACCAGAGTGTCGATGTCGTAGTCGGCCTCGACCGCCCAGGCGACGACGATCTTGCGTGATTTCATCACCACATCGCCGAGCGGGATCCAGGGCTGGGGTGGGGCCGGCCAGCCGGTCTCCTCCTCGAATTCCCGCGCCGCGGCGACCTCATCGTGCTCGTCCTTCTCCACCATCCCCTTCACGAGCGACCACCAGCCGTTGTCGCGATGTGCGAAATAGGGCCCACCGGGGTGGGCGACCAGCACCTCGACGCCATCGGCTCGGCGGAAGGGAAGAAGACCCGCGGATCTCACAGACCGCGACATTACGCTGGCCTCGTGACCCTCATGGCTCCCCACCATCACCACCACCATGGCGTTGAGCGCGTTGAGCTGACCCTTCCGGAGTTTCGCCTCCTTCCCGGCGAGCCTTTGGGAAGGGGCCTGCAACGTCTCAGCCTCCACGAGATGGAGGTCGCCGTGTCGGGCTTCTTCGACGGCGAGGACGCGTTTGGCGAGGCGGTACATGCCGCCAGAAAATCGACCAAGAAGATCAGGGCATTGCTTCGCCTGGTTCGGTTCGAGATCGGGGAAAAGGTCTATCGCTTCGAGAACAAGGAAATGCGGGACACTGCTCGGCTGCTCTCAGGGGTCCGGTCGGCCGCGGTGATGGTCAACGCGCTGGAAGATCTCGAGCTTCTATACGGGTCATTTCTGGCAGATGGGACTTTCGAGGAGGCGCACGAGCGTCTGGAGGCGAACCGGGACCGGGTGGAGACCAGGGCCATGGAGGACCCCGAGCTGGTGCCCCGCGTGGTGGCCAACCTCGAGCGGGCCCACAGCCGCTACTCGTCCTGGCCCACCGATTCCCACGCTCGGGAGGTGTACGGGACCGGGATTCGGGACAGATATGCGAGCATCGGGCCAGGGTTGAAGGCCACCTATCGACGGGGTAGGAGCGAGATGGTCATGGCGTATCGCAATCCAACCCCGGGCAACTTCCACCTCTGGAGGAAGCGGGTGAAGTACCTCAAGCACCAGATGGAGATCATCACGCCGCTATGGCCCGAAGTCGTGCTGGGGATGGTGATCACGCTCGATCGCATGGCAGAGCTGCTGGGCGAGGATCATGATCTCGTCGAGCTTCTCGACTCTCTCACCGACCGACCCGAGCTGTGCCCCAACCCGATGGAGCGCTCCCTGCTGCGGGCCCTCGCCGAGCAGAGGAGGTCGGACGTGCAGACGGCTTCCCGGATCCTCGGGCGCCGGATCTACGCCGAAAGCCCCGCAGGGCTGAAGGGCAGGTTCGGCGCCTACTGGGAGTCGATGGAACTGGCGCGGGGCATGGCCCTGGCTCTGAATGGGGGGAATCAGGCTTCTCTCTGATCGGTTGAACCTCGGATATGCCGATCGAGGCCTCAACCCAGAGGATTCGGGTGGAGATCGACGGGGTGACCGTCGCCGACTCGGAGCGACCGATGTTCCTCCGTGAGCCCGGCCTGCCAGTGCGGTATTACTTGCCCCAGACCGATATCCGCATGGATCTGCTGACCCCGACCGACACCTCCACCAGATGTCATTGGAAAGGCCAGGCTCGCTACTGGTCGGCCGCGATCAACGGCAAGGTTCACGAGGACATCGCCTGGGGGTATGACCTCCCGCTGGTCGAGGCGGAGGCCATTGCCGGCTTGGTCTCTTTCTACAACGAGAAGGTGGACATCTTCGTCGACGAGGTCGCTCAGTAGCTCGGCTTCCTCATCCGGTCCCAGAAATTCTTCCGAGATCGACCACAAGGGTATGGAATCTGTCACCGGGGCTCGGTACGGTACGAACATATGTTCGAGATGCTGGAAGCACCGCCCGCTGAATCCCGTCACAACAGCTTGCCCCGAGGATCTGATCGAGGAGCTGGATTCGCTGTTCACCCATCGGGATCGGATACGACGCCCGGATTGCAGACCGTTGTACAGCAGATCGAGGAAACCGAGGCCTTTCGTCGCGACGGGTATACGTCGGTGACTGCGATGTTGAAGCATCGGATGTCATTGCATCCCGGGGAGGCCGAGTCATGTCACCCGGGCCAATGGACTGACCAAGCACCGCTCACCGCCTTCGCCTATGCCAGCGGTGCCAGTTTCAGGTGCTCAGGTCGATGTGATTCTCGAGGCGAAGTTGTTGCTGGCGAGGCCTTCCAGATGCCGAAGCGCTGGATCGTGACCCTGGCGATGGACACTCCGCTGGTCCGCGATTTGAAGAAGCATCTCGAGTATTGGCTGGAGCAGGTAGCCACCGTCGACCTCGGATCCGAGCGGGACCTGATGCGGGACCTGCGCTCTCTGACCCTGCGCCGCGATGGGGAGATGATCCGGATCAACGGCTGGGTCGACATCGAAGCCGGCGAGCGGCTGCGCGCCGGGTTGGAGCTGGGCCCACCGGCGGAAGGCGACACTCGATCGACCCCGGCTCGCCGCGCCGATCTGCTCCTCGACATCATGAATGGGGCCTCCGGGCGCCCGGACATCCTGGTTCACGTCTCCGCCGAAACCCTTCTCGAAGGACGACCCGGGATTTCGGAAACCAGCACCGGGACCTTTCTCACCATCGACGAGATCAGGCGGCTCGCCTGCGACGCCAACCTCACCAGGGTCATCTTCGACCAAGAGTCCCAACCGCTCGATGTGGGCAGAACCAAGCGCCTGGTCACCGGTCCGTTGCGCACCGCCGTCTGGGCAAGAGACCTGAGATGTGTGTTCCCGACGATGTGACCGCGTCTCGCACTGGTGTGATGTCCATCACCTCGTCCACTGGGCCGACGGTGGCGAAACGAACATCGAGAATCTGGTCCTGCTCTGCCGTACCCACCATCTTCTCGTCCACGAAGGTGGCTGGACCATCTCCGGCAAACCCGGTCGAATCTGGTTTTACCGGCCCGACGGCACCGAATTGGGCAGTGAGCCTCCGCCACGGCAGCCTTATCGCAGTCCCTTGTTCACGGTCGAGACCAAGCGGGAGCTTCCGGCGGGCGGCCTGCTCCCGATGATCTCTCAATCGCCCAGCGAGTCAGGGCCCCCTGACCACGATTCGGGGATCGTCCCCAAGCAATCCGTGATATCGATCGACGACATGTTCGGCCAATGAGCCCAACGTTGCCTGTTGACAGTCTTTCGAATGGCTGGAGCACCACCTCCGAGCCTTTCGCAATGTCCCATATGCCGACGATTCGACCTTCGTGAAGGATCACCGGTGCGATCCATCCGGCCGGACGCGAAACCTCGTTGACTCGTCCCTGGGGAATGGTGTAGGCCCGATGACTGAGTCGGAGCCAGGGTGTAAGGATCGAAACCCGGAAGCAGATAAGTCCCCGATGACCGGTTCAACCGAAACCGCAGCCGCGGCGCCGGTCGCCGTCATCCATCCGGGCCGACCCTCGACGTCTACCAGGACCAGTCGCTCCATGGCTGAGGCCATGAGCTCGCGGGCGCTCTTGTGCGCTCGACCCAGCCAACGGGCGAAGTCCTCCGATGTCGCCGGTCCATTGACGTCGAAGAAGCGCTCGACGAGTTCGGGGACGGCATGATCCAGCCCTGAGTCCTCGACCTTGCCCAGCCACGCCGTCGGTGATACGAATGTGACGTTGCGGCCTCGGGGCGGGCCCTGGACCAGCAGGCCCTGACGGGCAGCCGGTTTGAGCAGCTGACTCCAACCGGATTTGAGTGCGGCACCCAAGGTGGGGTCTCCGGTCACCCTGACTACGGCGCCGGTCATCTCCTCCCTGGTCATCGCCTGGTCCGACATCACCGCCCCGATGGCTTCGGTGATCGCGGCCAATTGAGTGGAGGTCACCCCGTGGTACTTTTCCCAACCCGGCGTGATCTTCTGTGGGCGTTGCCGCAACATCGCGACCCATCGCCAGTATTCGATCGAGGGGAGCAGGTGGAGCGTGCCCCGCATCGCCCAGGTCTTGACCAGAGCCCGCTGCTTCCAGAGAAGGTCCTCCAGGTCCGGCGTGGAGGAGCAGCGGATCGAAATCACCTGCATCGCGGACGAGGCGACCTGGGTCTGGACCCCTCCCAGGGCAGTCACCACCCCAACCGGGTCCCCAAGCGGCCTAATGAGCAGTTGTCGACCCACACGCAAGGACAGTGCCTGGTCCCAGGTCAGATCCACCTCCGGCTGTCGGCTTGGTGGTCCTGGGCATTGAGGTAAGTTTGGCCGTTCGATGTGTTACGACGACGACTCCAGCCCTCCGATCGAGGTCATCGATGGAGGAGTAGGCGGACACGGAGACCTGGTCCTCACCGCAACCGATGGCAACCAGTTCGCTGCCTTCAGCGCCACCAGTTCGCAGCGCAAGGGCCCGGGTGTGGTCATCCTGCCGGACGTCCGGGGCCTGCATCGGTTCTACGAGCAGCTGGCGCTGCGGTTCGCCGAGAATGGCTATGACTCCGTCGCCATTGACTACTTCGGGCGCACCGCCGGCATCGGCAAGAGGCGTGATGCGTTTCCCTATGCCGACCATGTCCCGCTGACCACCGTGGAAGGGGTGACCGCCGACACCGCCGCCGCCATAGCCGCAGCTTCGCTCGGACTGACCCCGATCGCCCCATCTTCACGGTCGGATTCTGCTTCGGGGGCAGCAACTCCTGGCTTCAGGCCGCAGCCGGGCACGGCCTCTCCGGAGCGATCGGCTTCTATGGCAACCCCAAGCGTCCGCCTGTCGGTCCGATCGAGCGGGTCGACGATTTCGAATGCCCCGTGCTCGGCCTGATGGCTGGCGATGACCCCGGAATACCGGTGGAAGTCGTGGACGAGTTTCGAGATGCCCTCGATGGCGCAGGAAAAGAGAACGAGATCGTCGTCTACCCGGGTGCTCCCCATTCGTTCTTCGATCGGAAGCAAGAGGAGTTTGTTGACGCGTCAGCCGACGCCTGGCGTCGGGTTCTCGACTTCATCGAATCGCGATGACGACCCCGGTCGGACCGATGCTGCCACAAGGAACCGTCACCTTCCTCTTTCTGGACATCGAGAAATCCACAGAGCATCTCGAAGCGCTGGGGACCGACTATCCACAGCTGTTGGAGACCTACTGGGAGCTCACCGGGCGTGCCATCGCCGATCGGGGCGGGGTCATCTTCGGTTCGGAGGGTGACGGGCTGTTCATCGCCTTCCCCGAGGCAGGTGCCGCCGCCCTGAGCGCGATCGATGCTCAGGCGGCTTATGCCACGGCGCCGTGGCCGCGGAGCTCGAGGGTGTTGGTTCGGATGGGGATCCACACGGGCACCCCGACTCTGATCGGCAACGACTACACGGGCCTGGATGTCCATAGAGCCGCTCGCATCATGGCTGCGGCATGGGGTGGGCAGATCTTGCTCTCCGACGTGACCTTTTCCCTTCTGAGCCGCCCCGGGCTGACCTGCCGGGAGCTGGGTTGGTATGACATGAAGGGCCTGACCCGACCGGAGCGGATCTATCAACTCGAGGCCCCTCCGCTCGCATCGGAATTCCCGCCGGTGAGAGCCAGGAACCGTGAGGTGGACCTTCCCGCCTATCTGACCGAGTTCATCGGGCGTGAAGATGACGTCTCAGCGCTTCTCGGCATGCTCGAAGGCGGCGCCCGCTTGATCACCCTGACCGGCCCTGGGGGCATCGGGAAGAGTCGGATCGCGGCTGCAGCAGCATCCCGTTTGGGGTCGAGCTACCCCGACGGCGTGACCTTCGTCGATCTTTCGAATGAGACAGACCCCGACCGGGTGCCCGGCGCTATCGCCGAGAAGATGGGGCTCCCGCCCGAGCCCGATCACGACCCATTGGAGGTCCTGATCAACCAGCTGGCCGAGATGGAGATGCTGCTGATCCTCGACGGTTTCGAACGGGTAGCCGGCGCCGCAGTCTCGATCGCGACGCTTCTCAGCCGATGCCCGAAGCTTCGTGTGATCGTCACCAGCCGCGGCTCGCTTCGCATCGGCGCCGAGAGAGAGTTTCGCGTCGATCCCCTGGGATGGGCCATGGAAGGGGCGGACTTCGACCAGATCGCGGCCTCCCCCGCGGTCCAGCTCTTCGTCGACCGGGCCCGCATCGCCCGCCCGGATTTCGAGCTCACCCCGGAGAACGCCCCGGTCGTCCGGGACCTGGTGGAGCGTTTGGATGGTTGTCCCCTGGCAATCGAGCTGGCCGCGGCAAGAGCGCGCCTGCTTCCGCCCGAGGTGATCCTCGACCGGCTCGAGGCAGTCCTCGACCTCTCGACGTCATCGCCTGAGCTTCCGACGCGGCAACGATCGCTACGGGCCACGATCGAGTGGAGTCACGGCCTGCTCGACGAGGCCGACCAACGGTTGTTCAGACGGCTCGGGGTGTTCGTGGACGGCTGGGCACTCGAGGCGGCCGAGGCGGTAGCAGGGGACAGCGCGCCCGATGTGTTCCTCGGACTGGAGACCCTGGTCGGCCAAAGCATGATCTCGGTGGAATCAGAGGGGCGGATGGCGATGGGGACCGCCATGCGCGAGTTCGCTCTGGAGCAACTAGCGGCTTTCGGAGACGAGGAAGAGACCCGTCTGCGCCATGCCGAGCACTACGAAGCGGTCGTCGTCGCCTGCGAGCCATTGCTCCGGGGCCCGAAGCAAAGAGAGACGGTGGTCAAGCTGTCACGCGATTGGCGCAATCTGCGGGGTGCTGCCGATTGGGCCATGGACACCGATCGCGTCCAGTTGGCGGGGTCGCTCTACGTCCGCACCTGGATCGTGGCCTGGCAGGGCGACAACTGGAACAACGTCAAGGCCGACACCGCCCGACTGATGGCGGTTAGCGACCGACTCGATGACGTCTTGAGAGCACGAGCCTTGTTCGTGGCGGCGGGGACGCTCATGGAAATGGGAGATCCCGTACCCGCTATTGCATACGCAAGGCCCGCGGTGGAGCTGGCGGAGCGAATAGGGGATCGTGAGACCGAGGCCTGGGCTCGTCTCATGATCGCTGGCTCCATCCTGTTCGAAGACACCTTCAGCCAGGAGGCCCGCGACCCAGATCTCAGCGGCGGTGGAGCTCGCTGAATCCCTCGACGATCCCTTCGTCCTTGGCTATGCCATGAGCTTCCATGCGGCGATGTCGACGGTGGACGGTGACATCGAGTCAGGGCTTCAGGGGCATGCCAGGGTCCTGGCTATCGCACTCGAGCTGGACAACGTGTCGTTGATCGTTCAGACCTACTGTCAGGCGGCGCTCACCCACCTCGCGGGTGGTGATCGGGCCCGGGCACGACGGTCGCTGGAGGCGGCGGCCGAGTACCTCGATCGGTTGCGCAGCCTGGAGGGCCTCGCCCTGTTCCTCGACAGCGTCTCCTGGTTGGCATTCACTGAGGAGGATCCGGTGCGGGCGATGACCGCTTTGGGGGCCGCCGATGCGACCAGAGCCCGGGTGGGACTGGTCCGCTGGGCGCTGGTCGCCATCCTGCTCGAATCAGCCGGGATGGCAGCAGAGGCAGAGACACCCGAGCTCGCCGAGGCTCGCCGAGTCGGTGGGGCGATGGCTCCCCACGACGCGATCAGCTTCGCCCTTCAGCCCCACCACGAGTTGGCGACCGCCGGCTGAGACCGGGATCGCGGTTAGAGCTGGCCGGACCGGCCGGCGTCTGCGATCGAATCGAGATAGACCGGGTCGTCGTATCGGCTGAGCAGGAACGACGGCGAGTACCCGGGCAGTTCGTCACCGGAGATGTGACGGGCGACGAGATCTCCTGCCCCCATCGACACCATCACGCCGAATCCCGACATTCCGGCCATCAGAAAGAATCCCTGTGGCCCGGCGGGGCCGACCAGTGGGCGGTTCTCCCGGGTCTTGAGGTAATAGCCGCCATCGACCACCGAATGAGGAAGGCCATCGAGGTAGGGCGCCAGCCCGGGAACCATCGTGGTCAGGCCCCGCATCACCACCTCGGGATAGAGGGGGTCATCCAGCAACGGCCAAACCGGTTCCTCCCGGATTTCGTTGTGGTATTCCCAGAGGGCCAGGAGGTATGGCGACTCGACGCCGCCCTCGGGGCGCCCGTGGCAGAAGATCGGCATCTGGCCGAGCAAGTCGTTGCGGCCCTGGGCCTCCAGTTCCGCTCTCTCCTCGTCGCTCCAGTCGACAGTCTGGTGGTCGCTCCAAATGAACATCGGGGCGTGACGGGGGATCACTCCGAGATGCTCTCGATAGGCGACCTTGATGTGGACCTCGGCAAGCACCGGCAGTTCGACCCCCACCATCGCGGCCACCGAACGCGACATCGGCCCGGCTGCGTTGACCACGACCCTGGTGTCGATCCGGTCGCCGGAGGCCAGGCCCACCCCGGTCACCGAGCCGTCGTCGACGTCGATTCCGGTGACCTCGTCCTGGAGGAAGCTGGTTCCGTCCTGGCGGGCCCGCTCCAACATCCATGCCCCGAGTTGCTGGGCGCTCAGCCACCCGGCGCGTCGGACATGGACCGCCCCCACTGCCTTGTCAGTGATGAACGGGAAGTACTCCCGAATCGTGTCCGCGCCGATGAGGATGTCGGCGCCCTCGGGCGCTCCCAGATAGCCCTCGTCGGGCGAATGTCGATAGGGGATCGGTCCCGGGTGAATCCTGACCGTGCCGGCACCGAGGGTCGACGTGTGGTGGGCCTCCTCGATCATTGCGTGGAGGCGGGCTTCGTCTGCGGTGATGAATAGATAGCCCCGGCGGTTCATCCCGATCACATTCCCCGACTCGGCCGCCACCTTCTCGAGCAGGTCGATGGAGCGATTCATCAACTCGACCATGGGGGAATTCGGCCACCAGTTGCGATAACACTCGGCTGACTTGTCCGAGGTGAGGGAGAGCGGGGGTCGGGGATCGACGATCCGCACTCGCTTCGCTCCCTGGACGACGGCGAGGTGATAGGCGGCAGAGACACCGGCCACTCCGGCGCCGATCACCACCGCGTCTGCGGAATCGGTCATCTACCCATCCAGAAAGGTGCGGACGCGACCGGCAATTTCGTCCGGGGTGAAACCGAGCTCTTTGGCGAGGACATGGTCCGGGGCTGATGCCCCGAACCGATCGATTCCGATGCTCAGCCCACCCTCACCGACTACCCGCTCCCATCCGAAGGTGGCTGCCGCCTCGATCGACACCCGCGGCGCGGTGCCGAGCACCTCGTCCTGATAGGCCTCGTCCTGCTCGAAGAAGAGCTCCCAACAGGGAAGACTCACAACTCGGGCCTCGATGCCTTCCCCGGCAAGTGCTTCTGCAGCGCCGAGGGCGGCGGAGACCTCCGAGCCGGTGGCGATCATGGTCACGGCTGAGCCCTCCCGGACGACGTAACCGCCCCGTCTCACCCCATCCGCGACGGCGTCGAGGGTGGGGAGGTTCTGCCGGGTGAGGACCAGCGCCACCGGGCCATCGTGGCGGTTGAGGGCGATCTCCCAGGCTTGGAGGGTTTCGTTGGCATCGGCAGGGCGAATCACCCAGAGGTTGGGCATGGCGCGCAACGAGGCAAGATGCTCGATGGGCTGGTGGGTCGGCCCATCCTCCCCGAGGAAGATCGAATCATGGGTGTACACCCAGATCGAGGGCGCTCTCATGATCGCCGACAGCCGCACCGCCGGGCGCTGGTAATCGCTGAACACGAAGAAGGTGGCCGAGTAGGGCTTGAGACCGCCGTGGACCGCCATCCCATTGACGGCCGCCCCCATGGCGTGCTCTCTGATTCCGAACGGGATGTCGCGGGCCGAGCGGTCGTCGCGGGAGAAGAGCCGGCCCTTCTCGATCACCGTCTTGGTCGAGCCGGCGAGATCGGCGGCGCCCCCGATGAACCCGGGAACCTTCTCCGCCATCTCCCCGAACAACATCGACGACGAGGCCCTGGTGGCGAGGCTGCCGCCGACCTCGAAGCCAGGCCCGTCGAGCTTCACCGGTGTGGGGTCATGGAGTGCGCTCCACAGGGCACGTTGCTCGTTGGTTGCCGATTCGAAGCGGTCGGCCCATGCTCGGTGGGCGTCGCGGCCCCGGTTCATGGCGGCGCTGAAGAACTCGTAGACGCCGTCCTCGACGTGGAACGGGGGGTCGATCGGAAACCCCATGGCTTCCTTGGTGAGCTTGATCTCCTCTTCACCGAGGGGTGAGCCGTGGGCTCCGGCGGTGTCCTGGGCATGGGGTGCCCCGTGAGCGATATGGGTGTGACAAGAGATCAGGGAGGGACGATCGTCCGCGATCGCGGCTTCGATCGCGGCTGCCACCGATTCCCGGTCGTGGCCGTCGACCTCCTGGGTATGCCACCCCACGGCATCGAAACGGGCCACTACGTCCTCACTGAATGTGATGTCGGTGGACCCGTCGATCGAGATGCGATTGTTGTCGTACAGGTAGATGAGGTGGCCAAGGCCGAAGTGGCCGGCCAGGGATGCCGCTTCGCTGCTGACCCCTTCCATGAGGTCGCCATCGGAGACAAAGCCGAACGTCCGGTGGTCGACGAGATCCGCACCGAGGCGTGCCCGGAGGTGGGCCTCGGCGATAGCCATGCCGACTCCGGTTGCAAACCCCTGCCCGAGCGGCCCGGTTGTCATCTCGATCCCAAGCCGGTGGTCGATTTCGGGATGACCGGCCGTGTGGCTGCCCCACTGCCTGAAGTTGCGCAGATCATCGAGGGTGAGCGGGAACCCACTGAGGTGGAGCATGGAATAGAGCAACATCGAACCGTGGCCGTTGGAAAGGACGAAGCGGTCGCGGTCGGGCCACTCCGGATCCCCCGGGTCGACATTCAGATAGCGCCCCCAGAGCACCACCGCGATGTCCGCCATGCCCATGGGCATCCCGGGATGCCCGCTGTCCGCCTTCTGCACGGCATCCATCGCCAGGGCTTTGATTGTGTTGACGGCTAGCTGCTCAACGGGGCTGGATTCCATCGGCGGCGAGGGTACCCGTGCGGACCGGCCGCCGGTTTCAAGTGATCAAGGCCGGCACAGCTCACAGGCTCGAAACCCGGCGGCCTCGGCGGCGCTTCCCGATCTGAAGGGGACCACATTCCCGGGCTTGGACCGTCTGATCGCCCGACAGGTCGGGTTGCAGAAGATGTGGGTCGACGTGTTGCCTTGAACCCGAACCTGATGCTCCGCCAGATCCTCGAGATGCACCGGATCGGCGCCTTCGTGGGTGAGGAGCTCCCATTTCACGTGGGGACCGCCGAGGGAGTAGGCACCGATGGTGCCGTCCGAGCGGACCACCCGGTGGCAGGGGATGATCAGCGGGATCGGATTGCGGGCCATCGTCGATCCGACGGCACGCGCCGCACCGGGCCGCGCCGCCTCCCGTGCCAGCCAGCCGTAGGGCCGAACCTCCCCCTTGGGAATCGTGGCGGCGATCCGGAGGATGCGGGCCTGAAACTCGGTTACCGACCTCAGATCGACAGGCAGCCTTCCCGGAGTGCCGGCCTCGATCGCAGAGGGGATGCGCCCAGACCATGCCGATGGCGCCTCTGCCCTAATCAGCGACTCGACCGTGCCGGTGGTTGAAGTAGCCCTCGAAGTCCTCCGAAGCAAGGCCGAGCGAGGACACGCCGTTTGGATTGAACGTGACCACCACCTGACCCACGGGCGAGTCGTAGAAGTCGTAGCCATCGGCGATGCCGGTGCCCAGGGCCACCGCTTCTGTCATGCCGTCGGGCAAGGGCCCGGTGAGGCGTTCGAGTTGTTGTTCGATGTTCATGCTTCGTGCTCCATCATCTCGCGCAGTCGGTCCAACCCTCGATGGATGTCGGCCTTCACCGTGCCTTCGGGGCGGCCGGTCGTCTCCGAGATCTCCCCGATTCCGAGCCCGACCACGTGACGCAGGACGACGGCCGTCCGCTGGTTGCGGTTGAGGGACGCAAATCGGGAATCCCAGGCGCGCTCGTCCGGTGGCTCGGCGTCGTCGACCCCGTGGTCGTGGATCTCGACGATCAGCGGCCGCCGCGATCGGTCCCGGACGTGGTTTCGACCCAGATTGAGGGCGATCGTCCACACCCACGGGGCCAATCGGAGGTCATCGAACCGCTGCCGGTCGAAGTCACCCAAAGCCCGGTAGGCCCGGATGAACGTCTCCTGGGTCAGGTCTTCGGCCTCCTGGTGGTCACCGCACATGCGACGCAGACCCCAATAGAGCCGGGGACCAAGTTCCTTGACCAGATCCGGGAAGGCTCGATCGAGATCTGCGGCGAGCGCGGCTGTCAGCTCATCCATCGTCATCAGAACACCGGGGACAGTGATTCGGTTGCAGCGGTCGCACCGTACTTAGATATGGGCAGTGGACGACTCGGAGATCACCGAGACTTTGAGGCTTGCCGAAGTGGCGGCCAAGGCTGGTGATCCGCTCGGCCCGACCGGTTTCTGGAAGGCAGTTGCGGCCGTGAAGGCCGACCCGGCGCTGATCGAGGCCAACGCCGACCGGATCGGGGTCATCGACTCGATCGCATTCCGGAACTGGGCCCTGTTGACCGTTCCCCTCTGGATCGGGAATCTGGTCATGATCGGGGGCGCACTCTTCGGCCTCGCCCTCATTGCCTGGGCCTATTCGCTCGAAGGGACGGCGGCGGCGATCGCCTTCCTGGTCGGGTTCGGGGCGATCCTGGTCACCACCCACAGCCTCGGCCATCTTGTGACCGGCGCTTTTCTGGGGATCCGCTTCACCCGATGGTTCGTGGGCTCGATTCGCCGCCCCCAGCCCGGGGTGAAGGTCGACTACGCCAGCTATTTGCGAGTGCCGGCGAGATCGCGGGCCTGGATGCATGCCTCAGGGGCCATAGTCACCAAGATCGTGCCGTTCGCACTGATCGGCGCCGCTCTGGCCGCTGGAGTGCCTTCCTGGGTGGTGTGGGTGCTGATCGCGGTTGGCATCGGCCAGCTGGTCACCGACTTCCTCTGGTCGACAAAGGCGTCGGATTGGAAGAAGTACAGGCGCGAGATGGCCTATACCCGCTAAGTTCTCTTGCTCCACCATGGTCGGGATCGATCCGTCGGTCTGGTGCATCTGCTCGTGGGTGAGCAGGAGTTGATCGAAGTTTGGCGGATCCTCGACATCGATTGCGATCAGGTGCCGGGTAACCGGTCCGTCTGCCCGGTCGAACGCCCGGGCCCTGGCGATCAGGGCTGCCGAGGCGTCGTCGATTCGCCGGTGTTGTGCGAGGTGCTCCTCCCATGACCCGGTGGCGAACATCTCGGTGAGTCGGGTCGGGGTCGAGGCGTTCCGGAACAGGCTCCATTGATAGGCCCCGGTTCTGAGGCGAACCAGGCGGATCTCGTTCATGAGCTCGGTGAACTCGGCGAAGTCGCTTTCGTCAATGGTCCAGGTGTTGAGAATCATCACCGGACCGCCCTCCGCGATCTCGTCGTGGACCGGGAACGTCCGCTCCTCGTTGAACTCGGGTGACTCCACCTCGTCGAGGGTGGGCAGCTTGAACAAGGGTGAGGCCAGGCCCAGGGCGACCGTTCCCAGGGAGAGGACCACCATCGCTTGCCCGGTGCCGATGGCGTCGGCGACGATGCCGGACAGGATCGCTCCCAAGGGGAGGACGCCCCCAAACGCCAAGGTGTAGAAGGACATCGCCCGGCCTCGAATCCAGTGTGGCGCCATGAGCTGGGCAGTGGCATTGAGATTGGTCAGCGTCAGCACCCAGAACGCTCCGGAGAAGAACATCGCGACGAACGCCCATGCGAGGTTGGGCGCCAGACCGACCCCGATCCCCGCGACGCCGAAGAGGGTGATCGTCGCCATCGGGGCCCGTCTCCCCAAACGCCCGACAAACCGCTGGCGGACAAAGGCCCCAAGCAAGGCCCCGGCACCCATCGCCGCCAGCAATGCGCCAAGGGCGCCGGCCCCGCCATTCAGTGACTCGGTTCGCCCCGGCAGGACCGACTGCACTACGGCCGAGGTGACGGCAAATAGGGCCACCAGCAGAAGAAGACGCCGGAACACCGGTGTGTAGCGGGCGTAGCGGACTCCGAGGCTGATCGCGGTCCCGAACGAGGTGTTCTCCCGGATCGGGCTGTTGATCGAGCTCCCGATCATGATCAGGGCCACGACCACCGCGGCGTAGCTCAGGGCATTGATCGCAAAGCCGGCTTGGGGACCGAGAGTGGCGACGATCAGTCCACCGATGGCGGGCCCAACGGCCCGGGCCACGTTGAATCCCGCCGAGTTGAGCGCCACCGCGTTGGGAATCATCAGCCGTGGCACCAGGTCGGGAAGCAGTGCATTCCAGGTGGGGAGGTTGAGGGCGACGCCGGTGCCCAGGATCAGCCCGAGACCGAGCAGCCAGCCCGGTGTGATCAGGTCGGTGGCGGTGAGGATCGCCATCGCCAGAGCCGAGCCGCCCATGATCACCTGTGAGATCAGCATCAGCTTGGTCCGGTCGAACATGTCCGCCAGGGCCCCAGCGGCCAGGGCGAGAAAGAGAAGGGGAAGAGTGCTCGAGGCGACCATGAGCCCAACCCAGGTGTTGGAGTGGGTCATCTCGAACATCAGCCAGTTGGCGGCGACCGTCTGGATCAGACTTCCCACGTTGGATACCAGGGATGCGATCCAGAGCGTGCGGAACGACTCGATCCGAAGTGGGGCGACCGCCGAGGTCATGGCCACAAGCGTAGGAGCGGTAGGTTCCACCCAGTGGTTCGCGATCTCGCATACTTCATCCAGGGCGACCAGGGACCAGGTCCCGGGGTGCTCCTTCTCCATTCGTTCTGGGGTCTCACCTCATCGGTGAAGGGCCTGGCGGATGAGTTGGCCGACCATGGGTTCACCGTCCTGGCACCTGACATCAACTTCGGCGAGCTCCCGGAGTCGGAGCAGGAGGCGCTGGATCATCTCGGCAAGGCCGATCCCAACCGGCTGGCCTCGCTGGTCCTTTCAACCGCAAAGCTCCTCCACGAGAGGTCGACGGCGGGGCCGATCGGGGTCGTCGGTTTTGGGATGGGTGGCTCGCTCGGCCTGTGGGCCTCGGCTCGCCTTGTGGACGTGGTCGGGGCTGTGGTGTCGTTCTATGGGAGCCAACAGATCGATTTCGCCGGGGCTCGGGCGACGTACCTGGTGCACCTGGCCGCCGATGACGAGTTCATCACGGACGACGAAGCCGCGTTCATGGAGGCAACCATGAGACTCGAGGAGTTGGACGTGGAAGTGATCCGCTACCCCGGCACGAAGCACGGTTTCGGTGAGCCGGATGGCGACACATTCGATCCGGAGGCGTTCGACACCGCCTGGCGCCGAACGATTGAGTTCCTCGAGGCTCGACTGAACCTCTAGCTGGCTTGAGCCGCCTGGTCGGAGCGAACGTAGCCCTCGTGGGCCATCCGCTTCCCCATCACGTCATACATCTCGGGCTCGGTGGGGGTCCAGGTCGCCAGGCCGTCCACGTAGCGGTTGAACATGGAGAAGGCGGCTGCGATCAGGACCGTGTCGTGGATCTCCTTGTCGGTGGCCCCTTCGGCCCGGGCCTGATCGATGTCGGCACTGGTCACATTCCGACCGCTCTCGGCCACCTTGCCGGCTATGGCAAGGAGGGACTTGAGCTTCGGTGAAACCGGTGCGCTCTGGTAGTCGTCCTTGACCGCATCCACCAGCGCATAGTCACCGTCGAGATGGTGGGCTGCCGCGGCTCGATGACTGTCCTGGCAGAACATGCAGTCATTCTGTGACGAGACGAAGGTGGCGATCATCTCGCGCTCCCCGCTGCTCAGTGTGTTCGGCCCTCGGAGCAGCACTTCGGCCAGCTCTCGCATCGGTTTTGCGGTCTCCGGGCTGAAGGCAAAGGCGCTGCTGATTCCTGGCAATTCCGGTGGTAGGTCGATATGTGGCACGCAGCCGATTGTAAGGGGAGCGGGTACCGTTGAGAAAATGGCAGTTCGCGACCAGCAACTGACGCCACGAGTCGGCGCGGCCCTGCTGCGGGACCTCGAATCCCGGATCGACGTGCCGCTGGTGAATCACGAGCTAATCGACGTCGACTCCCCATTCACCCTCGAAGTCATCGGTCAGGTCCCGCAGGCAACAGCTGCGGATGTCGATGCAGCCGTGGCCATCGCACGAGAGGCGCAGCCGGCTTGGGCCGCGTTGGGGGTTGAAGCGGCGCGCAGCGATCGTTCTCTCGTTCCACGACCGACTCATGAGGGAAGTCGACACGGTGGTGGACATCATCCAGCTCGAGGGGGGCAAGACGAGGGCCGGCGCCTGGGAAGAGGTCGTGGACGTGGCCGGGACCGCTCGCTACTACGCCAACACGGCACCCCGGCTCACGAGGAGGAAGCGCCGCCAGGGGGCGATGCCGCTCTTCACCAAGACTCACGAATACCGGCACCCAAAAGGAGTTTGTGGCTTTATCTCCCCGTGGAACTTCCCTTTCAATCTCTCGATTGGTGATGCGATCGCGGCGCTGGTGGCCGGAAATACGGTGGTGCTGAAGCCCGATGAGAAGACGCCGTTCTCCCTGCTCTCAGCCGTCCGGCTATTCGACGAAGCCGGTGTGCCTGAGGGCGTGATCCAGGTCGTGACCGGACGGGGCGAGATTTGCGGCCCCGCTCTCATCGACGCCGTTGACTATGTGATGTTCACCGGGTCGAGCGCGGTGGGAAGCATCGTCGCCGAGCAGGCAGGGCGGAACTTGATCGGCTCCTCGATGGAACTGGGCGGGAAGAATGCCGCCATCGTTCTCGATGATGCCGATCTGGATCGGACGATTCCCGAGTTGGCGAGGGGCACCTTCGGCCATGCCGGCCAGATGTGCGTTCACACCGAGAGGATCTATGTGGAACGGGGGATCGAAGACGAGTTCACCCGGCGATTCGTCGAGGGGACGGAGCAGCTGGAGATCTCGGCGGGCTTCGAGTTCGGCCCTCGGGTTGGCTCACTGATCACCCAGGAGCACCTGGCCGCGGTCGAGTCTCATGTCGAAGACGCTGTGGCCAAGGGGGCGAATCTCCTCACCGGTGGGAAGCGCCGACCCGACGTCGGCCCGCTCTTCTATGCCCCGACGATCCTGACCAACGTCGATGAGACGATGAACCTGTGCCGTGGTGAGACATTCGGACCGGTGGTGTCGATTTACCCGGTCTCCTCAGCAGATGAGGCGGTGAAGCTGGCCAATGACTCCGATCTCGGTCTCAGCTTCAGCATCTGGTCGCGAGACACACGGCGCGCCGAGGCCATCGCGGTCCGCCTGCAGGCGGGGAGCGTCGCGGTGAATGATGGATACGTCTCGACCTGGGGCTCGCACGATGCCCCGATGGGTGGTTTCAAGCGATCAGGACTGGGGCGGCGCCACGGGTGGGAGGGGCTCCTCAAGTTCACCGAGCCGCAGACCGTGGCCGTGCAGCGCCTGATCCCGGCCTATGGCCCGGCGCTGGGGCTCTCTTATGAGACCTACCGGAAGCTGGTGCAGCGACTGGTGGCGGTTTTCAGGCACCTGCCGTTCTACAAGTAGCGCCGGCGCTATTCCTCCGACATCTCGGCGAGGTCGGCGGCCAGGATGTCCCGGTCCTCGGTGTCCTCGATATCCGGAAGCAGCGCCTTGGCCAGCTCGAGGTGCTCGGTGAACGTCTCCACGTCGTCGACTTCGGCGGCGGCCCGGGCGATCGCCTCATGGGCGAATCCTCTGACAAAGGCGTCGAGGTCGTTTTCCTCGCAAACTGCAAGTGACCGCTCACCGAATCGCTGCGACAGCTCGGCGTAGCCGAGAACCGCGGCCACCCTCGACACTTGCCAGTCGGCTATCGCCCGGTTTCGGGGATCGCCGATTTGATACCAATGAAATCGCTGGGTGAAGGTCGATGCGAGCATCTCCTCGTCTTCTTCAGCGGTGCGCACGTCGAGGTCGAGAAGCTCCCAGGTGCGATTGAAGGCCTGAGGAGCAAACGTCCGATGCCAGGCCGCCGATTGCTCGGGTGTTGCGTCCTTCACCGGCTCGGTCATCCTTTTCCCTCCACTCGGGATCGGTCCGGCTTACCTTAGGTAGCCAATGAGCGACCACACCACTGTGATTGTCGGTGGCGAGGAGGTTCGGATCTCGAGCCCGGACCGGGTCATCTTCCCGCGCCAGGGATGGACCAAGCTCGATGTCGTCGAGCACTTCGTGGTGGTGGCGGAGGGGGCGATCCGGGGCATCGCCGGCCGGCCCACGATGCTCAAGCGGTACATGGGGACGGTCGACGAGGATCCGATCTATCACAAGCGGGTCTCGAACAACTCGCCGTTCGACTCGGTCCAGATTCGATTTCCATCACAACGACCAGGTCGGATGAACGTGCCCCGGACTCAGGCGGATGTGGTGCGCCTGGCCCAGCTTGGATGCCTCGACTTTCACCCCTGGCCGGTGCGGGCCGAGGACACCGATCATCCCGATGAGCTTCGCTTCGACTTCGATCCCGGGCCTGGAGTCACTTTCGATCAGGTGCGTGCCGCCGCGGGCGCGGCTCATGACCTGCTGGACGAGATCGGATTGGTGGGTTGGCCCAAGACATCAGGGAGCCGGGGGATCCATGTCTATGTGCGGATCGAGCCGTTGTGGGACTTCTTCCAGACCAGGCGGGCGGTCCTGGCCTTCGCCCGCGAGTTGGAGCGACGGATGCCGGGTGAGGTGACCACCAAGTGGTGGAAGGAGGAGCGGCAGGGGGTCTTCATCGACTACAACCAGAACGCCAGGGACAAGTCGGTGTCCTCGGCCTACGGGGTGAGGCCGACCGGCTTCGTGTCGGCACCGATCACCTGGGACGAATTGGCGGACGTCGCGATCGAGGACTTCCCACTCGACACCTTCCGTGACCGCTACTCCAAGGTTGGAGACCTGAGCGAAGGGATCGACGAGGCAGCGGGGCGAATCGACACCCTCCTCGAGTGGATGGCCCGGGATGAGGAGAACGGGATCGGGGACGCCCCCTGGCCACCCCACTACCCCAAGATGCCGGGTGAGCCACCGAGGGTCCAGCCCTCACGACAACGCCGCCCCGACGACGAATACTGAGTACCCCTAGAGGGCGTCGCGGCGGCGAAGGGCCCAGGTGAGGACCACGAGGCCGAGCACCACGACCACCGCGATCTTGGCGATCCCACCACCGACACCTGCGGTGACGGGTCCCAGGGTGTCGGTGGCGACCTGGCCGAACTCGTCTTCCATCCCGGCGTAGATGGAGAGCGCGATGCGCCATATCGAGAACTGGGCGAGCCCGGTCACGACATTGGCCAGGATCGTCTCCCAAACGATGATGTAGCCAAGGCCGATCAGGAGCGAGCGGGGCGCCAGGTAGCCAAGCGGAACGAACACCGCGGCGTACCCGATGGCCGCCGCCAGGAAAAGGGAGAGGGCCGGGATTGTCGGGCCGATGCCGTTTCCAACTGCGATCGAGGCGACGACCGTCACCAGCCAGCCGCAGATCCCGATCACAATCGCCGCCGCCGATCCGGCAATGAGGGCCTGTCCGGCGAACCAGGCACGGGGGATCGGGCGCAGATAGATGTAGGGGAGGGTTCCTGCGTCCTTCTCCTCGCGGAGGGTGGCGGCGGTGAGGATCAGCGCGGCAACGACGAAGGTGTAGCCAACCGAGGCCAGGATGTCGCTGTAGAGCCCGGTCAGCTCTTTGGCCGGGGCATCGAATCCGACCAGCCAATAGACCAGCCCGGAGACCGAAGCCAGGGCGACGAGGGCGATCACCCGCCCCCGGCGCATCATCCGCCGGTAGAGATGGATCGCAAGAGTCATCAACGGCCCTCGACCAGGTAGCGGAAAACCGACTCGAGGGACTCGTCGACCGGTTCGACTCTGTTGAGTCGGATCCCGCTCTCGGAAGCGAGGATCGGCAACCGCCTGGCAAGTTCGCCGGAGTCAGAGGCCTCGACGTGAACGGTGTCGCCGTCGATGCTCACCCCAACCACACCGGGGCTCGCGATCAGTGAGGACGCGAGTCGCCGAGGGTCGCTTGCCTCCACGTACACCCGACGGGGCTTGTCGGTCATCGCCGCTCGAATCGTTGAAACGTCACCGACCGCGGCGAGGCGCCCGTCGACCATGGCCACCACGCGGTCGGTCATTCGCTCGACCTCGGCGAGGACATGAGATGACACGATCACCGTCTTGCCCTTGTCGCCGAGTTTCCTGAAGAGGTCGATGAGATGAGCTCTTTGCACCGGGTCGGCGCCATTCAGTGGCTCATCGAGCAGCAAGACCTCGGGGTCCGAGACCAGTGCCTGAGCCACCTTGGCTCGTTGCTTCATCCCCTTGGAGAAGCCACCCAGGGCGCGATCGGCGGCGTCGGTGAGGCCCACATCCTCGATGGCCAAGCTCACTCGGTCCTTGACCTGGTCGACTTTGGCCAAGCGCGCCGCCAGTTCGACGAACTGACGACCGGTGAGCCGGTCGTAGACGGTTTCGTCCTCGGGGACCAGTGCGATGCGCTTGTAGATCGCGGGATCCGCTCGGGGATCCACGCCGAGGATCTGAATGCTGCCCTGCGAAGGGCGTTGCAGCCCGGTGATGACCCGGAGCAGGGTCGTCTTCCCGGCACCATTCGGGCCCAGGAGGCCGGTCACGCCGGGTCTGAACCCAATGGTGAGCTCGCTGACGGCGACCTTGAGCCCGAACCACTTCGACAACTCGGTGACGACGATCGTGTCGCTCATGCCAGTTTCCGGTAGCGCCATCTGATGAACCACACCGCGGCGACGGTCACGCCGACGATCAGGGCGACCGACACCCAGACGTCGAAGCCTGCAATCTCCGCCGGGTAGGCGATCGTGTCGCCAAAGAAGTAATCCCTGATGATCCGCGGGTGCTGCCCCGGGGCAAGAAGTGAGGCGAACTTGGCACCGGGGAAAGTCGCCTCGGCGACTCTCCCGGCGATGCCGTCCCCGGCGATCAGGATCCCGAGAAACGCCGCAGCCGCGATTCCGGTCCTGTCGATGACCGACGACAGGATGAAGATCAGCGAACCGTGGAGGGCGATGAATGCCAGCGTGGTCACCGGCACCTTCCACAGGATGTCGAGGTTGTCGCCCAGGTAGGTGAGAAATCCATCGTCCGAGATCAGTGACAGCCCAGGTGGAGGATCAACTGGGGCACGACGTAGATCGCGCCGACCACGGTGGCAAAGGCACCTATCTTCGAGGTGAGGTAGCCATCGACGGTGAGGGGCCGGGAGAAGTAGACGGAGAGGACTCCTTTGGTTCGATCCGGGATCAACAACTTGGGACCGGCGAATGCAATGAACAGGATGGAAATCGCCGAGTAGAAGTCGAAGAGGTCGCCGTAGGTGGGGGCACCCTGCTGAAGAGCCTCGTCGATGTTGCCGGCCGCCCAGTTGATGCCGAGAAAGACGGCGGCAGCGATCACCGCGATGCGCGATCAGGACCCAGGGGAAGATCTTCTCCCTTGCCTTCCGACCCAGGCCAAGGACGCGACGGACCCCGTCCTTGAACACCGCTCGCCGGGCCCCGGCGGGCCCGAGGCGTGGGCCGTCGTAGGTCCGATAACCCCGGTCGAAGATGACCTGGTCGGTCATGGCGACGCCTCCCTGGCCAGGAACAGGTCTTCCAGCGAGGCCGATCCCCGGATCATTCGGACCAGCCCTGAGTTGGCGGCCGCGGTTTCGGCGACGATCGCCTCTTCCAGCTTCTCGTCGCCCGGCCCCACCAACAGGCGCTGGCCCTCGACCGTGGCTTCGAAACCCCGTTTCCTCAATGCCTCGGCGACCTGATCCGCGTGATCGATCACCTCTACGACGACGGTGCCCAGTTTCTCGAATCCCTCCAGGGGACCCGAGCGCAGCAAGTCCCCGGCGTCGAGCATCACCACCCAATCGCAGGTCTGCTCGATGTCGGTGAGCACGTGCGAGGACAGGATGACGTTGATCTTGAAGTCGGCGAGCCGGCGGATCAGCTCCAGCATCTGGGTGCGGCCCTCGGGATCGAGGCCGGAGGCGGGCTCGTCGAGGAGCAGCAGGTCCGGGTCGTGGACGATCGCCTGGGCCAGCTTCACCCTCTGCTGCATTCCGGTGGAGAAGTCACCGAGAAAGCGAAAGCGCTCTTCTTCCAGCCCGACGAGGAAGAGGGTCTCCGAGGCCCTTCGTCGTGCCTCGCGAGGGGGGATTCCCGCCAATTGTGCGGTGTAGGCCACGAAGTCGGCGGCTGTCTGGTCTTTGGGGAGGCAATCGCCCTCCGGCATGTAACCGATGACCGTGCGGACTGCGAGCGGCTCTCGCTGAGGATCGTGGCCCAGAACCTGCATCGAGCCCGAAGTCGGGTGGAGCAAGCCGAGCATGAGCCGCAGCAAAGTGGTCTTCCCCGCGCCATTCGCCCCGACCAGCCCGGTCACTCCCTCCGGCACCTGAAGGGTCAGGTTCCGGATCGCAACCACCTCGCCGTAGTCGTGAGTGAGGTCAGAAACCTCCAGCACCATCATCCTGCCACGACCTCCGCGAATCCCGGCCCTTCCGGGCGCTCCAGTTGCTCCATGGTGCAGCTCAACGGATCCTTCTCCGGGCGCCAGCGGTGGAACCTGGTTGCGTGTCTGAATCGATTTCCCTCGAGTTGGTCATAGCTCACTTCCACCACGACGCCTGGTTGCACCGGGGTCCAGGCTCCATCCTTCTCCGACGACCACCGGCTCTGCCCTCCGGGGGCCCGGGCATCCTCGTCGAAGCTGTCGTCGGCCACCAATTCGAGGAACCGCTTGTAGATCTCGACCCTCTGCCCGTCGGGGAAGCCGGAGCAATGCCCGATGAAGTGGAGCTGGCCTTGACCGTCGTAGACCCCGAGCAGGAGGGACCCGATCTTGCCCCCGTCCTTGTGCTCTCTGAACCCGCCGACGACACAGTCCACCGTCCGACGATGCTTGATCTTGATCATCGCCCTCTTCCCGTGTTGGTAGGCGAGGTCCGGCACCTTGGCGATGATCCCGTCGCACCCGGCCGACTCGAACTCGGAGAACCACCTGCGGGCGGTTTCCTCGGAATCCGTCTCCGGGGTCAGGTGCCAGGGGTGTCCGAGATCTGCGGTGACGCTCACGAGCCGCTCGCGGCGTTCCACGAAGGGAGCAGCTCGGAGGTCCTCGCCCCGATGGGCGAGCAGGTCGAAAGCCACCAGCTCGGCTGGGGTTGCCTCCGAGAGCAGCTTGATCCTCGATTCTGCCGGGTGGATTCGCTGCTGGAGGGTGCTGAAGTCGGTCACCCCGTTCACGACCACGATTACCTCGCCGTCGACGACAGTCCCGTCGGGAAGTTGCTCCAAAGCGGGGCGCAACTCCGGGAAATAGCGGAGCAACGGGCGCTGTGATCTCGAGTCGAGCCGAATCTCGGGTTGGGACCAGGAGACGGATCGAAACCCGTCCCACTTCGGCTCGTAGAGGAAGGTCCCCTTCGGCCAGCCCTCCGAGACCTTCGCTTCCATCGTCTCGATAGGCGCCGGGAACGGGTGACTCACGTTCGGCGAGTGTATGCGCCGATACGCTGATCTCATTATCGAGCGGATCGTCGAGAGACTTCCCAAGTGGGCGAAGGGCCCTGCGGAGATCGTGGCCATCTCCGCCAAGGAGTACGGCATCGATCGCGCTCCGAGGATGGCCGCCGCGATCGCCTACCGCACCGTCTTTGCGTTGGCTCCGATGTTGATCATTGCGGTTTCAGTTGCCGGGGCATTCCTCGGGAACGCCGAGGTCCAGAGGGAATTGCTGGAGGCAATCGAGCGCATCGCCGGTGCGGACGCGGCGACGACCGTGTCCACGATCCTCACCAGCGCAGTGAGCTCCACCAACACTGCGGCAATCATCGGGGTTGTCTTGTTGCTTTGGTCGGCGTCGAGTCTCTTCATCGAGCTGCAGCACGACCTGAACGACATCTTCGACGTCCCCTATGAGCGGATCTCGGGGATGCTCGGCCTGGTGCGCAAACGCGGGATCGGGTTCCTCTGGGTGTTCGGGCTCGGTCTGGTCATGATGGCCCTCCTGATTGTGAATGCGGTTTGGGGATTCCTCGACTCTCTCTTGCCGGCCAGTCTGGAGAACCTCGACACCGTGTTCCAGGTGTTGGCGCCGGTTGTCTCGCTGGCCTTGTTGCCCGTTGTGTTCGCACTCATATTCCAAACGCTCACTGTGGTGACGATTCCGTGGCGGGCGGTCTGGGTCGGGGCGTTATTTACTGCGGTGGTATTCACCGTGGCCGCCTACGGCATTGGGGTTTGGTTCCAGGTCTTCGGCGTAACTACCGCCCTGGGATTTGCCGGGTCGCTGGTGGTGGTCCTGTTCCTGGCATACATGCTCTCCTCCGTCTTCCTCTTCGGAGCGGAAGTGACCAGGGCTTACTCGGAGCGTCTCGCCAGTGTTGGGGCAAAGCCGGCACCGAAGTCGCTTGACCCACTCGTCGTGGTCTCCGAGCCACCCCGAGCCATACCCGGCGCGGCATTGGCCGCCTTCCTCACCGGGTTGGTGATCGGGTGGCGGCGTCGCGATCGGTAGTCACCTCACTGTGAATTGAATTCAGAGTTCAATAACCTCAGACACCAATGTCGATCGACATCGCCGGGTTCGTCACCGATCTGAAGGAACATGCCACCGAGCATGGCTTCCACGTGCATGACGAGCGTCACTTCGTCGAGACCTACTCACTGCGCCAGTCCTGGGAGGTAGATCTCCACCCCGAGGCCGGTTGCGGTGGTCCCATCGACCTTCACCTGGCACTCGATGGGGACCCCAGAGTGATCCTCTCCCTGCGCGAGCGCCTCGAGGAGATGGACGACGACTTCGAGGAGCCAGAGGACGTCTACCACCTCGACCTCTTCTTCAACTGGGCGGTTCCGCCACTCCACAATCCGCCTGACCTGCTGGTCCTCGCCACCGATCTCGCCGGTATCGGCCGGCTCTCTCTGGCAGTGGAGGTGCAGGCAATCGACTCCTATGGAGCCGTCACCGATGCCCCGGAGCGGCGGTTGACTCTCACCGGGAAGTCATCGGTGAGCCTGGTCGACGTGCTCATGGGCCGCGAGCAATTGTGTGACGTGCTCGACCGGTCCCATGACGTGAGCGTCTATCTCCTGGACCGGGTTGCCGGCTGGATGGAACTGCCGACTTGATCAGCCGAAGAGGCTGACCGCGGCCCAAATCCCGAGGGCCAGCGTCACCGCACAAAGGGCGTAGAACCCGACGACGGTGAGGACCTTGGGGGCGGGGCCGTCTGCGACATCGAACACCCGGTTGTCGGCTTCGGAATGGGTTGCGCCGGTCTCCGTGAGCGAGTCGGCGTCGATGATGAGGTGCCCGGCCAGTCCCTGGGCGAATCGGGAGGGATCGTCGGGCAGGAAGAAGACTGAATCGTCCTCCGCTTCGATGACCCAGCTGCCATCGCCCTTCTCGAGGAAGGTGCATTCGGCCGTTGGCCATTCACCGATTTCCACCTCACCCGAGATCAGGGTGATCTTGTCGATGTCGATCCCCACCATGACCGGCACCCGGTCATCCTCGAACGCAACTGTTCCCGGAAAAGTCGTCACTCGCAGCTCCCCCCACGTGGTTGGGACTCCCATAAGTTAGGCCGCTGTCGGCGTGTCGCAAACCTAGAACGGAAGACCGATCGCCTTGCAGATGAATGCGGTGAAACCTGCGGCCTTGGCGTACATCGCAATCAGGCGGGTGTCGAACCCTGCCGAAGCCACCATCTGGTCAGCGACAGTGGCTCCGGCCACGAAGCTCTTCATCCGGAGATCGTCGGCGTAGGGGTGGTCCTGTTCGAGATCCCGGGGCACTTTCTTCAAGATCTCGTCAGCGTCCTGGTCGATCGACCAGGTGGTTGTGAAGGCCTTTCCCTTTGCGGCCTGCTTCCAACCTGCGGGGTCATCGTTGATGGCCTGGCGTATGCGACGGGCGACCGGGGTCTCGGGATGCCACATCCCAACCCCGACGAAGCAAGCGTCAGGCTCGAGGTGCACGTAGAAACCCGGGGCGTGGATGTCCTTGCCGGCATCGTGGCGAAACTGGATCCCCACGTTCGTCTTGTACGGCGTCTTGTCCTTCGAGAACCTGGTGTCCCGATAAGGCCGCATCAGTGAGCCGCCAATCGCGCGGGCGTCCCCGGTGAAGTGGGGTGAGATCCGGGTCAGCCTGGGCCCGAAATCCTGGATGAAGTCGAGTGCCGGCTCCCGGACCACCTCGATGTACCGCTCTTTGTTGCGATCCCACCAGATCTTGTTGTTGTTCCGGTTCAACTCGGTGAGGAACGTGAAGACGTCCGGTGAAAAATGTTGCTTGGCTATGACAGACCCCCTCTCGACTCGAACCTACAACGCAGGCCGAGCGGTTGGTAGGGGCACACAATCACACCGGCGTGTCTTCTTTGGTCAGCTCATCCCACGGAGTGCGCAGCCCGTCGCGGACTACGCGAATCAAGTTCCGGAAGTCCTTTCGCAACACCCAGGCGGCGGCAAGCAGGAAGACGATGCCGACCCCGATCCGGGCTCGATATCGAGCCCTCCTCGGAAATGTGCCCGAGCTCGGCGAGGCCCGATTCCAGGATCTGGGCCACGAAGAGCGAAAGCATGACCCAAGCCTCCTTGGTGGTAACCGACCGGCTGGCGACGATCGCCACCGCAAACACCGACTGGGCCGCGGTCACCATGAGCTCAACCCGCTGCTGGCGGTCGAGCGGGAGCCCGTGGAGGGTTCGCGAGAAGATCGAGAACACGATGGGAAGGCTGCCGACCAGCAGCGTCCACTGGTTCACTTTGGAGGAGATCAAGGCGGCGAACCCGGTGCGCGCCGCCAGACGCCAGGCAAAGAGGGCCGCCACCAAGAGCTCGGGCGCTTCGGAGGCGGTGGGGGCGATCCATTTCACCAACAGGAACTCGCTCACCCCGAGCGTCTGTCCCATCTCGACGATGGCCTCGGCAAACGGCTCGGCACAGAGGAGGATCACTCCGGCAGCCACTGCGAAAGCGTTGTAGTTGATGAAGCGGCGCAGCCGTGTGGGCAGCGACCCGATGTAGGCAGAAGGCCCCACCAGATGTGGGGTGGATGGCGGGGCGCCCGACAATCGACGGAGATACAGGATGTAGATGAAGATGAGGATCGCGCCAGTCCCATAGGGTCAGCATGTCCTTGAGGAACAGGGTCAACCCGTAAAGCGAGGCAATTGCCAGATATGCGATCTCGACCGACTGCGACCGGTCGAGGTTGATCGTGGTGGCGGTCGTGCCCTCGGCTCGTTCTGGAGAGGCCTGCGTCTTCCGCACCCGATAAGTGCCGAGGAGGATCACCAGTGGCCATCCGAGACCGATCAGAAGCTGGTTCCCACCGGTCATGTTGGCCAATGCCAGCGGGCCGTATTGGGTCGCCGCCCCGGTTTCGGCAAACTCGCGGCCCGCTTTGGCGGTGAACACGAAGTCGACGGCGTACTCGGGAAGGATGGCGATCAGGGCCAGCAGGGCCAGGGCGAGCCCGGCGGCTATGTCCAGCTGGATCACCTCTGCCGCCCAGGAGAGCATGAACGCAGCACCCACGATCGCCAGGCCGTAGAGGATTGCCGCGACGACCGGCGCCGGGTGGGTGTCGGTCAGCCGGAGGAACACTCCCGGCAGCGTGGCCGCCACGGCAAGCGAGATGAAGAGAATCTGACGGCGGGGATTTAGATCGACGTTTTCCATCGGTCGGTGTGGATCTTAAGAAGACCGTATCGGGGTCAGTTCAAGACCCTTCGACATGACCACGGCTTCCAAAAGCCTTGGCCCAGGTCCTGATACCTCTGCCCTAGCCAGGCGGCTGTCCCGATGTTGGCCACTCCGTCGAACGGGCCACTGTCGGGGAAGCCTGCCTTTGGCGCCGTTGCCGCCCAGGTCGACGGCAGGAATTGGAACAGGCCCGAGGCTCCTGAATAGGGGTTATAGGCATCGGCATCTCCCAGGCTCTCGCATTGGATGATCGCCAGCGCCTCGTTGACTCTCGAGGCTGGGAAATATCGACTCACCTCGCCACGCCAGCGCTCCACGGCCGCCGGGAAGTTGGTGTTGCCCCCGCCGCCACCCCCTCCCGTGTCGTCGTCGGTTGTCGTGGTCACCGGTGCCGTGGTGGTCGTGGTCGGGGCGCTGGTCCCGCCCGGAGTGTCCGGGATAGTGGTCGTCGGCGGGTCCCGCTCTTCCTGTCGCTCCTGTTCGGCTTCTCTGGCCCGCGCCGCGTCGACTGCGTTGAGAGCCTCGCTGTATTCGGCTGCAGACCTGGTCGCCTCGCGGATCGCCTCTGCCACCTTGGCGTCGGCCTGTTCGTAGAGACTTGCCAGGTTCTCCGTCTCGGCATCGACTTCGGCCTGAAGCTGAGCGACACGCTCCTGATCGGCAAGGAAGGTCGCGACCAGTGCTTCGAGGTCGCGCCGCTTCATGATGAGGGCGTTGACATTCTCCTGCCCGTTGGCGACGACGTCGCCGATGAAGAGGCCGGCTACAAGCGCATCCTCGACGTTGTCCGAGTTGGCGAGGCTGACACCTGGCGAGCTGAGAGCGCTCATGTAGGCATCCACTGCCTGAGATTCGATATCGGCCTGAATCCCCAACAATTCAACGTCAGCGAACCCGATTTGACCCTGGAGCCTGTCGACTCCGGCGGCCACCGAGGAGAGTTGCTCCGCCAGGTCGTCGAGCCTGACCATGCTGGCGGCGAGTTGGGACTCGATGTCCGAACGGTTGGCTACGGCCTCGTCGACCAGCCCGCTGGCCGCCCCCGCCTGCTGTTGGGCCTCTTCTGCCGCATTCTCGGCGTCACCAACGCTCTGGGCGCGCGCGCCAGCGGCAGTGCTGGTGAGCACGGCAGCGGCCAGAACGGCGGCCAGGAGCGAGGAGAGGGTGCGACGACAGCGCATCGGTTGGGAGGCAAGGGTAACCAATGCCCTCCACCACGTGAAGTGGGATCCGCCCGGTCCACGTCTCGGGCATGGGCTGACAGGCCTGGCCTGTCAGGTTTAAGGTCGGCTATCGATCGTCTGAACATCTCGTCCGGTTCGCCATTCGAGCCCCGTATCGGGTTCAGCCGCGCGGTCCGGGTGGGCGATCGGGTCCTCGTGGCGGGAACAGCGCCCATCTGGCCCGATGGCGAGGTGGACCCCGATCCGGCGACACAGGCGAGAAGATGTCTCGAGATCATTCTCGATGCGCTCTATCAGGCGGGCGCCCGGGCGAGTGACGTGGTGCGCACCAGGTCCTATCTCACCGACGCCTCCTACGCGGATGCCGTGGGGAGGGCTCACGGTGAGGTGTTCGGTCAGGTGAGACCGGCGTCGACGATGGTCGTGGTGGCCGGGCTGCTCGACGAGCGGTGGAAGGTCGAGATCGAAGCCGAGGCGATTGTCGATTCGGTCTAGACCGTCTCAGCCGGCTGCCGAGAATGTGTCGCAGGCCCCGGGGTCTCCTGAGTCGTAGCCGGTCATGGTCCACTGAGCACGCTGTTCGGCCGATCCATGGGTCCACGTCTCGGGGTTGATCTGGCCCGTTACCTGACTCTGGATGCGATCGTCGCCCACCGCCTCCGCCGCTTCGATCGCCTCCTGGATCTCTCCCGGGTCCAGCTCAACTGACTCGCCGGTTCCGGTCCCCACCGTCAGGGTGGAGGCCCAAACCCCGGCAAAGCAGTCAGCCTGCAACTCCATCAGAACCGAAAGGTCGTTTGCCTGGTCGGGATTCTGTTGCTGGAGGGCCCGCACCTCGTCGGAGACTCCGATGACCGTCTGGATGTGATGACCGAATTCATGTGCGATGACATATGCAGGGGCGAAATCGCCTCTCGCACCGAACTGTTCCTTCAGCTGGTTGAAGAAGTCAAAGTCGAGGTAGATCTTCTCGTCGACGGGGCAGTAGTGGGGACCGACGGTCTCGTCTGCGCCGCCACAGCCCGAGTCCGTGTAGCCCTCGAAGATCACAAACCGTGGCGTCCTGTAGTCGTTCCTGCCTGCCGCGATGAAGACCTGCGACCACATCGAGTCGAGGTCGGTGTACACCGCGTTCATGTAGTCCTTGAGGTCGGCGTCAGGATCGGCAGCGGGGTCGATCGTGCCCTCGGTTTCGGGAGCGACCACGCCGGGCGCAAGGGCATCGGTGATGTCGTCGAGCGTTCCCGGATCGATCCCTCCGCCGCCAAGAAACATGACCAACAACACGACGATCAGGCCGATGCCGCCGGCCCCGCCACCGAGCGCGATACCGCGGCGCGACGTTTGGCCCCGCCGGTCTTCGAGTCCCTTGCTGACTGGCTCTTTCTTGTAC
>CAVRWT010000019.1:0-33414 GCA_963724825.1 uncultured Acidobacteriota bacterium
TGCCGTTCTGGGCCGACAAGCTCGGATACAGCTACGGCGAGTTGTTCGACCCCGGGATCAACCTATGGGTGGCCCGGCAAATCCGAGACCAACAGGGGTGGAGTGCCTGGAGCCCTTACCTGAGGGGATCCTGCCGCTAGGCGGTCACTCGGTGTCGGCGACCGCTCCGGTGCTGACCATCAACTCGGTCTCGGCCATCAATTCGCCTTCGTCGAAGCTGAAGCTGACATGGCCGCAGTTCTCGCACACGATCCGTTCCAGACCGGCGGAGCGAAGCACCATGACATGCTCGTGTTCGCAGGGGATTCCAAAGAATCTGGGCAAGTTCACTCTCACTCTGAGTGCCTCCATGTCGCTCTTCGTGACATCTTGATCGAAGACGTGCGGAAACCGGCGGCAATCCGGGCTGCAGTGCTGAAATCTCCTGGTGTCTGAGTCCCCACGAGCGCGATGAGCCTGCTCGCCCTGATCCTCGCCCTGATCGCCGCATGTCTCCACGCCGGATGGAACTTGCTGGTGAAGGCCAGCGACGACCAATTGGTGGCGGCGTGGACTGTTGTCGCCGGGGCGGCGATCCTGGCGGTCCCGGTCCTCGCCTACACCGGCCTCCCCGACTCTTCGGTGTGGGACCTGATCGTGATCTCGGTGATCGTGCAGGTGGTCTACGTCTTGTTGTTGGCCCTGGCGTATCGCCTCGGTGACCTCTCCTTCGTCTACCCGATGGCTCGTGGCACCTCCCCGGTCTTGATTTCCCTCGCCGGGGTGGCCTTCCTCGGCGACGAGATCTCGACTCTGGGTTGGTTGGGAGTGATCACGGTGACCGCGGCCCTCACTCTGCTCGCCTGGAGGCGGGCGGATCGAGCCGGATTGTGGGCCGCGCTGGCTACCGGGCTCATGATCGCCGCCTACACCTCGGTCGATGCTGCCGCGGTGCGTGAGGAGGGAGCGGCGATTGCGGTGATCGCTACCGAATTCGTCCTCCTCGCCATCACTCTCGGGGTGGTCGTGCTGGTGATGCGCGGCCCGCATGCGATGTTGGGGATGATCAGAGACGATTGGCGCAAGGCCGCCATCGGAAGCGTCGCCTCCGGCACTGCCTACTTGCTGGTCATGGTCGCTGCCCTCAACGCCCCGGTAGGCCTGGTGTCAGGGGTCAGGGAGATGTCGGTCCTGATCGCCGTCATCGCCTCCCGCCTCCTGCTCCATGAGGAGGTGACCAGGTCGCAGCTCTGGACTGTTGCGGCCGCCGCCGCCGGCATCGTTCTCATTGCTCTGGCCTGAGGGGACCCGGCCTGAAGATCACACCACCCGGAGTGAATCGACTCCGGGCACAACCACGGTCGCCAGATCCCGGGCCTCCGGCGTGGGCTCGCCGACCAGGACGGTGCCCGCGATCCCTGCGGCACGACCGGCTCCGGCATCGACCCAGGAGTCGCCGACGTACAACATCTGCGCCGGCTCCACGTCCCAGGCGTCTGGCTGCCTCGAGGAGGGTGTCGGGGGCAGGCTTGGCGTCGAATCCGTCATCTCCTGCCACCACGGCGTCGATCAGGGATCGGATCCCCAAGGCCATGACTGCGGCGTCTACCGCTGCACGGTTGTCGCTGGAAACGACCGCCAGCCGGAGCCCGGCCTCCTGGAGTCTCCGAAGGGTTCCGGTCACATCTCCTAGCGGGACCTGGCCTTGAGCATCAGCGGCCATGACCGCTGTCGACCGCGCCGCCATGGCCAGGCTTCTTGCCTTCTCAGTCTCGACACTCCGCTCGATCAAGATGGCGAGAGTGGCTTCATAGAGTTGGCCGACGCTGCCGACTGCGATCATCCCGCCTGGCACCAGGTGGCCGGTGTCGAGGTCGAGCCCGAGCTGGTCGGCGAGGATCGCTTCCATGCCGTCGTCTCCGTCGGCGGCGGTCGCCACCCAGGCCCTCCCCGCCGGGCCCCATACCGCGTCGAGGTCGACCAGGGTTCCGTCCTTGTCGAAGGCGATGGCATCCACATCGAAGACGACGGTCCCCGCCGCGACCCGTGTCACCTCTGATTCAGACCATCACCCAGCAGGCGTGGGCCGGGAATGAGATTTGGGTGGCGTCGCCTGCGACCGGAAGCGTGAGAAGACGCTCGTTGAACAGATCGGCGGTGAGACGACCTCCGTTGACCGCCACCTGGATCCGGACGATGGATCCGAGGAAGGTCACGCTCTCCACCGTGCCGTCGAGCACGTTGTCGGCCGATGCGTCGAGGGTCAGCTCTTCAGGTCGCAGCATCAGCGAGACCTCGGTCCCCGGATCCGACTCGATGCGGGAGGTGGTTCGAACCTGGTCGTGCCCGACCTGCGAGCAGCCCCTCGACGGGGTCGGTGACCGTCGCCGACAACCGGTTGAGCTGGCCGACGAAGGAGGCGACGAAACCCGTGGACGGGTTGTTGTAGACCTCGAAGGGCGCTCCCACTTGCTCCATTCGGCCTCGGCTCATCACCACGACCCGATCGGATAGCGCCAGGGCTTCTTCCTGGTCATGGGTCACGTAGATCGTGGTGATATTGAGCTGCCGTTGGATGCGGCGGATTTCGGAGCGCAGCTCATCGCGGATCTTGGCGTCGAGAGCGGACAGCGGCTCGTCCAGAAGGAGCAGTTGAGGTGAGATCGCCAGGGCCCGGGCCAGGGCGACCCGTTGTTGCTGGCCCCCGGAAAGCTCATATGGGTAGGCCTTGCCCTTGTCCGGCAATTGGATGAGGTCGAGAAGCTCATCGACTCTCGGCTGACGGGCCTCCTTGTCCTCTTTACGGACCCTGAGCCCGAAGGCGATGTTGTCGGACACCGTCATGTTGGGGAACAAGGCGTAGGACTGGAACACCATCCCGATGTTGCGCTCGTTGGGCTTGGCGTAGGTGACGTCCTCGCCGGCGAGTCTGATGGTGCCGGCACTGGGTTGTTCGAGCCCGGCCACCATTCGCAGAGTGGTGGTCTTCCCGCAACCCGACGGGCCCAGGAAACTGACGAACTCGCCTGGCGAGACATCGAGGTTGAAGTCCTCGACGGCGACGACCCCGCCGAATTCCTTGCGCACCCCCTCAAGGGTTAGAGAGCCACCACTCACGCTTTCCTCCTGGGTCTGGTGACGTAGACGAACAGCCCCATCGCCGCCCAAACGATGGCAACGGCCACGACGGTCATGGCCGCCGGCTCGTACACCTTGCTTCGAGCGAGATTGGCCATAAACGGGCCGAAGGTGTGTTGGGCCATGTAGAGGGCGATGGCATATTCGCCAAAGACGATGGCAAAGGTCAGGAGAGAACTCGAAAGCACAGCCACCCTGATGTTGGGGAGGATCACCCGGCGCAGAATCGTCGTCCATCCGGCGCCCAGAGTTTGCGCGGCCTCGGTCAGGGAGCGGACGTCGATGGCTCGGAGCCCGGTGTCCACCGAGCGATATATGTAGGGAAAGGCAATGGCGGCGTAGAGGCAGATGAGAACCAGCCGGGAGCTTCCGTAGGTAGAAGTCAGCAGCAACGGGGGTCTGGCGTAGAGGCGAAGGATGCCGAGGACCAGCACGACCGGCGGGATGACGAAGGGGAGCAGTGTGACGAACTCGACGGCGGAGCGCAGCTTGGGCAAGCGCAGTGTCACCCAGAAGGCGGTGGGAACCATGATGAGCAAGCTGAGGAGAATGGTCGCGATGGCATCGACCATCGTCTCGCCTAGACCCGACCAGAAGTTGGGGTCGGCGAAGAGTCTTCGATAGGCCTCGAAGCCGAGAACGTCCTTCTGCGCGCGTAGCGACCACCAAAGAGTGAGGATGAGAGGAACGAAGAAGTAGAGGCCGATCCCGAGCAGGGTCACCCAGGCGAGGGGATGTATTCGCTTGACGGGCGCCTCAGTGACCGCCTTGGTCGGGGTGACCGGTCTCGGGGGATTCAGAATCGTCACCCCAGCCACCTTTCGGAGCGTCGCTGGAGTTTCGAGTAGAAAATTATCGCAATCGACATGATGACCAGCATTCCGACAGCGACGGCCATGCCGAGCCCCTGGTTATTGAGAACGTCGCCGGAGATCTGTTGGCCGATTAGCAATGTGGCCAACGGGACCCCCGACCCACCGGTGAGGGTCTGAGCGGTGGCGTAGGCGCCAAACGCGTTGCCGAAAAGCAGGAGGAAGGTCCCAAGCAGTGAGGGCAACAGAACCGGGAAAGCCACAAAGCGCCAGTACTGGCGTGGTGTGGCTCCGAGATTCTCCGCGGCCTCCCGCCAGTCTTTCTTGAGGCCATCGAACGCCGGAAGCATGACCAGGAGCATCAATGGGATCTGGAAGAAGGCATAGACCAGTGCGATGCCCCAGAAAGTGTGAAGGGAGAATCCGGTCGCGTAGAGGTCGAATCCCAAATCTTCGAGCCATTTCGTGAGGACCCCGGCCCCACCGATCGTGAAGAGGAACGCAACGGCGAGTGGTACCCCGGCAAAGTTGGAGGCCATCGCGGCGAACGTGATGATCGGTGTCCGGAGCCACCTGGGTAGGCCTCCAATCGACAACGCCCAGGCCAGAAAGAAGCCCAGCAGGCATCCGATGAAGGCAGTGAGAAGACTGAGCCGGATCGACCCGCTATACGCCGGGGCGACTTGGCCATCAGTGAACAGGCTGCGGTAGTTGTCGAGGGTGAATTGGCCGTTGTCATCTTGCAGGCTTCGGCTGACCATTCGCAGGACCGGCGCGATCAAGAACATGCCAGCGAAGGCGAAGAAGGGAAGGACGCCGAGATAGCGCCCGAAGTGGAATCGTGGGGGGCGCCGAGCACCCCCCACACTTCCGATCGCTACTTCGTGACTAGCCGCTGGTGCTCTCTTCGACGGTCACACCCACGACATCTGGCCATCCGGCCACGATGACATCCGAGGCGGCTGTTATTTCTTCGATTGTTGGGAAGAAAGCGCCTTCGGTGCTTGGGAGTTGCGCCAAGGTTTCCTCAGGCACGGTCCCGGCCTCCACCATCGCATTGAAGCGAATCGGGTGACAGAAGCCCGCTGCCCAGCCGAGCTGGCCCTCGTCGGAGTACAGGTACTCCATCCACAACTTGGCGGCATTGGGATGCGGCGCGTAGGCGCTGATCGCCTGCACGTAGACACCCGCCATTCTGCCCTGCGCCGGAACGACGGTCTCGATGTCCGGGTTTCCGGCCAGCGCGACGTCGTTCGCGATCGAGTTGTAGGACCAGTCCACCAGGATTGGAGTCTCACCAATTCCAACCGTGCGCGAGTCGCCGTCGATCGGCACGAAGTTGCCGGCGTCATTCAATTGCTTGAAGAACTCGAGACCTGCCGTGGCGGCTTCGGTCCCGGTGGCGCCTGTGGCGAGACCCGCGGCCCACACCGTGAGGATGGCGGCATTGGAGGTCAGCGGGTCACCGGAGAGTGCGACTTGCGACGCATACTCGGGCTTCAGCAGGTCGGCGTACTCCGCCGGCGCATTCGCCACTTCGGCGGCGTTGACCTCGAAGGACAACACCCCGTAGTAGTCGCCGTACCAGAAGCCATCGGGATCCTTGGCACCCTCAGGGATGTCGTCCCAGGTCGCCACCTTGTAGGGCTGGATCTGTTCGGCGTCCTTGGCCTGTGGTCCGAAGGCGAGGCCGACGTCGATTACGTCAGGTGCCTGCGGTCCAGGGTTCTCCTTGTTGGCGTCGATCGCCTCCAGCTCCTCCGCTGAGCCGGCCCCAGGGTCGAGCTCGTTGACTTCCAACCCGTACTTCGCCTTGAAGTTGTCGATGACGGCGCGATAACCGCACCAGTCATCGGGCAGGGCAATGGTGGTCAGCGTGCCTTCGGCCTGAGCTGCCGTGATCAACTCTTCCATTCCGCCGGCCGCTGCCGTTGTTGCGGTGCCGCCGTGCGTGCGGTGCCGCCGTCGGCGGTCGTAGCGGTTCCTCCAGCGGTTGTCGTTGTTTCGGTTCCCGAGCCGCACGCTGCGATCAGCAGTGCGAGCACGGCAACCATTGCGTATCTCTTCTTCATCTTGCTCCTTGGTTCTGTCACCGAGCCCGGCGGAGCCTAGGCCTCGAAAATGACCGGATGTCGAACGAATCGGGAACGGAAGGTCAGACGGTGGCGAGGAGGTCCGATTCGACCCGAATCATCACCCGGTCCGCCCACTTCGGAGAGACCGCAGCCGGGAATCGAGGTCAGGACCAGGGTCATCTTTCCCCGTGACCTCGGGCCGCTGTGGCATCCCGGCGTCGATGGCGCAGTCGCGGTAGTGACGGCCGGTGAACAGCACCATCAGCACTGCGGCGGCCCGGGCCGGGCTGAGACGGGGGAGGTCCACCGCGTCGACCAGGCGGCGGAATGAGGGCGCCCGTCGGGTGGCGAGCACGATCAGGTCGCGACGAGCGACGGCCACCGCAGCCGCGCTCCCGTTCTTCAGACCCGAGGTACGCACGAAGCGCTGGGTGGTAGGCGACACCGCGTCGCAGGTCCTTTTCGATGTCGCGGGTGATGTTGGCCAATTGGATCAACTCCGAAACCTCGAGAGCGTCGCGATGATGATCCGTTGACACCGGGCCGAGCAGGGTCTCCATGACGAATAGGGCGGGCAGCCCGATCACCCGATGGCAATAGGCGAGCACCTGCTCCTCGCCGTCGAGCACTCCCTGCTGGTCCTCGAAGATGCTGGAGAACTCGATCATGCCGGTTGCCATGTCCTGGATCAGCTTTGTGATCCGGGCCCGGGTTGGGGGGTCGAGTCTCAAGAACACCTGGTCGACGAGATGGTGCCTTTCAATCAGCAGGAGGTGGGCCCGGTCTCGGGGATCAGGGTCCGAAGGAGTCGGGGCGGGCGGGGCCAAACCAGGACGGTCGCTGTCGAAGCGACTGGCGAAGGCGGCAAGGGTTTCTCGGGCTTGAGCCGGTTCGGGTGAGAGGTCCTCATAGGTGTCGAGCATCCGGGCGTAGAGGTATCCGATCGCGGCGGCCCGGGCATCGTCTTCTGACAGCAGGAGGATGCTGGGGGCGAAGGATCGGGCGGCGTGGGGGAGGATGGCCCACACGAACTTCTCGGGATCCTCGATCGAGGCAAGGCCGTGGAAGTCAGGTCGATCGCGGTTGACGAAGGCTCCTCGTGCCAGCAGCCAGAGACGACGGATCGGGAAGGGGAGAGACGCCACCGGGGCACAAACTAGTTGGTGAGTGAAGTGAAGCCGAGGGGTTGGGCAGTTCTCGCCTCGATCAACTCGAGCGAAGCCAGACCCCAACCGATACCGGCTGCATGGTCTTGGAGACCACGCCTACCCACCCGTCGACTACCTGATCGGCGTCGACCTGATCGCGCAGTGAGTCTGCGAAGTGGTCCATGACTCGTTGCGAGTCGTATTGGGAGCGGTTGAAGCGGCGGTCGACCGTGTTCTGAACCCTGTGGCGGAGTGGGTTGAAAAGGGCGAACACTGCGAGAGTCGAGGCGGCGATGGTGACGTCGCTCGGGGCGGGGAGCAGCGAGGTGAGCACGCTGATGGTCCCGAAGAAAAGGGCGGCGAGCAAGCCGACCACCACGGTGTAGGAGACGGTGCGGGAGAGCAGACGATCGATGTCGTAGAGCCGGTAGCGGAGCACGGCGATGGCGATCGCCACCGGGATGCTGGCCAGGGAAAGGGCGAACAGGACGTCGATCCAATCCGAGCGGCTCGTCGCCGTTGATCACGGCCAGGGTCCCGTAGACAACACCGAAGAAACCGACCGCCAGCATCAGCCACTTCATCTGCTCTCGTTCCACAGGTGCCGGCCTTGCGGAAACCGTTGGACCATGGCTCCGACACAGCCGACGAGTGAGCACGAGGAGGAGGATCCCCCATACCGGTCCGAACTGGTTGTCCCAGAAGTGGTCGTCGAGAAATCCGATCGGGTTGGGAACAGTCCAGACAACGACCTCGTCCACCGACAGCTCCATCGTCTCCGATAGCCCAACCAACACGAGAAAGCTGACCAGCATTGCCCCTTCGAGCCCGGCGACCCAACGCCACCGTGGCGACTGCAACCTGCCGGTGGGAAAGGTCAGCATCAGATGGAATACCGGGAAGATCAGCAACACCCATGACCAACTGGCGAACCAGAGCGCCAGCCAGATGAGCGGAGTGACACTGTCAGGTGGCGGCTGGATGCCCTCCAGCCAGGTCGAGGTGAGAGCCTCGAGGGGTGAGGTGACTCCGGGGATCATGAGCAGCCATCCGATGACGTTGCCGGGCTGCCTGGAAACGATCAGAGCTCCAGCGACCGTGAATGTCACAAGTACCAATGACCAGGAGATGCCACTGGCCAAGCCGTTGGGTCCCACTTCGCCTGCCGCCGCGGCCGACCAGGAGATATAGACGTTGAGCCCGATGGCAGCGGCGGCCAGGACCCAGACCAGTACCGCGGCGGTTCCGGTCGCTTGGCGAGGGCCGCTCATCGAAGTCACAGGTGCCGTGTCCGTCATGACGTTGGCCCGTTTCTAGTACCAGCACCGTCCCGAGACCGTTACGAGGCGCCTGAGTCGAGTCAGGAGGAGTAGATGTCAACGGCCCTGACGAGATCCGGAGCGGCATCCCTACCGCGAAGAGGTTCGCCTGTCTTGGCACCGGGAGCGCTTCCTCCCCTCTGGAGCGCGCCGCGGCGGCAGGTGCGGGCCGTTGACCCGGTCAGACTATGGGTCCCTGCAGATCTATCCAGCGAGATCGTCTGAGTCTGTTGACCCATTTGTGCGGGTTCGGCGCCCAGGGGTCCCTAGTAGAGGATGTCGAGGGCGTAGCGGAGAGCACGATCGAGCTCGGCCCTGGTGCCCAGGTCGAGGGCTCCCACCGGGTCTGGATCGAGATCGGAGATCGCAATTGTGATGACATTGTCGCAATTGATTACCGCTCGATCGGGAAGACCCTGCTTCCGGCCCAACCTCGACTTCGGATGCAATTCCACGAGTGGTACGGGTGATCGGTGCGCAGGTCACTTGGTTGAGGACGGGGATCGCCGCATCCCGGGTGAGGACGCACACGGGCCGTCTCCCCACGGGTGGCCCAAGCTCGGCCCAGTAGATCTCGTTGCGGGCTACCACTCCGGGACGTTCTCGGCAGCAAGGCGTCGCGACGCTTCCAGCAGTGCCCCGTCGGGGGGCTGTTTGGCGTAGGCCTCGATGAGCCGCTCGTCTGCCCGGGCCCACTCGTCGGCATCCAGGACCGCAATCGCTCCCCGCCGCAGAAGCTCGGAGCGGCTGACCTCGGCGCGCTTCGCGAGGTCGTCGAGGCGGCTCACCAGCTCGTCGTCGAGCTGCACCAGCACTTCACGTCTCGCCATGACCATATGCTAGAGCATATGGTCCAGCGCGTTCCGATCTAGCGGCTTCCGCCCATCGCACTGGCGAGCCGAACCATTCGCCACGACGGGTAGGGTCCCCCTGGAGAACGCGTAGGGTGACGTCTGCTCACACATGAAATCGGGAGGCATTGAATGAGAAAAGGTTTGCGCTGGTCGATTGCGGGGGTCATCGGTCTGATCGCCGTCGCATCGCTCCTGGTGATACCGGCGTTCGGCGACGGGCCGGTGTATGGGGACGTCGGAGTACTCCGCCTTCACCTGAACGCGGATGGGGACCGGTTGGTCTATGACCCCACCACCGGAGCCGACCTGACCCAGACCCTCTCTCAATCGAACTGCAAGCTGTCGAGCAGCGGCGATTCACTGCTCTCGATCGTTGGTAGTGGTTCGTTGACCATCAAGAAGCCCTTTGCCGGTCTCAAGGACCATCGCATCGGCGTCGGTCAGAACTACGAGGGAACCGGCGAACCATGTGCCCGGATCAACAAGGATCTGGGCCAGGTGCTGACCCTCAGCCTCACCGGGGCCCTCGCCGGTCAGAGCATCGGCTATGCCGAGATCGACCTCGGCTTCAAGTACAACGGGAGCGCTGTCCTGCAGCTGAAGAAGGGCGGGACGCTCGTCGACACGGTGACCGTGCTCTGCAACGGCCTCTCCGACTGCGGTCCCGACTCCAAGGCCAGCGATAACGAACGGGTGATCCTCTATCTGGCCGGCACCACGCCTCCGCCGGCCGGTACCTGGCAGGCGTTCCCGGTGGCCGGTGTCTTTGACACCATCGTCATCAAGCCGGGCACCGCCTCCCCATGCTCGACCTGTAAGACCACATACGGCGGAAGCAGCCACTCCAAGGACAGCGCAGTCTCTCTCGAGGGCGGGTTCAGCGGAGCCCTTCCCGGACCGCTGGGTGTGACCCTGGGAACCAACGACACCTTGTTCAAACTGGTCGCACCATTCGATGGCGAGCTCGATTGCACGGAGACCGCCAGCCTCGGCGAGCGGCGCTGCCTCCACCGAGATCACCCGGGCCAACGACACCGACGGCGGCTGCAAGGGACCGGTGAACGGGCTCCTGTTCAACTTCGATTCCGGAGTGGAAGGCTCGCGTCTCTTCGTCGACATGGTCACCGATCCGGTCGAGGGGGCCGCAGTCGCCCAGTTCCTCGAAGTGATCACCTGGAACTTCGCCGATGCGCCTGACGTGTCCGTGGGCCCCCAGTTCCGCACCCTCAGCTACGACGACCATGTCGGGGACGGGGAGCGGGTCATGCCGTGGTGTCTCATCGATCCACGGGTGGGCGGGCGCGCTGCCTCCGTTGCTGGTCCCGTCGACGGTGCTGCCGGTCGGTCACACCTCGTGTCTGATCGAGTCGAACAGCCACGTCACCATGCTCGGCGACTTTGTCGAGGGTCGACACCGTCTACAACATCGGCGATGGCAAGAGGTGGAACTGAGGTTCAGAGGCTCCAAGCTCATGGAGGAGGCGGTTCGCCTCCTCCATGGCCTGGCCGTCATCGACACCGGCTATTGCTTTGATCGTGAGGAGTAGGGCCTCCTCGTAGACCAGCCGCTGCTCACGGGCGCCGGCTAGGGCCGGTTCGATATGACCGAGTGCCTCCTCGGGCCTATCCATTGCGACCAGGGCCTGGGCCCGTAGCCGCTGTAGCGGCACTTCGTAGAGGGCGGCATCCTCGCCGGCCAAGACCTCTGCCACTTCGATCGTCTCTAGAGCGCGCAGGGGATCGCCGGAGCGGGTGTAGGCGTCGGCCAGATGCACCGAGGCGTCGAGCGCGAAGAAGGGCTGCCCGATCCGCTTCGCCTCGTCGATGATCTGGAGCAGTGCGTTGATCGCCATCCCGAGCTCCCCGCGCTCCATCGAGAGACGTGCGAGCTGGGTCTCGGCGAACAGGGCGAAGGCAATCACCTTCTGGCCCCGCAGCACCCTTCTCGCTTCCTGGAGGACGGTCTCCGCTTCCTCGAAACGACCCCGGCTGATCAGGACTTCTCCGAGGTTGGCCGCCGCCGCCCCCTCGGCGGGGATGTCGCCACTGCGTCGGCTGACTTCCTGGGCCTTGGAGTACATGGCAATGGCATCGTCCCAACGCCCATCGGAATAGGCCTGAACCCCGAGGTTGATGGCAAGAAGGGTTATGCCGGAGAGATCTCCCAGCTCCTCGAAGATCTCCAAGGCTCTCTCTTCGTGCACGGCCTGATCGCGCTGACCGAGGATCTGATAGGCCTCGTCGATCTTGGTGTAGGCCCGGGCAAGGGCTTCCATCTCGCCACTGGCTTCGGCCTCGTCGACGGCCTGAAGACCGACCTTCAGGGCCATCCGGGGTCGGAACTGATCGGAGAGGACCCCGGCGCGCACCGCACGCAGCCGGGCCGTGGCCTTCTTGGCTTCGGCGGAGTCATCCTTCTCCACCAGCCTCAGCCCGAGAGCGGTCTCCCGAAGCGCTTGTGATAGGGCGTCCATCCTTTGATAGCAGCGGGCGAGATCGAGTCGTCGGCTGGCCCGCGCCACCGGATCGTCAGTAAGCAGTCGGATCGCCTGGCGCAGTGAGGCCATGGTCTCCTCGTAGGACCCCGCCTCGAACTGAACCTTGGCCAGATCGGTGAGCACCCGGGCCCGTTCGGGAGGTTCCACCCAGTCGAGGTGGTTGGCGGATTGCAGAGCCCGCTCATAGAAGGCGGCCGCCTCGTGGTTTGCGTAGATCTCTTTGGCTCGGTCGCCGGCCATCTGGGAGAAGAGCCAAGATCGGCTCCACCTCCTCGCAAAGAAGTAGTGCAGGGAGAGGAGCTCGGCGAACTCCTCGGGACGGCCGTCGCAGGCGGCGAAGATCGAGTCGCCGACCCGGGCATGGAGGTCCTGGCGGGTGCGGAAGGGGAGACCGGCGTAGGCCACGTCCCGGATCAAGGCGTGGTTGAACTGGACCCAGCCCACCCGGTCCAGGGTCAGGAAGTCGGAGAGTCTTCGAATCGTCCTCGTCTGCCATCCGGGATCCGTCTCGTCCTCGTCGAGCACCGATGCCGTGTGCTCGAGGTTGAAACCGGCGCCGAGGACCGAGACCCGGCGCAGGATGTTGCGGTCGGCGAGCGGCAGGGTGTCGATGCGGGCGGCGATCATCGCCTCCACCGACTGGGGGATCGCCTCGAGCGACCCGCTGCTGCGCAGCGTCTGGAGCAGTTCGACCAGGAACAGGGGACGGCCCTGTGCCTGTCGAGCCAACCTCTCCACCTGCTCCTGAGGCAGTGGTGAGTCCTCGGTGGCGCGGTAGATGAGGTCCTTGGCCTGGTCCAGCCCCAGAGGGTGGAGGGGGATGGTGGTGACGCCGGACTCGTCGGGGGCGACGAAGCCGTCGTCACCGGGGCGTCGGGTGAGGATGATCATCCAGGGCCGGTGGCCCAGCTCGGCGAGCAGTCCGGTGAGCAGATCCCGTGAGGGCTCGTCCATCCAGTGGGTGTCCTCGATGATGAGCACTGTGGGGTCGGTCACGGTCGCCACCAACAGGTCGGCCACCACGGCCAGGGTGCGGGCCGGGCGGAACTGGTCTTCCAACTGTTTGACTTCGGCCGACTCCCGGATCTCGAGACCGAGGGGAAGCCCGATCAGCGAAAGCCACGGGGCGAGTTGTGGTGCCTTGTTCTTGACCAGATCGAACAGCGCCATCTCGCATTCATGGATTCCGAGGTCCTCGAGGCCCCACAGCCCTCTGAGCAGCGCCCGGAAGGGGAAATAGGCAGTGGCCGCCTGATAGAGACGGCATTCGGCGACCACCACCGCGTCGGGTCGGCTGGTCGCCAGGAACTCCTCGAGGAGGCGGCTCTTTCCCATCCCGGCCTCGGCGGAGATCTCCACCATCTGCCCGCTCCCGGCTCGTGCCTTCTCCCAGGCGGCGGTGATCTCGTGGAGCTCGTCGTCGCGGCCGATGAGTGGGATCCCGGCGCCGCCTCCGACCGCCCGGCTCCCCATCGGCTCCCCGACTGCCGCCGCCTCCACCGGCAGCTTCTTGCCTTTGACCATGAAAGGCTCCAGGTCGGTGGTCTCGAAGGTGGTCCGCGAGCCTTCCAGCACCCCGGAGGTGGCGTAGATCTCCCCGGCGGGGGCCTTCGCCATCAGCCGGGCGGCGAGGTTCACCGTGTCCCCCATGACCGTGTAGGTGCGGCGGTAGGGGGTGCCGATCTCACCGGAGAAGACCGGTCCCCAGTTGACCCCGATCGAGACGGGGAGGGCAGGGTTCCCCGACACCACCTGGCGTAGTGCGAGCAACATTTGCTCCTCGTCGTTCCCGGTGGTGGAGGGCACCCCGGCGGTGAGGATGATCTTTCCCCCGTCGGAGGAGATGTCGGTGCCGAGGAAGGTGACCCCACGTTGGTCGACGGCCTCCTGGACCGAGCGCACCAACGCGTCGAGCCGCCCGGCGGCCTCGTCGCGTCCGTCGTTCTCGATCAGGGCGTCGAAGTCGTGGAAGTGGAGGAAGGCGACCGTGGCCGGGCGGTGCTCGGGCTGGACCTCGCCGCCGAGGAGGAGCTGGCAGAGGGCGACGGGGACGAATTGCGCCAGGTCCTCCTTGGGCGAGGTGGCGGCCCGGTAATCGGTGACCGGAGCCTCACAGCTTCCTTTGAGCAGGATTCCCGGGCCGATCGCCCTTCCCCGGTTGTAGGCGGGGATTGCGGCGGCCGTTTCGGGGCTGAGCAGGATCTGACCGGCGCTGGCTGCCGACTCCATCTCCACGGTGCGGGTGGCGGCGGGCCCGGCGACGATCAGCTCACGGTGCGAACCGCCGACCAGGAAGAAGTCGAACTCGCCGCTGTGAATCCCGACCGACATCCGCAGGGTGACCTTGCCGGCTGAGGTGAAGCAGACGCCGACTTCGTCGAGTTTCTGCTGCATGGCCTGAGCGGCGGCACAGGCCCGTCGTTCGTGCCCGTCGTCGGTGAAGAGAAGGAGGAGGGCGTCGCCTCCGAACTTGAGCAGGTTGGCCCCGTAGGCGTATGCGGTGGGGAGGAGGTCGCCGAAGGTGCTGGCGATGACATCGGTGAGCTCCTCGGCGCCGACCCGGCCCTGGCGGGCGAGACGCTCGGACATCTTGGTGAATCCCGAGATGTCGACGAACACCATCGACCCTTCGATCGATCGGTGCAGCTCTCCGGGCGTGTCTTCGTCCCAATAGCGGACCATCCGGGGGAGGTAGGGCTGAGGGGAGACACTCACGTGTCGGGAGATTAGAGAGAGTGGAAAGGTGGCCCGATATGCTCCCCGGTCATGAGCGATTACGAGTCGTTAGAGGACAGGACTCACCTCAACCCGCCGGGAACCTGTTTCATCCCAGGCTGCACCGGGTCGAGTGTGACCACCCGCCGGGTGCTCCTCGGCGCTCGCGATGATCGGGAGATCGAGGTCTGCGCAAAGCACGCCGACGGCGAGCTCGATCCCGAGATCATTGCCCTGTTGGGCGCCTGACTGGATCAGGCTCCCTGCTCAGCGCGATCCCAGGTCGTCATGTCGGCGATGAGGACCCCGGCGCAGACGACCAAGACGGCGAAGACCACGACCAGGCTTCCGGGGTCTCCGATGATCCCGACCAGGACCAGGAAGGGGAGGGCGGCCAGGCGGTTGCGGGCAATCGCCCGATTCAGCGACCCTTTGGGATGGGTGAGCGAGGCGACCTGGATCAGGGCCATGGCGGCCAAGGCGACCATCACCGCTCCGACCAGCAGCCAGCGATGACCCGGTTCCATGCTTTCAGGACCAGCTTCTGTGACCACATGGTCCAGGGCCACACCGAGGGCGGCGAGGGCGGCGGCGAGGGGGAGGTGGGTGTAGATCCAGGCGGTTGGGCGCCAGGTCCTCCGGGCCGCACCGCCCTCTCTCCGCACCACGCTCCCTTCGGCGTTGTCGAAATACATCCACCACAGGGTGGTGGCCACCCCGATCCCGCAGGCCGCGGCGAGGACGGGACCCCAGGCCCAACCCTGGTGGCGGAGCCCGGACATCACCGCGGCCAGTGACTCGCCGAGGACGAGGATGGTGAACAGCCCGAAGCGCTCGGGGAGGTGGGAGACGTCGAGGGGAACCGCGGCCTGCTGGCGGCGCATCACCCATGGCGTGGCCAGGTCGATGGTCAGGGCCACTGCCCAGAGGGCGAACCTGGTCGGTTCGGGGGTGAAGATCGATGCGGTCCAGAAGGCGGCGGCGGTCCCGAACCCGACCAGATAGCCGGTGACCAGGCGGCGGGTCTCGGCGACATGACGGTAGACCCGGGCGTACATGGCGAGCAGCACCAGTCGGGCCAGGGCGTATCCGGCGGAGAAGGCCATGGTCGACTCGGCGGGGCCGGTGGTGAGGGCGGCGGCGATGACCAGCACCGCCATGATCTGGGCGGTGGCGAGGAGCCGGTAGACGAGGTCGTCGGTGTCGTATCGGTCGGCGTAGAAGGTGTGACTCGCCCACAGCCACCAGAGAAGGGCGAAGTAGCCGATGAATGAGGCCAGCCCCGCCCAGGAGACATCGGAGTAGAGCCTCTCGCCGAGCACTGCCACCACCACGACGTAGGCCAGGTCGTAGAACAGCTCGAGCCAGGTGGCGCTGCGGCGTCGGTCCTGGTCCAGTGTTTGCAGACGGGGCGGGGTGATCCGGGCGATCCTGGCCCGCCGCGATCCGTGTCCGGTCATGGGTCCTTTCCGAGGCGTGAAGATACGCTGGGGCGCGGTGCCCTGCATCTCGGGAATACCCGGTCGACGGGTCCGGTCGGGCCCCTCATCGAGGACCGGGTTACTCGGCGATCTATGCGTGGCTGGCGATAAACCCCCTGAGTAGGGTTGGCGGAAGTTGCCTCGATCAACAAGGAGGAGAGCGACGATGCCAACATTCATGGACGTGCACACGATGGACGGCGGCGTGTCCGCCACTGACGTTGCCGGAGCCCACGCAGCCGACCTCGCCACCCAGGATCAGTACGGCGTGGACTACAAGGCCTATTGGGTGGACGAGCACCAGGGGAAGATCTTCTGTCTGGTCGACGCCCCGGACGCCGAGACCGCGGCAAAGGTGCACCGCGAGGCACACGGTCTGGTTGCCGACGAGATCTACGAGGTGATCACGGGCGGTTGAGCCTTGAACTGGAGGCACACCCGATCTCGATTAGCGGACTCCGTGTCGCGGCAAGGATTCAACGACGCCGCTCCGACTGGGTAGGTTCGGCCACCTAACAGGAGGCAACCATCGAACCCACCAAATTGACGCCCTTTTCCGAGGGCTCAGGTCCCAAAGTCGCGGTCCTCGGCGGCGGCGTCGCCGGGATGAGCGCCGCGCACGAGCTGATCGAGCGTGGCTTCAGGGTGGCGGTGTTCGAGAGACAGACCGAGCTCTGCGGCGGCAAGGCGCGCAGTATCCCGGTCCCGGTCGGAGGAACCAACCACTCGTGTCCCGATGTGAAGGGCGATGCCGGGTATCTGCCGGGCGAGCACGGCTTTCGGTTCTTCCCACGCTTCTACAAGCACGTCACCGACACCATGAAGCGGATCCCGGTGGGCAACGGCACCGTCATCGACAACCTGGTCGACACCACGAGGGTCCAGATATCGCTGTACGGCAAGGACTCGATCGAGGTGCCCTCCCGATTCCCTCAGGACGAAGCCGACTTCATCAAGATCTTCCAGGACCTGCTGTCTGACCTTCCCGCCGAGATGGGTCTCGAGGATGGAGAAATCGACTTCTTCGTCGACAAGCTGTGGCAGATCTACTCCAGCTGCGACGCCCGACGGGAGGAGATCTACGAGACGATGGGCTGGTGGGAGTTCGTCGACGCCTCCAACAAGTCGAAGGGCTACCAGAAATTCCTCGCCGAGGGCCTGACCCGCTCACTGGTGGCGGCCAACGCCCAACTCGCCAATGCCCACGTCGAAGGCGACATCGGCCTCGCTCTGATCCTCGACATGATCACGCCCGGGACCGAGCACCGACCGGGTGCTCAACGGGCCGACCAACGAGGCCTGGCTCCACCCCTGGCTGGCGTACCTGCAGAATTCCGGGGTCGAATACCAATTCGACCGTCACATCGACCGCATCGTGTGCCGGCCCAACAAGGGGCACCCGGGCGGGGTAATCGAGGCGGTACACATGTCGGACTCCGCGGGGAACAGCTACCTGCTCGACGACGCCGACTACTACATCGCCGCCCTCCCCGCGGAGAAGATGGCGACGCTCCTCGACGACGGGATCCTCGAAGCCGACAGCTCCCTGCAGGGGATCAAGACGATCGGGAAGTCCTACGTCGAGTGGATGAACGGCATCCAGTTCTTTCTCAAAGAGGACGTCCCGCTCTCCCACGGCCACACCATCTACCTCGACTCCCCGTGGGCGCTCACCTCGATCTCCCAGCCGCAGTTCTGGGCCGACTACGACATGTCCAAGTTCGGTGACGGGAGCGTCAAGGGGGTGATCTCGGTCGACATCTCCAACTGGCATCAGCCTGGGACCGTCGTCACCAAGGCCGCCAAGTACTGCACGGCGGACGAGATCAAGACCGAGGTCTGGGAGGAGCTGAAGCGATCCCACGCCGACGACGAGCAACCCCTCACCGACGACATGCTGTATTGCTGGTTCCTCGACCCCGACATCACCCGGGAGCAGTTCGTGGCCACCCTCAAGCCAGGGTTCGTTGGCGAACCCGACGTCCCGATCAGCGACAACGCCGAGCCGTTGTTCGTCGCCTATCTCAACACCTGGCGGCTTCGGCCCCACGCCTTCACCCAGGTCTCGAACTTCTTCCTCGCCTCCGACTACGTGCGCACCTTCACCTCCGTGGCCACCATGGAGGCGGCCAACGAGGCGGCGAGACGGGCGGTGAACGGGATCATCCAGCACTCGGGCAGTCGGGCATCGTTGTGCCGGTTGTGGAACGTGACCGAGCCCGACTTCGCCTTCGTGTTCAGGCTCGAGGACCAATACCGCTACCAACGGGGGCTGCCCTGGAAGGGGCCCTCGCCTTTGGCCCGACAGCTCACGAAGTTCGTGGCCCGCGGTGGCCGTCTGACGACAGTTGCCCGACGGGCGCTGACCCGCTCCTAGCCGCCGCGGAGGGCCTGACTGGTCAGGTCGACGAAGTGCCTGGCACCCATGCCCTCGAAGAGGTCACGGGCCTGCTGGAGCAGGGCCTGGTCCTTGTCCAACCGACCCAGGTTCATGCTGGAGAGACCCTCCTCGAAGGGCATCTTCAGCTCCCGGGCGGCTTCCAGCGCCTTGGTCCACTCCGATCTGGCGCCTGCCTCGTCACCGTCTTGCTCCTTGAGACGACCCGAGTAGCGAAGGGCGGCGGGACGTCCGATCGGGAACACCTTGCTGTATCCGATCAACTTCTTCACGCCGCGTTCGGCCGCGGTCTTGCTCGCGGCAGAGCCTCGTGATCGTGCGGCGGCCCACAACCCGAAGGTGGCTTCCGCGGCACCGGTGAACCCGTCGAGGGCGAAGACGACGCCGGGTCGCTCGGTGTACAGCGATTCGCCGGCAGAGGCCGCGGCTGCCCGGGCCCGGTCGTTGTCGTTGAGCCGCCAGTAGGTCTCGGCCATCAGCCCGTACAGCCAGCCGACGTTGGCGCCACCGATCCCCGCATGGAGCAGCCGCTCGCCGTTGCGGAAACGGGTGATCGCCTCCTGGGGGTCGCCGTGTCGGAGCAGGGCGGTCCCCTGGTAGAGCCAGCCCCACATCTCGGCTTGGGCGTCGTCGCGCCAGGCCCCCAGGTCCCGCAATTCCTCGCCGAGGGAGTAGGCCTCGTCGAAGCGGCCCTGGGAGGTCATCATCTGACCTGTGGTGCCCAGGTTCTCGGCGAGCTGGCGGAAGTCGCTGAGACGTTTGTAGAGGTCGTATGAAGCTCGGAGCTCGGGCTCGACCACGTCCCAATCCCCGACACCGACCCCGTAGACGCTGGTTGCGAGTCTGACCCAGGCGTGTTCGGGCATCTGATCGACCTCGTCGGCGACCTCCCGGCTTCGTCGTTGGTAGGTGCGAGCAAGCTTGTGGAGGGGGACGATGCCGGCGACGATGCTCATGTTGGCGTAGATCCGCGCCAGCACCGGTGAGGTCCCCGCCTGCTCGGCCAGGTTGAGCCCGGAGATGGCGGCGGTGATCAGCGATCCCGGATCGTTCTCGTAGTAGTAGATCTTCATCAGCCGCTCATACGCCGTGGCCGCCTCGATCAGGTCGTCCCGCTTCTCGGCGTCCATGGCTCGACCCTGAAACCGGGTGACACGGTGCCCGGTCTGAAGCGCCGCCGCCGCGAGGAGGCGGGCGCCCACGCCGACCTTGCCCCGACCCATCGGATGGCCGTGGAGCTGGAGGGCACGCTCGAAATGGCGGGCGCTCTGATCTACCCGCCCCATGCCGAGGTGGGCCTCGGCCAGGTCCTGCTCCCAACGTGCCCGCACCCGGTCGGGGACCGGCGTGCCGGGCTTGATCCCGGCCAGGTCGCCCAGCTTGTTCTCCCCGGAGGCGATCAGCAGGGCGTCGGATAGGAAACCGATTGCCTCGCGGTGGGCGAAGCTGCGCAGCGATCGGCGCCCGGCCCGGCCCAGGTAGTCGAGAGCGCGGTCGACCTCCTCGCCGTCAGAGCCGGAAGAGAGGCTGTTGCGGCTGTGGTAGGCGAGGGCGGCGAGGACCTGTTCGGGATCATCGGCGTAACTGGTCTCCATCCACCTCGCCACGGCGCCGTGAAGCTGGTGGCGTTGTGAGTAGAGGAGCAGCCCGTAGGCGATGTCCCGGGTGATGGCATGGCGGAATCGATAGCGGTCGTCGGCGCCGACGACCCGCTGGATCAGGTCGAGGGGGACCAGGCCCTCGAGGGTCAGGCCGACCTGCTCGGCGGTGATCGGCCCGGGATAGATGTGAGCCAGGGTCTCCACGTCGAATTCCCGGCCGATGACGCTGGCCACCTTCAACGTCGATTGCTCCGGCACGGAGAGCCGGTCGAAGCGTCCGGTGATCACCTCCTGGACGCTTTGGGGAAAGTCGATCTCGCTCAGGTCGTGCACCTCCGGGGCGAGCCGGCTCTCCCCGTCTTCGATGATCAGCAGCCCGGCGTCACGAAGGGCGAAGCCGATCTCCTCGCTGAAGTAGGGATGGCCGCCGGCCTGTTCCACGATCAACTCGGTGACGGGGCCAGGAAGGCTCTTGACCCCGAGGGAGTACTCGACCAGCTCCAGGGCCTCGGTGGGCTCGAGCTCGACGAGGTTGACGTGGGTGGTGTCTTCCTGTTCGAGGAGTCGCAGGTACTCGTCGGGGGGCGGGTTGCCGGCCGCCTCACTGAACGGCCTGGTCCCGATCACAACCATCAGCGACGTGATCTCCCTGCCGGCGCGCTCCGCCATCGCCCACGACGAGGAGTCCATCCAGTGACCGTCGTCGAGGACGACGACCAGAGGTGCCGACCGGGGGGCGTCACGGAGGATGGCGGTGAGCAGCTGCTGGGTGTTCTCCATTCGAATCGCCGGTTCCATACCCGCCGTCAGGTAGGTGTCCTCGACCGGTGTGGCAATGATCGACTCGAGGAGGCCGACTCGGTCGGCCCGCCACGGGTCGGCGGCGACGAAGTCGAGAAGACGCCCCTCGGCCTCAGCGTCGTCCCCTCCAAACAGCTGCTGGATGATCGATCTCCATGCGAAGAAGGCGGTGGCGTGTTCGATCTCCTCGCCGGAGGTGGTGATCACATCGGTCCCCATCAACCTGGCCTGCTCCACGAAGTCGGCGAGAAGCCGCGACTTACCGATGCCCGCCGCCCCCTCGATGATGAAGGTGTCGCCCTGTCCTCGCTGCAGGCGGGCCAACCCGCCGGCGAGCAGCGCACGCTCGTGATCGCGTCCGATGAGCCGGCCCGAGGCCCGCTCGGTGCGTGACACCGAGGGGCGCATCGCCGAGGGTTGGGTGCAGTAGACGCTCACCGCGTCTTCGATCCCCTTGAGCTGGATCTGGCCCATGTCCGTGAACTCGGTCTGGTGGCCCTTCTGCCGGGCGATCTGGTCGGTGACGTAGATCGAGCCCGGAGCGGCCTTCTGCATCAGCCGTGCCGCCAGGTTGACGCTGGGGCCGATCACCCCGAAGGTCATCCGGTGGCTGCCGCCGTAGGCCCCGACGTACACCGCGCCGCTGGCGATCCCGACCCGGACCCTCGATGCGGCGTAGCTCGCCCCGACGAGTTCCTGGGCGGCGACGACCGCACGTCTTGATTCATCCTGGTGGGCCAGGGAGGCGCCGAATACCGCGTAGATATGGGGGCCCTTCTCGTCGATCAAGGCCTGAAGCACCATGCCCTCGTACGAGGCGACCACGTCCTGGGCCCGTGAGACGAAGGCGTCGAACGACTCGGACTGCTCGCTGATCTCGGAAGGCTCGTGGCCGAACCCGACGAACATGGTCACCACGTCGCGCAACTGGCCCATGAGCCCATCCAGGCCCTGTTGGAGATGCTCCCTGACGAAGGGGAGCAGCCATTCCCCGGCAGTGACGTGATCGGCAAAATCGGAATCGAGACCGGGTTGAGGTGGCGGAGTCCCGGTCAACTCTTCGACCAGATGGTGCACCGTGCCGTCTTCCGTGATCGTCCTCAACCGGGCCCGGTCGGCGAGGGCTGAAGCCACCTCGGGGCTCACCCCTACTTCCCCGGCCTGAAGCCGCCCTGACTCGGCCACCAGCGAGGCGATGACCTCGCCGGTGAGGACGTCCATGTAGGCGTGTCTGTTTCGCCCGACCCGCATCCGATGGGCCGTGCCCGAGGCGACCGCCGCCTTGATGTCGAGCGACGCTGCCGGTCCCTGCTCGGTCTGGCGGAACTCTCGGAGGATGGAGACCAGCTCCAGGCCCACCGCAGTGGCCCGGGTGCCATCGTCATCGGTGAACCAGGAGATGACGGAGTCACCCGCCGAACGAGATGACGCTGCCGTTTTGGCGGTCGATGGCGGCGGTAATCGACCCGAACACCCGGTTGAGCACGGAGGTGAGCTCCTCCGCCCCTCGCCGCGGGCCCAGAGTGCGGCCCAGCTCCTCGGTCATTCGGGTGAAGCCGGAGATGTCGGCGAAGAGCACAGCCCCTTCCGACAGTGCTTTGACCTGGCCCAGTCCCGCCAGCTCGCGCCTGCGATCCATTGGCAGGTAGGCCCCAAACGACGGCACTGAGTCGTTGTATTCGGTCGACTGCAACCCGGGAACCTCTCTCGCTGTGGCCGAGTGTACGTTCACATGAGCAAGCGGGCCGGCTCGCAAGCGGGTCGGGCAGGCGGGCGTATTTCGAGCCGGGTCAGCCTTCGACGCGGACCCACTCCTGGGTGGTGCCGGTGGTGGGGAAGGTCATCGTCAGCGTGTTCCCGTCCTCGCTCACGGTGATGACCCCTTCCACATAGGAGGTGGCTCCGGTGTTCTCCTCACGCACCAGGTCCTGGAAGCCGTACTCGCCGTCTCCGGTGCTCGTGATGTCGGACCATTTCTCGTCGCCGGCGACGAACTGAAACTCGTTCTCGGGCACGGTGAGGATGAGGGCGGTGGTGCCGTCGGCTTGAACCTCGATGATCATCCCGTCGAGGGAGGTGAAGGTGCTTTCGGCCCGTTCCCACTGCCCGACCAGGGGTGACTCCCCGGCGACGGTGGTTGCCGTCGGTGTCGTGGTCGTGGAAGCGACTGCCCCCTGAGTGGTGTCGGTTGATTCGCCGGAACAGGCGCCGAGAGCGAGAACGATGGCCAGGAGCAGGGTGAAACGAGAGGTCTTGGCAGAGAGCATCGGGGCAAGTTAGCGGTGGCGGGCGGAGGCTGTACGACTAGCCCTGATCCCGGTTGCGCACCGTTTCGGCCGAGGTGTGGGCGGCGGCGCCGATCGCCATCAGGAATTCGTGCACCGCACCGAGCTGATCCGTCGTCAACCCCTCGCAGATGGCACCGATGGCGCTGTTCATCGGCGAGTAGAGACGGACCAGCTCAGGGGCACGGGTTCGCAGAACTCGAAGGCTCACCTTCCTCCGGTCGTCAGGATCCCGTTCCCGGACGATCCAGCCTCCCGTCTCGAGGCGGTCGAGGATGCCGGTCATGGTCGCGGGGTGGATGCCGAGCGCCTCGGCAAGGTCAGAGGGGCTGGCGGGACCGAAGCGGGCGATCCGGTCGAGCAGCTCGACGTCGCCTCCCTTCAGCTCGACAGCCGAGCCGACCGAGTCGTTGAGCCGGCCCAGGGCGGCGCCGACAGATCGCATCTCGAGTCTCACCTGCTGGATCAGTCTTTCACGATCGCTCATAATTTGATACGCATATAATATGAGAGACGTAAGATTATCTGGAGGATTTGTCTCATGAGCCAGTTTCGCCCCGGCCTATTTCTGAGGATCGGTAATCGGATCACCACTCCGTTGATCCGCCTCGGGCTGCCGATGGGCCCGATGGCGCTGCTCACCGTCACCGGCCGGCGCAGCGGTCTGCCCCGGACCACTCCGGTGGCCGTGGCCCCACTCGACGACGGCTGGCGTCTGGTGGCGGCCTATGGGATCGTCGACTGGGTTCACAACCTCCGTGCCGCGGGGAAGGCCGAGCTCAGCCGACGGGGCAAGACGATCCAAGTGTCCGCGATCGAATTGAGCCCGTCGGAGGCGGCGCCACTTCTCAGGGACAGCCTGCTCGAGGTGAACCCGATGGTGCGCGGGCTGGTTGGCAAGTATTTCGAACGCCGATGTCGACGCACCACTATCGGATTGGGCCGAGGAGACCACGAATCACCCGGTGTTCAGGCTCAGCCCGATCGAGTGAGCCCCACCATCCGAGAGGCTTGATCGGACCTACTCCTTCGGCAGGATGGCGATGCGAATCAGCACGATGTGGGGGAGGATCCTCGCCACCTTCTCCCGCGTGATCTCGTCACGGGCCAACCCGTAGGCCTTGGCGTCGATGGGGCGCTTCTCCAGATAGTCCATCATGAATTCGAGGGCTTCAGCCTCCCCGATCTTGGCCTCGGCCGTTCCTCTGTAATCCTGGCCTGCGAGTCGGATCCCGATCTCGGTGGGGGTCTTGAAGTTGCGCCACCAGTTGCGGGCCCGCTTGGTGACGACGGTCACGGTGTCGCCCTCCCGGTGGTAGGAGACGGGGATGGTGTAGGTCTTCCCGGTCTTCCAGCCGGTGAAGGTGAGCAGGGCCACGCCCTTTCCCACCATGGCCTGGATCCCCGGCGTGGTGACAGCCCACTTCATCAGCGAGTTGGCCCAGGCCGGCGGCTTGTCTTCAGGGAGCCGTACGTCAGCGATCATGGAATCGGTCATTTTGCGACCTCCAGTCGTTCGTTGCCTCCATCGTGAAGGAGCGAACACCGATTGGCTAGAGGCGAAGGTCGGGACATGAGCCTCCGTTGGCCGTCTGACTCGGCGAACCTCTGATGAGAGCCAGGATCGCTGGGGTTTAGGCTGGATATGGAAGGGAGCGAGATGCTCGATGCCACCGCCGCCTCTTACGCCCTGTTGCTCGGGGTGGTTGCGGCATTCAACCCGTGCGCCTTTGCCTTGCTGCCCGCCTACATCACGCTGATCGTGACCGGAAGTGCCGGGTCGGAGGTCCCAAGACCGGTGGCGCTGCGACGGGCGGCCGGGCTCGGCCTCGCCATGACCTTGGGCTTTCTGGCGGTGTTCACATCGTTCGGTCTGCTGTTCGGCGCGGTGAGCCTGAGCCTCCAGGGGTCGATCCTTCCCTATGTGTCCTATGTCACGGTGGCCATCGGCGTCCTGCTGACCGGGCTCGGGGTGGTGGTCGTGGTCCGGGGCGAGATGAGCGGCCCAGGGTTTCGTCTGCAGTTGCCCGCACCGGGGCGCACCTTCTGGTCGCAGGTGGGATACGGGGCCGCCTTCGCCGTTGCGTCGCTCAGCTGCACCATTGGGCTGTTTCTCGCGGTGGTATCCCAGGCGTTGGTGGCGTCGAACCCGCTGGGCACGGTCCTGCCCTTCATCATCTATGGGGTCGGGATGGGTGCATCGGTGCTGACCGTGACCCTGCTGGCAGTGCTGGTTGGTTCGGGTGTCACCACCGCGCTGCGGCAAAGGACAACCACGATCATGCGGGTGGGCGGCGTGTTGATGATCCTCGCCGGGCTCTACGTCGTGGTGTTCGGCCTCGCCGAGATTCTGCCCCGGTTCGGGATCGAGGCTCTCAACCCGGTGCTGTACACGACATCTCGTTGGCAGAGTGCGGTGACCGAAGCGATTCAGTCGTGGGGCGCTCCGGTGCTCCTGGCCCTCGTGGTGGCGGTGATCGCGGTTGTGGTGTGGATATGGCAGACCGGTGACCCGGCCGTGCCTCCGGCCTCTGAGAACGTCGACGCCTTCGAGGACGGTGTGCAGCCCCGCAATTAGGCGACGAAATCAGCTGTTGGCGAGGCTCTCGAACTCGGCGATGAGGTCGGATGTGGTCAGACCAGAACCTGCCCGGCGGTACGTGCCGTCCTGGTTGACGAAGTAGAAGGCAGGCTGCAAAGCCACACTGAAGCCCTCCCAGATCGACCCGTCACTGTCGACGATGTGGGTAACCCCGCCGGTGCCGGTCCACTCGAGGAACTCGTCCATCTCCGCCAGGTCGTCGGAACGCCCAGCGATGCCGATGAACTCGACGCCGTCGGGCAGCTCAGCCAGTGCTGGCGCCACCTGGTCCTTGCCCTCGACCAGGCAGATGGGACACCAGGGCGCCCAGAACCAGAGGACCACGTCCTTGCCTTTGAGCGACTCGCCCTCGACGGTGCGCCCGTCAAGGGTCTGTGCGGTGAAGTCGAACGGGCCTGGATCCGGCTCGGTGGTTGGTGCGGCGGCATGGGCCGCAATCGTGGTTTGGTCGCCGGCGGAGTTGGCGGGCGACCCGCAGCCAATGAGGGTGATGGCGAGCCCAGCGATGCCGAATTTGAGGGTGTTCCTGATTTGGGTCTCCTTCGCCCGCCCACACGATGGTAGGTGGGGCGCCGTTGCTTACCGATCCGGTTCGCTTTCAGGCCATCTCGAGGCGCCTTCCCCAGGGCTCACGATCTCAGATAGCACCCCGGCGAGACGTTCGACCAACAGGTCGGCATGGCGCTCGGTGAAGACGAGAGGGGGGCGGATCTTCAATACGTTCTCCCGGGGCCCGGTGGACCCGATCAGCACCCCCTGCTCCCGCATCGCTTCTACCACCCTGTCGGTGAGCTCAGGACCGGTGAGCTCCACCCCGACGAAGAGACCAGGTCCCCGCACCTGGACCACTCGAGGGTGACCGAGTGCGACAATTTCACGGCGCAGGTAAGCCCCAACCCGCTCCGCCTGTTCGGGAAGCCGCTCGCCTTCGAGCACGTCGAGTACCGCCATTCCCGCCGCCGCCGCCACCGGTGATCCGGCGAAGGTGGAGAAGTAGTGGGAGCGCTCGGCGAAAGTGGTGGCGATCTCGGCGGTGGTGACCACCGCTCCCATCGGGTAGCCGTTTCCCATCGGCTTTCCCAGGGTGACGATGTCGGGCACCACGTTGTCGGCGGCGAACCCCCAGAATCTGGTGCCTACCCGTCCGAACCCGGCCTGCACCTCATCGGCGACCAGCAAGGCACCCGTCTCAGCGGACCATTTCCGGGCAGTGGTCAGATACCCGATGGGCAGATCGAAGATCCCCTCGCTGGAGAACACCGTGTCGAAGATCACCATCGCCGGGGCCTCTCCCTGCCCGCGCAGCTCGCTGGTGGCCTCGGCCAGCTCACTTTGGAGCCGATCGGCGGCGTCGGCCCGACTCAGGGTGGTCCCCCCGCCCACGGTCACCGACCAGGGTGGTGTCTCATACTCTTCGGGTGACATCGCCGCGGTGGCGTGGGTGGTCCCGTGATAGGCGTGGGCGGTGGTGACCAGGCCCCGAGCCCCGGTCACCACCCGGGCGATCTGATAGGCCAGGTCGTTGGCCTCGCTCCCCGAGTTGGTGAACATCACCACCGATAGCGGGTCGGGGAAGAGGCTGGCCAGGCGGTCGGCATAGGCCACCACCTCGTCGACCAGATAGCGGGTGTTGGTGGACAGCCGACGGGTCTGAGCCGCAACGGCCGCCGCCACCTGGGGGTGGGCGTGTCCCACTTGGGGAACGTTGTTGTAGGCGTCGAGCAGCCTGCGCCCATCGGATTCGATCAGCCACACACCCTCACCCCGTTCGGGGTGCACCGGATTGTCATAGCTGAGGGCGAGGGCAGGCCCCATGCGGTCCCGACGCAGGCCGAGAGGGTCGTCGGGGGATGGCGAGCGTTGTCCGCAGGCCCGAAGCAGCCGTGCCACCACCTCTTCGCGGTCGAGAGCGAGAAGCCGGTTCAGGGTGTCCTCCATGTGCCCCGCGTCACCGGTGGCGTATTCGGCATTCTCGGGGTGGGTGGCCAGATGACGGGCCGCCATCAGGATCGATTGGACACACCGCCCTATCACCAGCCCCGGGACCAGCGCGATCTCGGTGGGGTGCAGTGCATCGACCAAATGGAAGGCGGAGGCCACTTGGGCCATGGCTTCGGCAGGGTTCGTGCCAAAGCACTGGTAAGTGGCGGCGATCGCCAACTCGATCACCCGGGGTCCCCAGCTCATGTCCCCGAAGTCGAAGAGCCCCACCACCCGCTCCGCGTCGTCGGGGTCGACCACGACGTTGTCCTGGGTGAGGTCGCCGTGGAGCGGTTGGCCGGCCAGCCGGCCCAGACCGGGCATGGTCCGGCTCTCGAAGTCGGCCAGGCATCGCTCCAGGACGGGCCGTCGCCCCGGGTCGACATGCGCCAACAGGGGGGCCAGGTCGGAGAGTCGGGTCAGGTCCCAGGGGAACAGGCGGTGCAGGGCGGGATGGTCATAGCCGCGGAGGGAGACGCTGAGTCTTGCGGCGAGTGCGCCCAGGCTGCGTCGCAGCCCGGGCGGGGTGTCAACCTCGATGGGCACGGATCCGGCGAGGTGCTCGGTGAGTTGGAGGAGCCATCCATCGTGGAGCCCGACTAGCGAATAATCCGAGGTCGGGACCACACGGGGGAGGGGCAATCCTGGGTCGAAAGCCAAGGCGTGAGCCATGGCCCCAGCCTGGGCCTCGAGGGCATCGGGCCGATCACCACGGTTGCCAATCTTCAGGACGAACCTTGCCTCACCCGAGTCGATGCGGAAGGAGCGATCCCGCTCCCCGGCCAGTGGTGAGGCGATCCCCTCGATGCCGTAGACCGCGGCCACCATCTGTTCCGCCTCGAGTGGGGCCACCTCTGGTCGCGGGGTGTCGAACACGGTGAAATCCATGGGTTCCGCATTGTTGCGGGTCTTCGACGGCGTGGTGATCCGCCCCTAGTGCGCCTCGATGACCTCTTCGATGACGATGGCCTGGGTGGGACAGGCGGCGGCAACCTCGCGCAGGGTGTCCTCGTCGACCGTGGAGGCGTCGATCAGTTCGGGCTTGAGGAAGTCGCCCTTTCTCCACTGAAAAGCCGAGGGTGCGAGCACGATGCAGGTCCCGGCGCCGATGCAGCGCCGCCGGTCGATGACCACCCTCACTGCCATGTGACACCGGCCTTGATCGCGTACTGGATCGCTTCGTTCTCAGTGGACACTCCGAGCCTGGCCAGGAGGTCGTCGACACCCGGAGTGCGGTCGGATGACCCCGATGCCATCTCACGAAGCAGTGCCAGGTCGGCCTCGGTGAGTGTCGGGCCATCATCGCCTTCGTTGGCGGCCAGCGACTCGCTCGGGTCGAAACCCACGATCCGGCAGACATCGGCGAGCACCGGGGTGGCAAACCACTTCTCCCGCAGATCGGGGTCGCCGAGGGCCATGCCCAAAATAGGAGAGGCCGGCGATGATCTGGGCGCTGAGACTGGCGGCCTCCGGTTCGTCGGTGAGGATCAGGGCCCGGGCCGCCACCCAGAGGATGGGTACGAAGTAGATGAGATAGGTCTCCCCGTCGAAGGCCAGGGAATTGCGGGACTCGTCGGCGGCGGTCGCCTGATCCCCTTCGGCGGCGGCGACCAGGGCCAGGGTGGCATGGGCCAAAGGACCCCAGGGCTGGTCCCCTTTCATCTGTCGTGCCAGATCCAACACCTCGTTCGCCGTCTCCCGGGCCGGCCCGAACAGAGAGGTGTCACCCTGCAACGTGGCAATCCGGGCTTGCTCGAAGCCGAGGGCCGCCATGGCCTCGCATCGCTCCCCGGGGCTGTTCTGACCGGCGAGGTCGGCGGCGCGCCGGTAATGACGGGTCATCGCCTCCGGGTCGTCGAGCGCCGCAGCGTGAGCCCCGCGCCACATCTCGAGGCGTCGCGCCATGGGGGTCGAGGCAACCGCCATCGCGGCGGACGCCGCCCGGTCGAGCCAGGCGGCGCACTCGTCGCCACCTCCGACCTGGAGGCAGGTCATCGCGACCCCACCGGCGGACAGCGCTTCCAGCCAGCGGTCGCCGATGGCCCGCGCCGCCTCGAATGCCTCACGCCCTCGGAGCAGGGCGAGCCCGGGCTGGACGTTGAGCCGGGCGAAGGTGGCCACGGCGAAAAGGCCCCGGGCGCTGTCGATGGCCGACTGGCTTTCGGTCACGTCACCCTTTCGGTTGTGATGGAGGGTCCTGACGTGCTCGATGCGGCCCGCCATCCCCTGGGCGGTGGGGTCGGCGATGTGGGAGTAAGCCAGGGTGATCAGCGCCGACATCGAGCCCCGCTGGTCCCCGATCTCCTCATAGATGCGCAACGCCTGCTCGGCCAGATCTTTGGCCTCGGCGAACAGCTCCGGGGCCTGCATCACGATCTCCAGCTTGGAGGTTCCGCTCTCTTCGAGACCGATCGCCACGTGCTTCATCTCTCCCGGCCTCGATCATCGCCAGCTCGCGCAAGGCGTCGGCCTCCTCGGACCGGGCGCCGATGTCCCGGGCGATCCCCAGCGCTCGCTCGGTAGGCCTCCTCGGGCTGCCATCGATGTCCACCTCCAACGTGGTGATGTAGCCCTCGCCGATCGGGGACCGGGTGATCGCCTGCCCCAATTCGAGACACGCCGCCAGCTCCAGGCTTCGGTCACCGGAGGCCTCTGCGGTGGTACAGACCGCCTGTGCCAGCTCGGCGGCGAGCTCGTAGTCCTCGCTGGCCCTTGCTGCGGAGGCCCGTCGCAGCTTCACCTCGGCGTCGACGGCGGGCGAGGCGACCGCCCCGCTGAGGGCGGTCATCTCGGCGAGATTGGCCATCCGCTCCACCCCTCGGTCGAGGACGGCGAGGGCGTCGTCCTTGATCCGGAGCATGTCGATTCGCTTCTCGGGCTCGGAGGCGGCGGGGAGGGTGGCATCGATGAGACGGATCGCCTCTTCGGGCGCCGACATGGCGATGGCGATCTGTGCCGCCCGGATCCCGCTGTCGATGGCCAGCGCCTGATCTCCGGCCTCGAGGGCGTGGTGGGCGAGCATGGACAGGCTCTCGTCTCCGCCTTCAGCCGCCAGGTACTCGGCGATCGCCTGGTGGATGTCCCGCTTGCGCTGTCGGGGGAGCGAGGCGAGGAGCGAGGCCCGGATCTGATCGTGGGTGAAGGAGTAGTCGTATCCGGTGCCGGGCCGCTCGGCCACGATCAGACCGAGGTCGACCGCGTTGCGCAGGTCTTCGCCCGCCTGGAGCTCGGATTGGGCTGCTCCTCCTTCGATCCGGGTCAGGACCCGGGCCAGGTCGGCGAGGCGGAATCGTCGGCCGAGAACCCCGGCGTCGGCGAGTCGTGATCTGCAGTCCTCGGAGAGCTGGGCCAGTCTCCGCTCGACCAGGGTCTGGATCGAGGAGGGGACGGTGGGCCCGCTCAGCTTGGTCAGGGTCCAGGTGCCGTCGATCAGCTGCAGGGCTTCGGCCTCGCGGTAGGCCCGGGTCAGCTCCTCGAGGAAGAAGGGGACCCCTTCGGAGCGGGAGTGGAGGCTGTTCACCGTCGACTCGTCGGCGGGGGCGCCGAACAGGTTCTCCAACAGCTCGCCGCTCTGACGCTCGGTCAGCCGTTGCAGGCGGAGCACCTGGGTCACCCGCATCCGGTCGAGGTCGGCGATCAGCTTGGAGGCCCCACCGGTGGAGGAGTCGGAGTAGGGGCGGAGGCTGAAGAGGAGGAAGAGGGGGGCCGATCCCATGGTCCGCACCAGGTAGCGGACCAGCTGGATGCTGTCGTCGTCGGCCCATTGCAGGTCGTCGAGCATCAGGAGCAGCGGCCGCTCCCGGGTGAGGGCGAGGATGACGCTGGCCACCTCGTCGAAGGTGCGCAGCATCTGCTCCTGGGGGGAGAGGCCTTCCATGCGCTGGCTGCGTCCCGAGATCGCCTCCTGCGCCGCGTCGAGCTGCTCTCCGGCTCTGGCCTCTCGGGCGACGGCGGTCATCTGCGGCGAGGTGAGCAGGGAGCGGAAGAGGAGGAAAGGGCCCCGCAGTTCTTCGTCGGCGCTCACCTCGAGGACCCAGAAGGGCTGCTCCTGCTCGCGCCGCCAGTTCGGCGGTGGCGTCCAACATGCGGGTCTTCCCGATCCCGGCCTCGCCTTCGAGGACCACGGCTCGAAGCCCGGTGGCCGGGGTCGCCAGCAGTTGTTGGGTGACCACTTCCAGCTCCTTGGCCCGGCCCACCACCGGGCCCTGGGCCCGGGAGGCGTTGGTGTCGAATGAGGCGGCGGAGGCGGCCCGGGTCTCGCGGGTCACCCGCTCGGTGTCGCCCTTGTCCCGCCACAGGACCTCGAACAGCCGCCAGCGGTCGGGAAAGCCTTTCAACCAGAACAGGCCCCGATCGACGATCCGGGTGTCGCCCAGGGTTCCGGCGAGGTCCTGGACCACCTGGGAGACCAGGATCTGGCCCCCCTGGGCCTTGTCGGCGACCCGGGAGGCGGCGTGGACCGCGGTGCCGTGGGCGTCGCCGGCGGACTGGGTGACGTCGCCTGCGTTGAGACCCATCCGCACCGAGAGGGTCATGTCGGGGTTGGCCTGGTTGTGCTCCTCGATCGCCCGCTGGATGGCGACTGCGGTGCCGATCGCCTGGTTGGCCGAGGTGAACAGGGCCATGAACCCGTCTCCGAGGGATTTGGTCTCCACCGCACCGGCGATCTCCAACCGGGAGCGGACCAGGTCGTCGTGGAGGCGGATGATCTCGTTGGCGACGGTGTCACCGACCCTGACCCGGAGGTCGGTGGAGCCTTCCAGATCCGTGAACAGGATCGTGAAGGTGCCCTGGCTTGCCATTGTCTCCGCGTCGCTCACAGCTTGGCCACGATACCGGTGGCTGGGGTGGTAGGAGCCGTCGAGCGGGGTGGCATCATGAGGGGCGAATGACAGCGCAGATCCCGCCAGACCAGGTCAAGACCATCGACCGCGACGAGCTGTCGGCGAAGCTGGCTCGAGGCGACCGGTTCCGTCTGGTGATGGCGCTCAACGAGTGGGCGTTTCGGGCCAAGCACATCCCCGGCTCGGAGCACTTCAACACCGACGAGGAGCTGTTCTCGTCGCTGTCGCCTGATGACGAGGTCGTCGTCTACTGCACCAGCCCGGAGTGTCATTCCAGTCTCGCCCTCTATGTGGCACTGGTCGACGCCGGCTTCGACAACGTGAGGCGCTACTCAGGCGGGCTGACCGACTGGGAGGGAGCCGGTCTGGCGCTGGAGGGGGATTGGGTGGCGACCCCTGGTGCGGGCGACGCTTCGTCAGCCTGACCCAGCTGGCTACAGGCTCATACCCGACCGATCCAGAGCTCAGATCCGGTTGGTCTCGTAGGCCCACATCGCCAATTCGACCCGGTTGCGGGCATCGAGCTTGGTCATCAGGCTCGACAGATGGGCCTTGACCGTGCTCAGGCTGATGTGGAGCTCCTCGGCGATCTCGGTGTTGGTCAGCCCTCGAGCCACCGTCAGCAGCACTTCCTCTTCTCTCTCGGTGAGGGGCGATGCCGGCTGGCGGGGCGCCGATTGCCCGCTGGTGCGGGCGAAGGTCTGCAGAAGCCGGGCGGTGACACTGGGGGCGATGAGGGCGTCGCCATTGGCGGCGGCATGCACCGCCTGGACCAGCAGTTCGGGCCCGGCGTCCTTGAGTAGAAAGCCGCGGGCCCCCGCCTTCAGCGCGCCATGGACGTACTCGTCGAGGTCGAAGGTAGTGATGATCACGATCGCCATCGG
>CAVRWT010000020.1:0-181629 GCA_963724825.1 uncultured Acidobacteriota bacterium
TCAACACCCAATACCTCCAGTTCGTCCTTGGGTTCTCACCGTTGGAGGCCGGCTTCCGGGTGATGCCGGTGGCCACGATGATCATTGCCGCGCCGCTGTCGGCGCGGTTCGCCGAGAGGTTCGGTACCAAGCGAGTCGTCACCACCGGACTGACGATCGTTGCGGTGGCGATGTCGATCCTGGCAACGATCACCGTCGACACCGGTTACGGGAGAGTGGCCATCGCACTGGCGATTCTGGGCATCGGCATGGGGACGGCGATGGCACCGGCCACCGAGTCGATCATGGGCTCGCTGCCCCTCGCCAAGGCCGGTGTGGGCTCGGCGATGAACGACACCACGCGTCAGATCGGTGGGGCACTAGGCGTCGCCGTCTTGGGCAGCATCCTCGCCTCGTCCTTCGGCAACGCGATGGCGCCGGTCGTGGCCAACCTGCCAGCCGAGGCGGCGCAGATCGCTGGAGATTCGATCGGTGGGGCGGTGGCGGTGGCTTCCCAGATCGGCGAAGCCGGAGCCCAACTCGTCGATGCTGCGTCGGCGGCATTCATCGGCGGGATGGAGATCGCGGTTTGGGTAGCGGCCGGAGTGGTGCTTCTCGGAGCGGTGATCACGTACTTGTTCCTGCCGGCCCGTGCGTTGGAAGTGGCCGAAGCCGGGGCAGTGCCAGCCGATGACATCCACTGATCGCAAGCCCGGCCGACCCCGGAACGCATCGGTAGACGCCGCCATCATCCAGGCGGCCCTCGAGATGCTGGACGAGGTCGGCCTCCAAGCCGTCAGCATGGACGGTGTGGCCGCCCGGGCCGGGGTGGGCAAGGCGACGATCTACAGGCGTTGGGATTCGCGAGAGGACCTGCTCATCGACGCCGTGGCCGGTTTGGTGGCCTCAGTGGAAGTTCCGGAGACCGACGACATACGGACCGATCTCGTCACGCTCCTGGTGCGTATGCGCACCTTTATGTCCGAGATGAAGGGCGGAAGCATCTTTCCCTGGCTCATCGGCGAGGTGGCGGCAGGCACCGAGGTGGGAAAGCACTACGCCGAAGCGGTGATCCTGCCCAGGCGGCGGATGATCGCCCAGGTGATTAGTCGGGCGATCGAAAACGGCTCGCTGCGTCGGGATCTCGATGTGCAACTTGCGGTGGACATGATCAGCGGGCCGACACTTCTTCGGAAGATGATGACCCCGATACGAGGGGTCGACGAGCGATGGGAAGAGAAGCTGGTCGACGCCTTGCTCGATGGTTGGCGCAGCTGATCAACCTCCAGCCCTGAATTGGGCGGCACGGGCATGCGCCTCCAGTCCCTCGAGGCGCGCCAGGAGGACCGTGTCCTCGATCAGCAGGGTCGGGTCGTCGAGGGCGGTCCAGGTCGGTGACCGGAGATAGGTGAGCACCGACAGGCCCGATTGATATCGGGCGCCACCACCCGTTGGCAATACGTGGTTGGGGCCTACGCCATAGTCGGCGAAGGCTTCCGCCGTTCCGCTGCCGACGAAGACCGAGCCATACGAGCGGAGCCGAGCGAGGAGAGATCCGGGGTCGTCGACATGAAGTGCCAGATGCTCGGGTGCCAAGCGATTCGAAACGGAGCTCGCCTGTTCGAGTGACCCGACAATCAGGCAAAACCCGTTCTCCAGGGCGCGGCGATGCCGTCTCGGAAGTGGGAAGGTCGGACAACTGCCGCCCGATCGCTTCGTCGACCGCGGTCGGCCAGGTTCTGGCTGGTGGTGACCAGCATCGGCACCGCGTCATCGTCATGCTCCGCCTGTGCCAGGAGGTCGGCTCCAACCAATTCAGGGTCGGCCGTGTCGTCGGCGATGACGAGAATCTCGCTCGGCCCCGCCAGCCCGTCGATTCCGATCTCCCCGAACAGGTATTTCTTGGCCGCGGTTACCCACCGATTGCCTGGCCCGACCACCAAGTCGCACGGGGGAGTGACGGTGCCGAAGGCAAGGGCGGCGATGGCTTGCGCTCCCCCCACAGCCAGCAGCCCATCGGCGCCGGCGATCGCCGCCGCCGCCAAGGTGACCTGCGTCGGCCGGGGAGAGGCGAGCCAAACCGAATCCACACCGGCCACCCGAGCCGGTACCACAGTCATCAGCACCGACGAGGGAAGTGGGTATCGGCCGCCAGGGGCGTAGGCACCAACCGAGGCCACGGGGATCCAGTTGTGCCCGGCCTTCCCGCCGGTCACCTCGACGTCAAGATCGAGCACCGTCTGCCTTTGGGACTCGGCGAAGGCACGGATTCGTTGGGCAACGCGCTCCAAGACCCCCTTGGCTTCGTCACCCACGGCCTCCAAGGCCGTCTCGAGCTGACCTCGCTCGAGAACCATCGGCTCTCCGGGCCCGATATCGCCCAGTCGCTCGGCATGCTCGCGCAGGGCCTCCTCGCCGCGAAGCCGGACATCTTCCACGACGAGTGCCGCTTCCGAGATGGTCTCCATGGCCACCGGTCGCCGCGAGACCATGGCGGCATTTGGATCGGCTCGGCGCAGGTAGCTCATTGGGTGTCCTTGGCAACCATCGGGCGGCGGGTGACCCGTCGCGCCCGATGGTCGAGCTCGGCCTCGATCTCATCCAGGCCCACCCCTGCGGCCGCGGCCTTGACCATCAGGAAGTAGAGAAGGTCCGCCGCCTCGGCGACGACCTGGGTGCGATCTTCCGCACCGGCCAGTTCCGCCGCCTCTTCGCGGATCTTGGCTGCCATCAAGGCCGGGTCCTGCAGCAGCTTTCGGGTATTCGAGGCGGGATCGTCGCCGATACCGAGAATGCGCCTCTGTAGACGGCCCAGACCGTGGTCGGCGCCCCAACAGGTCCGCTCGCCGGTGTGACAGAAGCCCGGGCCGTGCTGGCGGACCGTGAAGCGGAGCGTGTCGCGGTCACAATCGGCGGCGATGCCAATCAGCTCCTGCACCGCTCCCGAGGTCTCCCCTTGACCCAGAGGCCCCGCGTGCGGCTCTGGTAGATCCCGCGCCGGGACTCGATCGCCTGCTGGACGCTCTCATCGCTCGACCATGCCAGCCCGAGGGCGACTCCGGCCTCGTCGACGACCACCGTGGGCCACAGCCCATCTGCCCGGTCCGAGACGAGGGGAGCCGTGATCGCATCCGCCAGCGAGATTTCCCCGGTGTAGAGAGCCATCCCGACCTGGGCGTCGGCGCCGAGTCGATCCAGCTCGGCAATCTCCTCGACCGTGGCGATCCCGCCGGCGATGGTCACCCCAGCATCCCCGGCGGCGTCGATGACCTGTCGAGCGCGATCGAGATCGGTGCCGCCGAGGCGGCCCTCCCGCTCGACGAAAGTGACCAGGAACCCGTCACAGAAAGGGTTCAACTCGCTCATCCGTTCGAGCAGCTCCCGACCCGTCGACCGGCGCCAACCATGGCTGAGAACCTGGCTGTCCCTCGAGTCGAGGGCGACGATCACCCGCTCCCGGGGGAGTGAAAGGAGAAACTCTCGTGAGGCCGCGGTCCCGATGATGATCTTGGCTACACCCTGGTCGAGCCACCACATCGCGGTTTCCAGGTCGCGGATGCCGCCACCGACCCGCACCTGGCCCCGACGGGAAAGTTGCGCAATCAGCTGCCGATTGTCTCCCTCGCCCCGGGCGGCATCGATGTCGATAAGGGCGACCTCGCCGGCCAGCGAGAAACGGTCCATGAGTGGAAAAGGGTCGCCGGCCTCGATGGCAACCGCCTCGCCTTCAACGAGCTGGACGGCCTGGCCCTGCGCGATGTCGATCGAAGGGATGATCATCGCCGCACCGTGATCCCGGCTCGGCTCAACCCGGCTTTGAGATCGCCGACAGTCGTGTCGCCGTCGTGGAGGATCGACGCCACCAGGGCCGCCGAGGCCCCGGCCCGAAGGGCCGCCACCATATGCTCGGATCGCGCGGCTCCTCCTGAGGCGATCACCGGCACCGAGACCGCTCCCGCCACCGCGGCCACCAGGTCGACGTCGTAGCCATCTCTGGTCCCGTCGCGGTCCCAGCTGGTGAGCAGGATCTCTCCGGCTCCGAGTGCGGTCGCTTTGCGGCACCACTCGATGACATCGAGGCCGGTCCGCTCATTGCCGCTCCGTACCACTACCTCCCAGCCTGTCGCATTGCGAGCGGCGTCCACCGCCAGGACCGTGCACTGTGATCCGAAACGTGAGGCGATGTCGGCTATCAGGTCCGGGCGTTCGACTGCTGCCGTGTTCACCCCGACCTTGTCCGCTCCCGCATTCAGGAGGCGCCCGGCGTCGGACTCCCGCCGGACCCCTCCTCCAACCGTCAGTGGGATGGACAGGACCGATCGAACGGCACGCACCGTGTTGACTGCGTGGCCCCGACCTTCAGGTGTGGCGGAGACATCGAGAAGGACGATCTCGTCCGCCCCTTGCGCCTCATAGGCGGCTGCGTTCTCCACGGGGTCGCCCGCATCCCGGAGCTCTTGAAAGCGAACGCCTTTGACCACCCGGCCGTCCTTGATGTCGAGACAGGGGATCACCCTGGCCGCCAGCATCAGACATCCCTCCAGACCCAGCGACGCAAGAGGTTCGAGCCCCATGCGCCCGAGAGCTCGGGATGGAACTGGCAGGCCAACACCGAGCCTCGCTCCATGGCAGACACGAAGCTCCCCCCATATTCGGTGGTCGCCCCGGCCCACCCCTCCGGGAGCCGGGGGACCATGTAGGAGTTGGCGAAGTAGGCCCAACCCGATTCCAGCCAGTCCGAACCGTCAGGCTCCACCCTGTTCCAACCGAGTTGGGGGACCCTGACCTCCCCGCTGAACCGGGTCACTGACTGTTGGACGACGCCGAGGCCAACCGAATCGGGGCTCTCATCACTGGTGCCGCAGAGAAGTTGCATCCCGAGGCAGATCGCCAAAGTCGGCTGGCCTCGTCCGATGCGGGTGGTCAACGCCTCCCTCATACCGAGTTGGTCGATGCGGTCGATGGCGGGGCCAAAGGCGCCGACTCCGGGGAGGACCACCCGATCGGCTTCGTCGACCATCTGCGGGTCGGCGGCGAGTACCGGATCGACGTCGAGTCTTTGGAAAGCCGCGATCACCGACGCCGTGTTCGCCGTTCCCGTGGGGACGATCACCACCTGTCTCAAGTCAAAGACCCCTTGGTGCTCGGGACCACGTCACCGGTGACGGCGACTGCCTCGCGTAGGGCCAGGGCCACCGCCTTGAAGGCGGACTCGGCCTTGTGGTGGTCGTTGTCACCGCGGATCACATCGACGTGAAGTGCCATCCGGGCTTCGATTGCAAGAGTTCGGAAGAAGTGGGTGAGGTTCTCGGAAGCGACATCGCCGATGGTGTCGCGAGCCAACGACAGGTTGATCTCCGGCCAGGGTCGCCCTGAAAGGTCCACCACCGCCCTCGACAGGGACTCGTCGAGAGGGGCATAGGAATATCCGAAGCGGGTGATCCCGGCCCGGTCGCCGAGAGCCTCGTTGAGTGCTCGCCCGAGCACCATGGCGCAATCCTCGACCGTGTGGTGGTCGTCGACGTGGGTGTCGCCGGTCGCGAGCAAGGTCAGGTCGATGCGGCCGTGCTTGGCCAGTGCCGTCAGCATGTGGTCGAGGAAGCCGAGTCCGGTCTTGACGTCCGAGGTGCCGCGCCCGTCCAGTTCCAATCGGCACTCGACATTGGTCTCCGATGTCGCTCGGGTGATCTCTGAGTTTCGTGTCATGGCAGAAGTGCCTCCAGTTGGTTGGTGTTATCGAGGATGCGGGCCGCATTCCTCAAGCTGAGGCGGGACCGCTCGGGGTCGTCGCCGGGGGCGATGACGCCGATCGGGATCACACCGGCCCCTCGGGCGGCGGTGAGGTCGTCGGGTGTGTCGCCAAGCATCCAGGCTCGCCGGACACCGAGAATTTGCAGAGCCAGGCCGACCGGCGCCGGGTCGGGCTTCAGCGGTGCATCGTCCCGGGTCACCAGCGCCGACACCTGCCGGGACAGGTCGAAGCGATCGAGGAATTCCTCGGCATCTGCTCGGGGCCTGCCGGTGACCACCGCCAGGGGACGGGTGGAGGCCCATCGCGACCAGGTCGCACCGTCGACGATCGGGGACTCGTGGGTCTTGAGACCAGTCGTGCCGTTTGAGCCCTGATAGAGGCTTTCATAGCGATCGGTCACCACGTCGAGGGCGACCTCCATTCCCTTCTCGCGACAGAGACTTTGGGTGAGGAGCCAGTCGTCGTTGCTGTTCCCGTTGGCCTTGGCCCGCTCGATGTCACCGACGTCGATCTCGACGCCGAAGCTGCGCCCGGTCTCGATGATGGCGGCGCTTTGTGACCGGCTGACATCGGCCAGAACCCCGTCCAGGTCGAAGACGATGGCCTCGGGCGCCAGCGCTGCCTCCAGGGTTTCGACCAGCCGTTGGAAATCGGGTCGATTCCCGGGGAGGGTGATCCGCACCATTTCGCTCAGGCCAGGCCGATCGGGGAACTGGCGAAGCCCGACCCCCATGGCGGCGGCCGCCGAGATCAGCCATGAAGGGTCCCGGCACTCGGTGAGAACGAAGTTGGCCTCAGACGGCAAGGGCTTGGTGCCGAGGTCGCTGAGCACCGACGTGAGTTCGACCCGCTCCCGCTTGATCTCCGCCACGAAGTCCGTCGAGCTCGGAGGCCGGACGACCCAAGCGTGTCGTGGCCAGAGTGGAGGAGATGGACGCCACTGGATAAGGATTCCCGTGGGCGCCGATCTCGGCCACCAGTTCGGGCGGCCCGAGGAGGTAGCCAACCCTGAGCCCCGCCAGCCCGTAGGCCTTGGACATGGTTCGTATGACAACCGCGTTGCCGAGGTCGAGCGCCACGCGGGTCAGATCCTCCGCGGCGAACTCGGTGTAGGCGGCGTCGAGTACCAACAGCGGCGTCCTGGCTGCGATCCGCTCGAGGTCGGCGCCGGTGGCGACCGACCCCGTGGGGTTGTTTGGGGAGACGATGAACACCGCGTCGGTCCGGTCGGTGATCGAAGCGACGAGCTCCTCCGTTGGCAACGAGCCCGTCCACCAGGCGGTTTCGATCAACTCGGCGCCGCGCTGCTCGCTGTAGCGGGAGATCATCTCGAAGGTGGGCGTGGTGGAAATCACCTGTCGCCCCGGGCCCACCCGCGCCAGGAAGCAGCGGAACAGAGCGTCGTCGCCGCCCGCGGTGACCAGAACCGATTCTTCGGGCAAGCCATGGAGACCGGCGAGCGCCCGTCTCAGATCTGCGGTGTCCGGGTAGCGGCTCACCACCCGGCCCGGATTTGCGAGGGAGGCGAGAAGCTCCGACGCGTCGGTGCTTCCCTCGTTCTTGGACAGGTCGAGATCGATGGGCACGGCGAACTGCTGGGGCAGGTAGCTGGGGGGCTGGCTCATGGGACGATCTGCTCCAGGCGAGACACTGCGATGTCTGTGGCTCCCCGCGCCTTGAGCAGCGGGATCAAGGTCGGAAGCTCGGAGCGGGGCACCGCCGCCTTCACCGCGAGGCCGTCTCCGCCATGGAGGGTTGCGATGGTCGGCTCTCGCATCGAAGGCAGGATGGCGATCACCGAGTCGAGATCGTCCCGGGAGACATTGAGCTCGACCATTGCCCGGTCACGGGCCTCGATCACCGACCTGAGGCTGAGGACCAGCCCATCGATGGTCGTCTTCTTCTCCGGTGAGTCGAATGCCTGCGGGCTCGCATAGAGACGGGTCGAGGAGCGAAGCAGTTCGTCGACGACGACCAGGCCGTTGGCCGCCAGGGTCTCACCGGTGGCGCTGATGTCCACGATCACGTCGGCGTCCTCGGGAGGGAAGACCTCGGTCGCGCCATAGGAGTGGACGAAGGTCGCGTCGAGGCCCTGGCGCCGGATCCAGTCACGGGTGAGACGCTCGTACTCACTCGCGACCACCAGGTGCCGCGTGGGGAGGGAGCCGTCGGCAAGAACCGACTCGGGCGCCGCCGCCACCATCCGCACCGGATCGAGACCGGTGTCGAGTAGTTCGATGAGGTTGGCCGCCTTCTCCGCAACCCAGTCGGCGCCGGCGAAACCAACGTCACGGGAGCCGGCGGCCAGCATCTCGACGATGTTCTGCGGTTTCAGCATCTTCACCTCGTAGCCGGGCACAGAGAGCACGGGGCGATAACCGCGGGGCCCTGCCCGGAGCTCCATTCCGGCAGCGGCAAGCAGATTGGTGACACCGGCCTCGATCCGGCCCTTGGGGACCGCGAGGTGGGTGGTCAGTCCATTTTCGAGTGAAGGCATTCGGGCTCTTTCCCGCCGGGTCTGCGGTGGGTTGCCCGAAAACGAGAAACGCCGACCGCTGGGGTCGGCGTGGTGGTCGCTTTGTTGCTTTCGCTATGCGCCCGTGGTCAGCCGGCCCTCGAGGGGTGGTGATGACCGTGAGCGTGGGCGAGAAGCCGGTTCATGTTGGGCAGGAGCCTAACCATGCAGGTCCGAGGAAGGCAATAGCGGGCCCGGTCACACCTCCGAGCGCACCCAAACCGCAACCGTTGCCGGTTGGACGGTTTCGGAGATGACCCCGATCCATCCATTGACGATTCGGTCGGGGTCGATCTGGTCGCTGAGGCCTCGGGTGTAAGTCTCGGCGACCTTCCAGGCGTCGTGGCGGGTCCGATTGAATCGACGGTCCACCCGCGCCTGGCACCCGACGCCGCAGCGGGTTGAACAGGGCCGCCACCGCCAGGGTCGAAGCGGCAACCGCGATGTTTCCCTGACCGGGCAGGCGCTCGCGCAACAAGAAGACGCTGCCGGCGTAGACGATGGCGAGGAGCCCCACGACCAGGGTGTAGGCCACGGTGCGACTGATGAGACGATCTATGTCATATAGCCGGTGCCGGTGCATGGAGAGGCCGATGGCAACCGGGATCACCGTCCAGACAAGTTGGATGTAGAACCCATCCCAGAAGAAGAGGAGCGCATAGGCGATGGCAGCCACCAGTCCGGCTGCCATCATCCATTTCAGCTGCAGACGCTCGATCCCGACCGCCCGGCGGTAGCGAACCACCACGGAGACGGCCGAAGCCAGTATGCACAAGACGAGGATCAGCACCAGTGTGACGCCAGGTGCACCCTCACGGAACGGCTCCAACGCCTCGATGCCAAGCGGGTTCACATATTCCCAGTCCAGGAACACCCCCGGGAGGAAGAGCTCGGTGAGACCGAGGATGGCGATGGTGCCACCGAGCAGCCAGGCGACCGGCCGCCAGCGGGGCGAGGGGAGATGTCCGTCGGGGAACAGCAAGAGAAGAAATCCGATGAGGCCGACACCGGGCACCCAAAGTGGGTAGGCCAGGGCGGCAATCAGGTCGGGTCTGGCCAGAGTCCCGGGGTTCACCGACTCGTAAACGAGAAGGCCGTCGAGAAGGATCCAGATCGACCACGCCGCGCTCGAAGCCCAGGCAGATCCATGCCACCGGGTTGCCCGGCCGATGAAAGGCGATGATCACGCCCACCACGGTGAACGCAATTATCCAGACGCTGAAGCCGACGGTGTCTCCCAGGTCGGCCAACTCCCATGACTCGATCCTGGTGTACACGACCAGCGTGGCGACGTAGATCAAGGCGATGACGACGGCGACGCCGATCGCAATGCGCCTGGCAATGGACTGGTCCACAGTCAAAAACTAGGCCAAGGTCGTTCCGAGAGCGTTACGGCCTGATCCCTGTTGACCGTTACCCTTTACCGTCCAATGACCCGATCCGTCCCCGAAAAACCTGCTCTCGAAGGACTCGAAGCGAAGTGGATGGACCGGTGGAGGGTCGATGACACCTATCGATTCGACCGCTCCAAGACCCGCGGCGAGATCTTCTCCATCGACACCCCGCCCCCAACCGTCTCCGGCTCGTTGCATATGGGGTCGGTGTTCGGATACGTCCAAACCGACGCCATCGCCCGGTACCAGCGGATGAAGGGGATGGAGGTCTTCTATCCGATGGGTTGGGACGACAACGGCCTCCCCACCGAGCGCCGGGTTCAGAACTACTACGGGGTCAGATGTGACCCGACCCTTCACTATGACCCCGATTTCACCCCTCCGGGCGAGCCGCCCGACCCGCCGATCTCGATAAGCCGCCGCAACTTCATCGACCTGTGCCACGGACTCACCGCCGAGGATGAAAAGGTGTTCGAGGACCTGTGGCGGACTCTGGGCCTGTCTGTCGACTGGGCCCAGAGCTATGCCACCATCGACGAGACCTCGCAACGGACCAGTCAGAAGGCCTTCCTTCGCAATCTCGAGCGTGGAGAGGCCTACTCCCAGGAGGCGCCGGTCCTCTGGGACGTCGATTTCAAGTCGGCCGTTGCCCAGGCCGAGTTGGAGGATCGGGAGCGGCCCGGTGCCTACCACCGGATCGCATTCCGTCGATCGGATGGGAGCCCGCTCTACATCGAGACCACCCGGCCCGAGCTGGTCTGTGCCTGTGTGGCGCTGGTGGCTCATCCCGACGATGCGCGATATGTGGAACTGTTTGGCAAGTCGGTGACCTCGCCGCTCTTTGGGGTCGAACTGCCGGTCGTGGCCCATGAGCTGGCCGATCCCGAAAAGGGGTCGGGGATCGCCATGATCTGCACCTGGGGCGACACCACTGATGTGACCTGGTGGCGGGAGCTCGACCTGCCGACGAGGTCGGTGATCCAACAGAGCGGGCGGCTCCAGGACGACATCCCGGAATGGATCGAATCTGATGAGGGACGTGCCGTCTACGCCCAGATCGGTGGGCTCTACCCCAACCAGGCCCAGCGCAAGATGGCGGAGTTGTTGGCCGAGGCCGGGGATCTCGACGGCGAGCCCCGGCCGGTCACCCACCCGGTGAAGTTCTTCGAGAAGGGCGACCGGCCTCTGGAGATCATCTCCAGCCGCCAGTGGTACATCCGCAACGGGGGACGGGATGACGAACTGCGCCAGGCGCTCTTGGGCAGGGGCGACGAGCTGGATTGGGTTCCCGACTTCATGGGAGTCCGCTTCAAGCACTGGGTGGAAGGGCTCAACGGTGACTGGCTGATCTCGAGACAGAGGTTCTTCGGGGTGTCGGTCCCGGTGTGGTATCCGATCGACAGTGACGGCGAGCTCGACTTCGAGCACCCGATCCTTCCCGACCTGGCTGACCTGCCGGTCGATCCGACGACTGATGCCCCTCCCGGGTATGACGAGTCGCGACGCGGCGTCCCGGGTGGCTTCGCAGGAGACCCCGATGTCATGGACACCTGGGCAACTTCGTCGTTGACCCCGCAAATCGCCGGGCGCTGGGACGACGACCCGGATCTCTTCGGTCGGGTCTTTCCCATGGACCTGCGGCCCCAGGGCCCCGAGATCATCCGCACCTGGCTTTTCTCGACGGTGCTCCGTTCCCACTACGAGCACGGGTTCTTGCCCTGGTCCCACGCTGCGATCAATGGCTGGATCCTCGACGCCGACCGCAAGAAGATGTCGAAATCGAGAGGGCAACGTGGTCACCCCGGTCCCGTTGATCGAGGAGCACGGGGCGGAGGCCATTCGCTATTGGGCCTGCAATGGCCGCCCTGGCACCGATACCGCGGTCGATGTCGGGGTGATGAAGATCGGGCGCCGGTTGGCGTTGAAGATCCTCAATGCTGCCCGTTTCGTGCTCGGGTTCGCCGACGATGTCGACCCTGGCGCCGTCACCGAGCCGTTGGACCGGTCGATGTTGGCCACTCTGGCGCTCGTGGTGGAAGAGGCCACCACCGCCTTCGAACGCTTCGACTATGCCCGGGCCCTCGAGCTCACCGAGAAGTCCTTTTGGGATTGGACCGATGATTACCTGGAGTTGGTGAAGGGCAGGGCCTACGACGGGGGAGCGGCCGGGGCCTCGGCCCACGCCGCCCTGCAGGTCGCCCTCGGCGTCTATCTCCGCTTGTTCGCCCCATTCCTCCCGTTCGTGACCGAGGAGGTCTGGTCGTGGTGGCGGGAAGGGTCGGTGCATCTCGAAGAATGGCCAAAGGCCGACGAATTGGACTTTGGCGGGGAACCGGGTGTCCTCGAGATGACTGGTTTGGTGATCGCGTCAGTACGCAAGGCAAAGTCGGAGGCGAGGGCTTCGATGGCGTCTGAGGTCGAATCGGTGACCATCACCGCCCCACCGGAGGTGCTTGATTGGACGCGTCAGGCCGAATCCGATCTCAAAGCCGCAGCCCGCGCCGAGGTCATCACTTATCGTGAGGGGGAGTTGGCTGTAGGGACCGTGCTTGCTGTCTAGTTGCCTGATGGCCGCAACTGGCCTGTTGTTGGCTTGCTGAGGCAACAGAGTTGTCAATAACAAGCAACTTGACTAGAGTTGCATCCATGCAGCAATCCTCTCCCTTCGTGGCCGCACTGATCGGTGACATGGTCGGTTCCCGACAAGCTCCGGATCGGATCGATCTGCAACGTCAAATGGAGAAGATCCTCTCCGAAGTCAACCGGGTGGTGGGTGGCGACCCCACGTTCACGATCGGTGACGAGTTCCAGGCCCGATTCGACAGCCCCGCCCAAGCTGTCGAGGCCTCGGCCCAACTCCATCTCCGAAGCATCGGGCTCACCCCGCTCCGGATCGGCATCGGTTGGGGCGAGTTGCTGGTCGATGACCCGGCAAGATCTCCGTTCGGCCAGGACGGGCCATGCTGGTGGCGGGCCCGCGAAGCCATCGAATTCGTCGACCGTTCCACCCAAAGCCGTGGGCCGGAGGCTCGCACTGCCTTCAGATCGGCTTCCCCACTCGACCCGGTGCTCAACTCCTACCTGTTGCTCCGTGATACCTTGCTCGCCGGTTTCGACGAAATGGACACGCGAATCGCGCTCGGCCTCATCGAGGGGCTCTCCCAGACCGAGGTCGCGAGGCGACTCGGGATCAACAAGAGCTCGGTCAGCCGGAGGGCCCATGCCCATGGGATCCTGGCCCTGTTGGAGGCGAGGGACATTGGCGCACTGCCGCTTGGAGGTGGGGGATGAACTGGGAGGAGGCGGCGATCATCGCCATCGGTGCCTTGTTGCTCACTCTTCCATCGAACTGGATAGTGAGACAGGTGCTGCGACTCACCAGGAAAGAGACAACGCCCTCTCACAACCAGGCTGGGCGTTGGATCGGGATCCTGGAGCGATTGCTGATCTATGTTCTGATGCTGGCCGGAGCTGCTGCGGCCGCCGGATTGGTGGTGGCCGCCAAGAGCATCCTCCGCTATCCGGAAATCAGCGCCAAGCCGGCGACCATCGACCCTGAGTACGTCCTGGTCGGATCGCTGGCGAGCTGGCTACTCGCCTTCGGCACCGGTGCCCTGGTGGTCGTGCTGATCTGACGGTTGGCCACGAATGGCGATAACTGCAGAAGTACTCTGAGCCGGTGCTCGAAGGACTCGTCGAATGGGTGATATCCGTGGTGGAGAGTCTCGGGTATTGGGGTGTGGCCGCCCTGGTCGCCTTGGAGAACCTGTTTCCCCCGATCCCCTCCGAGGTGGTCCTCCCGTTGGCCGGCTTCGTCGCCGTCGAAGGCGACGCCTCGGTGGCGGGCATGGTTATTGCCGCCACCATCGGGTCGATGGTGGGGGCGTATGCCCTCTATGGGATCGCGGCCGCGATCGGCCCGGTCCGGCTGCGCAGCTTTGTCGTGCGGTACGGCAAGTGGTTCGGGCTGGACGAGGACGATCTGGACAAGTCCGAGGAATGGTTCGATCGACGAGCGTCGATGGCGGTGTTGGTATGTCGCTGCATCCCGTTGATGCGGTCCTTGATCTCGATACCGGCCGGGCTCCGACGCATGCCCCTCATTCCTTTCAGCATCTACACCCTTCTGGGCAGTCTCGTCTGGAACGTGTTGCTCATCGGCGCCGGCTACCTGCTCGGGGAGCAGTGGCAGCAGGTAGAGGAGCCGATGGCGCTCTTTCAGAAGTTGGTCCTGGTAGTCATCGGTGTAGGCGTCGCCTGGTTCGTGTGGCGTCGCATCGTGCGTCCCCGGATGCGTCGGGCCGAGGTGTGATAGGGCTCCGAGGATGGTGACCGCTAGAGGGCAGCGGCGGACCCTGGCCGAATTGGGCGAAGAGCTGTTTCTGGACGTGGGGGATGTAGCCACCAAACGGTGGAAGTTCGCGATCCTGCTGACTTTGGCTTCGGTCATTGCCACTGCTGGGGTGCTCACCGACTCCACGGCAACAGTCATCGGGGCGATGATCGTTGCGCCGCTCGGGGTCCCCATCATCGGAACCGCCTTCGGGATCGTCATTACAAATCTGCGGCGCCTCATCGCCTCGGCTGTGACCGTCGTTCTCGGGGCAGCGGCTGTGGTCGTCATCGGTTGGGCGCTGGCGGCGGTGCTCCCCGAGGTGGTGCCTCTAGCTCGAAACAGTCAGATCAGCGGTCGTACCTCGCCAGGTCTGATCGATCTGGTTGCCGCGATCGCGACCGGGTTCGTCGGGGCCTACGGGTTGGCCCGGAAGGACGTCTCTGATGTCATGCCGGGGGTTGCGATTGCGATCTCGTTGGTGCCGCCCCTCGCCGTGGTCGGGATCACCGCCCAAGCCGGCGACTTCGATGGGGCGTGGGGAGCCTTCCAACTGTTTGCGTCGAACATGCTCGCGATGATCGTCGCCGGCTCGATTCTCTTCACTGTCTACGGATACGCACGGGAGGCATCTGACGAGTTCAACCGACGGTGGGCATATGTGCTGGTAGGGCTGGCCAGTTTCCTGATCCTGGTGCCGCTAACCGTTACCACCATCCAGACGGTGAGGCGAGAGAACATACTGGACCACGCCAAGGAAGTGGCCGTGGCTTGGGCGAAGGGCAGCAACACCCACGTGGTTCGAACCGACTTCGAAGGCGAAGATCTCATCCTCTACGTCGAGGATCTCGACGATCTCCCTGATGGCGACCTCGCGTCGGAAATGGCCGGGGTCGCTCCCTCGGGGATGGTGGTCGTCGTCAATCGAATCGGTGGCGAGCGCCTCAACGTCGGAACGGTGCCCTAGGTCAATCGCTTTCGACCCAAGGCCCGACACCGTAGATCCGATCAACTGATACATGGATCACCAGGCCCGGAGGGACGTCTCGCATCGGGAAAGTCGCCCCGGGACCGATATAGGCCTCGGCGAGGCGATCCATCACCTCGAGGGCGCCTCCTTCGTCGATACGAGCCGTGCCCTGAACGACGAGGTAGGGGTGGAGCCCTTCGCCGGTGTGCTCCTGAGCCTGGAATGAGATCGCTATTCGCTGATCACGGCGGAGACAGTCGATCTTGAACTGATCGAAGAAGGTCGCCCACACCAGCTCGTCGCCATCCACGCCTACCCAGGCGAGGGTGACATGTGGAGTTCCGTCCGGATCGATGGTGACGACGTGACCCAAAGGTCCGGTGGCGAGCAGATCGCGGATGGGCTGGGAGATGTGGGACATCATGAGATCGTAGGCCTCGGCGTCTGACCAGCTTTGGGCGGGGTTTGGTTTATGGTTTTGTGAGTGCGACGGGCCTTGCTCGCGGCCATGATCTTGCTCTCGGCTTGCTCGCTGTTTGGTGAGGAGCCTCCCTCGAGCTCCACGACAGCTCCGACCATCGCAACGACGACGACAACCACGATCCCGTCCACCACGACGACCATCCCGGCGACCACGACAACCGTCGACCCGTTCGCCAGGCCGGACTGGATGGGCACCCGCGTCCTCCCGCTCCGCCCGGATGGCTACGGCGAAGTGCAGCCGACACCGCCAGAGTTCGACCCCCGCGCCCTGGAGACTCCCGACGACCTGCCCCCACCCCCGGACGAGGAGTTCCACTCAACCACCGGCCCGATCCCGCCGGACGTGCTCGCCCGCGCCAGCTGGGTTCCCGAGTGCCCGGTCACGCTCGACCAGCTGACCTATGTCACCGTCAGTCACTGGGGATTCGACGGTCGCTTCCACACGGGAGAGATCATCGTCAACGCGGACGTCGCGGAGGATGTGGTCGAGGTGTTTCGCAAGCTGCACGAGGCCCGATTCCCCATCGAGCAGATGCGGGTGATCACCGAGGAGGAAATCGACGCCCCACCAACCGGCGATTGGAACGACACGACCTCGTTCGTGTGCCGGCCCGCAGTTGGCTCTGACTCCTGGTCCCAGCACGCCTACGGGCTGGCCATCGATGTCAACCCTTTCCACAACCCCTATCAGAAGGGGGATCTGGTGCTGCCGGAGTTGGCTTCGACCTACACCGATCGGGAGGACGTCCGGCCCGGAATGATCACCGATGGTGACGTCGTGGTCGAGGCCTTCGCCGACATGGGCTGGAGCTGGGGTGGCAATTGGAAGACCCTCAAGGATTGGATGCACTTCTCTTCAAACGGGCGGTGATGACGCGGCGCACGTCGAACATATGTTCGATATGATGCGGTGGGTGAGCGGGTACGCCGAACTGCACTGTCACACCAACTTCTCGTTCCTCGACGGGGCTTCCCATCCCGAAGACCTGGTGGAAATGGCCATCGAGCTTGGCTATGAGGCACTGGCCGTCACCGATCACGACGGGTTCTACGGGGTCTCCCGGTTCTGGCAGGTGGCCAAAGAGACCGGGTTGCCCGCCATCTACGGGGTGGAGATCGGCCTGGAGACAGATCCCCGAGGCGCGGCCGACCCGGTGACCCGGGCCCAGTATTGGGACCAACAGCGACACGCCCGGACCAAGGGTGCCCAGGGCCGTTTGCGGAGAGGTCGCAGCGTCAGGGCCCATGGCACCAAGCCGACCGATCTTCCGGAGACCGATCATCTGGTGCTTCTCGCCGGCTCGCCCGATGGGTATCGGGCCCTATCCAATCTGGTGACCAGAGCCCAGCTTCGAGGGGAGAAGGATCACCCGATCTATGTCTGGGACGACCTGGCGGAGGCTGCTCGCAACCCCGACGTCCATGCACTGACCGGTTGTCACTTCGGGGCGGTCCCCAAGGCCGCCTCCCGAGGAGAGCTGGGAGCGACCATCAGGGAGAGCTCGAAGCTGAGGGAGCTGTTCGGGTCCCGGCTCCATCTCGAGTTGTGGCATCACGGCATGCCCGAAGACGACCCCCGCAACGACCTGATGTGGGAGGTGTCACAGAAGCTTGCCCTTCCCGTTGTCGCCACCAACCAGGTCCACTACCACCAGCGAAAAGACGCCTATCTCTCAGAGGTGCTTGCCGCCATCGGGGGAAGGCGAACTCTGGCCCTAGCCGACGGGTTCCGACCTGCCAGCGACGAGCGCTATCTGAAGTCCCCGCGGGAGATGGCGGTGCGATTCGCCCGCTACCCGGGGTCGGTGGCCCGGGCAGGGGAGCTGGGGCGGCGTCTCGCTTTCGACCTGGGCCTGGTCGCCCCCAATCTCCCCGACTTCCCGATGCCCGGCCATTTCCAGGACGAGATGGACTACTTGCGTCATCTCACCTGGGAGGGAGCGAGGGATGTCTACGCCGGCTCCGAAGACGGCATCGACCCCGGGGCGAGACGCCGGCTGGAGCACGAGTTGGACATCATCGAGAAGCTCGGCTTCCCCGGGTACTTCCTGGTGGTCAAGGACATCATCGACTTCGCCCGAACCCAGGACATCTACTGCCAGATCCGGGGCTCTGGCGCCGACTCGGCGGTGTGCCGTTGTCTCGGCCTGACCCGGGTCGACCCGATCCGGCTCCACCTCCCCTTCGAGCGCTTCCTCTCCGAGGAGCGGGGGAGACCGCCGGACATCGACATCGACTTCGAGGCCGACCGGCGCGAGGAGGTGATCCAGTACTGCTATCGCCAGTACGGGCGGGAGCGGGCGGCGATGGTCGCCAATGTCATCACCTACCGGGCGAAATCGGTGCTCCGGGACGTGGCCAAGACCTTTGGCTTCACCCAGGCCCAGGTGGATGGGCTGTCCAAGTACGTGGATACCAGGGACCCCGCCCAGCTCCGTCTCGACACCCCGCTTCCCGAGGGTCTGACCAGTGAGAGGATCTACGACATCTGCTGGCGGCTCGACGGCTACCCCCGTCATCTCGGGATCCATTCCGGGGGGATGGTCATCGCCGATCGCCCCCTTTGGCAGGTGGTACCTCTGGAGTGGGGGCGGATGGAGGGGCGGACCGTCCTGCAATGGGACAAGGACGACTCGGCGGCGGTGGGGATCGTCAAGTTCGACCTGCTCGGCCTGGGGATGCTCAATGCCCTCCATCTCGCCCACGACCTGATCGAGGACACCCACGGCATCGATGTCGACCTGGCGGTCATCCCCCAGGAGACGGCGATCTACCGCTCGATCACCCGGGCCGACACCGTCGGCTTGTTCCAGATCGAGTCCCGGGCGCAGATGGCCACCCTGCCCAAGATGAAGCCGAAGACCTTCTACGACCTAGCCGTCGAGGTTGCTCTGATCCGCCCCGGTCCGATCCAGGGCCAGTCGGTCCACCCTTATCTGCGGCGGCGGAGCGGGGAAGAGCCGGTCCGCTATCCCCACCCTTCCACCGAGCCGATCCTGGCCAAGACGCTTGGGGTCCCCATCTTTCAGGAGCAATTGATGGAACTGGCCCGGATCTGTGCCGGATTCGACGGCGGTCAGGCAGACCGCCTCCGTCAGGCGATGACCCACAAACGCTCGGAGAAGGCGATGGGAAAGCTCCGTGAGGATCTCTTCGCCGGGATGGCGGCCAACGGGATCGTCGACGCCGCCGCGGACGAGATCTGGGAGAAGCTGCAGGGCTTTGCCTCGTTCGGGTTCCCGGAGAGCCACTCGGTCAGCTTTGCCTACATCGTCTACATGTCTGCCTGGCTCCGCTTCCACTACCCGGCGGAGTACCTGGCGGGGCTGCTCAACGCCCAGCCGATGGGCTTCTACAGCCCGAACTCCCTGGTCCAGGACTCACAACGGCACGGGGTGGTGGTCCTGGGGCCGGATGTGAACGTGTCCTGGCACGACTGCACCATCGAGTCGGTGGAGGCCGATCGCGACGATGTGGTGACCTATCTGGGCGAGAAGTGGCGGCGGGGGCGGGGAACCGCCGACGATCCGATCCGCCCTCCGGTCGGGGTGCGGATGGGGCTGCGCTACGTGCGCAATCTGGGGGAGCGCGAGGTGACCCGGATCGAGGCAGCCCGGATCCTGGGCGGCTTGTTCGAGTCGCCCGAGGACCTGGCGTTTCGCACCGGCCTCGGGGTGGACGCCCTGGAGGGCCTCGCGGTTTCGGGTGCGCTGGAGTCGATCGGGCTCGGCCGTCGGGAGGGGATGTGGGCGGCCGGGGCGTTGGCCGAGATCGACCCGGAGCGGCTGGCGCTTTCACCAGGAGTGGTTGCCCCTCCGTTGCCGGGGATGAGTGACGAGGAGAAGCACCGGGCCGATCTGTGGGCGACCGGGGTCTCGGGTCGTCATCCGATGAGTTTCGTCCGGGATCAGATGGTGGGATGTCTCACCGCCGCCGAGGCTTTGGAGGTGGAGCGTCATCGGGCTCGGGTCAAGGTGGCCGGGGTGGTCACCCACCGGCAGCGGCCGGGCACCGCCAAGGGCGTCTACTTCCTCAACCTGGAGGACGAGACCGGTCTGTTGAACATCGTGGTGTTGCCCGATGTGTGGGCCAAGCATCGGGAGGTTGTCCGGAAGAGCCCGGCCCTGGTGATCGAGGGCCGGCTCGAGTTCCACGACGGGGTCACCAACATCGTTGCTCGGGACTTCCAGGCGATTGGCGTGCAAACCGTGCAGTCACGAGACTTTCGATGAGAGAGGAGAACCAATGGACATGAAACTGGAATTGATGATCCTGCCGGTGTCGGACCCGGATCGGGCCAAGGAGTTCTACGAGAGGGCAGGGTTCCACGTCGATGTCGACCACAAGGCAAGCGAGGACTTTCGGGTGATTCAGGTGACCCCACCCGGTTCGGCGTGCTCGGTCAGCTTCGGGAAGGGGATCAGCCAGGCCGTGCCCGGGTCGATTCAGGGCATGCATCTGGTGGTCAACGACCTCGAGGCGGCGCTGGAAGACCTCAAGGGTCGTGGCATCGAGATCAGCGATCCTTTCCACTTTGGCGCCGCCGGCCAGACCCCCGGTCTTCACCCGGAGCGCTCCGACTACGGCTCATACGCAGCGTTCAGTGACCCGGACGGCAACGGCTGGCTGGTCCAGGAGGTTGGGCACTCAGGGACTTGATCGCTCCCACTGATCGCGACCAAGCCGGTACTGGCGAAACGGGATCCCGTCGTAGTCGATGACGCCCAGGGTCTCGAAACCGACTTTGGCCATTGCACGATCGGCGTTTCTGGTGAGCGGCAACAGCGCGTAGACCTCGTCGAACCCGAATTCGGTGAAGCCCGTTTCCAGGGCCACCCGGGTGATGTCGAGACCGTGGCCCCAGAACTCGGGGAGCAAGACCAGCCCGAAGTCCGCTCCGTCTTCCTCGTGTTGGAAGCCACCCCAACCCACGAACACACCATCGAGGTAGAACGCCCAGGGCCCGTATCCGTACTCGTCCCATTGCTCGTCCTTTCCGGCGATCCAACCCCTCGCCTCATCAGGGGTGAACGGGCTGAACAACGGCATGTGGCGGGTGTTTCGAGGTTCGTTGATGAGACGAAAGACCTCGTCGAACGGAGCCTCGGGGAGTCGGGAGAAGGTGATCGTCATCTCACGAGTCCAAGTACTCCTTGGCGAGCCGTTTCGGGGCTCGATCCAGCCAGGCCTCGACGATGACCTCTTCCAGCTCGTCGAGAGCGATCTCCTCGAGGCGCACCAGCACGGCCGGATAGCCGTCGAAGTGGGGGGTGGTGAAGAACACTTCGGGATCGTCGGTGAGCAAGGCTTCCTTTACTCCGAGGTCGGGAACACGCACCGCGAGGATCGGGCCGTCGGGGGCCAGGTCACCCAGGGCTTTGTAGTCGGCCGTCCGCAGCGGTCGCTCCCAAACGAAGCCCTTGCCCTTGACACTCCAGCCAAGATTGCCGTAGGAGGCCCCTTCCGTCGTGTCGGGCAGTTCCAGAGCGATCCTCCGGACATCGTCCCAGGACGCCACTTCAGCCCTCGGACAACCCGAAACAGGTCTGATTGGCGGAAGCGAGTCTCAGGTGTTCAGGGGAGACCGGCAAAACCTGTGCACCTCCGAATTGAACTGCGACGGTTGTTCGAGGTTACTGACATGCCCTGCCCCAGAGATGATGGCGAGTTGGGCACCGGTTATGGCATCGAGAAACTGTTGAGCGACGGTGATCGGTGACCGTGCATCGGCATCCCCCCAGATCAGCAGGGTCGGAACCTCGATGTTCGCAAGCAGGTCGCGTGTGTCTGCTTGCGCCAGCGCCGTCGCCATCAGTTTGAAACCATTCGGGTGAAAGCCAGACATGATGTTGGCCAATTCTCCTCGAACATCCTCTGTCGCCCATTCACCGAACATCTGGGGCACGTACCTGGAGGTGAAAGCCTCAGGCGGAAGGGCGGCATCTCTGAGACAGGCCGCCAGTCTCTCGTCGGGAATCGGTTCGGGAAGCGAGCCCTTCCAGCCGGCGTACGTGTCGGCCAGGATCAGAGTTCGCACCCGAGCCGAGTGGTGCCGATAGAAGACCTGGGCGAGGAGCCCTCCCCATGAGAGGCCCAGAACATGCGCCCGCTGCACTCCGATGGCATCAAGGAAAGCTGCGAGACAGTCCGACCAGTCGTCGATCCCGTACCGGGGCGGAGGGTCGGAGGATTGACCGGCGCCCGGAGCATCCCAAGCGATCACGGTGAACTGGTCAGAAAGGCTTTCGAGTTGCGGCCTCCAAACCCGGGAGTCCACGGCGAACCCGTGCAGGAGAACCAGGACCGGACCGTCACCGACTATCCGGTAGCCCACGGAAAGACCGCTCAGGTCAACCGTTGGCATCATGACGGCTACTTCAGCCCTCGAGGATGCCGGGATCGGCGGGGACATCCACCGAGTGCTCCTGCAGTATGTCGAGGGGGATGACGTCGAGGGCCCGTTCGTGGGTCGAGGCGAGGACGACCGGTGCCGCCGCCCCGTCGCGATGTGCTCGCAGCCAGTTCGGAGCGGTCACGCACCAGCGATCACCTGGAACGAGGCCGGGAAACAGATACTCGGGCATCGGAGTGCTCAGGTCGTTGCCGATACGGCGCTGATGCTCGAGGAACTCCGAGGTGACCACCGCGCAAACCGTGTGACTGCCGATGTCCTCGGGCCCGGTCACGCAGGTTCCATCGCGATAGAAGCCGGTGAGCGGATCGACGCCACAGGGCTCCAAGTCACCGCCCAGCACGTTGCGTTCGCTCACCGGCCCCAGTATCGCGTTCTGGTGAACGCAGGTGGCCTGTTATCTGGTCAACACCACTTTCAGAGCGCCGGTCTCACTTGCCCGACCGAACACGTCATACGCCTCTTCGAACTGCTCCATCTTGAAGGTGTGGGTGACCAGCGGGGAAGGGTTGATCATCCCGCTCCGGATCAGACCCAACAGAGTCGGGGTGGAGTAAGTGTCCACCAGCCCTGTCGTGATGGTGACGTTCTTGATCCATAGCTCCTCGAGGTGCAAGGTCACAGGTTCCCCGTGGACTCCGATGTTGGCGATCCTGCCTCCAGGGCGGACCAATGAGGCGGCCAACTCGAACGCGGCGGGGACCCCGACCGCTTCCATCGACACGTCGGCACCGAGGCCGTCGGTCATCTCCTTGACGATGCTCACCGCGTCCTCGCGCCCGTTGTTGATCGTGAGATCAGCTCCGAATTGCTTCGCAGCCTCGAGCCTGCTGTCCGCCAGATCGATCGCAATGATGTGGCTAGGGCTGTAGAGCCTGGCACCGAGGATGGCAGCGAGGCCGATTGGGCCTGCACCGACCACCGCGACGACATCGCCCGGGCCGACCTTGCCATTGAGGACACCGACCTCGTAACCCGTCGGGAGGATGTCGGCCATCATCAGGATCTGCTCGTCGCTGACGCCGTCGGGAACCGGGTAGGTCGATGTGTCGGCGAACGGGACCCGGACGTATTCGGCCTGGGTGCCATTGATCTTGTGGCCAAGGATCCATCCGCCGCCGCCAAGGCACTGGCCATACTGACCCTCCCGGCAATAGCGGCAGGATCCGCAGGCGGTGATGCACGAAACCAGAACCCGGTCTCCTGCTTTGACGGTCTTGACTCCGGAGCCCACTTCTTCGACGGTTCCGACGGCCTCGTGGCCGAGGATCCGGCCGTCGGTCACCGCAGGGACATCACCTTTCAGGATGTGCAGGTCCGTTCCGCAAATAGTCACCGCGTCAACGCGGACGATGACGTCTGTGCTGTCAACGATGGTTGGCTTTGGGACTTCCTCCCAAGCCTTGAGGCCTGGGCCGTGGTAGACGATTGCTTTCATGAGGGGCCTCCTCTCGAGGGGCGTGAAAACTTCCAACTACCGCGACCGTACGGCCGGAGGGGTGAAGACTTGTAGGGCCGAACGGCCGTAAATCGGCTAGTCAGCCCCGGCAGGCGAAGATGTCCCAGCCACCGCCGTCGTAGACGGCCCAGGCCGCGGCGGCAGTCGATGCGACAGGGTCGGTGGGATCGGCACCGGGGAACCCGGCAGCTTCGGCCCGCTCCTCCCAGTATTGGGGCAGGTGCTGGAAGAGCCCGACGGCGCCGGTGCGCAAGTCGGTGGAGTTGGGGTCGAACCTCGATTCGCACCAGGCCACCCGCACCGCCCGGTTCACATCCTCGGCGGCGAAGTAGAGCGAGACCAGCGCCCTGACCTGGACCTGGGACAACCAGCCTGAAGTCTCCGAAACTATCGATTCCGTGGATGGCTGCTCCGAGGCTGAAGGGTCGGAGGGGTCGGTCGTCGCTTGGAGGTCGTCGGTGCTCGAGGGGTCATCAGCGGCCGGGAGCTCTGCCGTGTCTCCCGCCAGGACGGCGAAGGTGAGCCCTGCGTAGGCCCCGGTCGCATGCCCCAGACTGGCTGCGGCGGCCTCGGTTTCGAGCTCATTGACGGTCGTGTCCGGGGTGTCGAACGCGGCGAAGCCAGCCATTGCCAGAAGGGCCACAGCTGCCCATCCAGCGACGAACGACAGGCGTCTCAAACGCATATGAAGCGACTCCACCAGCGGCTCAGACCGCTGCCCAAGGGTGGCCAACCCTACCCAGTTGTGGATAAGTGCGACAACTCGGTTTGGGTCAGTTTCCTGCACTCTCCAAGGCCGCGAAAACCGTCGACCAGTGTTCCTTTGTGGGATCGAGCATGTCGAAATGCCCGAGCCCGGGGAACACCTCGACACGGGCAGTTTCAGCGAGCCGGCTGCTGTGGAAAACCGGCACCAATTCGTCGTCCGCGCCATGCACCAGGAGCGTTGAAGATGGAGCATCGAGAGCTGTCGGGGCACCCGAGCCGAGAAGGCGTTTTGCCTCGCCACTACCCGGCCCGTCGCCTCCAGCCAATGCCGAGAGGTCGGTCACCGCGGCCAGACCAACGGTGAGCCTGACCGGGGAGCCAGAGGGGCGATTCGCAGCCCATAAGGCGAGATATCCACCAGCTGAATGACCGATGATCGACGGGCTCAGCCCACTTGCTTCAGGCATCTGGCGGACATGATCCAGGGCCAGCCTGACATCCTGACCCGACGCCGGCCAGCCGCCCCCGTTTCCCAGCCGTCGGTATTCGATGTTCCAGGTGGCCCAGCCCTTCCGGGCCAGGTCGACCGCCAGGGTTTCGACCGAGTCTCTCTCGTATTGCTGGCGCCAGAATCCGCCGTGCACGAGGACGGCCAGGCCTGTTGGCTCGGATCGCGGAAGTCGCAAGTCGCCGACGTTGTCGGAATGAGGCCCGTAGCGCAATGTCACGAAAGGCACCGCGACGCGATTGGCCAGATGTCGAATCGCATCCTGGTAGCCGCTGAGACCCCGGCCGTAGATGGTTCGTGCGCATGCGGGCGACACCAGCGACACCCTTCGCCAGTTCTCCCTCTCCTTCACGTTGGAGATATGGACTTCGACCGCCGGAACCCCGACCGATTGCAGGGCATCCCCGAGGGCGCGCGAGGTATGGGTCAGTGCTCCCGGATTGATGACGATTCCGTCCGTCTGGATGGCGCCGTGAATCGCCTCGACCAGTTCCCCTTCGTGGTTGGATTGGAAGAAGGAGACCTCCACCCCCAACGAATCCGCCCAATCCGAGATTTGACGCTCCAGGTCGCCCAATGTGGCCGAGCCGTACACCTCGGGCTCACGGCTCCCGAGCAGGTTGAGATTGGGCCCGTTGAGGACGAGGACTCGCATCAGGCCACCATCGGCAGATGTTCCGGCACGAGGCTTCGCGCCTCCTCCACCAGACTCTCGGGGAGGTGGCCGGGCTCCAGGTCGTACCTCGAGGACATCGCCTTCTTGATCGCCTTGATGACCTTGGAGTTGTCGAGTCCCGGTGACCGGTCGGCCAAGGCACCGGATGTTCTCGGGTCCCAGTCGATGCGAAGCGCCCGGTAGACGGGGATCAGGACGTCGCGGATGCTCTCCCCGTCGTCGACGACGACCACCCCCCCGACATGGGCGGCGCCGCGAACCAGACGCTGGCCGACTCCCATCACCTTGACCCTGCCCTCCGACGTTTACCGACCAGGATCCGGGGCAGTACTCGCCGGGGACCTCTCCAATCCGGGCGTCGATGCCAAGACTTTGAAATGCCTTCACCATCACTCCCGAGATCATGTCGAAGCGACTGTGAATCCCACCCCGGGGCTCGTCGTCTGGCAATGCCATCGAGAACGCCAGGGTCTGACCGTGGAATACCGCGGCCCGGCCACCGGCGAGCCGTTCGACCGCGCCAAACCCGTGGGCTTCGGCGGCTCTGATCGCCAATGGGTAGCCGGGCTGGACTCGATCGGCCCGCCCGAAGGCCACAACCGGCCCGGGAACATGGAGACGGAACACGGCTCCGATGTCTCCTCGGGCAACGGCAGAAAGGGTGGCATGCGCCACTGCCACGTCCATCGCCGGATGGTCGGGATAGGAATCCTCGACCAGCGTGAGCTTTTCCACAACCAAGAGGATAAGTAGTCCACTGTTACCGTTTGAGGAACCGCGCCGTATCGGGAACGTCGATGGCCGGTTCATCCGTTTGAATTTGCGGGTGAGGGGCAATCGAAAGGAGGGTGCGTGCGAAAGGCGTCTCGTTCTCTTGCGCTGGCTGCAGCCGCCATGCTCCTCTTCGCCTGTGGGGGAGCCCCGTTCGCCTCGCTGGGTCGGCGCAGCTCCGATTGGATCTCCGAGCCGACCATCGTCACCACCACCACGGTGCCGATCACCGTGCCCTCCGTGATCGGTTCGGATGTCCTCAGGTGGTTCAACGACACCATCGTCACCACCGCGCCTCTCGACAACCCGGTGGCGGTCGAAGACGAGATATTCGCCCGTCGGGCCGGCGACCTCTTCATACAGGCGAGCCGTGCCGAGATTCTCGCCATACTGCCGGAGATCAGATTTCCCGCCACGTCGCCATTTCTCGCCGAGTACGTGACGTCACAGATCGTGTTCGACAACGACGGCGAGTTGTCGGCGCGATCCGGTTGCCACCTTCGGGATCTGGTCCTCCGAGCCCTACACCCGGTCGCGGTCGGTCGCCCAGTTGGCAGTTCTCGAGGTCTCATCGGATCCCGAGGAGTCGGCTGCGCTGCAGCAGCCTGACGCCGACTTCTCATGCGCCCGTTTCGCAGATCGCACCACCACGCTGCTGTGAGAGCTTCTCGGTCGAGGGGAGGCCCATATGGTCGCTCACCGCCGACAACGGCACCACCCTGGTCTGGTTCGAAGGGATCTATCGATACGAGTTGTTCGGCAGGACCTTCGTCCCGCTGCAGACGCTGCAGCAGATGGCCGTCGAATCGGTGGCCCTTGCCGATCTAGAGCCTCTCGGGGGATAACCTCGGCCAAAGTCCGAGCCTAGGAGGCCCACCATCTTCCACTCCAGTGGCTGGTGGACATACATGCGGTATGACGAGGAGCACGATCGCCCCGACATCGATCGTGCCCTGCTCCGCCGCGTCTGGAGCTATGGGAGGCCCTACCTCCCCAGTCTGATCGGGATTCTGGCCACGATCTTCATCATCTCCGGGCTGGGCGTTGTCCCTCCGATGGTGATTCGACTCCTGCTCGACGAGGCGATCCCGAACAAGGACCTACGACAGTTGAGCCTCCTCGGGCTGGCGATGATCCTGGTGCCGTTGATCAGTGCGGTGGTCGGAGTCGCCCAGCGGTGGTGGTCGTCGCGGGTGGGGGAAGGGATCATCTACGACCTCCGCCGAGAGTTGTTCGCCCACCTGCAGCGAATGTCTCTGCGGTTCTTCACCGCCACCAAAACCGGGGAGCTGATGAACCGCCTGAACAGCGACGTCGAGGGCTCGCAGTCGGCAATCACCGGGACCTTGATGACGATCATCTCCAACATCGTCATGGTGGTGATCATCCTCGCGGTGATGCTCGCTACCGATTGGCGGCTGACGCTGCTCGCGGTGGCTGCCCTGCCGCTCTTTGTGCTTCCGGCGCGACGGGTGGCCCGAGTCCTGCGGCGCATGACTCAACAGCTGATGGAGCAGGAGGCCAAGATGTCGGGGACCCTCCAGGAGAGCTTCAACGTCAGCGGCGCCCTCCTCGTCCGACTCTTCGGGCGCTGGGACGAGATGGCGGAACGATTCGGGGATCAGGCCTCCCAGGTTCGGGACCTCGAGGTGAGACGGGCCATGGTGGGCCGGGGTTTCTTCGCGGCTCTGGGGTTGGTGGCCGCGGTGGGAACCGCAACTGTTTTCTGGGTTGGTGGATACCTGGTGATCAACGATCAACTGACCACCGGAGACATCGTCATGTTCTCGTTTCTCCTGGTCCAGCTCTACGGCCCCCTGGCCGGGATCTCCAACTCCCGCGTCGAATTCGCAACCTCTCTGGTGTCGTTCGAGCGGGTCTTCGAGGTGATGGACCTCGAGGTCGACATCCCCGACCCCGAACAGCCCGAGCCGCTGGTCCCTGCCCAGGGAAGGGTCGAACTTCGAGATGTCTCGTTTCGCTATCAGAGCGATGGTCCCGAGGGCCTTGAAGCTGTGAAGCGCTTCTGGGACCGAGATCCGGCCGCGGTTCCAGCCCCTGTCTCCGCCTCGACGAGGGAATGGGCGATCAGAAACGCGTCGTTCGTGTCCGAGCCGGGAACCCTGACCGCCCTGGTCGGGCCCTCGGGCGCCGGCAAGACCACTATCTCCTACCTGGTGCCACGGCTCTACGACGTCACCGAAGGGGCGGTGTTGCTCGACGGCCACGATGTGCGAAATGTCGCACTCCGCGAGCTTGCCGCATCCGTGGGCGTGGTCACCCAGGAGACTTATCTCTTCCACGACACCATCGCCGCCAACCTCCGGTATGCCAAGCCCTCCGCAGAGCTCGACGAGCTGATCGCGGCGTGTCAGGCGGCAAACATCCACGAGATGATCTCCAAGCTTCCCCTGGCCTACGAGACCGTGGTCGGGGAGCGGGGGTATCGGCTCTCAGGAGGAGAAAAGCAACGGATCGCCATCGCCCGGGTCCTGCTCGAGGATCCTCGCATCCTGATCCTCGACGAGGCCACGTCGCATCTCGACTCGAGATCTGAGGCTCTGATCCAGGAGGCGCTCGAGGTCGTGATGGAGGGGCGAACCTCGATCGTCATCGCCCATCGTCTGTCGACGGTGCGGGCGGCTCATCAGATCCTGGTCCTCGACGAGGGCCAGATCGTGGAACGGGGAGATCACGCCACTCTCGTGGCCCAAGGTGGTCTCTATGCGTCGCTCTACCGCACCCAATTCGCCGAGTCGGCCTCTGCCTGATCAGGCGCCGCGGGTCAGGTTGTCGATCAGGAGTTGCTGATTGGTGGCGAGCAGGAGCGTCTGCGAGTCATGGGACAGCCACAGGCTGGGCCCGACCCTGAGCCAAACATTCTTGGGAATCGCGTCGAGATGGCGCCGTTTGCGTGCCGAAGGTGGGGCATAAACGAGGACCGTCGGGGCGGGGGCGGCGAGGGCGTCCAGATGGTCGATCAGGTCGTAGCTTCCGAAGAGATATGCCATCCCCTCGGCCGGGTCGACAGGCCCGGTGTCGGAGAACCAGTCCACGTGCCCGCAGTCGGCGCAGGCAGTCACCGCAACCCGACCGACCCAGGTCGGCTGGTGCTCGCACAACTGAGAAACGCTCATGAGGGCCAAGCTAGAAACCGGGTGGGACAGATTTATTGCCGGCCGACTTTGCCCTTCGGTCAGGCACCGATCATCTCCAGGTTCACGGTCAGGCCCGGCCGACACCTCGGGCAAACAGACGCCGGTCGGCCGGATGCGTATTCGCGGCTCTTACGTTTCGATGATCGGCACTTCCTGGGTGTCGTCGATCCGGGTCCCGGGGACCAGCAACACGGGAAGATGCGACTTGTCGATCACCCGTGCCGAGACACTTCGCCATGCCTCCTCGGTGAACAGTCGCCGGGTCGCTCCCATCATCACCAACTCGGCCCCGACGTCCTGGGCGGTGTTGATGATCGCCTCCGCCGGATCGTCACCCTCGACGAAGCGGACATCGGCAGACATTCCCGCCGCTTGCAGGGCGGCGACGATCGGCTCCACTGCCCGCAAGCCCCGCTCCTCCAGATAGCGGGCGGCCTTGGCTTCGGCGTCCGACGACTCGATCGGGGAATCGTCGAGGAAGGAGCGGCGGACGTCGTCGTCCAGGGCCTCGAGAAACGACCTGGGGACCCTCACCACGGTCATGACCGTCACGCGTCCATCCTCGGACCGAAGACGGTCGCAGAGATCTGCCACCGGTGCGGAAGGAAGGACCCCGGTCGTGGCGATCAGGATGCGCACCAGGCTGAGATTAGGGTGTCGAATCCGGTCGCGTCGCTGCGAAAGTCATCGTGGATCGGCCCACAGGAGCAGTATGAAGATCTCGGTTGAAGGCAAGGTCGCCCTGGTCACCGGGGCGAGTCGGGGCATCGGCCTGGCTACCGCTCTCGAGCTCGCCAGGAGCGGCGCCACAGGCGTGACCATCACCTCGCGCAAGGCAGAGACCATCGCAGAGGCCGCGGCGGAGCTCGAGGCCGCCGGGGTCGACTCCGAGCAGATCCTCGCCCTCCCCTCGCGTTCGGACTCCGAGGAGTCCGCCGATGACGCAGTTGCGCAGACTGTCTCGCGGTTCGGGTCGTGCGACATCCTCATCAACAACGCCGGCACCAATCCTTCGGCGGGGCCCCTCATGGAGGTCGATCTCGGGGCGTTGGACAAGACCTGGGCGGTGAACCTGCGCGCCCCGCTGCTCTGGGTCCGGGCCGCGTATCGGGCCTCGATGGCCAAGAACGGGGGCTCGATCGTCAACGTGGCTTCGGTGGGGGGTCTTCGCGCCAGCGCGGTCACCGGCGCCTACAACATCTCCAAGGCGGGACTGGTCCACATGACCCGTCAACTCGCCTTCGAACTGGCGCCCGGGATCAGGGTGAATGCGGTCGCTCCCGCGGTGGTCAAGACGAGGCTCTCCGAAATGCTGTGGGTCGACGAGCCCATGGCCGCCCGCATGCACCCCCTGGGCCGCCTGGGAACACCCGAGGACGTGGCCAGGGCGATTGTTTTTCTGGCCTCTGATGCCGCCGATTGGATGACCGGAGTCATTTTGCCGGTTGACGGTGGTGTGACCGAAGCCTCGTCGTCCGGCATAGCCTGAATTCTCGAAGCAATGCACCCCGCCCCCGATCCCGAGCTGGCCCTCAAGTACCTCGACGGCGTGGTTGGTGACGAGCCCCTGTTCGCCGAAGCGCGTCACCTCCGCGACCTGGGGCACGGGCGGACGGTCACCTACAGCCGCAAGGTCTTCATCCCGCTGACCACGCTGTGCAACGATCGCTGCACCTATTGCACTTTTGCCAAGCCACCCGGCGCCGGCGGCCTCTACCTCGAACCGGACGAGGTCCTGGCCGTGGCTCGAGCCGGCGACGAAGCAGGGTGCACCGAGGCCCTGTTCACCCTCGGTGACCGCCCTGAGGACCGCTGGCCTCAGGCTGTCGACTTCCTGGCCGGAAAGGGCCTGTCTTCGACGATCGAGTACGTGGCCGCGATGTCGGCCCTGGTCAGATCCGAGACCACGCTCTATCCCCATGCCAACCCCGGCCTGATGGGGGACAGCGAGATGAGACGACTGCGACCGACCAATCCCTCGATGGGGATGATGTTGGAGAACATCTCGCCGCGGCTGATGGAGCCAGGGATGCCCCATTACAACTGCCCGGACAAGGAGCCCTCCCTGCGGGTGGCGACGATCGAGGCGGCAGGAAGGAACAAGGTCCCGTTCACGACCGGGGTCCTCATCGGAATCGGTGAGAGACCGAATGAGATCGTCGACTCCCTGTTCGAGCTCCGCCGCCTTTCCGAGGAGACGGGGGCAATCCAGGAGGTGATCATCCAGAACTTCCGGGCGAAGGCCGACACCCCGATGCGGTGGTCTGCCGAACCGGTTCCGAGATGGTTTGCGAGGGTGGTGGCCCTGGCGAGGTGGATCATGGGAGCGGAGGCAAACGTCCAGGTCCCGCCAAATCTCACCGAGCGCTTCGAGATCTATCTCGATGCCGGGATCAACGACTGGGGTGGGGTTTCGCCCCTGACCATCGATTGGGTCAATCCCGAGGCGCCATGGCCCCACCTCGACCATCTCCGGGGTCGGACCGAGAGCGCCGGCTTCAAGCTTCGGCCCCGGCTCCCGGTCTATCCGGAGTACATCACACCGGAATGGATCCATCCCGACTTGTATGACAACGTTGTTGCCTCGTCAGATGACGATGGCCTTGCCCACATCCCCGAGCACGTCGGAGCGACATGACCGTCACCTTCTTGAGATTGAGGCCTTCCGAGACCATGGCCCAGCCCGCAGCCGAAAGCCGGCGGCGGGAAGGGACCACCACGGTGGAGATGATCGATCCCAGCGCCGAGGATCTGGCCGGGGCCGCGGCGGGGGGAGTGCTGGTCACAGGCTCCACCGTCGGTGACACCGAGCCCGCCGCCTGGGTGGTTGGGCCCGAAGAGGCGTTGACCCTTTCAACCAAAGGGGTTCCCGGGTGGCGGCTCACCGTGGTCGGGGATGAGGCTCGGGAGTCAGTCCTCGACGGGCTGGCCCGGTCGGGCGCGGCCTTCCTTCGGGCTACCCGATCGACAGTCGAGGAGATGGCGCAACTGGTCGCACTCCCCGGCATCGAGGCTTCGGTCTCCGTGTTCGTTGACGATGTGGTTCAGGCCGTGCGCATGGTGGACCTGGGAGCCGGTGACCTCCTCTTGCGGGACTGGGATGTCGAGCGGATCGGGCAGCTCCGGGAAGCCCTGGGCTCGTGCCTTCTCATCGAGCGCACCGCGTTCCCTCCAGGAGTCGAAATCGACGAGGCCCGCGAGAAGCTCCAGTCAGAAGTCTTCAGGGTCTGGCTCAGCCAGATCGACGGCTCCGGTGTCGCCAGACCCCGGCATGTCTGGGCACCGGGGAAGGATCTGGAGCCGCCGGTACCCGAGCATCGCTTCTCCGCAGAGTGGATGGACTCTTCGTGGGTCGCGGGGTCAGCTCCGGAAGGCTTGTCGGCGGCTGGTGACCTGACGCCGATCCTGGAACGGTCTCTCGAGGGACGCCGTCCCACTACCCAGGAGGTCGAGGCGCTTTTCGGAGCTCGTGGGGACCAGGTCGACGCCGTCGCCTATGTGGCCGATCGGCTCCGGGAGCAGGCGGTGGGTGACACGGTCACCTATGTGGTCAATCGCAACATCAACTACACCAACCTCTGCTATTTCAAGTGCGGGTTCTGCGCCTTCTCCAAGGGGCCGAAGAGCCTGAATCTGCGCGGAGAGCCCTATCTGATGGGGATCGACGAAATCGTTGGCAACGCCCGGGAGGCCTGGGCCCGGGGAGCCACCGAGGTCACGTTGCAAGGGGGCATCCACCCCGACTTCACCGGCAACTTCTACGTCGACGTCGTCCGCTCGATCAAGGCCGAGCTGCCCGACATGCACATCCACGGCTTTACCCCTCTCGAGGTGTGGCAGGGGGCGCACACACTCGGCATCCCGGTCCGACAGTTCCTCGAGGAGCTCAAGGAGGCCGGGTTGGGGACCCTTCCTGGCACCGCGGCGGAGATCCTCGACGACGACGTTCGGACCCATCTCTGTCCGGACAAGATCCGGACTTCGCAGTGGGCCGAAGTGATGATCACCGCCCACGAGCTGGGGCTGCGGGCAACCTCGACGATCATGTTCGGCCACATCGACCACCCCAGATCGTGGGCCAACCATCTCGAGGTGATCGCCCGGATCCAGCAGCGCACCGGCGGGTTCACCGAGATGGTCCCCCTTCCCTTCGTGCACATGGGATCGCCGATCTTCCTGCGGGGACGGGCCCGACCCGGGCCCACCTGGGACGAAGTGGTCCTCATCCACGCGGTGTCCCGAATCGCCCTCGACGGTCTCGTTCCCAACATCCAGGCTTCCTGGGTGAAGCTCGGGCTCGACGGCGGGCGCCGCCTCCTCGATGCGGGTTGCAACGATCTCGGGGGCACCCTCATGGGTGAGATCATCACCAGGTCGGCAGGCGCCGAGCACGGCCAGGAAGTGACGCCCCAGCAATTCCGTGAAGTGATCGAAGCCGCGGGCCGGTCGCCGGGTTTGCGCAGCACCACCTACGAGATCCTGGAGCTGGAGCAGGGCTGAGGTCAGCGCCAGCCGAGAGCCGGGGCAACGTGGGTGAGAATGCTCTCGAGGACGTGGGCGTTGTAATCCACTCCGAGCTGATTGGGGACAGTCAGCAATAGCGTGTCGGCGGCTGCGATGGCTTCGTCCTGTGCCAGCTCTTCGATTAGGGCCTCCGGCTCGGCGGCATAGGAGCGGCCAAAGATCGCCCTCGTGTTCGCATCGATGTAGCCGATTTGATCAGTGGTCTGCTGACGGCTGCCGAAGTAGGCGCGGTCGCGGTCGTCCACCAGAGCGAAGATGCTGCGGCTCACCGAAACTCGGGGCTCATGCTGGTGCCCGGCCGTGCTCCACGCCTCGCGATAGACGTCGATCTGTTTCCGCTGCTGGATGTGCAACGGCTCGCCACTCTCGTCGAACTTCAGAGTCGAGCTCTGCAGGTTCATCCCCAGGGTCGCAGCCCACACCGAGGTTGCGTTCGTGGCAGATCCCCACCAGATTCGGTCCCGAAGGCCTGGCGAGTGCGGCTCAACGCGGAGGAGGCCCGGCGGGTTGGGGAACATCGGCTGGGGATTCGGCTCGGCGAACCCTTCACCTTTGAGCAACTCGAGGAAGACCTCGGTGTGGCGTCGAGCCATGTCGGCATCGCTCTCACCATCGAGCGGCGCATGCCCGAAGTGGCGGAAGCCATCGATCACCTGCTCGGGTGAGCCGCGGCTGATGCCCAATTGGAGCCGGCCACCAGCGATGATGTCGGCGGCGCCGGCGTCCTCCACCATGTAGTGGGGGTTCTCATATCGCATGTCGATCACGGCGGTGCCGATGTCGATCCGGTTGGTGCGTGCCCCCACCGCGGCCAGCAGCGGGAAAGGCGAGCCGAGCTGCTGGGCGAAGTGATGCACCCGGAAGTAGGCACCATCGGCGCCGAGCTCCTCGGCGGCCACCGCCAGCTCAATCGACTGGAGCAGGGAATCCTCGGCGGTCCGGACCTGCGAATACTGCGTCGGTGACCAGTGCCCGAACGAAAGGAAACCGATCTTCTTCACGCTGATCCTTTTCTGCTGGAGGTGGAGGGGTAGGGACGCTAGCCCCGGTAGCTGAGGCCTTTGACAGCCGTGGTGAAGCCCCATTCCGCCAGCGCCGGCGCCAGTGGGGAGGTCTGGGCCGGGTTGCCATTGATTGTGCTCACCGTGGTCCTTCGGTGGCGGGCGGCGACCGCCGCCAGAGCCTGCCCCACCGCGATGAAGTGGGAGGGCTCCGAGGTGAGCAGGTTCAAGCTCTTGCGGCCTTTCTCGAGAAAGGCGATCAATTCTCCGCCGTGGAGGAAAACATAGGCCCCGGCGTCGCGAGCGAGGCGCATTCCCTCCACCGACGGCCATCCGAGGGTCGCCCCGTAAGGGTTGGCCGGGTCGGCCGCGGCCAGGGCAACGACCTCGGGCTTCTGGTCCTGGCGGAGGCGGTCGATCGCCCCGGGGAGGGCGAATTGGGATCCACCGAGCCCTTCGACGAAGTAGCCCCGCCTGATGCGCCCGGTCTCCTCGAGATGGGCATAGATGGGGTAGAGGGCGCTGAAGCCCCCGGGAAATCCCTCGGCGAGCACTGTGGCCCGGGTGACCACCCCATGTCGGTCAAGCATCAGTTGCGCCCATGCGGTTCTTCGCTCCGTATCGGTGGGAGCCGAGCTTGCAAGCTGTCCGGTCGATGACCATCGCCCTCCGGCATGGGCCGGGAATCGCGACGAGATCGAAGGACGGCCCGAGGTACGGCCACGGCGCCGACTGACAAAGGCCCGGACCGGCTCGAGGGTGTCGTTGGTGACATGTCCCGCCCAGACCAGGTCCCAAAGGGCGTCGAGTGCGGTGGCCGGGTCCCCACCGCCGACCCCGTCGTAGATGTCACGGAAGAAGCTGGCTCCCCTCGCCTCCAGGTGCTCGAGGATGGCGAGATGCTGTGGTGAGTCGGGTGGTGGTTCCGGCCCTCCCCAGAGGACATCAACGCTGTCCCTGGGAAATAGAGCAAGTTTCCCGTCACCGACTCCGGAGCCCCCCATCCCGACCCAGACCAGGCTGCCGTCGAGGAGGAGTCGATCCAGGCCGGCTGGAGCTCCTTCAACTCTGGCGGCGAGCACATCCCGCTCCAGGATCGAGGCCGGGATCGGCGTGCCTGCAAGCCGTCCCACCGCGTCGTGCAATGCGTGCTGACCGCGGGGAGGGCTCAACGACACCCCCTGCCAGGCGATCGCGAACCTGGCCAGGGCTTGAGGTTCGACGGGCTCGATCTCACTGCGCAGGACGGCGAGGGAGCGGCGTTTGAGCCGACGCAGGACCTCGCGGTCGATCCATTCCCTTCCCGCCCCTCCGGGGCGGAATGAGCCGGCGTCGACCCTGCCGGCCTCCTCGAATTGGCGGAGCACGGCATCGGCCACGGCCGGGGGCAATCCGAGGTGCACGCGAAATGTCGCTGGTGGTGAACGGACCGTGGGTCCGGGCATAACGGCCGACGAGGTCGCCAAGCGGGTCGGCGACCGCTTCCAGGAAGACATGGGCGACCCCAGGTGGAGGGGGGACACCCAGCCCGTCCCGAAGTCGTGAGATGTCTTCTGCAGCGGCCCACCGCGGTTCGCCGTTGATCACGATCTCGACGATCCGCCGCGCCGACTCCAGTGCCTCCAGTGCAGCTGTGACATCGACGCCGCTGCTCCGGACCTCGATGTCCGTGGTGCCCAGAGGCCCGAGATCCCGAAGGAGGTCGTGGATGGCATCGGGGTGCGTCGCCCGGCGTCCCTCGGTGAGGTGCTGCAGCTCCAACTCGACGGCAGCCACCACCTCCGGATCGATCAGCTCCCGCAGGTCACCCTCCCCGAGCAGCTCCCTGAGCAGCTCGCGGTCGAGGGTGAGCGCCGCCGCCCGGCGCTCGGCGAGTGGCGCGTCGGCCTCGTACAGGTAGGCGGCCACGAAGGAAAAGAGGAGGGAAGAGGCAAACGGGCTGGGCCCATCGGTCTCGACCTCGGCAACCCGAATCCGCCTCGAGCGGATGTCGGTGAGGACCGATTGCAGTCCGGCGAGATCGAAGTCGTCCTGGAGGACTTCCCGATAGACCTCGAGGATCATGGGGAATGTCCCGAACTGGCGAGCGACGCCGAGCAAGTCGGCCGAGCGCCGTCGTTGCAGCCAAAGCGGGGTCCGTTGGTTGGGCCGACGCCGCGGCAGCAGCAGGGAACGGCCGGCCGCCTCACGAAACCGGGCGGCAAAGAGAGCGGTGTCCCCAAGGTGCTCGATGAGCAGCGGTTCCACTTCGTCGGGCTCCAACATCAGATCGGCCGCAGTAGGCGGGTCATCCGAATCCGGGAATCGGAAGGCGATCCCATCGTCGGACCAGATCACATCGACATCGGTTCCGTATCTGGCGCGGAATCGGTGCCGGAGCGCCATCGCCCATGGCGCGTGGACTCGGGCTCCGAGAGGGGAAAGCATGACCAGCCGCCAATCGCCGATCTCGTCGCGGAACCGCTCGAAGACGATTGTCTGGTCGGTGGGAAGGAGACCGGTCGCCTGCTTCTCCTCGGCGAGGTAGGCGACCAGATTGGCTGCAGCCCGACGGTCGAGATGATGTGTGGCGGTCAACTCGGCCTCCGCCACTTCGGGATCGAGCCCGGCTGTGTCCCGGACGAACCGGCCAACTGCCTTCCCCGTCTCCAGGGACCGGCCGAGCGAGTCTCCGTGCCAGAAAGGCATTCGGGCGGCGGTGTCGGCGGGGGCCGGCACCACCTCCACCCGGTCATGGGTTATCTGCGTGATCCGCCAAGAGCTGGAGCCGAGCAGGAAGGCGTCTCCCTCCCGGGACTCGTAGACCATCTCTTCGTCGAGCTCTCCCACCCGGCTTCCGTCGGGCAGGACCACCCGATAGAGGCCGCGGTCGGGGATGGTCCCCGGATTGGTGACTGCCAATTGCCTCGAGCCGGGGCGGGGGGTGATCTCGCCACCCACCCGATCCCAGTTGATTCGGGGCCGGAGCTCTGCGAAGAGGTCAGATGGGTACCGCCCGGCCAGCATGTCCAGAGTGGCGTCGAACACGCTCCTGCTCAACTCGGAGTAAGGGGCCGCCCGCCGGGTCAGATCGAAGAGGTGATCGGCAGTTGTGTCCCCGCTGACCACCTCCGCCACGATCTGTTGGGCCAGGACATCGATGGGGTTCGCCGGAATGCGGGTGGTCTCCACGTTTCGCTTGGCCATCTCGCCGGCGAGGACGGTGGCCACCAGCAGATCTCCCCGGTACTTGGGGAAGATCCTGGCCTTGGAGACGCCTCCGACTTGATGCCCGGACCGGCCGACCCGCTGCAGGCCCGATGCCACCGAAGTCGGCGCTTCCACCTGGATGACCAGGTCGACCGCCCCCATGTCGATCCCCAGTTCGAGGGACGAAGTAGCGACCACCGCCTTCAGCTCGCCTCGTTTCAGGGCGTCCTCGATCTGAAGGCGCTGCTCCCTCGAGACCGACCCGTGGTGGGCTCTGGCGATCTCCTCGCCGGCGAGGTTGTTCACCTCGGCACAGATCCGCTCGGCCAGCCGTCGTGAGTTGGCAAAGACGATGGTGCTGTTGTGCGCTCTGATCGCCTCGAGCAGTTCGGGGTAGACCGCCGGCCAGATGGACCTCGAGGGCGCTCGGTCCGGGTCGAGGGGATCCGGAGGCCCGGGCTCGGTCATGTCCTCGACAGGCACCACGATCTCGATGTCCAGCTCTCGGGTGTGGGGGACGTCGATGATGGTGACCGGGCGCGCCGTCCAAGCCCCACTCTCGATGGTCCCCCCTCCCAGGAAGCGCGCGATCGTCTCCAGGGGCCGTTGGGTGGCGGACAGGCCGATGCGTTGCGGCGCCACCTCGGTGATCTCCTCGAGGCGCTCCAGCGAGAGCGCCAGATGGGCTCCCCGCTTGGTCCCGGCGATGGCATGCACCTCGTCGACGATCACCCAGCGAACCGGCTGGAGGATGGCGCGGGCGGCCGAGGTGAGGATCAGATAGAGAGACTCCGGCGTGGTGATGAGGATGTCCGGCGGTTGGCGTTGCATCCGGCGCCGATCCTCGGCCGGGGTGTCTCCGGTCCGGAGGAAGGTCTCGAGCTCGGGCAGCGGCTCGGGGAGAAGCCGCTGTGACGCGTGGCGGATCCCGGCGAGTGGGGCGCGGAGGTTGCGCTCCACGTCATGGGCCAGAGCCTTGAGCGGGGAGATGTAGAGGACCCGGCAGCGGGCGGATCGCTCTGGCTGGGGCTCGGAGAGGAGTTGGTCGAGGGTCCAGAGGAAGGCGGCGAGTGTCTTGCCCGAGCCGGTCGGGGCGTGGATCAGGGTGTGGGCGCCACCGGCGATCGCAGGCCATCCGAGTTGCTGGGCCGGTGTCGGCTCGGCGAAGGATGCCTCGAACCAGGTGCGGGTGGCCGGATTGAAGCCGGCGAGTGGGTCCACACCGGGAAGGTATCAGGGCGCGAGGACAGGAAAGTTCGAAGGGCGAAGTCGGCCGGACAGCAGAAACTCAGGCGCTCATGACGAGTGGCAGACGCTCCACGGCTGCCAGCTCGAGGAAGATCTCGACCACGGCCGGGTCGAACTGGGTCCCGGTGTGCTTGCGGATCTCGTTGACTGCGAAGGAGACCGGCAGGGCCGGTTGATAGGCCCGGGTCGAGGTCATGGCGTCGAAGGCATCGGCGACGAGAACGATTCGGGACAGGATGGGGATCTCCATGGCTACGAGGCCGAAGGGGTAGCCGGTGCCGTCGAAGCGCTCGTGGTGATAGAGGATCGCCTCGGCGACTTTCGGGTCGAGGCGATTCCGTGTCATCGCGAAACCGAGTTCGGGGTGGCGCTGCATCAATTCCCGCTCGTTCTCGTCGAGGGGCCCCGGCTTGCCGAGGATTCCTGGATCGAGATGGATCTTGCCGACATCGTGGAGGATTCCCGCCAGGGCAAGGCGGTCGAGGTCGTCCTCTCCGAGGCCAAGACCGGTGCCGAGATCTACCGCGAGATCCGACACACGATGCACATGGCCGTGGAGGTCTTCAATCACGTCCTCCATGACTTTGATCAAGATGTCGTTCGGCAGATCCCTGAGCATGACTCACCAATCCCGCGTCGTCCGTACCACGTGTGAAGTCTGCTCGGATTCGAGGAGACCGGTATGGGTCGACGGGACTAATCCTTTTGTGTAGTGCGCTAGACCTATCGACGACTAGAGCAGACCGACGTCCGCGGCCGCCTCGACGAAGGCCGTGGCCTTCACCTGATCGACGCGATTGGTGGCGTCGTTGTCGACTTTGATCCCCGATCCGACGATCACCGTGTCGGCGAGCTCCACCAGCCGGAGGAGGTTGCCGACGCTGGCGCCCGAGCCGATGACGACCCGGGTGCCCTTGGGAAGGGCTGACGCGGATCTCGCGGGCCACTTCGATGTCGGGCTCGGCACCTGTCCCCGAACCGGACACGATGACCGCGTCGGCGAGGCCTCGCTCGACGGTGTCGAGGGCGGCTTGGGCCGGCTCGAGGCCGGGTGGCGGGGTGGCGTGCTTCACCATCACATCGGCCCAGATCTCGACATCCAGTGCCGAGCTCGCGGCGCCTGCGAAGCAGCTCAGCGGCCCGGCCGACGATCGGGCCCTGATCCGTGCTCATCACACCGGTGAGCACGTTTACGCGAATGAAGCGAGCACCGGTCACGGCCGCGATCCCGAGTGCGCTGATCGCGTCGTTTCGCAAGACGTTGACACCAACCGGGAGGCCCGTGGCTTGCATTACAGCGGCGACAGCGAGCGTTAGCCCGGCAACGGTCTCCGGATCGACTCGATCGGCGCGGAATGGGGCATCGCCGAAGTTCTCGACCAGAAGGGCCGGAAAACCCGCATGATGCAGTGTGGAGGCGTCGGAGACCGCGGTCTCGAGCACCTCGCTCATCGAGCCATTGAAACGGGGCGATCCCGGAAGGGGGAGCAGATGGACCATCCCCACCAAGTGGGGAAGCCCACTCACAGATAGGCCTTGGCTACCTGGAGGGCTTTTCTGGCGTATTCGCCTTCGTACTTGAGCCGGGTTGACTCGGCCTTGGTCCTGCGCACCGCAACCCGGGCCCAGTCCGAGGCGGAGCCCTTGATCACTTGGTTGGTCTCGGCGGGGCCGTAGACCCACTTGGCGTATCCGGGGCCGATGACCTCGACCCTCACCGGCTCGTAGTCCTCTCCGGCCTCTTTGAACGCGTGGGGGAGTGTCTTCCAACCGAGCCAGCAGACGTGCCGGATCCGGGTGGTGTCCTCGACCTCGAGGCCGAGGGTGGCATAGATGTCCAGGCCGTGAGCCCAGGTCTCCATCAGTCGGTAGGTGGCAAAGGTACGGGCGCTCATGTCCCCATCGATCCACTCGATCCTCGACTCTGCGCCCATGTGGGACAGCGGCTCGACGACCTTGGCCCGACCGCCTCGCCACCACTCGATGACGTCCTGGGGCCTCATCCCGCGGCCCTTCTTGATCGCTTCCTTGCGCAGGGAGTCGAGATCGGAGGCGTTCTGCCAGCGCTCGATCTTGTTGCCACCGACGATGGTGTCGGCGGCAAGCTCTTCGAAATCAGCGAGGTGGGCGATGGTGTCCCGAACCGTCCAAGGCTTGGACGGGGTCACCATGTCCCAGATCTTGATCGGGATCCTTTGCAGGGACTGATCGAGGAACTGCTGTTCGGCCACCAGGTCGGAAAGGATGTCGCGCACGTTCCAATGGTAGTAGCCCCCCGCAAGCTATTCCCAGGCGAAACTACCTCTCACCAGGGTCTTTCCGCTTGCTCCTCGGTCATGGGCTCGGGCAATTCGAAGGATTCCGGCGTCCCAACCAGGTCGTTCAGGTGGTCGATCAGTTGGCGGAGCCGGCCGAATTGGCGTCGATCGAAGACAAATGCGATCCGGTCTGATTCCAGCGAGTCGCCGTCGCTGACCTCGTGCGGCGAAGGCTCCGCCCGTTCGATCACACCCTCGACCACGATGTCGCCGAACTCCTCGTTCAGCTTCTCGAGCTCGGCGTCGTCCGGTCCGCGCACCAGGCGCAGGATCAGGCGCCCACCGGCATAGCGCTGCGACTGGTAGTTGGCATAGAAATGCCAGATGTGCTCGCAGGCCTCGACCGGGTCGTGGGTGTGGAAGAAGAGGGCGAGATCACTCGGTGAGATCAGCCCGCCTTCCAATTGGCGGTCCTCGATGAATTCGATCATCGGGGCCCAGTAGTTGGTGCCCGGCGCCTCCAGCAGGACGATCGGGTGCAGATCACTCTTCCCGGTCTGGATCAGCGTCAGAAGCTCGAAAGCCTCGTCGAGAGTTCCCCATCCGCCGGGCAGGATGGCGAATGCATGTGACTCCTTGACGAAGGCGAGCTTGCGGGTGAAGAAGTACTTGAAGTTGACCGTGCGCGACTCGTCGAGATAGCGGTTGGAGGCGGCCTCGAACGGCAAGCGGATGTTCACCCCGTACGACCGCTCCGGCCCGGCACCGCGGGTGCCTGCTTCCATGATCCCGGGCCCGGCGCCTGTGATCACTCCCCATCCTTTGGTCACGATCCTCGCCGCGAATTCCTCGGCGAGTTGATAGTTCGGATCCTGCTCGCCGAGGCGGGCCGATCCATAGATGGTGACCTTGGGCTCGCGGTGTCGGGAGAACACCAGGTTCGAGTAGCGCATCTCCTTCAGGGCGGTGTTCATCATTCGCAGGTCGGCCCTGCTGGCGCCATCGCGATGCAACTTGAGGACCGTGGTCATCAACTCGGCGATCAGCTCCTCGTTGGCATTGGTCGAGGTTGCCGCAACGAGTTCCCGCACCTTCGCGTCGAGCTCTGGCTTGCCGAGGTCGTAGGGCATGAGGGGCGACGATATACGGCCTCGCGCCGGAGTGGCCCCCCTCCCCGCCTGCGGCGGTACTCCCCCCAACGCTCGCTTCGCTCACTGGGGGGAGAAACGGCCTCGCGTCGGAGTGGCCCCCCTCCCCGCCTGCGGCGGTACTCCCCCCAACGCTCGCTCCGCTCACTGGGGGGAGAAACGGCCGCTATCAGAACGGGCTGACTGTGGGGCCCTTTCTGACCACGGCATTCCATACCGTCTCGTAGTGGTCGCGGTCGAACTGGTCGACGTGAGGCAGCACGTACTCCTCCCAGGTGCGACGGAGAGGGATCCGGGCCCTTCTGGTAGACGATGAGACCGGTGGGGATCCGGTCCAGGATCGAGCGCAGGGAGAGCGGCGTCTCCACCCGGACCCCGGTGTCCTGCGCATCGAACGATTCGTTGACCTCGACCGCCAGGCGGGCAATTGCTTCCACGTACTCCGGCTTCAGCTCGGGGTAGCGCCGGTTCAACATCGCCTCCACCTGCTCGTTGCCGGGGAAGCTCTTTTCCCAGATCACCCAACGGTCAGCGAAAGCCTTGTTCAGGGTCTGGGTGCCTGCGTAGTCGCGAAGGTCGGTGGGGTTCATCGTCCCGAAGATCCGCACGTCTTCCCGCAGAGCGACGGTCTCTCCGTGGGGAAGATCGAGGGCGGCATATCGATCCAGAAGCCCGTGAAGGGCGAAGAGGGTCTCGGCACCGGCCGCGTTCAACTCCGAGAGGTTGAGCAGCGACGGCCCGCGCAGCGCCCTCGTGATGTCGCCATCCTCCCAACGGCTCTCGGTCCCACCTTTGCCGTCGCCCTGGAGCCGGGTCGAACCGATCAGGGTCACATCACGGACCTCACCCGTCAGCGGGATCCGGAAATAGGGGAGTCCCATGGCGGCGGCGAATTGCTCGATGTCGTGGTCCTTGCCGGTGCCCATGTGGCCCCGCACTGCAACGTGGAGGGGAACCAAACCCGGGGCGCCGGAGCGTCGCGCCTGCTCGATTTGGGCAAACCGATAGAGCATCCCCAGGTCGATGTAATAGGGATCCGGCTCGGGGATCTTGCGGATCCGGAGCTCGCGGTCCTCGAGGCCCTTGGGTATCTCGAATCGGTCCAACTCGATGGTCGGTCCCTCGCCGCTGGGGTCGTGGAAAGTGGCTGTGTCAGGCAATGGATTTCTCCTGTTTGGGTCGGTAAGCGGAGGGGCGCAGCCACCAGGTGTCCATGCCCCAGAGGGCGAGACTCCGGCGCAGGGCGCTCCGGGTCCCGTCGATCATGGCCTGGGCCAGCCCTTCGGGCTGTTCCACGACCTCATGGCGGCGATAGGCAACATCGACCGTGTGGTCTCCGATGCCAAGGCCGATGACAGTGGTGCCACCGCTCTCGACGGCGGCCACGGATTTGGCGAGCGCCTCGACCGAGCCCCGGGTCATCCCGTCGGCGAGGACCATGAGCACTCTCACCTCGGCGCCGAGGCGAGCCATTCGCTCGGCGGCGTGGATGACGTTGAACTCGTCGACGTTTGCTGCCTTCTCGAAAAGCGAGACCGGTGGGGAGGTCCTCGGGTCGCGGCGGGCCAGCGTGGCCGCCGATCGCGGCTCGGCGGCGGTGTAGAAGAGGCCGGCCAGCGAGGGCTCGGCGTCGCGCCACCTTCTCTCGAAAGGCTTGACCAGGTAGTGATTGACCGTCGAGGTCAGCCGGTCGGCGGCAGTCCCGTGGGTCTGCTTGAGGCCGGCCGCGGCGGAGGAGCGCTTGTGCCGGTAGCTGTGCTCGGTGTCGTCCGGCGCTGCGGCGAAGCCCCGGTTGAACAGCGCCACTTCGAAGTCGATCTGAAGCTCCTCGCAGAGGTGGGCCATGGTCCACGCCCCGAGGAGGGCAGCGGGCATCGCCCACGACGATGCAGAGCCAGGCGTGCGTCTCGGGCTCAGCATCGAGGCCGAGGCGTCCACCAGCAGGGACACCGCATACTCCCGCCTGGTCCGCACCGCTCGCCGCTCATAGAGACGCTGGTAGAGGCCGGCTCCAATGAAGAGCGCGGCGTGCGGCGACACGTCGCCCTGGTCGTAACCCGAACGCAGGCCCCGACGTTGGTTGGCGGTGAACAGGGGGAACAGCTCGCCGGAGACCCGGCGCTGCGCAACGTCCCAACGTCGCGACGCGGCACGGAGGGAGACCAGTCCTTCTTCCGAGAAGCGGGCAAAGCTCGACGGGATCGGGGTCACGACCACCTTGCCTCCCTGTCCGGTGGGCAGGAACACGTCGGGCGCCTGGCTGACCCGAAGCAGCTGGTCGGTGGAATCTTCACCGGCGATATCCGAGGCACCCCGGCGATCGGAAAGCGCGGAGCGGGACTCTGCCGACCGTCTCGTGTCCTGATACGAGTCGGCATCGGTGAGGATCGGCGAGGTCAACCTCACGGCATCGACACCGTCCTGGGCCTTCTCGGCTTCGGCTTCGGCCGCAATCTGGCGCTTGGCGTGGGTGTCCATGGACTGTGCCTCCGAGATCAACCCGTTGGCCCGGGCGATGGCTTCGAGCTCGAGGGCGAGTTGGGCGACCTCCCACGGATCACTGGCCTCGGCGGCCATCTCACATTGGCCCGAGCCGTCGTCGAGGGCCATGGCGGCGTTGGCTTCGAACCTCTTCTCCAGAACGTCACGCTCCACGTAGCCACCGGTGAGGAGGAAGCAGCCGAGCACGAATTGGCTCAAGGCACCGGACCGGGCGATCGCCTGTGACAACGAAGACATGTAGAGATCGGCCAGGACTGATCGGGCGCCGGGGTACACCGACAAACCTTGACGCTCCTGACGGGCGTCCTCCAGGGAGAAGAACAAGACCTCGGCGACGGGCTTGTTGGTCCGTTCCAGAGCAGTGAGGAGGTCGACGGGTCCGTCGGGCGGGTTTTCGAGGTCGACCGGCCAGCTTTCCGGGACTTCACGGGCTTCGTCGAAGTTGGTGGTGACCAGGTGCATCACCTCGTGCAAGGCCGATGCGAGCGCCACCTCGTCCGGGCGTGACCGGCGCATTGCGGGTGTAGGCGGCCTGGAAGATCCGGGGGTCACACACCACCTCGTCGTCAGAAGCAGCCGCCTCCGACCCGAGCCGGACCCGAAGGTTGGGGTTCTTGGCGAGGGTCCTGGCAAACCTGGTGACCGCGGGCGCGACCTTCTGATACCGGCTCACAACTGCCTCGATCGCCCGTTCTTCGGGGTCGATCAGGTCGGAAAGGAAGGTCTGGTCGCGTCCACGCATAGCGGGTCATTGTCTCATGGGTGTCAAACCAGGCCCGACGGCGGGCTACGGCCTATGGCTCAATACACTCCCGGCGTGCATTACGACCTGACCACACTTCCCAATGGCATCCGCGTCATCACCGAGCCGATGCCTTCGCTGCGATCGATCGCCCTCGGTTGCTGGATCGACACCGGGACCCGAGATGAGCTTCCGAACGAGCACGGGGCATCGCATTTCCTCGAGCACCTCCTCTTCAAGGGCTCGGAAACCCTCTCCGCCCGCCAGGTTTCCGAGATCTTCGACTCGATCGGGGCCGAGTCGAACGCCTTCACCTCCAAGGAGAACACTTGTTACTGGACCCGCTTGCTCGACCAGGACCTTGGCACCGGGTTCGACGTCCTCTCCGAGATGATTCAGAAGCCGGCCTTCCGCCAAAACGAGATCGATGCTGAGCGCCAGGTGGTGATCGAAGAGATCAACATGAACGAGGACGACCCCGACGATGTTGCCTTCGAGAATTTCAGCATTGCCATGTTCTCCGGCCATCCCCTGGAGGCCCCGGTGCTGGGTACCAGGGATTCGATCCGGGGGATGTCCCGGGATGACATCAACGGCTACTGGAAGCGTCGCTACGGGGCAGGGTCGATGGTCGTCGCGGCAGCCGGCTCCCTGGACCACGAGGCAGTCGTCGAGATGGTTGCCTCGCGATTTGGTGATTGGTCGGGCGAATCAGTCGACCACGAGTTCGCCACGAACACGCCGGTGTCGAGTGTGTCGATCACCCGTCGCGACACCGAACAGGCTCACGTTGTCCTCGGGGGCATGGGTCTGACCCGATCCGATGACAGACGGTGGGCCTTCGAAGTGATGAATCACGTCGTCGGCTCAGGCATGTCCTCCCGTCTGTTTCGGGAGGTGCGTGAGGAGCGCGGCCTCGCCTATGCGGTGTACGGCTTCCGCCTGGCCTACGCCGACGCCGGCGCTTGGGGGGTCTACGTGGGGACCACCCCGAGCCAGACTGACACCGCCCTCAACGTGATCCGGGACGAGCTGTCAAAGGTCGTCGCCGACGGGATCACCGAAGAAGAGTTGGAGAGGGCTCGGGGGTCGATGCGTGGCGGGCTCGCCCTTTCTCTGGAGGACCCCAACAGCCGCATGGTCCGCCTCGGACGCGACGAGCTCTCAGGTATGCCGCATCTTTCGGTGGACGAGAGGCTCGCCAGGCTGGAGGCGGTCACTCTCGAGGACGTTCAGGCGATCGCGACCGATCTCTTCACGGGGGAGAGGGTCGTTGGTGCGGTCGGCCCGTTCGAGGAAACGGACCTCGAACCGTATCTCGTGGCTTAGCGGTCGATCTGAAACTCGAGAGACATCGGCTTCTCGCCGAAGTCGATCACGCCGGCCGACCCGTCTGCGGGTCGTTCCATCATCAGAGCGCCGCCCAATTCGGTGTCTCCGGTCTTGGTCGGCCAGCCCTGGACCACGTAGCTGGTGACGTTTCCCGACAATGAAGTCCACAGGACGTTCTGGTTGCCCTGGAGGATCTGGATGAGGTTCTCCGCCCCTTTGGTGGGGACGAGGTCGGCTCCGGGGCGGGACGCCTGGAACATCGCGGTAGTGCTCAGAGCGAGCGCAACTGACGAGACCGGCCAGGGCCAAAGAGGTGGTGCGGACGACGGGAGTGTTTGGCATCGACCCCTCACGGTAGGTGCCAGGGGGTGTTTCTAAACGGTCAATTCGACGAACTGCGAAAGGACTAGTCCGAAGACGACGAAGCAGAGCAAGACGACCAGGGCCGGGCCCAGGGGGCGCCGGTCATGATTTCCCGACCACCGGGCCACTCCAAAACCAAGCAGCACCCACAGGGTGACGTCGAGCGGCCAGGCCACCACGACGGTGTCGGTGAAGAACCCGATCACCGCCGACACCGGCCCACCGGCATAGAGAAGAGCAAGCCCCGCGGTCTCACAGGCCCCTGAGCATGCGTCCCGGTTGATCAGGGTGAGACCGATGGCGAACATCACGATCCCGAATCCCAATAGGAAGACAGTGGCTATCGCGGTGTCACGGCACCCGGGGGCTTCATCTGTGGAAGGCATGGGGGCGGCGATGGTATGCCGACGTCAGGGGTTGCCAATTCGATAACTTGGCGCATCGCAACGACGGAGGGTTGGTTTGGAGCTGCGTGACTTCCTTTTGGTGCTTCACATCGCCGGAGCCGGCACCTGGCTGGGAGCCAACATCGTGCAGGCTGTGGTGCCCCCGATGGCGATCAAGCAGGGAACGAGTGCCGCGTCGGGCTGGTATCGGATCGCGGGACGGCTGTCGACCACCCTCTACATGCCTGCCGCCATTCTCATCCTGGTGACGGGGATCGTGATGGTGATGCAAAGCGACGTTTACAGCTTTGGGAGCCTGTTCGTCACGATCGGTTTCATCACGATCGTGATCGGGGCCCTGTTCGGGAAGTTCGTCTTCGATCCGGTGTCCAAGCGGGCAGCCGATGCGATCGATGCCGGGGACGAGCCGGGGGTCAAGGCGGCTACCGGGCGTCTCGCCACCTTCGGGGTCATCGACACCCTTTTGGTCCTGGTGACCATCACCGTGATGGTCCTCAGGCTCACCCTCTGATCGTCATTCGGCCTGACCGGTCCTGACGTCAGGCGCCCCCATACGGGCGGCATCCGCGGTTTGATCGTCGGGCTGGCGCTGTGAGTCGAGCTCGGCCTGGACTCGTGCCAGGTAGTGCTCGATTTCTCGGTCGGTGCTCGCCCGGTCCCAGCCGAGAAGCCCGCCCATGATCTCCGCGGCGAGCGGTGCTGCGACGGCACCTCGGTCCCGGGTCTCGATCGAGATCCGGGTGCGCCGGGTGAGGACGTCATCGAGGTGCAACGCTCCTTCATTGGTGACGGCGTGGGCAATTTCCGCTCGCAGGTACGGAGCCCCGTCGATGAGGGGGCGGCCCAGATCGGGATCGGCGTCGATCGCCTCCAGGACATCGACCGTCGACGAGCCGTGGCGCCGGAGCAGGTGCTCTGCGACTTCCACATCCACGCCCAGCGAGGCACGCCGATCCCAGAGCTCCTGATACCCCTCCGCCCCGACCAATGGGACGGTCTCGGTCCGGGACGGGGGGAGGGCGCCGGCAGCGGCGTCGACCGCGTCCCTCGCCATCACCCGGTAGGTGGTGTATTTGCCCCCGGCGACCGTTATCAATCCGGTGTCGGACACGATCACGGCGTGCTCGCGGCTCAGCTTGCTGGTCTCGTCCGACTCCCCAACCAACAGCGGCCTGAGCCCGGCGTACACCCCAACCACGTCCTCGGGCCCGATTGGCGTGGCGAGGGCGGTGTTCACCCAGTGCAGCAGATATTGGATGTCGTCGAGGCAGGCGGCGGGATGGGCCCGGCGCAGCGACCACGGCGTGTCCGTGGTCCCGATCAGCCAGTGCCTGCCCCAGGGAATGACGAACAGGACGCTGACCTCAGTGCGCAGGATCATCCCGGTGCTGGAGTTGATCCGATCGCGGGGAACGACCAGGTGGACCCCTTTGGAGGCGCGCACGTCCTGGCCGCGGTCTCCCGCCATCGCCTGGATGTCATCGCTCCAGACTCCTCCGGCGGCGATCACCTTCCTGGCGTGGATTTCGAAGTCAGTGCCGGATTCGAGGTCGCGTGCCTGGATTCCGGCTACCGAGCCGTTTTCGATCAGCAGCCCGGTGGCGCGGGTACTCGGGGCGAGGGCGGCCCCATATGACTTGGCGGTGCGGGCCAGGGTCATCGTGTGGCGGGCGTCGTCGACCATCACGTCCCAATAGAGCACTCCGCCCTTGAGCGAGGATTCGGCCAGGGCGGGCGCCATTTCCAGGGCGCTCCGTTGACTCAGGTGCCGGTGCTGGGGAAGCGGGTTGTTGGCCCGCGCCGCCAGCCGGTCGTAGAGGAAGACACCCGCACCGACGTAGAGCCGCTCCCAGAACAAATGCTGCAACGGATAGAGGAAGGAGACCGGGGTGCAGAGGTGGGGGCAAAGCCGGTTCAACATCAGGTTGCGCTCCGACAGCGCCTCCTTGACCAGGGTGAAGTTGCGATGCTCCAAATAGCGGAGACCACCGTGGAACAGCTTGCTCGAGCGACTCGAGGTCCCCGAGGCGTAGTCCCGCTGTTCGATCAATGCCACCGACATCCCGCGGGTGGCGGCGTCCAGAGCGATCCCACTGCCGGTCACCCCGCCACCGATCACTGCGACGTCGAAAGTCTCAGACCTCATTCGGCCCAGATCGAGCGACCGTTGGCGCCAGTTGAGTTGGGAGGAGGGCCTCGGTTGGGTCACGACCAACCCAGGTTTAGCCCGCTGACATCGGTAGCGGAGCGCACCGTACGATGCCCCCATGCCAGAGACACTCAAAGTTGGGGTCCAACTCCCTGAAGTCGAGCGGGAGGCGGGATGGATCGAGATCCGGGACGTGGCTCGAACCGCCGAGGCCGTGGGCTTCGACTCGGTCTGGTTCGGCGACCATCTCCTCTACCGGGACGACACCTTCGGGGTGCGGGGGCCGTTGGAGACGTGGGCCATACTGGCGGCCCTGGGCGAGGCCACGGAGAGGGTGAGCCTTGGCCCGCTGGTCGCCTGTACCTCGTTTCACGCCCCGGCGATGCTGGCCAAGAAGGCGGCCACGGTGGACGAGATCTCCGGCGGGCGGTTGATCCTTGGCCTCGGGGCGGGGTGGAACCAAACCGAGTACGACGGCTTTGGCTTTCCCTTCGATCACCGCATCGACCGGTTCGAAGAGGCTTTCACCATCATTCGCACCCTGCTCGGCGAGGGGCACATCGATTTCGAGGGGACCTACTACACGGTTCGCGGCGCCGAACTCGCACCCAAGGCGAGACCGGGGATCCCGTTGCTGGTCGGGTCCAACGGGCCCCGGATGCTGGCGATCACCCTGCCCTACGTGTCGATGTGGAACTCGTGGCATGCCTCGTTTGGCAATGAGTTGAGCGGGCTGGCGCCTCTGCTGGAACAGATCGACCATGCGGCTGCGGGCGCCGGGCGTGATCCCGGGGAGGTCGAGAAGACCGTCAGCGTCTATATCCAGCTTCCGGGCGGCACCGGGCGGATAACCGGACGCGGGGTCCTCCAAGACGACATCGCTCACACCGGAAGCCGGGAGGATCTGGCCCAGCTGTTGAGGGGTTACGCCGCTCTCGGGATCGGCCATGTCCAGCTGGTGCTCGACCCGATCGACTCGGCCAGCGTCGAGGAAATGGGCGAGGTGCTCCGCCTGATCGATTGATTAGTGTCGAGCGCGGAGGTGCCATGAAGCTGACAACGGCCAGTTTTCGCAACGGTGGCCCGATTCCCGATCGGTATGCACTCGCGACTCCCCATCCCGACACCCACGTCACTTTCTCCGAGAACGTCAATCCCGAGTTGAGCTGGGACGAGGTACCGGAGGGGACGAGATCCTTCGCCCTCATCTGCCACGACCCTGATTGCCCTTCCCGCGGCGACGACGTCAATCAGGAAGGGCGGGAGGTTCCGGCGGATCTACCCAGGGTCGACTTCTTCCATTGGGTAACCGTGGAGCTGCCCCCGGAGCTGCGCTCGATTGGCGAGGGTCAGTTCTGTGTCGGAGTCATGCCCCACGGCAAGAACGTCGCCTTCGGCCCGGGCGGGTGCAGGCAGGGTCTCAACGACTACACGGGCTGGTTCGCTGGTGATCCCGAAATGAAGGGGGACTACCTCGGATACGACGGGCCGGCTCCGCCCTGGAACGACTCGATCCCGCACCACTACGTATTCACCCTGTATGCCCTCGACATCGATGAGGTGGCGGTGACTGGTGAGTTCACCGGTCAAGAAGTCCGTGATGCGATCGCCGGTCACGTTCTTGCCGAGGCCTCCGTCACCGGGACCTACACCCAGAACCCGCGCCTCCGCGGCTAGCCGTGGCTGGCCAAGGCGGGTGCTCTCCGGGTGAGCGATCTGATCGTCAGAACGATGAAGAAGAGCACGATCGGAACCACGGAGATCGTGGCCGAGCCCGAGGTGTCGGCGTAGTAGCTGACGATCAGGCCTAGCGCCACCGACAGGATGCCGATGGCCGCAGCGGTCATCATCATCGCCGGCACCCTCTTGACGAGGAGAGCTGCCGTCGCCGCGGGCCCGACCAGAAGCCCGAACACCAAGAGAGTCCCCACGGTCTGAAACGACCCGACGATCGACAGCGTCGTCAGCCCGAGCAGTGCCAGATGCGCCAGCCGCGGGTTGAGGCCGAGCAGCTTCGCCTTGTGCTCGTTGAAGGACAGGACCAGGAAGTTTCGGTAGAGCAAGGTCGAGACCAACAGCACGACCCCGGCCACGACGCCGAGGACGATCAAGTCGTCACCTGTGACTCCAAGGGCGTCCCCAAACAGGATCCCGGTCAGACTGCCGGTGTACGAGTCGCTGCGCGAGATGAGGATCACGCCGAGCCCGAGCATCCCCACGAAGAGGAGGCCGATGCCGGTGTCCTCGGAGAAGCTGGTCTGGCGATGCACCAGGTTGATGCCGGCGATCATCACCGTCGCCGCAACGGCCGCTCCCAAGAGGACGTTGAAGTCGAGCAGGATGGCGAGGGCGATTCCAGGGATCACACCATGAACCAGGGCATCGCCGAGGAAGGTCATCCCTCGGATCACCACCCAAGTCCCGACCACGGCCAGGGCGAGGGCAGCAAGCGAGCCCCCGATCAGTGCTCGCTGCTGGAAGGCGAGCGCGAAGGGCTCGGTCAGCCAGTCCATGGCCAGGCGCAAGGTAGTGGGATGTGGGTCAACTCAGGGCCTCCGCGATCCGCTCTGCGTCGAGGCGGAGCATGTCGATCAGGGTTTCTGCGCCGGAGCCGGGTGGGCCGAGGGAGTCGGTGTAGAGCTCGACCACCTCAACGTCGGTTCCCATCTCAGCGGCAATCGCGTCGGCGAGCACCGTTGGCGAGATGGTCTCAGCGAAGATCACCCGGACATCTTGATCCTCCATCACCTGAACCAGATTCGCCAGTTCTGCCGAGCTCGGCTCGGCGAGAGTGGAGCCACCGGGAATGACTACCCCGACGATCTCGAACCCGTATCGATCGGCGAAGTAGCCGAGGGAGTCATGATTCGTCACCAGCTTGCGATCGTCATCGGGTATCCCGTCGAGCATGCCTTCGATCTCACTGGCCAGATCCCGCAGTTCGTTGGCGTAGTCAGACGCCCGACCCGACCAATCGACGTCAGGTTCGAGATCGGTCAGGGCGTCGGCGATCACCTCGGCGCCGGTGGCGGCACGAATCGGGTCGTTCCAGAAGTGAGGATCGTCTCTGAGCTGATCGGGTCCACCTTCGGCGAATGGGATCGGATCGATCAGCGGTCCCACCTCGAGGACATCGACGCCGTCGGCCTTGGCACCATCGAGGACGTCGCTGAGCCCCTCCTCGAGGCCAAGCCCGTTGGCGATCACGAGGTCGGCGTTGTTGATCAGGGCAACCTGCTGCGACGAGGGCTGGAAGTCATGGGGATCGGCGCCCGGTGGCATCAAGGTCTCCACGTTGGCTTGCTCACCGACGATCGCCGAAGCCATGTCTCCGAGGATGGTCGTGGTCGCCACTACCAGGGGAGCTTGGGAATCGGGGTCGGCGGCGGGTGTGCACCCGACCGCGATCAGGCAAAGCAGGACCAGGAAGGCTCGTAGCGGCAGCTTCATGACCCGGTCTCCTAACCGAAACTGAGAATCATTATCAAGATAACAGAGGTTATGATTGGGTTCCAATCCGATGACCAGCACCATCGACCACGACATCGAGGCCCGTCTCGGGGCAGCCGGCGTCCGTTACACACGGGCTCGCCGTGCGGTCGTCGATGCCCTGGCGCGAGCCGATGGGCCGAGATCGGCTTCCGAGCTTCACGACGACATGGATCGCGACGTGCCGTTGTCTTCGCTGTATCGGAGCCTCAGCGTTCTCGACGAGGCAGGGGTCCTCGAGCCCCACAACAGCCTCAAAGGCCTGACCCGCTATGAGCTCGCCGAGTGGCTGTCCGGGCACCACCATCACCTCGTCTGCATGAGCTGTGGAACTGTCGAGGACATCGAGTTGTCGAAGGAGATCGAGTCCCGTCTCGAACAGTTGGTCGGGACCGTGACCAATGAGCTCTCCTTCTCTGCCAGCGGGCACACCCTCGAAGTCCATGGGCGCTGTTCGCGGTGCGCGTGAAGCCAGCTGTCACTGCCACCGATCTGGTCCTCGCCTACGGGCCGAAGATCGCCCTCGACAATTCGGACTTTCAGATCCCGACAGGTGGGATCACCGCGCTCATCGGCCCCAACGGCTCGGGGAAGTCGACGCTGTTGAACGCGATAGCTGGGCTGATCGAGCCGGTCTCGGGCTCAATCGAGGTGTTGGACGGCCGGGACCGCGCCCGTTCGATTGCGTATGTCCTGCAGACCACCAAGGTCAACGATGTGTTGCCCATAACGGTTCGCGAGGTCGTCACCATGGGCCGCTACTCGACGGCGAGTGGGAGGCGCCGGCTTCGGCGTGAAGACATGTCGGCGGTGGATGAGGCCATGGGTCGGATGGGAATCATCGACTTGGAGGACAAGCACCTGGGCGATCTGTCTGGAGGCCAGCGACAGCGGGTGTTCGTGGCCCAGGGGTTGGCGCAAGAGCACGACATGTTGCTCCTCGACGAGCCCCTCACCGGGCTCGATCTCACCTCGGCCCAGGCGATCGATGACGTCATTCACGACGAGACCAAGCGTGGTTGCACGATCATCATGACCACCCACGACCTGGCAGAAGCCCAGGTTGCCAACCACGTGCTCTTGCTGTCGGGCAGGGTGACGGCTTGGGGTGCCCCTGATGATGTGCTGAGCGTGGAGAACCTAACCGCGGCCTACGGTCCGAACCTGCTTCACGTCGAAGACACGAAGATGTTCATCGACGACCCGGCACACCGGCCGGTGCCCGGCCGGCACGTGCATCGGGATCGAACGGGCTAGTTCCGACGGGGGCGCTCTTCGCGGGGGCGGGCTTCGTTCACTTTCAGAGCGCGGCCGTTGTAGTCCTGCCCGTCGAGCTCTGAGATGGCTTTGGCGCCTTCGTCGTTGGGCATTTCCACGAACCCGAAGCCACGTGAGCGGCCGGTTTCCCGGTCGTTGATGATGGCTGCAGACTCAACGGTCCCATACTCACCGAAGAGGTTCTCGAGGTCCTGTGCCGTTGCGTTGAACGGCAGGTTTCCCACGTAGATGTTCATTGTGACTGGTCCTTGTCTCTGTGGCCCTTGTGGGCTTTACGTCGCAATGTCCGGTACGACCCTTGTCCTCAGCCCAGTCATTCGAACGGGGAAGTCAGAACGAGTCGCCGCCGAGGCAGCAACAGCGCCGGGAGGATAACAGAGCAATCAGATTTCTGTCACTGTGATCGAGTTGATGATTGCGTCGTTTGTCGGACGGTCGCGACGGTCGGTTTCAGTGCCCGCGATCGAGTCGACCACCTCGATGCCCGAGGTCACCTTTCCGAAGATCGTGTAGGAATGGGGGAGTCCAACATCCCTGTGGCATATGAAGAATTGGGAGCCGTTGGTGTTCGGCCCGGCGTTGGCCATGGCAACCGTGCCCCGTGCGTAATTGCCCTCACCATCCAACTCGTCGCGGAACTTGTAGCCGGGCCCGCCACTGCCGGTTCCGGTCGGGTCTCCGCCCTGGATCATGAAGTCCTCTATCACCCGATGGAAGACGATCCCGTCGTAATAGCCCTCCCGGCTGAGGAAGACGAAGTTGTTGACGGCGATGGGCGAGCGCACCGCGTCGAACTCGATTTCGATCACGCCGTGATTGGTGTCGACCGTTGCCGAATAGGTCTTGTCGAGGTCGATCAGGAGGTCGGGAGGGCCTGAGTACTGGTTGGCCATGATGCTCTGCTTTCTGGTGGGGTAATCGGATGCGACCTGATCAGCTGACGAAGTAGGCAGGGGTGTTGCCGCTCCGCCATTTGATCGAGCACCCCATCGATGGTCTCTGGATCTCGCTAACCGGCTCGCCGGAGAGCAATGCCTGCGCTGCCGCGCGAAGGTCGCCCCCGGTGACCGGGATCTCGTTGGCCGGCCGGGCGCTGTCGAACTGGCCTCTGTAGACGAGGCGCCGGTCGCGGTCGAAGAGGAAGAAGTCGGGGGTGCACATTGCGGTGTAGGCCGCCGCGGCACTCTGCGCTTCGTCGAACAGGTACGGGAAGGTGTAACCCTGGATCTCGGCCTCGACTTTCATGGCCTCAGGCGAGTCCTCGGGATGCGAAGCCGGGTCGTTTGAGTTGATGGCGACTATCGCCAGCCCGCTGTCCTCGTAGTCGCGGCCGAAGCGCGCCAACTCGGAGCGCACGTGCTTGACATAGGGACAGTGATTGCAGATGAACATCACCAGCAGGGCCGGTGAGTCAGAGAAGTCATCCAGTGACACGGTCCTGCCGGACACGGTGTCCAGAAGGGAGAAGTCGGGCGCCTCTGTGCCCAGGGCGAGCATGGTCGAAGTAACAGCCATCGATTGAAGGTCCTTCCGTGAGATCGGGTTCTCGAAGTCTAAGGCTGGTTGAACCGTGCGATCACATCGCCGAAGGCCTCGATGCTGCCGGTCTCCGCCACGTCGGGAAGGCCGACGATGGAATGGGTGGCACCTGCATCGTGATACGCCTCGAACAGCCCCACCAGGTCGTCCACCGTCCCCGCGTTGTTCCGGTTCGAGTAGGCCTCAGCCGACTGGTCGCGACTACGAGCGCGGTCGACCCTTTCCGCGAGCTCTCGACGGTCACGGCCGACCATCGCCGATGTGAGGTGGGTGACTTCGATCTCGGCGGGGTCGCGTCCACTCTCGGAACAGTGGTGGGCAAGGATCTCCACCTTGCGGGCAACGGTCTCAGGCTTCCCGAAAAGGTTGCAGGCGTCGGCGTATCGGGCGACCAAGGCCAGCGTCTTCCGCTCGCCAGACCCTCCGATCGTGATCGGGATGTGCTCCTGTATCGGGCGGGGGTAGCAAACGAGCTCCGACGCCGAGAAGATGCGCCCTTCGAAAGAGGGCGAGCCCTTGCCCCAGAGCAACGGGAGCATCTCGAGCGTGTCCTCGAGCAGGGCATAGCGCTCGCTCACCGGGGGGAAGACCCATCCGTATCCGGCGTGCTCTTCCTCATTCCAGCCGATGCCCAAACCGCAGTTGGCCCGGCCCGACGAGAGGACATCGAGGGTGGCGATCATCTTCCCGACCAGCGCCGGGTTCCGGTAGGTGATGCCTGTCACCAGGGTCCCCAGGCGGATCCGGCTGGTCACTCCCGCGATGTATCCGAGCGCGGTGTAGGCCTCGGGGATGTCCTCCCAAGGGCGCCCTACCGCCGGGATCTGGCGGAAGTGATCCATGAGCCAGAGGTCACGGAATCCGGCGAGCTCGGCCCGACGGGCGATGTCGGCGAGGCTCTCTGCCATAGCTGCCGGTCCACCGTCCCAGGCAAACCGGGACACGGACAGCCCGAAGCTGTGCGGCGCAGTAGGCCCGGTCGCCTGTGGCTCGAGCGCCGCACTCACAAACGCGGGTGGGACCACAGCGACCGGCTGCTGGTGGTGGATCCCGTCGAAACCTTCACCCTCCAGCGCCGGGACGAGCGATCGGAACCGGCTGATCTGCTTTTGGATCACCGACTTCGGGATCGGTTTCGAACGCAGATCGTTTCTGCGCTCGCATTCCTCACCTGCGGTGTCGAAGACAACGCCGTGGACCGGGATCCCGGCCGAGTGGGCCAGGTCGATCCAACCAGCACGGCGCTTGTCGTCGAATCCCAGGGTGTCGATCACCGTCGTCAACCGGCGGCCTATCCGCTCGGCGACGATCCGCTCCAGGATTTCGAATGCTGCCGTGCTGGCACGCTGATCGTCCTCACCGGTCCCGACCATCGCCCGCAGCTGGTCCGAGGAGACGATCTCGCCGGACCGAAAGTGCTCGTTTGCCCATGTCGTCTTGCCGGAACCGGACGGTCCGATGAGGACGATGAGGCTCGGGGCGGGGAGACGCAGCTCCATTGGGCTGTTCTAGTCGGGCGATCGGTAACCTGACGTGGTGACTCCCTCGCCAGCGGCCCCTTTCGGCCATGTCGCCACCGCCATGATCACTCCATTCACCGATTCCGGTGTGATCGATCACGAGAAGGCGTGGCGTCTGGCCCGTTACCTCGCCGAGCACGGGTCACAGGCGCTGGTGGTCACCGGCACGACCGGTGAGTCACCGACTCTCAGCGCCAACGAGAAGGTCGCCCTCTACAAGACCGTGGTCGACGCGGTCAAGGAGAAGAACACGTTCGTCATCGCAGGAACCGGCAGCTACAACACTGCGGAGTCAGTCGAGTTGACCGGGAAAGCCGGTGAGCTCGGTTGCCACGGCGTGCTGGCGGTGACCCCGTACTACAACAAACCCGGGCAATCCGGCCTGATCGCCCACTTCAGCGCGATGGCCGACGTCGGGGTGCCGGTGATGCTCTACAACATCCCCGGTCGCACCGGGCGCCTGATCGAGGTCGAGACTCTCGCCCGGCTCAGCGAGCACGACAACATCGTTGCCGTCAAGGACGCCGTGGAGAACATCGATTTCACCAGTCAGACGATCAATCGCGTCCCCGGGCTGCCGGTGTACTCGGGCCAGGACTCGCACACCTGGCCGATGATGGCCGTCGGGGCTGTCGGGGTGGTCTCGGTGATCTCACACCTGGCAGGCCCGACCGTGGCCGCCATGGTGAAGGCCGCGATAGCCGGCGACGTTGCCGAGGCTCGTCGTTTGCATCACGAGCTTCTGCCTCTTTGCGAAGCCTGCTTCCTCGAGACCAATCCCACGCCGGTCAAGGGCGCCATGAACCGACTCTGGGAACCGGTCGGAGATGTCAGGCTTCCCTTGGTGGCCGCCTCCGAGGAGACCTTGATCGCAGTGGAGAAGGCGGTGGGGGCCATCCAGGGGCTATGAGTGTCTCCGTAACATTTCTGGGGGGTCTGGGGGAGATCGGGCGCAACTGCGCCGCAGTCGAGATCGGGGGCAAGATCGCCCTCATCGACTGCGGGCTGATGTTCCCCGAGGAGGACATGCTCGGTGTCGACCTCGTCTTCCCCGATTGGTCGTGGTTGGTGGAGCGGATTGCCGATGTGGAATGCGTCATCGTCACCCATGGCCATGAGGACCATGTCGGGGCCCTTGCCTACTTCTTGAAGGTGATCAACGTCCCGGTCTACGGGACCCGACTCAGCATGGAACTGGCCCGAGGCCGGATCGAGGAACTAGGGGTCGAAGCCGACCTTCGCGTGGTCGAGGTGAAGAAGTGGATCGACCACGGCCCGTTCAAATTCCAGCTGATCCCGGTGAGCCACTCGGTGCCCGAGGCTGCCGCGGTGGCCCTGGACACGCCTGAAGGGGTGATTGTCCATTCCGGCGACTTCAAGCTCGATCCGACTCCGATCGATCAGATTCCGACCGACCTTCCCGCCTTCGCCTCGCTTGGCCGGCGCGGGGTGCGCCTCCTGCTGGCCGACTCGACCAACGCCGAGAAACCCGGCTTCGAGCCCTCGGAGAGCTCGGTGGGCCGACCGATCGCGGACATCGTCCGGGATGCGCCCGGCCGTGTGATTGCGGCCTGCTTCTCCTCCCACATCCATCGGGTGCAGCAAATCACCGATGCCGGGATCGCCGCCGGCCGCAAGGTCGCCTTCTTCGGCCGGTCGATGCATCGCAACACGACGGTGGCCACCGAGCTCGGCCTCCTCGCCGTGCCAGAGAAATCCCTGGTCGACATCGGAGAGTTGGGCCAGCTCCCCCCGAGCCAGCAAATGCTTATCACCACCGGCAGCCAGGGTGAGCCGTTCGCCGCGCTTTCGCTCATGTCGCAGGGCCGGCATCGGTTCGTCGAGCTCGGGCCCGACGACACGGTGCTCATCTCAGCCAAGCCGATACCGGGCAACGAGACCGCCGTCTCCAAGGTGATCTCGAATCTGACCCGGCGTGGCGCCACCGTGGTCCATGGGCAGAACGCCAACGTCCATGTCTCGGGTCATGCCAACAGCGAGGAGCTGCTCACCTTCCTCAACCTGTTACGGCCCCGGGCCTTCGTGCCCGTCCACGGCGAATACCGCCACCTCCATGCCCACGCCGAGCTGGCACGTCGGATGGGGGTCCCCGCGGTCGACGTCCTCGAAGATGGCGACAGGGTCATCCTTCAAGGCAAGAAGACCATGGTCGAGCGTCGGGCGGTCCCTGCCGGCTACGTCTACCTCGACGGCTTCTCCGTTGGAGATGTCCAGTCGGCCGTGCTCCGTGACCGCTCCCACCTCGCCGACGAGGGTGTGGTCGTGGTGACGGTCGGCATCGACCACGACACCGGGGAGATCCTCTACGGGCCGGACCTCGACAGTCACGGGGTGATGGATGACCCGACAACTGTCCTGGCGAAGGCGGCAGACGCGGTCCGGGAGGCAATTCGGGAGCACGCCACCGGGCGAAGCGACATCGGTGAGTTGCAGAAGACCGTCCGCTCGGCGGCGGGTCGAGTGATCAAGGCTGAGATCGCTCGCAAGCCGGTGATCGTGCCGGTTGTGTTCGAGTTGTAGAGATCACCAGCCCACGCAGGGCGGGTACTTCTCCTGAGCCTGCGCCTGAGTGATCGGAAAGTCGACCGTCACCAGCACGGGGTCGCTGAACGTCGATCCGTCGTACTCGTAAAACCGCCCATCGCCGCTGCCGAAGTCCGGATGCTCGCCTATCCCAATGGTGTCGCCGATAAGTCCCAGCTGGAACATGGAGACACCGTCGGCTCCACATGAGAACCAATCGATGTGGGAGGCACCTCCACCCATCCAAATGTCGGGCACTGTCCCGTCCGAGAGCGAGACCGGAGTCAATGCGCAGTCCCTGAGCACGATGAGCCCGTAGACCGGTCCCACCCCGCCTGCGCCGATGTCGGCCACGATGAGGCGATCGCCCGACATCTTCACGATCCCGACGGGGCCACTACCAAATCCGTCGCCATTGTCGATTGTGTCGGTTCGCAGGGTCGTTCCCCAGTCGGTGGAAAGGGTCACGTGGAGAAAGATCCCGCCCTCGCTGGAATAGCCGGTGACGGTGTCCTTGTATCCATCACCGTCGACATCTCCGGACAGGCGAGTCAGCTCAGCCGCGCCCGTCGGGATCTCGGAAGATGGCTCGTCATCGCAGGCGTGAGACGGTGGGGGCTTGGTGGTGGTCGTAGTTGGTGGTGTCGTGGTCGTTGTCGACGCCTCTGTGGTCGTAGTCGGCGCGATGGTCGTCGTGGTTGCGAGCGTCGTTGTCGTAGTTGGGGCTCGAGTGGTGCTCGTCGATGTTGCCGGAATGGTGGTCGAGGTGGTTCCCGTCAGCTCGGGCCCGGCTCCACAAGCCATGACCATCGCGGCGAGCAGCGTCACGATCACGGCATTGGTTCGGCGGGTCGAGAGACGGCAATCCATGAACATCCAGAGTCCGGATGTATTCTTTCAGATACATGCCAGGTAGGACACCCACCCGAAAGGGCTCCACCGGGCGGAGACGGGTGTCACAACCGAAAAAAACCAAGCCGCAAAAGGGAACGTTTCGTCAAAAGCTGGTGACGTCACGTGACTACGTGCGGAACACGCTGGGCCGCCAGACCGACGATGTCTGGGGTCTGGCCCTCATCGTCATTGCCATCCTCGTAGTTCTGGCGTTCCTCAGGAAGGCCGGACCGGTAGGCGAGGGCATCGAGACCGGGTCGATCTTCCTCTTCGGAGTGTGGCGTTTTGCCGTACCGCTGGCCCTGGTCGGAGTCGGTGTGGCCCTGATCATCGGAAAGCCCCGTGAGGGAGCCCGTCGCCTGGTGGCTGGGAGCATCGCCGCCTTCATCGGCTCGCTCGCCCTGTTCCACCTTCTCACCGGGGCAATAGCCCTGATGCCGAACGTCGAGTTGGTCAAAGAGCGTGGGGGCGCTGTCGGTGCCTTGCTTGCATTCCCCCTTCGACGGGTCCTCGGGCAGTGGGGCGCCTTCGTGGTCCTGGTCTCCATCATGGCGATGGGCGTCCTGGTCGCCACCCACACCAGTGTCCGGGAGCTGTTCCTCGGTGTCGGCGAAGCCTTCAAGTCGGCACGCCGCCTTGCCGCCACCACTGCTGTGGGTGGCCACACGGCCGGTTCCTCACATGTTTCCAAAGCTCCGGTAGTCGATGCCACGCCCTCACGCGGCAAACACGAGCGGCCGAAGCGGTCCCGACCGAAACCGGAGAAACCCGTCGAGAAGCCAATGGCTTCTCCGATGAAGCCCGCCCCGGCGACAGTGGTCGACCTGACCTCCACCGGTTACAAGCTGCCGCCCCTGCGACTCCTCGATGCCGGCACCGGAGGCGAAGTCAACCGACGGTCGCTCGAGGACACCGCTCACCAGTTGGAAGAAACCCTGATCCAACACGGGGTGGATGCGACGTTGACCAAGATCGTCCCCGGGCCAACCGTTACCCGCTACGAGATCGAACTGGCTCCTGGGGTCAAGGTGAACCGGGTGTCTAGCCTTTCTCACGACATTGCCTACGCCCTGGCCACCCCGGACGTTCGGATCCTGGTCCCGATCCCCGGCAAGTCGGCCATCGGCGTCGAGGTGCCCAACAACAAACGCCGCCTGGTCTCGCTTGGCGACATTCTCTCCAGTCCCGAAGCCGCCATCCCTGCCCATCCGTTGACGGTGGGCCTCGGGATGGACATCTCGGGCGACTCGAAGATGCTCAACCTCTCCGAGCTGCCCCACGTGCTGATCGCAGGGGCCACCGGCGCCGGCAAGTCGTCGTGCATCAACTCGATCGTCACCTCGCTGCTGATGCGGACCCACCCCGATGATGTGCGTCTGATCATGGTCGACCCCAAGCGGGTCGAGCTCGGCCAGTACAACGGGGTGCCCCATCTCCTGACGCGGGTGATCACCAATCCCAAGAAGGCCAACGACGCCCTGAAGTGGGCAGTTGCCGAGATGGACCGTCGCTACGACCTGCTCGCCGACGCCAAGGTCCGTGACATCGAGGGTTACCGGGAGAAGTGGGAAGCCGGCGGGCTCGATCCAGACGGGTTCGACCGGTTCCCGTACATCGTCGTTCTGATCGACGAGCTCAATGACTTGATGATGGTTGCCGGACGCGAGGTCGAGGAGTCGATAGTTCGCATCGCCCAGATGGCCCGTGCCGTCGGGATCCATCTCGTCATCGCCACCCAACGGCCATCGGTGGATGTGATCACAGGTGTCATCAAGGCCAATGTCCCCAGCCGCCTCGCCTTCAGCGTGGCATCGCAGACCGACAGCCGGGTCATCCTCGACGGCTCGGGTGCGGAGAAGCTGGTGGGGATGGGCGACATGCTCGTGGTGACCGCCAAGGAGCCGCGGGCCCAGCGCATCCAGGGTGCCTGGGTGCGTGAGAGCGAGATCCAGGCGGTCGTCGATTGGGTGCGACAGCAGAAGGAAGCCGTCTATCAAGACCAGGAAGTGCTCGAGGTGGTTGCGGCGGCGGCCGCAGCCCAGGCCGAGGACGAGGATGACGAAGATGCCGCCCTGGCCCGTGAGGCCATGGAAATGGTGGTCCGCAGCCAGCTCGGATCGACATCGATGCTGCAACGCAAGATGCGGATCGGGTTCGCCCGGGCCGGCAGGGTGATGGACATGCTCGAGCGCAAAGGCGTGGTCGGGCCCTCACAGGGGAGCAAGGCACGGGAGGTCCTGATGACTGTCGAGGAATTGGAAGACGCCCTCGCCCACGAGGCGGTCGAGGTCTGACCGACCTCGTGGTGTGAAGGGCGGATCTGGGAGCCTGTGGTAGGTTTGGCCCCAGGTCCCTGATATGAACCTGGTTTTCACTCTTGGTCTCGTAGTCGCTGTGGCAGCAGCCGCCCGCTCCACCTGGTCACCTTGCGGGCTGTCGATGCTCTCGACCATCACCCCCATAACCGAACAAGCCCGGGGGCGCAGGTATTGGGCCACTGTTCCCTGGTACGTCCTGGGTGCGGTCGCGGGGGCGCGACGCTCGGGCTTCTCGCCGCGGTTCTTGCTCTGCCAGTCCGGGCCCTCGACCTTTCGACTTCCGCCGCGTTGGCCATCGTGGCCGTGCTGGCGATCGTCAGCATCCTCTCCGACCTGAGGGTGGGGGGTTTCCAACTTCCCCGCCATGGGCGCCAGGTCGACCGGCTCTGGCTCGATCACTACCGGTCCTGGGTCTACGGGACTGGATTCGGATGGCAGATCGGGGTGGGGTTGGCGACCTATATCGTCACTTCGGCGGTTTACCTCGCGGTCGCGATCGCGGCCCTGACCGGGTCGCCTGTCGAAGCGTTTTGGACCGGGCTGATCTTCGGGACGGTGCGCGGTTTGGCGATCTTCCTCGGCGTTGGAGCCACCACGCTCGAGGCTCTGCGGTCGCTGCATCGGAGGATCCACACGCTCGAGCCGGCATCCCGGGTTGCGATGTTCGCGACTCAGGCCGCGGTTGCGGTGATCGCAATCGGCAATGTTTGGCGCTGGACGGGGGCTGTTGGGGCGGGAGTGCTGTTGGTCGGCGTTGCCATCTACAGCTTCCGCAAGGGCACGGCCCGGCCCACCGTTCCCGGCCAGAGCCCCGTCGTAATCTGACCGCCGGGCTTCAGCTCCTCTGTCCTATCAGACCCATGCCATCTAGGCTCGCCGCCGAATGTTCAGTCTGATCAACCCTGACGGGACGGTCCGCGATCGCCTTCCGGTGACCCTCGAGGAGATGCGCGCCCTCTATGCAGACATGGTCGAGGCACGCACCTACGACACGAAGTGCATGGCGATGCAGCGTCAGGGCCGTCTGGCCACCTACGCACCGTTTGAAGGCCAGGAGGCGGCGCAGATCGGGGCCGCTGCCGCCATCCGCTCCGACGATTGGGTGGCGGGGACCTATCGGGATGCCGCTCTCATGTGGCGGGCGGGCTATCCGTGGGAGCTGCTGATCGCGGGTCGAACCGGTGACGAGCGAGGTGGCAAGCCGCCGGAAGGGGTCAACATCCTGCCTCCGTCGATCACGGTGGGTGGTCACATGATCCACGCCGTGGGCTTGGCCTGGGCGGAGCGCCTGCAAGGGTCGGATCGGATCGCACTCACCTCGTTCGGTGACGGTGCCACTTCCGAAGGCGACTTTCACGAGGCGATGAACTTTGCCGCGGTCTTCAAGACACCGACCGTTTTCTTCTGCCAGAACAACCAGTTTGCAATCTCCTACCCCAGGTCGGAGCAGACCAAGGCCACCTCGATCGCGGCGAAGGCCGATGGGTACGGGATGCCCGGGGTGGAGGTCGACGGCAACGATGTCGCCGCGGTCCTGGTCGCGGTGCGTGAGGCGGCCGAGTCGGCACGCAATGGTGACGGGCCCGCGCTCATCGAAGCGGTCACCTACCGCCTCGGGCCGCACACCACCTCGGACGACCCCGGCCGTTATCGGGACGAGGCCGAAGCCGACCAATGGCGTGAGCGCGACCCGCTGATCCGGATCCGGATCCTTCTCGACAAGGCCGGTGGCTGGACCCAGGAATGGCAGGACGAATTGGAAACCCGTGCTTCGGCTGCCATCGAGGCGGCGGTCGAAAACGCGGAGGCGTTGCCCTTGCCCACCGTCGACGAGATGTTCGAGCGCATGTTCGCCGAGCCCACCGGATCGCTGCGCCAGCAGCAGGACGAGGCCGGCTCATGAGCGTGATGAATTTGGCGCAGTCGTTGAACAGCGCACTGGACACCGCTCTCGAGTCCGACGATCGGGTCGTCCTGCTCGGAGAGGACATCGGACGCACCGGAGGCGTGTTCCGGATCACTGACGGGCTGCAAGAGAAGTACGGGGAGAATCGGGTCTTCGACACCCCGGTTGCCGAATCCGGGATCGTGGGGGCGGCGTTCGGGATGGCCATCGCCGGCCTGCGCCCGGTCGCCGAGATCCAGTTCCTCGGATTCTCCTATCCGGCCTACGACCAGGTGATCAACCATGTGGCCCGGATCCGAAATCGCTCCGCCCATCGGTTCACTGCGCCTCTCGTCATCCGGATTCCCTTCGGTGGGGGAATCGGCGCCGCCGAGCATCATTCGGAGTCCACCGAGGCCATCTACACCCACATCCCCGGGCTCAAGGTGGTGGTCCCCTCGACTCCGCATGACGCCAAGGGCCTGTTGCTGGCGGCAATCGAGGACCCGGACCCGGTGATCTTCCTGGAGCCGATTCGCCTCTATCGAGCGGTAAAGGACGAGATCCCCGACATCTACTACACATCTGAGATCGGGCCGGCCCGCGTCGAGCGTGAGGGCAAGGACATCACCCTCATCTCCTGGGGGGCGATGATGAAGGAGACCCGGGCCGCGGCGACCGCTCTCGGTGAGCATGGGGTGTCCGTAGAGGTCCTCGACCTCCGCACCTTGTCACCGCTCGACACTTCCACCATCGTGTCGTCGGCCGAGAAGACCGGCCGGGTCGTGGTGATCCACGAGGCGCCAAGAACCGGTGGGCTCGGTGGCGAGATCGCCGCGATCATCCAGGAGCAGGCTTTCTATTCGCTTCTGGCGCCGGTGCGCAGGGTCACCGGGTGGGACACCGTCTTTCCCTTGAAGCGCTCGGAGGGCCATTACCTTCCGAATATGGACAGGATCGTTCAGGCGGCCGAACAGACCTTGGAGGATTAGTGGCGAAGGAATTCAGGCTTCCCGACATCGGGGAAGGGCTAACCGAAGCGGAGATCGTCCGCTGGCTGGTGGCTGAGGGGGAGCGGGTGGAAGCCGACCAACCGGTTGTCGAGGTGGAGACCGACAAGGCGGTGGTCGAGATCCCCTCGCCGTATGCCGGGATCGTGCTCCAGCATGGTGGCGCGGAAGGGGAGACCATCGCGGTGGGCTCGGTTCTGGTCGTGATCAGCGAGCCAGGAGAGAGCTCGGCGCCGGCCGACATCCTGGCCCCCGTCGAACAGCCGCCCGTCGTATCGGCCGCCCCCATTGTGGGAACCCTCAGCGAAGACGCCGAGGATCTCAGTGCACCTCCAGCAGACACTCCGGAGACCGATCCGGTGAAGGCTCTTCCCATCGTGCGCAAGATGGCTCGGGACCTGGGTGTCGATTTGTCCGAGATCGCCGGCTCGGGGCCGGGGGGCAGGATCACCCGTGAGGACGTGACCGCCGCGGCGGGCCCCGGTGGCGAGTCGAACCCGAGCCGGAGCCTCGAAGCCCGAGCCAATCCACCGGAGCCCGAGCCGGAACCTGAGCCGGAGCCCGAACCCGAGCCTGTTTCCTCCCCCAGGAGCGAAGCGAGCCTGTCTCCTCCCCCAGGAGCGAAGCGACGTTGGGGGAGGTGGATCGGCCGCAGGCCGAGACGGAGGGGGCCGTTTCTCCCCCCAGTGAGCGAAGCGAGCGTTGGGGGGAGTACCCCGAAGGGGGGAGGGGGGCTACTCCGACGTCAACCGAGGACGTCCGTCGTCCCCTGTCCCGTCTCCGCAAGACGATCGCGGCCAACATGTCCCGGAGTTGGGCGGAGATCCCCCACGTCACCACCTTCGACGACATCGACGCCACCCGGCTCCTCGAGATCCGGTCGGCGTTGAGCGCCCGTCACGACGTGAAGGTCCCCCTCGAGGCGCTGGTGGTCAAGGCGGTGATTCCCGCCCTCGAAGCCTTCCCCGAGTTCAACTCCACACTGGATGGCGAAGACCTGATCCTCCATGGCTCGCACCACGTCGGGATCGCGGTCGACACCCCCGATGGCTTGCTGGTGGCAGTGATTCGGGATGCCGGGTCGAGAGGTGTGCTCGAGCTCGCATCTGAGGTGCGACGACTCGGCGAGGGTGCCAAGGCGAGATCGCTCTCACCGGATGAGCTGACCGGGCAGACCTTCACCGTTTCCAACATCGGCGCCCTGGGCGGCGGGCACGGCACACCGATCGTGCCGCCCGGCACCACCGCCATACTCTCGGTGGGGAGGGCTCAGGAGAAGGCAATCGTCATCGATGGGGAGCTGGCGATTGCCCCGGTGATGCCTCTGTCGCTGTCATACGATCATCGTGTCATCGATGGTGGATTGGGAAGGAGATTCATGGCAATGCTGCGTGAGAACCTCGAAGAGCCGGCGCTCTTCCTGGCAGGTTGAGTCATGGCATACGTCGAGGTAACGCCCTATGACGAGGCAACGGGTGTCGCCAAAGAGGAGTACGACGCCGCGATCGGGCGCGCCGGGCGCATCTGGAACATCGTTTCGGTCCAGAGTCAGCTGCCGGCGGTCCTCCGAGAGTCGATGCGCCTCTATCGGGAGGTCATGTTCGGCCCATCGCCCTTGAGCCGGGCTCAGCGAGAGTTGCTGGCGGCGGTGACTTCCAGCGCCAATTCCACTCGTTACTGCACCATCGCCCACTGGCACGACTATCGGGATGAGGTCGAAGATCAGCTGCTGGTGGACCAGATCATGGAGGACTGGAAGTCGGCCGACATGGACGAGGCAGACCGGGCGTTGGTCGCATTTGCCGAGAAGCTCACCTGGGCCAACTCCACGGTGGGACCGGCCGAGATCGAGACCCTGCGCTCGCATGGATTCGACGATGTCGCCATCTCCAGCGCCGTGCAGGTGGTCGCCTACTTCAACTACATCAACCGGGTGGCGGACGGGTTGGGTGTCGACCTCGAGGACTGGATCGCCACCGATGGACGGGAAGCAGCCGTTGGCTGACGAAGCCAAGGTGGAGGGCTCGGCGGAGAAGGCGCCGGTTCCGGAGGTCGAGGAGAAGTCGGTCTCCAAGCAGTACCGGGGGACGTTCGGCGGGCGTGAGGTGGCCTACACCGCAACCGCCGCCACCATCGGGGTCGGCACCGCCGACGACCGACGGGCCGCTTTCTTCTCGGTGTCCTACATCGAAGACGGCGCGGATCCCGCGGTGCGCCCGATCGTGTTCGCCTTCAACGGCGGGCCGGGATCGTCGACGGTGTGGCTCCATCTCGGGCTCTTCGGTCCCAAGCGGGTGGAGCTAGATGAAGATGGCTTCTCGGTCCGGGTCCCGGGTCGACTGATCGAGAACGAATACTCGATCCTCGACGTGGCCGACGTGGTCCTCGTCGACGCCATCGGAACCGGGTTCAGCACGGCGGAGCCCAAGGAGAAGGAGAAGGACTACCACCATTTCGCCCGGGACATCGAGGCGTTCACCGAGTTCATCGTCGCCTATCTCAACCGCAACGGGCGGTGGGCCTCGCCCAAGTACCTGGCGGGGGAGAGCTATGGCACCACCCGGGGGGCGGCCATCGCCAAGGAGCTGTTCAGCACCCAGGGTGTGGAGCTGAATGGGATCATCCTCATCTCGGTGGCGCTGAGCTTTCAGACGATTGCCTCCGAGGAGGGCACCCGGGTTTTCCATCCCGGGAACGAGCTTCCCTTCCCCCTCCACCTCCCCACCTATGCCGCGACCGCGTGGTACCACGGCCGACTCTCCGAAGGCCATCAGAATCAGCCACTCCGCGAGTTTCTCGACGAAGTGGAGGAGTTTGCCCTGGGCCGCTATTGGACGGCCCTTGCCCACGGGGACCAACTCGACTCGAAGGAGCGGGCTGAAGTTCTCGCCAAGCTCAGCGAGTACACCGGGTTGTCCGAGACCTACCTCGAGCGCTACGACCTGCGGATCCACATCAATCGCTTCTGCAAGGAGTTGTTGCGGGATCGGCGCCGAACCGTGGGGCGTCTCGACTCCCGCTACACGGGGATCGACCGCTTCGCCGACGGGGACAACCTCGAAAACGACCCGAGTGGTGACCAGATGATGGGCTTGTTCACCTCGACCCTCAATCACTACCTGCGATCAGAGCTCGGCTACGACAATGACTCCTTCTACAAGTCGCTGTCGATGAAGGTCCACGAGGCCTGGGACTACGAGGACTTCAAGGGCCACTACGTCAACACCGCGGACCAGTTGCGGGAGGTGATGGTCCGCTCCCCGAAGACGCTGGTCTTCGTCGCCAACGGCTACTACGACCTGGCCACCCCCCACTTCGCAACCGAGTACACGTTCAACCACATGGGGCTCGACGAGTCGGTGCGCAAGAACGTCCGGATGGAGTACTACGACGCCGGTCACATGATGTATGTGCACAAGCCTTCGCTGGAGCGTCTTGCTAGCGATCTCCGCGAGTTCGTCAACGACACCCGTTAGGGGTCAGTCGGTCGCGGAATCAATCGTCAGAGTGGGCCTCGACCAGGTCGAGCACCTCGGGCATGTCCAACTCCGGATAGGGATCGGGGGCGAGAAGCCCGAGGATCCGGTGCTGGGAGCGGGCGGAGACGATCACCTTGTTCGACCACTTCTCGCTGAGCTCGACCGAGGGCATCCGGCAACACGAAGGGTCGGGGCAGGTCGAAGTCTCGCGGTTGGTCGTCTCCCGCCCCCGGAACCAGTGGGCATCGGCAAACCTGACGCCGAGGGTCACCGCCAGAGATGGATCCCGCCCCGCCTCGACGTGGGTGGTGCAGAAGTAGGTCCCCTCTGGGGTGTCGGTGTACTGGTGATGGGTGCCGAAGCGCTCGTGTGACTCGAAGGTCACCCGAGTGCCCCACCGGCGGCAGAGACGCTGGGTCTCGATCCCGCCGTAGTCGTCTCGCGGCACGGGGACTCCGTCGTTGGAGTACCCCTTGATCACGCTCCCCATCTGATCATTGACGATGAGATGGGTGGGGAAGCCCAGATGGCGGGTGGCGAGATTTGCCATTCTCCAAGCGGCCATCTCGTAGGAGACATAGAAGAGCTCTTTGACGTCTTCGACATCGAGGTCGTGACGCTCCTTGGCCTCGATCAGCCGGGAGACCACCGCTCCTTCGGGAGCCAGCACCGCGGCCGCGAAGTAGGCGGTCTCGACGCGCTGGCGGAGAAAGGTGTCGAGATCGGGGTCGGTCTCGTGCCCGAGCAGGAACCCGGCCAGGGTCTGGAGCACTGCCTTGCGAGCCTGGCGGGTGCGCAGCTCGTCTCGCTGCGCGATGTAGACGCGTCGATGGTCGAGGTCGATGACCGATCGCGCAAAGACCGGCATGTCGTCGATCGAGTGGATCTCGAATCCCGCGCGCTTGGCCAGATCCAGGAGATTGCGCGACGAAAACGGGCCCTCGCCCGAGTAACCGCTGGTCTCCAAGGCCTCACCGGCGACTTGTTCCACTCCCTCGAGATATCCGTCTTCCTCGGTCAGCCATCGCTGAACCTCGCCATTGGCGCGGCGGACGTCTTCAGATCCAGCGGTGCCCAACCCGGAGCGTTGACGAAGGGCTTCGTGGAGACCCACCAGATGGGTCAGTGTCTCGGTGTCCATCCTCGAGCTGGGTCGCACAGGTGGAAGGTCGAGGGCATCGAAGAGGGCCGACTCCTGGGACTTGAGGAGGGCGATCTCGAGTGCATCGCGGTGGTTGGGGGGCGTCGGGTCGAGAAGATCGGCAACATCGACTTCGAGGGCGGTCGCCAGATCGAGTACCAGATTGACCCGCGGTTGCTTCTTGCCGTTTTCGAGCAGGGAGAGGTACGGCGCCGGCTTGCCGACTGCCGCCCCCAACTGGTCGAGGGTCATCCCTCGCAGCTTCCTGTGATGGCGAAGCCGTCGTCCCAGGACCAGGGGGTCGAGTGGCTGGGTATCGCTCATGTTGTCCAACTCCGAAAGATCGACAGTTCTTATGCCTGACTAAGGTTCAATTCTAGTCCCAAACGAAAGACACTCCACTCTTATGACGGAAACCACTAAGGAACGGCTGGAGCAGATGCTGCTGACCACCGACGCCGTCGACTTCCTCAACGACTTGGAACGGGCGTTCCGCGGGCGGCGGGCCCAGATCCTCGATGCCCGCGCCGGCGTCCAGGAGGGGCTCGATCGGGGGCTCCGCCCCCACTTCCTCGACTCGACGAGGGCCATCCGGGAGTCGGACTGGGTGATTGCCCCGGTCCCGAGCGAGCTTCAGGATCGCCGTGTCGAGATCACCGGGCCGGTTGACGCCCGGATGATGATCAACGCCCTCAACTCCGGTGCCCGGGTGTTCATGGCCGACTTCGAAGACGCCACCACGCCCACCTGGCTCAATCTTCTCGAGGGTCAGGCCAACCTCGTCGACGCCTACCGCCGGACACTGCACCATGAGACCGAGGAGAAGGCGTATGCCCTCACCGACCAGGTCGCCGTCCTCTTCGTGCGCCCCCGGGGATGGCACCTCGCTGAGAAGCACTTCCTGGTCGACGGACGGGCCATGTCGGCTTCGCTCTTCGACTTCGGCCTCTATCTGTTCCATGGGGGGCGGGCTGCCATCGAGGCCGGAACCGGCCCCTATCTGTATCTGCCCAAGCTGGAGTCCCATATGGAGGCCCGGCTCTGGAACGATGTGCTCGTCTGGGCCCAGGAGCGTCTGGACATCCCTCAGGGCACCATCCGGGTCACGGTTCTGATCGAAACCATCCTCGCCGCATTCGAGATGGACGAGATCCTCTATGAGCTGCGAGAACACATCACCGGGCTCAACGCCGGGCGCTGGGATTACATCTTCTCGATGATCAAGAAGTTCCGGGACGACCCGACATTCGTCCTTCCCGATCGCTCCCAGGTCACGATGACCGTGCCCTTCATGCATGCCTACACCGAGTTGATGATCAAGACCTGTCATCGCCGGGGAGCGCACGCTATTGGCGGCATGGCCGCCTTCATCCCCAATCGCAGGGACTCGGAGGTGACGGAGACAGCCATCGCCAGAGTGACCGCCGACAAGGCCCGCGAAGCGGCTGCCGGTTGTGACGGCACCTGGGTCGCCCATCCCGACCTGGTCCCGGTGGCGATGCAGGAGTTCGACTCCGTGCTCGAGGAACGCCCCAACCAGGTGGATCGGCTCCGCGACGACGTCACCGTCTCCGCCGCCGACCTGCTCGACCTGGACTTTCCGGGCGGCGTCACGGACGAAGGGGTGCGGGCCAACGTCTCGGTCGGCATCCGCTATCTGGCCTCCTGGCTCGCCGGCACTGGTGCGGCCGGCATCGACAACCTGATGGAGGACGTGGCCACCGCCGAGATCTCACGCTCCCAGGTCTGGCAGTGGATCAGACACCGGGTTCACACCGACGGGGGGACTCCGGTAACCGGGGCCCTGGTGCAGTCGATCGCCGATGAGGTGGAAACCCTCCTCCAGAGCGAGGGCCGATTCGCAGACACCGCACGTTTGGCCCGTCAGATATTCGAAGAGGTAGCGGCAGGGGAGGAATTCGTCGAGTTCCTGACCCTCCCCGCATACGAGCACATCGATTAGGAGAGCACATGACCACCTACACCAATGAGGCCAATCGCCTTGCCGACGATTGGAGGAACAATCCACGCTGGGACGGGATACTCCGGGACTACACCGCCGAGGAGGTGGTGAGGTTGAGGGGGAGCATTCGCGAGCAGCACACACTCGCCCATCGGATGTCGCAGCATCTATGGGACCTGCTCACGACCGAGGATTACGTGAGCGCCCTGGGGGCAATCAGCGGCGGCCAGGCGACTCAGATGGTGAAGGCGGGCCTCAAGGCGATCTATCTCTCCGGCTGGCAGGTGGCCGGTGACGGGAACCTCGCCGGCGAGGTCTACCCGGACCAATCGCTATACCCGGCCAACTCCGCACCCGCATTGGTGAAGCGGATCAACAACGCCTTGCGGCGCGCCGACCAGATCCATTGGTCGGAGGGTGACGACGAGATCGACTGGTTCGTGCCGATCGTGGCCGATGGTGAAGCCGGATTTGGCGGGCCGCTGAACGTCTTCGAGTTGACCAAGAGCTTCATCGAGGCGGGTGCCGCTGGAGTCCACTTCGAAGACCAGCTGGCATCAGAGAAGAAGTGCGGGCACATGGGGGGCAAGGTGCTGGTGCCGACCAGTCAGCACATCCGGACTCTGCAGGCCGCACGGCTTGCGGCCGACGTCCTCGACGTGCCGATCGTCATCGTGGCCCGGACCGACGCCAACTCGGCGACCCTCATCACCTCAGACATCGACGAGCGGGACAGGCGGTTCCTGACTGGGGAGCGGACACCGGAGGGCTTCTACCGGGTCGAGGACGGTCTGGATTCGGCGATCGCCCGCGGCCTCGCCTACGCCCCATACTCCGACCTCATCTGGTGTGAGACCGCCCACCCCGACCTGGAGGAGGCGCGGACCTTCGCGGACGCGATCCATGATGAGTTCCCCGGGAAGATGCTGGCCTACAACTGCTCGCCGTCTTTCAACTGGGCGAGTCATCTCGATGAAGGCACGATCGCCAGATTCCAGAAGGAACTGGGGACGATGGGTTATCGCTATCAGTTCATCACCCTCGCCGGGTTCCACGCCCTCAACGCCTCGATGTTCGAGCTGGCTCGGGGGTACGAGGAGACCGGGATGACCGCCTATGTCGACCTCCAGAACCGGGAGTTCGAGATGGAGGAGGACGGATATACGGCGACCAAGCACCAACGCGAGGTCGGCGCCGGCTACTTCGACCTCGTCACCCAGGCGGTGGCCGGTGGCAGGGCCTCGACGATGGCGATGGCGGGCTCAACCGAAGAGGAGCAGTTCCAGGTCAGTCACCAGATCGCGGCCGGGTAATGATCCCGGATCTTGCGATCCTTGGTCACCAGACCTGCCCCAACGAGTGAGGCGTGGCCGACGAGGAGCCGGTCGAAGGGGTCTCGGGTCCAGGTCGCACCGACGGCGTTGGCCACCACCCGCGCCAGCGGTTGATCGTCGACCTCGAAGCCGGCGCCGGCCGTCAGCGCCTGAATGACGAAGGCAGCTTCGCCGGAGAGGCGCTCCGCTTCGACGAGATAGGCAACCTCGAGCAACGTGATTGGCGAGAGGGCGACCGTGCTCGCATCTTCGATTGCACTCAGAGCGCTTTCCGAGAGCCGCGAGATCTCCCCGGCTGCGATCCACACCGCCACATGGGTGTCGAGCAGGATCATGGCTCCCAAAGACCTGACCAATCGATATCGACCAAATCCTCCGGATCACCGATGATCAGTTCCGGGCGGGCCGGCAGATTCTGTAGACGCGCCAGACGATCGGGGCTCTCATCGACGGCAACGATCCGGAGCAGAACTACCTGGTCAAGCCAATCGACCACCAGTTGGCGATGCTGTCGTTCGGGGGCGGGCAGACCGTCCTCAACGTGCTGATCGTCACCCTGCCCACCGCGCTGCTGCTCACCTTCGTTTTCGGGGTCTCGATCCCGGTCGGGATCGGCCTGCTCTTCTTTCCGTTGAGCCTCTTCTTCGCCTTCTTGATCAGCTTCTGCTTCGACTATGCGATCGGGCTCAGCGGCTTCTACACCGAGTCGATTTGGGGTCTGGTGACGGTCAAGGAGACCCTGATCCTGGCGCTGTCGGGGGCCTTGATCCCGATCCAGTTCTTCCCTGAAGGCATCCAGAACGCTCTGCTCTGGCTGCCGTTCTCGTCGATCTATCACACCCCGCTGATGATGATCACCCACCCCGATGAGGATCCCGCGATGCTCCTCGGACGTCTCGGCCTCCAGGTGCTCTGGGTCGGGTTCTTCTTCGTCGTCACCCGGCTCTTTTACAACCGCGCCATCAAGGTGCTGCGGATCGCGGGAGGCTGAGGATGCGATCGCTCCGCGAGTACGCCCGCCTCTACTTCCTGATCGAGACTCAGTACATCAAGGCCCGGATGCACTACCGCGCCGACTTCATCATCAGCTCGATCGGGATGTTCTTCTCGAGCCTGGTGACGCTGGGTGTGTTCTGGGTGCTGTTCGGGTCGATCACCGATCTCGCCGGTTGGTCGCTCGAGGAGATGGTGTTCATCTACGCCTTCTACATGGTCGCCATCTCACCGATGCAGATCCTCTTCGACCACGTCTGGCAACTCCGGTTCCAGATCCAGGACGGGAGCTTCGTGAAGTACTACTTCCGGCCGCTCAACATGATGTTCTATTACATGTCGGAGATGTTCGACATCAAAGGCATCGTGCAGTTGGTGGTGGGCATCGGCCTGCTCTTCTACGCCTCGGGGCAGATCGGGATCGAATGGACACTCGGCAACATCGGTCTGCTGTTCGCCGCGTTAGTGGGCGCCTCACTGGTCCAGATCGCCCTGGTGGTCACTGCCGCTTGCACCGCCTTCTGGCTCATCGACTCCTGGCCAGTGCTCAGCCTGTCATGGAGGGTTCGAGAGGTCGCCCCCTATCCGATGACCATCTTCACCGGGTTCTTCCGTTTCCTGTTCACCTTTGTGATCCCGATCGGATTTGTGGCCTTCTATCCGTCCCAGATGTTCCTCCGCCCGGGCACCGCTCCGACCTTTGTCTACGTGGCGCCCCTGATCGGGCTGCTTCTGTTTGTCCTCATGTATCGGGTGTGGACCCGGGGCGTGAACTCCTACTCCGGCACCGGGTCCTGATCGGAGTAGGTTCGCCCAATGACGACCGAAGGCCCATCACCGACTGAGGGCCAACCGCCTACCGGAGACAGCCCCGAGCCCGCCCCACCCCAGCCCGAGCCGTCGTCACCGCCACCCACGGTTCCCACTCCTCCGACCCCACCGACTCCGCCCACTCCTCCGGTCCTCGGTGAGCCGATCAACACCGGTATGAGCGGGTGTGCCAAGGCAGCCATCATCGGCGGCGTGATCGTGGTGGTTCTTGGAGTCGCTGGTCGCCATCGCCATCTTCGTCTTCGTCCGCAGAGTGGCGGACAATGTCGAGGAGGCCGTCGGGGAATCCCCTTGCGCGTACATCAGCAGCGAGGAGGCCTCGGAGATCCTCGGTTCGCAGGTTGACGCCTGGTCCGGGGACAGCGTCCTCGGTCAGATCCTGGGTGTGATCCAGGACACCCGGTTGCTCAGCGACTCCCCGTCCTGTTTCCTCAGCAGTGAGGATTCGTCCGTCCAGATGTGGATCTCGGTGTACGACGGTGGTGACGCGGCAGATGTGTTCGCCGCCTGGGCCGCCGTCGCCGACGGGCAGGTGGTCTCCCAAAGCAGCGATGAGTCGGGCACTCTCACGGTGGAGACCGACGCCTTCCGTGGTGAGGATGTTCCCGGTCTCGGTGAAGAGGCCTTTTGCGTCGACGTCGGATTCACTGCATCTGGTGGGGTGTTCGCCCGATCCGATGACCGAATCGTCTACGTCACCACCCTGCCCATCAGGGGAGGACGACGTCCTCTCCGATGACGTGTGCCAGCGTGCGGTCCCGGTTGCTGCTGCCCTGCTCGGGTAGGCAGCCGCCTAGCGCCGGGTAATCTGGAGTACCGGAATCGGCCGTCGATTCCATGGAGGCACCCATGAACATCGTCCACGTCGTGGGCACCGGAACCATCGGAGAGCCCCTGATCGGCTTGCTTGCCGACAACAAGGAGCACTTCGGCATCGACGAAGTCACCTTTCACAAGCGGACCCCATTGCTCACTGAGCGGGCCAAGGTCAATGACCTCACCGGCCGCGGCGCCGTCCTCTCGGTTGACGACGACCGACGATCGGCATTCGAGGAGTTGGGCCACGCACCCAAGTACGAGGCGCGCGAGGCCATCGAGCGGGCCACGGTGGTCATCGACTGCACCCCGGTAGGCAACGAGATGAAGGACGAGTTCTACAACCACGCCGAGGGCCCGATCGGGTTCATGGCTCAGGGCTCCGAGTTCGGATTCGGGAAGATGTACGCCAGGGGGATCAACGATCAGGCGTTGGTGCGAGGTGAGGACAAGTTCCTCCAGATCGTCTCCTGCAACACCCACAACATCGCGGTGCTGATCAGGTCGTTGGCGATCGAAGCCGACGGAACCAGTCATCTCGAGGACGGCCGCTTTCTGTGCATGAGGCGGGCCAACGACATAAGCCAGGACGATGGGTTCGTGGCCAGCCCCACAGTGGAGCCGCACAAGGATGAGCGGTTCGGGACCCACCACGCTCGGGACGCCCATCGCCTCTTCGAGACCCTCGGCTACGACCTCAACCTCTATTCGTCGGCGGTGAAGCTGAACACCCAGTACATGCACTCGATTCAGTTCTCCCTGGAGCTCGACGAGGAGATCACCGTTGAGCAGGCGAAGGAGCGCTTGATGGCCAACACCCGGGTGGCGGTCACCAACAAGACCTCGGCCAATCAGGTGTTCTCCTTCGGACGGGACCACGGCTACTACGGCAGGATCATGAGCCAGACAGTGGTCGCGCTGGACACTCTGGCCGTGCGCAACGGGAACGAGGTCGTCGGGTTCTCCTTCACCCCTCAGGACGGGAACCCCTTGCTTTCCACGGTGGCGGCCATGCTCTGGTATCTGGACCCCGAATCCCTCGATCGTCGCATCGACATCCTGCGGCGCTATCTATTCCGCGAGATCTGATGGACTCGAAGGCCCAGGCCTTCGTCGAAGAGGCGATCCGAGCGGTGGCTCGCACCGATGTGGCCGGGGCCCGGACCTCTATCGCTCAGGCGTACGACACCGACCACACCCTGGGGGCAGTTGCCGACGCCATCTACCTCGCCTGCTGGCAGATCGAGGAGGACGGTCGAGTCACCACCTCGACCTGGAACACCCTGGCCGACGCCGTCGGTTCTGGGCACCTGCTGGCCGTGGTCGAAGAGTCACGATCCTGACTCGCTTTAAGGTGACACGATGCCCGGTCCCAATGTTTGGTTGAGCACGCTCGGGTGTGCCAAGAACCAGGTCGACTCGGAGAAGCTGATCGCCATGCTTTCCGAGGCCGGTTACGGCTGGGCGGACAGCCCCGAAGAGGCCGATGTCGTGATGGTCAACACCTGCGCCTTCATCGAAGAGGCCCGGGCCGAGTCGGTCGATGTGATCCTCGACATGGAGGCCAGGAAGCGACCCGGTGCCCGATCGGTGGTGATCGGTTGCATGGCGCAGCGGTTCGGGTCTGAGGTCGAGTCGGCCTTGCCCGAAGTGGATGCGGTCCTCGGCATCGATCGCTACGGCGAATTGGTTGGCGTCCTCGACGGGCTCACCGGCTGGCATCCGGTCGAGATGCGTCGGCGCCCGATCATGGACATCCTCCACGCCACCGGTCGGCCGGTATCCGGCCTTCCCTATGCCTACCTGAAGGTCGCCGAGGGCTGCGACAAGCCGTGCACCTTCTGCGCCATCCCTTCGATCCGGGGCAAGCAGCGATCGCGGCGACCGGTCGAGATCCGGGAGGAGTTGGCGCTCCTGGTGGCCGGCGGCGTTTCCGAAGTGGTCCTGGTGGCCCAGGACCTCGCCGCCTACGGGCGGGACATCGAGGCACCAGGCGGCCTGCCCGACCTTCTCGCCTTTGTCTCCGATGTGGAGGGGTTGCGTCGGATTCGGCTCCTCTACCTCCACCCTCGGGAGATCAGGGAACGGCTCCTAATGGAAGTCACCGAGAACGAGAAGGTGGCTCCTTACTTCGACCTCTCACTCCAGCATGTCGCGGGCCCGCTCCTGCGCCGAATGAAGCGGCCCGGGAACTACGAGAAGCATCTCGCGCTCATCGAGCGAATCCGCGAGCTCGACCCAGAGTCAGCGTTGCGCTCCTCGTTCATCGTCGGGTTCCCCGGTGAGAGTGATGAGGACGTCGAGTTGCTCGCCGACTTCCTGGATGAGGCGATGTTGGACTGGGCCGGGTTCTTCCCGTATTCGGCAGAGCCGGGAACCCCGGCGGCGGAGATGGAGGACCAGGTGCCGCGGGAGCAGACCATGGATCGCCTGCGCTATCTCTCCCGGATCCAGGATGAGATGACCGAGTCCCGGAATTCGGAATGGTTGGGCCGCACCGATCTGGTGTTGGTCGACCAGGTGGAAGACGGGGTGCCGGTGGGGAGGTCACACCGTCAGGCGCCGGAGATCGACGGGGTGATTCGCCTCGATCGGGGAGAGGTCGGGGAGTGGGTGAAGGCCGAGTACGTGGGTGTCTTCGGTCCCGACATGGAGGCGGTGGTGTTGTGATCGTCCGCGGCGCGGCGGAGCCCCGGCCGACCGGCGTCATTTCTCCCCCCAGGAGCGAAGCGACGTTGGGGGGAGTACCCCGAAGGGGGGAGGGGGGCACCCCGGACGCGATCAGTCGGCGAGCAGAATCACCGTGATCGTTGAGGTCATCGCCGTGGGGACCGAGCTCCTGCTCGGTCAGATCGTCAACTCCAACACTTCCTTCATGGGCGCCGCTCTCGCCGAGCGTGGTTTCGACGCCCACTACCAACAGACCGTCGGCGACAACATCGATCGCGTCGCAGCCACGATCAGGCTGGCCCTGAGTCGAGCTGACGCGGTGATCATCACCGGTGGGATCGGGCCCACCCAGGACGACCTCACCCGGGAAGCCGTGTGCGCCGCCACCGGTCTGGAGATGGTCTACAGCGAGGGCTACGCCAAAGAGCTCGAGGAGTGGTGGTCGCGGCGGGGGAGGGAGATGCCGCCGAGCAACCTTCGCCAGGCTTATCACCCCGCCGGCGCCGAGCTGCTGCCCAATCCCCGGGGGACTGCCCCGGGTCTGGCGTTGGAGCATCAGGGAAAGTGGATCTTCTGCGTTCCCGGGGTGCCCGCAGAGATGGAGCACCTGGTGATGGCGGAAGTGTTGCCCCGGCTGATGGACCAGTCGGACGATCAACAGGTGATCGTGAGCCGGGTGATCAGAACCTGGGGCCGCCCCGAGTCAGAAGTCGCAGAGATGCTCGACGATCTCTACACCGGCTCGATCAACCCTTCGCTTGCCTTTCTCGCCTCGGCTTCCGAGATCAAGGTGCGGATAACCGCCAAGGCCGACGATGCCGCCGAGGCCGAGTCCCTGATCGAGCCGATGGAGAAGGAGGTCCGGTCGCGTCTCGGCGACAGCGTTTTCGGGACCGACGATGACACCATCGAGAGGATCTTGCTTCGGCTGCTCACCGACCTCCGCTACTCCATCGGGACCGCCGAGTCGATGACCGGCGGCATGGTCGCTGCCCGTCTCACCGACCTTCCCGGGTCATCGGCCGTGATGAAAGGCGGCCTGGTCGCCTACGACCCCGAGCTGAAGCAGCGTCTCCTCGGTGTGAGTGACGTGCACGAAGTGGTGAATGTGGAGACGGCGGTGGCAATGGCGGTCGGCGCTCGCAGCTTGCTCGGCGTCGATGTGGCCGTGGCGGTGACCGGCTCCGCCGGCCCCGATCCCCTCGAGAAGCCGGCAGGCACGGTGGTCGTCGCGGTGGCCACACCCGATGATGTCCGGGGTCGGGAGATCCGCTTCACCGGCGATCGGGAGCGAGTTCGGACGTACGGGACCACCGCCGCTCTTCAACTGACGCGACTCGCGCTGATCGGTCAGTGGTGGGCTCCGTAGGCAGGGTTTTCGCCGCCGTCCCGTTGCCGGCGGAGGTTCGACTCGCTCTCGACGACAAACTCCGATTCCACGCCTTGCCGGGGAAGGTGGCGCCGCCGGAGAACTGGCATCTCACCCTTCGCTTCCTGGGAAGTGTCGACGAGGTGACCTACGAGCGCTTCATCTCCCAACTCGACCCTGCCGAGATGGGCAGCAGGTTTCGGATGGCCCTGGGCCCGATGGGCGCCTTCCCCAATTCCAAGCGGGCGACGGTCCTCTGGATCGGGGTCTCACAGGGTGAGGGGGAGTTGGGCGGACTGGCGTCCGTGTGCGAGGAGGCAGCGCAAGCTGCGGGTCTCCCGGCCGAGGAGCGGCCGTTTCGACCTCATCTCACGCTGAGCCGGATCCGTCCCCAGGCCGATGTGGGGAGCTTGATCGAGTCGTTTGGTGACGCCGGGATCGGGTGGCGGTGTGAGACGATGATCGTCTACCGATCCCTGTTGGGCTCGGGGGGCGCCAGCTACGAGCCCCTTGAAATCTTCGAATTGAAAAGGTAATTACCACCTGCGAACACATGTTCGGTCTAGTATCCGGCCGAGCCAGAACTTCTTGTCGGTGGCAGGAGATACGTTGACCGTCATAGGACTTCGAGGAAGGAACCGAAGTGGGAAGTGAACGTGACAAGGCCCTGGACATGGCGCTCAGCCAGATCGAGCGGCAGTTTGGCAAGGGCGCCATCATGAAGATGGGAGAGGCGGCCAACGTAAAGGTGGATGTCATCTCCACCGGTGCGCTCTCCCTGGATCTCGCATTGGGGATCGGTGGTGTGCCCCGGGGCCGCATCGTCGAGCTCTATGGGCCGGAAAGCTCGGGCAAGACCAGTCTCGCCCTCCACATCGTGGCCGAGGCACAGCGCAACGGTGGCATCGCCGCCTTCATCGACGCCGAGCACGCCCTCGACCCGGTTTACGCCAAGGCGATCGGCGTGGATGTCGACGAGCTTCTGATTTCGCAGCCCGACACGGGGGAGCAGGCGCTCGAGATCGCCGACATGCTGATCCGCTCCGGCGCCCTCGATGTCCTGGTGATCGACTCTGTCGCCGCCCTGGTGCCCCGCGCCGAGATCGAAGGGGAGATGGGTGACTCCCATGTCGGGCTCCAGGCGAGATTGATGTCGCAGGCCATGCGCAAACTGGCCGGGAACCTGCACAAGTCGAAGACCACTGCCGTTTTCATCAACCAGTTACGGGAGAAAATAGGTGTGATGTTCGGAAGCCCTGAAACGACGCCGGGTGGTCGGGCGCTCAAGTTCTACGCATCGGTCCGTCTCGATATCCGACGGGTGGAGACCATCAAGGACGGTGCGGACAGTGTCGGGAACCGGGTAAAGGTCAAGGTGGCCAAGAACAAGATGGCCCCACCGTTCCGTCTCGCCGAGTTCGACATCATGTTCGGCCATGGGATATCCCGTGAGGGCAGCCTTCTCGATGTGGCCGTCGATCACGGGGTGGTTCGCAAGAGTGGCGCCTGGTTCACCTTCGACGACGACCAGTTGGGGCAAGGTCGGGAGAACTCCAAGCGCTTCCTGAGGGAAAATCCGGAAGTGGCGATGCAACTCCAGGCCAAGGTCTACGAGCTGGTCGGGCTCGGTGAGAAGTCTGGGGAATCTGAGGGAGCGGAAGAAGTGGAGGACGTCGCACCCTCGGAGACGGTCCCCGAGGACGCATCGTCCCTCGAGGAGTAGACATTTTTATTCGCGACTTCGGTGTGTAGCATCCGGTCTCAGCACACGAAATTTGAACTGCAAACCGGAGAGAGAAACGTGATCAGGAGGAGCGATCGAGTCGACGGGTGATTTCACTCGCTTTCGTCGCTAGCTCCGTTCGTGTGCCGAGTCCGTGAGGGCTCGGCACGTCTGTTTCCATCCCCGGGGGAAGGACCATGATGGACAACCCCCTGGCGATCGGGCTGAGCGTCCTTGCGCTCGTCATAGGTCTCGGTTTTGGGTACCTGCTGGCTCGTCTCGCCGTGACCCGGCGCCGGGAACGCGACGGGGTATCCGCCGAAGACCTGACGACGTCGGCGCGTCTGGATGCCCAGCGGATCCTGGCCAAGGCCGAGGAGGAAGGCAGAGCCAAGGCCGAGACCTACCGGGAGCGTGAAGAGGCCAATCTCGAGCATCGTCGCTTGGAAGCGTCCAATCTCGAGTCCAGGCTGGCGCAACGCGAGGAGACCCTCGACCAGCGCGCCTCCAATCTGGCGCAACGGGAGAAGATGCTCATCGACCGCGAGGAGGAGCTCAACGAGTCCCGGGGCCAGGTGGAGCACCTCAAAGAGGAGGCCAGGTTCCGTCTCGAACAGGTCTCCGGAATCGACGTCAGCGCCGCCAAGACCGAGATGCTGGCTCAGGTCGAAGACGAGGCACGTCGGGAGGCGATGATCGTTGTCCGTGACCTGGAGATCAAGGCTCGGGAGGAAGCAGACCGCCGGGCGAGGAGGATCCTCGCCACCGCCATCCAAAGGCTCGCGTCCGAAGTCGTCACCGAGACCACAGTGTCCGTGATCGCCCTTCCTTCCGATGACATGAAGGGGCGGATCATCGGGCGTGAAGGTCGCAACATCCGACATCTCGAATCGGTCACCGGCACCAACCTGATCGTGGACGACACCCCCGAAGCGGTGTCGGTCTCTTCGTTTGACCCGGTTCGACGCGAAGTCGCCCGGATCACCCTCGAGAAGCTGGTGGCCGACGGCCGCATCCACCCTGCCTCGATCGAGGAGGCCTACGAGAAGGCCCGCGCCGAGGTCGAGCAGAGCATCCGGGACGCCGGGGAGTGGGCTCTCGTCGAGGCCGGGGTGTCGAGGATGCATTCGGAGCTGGTGACACTGATGGGTCGCCTCAAGTACCGGACCTCTTACGGCCAGAACGTGCTCAACCATCTGGTGGAGACGGCGCACATCGCCTCGATGCTCGCCTCCGAGCTCGGGATCGACCCGGCGCCGGTGAAGCGCGCCGCCCTCCTCCATGACATCGGCAAGGCGGTCACCCACGAAGTCGAGGGCTCCCATGCCTTGATCGGCGCCGAGATCGCCCGTCGCTTCGATGAGGACCCGGCGGTGGTTCACGGGATCGAGGCCCATCACAACGAGGTGGAGCCGCGAACGATCCTGGCTGTGATCGTGCAGGCTGCCGACGCGGTGTCCGCGGCCCGACCCGGTGCCCGCCGGGAGACCCTGGAGGGCTATGTGAAGCGTCTGGAGCGTCTGGAGACCCTGGCTTTGGAGTTTCCGGGCGTCGACCACGTGTTTGCGCTTCAGGCCGGCCGTGAGGTGAGGGTGGTGGTAGATCCCGGTGAGGTCGGCGACCTCGAGGCCCGGGAGCTTTCGCGCCGGATCGCCCGTAAGCTGGAGGAGGACCTCCAGTATCCAGGTCAGATCCAAGTGACCGTGATTCGGGAGTTCCGGGCCACCGATTTCGCTCGCTGAGGCTTCTACATGACCCAAAGCGTTCTGCTTCCCAGTCCGACCCTGCGTGAGCCGGTGCGGCGACAGCCGACCCGGCTCGGTAAGCGCTATTTCATCCGCACCTTCGGGTGTCAGATGAATGAGCACGACTCAGAGCGCATTGCCGGTCTGTTCGAGGCGGATGGGATGTCAGCCACCGACGGCTTTGAGAGCGCCGACGTCGTCTACATCAACACCTGCACGATCCGGGAGAACGCCGACAACCGGATGTACGGCAACCTCGGGCAGATGAAGGCGATCAAGGACATCAACCCCGACATGCTGTTGGTGGTCGGAGGATGCGCCGCGCAAAAGGAACGCCAGCTGGTTCGGGAGCGGGCGCCATGGGTGGATGTGGTCATGGGCACTCACAACCTCGATCGAGTGCTGGATCTGATCGACCACGCCGAACAGTGGGGCCCGATCACCGAGGTGGTCGACGAGCTCCAGGCCATGCCCTCGTCACTCCCCGTGAAGCGAGAGCTGGAGCACTCGGCATGGGTGACCATCCAGGTCGGGTGCAACAACACCTGCACCTTCTGCATCGTCCCCTCGGTCCGTGGCGTCGAGGTCTCGCGTCGGCCCGGCGACATCGTGCGGGAAGTCGAGCGTCTCGCCTCCGAGGGCGTGGTCGAAGTGACGCTGCTGGGGCAGAACGTCGACACCTACGGCCGGGACCTGGCCCTGGATGGCCATCGGCGGCCCATTTTCGGCGAGCTCCTGCGACGGGTCGGCGCGGTTGATGGCATCCGAAGGGTTCGCTTCACCAGTCCTCACCCCAACGACTTCCGCGAGGAGGTGGCCCTCGCCATGGCCGAGACCGAGGAGGTCTGCGAGCACCTCCATTTCCCACTCCAATCGGGCTCTGACCGGGTTCTGGCGGCGATGCACCGCGGTTACACCCGGCGCAAATATCTCGACCGTCTGGCGATGGCCCGCGACACCATCCCCGGGCTCGCGGTCTCCACCGACATCATCGTGGGCTTTCCCGGGGAGACAGACGAAGACTTTGACCTCACACTCGAGGTCATCGAAGAGGCTGACTTCGACTCTGCGTTCATGTTCATCTTCTCGCCCCGCCCCGGCACCAGGGCCGCCGAGATGGCGTCCGATTTCGTGCCCGATGAGGTGATCAAGGAGCGTTTCGCCCGGCTCGTCGAAATCCAGGACCGGATCTCCCACCGGCGCAATCGGGAGATGGTCGGGCGGAGGGTCGAGGTGCTCAGTGAGGGCCCGTCGAAGCGGGACGAGAACGTGGCCACCACCCGAACTCGCACCAGCAAGTTGGTCCATGTCGATGGCGGGCATCCGTCCGGATCATTCTTCGATGTCGAAGTCGTGGCTTCGAGAGCACATCACCTGGTGGGGAGAGCGGTCTGAACCGGGTCCTGGCGCTGCTGGGCCCAACTGCAGCCGGCAAGAGCGACCTCGCCGTCCTGCTTGCCCAGCGCCTTGGCGCCGAGATCGTCTCGGTCGACTCGATGCAGGTCTATCGGGGAATGGACATCGGCACCGCCAAGCCGAACCTCCTGGAGAGGGAAGGCGTTCCCCACCACATGATCGACATCGCCGACCCTGCCACCGAGTTCTCGGTCGCCGAATTCAGGCGCATCGGCCGTCAGGTGATGGAGGCTTCTGACCTCCCGGTGTTGATCACCGGGGGCTCCGGCCTCCATTTTCGAGCCCTGGTCGATCCGATGAGCTTCGCTCCCACCGATCCCGACCTGAGGATCGAATTGGAGGGGCAGCCCTTGGAGGATCTGGTCTCCGAACTGAGAGACACCGATCCCGAAGTCGATCTGCACGTCGATCTCGCCAACCGGCGGCGGGTGATTCGGGCGGTCGAGATCCTGCGGCTCAGCGGCGAATCACCAAGCGAGCGGGCGTCGAGTGCCGAAGCCGAGGATGTTCGCCGGTATGTGCCCGAGATCGAGTTCACCGCCGTCGGCATCGACCCGGGGGACACCCTCGAGACACGGGTCGAGACGAGGCTGAAAGCGATGCGGGGCGGAGGCCTGGTCGAAGAGGTGGCCGGGCTTCGCAATCATCTGGGGAGGACCGCACGCAACGCCGTGGGATATCGGGAAATCCTCGACGCCCTCGATGGGTTGTCCACCATTGATGAGGCATTCGAGAAGGCCGCCCGCAGCACCAGGCAGCTGGCTCGAAGGCAGAGGACATGGTTTCAGCGTGATCCTCGGATCCGTTGGATACCCTGGTTGGATGACCTTGCGAGTCGCGTGGATCGCGCCCTGGAGGCCCTGAGTTGAGCGGTATCGAATTCACCAAGATGCAGGGGCTGGGCAACGACTTCGTTGTCATCGAAGGCCCGGCCCGGCTCACCGTCGAAGAAGTGACTGCACTATGCGACCGGCGGCGAGGGATCGGCGCCGATGGTGTCCTCGTGGTCTCCCAGGGCTCTCCCATCGTCATGGACTACTGGAACGCCGACGGAAGCGCCGCGGAGATGTGTGGCAACGGGTTGCGCTGCGTCGGGCGTTACGCCCACGACCGGGGTTGGGTTACGACCGATGAGTTCGGGGTCGACACCCCTGTTGGTTTGCGCCGGGTCCGGATCGTCGGGGATCTATTGCAGGCCGAGATGGGACCTCCTCTGCTCGAGGGCGAGGAAACGGTCGATGGCCACACCTATCACCTGGTCGACATCGGCAATCCCCATGCGGTTCGGTTTGTCGATGATCCGACCGAGATCGATGTCCGAACCGTCGGTCCGGTAGTCGCTCAGCAGGCCGGGTTCGACGCAGGCTGCAACGTCGAGTTCATCTCGGTCGCTGACGACGTGGTCACGATGCGGGTTTGGGAGCGCGGGGTGGGGGAGACCCTCGCCTGTGGGACCGGGATGGCTGCCGCCGCGGCGGTCGCCCTCAAGGGTGCCGATGGCACGGTGAGCGTCGAAGTCCCCGGCGGGACCGGCTCAGTCGAGATCAGCGACGGGATCGCCTGGCTCACCGGCCCTGCCGAATACTCGTTCCGGGGAGTCTGGGATCAGGGATAGCGCCGGAGGACGCTGACCACTTTCCCGATCACCTCGACACCTTCGGTGAACACCATCGGCTCGTAGGCCGGGTTCTCCGATTCGAGGATCACCTTGCCGTCCTTGCGGCGAAGCCGCTTCACGCTTGCCTCCTCGCCGTCGATGAGGGCGGCCACGATCTCTCCGTCTCGAGCGTCCTTCTGGCTGCGGATCGCCACGAGGTCACCGGGGAAGATGCCCGCTCCGATCATCGAGTCACCCTTGACTTCGAGCAGGAACACCGGATCGTTGCCGACGAGGTCGACCGGGAGGGGGATGACCTCCTCGACATGCTCGGCGGCGAGGATCGGGGTGCCGGCCGCGATCCGTCCCAGAACCGGCACGTCGCGCATCCGGGCGGAGGCCCGGCTCACGGACGAGGCCTGATCGTCGACGACGACGATGGCACGCGGCTTGGTCGGGTCACGCTTCAGGGCGCCCGCCTCCACAAGGGCCGAGAGATGGGAATGGACCGTCGACGGTGAGGAGAGCCCTACGGCTTCACCGATCTCCCGGACCGATGGCGGGTACCCGCGCTCGGTGACCGTCTGCCTTATGTAATCGAGAACCTGTTGCTGTCGCTCGCTGAGCACCTGACTCCTCCTCGAACTGATGTTCTGGGGAGGCTAACCGAACACCGGTTCGAAACCAAACACCTGTTCGATTCCTCTTGACATCGAACGTCCGTTCGATAGAGTGGCGAACGCATGTTCGATACGAACTGCATCCAGCAAAGAGCCCATCGACCGATCAGGAGGGAGACCAAATGCAGAAAGCAACACTTCAGCTGTCCGTCCGGCTGACCTTGCTACTAGCCGCAGTCTGCATGGTCTTCCTCATGATCGGGGGCTCTGCTGACGCCGAAGCCCCGACATCGGTCACCGAATATGTGGTGACGTCGGGTGACACCCTCTGGGGCATCGCCGCCGACCGGGTCGAGCCCGGTGGTGACGTTCGCCGTCTGGTTTCGGACATCATCGAGCTCAGCGGGGTCGAGAACGGGATGATCATGCCCGGCCAGATCCTGCTCCTTCCCCAAGGCTGAGCGATTTCGCTGGTTTACCCTGGGGCGATGCTTTGCCCCACCTGTGGCGCACCCGACACCAGGGTCATCGACAGTCGACCGGCCGAAGGCGGTCAGTCGATCCGTCGTCGTCGGTCGTGTGAGACCTGTGACGGCAGGTTCACCACCTATGAGCGCCTCGAGCCCCAGCTGATGGTCCGAAAGCGGAATGGTCGTTTGGAAGCCTTCTCGTCGGCAAAGCTCGCCGCCGGGATCTCGGCAGCATTCGCCGATCGCCCGGTCTCCGGTTCCGCCATCGAATCGATTGCTGAGGACGTGGAGCATTCGCTACGCCACGAGGGTTCCCCGATCACCTCTGAGGACATCGGCCACGAGGTCCTCGCTCGGCTCAGGGCGGTGGATGAAGTCGCCTATCTCCGTTTCGCCTCGGTGTACAAGGATTTTCAGGACGCCGCCGACTTCGAGAAGGAAGTCGCCGCCCTGGAATCATCCGAGTAGCTGGTCGAGCAGTCCCCGGGTTTCCTCCAACTCGGAGTCGACCTGTCCGGCGAGAGCGCTCATCGTGGTCATCATCAACCCTCGGATCGAGGCGAGATCTGACTCGAGGGATTGAAGAGCTGTCTCGGCGCCGGCCCGGTCGTCGTTGCGGATCGCGTCGAGGTAAGCCCCCTGGCGGGATTCGAGATCGGCGCCGAACTCGTCGAGGGCGAAGGTGACTGTTGCCGCCACTCCCTCCGGCAGGGCCGCTCGGACGTTGTCGAACTCCGATCGCCATTTCGAGAACTCGAGGGTTGCGGTGGCCATGTCGGTCAGCGTCGGATCGGTTTCCAAGGCCGGCGCAACCAGCATCGGTTCCAGCGCTCCCCGGTAGGCAAGCCCGTCACGCAGCTGCCGCACGATCTCGAACGACAGCGAGGCGGCATCGCCGGCAAGTGCCTCGGTGTCAGCCTCGGGATCGGGAAGGGCTGCCGAGGCGTCGAAGAGCCCCCGTGCCGCATGGTCGAGGTCGAAGAGATCGGTTGCTGTCAGGTTCACCGAGCTCGCCGGGGCGTCGAGCTGGGCGGCGATCGGGGCGATGCCATCCAGACTCGCCGAAAGCTCGGTCGCCTGGTCTTGCACCGCGGCCACCGATGCCGCCGCAGCCCCGCTCGAACGCTGATAGAGCCAGAAAGCAGTTCCACCGGCGGCAGACGGCGACGAGCAAGACCAGCATCACCCTGCTCCACCGGAAGCGGCGGGCTTTGAGATGCCGGTCGGTCGGGCGATATCGGCTTCCAGTCGACCAGTGAAGGGGCATCCAGTTCGGTGGAATCCCAGAGGTCCTGGACCAGGTGGCCGGTCGGGGCAGTGGGCCGGGTGGTAATGGTCGTGGTGGTCGACAGGTGGCTCGGCGCGGCATAGACGACGGTCGTCTCGCTCGGCGCGTCGGAGAACCCGAGCGACTCCATCGAAGGGAAACGCGCAAACCGGCCGTGCCTTGTGGGTGAGGTGGCGGTCATCGAGGACTCTCGCTTACAGTCGTCAAGTCATCTCGCCCGATGCCCCGTGACACCATGCAGGTTAACTTCGTACGTCTCGACCCGGAACTGGAAATTCCCACAAGGTCACATATCGGCGACGCCGCCATAGACCTTCACTCCAGAATTGCCTTCAGCCTCGAGCCCGGGGAGCGGGCTGCGGTGCCCACCGGGATCGCCGTCGCCATCCCTGAGGGGTTCGCCGGTCTGGTACTCCCTCGAAGTGGGCACGCGTTGCGGGCCGGCATCGGTGTCGTCAACGGGCCCGGTCTCATCGACTCCGGTTACCGGGGCGAGGTGACCGTCCTCCTCATCAACCACGGGGACGAAAGAGTCGACTTCGCTCGCGGAGACCGGGTGGCGCAACTGGCCGTGGTCCCGATCCCCGAGGTGGAATGGACAGAGGTCGAAGACCTCGACGTGACAACGCGCGGCGCCGGCGGATTCGGCTCGACCGGGGTCTGAGGCAACCATTTGGTTGACATTTGGCCCGGGCTACAATGCCGCCTCCGCTCGCGGAAGTAGCTCAGTTGGCTAGAGCGCAACCTTGCCAAGGTTGAGGTCGCGGGTTCGAATCCCGTCTTCCGCTCTGACGACGGACCCAGGTCGAGTCGTCCGGTACCGGCGACGTGGCCGAGTGGTTAGGCGCGGGTCTGCAAAACCCGTCACACCGGTTCGATTCCGGTCGTCGCCTCTAATTGAGGAACACGGGCCCTTAGCTCAGCCTGGCTAGAGCGCTTGCTCGACACGCAAGAGGTCACTGGTTCAAGTCCAGTAGGGCCCACAATTGAGAAACCCCCGCTACTTCGGGGGTCTCGTCGATTCTCGTGGGGTACGACCGTTTCGGCTCTGTACGGATCGTGGCTATTATACTTCACTAATTGGTGAACTATTATGCGTGAGATCCGACCTAGCCCTGATCTGGACAACGTCTTTGAGGCTCTTGCAAACCGGCATCGGCGTGAAATCATCCACATGCTGAGCTTGCGGCCCTCCTCGATCAGCCATCTGGCTTCTATGCGAGGGCTCTCTCTTCCCGCAATGCACAAGCACTTGGCGGTCCTGGAGAACGCCGAGATGGTGCTTCGCAAAAAGGTAGGTCGCACCAACTTCCTTGCGCTCAACCGCGAGCCTCTCGGCCGACTTCAGGAATGGGTGAACCAGTTTCATCCCTACTGGGGGAGCGATCAGGAGACATTGGAAAACTACGCCCAGCATCTGGGCAACGAGCAATCACAAGACGAGGAGCAGGCATGAAGAAATTCCTATTCGTCTACCACGGAGCGTGGGTGTACACCCAGGAAGTGAAGGAGGGCTGGACCAACTGGTTTGCATTGATCGGTGACAGCATCATCGACGGCGGTAGTCCTCTCGGGCCCGGACGAGAAGTGACGCCAACGGGAACCAAGGAAACGTCACCAGACATCTCGCCTGCCACGGGCTACACCCTGGTCAAAGCGGACAGCATGGAAGAAGCAGTTGGCCTTCTCGAGGAATGTCCCATCATCGACAGTGTCATGGTCTACGAAGCCATGTCGATGTAGCGATCCCCTCAGATGTCGATCTGATTCAACCCCGTCGGACTTGGCCGAACAGAACCTTGCAGCGTCAAACCGACTCCAAGAGATCCCTCGTTGATTCGCACGCCGCACCTACTAGGACTGCAGGGTTGCCATTCAGGGTGCCAAATGCCCTGGAAAAACGTCCTCTGTGAGAGACCCAGGTCGATCTGGAGTCCTCGGCTCATAACCGACATAGCTCTAGCTAGCGGCACCTTCCATCTTCACGCGTAGGGACTCTCAAATCGCCCAGGTCAACTCCGTATTCATCGACACGCAAGAGGTCACTGGTTCAAGTCCAGTAGCGCCCAAAAGAGAGAAACCCCCAGGTCAGCCCCGAAATGGCAACGCCCGAAGCTGAACTCGGGTCGGGGCGAGACGTTCCGGGTGGGCGCTCGCTGAAGGAGTTTTCGCACGTCGTTGTGGACGATGATCGTGGCTATCGTGATGCCCTCCCCGGCGACCGTGGTCGTCTTGGGCGCTCACGTACCGCCTCACGGAGGCTTCCTCAGACGTCGCTCCCACCGAGACGGCCTGATCGGGTGGTGCAAGGAGACAGCTCAAGGCCAAGCGCCACCACGGACAATTGAAGGCGACTTGGAGACCGGAGCATCCCGAGCACTAAGACCCCGGGATCTTCACCAGTAGTAGTTGGCCGTTCTCCCTTTTGATCAGCACTCCGTTGACCGTGTTCTGCATCTGGTTCGATCCATGAGCCTGAACATCGACCACCCACCATCCCGAGCCGAAGAACCCCGAGGCGTCCACGATCCCGCTCGACTCGCCAACCGGGTCGGCCACCGCGGCGACCACTCTCCAGTCCTCGCTTCCGAAGCGGTACTGCCAGATCTTGGCGTTGCCGATGTCCTCTTGGACCATCAGGCTCTTCTTGCTGGTGTCGAGATTGTCGGGAGCGCGGAAAGGAACGAAGGCATCGCCCGCCGGATTGTCTCCTTGCGCCAGGACCGAGAACGCCTTGACCCGAAGCGGGTTGCGCGAGTCGAACACGAATCTGAAGATCCGCCCGTTGTCGGCTTGCCCCACGGTCCCCGACGGTCCGCGAACCATCCGACCGGTGGCTGGGTTGGGCACGACTCTGGTCGAGCCGGTGTCGGCAATGTAGACGATCGTCGGGTGTTTCTTGTCGGTTGCGATGTCCTCGAGACGGATGAACTGGAACACGTTGTTGGCGTTGGACCATTCCTCGAGGGCGGCTTGGGGAGCGACGCCTGTGGTCCCTTTCGCTATCTCTTCGGGGACCTCGATGAACTCACCCTTCCAGGTCATTCCGGGCTGGATGTCGAGGTAGTCGTTGGCTCCGTTGAAGGCATCGGTCGGATTCACCGGTCCGGTCTGTGTCGAGGTCACTCGGAAGGCGTAGAGCTTGCCTTCGTCGGCCAGGACTGCATCGCCGCTCCTCGCCCGGTACAGATAGAGCTGGGAGGTCGGTGGCAAGAAGGTGTCGTCGGTCGTCAACATCGCCACCCCCCGCCAGTGGCCGTTGACGGCCACGGTGTTCTCGTGGTTGAGCCGGCCCATGCCGGGGATGTGTGTCGATTCGCCGGTACGTGTGTCGTAGGCGACGACATAGCCGGCCTGACGATTGGGGTCGAGCGACGGGTCGGGCCCAAAGTCGGCACCTGCCGGGACCGGAAGGATGTCGTTGGACTCCTCGCCAGTGAAGAAGGTGGGGTGTCTGAACCCGTCATTCGTGGTCGCCATGAACGCCGAGCAGAACCGGATGAAACCCTGTTCCGGCCCGAGGACCGTTTCGGCCTTCTGCACCGCGCCGAGGTTCGAGGACGAGGTGGAGAGCGTCAGCTTCGAGATCGACGAGTCCTGATGGTCCGCCGCGCCGCTGAAAGGAACAGTGCTTTGCTCATGCCCGACGTAGACGTCGACCGTCTTCCGGTCACGACCCTGGGTGAGCCCGATGCCATCGGGAAGGCCTTCGAAAACGAATGACCCCAGCGCCTCACCACTATTGATGATCGGGATGACGCGCCCGTTCGAGATAGATGGGTCGAGCACGATCAAAGGGGGGGCCGAGGTGAGGTATCCACCACCCCCCGATGCAACGGCGGCCGTTGGGAACATGACGGCGACCAGGGCGAGGGTGGAAAGAAGTGCGACCGTTCGAGATATGCGGGTTCGCGGCTCAACGAGACTGGACATGTGGCTCCTCGGGATGCGGTCCACGGAGCATACGCCATGACCACGGTCCGCGTCCGAGGCGCGCGACAACAGATAGCGGTGGTGGCAAGATCGAGGGATCGGGGTGGGTCACCGAGATTCTTCGTCGACTGCGCCAAGTTGCTCGAGGAGAACTACGACCCGAATTGTGGTTCAAGTCCAGTAGGGCCCACAAGTGAGAAACCCCCCGGAAAAAGGGGGGTTTCTTTTGTGATGAACGTGGCTTCGTGTGATCTCAGTTGTGCCATTATTGGTGTCGTTGGACGGAAGTATTTAGGAGAGATTCGCATGGCCATGTCCCAAGAACACAAGGATGCCCTTGCCCGCGGACGCAAGGAGTCGAGGGCTATCAAGGCATATCTGAAAACCATTGAGTCCCGCAAACCGGGCAGACCCGTAACCAAGGACAGCCTCAATTCAAGGCTCGCCACGGTCAACAACAAGCTCGAGACAACAGATGATCCCTTGAAGCGGTTGGATCTCCTCCAGTCGAGGCTGGATATAGAGGAAGCGTTGGAGTCGGTGGAGGAAGTAGCGAATCTCGACGAGATTGAGGGTGATTTCGTGGCAAACGCCTCGGCATACTCGCAGCGAAAGGGGATCAGCTACACGGCGTGGCGCCGATTCGGAGTACCGGCTGTGGTCCTGAAGAAGGCCGGGATTCCCGAAACCAGGCGCCGCTAGTCCCAGCCCAAATCGGCGAGTCGTTGGTCGTCGATTCCGATGTGATGGGCGATTTCGTGGAGGACGGTTCTGCGGATTTCGGCCTCGAGCTCTTCGTCATCGAGCCCCATTTCGAGGTGGGGAGCACGAAAGATGATGATCCGGTCGGGCAGAGCGCCGGAGTAATCGGCGGCCCGTTCGGGCAGGGAAACTCCTTCGTAAAGCCCGAGAACGTCGCCTTGGTCGTCATCGGGCCTGTCCTCGACGACGACATGGAGATTGTCGATCTGCTCCACCACCCACGGGGGCAGGCTTTCCAGAGTCTGGTCGACGACATCCTCGAATTGGCGACGGTTCACCTCGGGATTCAATCACGGAGTCGCAGGATCGGAAGCGACCGGTATCCTGACCGCTCCCCATACGGGCGATTAGCTCAGTCCGGCTAGAGCGCTCGCCTCACACGCGAGAGGTCACTGGTTCAAGTCCAGTATCGCCCACCATCGGAGGTGATCGCCTTCACCCGATCCATTCCTGCCAGCGGAGCGGCAAGGGCTTGTCGAGCGATCGCAGGTAGACGCTCACCTTGCCATAGAAGATCAACAGCGCCTCGCGGTAGACGTCCAACTGCACGGCGGGTAGCGGGTTGAAGGCATCGATCTCGAAGTCATCGCGGACGATCCGACGGTTGGCAATGTCGTCGTCCGAGAGGGCGGCGATCGCCTCGTCCAGGTCTCGGTCGAGTGCGAGGTACCACGCAGTCAACGCCTCGACGCTGGTTTCGACGGTCGGATCAGGGTGGCGGTAGGAGAAGTCCTGGCGAAATGTCTTTAGCGACTCGATGTAGGAATGCTCGATCTCTCCGATCTCACGGCAGAGAGCACCAAGAGTCGCCGTCGTTCCGCCCAGCTGGGCTCTGAGGTCATCGTCGGTGAGGATCTCGGTGAGGATCGTCCTCAGTGACTGGTACTCCTCGAAGTAGGTCGCAGGAAGGTGTTCACGGACCAGCGAGTTCACAGTGCGACCGACGCTAGTTGGAGTGGTCTCAACCAGCCTCGGGCTCTCGACCCATAGCGATCGAGCCAACCAGAACGGCTGCTCCCAGGACAGCCCCAACAACAGCCAGCCAGCTCGGTAGGCCGAATAGGAACCATCCGAGCCAGCCGATCAGGTAGATCGACAGCGCCTCCACCCATTGCATGACGGCGGTCAGATTCTCATTGCCTGCGGCTCTGCTCGGCAGATAGACCAGAGCCGAAAAGGCGCCCACAACCATCAAGAGCAAAGCCAGGCCGATGAGGAAGATGTTGACCACATCGGGCTCCGAACTGCGGGCATCGGCGGTCCCAAAAGCGAGGACTGTCATGGCGACGACGAGAATCAGTGCGGAAATCACTGGATGCGTTCGAAGCAATGCACCGACTGAGTTCATCGATCCATTGTTCCAGGCATCAGGTCACCGTGACCGACACGTCGCGGAAGTCCTCGTACATGCCGGTTTCGACGATGTGCTTCAGACGGATCATCGCTGTATGTACATCGACGAACCTGGTGTAGAGAGGGGAGAGCCCGAAACGGAGGGTGTCCGGAGCCCGGAAGTCGGGGATGACGGCGGCACCATCGATCAGCGCCCTGGTGATCGGCCACGCTTCGGGATGGGAAAGGGCGACATGGGAACCACGCCGGTCACGGATCAGTTGGCGAGGCGAGAGTGAACCCCAGTGGCTCGAGATGGGTTTCCCAGAGTGAGATCAGAAACTCGGTTAGTGCCGCCGACTTCGACCTGATCCGATCCATCCCCGCCTCGGCCACGTCCCGGACTCCGGCCTCGATCGCAGTCAGCGACAGGATCGGCATGGTGCCGGTGTGAAATCGTCGAATTCCCTCGACCGGGTCGAAGTCGAGATCCATCGCAAACGGGTCGGAATGTGCCCACCAAGCGGTGATCGGGTTCTCGAGGACGTTCTGAAGGTCCGACCGCACATAGAGAAAGGCCGGCGCTCCCGGCCCACCGTTGAGGTACTTGTAGGTGCACCCGACTGCCAGGTCTGCACCGATCGCCCCGAGGTCGATGGGAACCGCGCCGACCGAATGGCTCAAGTCCCAGAGCATCAACGCCCCTGCGTCGTGGGCGAGCGCGGTCATCGCAGCCAAGTCGTAGGTGTATCCCGACTTGAACGATGTGGAGGAAAGGGAGACCAGCGCCGTGTCATCGTCGATGGCGTTGGCGAGACCATCGACCGGACCGTTGATCCCGTCGGACTCGACGACAACCAGGCGGTACTCATCGCCCAACAATCTGGCTATCCCGGAGAGGACATAGACGTCGCTGGGGAAGTTGAGATCGTCGGTGACGATGGTGTGTCTGCCGGGTCGAGCCCGGAGCGCCGCCGCGGCCAGTTTGAACATATTCACAGAGGTCGAGTCGGAGACGATCACCTCCCCGGCCGCGGCTCCGATCAGCGGGGCGATGAGATCTCCCAGCCTCAGCTGGAGGTCCCACCAACCCTCGTTCCACGATCTGATTAGGCGGTCCCCCCACTCGGCCTCGACCGCGACGTCAATGGTTCCCCTGGCGGTCAAGGGCATCCGGCCCAGCGAGTTGCCATCGAGATAGATCAGGTCGGGCTCGGTGAAGACGAATCGATAGCGAAATTCGGCCAAGGAGTCTGCAGCGTCAGCTGCGAGAGCCTCCTCATATCCCATCTCGGACGGATAGGGGCCCAACTCCTCGAGTGTCCTCATCGGCGTCCTCCCGGTGCCGGCCAACGTCGGGCTGCGGCGGGATTCGAGCGTACCCTGGCTCGATGCCCCCCGAAGTGACCCGAGACGACATCATCGCGGCCGCCGGGCGCATTGCTGGCCATGTTCGGCGGACGCCTGTCATCGAGTTGGGTCACGTGGATGGCGCCGACTTCTCACTGAGTCTCAAACTCGAGTCGTTGCAACGCACCGGCTCCTTCAAGCTCCGCGGAGCCTTTTCCGCCCTGACCGCCGCCGACATCCCGGAGTCAGGCGTGGTCGCGGCGTCGGGCGGGAACTTCGGCCTGGCTGTGGCGTGTGCCGCAGGCGACCTCGGGCACCCGGCGACGATCTTCGTGCCCGAGACGTCGCCTCCGGAGAAGATCGGGAGGATCGCGGCATACGGCGCCGATGTGCGCCAGGTCGAGGGTTTCTATCCCGAGGCCCTGGAGGCCGCCCAAGCGTGGGCTGCGGAGACCGGTGCCTTCCAGGCACACGCCTATGACCAGGCTGAAGTCGTCGCTGGGCAGGGGACTTGCGGGCGGGAGATCATCGAGGACCTTCCCAATGCCGACACCGTGATAGTGGCGGTGGGCGGCGGCGGGCTCATCGCCGGCGTTGCGAGCTGGATTCGGGAGGACGCCCGGGTGGTGGCGGTAGAGCCCGAGCTTTGCCCGAGCCTCTACGAGGCACGCCGCGCCGGACAAGCCGGTCGAGGTGGGCATCGGTGGGATCGCGGCGTCCTCGTTGGGCACGTACCGGATCGGTGATCACTGTTGGGGCGCCAACCGATGGATCGACGACTCGGTCTTGGTCAGCGACCCCCAGATCGTCGAGGCCCAGAGATGGCTCTGGGAAACGTGCCGGATGGTGGCCGAGCCCGGCGCTGCGGCCACGATTGCTGCCCTCAGATCCGGCACCTATCGCCCGGCTGGGGGCGAGCATGTGATCGCCATCATCTCCGGAGCCAACACCAGCCCGGCAACGGTCGGCTGATCAGGGGCGGGGGATTGCCTCCATCAGGCCGAAGACCTCTCCGCCGGGGCCCTCCACTTCGACCCAGCGGCCGACTCCCGGGAGCTCGATGATGTCGGTCAACAGCATCCCGCCGCTGATCTCGACCGCCTGGATGGCGGCATCGAGGTCCTCGACGTCGCAGGTGGTCATGGTCTTGGGGCCGTCCTCGCCCGCCCTCGCCACCGCACCGTTGATCCCCGGCCCGTCGCCGGTGTCGAGCAGCCAGTACTCCTGATCGCCCCACTGCTGGGCTTGCCATCCGAAGGCCTTGATCAGAAAGTCGACGGTCGCCTGCGGATCGGCCGAATAGAACTCGAAATGTGTGGGGCGGACCGGCACCGGTGTTTCTCCTCCTGATTTATACGTAGAACGTAGAACGAAGCAGCCAGAACGCAACCGATTAGACGGAGACGGCCTTACGCACTCGCACTTTCTTCCCGAGGTGGTGGTCGAGCAACTCCCACACTTCGGGCCGGGCCAGGGTGCGTTTCATCGAGATCAGGGTGCGGGTGAAGGTGGCCACCGCCCGGGAGGCATCCATCGGGTTGGGGCGCAAAGCGTTCTGAACCGACGGAGCGGGGCTGAGGACAACCACGTCGCACTTGGGCCAGGCCTCTTTGATCAAGCGGGTCTCCACCGCCAGTGATCGTTGCCCGGCGCGGTCGAACATCTTCTCGTGGAATCGAGCCCGCTTCCTCTGGACGTCGGCAATGAGCGGAGCGAGCACGAGAACCAGGTCGAGGGGGCGCTTGGAACCGAGGACCAGGTCGGCGTGGGTGCCCGAGCTCACGCCACCGTCCACGTACAGCCGCCCGTCGATCTCGTAAGGGCGGAACAAGACGGGAATGGCGGAGGAGGCGGCCACGGCGTCGGCCATGCCCACTTCTGGCGCTGTGGCGGTGCCGAACGCGACCCGGGTGCGGCTCCTGACGTCGTAGGAGACGATCGCCGTTGGCTTGTCCGGCCACCCGGCAGCCTTTTCCTCTCCGATGTGGGTCACCACCCAGCGGGCGAGGCCCTCAGCGTGATATGCGGCGGGGGAGGCCATGAAGAAGGTCAGTCCCGGGTTCTTGATGCCGGGCACGATCCCGTGACGAACCCATTTCCCAACCTGAACCCCGGGATCCCGGTTGTAGACATGACTCCGGATGCGTCCCGCCACCGCATCGCGATCGTCATCGGGAAGGACCAGGGAGTCGAGCCCTAGAGCGTCGTTCCGGAGCAGGGCGGTGACGAACGAACCTCCCGAGGTGCCGACGACGACATCAGCGCTGTTCGGCTCCCAACCGGTGGCGAGACGGATCGTCATCAGCGCAGCCATCTCATAGGCGGCGCCAGTGATTCCTCCCCCTCCGAGGACCAGTCCTACCCTGTTCACCGGATCACCATAGGACGTTCATCGTCCGTTTCAGTAGCGTTCCTTGAATGACGCTGCGCCGGGTCGACACCGGGCCCGAGCTCATCGAAGCCGTATCGCTCGCCTCCCAATGGTCCGAATCCCTGCATCAACCATCGTTGAGCGGAGCAACCCGGCTCCAACTCGGTGAAGGCCGTGGAAGCGGATTCGTCTCGGACCAGCCTTCCGGATTCGCCACCCTCACCGCTTCGAAGCAGCCCGAGATAGCGATGGTCGAGATCGCCGTGCCGCACTCGGTTTCGGCTTCGGATTTCTGGGATCTGGTCGAACCGGTCGTGTTCTCGGCGGCAGGGGAGAGAGGGTTTCTGGCTCTGGAACTGCTGACCTGGGATGGGGAGCTTCAGAGTCGATTGCGGGAGCGGGGATGGACCGCGGTGAGATCGATCAAGCGAGGTTCTCGCGTCGAGAGTGCCCCCCTCCCCGCCTCCGGCGGTACTCCCCCCAACGTCGCTCCGCTCCTGGGGGGAGAAACATCGACGGTCGCTCCGCTCCTGGGGGGAGAAACCGACATCGACCAGTTGATCGAGGTCAACAACCTTGCCTTTGCCGACCATCCGGATGCCGGTGCCTGGGATCGCGCCGAGTTGGAGCAACTGTTCTCCGAGCCCTGGTTCGACCCGAAGGGGCTCCTCGTCGGCCGGATGGGTGAGACGATCATCGGGTTCTGCTGGACCAAGGTCCATCCCGACGGCGTGGGGGAGATCTACCTGCTTGCGGTGCGACCCGGGCACACCGGGCGCGGCTTGGGGCGGGAATTGGCCAGCGCCGGCGTCGACTACTTGAAGGGCGAACGCGCCTGCCAGGAGGTCATCATCTACTGGGATGCCTCCAATGACACGGCCAGCAACCTGTACCAATCGATCGGATTCAGCGTCGACCGTTTGGCTGAGGTCTTCCAGCACCGTTTGTGATCAGCCGAAGGAGTTGCCGCACCCCGGGCAGCGGGCATCCTCCTCTTTGGTAGGCCCATAACACCATGGGCATGGCAGATCGTCGCCTCGCTCGTCCCGTGGCGTGACCACCAGTTGAGGATCGATCCTGTACTGATGGTTTCCGCGTATCCCCTTAGCCAAAGCGAACAGACCTGTTGTAGCGGTCGCTGCAACCAATGCTTCGAACACCAGTCCGTCCTCCTTGCTCCAGCCAGGAGAGGCTAAGGCGGGCAGTGCTGAATTTCGCGGATTTCGCCGGGCTAGGTGCCGAGGACCGCTTCGGTGAGGTCATCCACCAGATATTGGAGGCTGCCCAGCCGGCCCTCTCGGACCTCGGCGGCCTCGAGCATCATCATCGCCGCGTGATAGGCGACCCACGGCCGGTAGCGACTCTCGGGAAGCTCGGCGCCGTACCCAGAGCGGAAGGAGGCGGCGGCGTCCTCGCCGATGTTGCGCGCCAGTTGCCACACCGCCAAGGTCAGATCCCATTCGGACGGGGCGAGCGTTGCCCACTCCCAGTCCACGATGGTGACCTTGCCCTCCTCGTCGATGACGAACTTCGACAGAACGGGCTTGGTGTGTGCGGGGACAGGGACAGTGGCCAGCGGAGGCTCCAACTCGAGAGCTTTGTCCAAGACCACTTGCTCCATGCCGAAGCGCCTCCGATAACGCCCGAGACGCTCGATTGTCGAGCGGTAGTGGCTCAGCACGTAATCGGAGTCGATCCCGGCGGCAAGGTTGGTTATCTGGGCCCCGGAGGTGTGGATCCCGCGCAGGGCAGCGCCGGAAGCCTCCACCGCGTCGAGGTTCTTGGGGAGGTTGGCGAGGTTCCAGTGGCCTCCGTCAGTCGTCTTGAGCCAGGCCATGTCGCCCTCGAGCCCGTAATTGATGACACGAGGGACGGAAGGAGCTGCGGCGAGCGCCTCGAGGGCGTGACGTTCCCGTCGCTCGCGCGAGGCGACCGGGTACACCTTGACGATCGTGCTCTGATTCTCGGTTTCGAGAATCCGGAAAACCTTGTTTGCGCCTGACGAAAGCTCTCGAACAGTCCCACTCGGGTTGAGACTCACAACTAACTCTCGTGCATCCATACCCTGATTTCCCCTCGTTGCGGGCAACACCGGCCAGACTGCTCTGGCTGGCAGTTAGCCTCTGGCGCGCTTCAGGCTAGCGAGATATAACCCGTGCCAATAGAGCTTCGTTACCCGGATGGGAAGGTCGTCGAACACGCCGACGGGTCCACCGCGCTCGATGTGGCGGAGTCGATCGGCCCTCGATTGGCCAAGGCGGCGGTCGCCGCGAAGATCAATGGGGACCTGGTCGATTTGTCCCGACCCATCGCCGAAAGCGGCGATTTCGCGGTAGTGACGCTCGATAGTCCGGAGGGCCTCGACGTCCTCCGACACTCCTCGGCCCATGTCCTGGCGCAGGCGGTGCTCGGGCTTTTCGACGATTCGACCTTCGCCATCGGCCCCGCGATCGAAGACGGCTTCTACTACGACTTCAAGGTCGATCGACCCTTCACCCCCGAAGACCTCGAGCAGATCGAGCAGCGCATGCGGGAGATCATCGCCGCCGATCAGCCATTCACCCGGGAAGGGGTTTCCAGGGATGAGGCACTCGAGATCTTCTCCCGACATCCGTTCAAGAAGGAGATCATCGAGGGGGTGGACCCCGGCGAGGGGGCGGCCGGAGAGCAGGTGACCCTCTATCGCAACCTCGATTTCGTCGACCTCTGCCGGGGCCCGCATCTGCCCTCGACCGGCAGAATCCCGGCGGTCAAGCTGTTGCGAAGCTCCGGGGCATATTGGCGGGGCGACGAGAACCGGGAGCAGTTGCAGCGCATCTATGGGACTTCGTGGCCCTCCAACGCCCAGTTGGAAGAGCACCTGACCCGTCTCGAGGAAGCCGAGAAGCGGGACCACCGGAAACTCGGTCCCGAGCTCGACCTGTTCAGCTTCCCAGCCGAGCTCGGATCGGGCCTCAGCGTCTGGCACCCGAAGGGGGGCATGCTTCGCAAGACGATCGAAGACCACAGCCGCACCCTTCACGAGCGTTTCGGATTCGAGTTCGTGTTCACGCCTCATCTGGCCAAGGCCGACTTGTGGAAGACCTCGGGCCACCTCGACTACTACGACGAGAACATGTACCCGGGCATGGAGCTCGACAACGACCAGGAGTACCGGGTCAAGCCGATGAACTGCCCCGGCCATGTCCTCATCTACAAGAGCAAGGGCCGTTCCTACCGCGAGCTGCCGATCCGGCTCTCCGAGCTGGGAGGCGTCTACCGGTATGAGAAGTCCGGGGTCGTCCACGGCCTGTTGCGGGCCCGGGGTTTCACCCAGGACGATTCCCACACCTTCTGCACCGCCGAGCAGCTGCCATCCGAGCTCGACCGGCACCTCGACTTCGTCCTCACCTGGCTGCGCGACTTCGGATTCACCGAGTTCGAGGCCGATCTCAGCACCCAACCGGCGAAATCGGTTGGGGAGCAGTCACGTTGGGAGGTGAGTGAGAAGGCGCTCGCCGACTCCCTCGATCAAAAAGGGGTTCGCTACCGGATAGCCGAAGGAGAAGGGGCCTTCTACGGCCCGAAGATCGACGTCCACGTCAAGGATGCCATCGGGCGCCGCTGGCAGGTCTCGACGATCCAGCTCGACTTCACCCTCCCTGAGCGGTTCGGCCTCGAATACACCGCATCGGGCAACGTCCAGGAGCGCCCCTACATGATCCACTGCGCCAAGGCGGGCTCCATCGAGCGCTTCGTCGGGGTGTTGGTCGAGCACTACGCCGGCGCCTTCCCGATGTGGCTGGCCCCGGTTCAGGTCTCGGTGATCCCGGTGGCCGACCGTCACCACGAATACGCAAACTCCGTCGCCGCGAAGCTGCGTGACCCGGGGTTGCGGGTCGAGGTGGACGAGAGCGAGGAGACCGTGGGGGAGAAGATCCGCCGCGCCCTCAGCCAGAAGCACCCGGCCGTGGTCGTCGTGGGCGATCAGGACGTCGAGAACTCGACTGTGGGGCTGCGCCTCTACGGCGAGGAGAGGGACACCAGAGACGTCCCCTTGATCGAGGCCACCAACCGTCTCGTCGAACTGGCGAAGAGACCGGTGTCGTGACCGAACCGGACTCAGCGCGGGTGGATCGCGAAGGGATTCACATCGAGCGGGATCTGGCGGACTCCATCTCGATCGAGGAGGAGCTCGACTCCAATGTGGTCGGGCCCTATCGCTTCCCCTCGCCGATGCGTCGCCGGATCGCAGGATGGGTCTTCGTGGTCGGAGCGGTGCTAACTGTGATTCTTCTCGACGACGGATGGATCCCGGCCATCGGCTTCGTGGCCCTGGCGCTCTGGCAATTCGCCTCGGCATGGCCGCTCAACATCGATGAGCATCGTGCCCTCTCCATCGCCGGCGCCGCGGTCGATTTCCCGGTGGGTCACGCTTCGGCAGCGGTCACCTTTCGCGGGTTCCGGTCGGTCCCGAGGTGGAGCGTGGTCCTCTATTCGGCGGTGGAGCCGCCGGACCAACGAGCCCTGGTCGTGGTCGACGCGGTGACCGGCGAGCTTGCCGAGGAGCCGTACGTGGAGGACGTTCCCGAGGTGTGACTCAGCGCTCGTCCACCGGGACGAAGTCCCTGGGGGCGGGCCCGATATACACCTGGCGCGGCCTGAAGATCTTGGTTTCCGAGTCCGACATCAGCTCGCGCCATTGCGAGATCCACCCCGGAAGCCGGCCGAGGGCGAATAGGACGGTGAACATGTCCGTCGGGAAGCCCATGGCCCGGTAGAGGATCCCCGAGTAGAAGTCCACGTTCGGATAGAGCTTGCGGCTGATGAAGTAGTCGTCGGAGAGGGCGACTTCCTCGAGCTGCATGGCGACGTCGAGCAGGGAATCGTCCACGCCCAAGGCATCGAGGACCTCATCGGTCGCCTGCTTGATGATCCGGGCCCGGGGATCGAAGTTCTTGTAGACCCGATGCCCGAAGCCCATCAGACGGAACGGATCGTCCTTGTCCTTGGCCCGGTCGATCCACTTCGAGATCTCTCCGCCGTCCGCCACGATCATCTCGAGCATGGCGAGGACCGCCTCGTTGGCCCCTCCGTGAAGCGGCCCGGAGAGGGCATGGATTCCCGCCGAGACCGAGCTGAAGATGTTGGCCTGACCCGAGCCGACGAGCCGCACCGCCGACGATGAGCAGTTCTGACCGTGGTCAGCGTGGAGGATCAGCAGCAGGTTGAGCGCCTTGGCCACCACCGGATCGGGCTCGTAGTCCTCGGCTGGCACCGAGAACATCATTTTGAGGAAGTTCGACGCGTAGTCGAGCTCGTTGTCCGGATAGACGTAGGGCTGGTGGACCCGGTACTTGTAGCACCAGGCGATCATCGTCGGGGTCTTGGCGATGAGGCGTCGAGCGCTGATGTCAACCGACTCCTCGTCCATCGGGTCGAGGGCGTCGGGGTAATAGGTGGCAAGCGCCGAAGTTGCCGAGGCGAGGATCTGCATCGGGTGCGCCGAGTGGGGGAAGGCCTCGAACAGGTACTTCACGTCCTCGCGGAGCAGGGTGTGGCGGGTGATGCTCTCCTCGTACTCCTCCAGCTGGTCCTTGGTGGGGAGCTCTCCGTATTGGAGGAGGTAGACCACTTCGATGAAGGATGCCTGGGCCGCAAGCTGCTCGATGGGATACCCGCGGTAGCTGAGAACCCCTTCCTCGCCGCCGACGTAGCTGACCGATGAGGTGCTCTCGGCGGTGTTGGCGAAACCGCGGTCGATCGTGATCAGGCCCAGCCCGGAGCGGATCCCTGCGATCTCCATCCCGGTTTCGCTCACCGTGCCTGTCACGGTGGGAAGTGAGAGTTCCTTGTCTCCGTACCGGAGAACCGCATCCGCCATTGTCAAGGTCCTTCCTGGGCTGGGTCAGTCGTCAGAGGGCCGGGCCGCCGCGATCACAGCTTGCGCCTCAGCATGAGGTACTTCTGCGTAATGATCGAATTCCATCTCGAAACTACCTCGTCCTGAGGTCAATGATCGCAGCTCGGCGGCGTACTGCTGGATCTCGGCCATCGGAACCTGGGCGACGACAGAGCGGAGATTTCCCTCTCCCTCCATCCCGAGGACCCGGCCCCGCTTGGAATTGACGTCTCCCATGACATCTCCCAGGTAGTCCTCGGGGACGCTGATCGTGACCTTCATCACGGGTTCGAGGAGGATGGGGCCCAGGCTGGTGGCTGCAGCTTTGACTGCCTGGATGCCAGCCATCCGAAACGACATCTCGTCAGAGTCAACCGCGTGGAACTTGCCGTCGAAGACTTCGGCTGAGATGTCGGTGACGGGGAAGCCGGCGAGGATGCCTCGGGTCAATGACTCCTGGATCCCTTTGTCGACCGCTGGGATGAACTGGCGGGGGATCGACCCCCCTTTGATCGAGTCGATGTACTGATAGCCCGAGCCACGGGGGAGTGGGGCGAACTTGACGAAGGCGACCCCGAACTGGCCGCGGCCACCGCTCTGCTTCTTGTGTTTGCCCTCGGCCTGGCCGGAGGTGGTGATGGTCTCGCGGTAGGGGATGATGGGGAGCGTCGACTTGACCTCGACCCCGAACTTGCGGTGGATTCGGGCGAGGGTGACATCGAGATGGCTGTCACCCAAACCGGCGATGATCGTCTCACCGGTGTCCGGCCTTCGTTCGATTCTGACCGTCGGATCCTCCTCCTCGATGCGATGCAGCGCCGTGGAGAGCTTTTCCTCGTCGTGGTGGGAGACCGGGGTGATCGCGAATTCGGCGACCGGCTTCGGGTAGACGACGGGGTCGATGACCGCGTTCACGCCGGGGGATCGAATCGTGTCCCCGACCTTGACGTTGTCCAGCTTGGCCACCGCCCCGATGCCGCCGGCGGGCAGGTCGGCGACGTCGGTGTGGTCCTTGCCCTGGAGCTTGAAGAGGTTGTGGAGCCTGATCTTCCCGCCACGCGCCAGCTCCAACTCCTGGTCGGCCTTCACGGTGCCTGAAAAGATGCGAAACATCGAGATCCGTCCGACGAAGGGGTCAGAGACGGTCTTGAAGACATAGGCCAGGACCGGGCCGTCGGTGGATGGGGCGAAGGTGTCGCCTGCGGAGAGCCGGGGAATCGGTCGCTCCAGGGGATGCGGCCCGTAGTCGACGATGAATTCGGCGACGAAGTCGACTCCGATCATCCGCTCGGCGGACGTGACCAGGACCGGGTGAATAGTCCCCTCGAGGATTCCGTGATGGATCGTCTCGACGATCTTCTCGCGGGTGGGCTCGGTACCGTCGAGATAGGCCTCGAGCATCTCGTCGTCGGTCTCGACGACCGTTTCGACGAGAGCGGTGTGTGCCGCGTGGACCAGGGTCTCGACCTCGGCCGGGAGAGGGATCTCCGCGCCGTTCTTGGCGTCCTTGGCATAGGTGTAGGCCCGTTCCGTGGCCACCCGGACCAGGCCACTGAGGCCATCCTCGGCACCGATCGGAACCTGGATCGGAGCGATCGCCTTCCCGAAGGATTCACGAAGCTGTTCGAGAGTCCGCTCGAAGGAGGAGCGATCGCGGTCGAGCTTGGTGACCACCACCGCCCGGGCGATGCCCTCCTCGGCCGCCACCTTCCACAGTTGCTCGGTTTGCACTTCGATGCCGTCCACCCCTGACACCACGAAGAGGGCGAGGTCTGCTGCCTTGATCGCAGCCCGGGCATCTCCGGAGAAGTCGCCGGAGCCAGGAGTGTCGATCAGATTGATCGTGTGCCCTTGCCACTCGAGGCTGGCCACCGAAAGCCCGAGGGAGATCCCTCGCTCGATTTCCTCCGGCTCGTGGTCGAGGATCGTGGTTCCCTGTTCGACAGATCCGCGGCGGCTGGTCGCCCCGGCGACAAAGAGAAGGGTCTCGGCCAGGGTCGTCTTGCCGCTTCCCCCATGCCCAACCAGCGCCACATTGCGCACTTTCTCGGGTACCACAGGACCTCCTCGTCAAGGGTGAAGCGTCGATCCTAACCCTGGTGTGGGGCAGGTTTCCCGGGTGCCTGCTACTTTGCTAGGTCGTGATCGACATGCGGGTTCGACCCCGCGTAACCCGGTTTTTGGAGCCAATCGGCAAAGCCCTCGCCTCGATCGGCGTCACCCCGACCGTCATTACCTTCCTCGGGCTAGGGGTGGTCGTCGTCGGCTCGGTGATGATCGCCTCTGGGCTGCCCCGTTCCGGCGCTGCCGTCGTGCTCGCCGGTGCGTTGCTCGACGGCCTCGATGGGTCGGTGGCGCGGGCATCCGGGCTGGTGTCCCCACGCGGGGCTTTCCTGGATTCGGCATTCGACCGGATGGGGGAGATCGCCGCCTTCGCCGGTCTCGGCTTCTACCGGGCTGGATTTCCGAGGGAGTTGCTGCTGATCGTGCTTGCGATCGGCGGGGCGATGTTGGTCCCCTACATGCGGGCCCGGGCCGAAGCCGAGGGCTTTGACGGGAGGGGAGGCCTGATGGGGAGGGCCGAGCGGGTCCTGTTGTTCAGCCTTGGACTGATCTTCGGCCTTGTCGAGCCGATGCTGTGGGTGTTTGTCGTGTTGGTCTGGCTGACCGCCCTCGTCCGGTTCGTCAACACCTACCGTTCCTTCGAGTGAAGGACTATCTCGGGTATCTGGCTCTTCGAGCCGGTGTCGGCCTGGTTGGCCTGCTCCCGGCCGGAGCGGCTCGCGGCTTGGGCCGCGCATTCGGCTGGTGTTGGCACCTATTCGCCGGCGGGCGCCGGCGAATGGCGGAGCGACACATGCGGCGTGTCCTCGGAGAGGGTGCGGACGTCGAGGCCGCCGCCAAGGCAGTCATGGTCTCCTACGGGCGATATTGGGCTGAGACTCTCTGGGTCCGACCCAGAAGGGTGCCTGAGATGAGGCGCCACACCGAGGTCGAGGGCCTCGAATACTTGACCGAAGCCCGTGACGCCGGGAAGGGCATGATCTTCGCCCTTCCCCACATGGGCAACTGGGACGTGGCGGCGCCGGTTGCGGTCTACGAGAGGATCCCTGTGGTCGCCGTGGCTGAGCGGCTCGCCAATCAGCGAATCACCGATTGGTTCACCAGGATGAGGGCCGGTTTCGGGATCGAGATCGTCCTCGCAACGGGAAGCACCGAAGTGATGAGGAAACTCGAGGAAGCCCTCGCCAACAACAAGGGAGTAGCCCTGCTTGCTGACCGCGATCTCAAGGGGCGGGGCGTCGAGGTCGAGTTCTTCGGTGAGGCCACCACGCTGCCGCCAGGTCCGGCCACGCTGGCACTTCGGAGCGGGGCCCCGATATTCCCCATTACCTCCTATTTCCGGCCCAAGGGCCATCGCCTGGAGATCACGTCTCCCGTCTCGATACCGGAGACCGGGTCCCGCACCGAGAAGATCGAAGCGATCACACAGGAATTGGCCCACCGCATGGAGAAGATGATCTCCGACGACCCACAGCAGTGGCACCTGGTGGTTCCCAACTGGCCGTCTGACCGCAAGTGAGCCTGCGGGTCGGCCTGGTCAGCCCCTACGACCTCTCGGTTCCCGGGGGAGTCCAATCCCAGGTTCTGGGCCTGGCCGGCTACCTCGAAGGAGAAGGGGTTGACCCGGTGGTGATCGGGCCTGGTCTGCCTTCGGGAGTAGACGGTGTCGACTTGGGGCGAAGCGTTGCGGTCCCGGGCAACGGCTCCAAGGTCCCGATCGTCCTCGATCCCAGGATTCGCTCCAAGGTTCACGAGGCTGCCGCGGGCGTCGACATCTTCCACGTCCATGAGCCGCTGATGCCACTTGTCTCGCTTTTCGCCACCCGCGCCGGCCCGCCCGTGGTCGCAACTTTTCACGCCGCCCCCGGCTCCGTCGGGCGGCTGGCGTACCGGGTGACCAGCCCGATCATGAATTGGCTCTTGGGGAATACCGCAGCAGTGACCGCCGTCAGCAGGACTGCGGCCTCATCGCTTCCGAGCTCACTGCAGGTCCGGATCATCCCCAACGGGCTGAGTTTCGGTGCGATGAGGGCCGAGGTTCCCCGGGAACCGACCCGAGTGTCTTTCCTGGGCCGGGATGAGCCGCGCAAGGGCCTCGACGTTCTGCTTGCAGCTTGGCCAGAGGTGTCGGCGGCAGCCCCGCGAGCGACCCTTACGGTCATGGGGGCCGACCGGGGCGACGCCGGAGTGGAGTGGCTTGGCCGTGTGGACCAGCCGACCAAGGCGCGAGTCCTCAGTTCGTCGGCGGTGTTTGTCGCCCCCCAGCTTGGAGGCGAGTCGTTCGGGATAGTGCTGCTCGAGGCCATGGCCGCAGGGGCGGCTGTCGTGTCGTCGAATCTGGACGCCTTCGTCGAAGTGGCCGATGGCGCTGCCCGATTCTTCCCGGTCGGGGATAGCACGGCCCTGGCAAAGGGCATCGTGGATCTCCTGGGAGACCCCCTGGAGCGGGATCGGCTGGCATCAGCCGGCCTGGAGGTGGCCGCTCGCTACGACTGGCAGGTGGTGGGAGCTTCTTATCGCTCCCTCTACGACGAAATCGCCTCTTAGTTCATCGCCGCCGAGTCTGTACCATGGCCTTTCCCGTTAATGGAGCCTGTCGTGGAAACCGGTACAGATCGTGTGAAAAGAGGCCTTGCGGAGATGCTGAAGGGCGGCGTCATCATGGATGTGGTGACCGCCGACGAAGCGAAGATCGCCGAAGAGGCCGGCGCGGTAGCGGTGATGGCCCTGGAGCGGGTCCCTTCGGACATCCGTAAGGACGGGGGAGTGGCCCGGATGGCCGACCCGACCAAGATCGAAGAAATCCAGGCGTCGGTGACCATTCCGGTGATGGCCAAGTGCCGGATCGGGCATTTCGCCGAAGCAGCCATCCTTCAAGCCCTGGGGGTCGACTACATCGACGAATCCGAGGTCCTCACCCCGGCCGACGAGGAGCACCACGTCGACAAGTGGGCATTCACCACCCCGTTCGTCTGCGGCGCCAGGAACCTCGGTGAAGCTCTGCGTCGGATCGGGGAAGGTGCGGCCATGATTCGGACCAAGGGCGAGGCCGGGAACCGGGAATGTGGTCGAGGCAGTTCGCCACATGCGCACCGTCACCAACGAGATGCGCGCCCTCACCACCATGGATGAGGCCCAGCTCATGTCGGCGGCCCGCGACCACCGTGCTCCATTTGATCTCATCCGTGAGGTGGCATCGACTGGCAAGCTCCCGGTGGTCAACTTCGCGGCGGGCGGCATCGCCACCCCTGCCGATGCTTCGCTCATGATGTCGCTTGGCGTCGACGGGGTATTCGTCGGCTCCGGGATCTTCAAGAGCTCGAATCCCGAGGCCTACGCCCGGGCGATCGTCGAGGCCACGACGTTCTGGAACGAGCCCGAGGTCGTGGCCAAGGTCTCCCGCGGTCTGGGCGAGGCAATGCCCGGCATCGAATTGGGAACATTGACCGATACGGAGCGCCTGGCCAGCCGGGGTTGGTGAAATGACCACGATCGGCGTCCTCGCCTTGCAAGGGGACGTCCGGGAGCACCTCGCGATCCTCGATTCACTCGGGGTGGATCCGCTTCCGGTGAAGAAGCCCGAGCAGCTAGAAGCGATCGAGGCACTCGTGATCCCTGGCGGCGAATCCACCACCATCGGAAAGATGGCGGTTCGGTTCGGCTTGCTCGAGCCGCTTCGCACGGCAATCACGGATGGGCTGCCCGTATACGGGACATGTGCCGGGATGATCCTTCTCTCGAGCTCGATCACCGAGGGCGATCAACCCCTCCTCGGGGTCCTCGACGTCGTGGTGCGACGCAACGCCTTCGGCCGTCAGAACGAATCGTTCGAGGAGGATCTCGACATCGACGGCCTCGACTCGGCGTTCCACGCAGTGTTCATTCGCGCTCCGTGGGTCGAGAAGGTGGGCTCGGAGGTCGAGGTGCTGGCTTCAGTGGGAGAGCATCCGGTGATGGTGCGCCAGGACCGGCTCCTGGCGACTTCCTTTCATCCCGAGCTCACGGGTGACGGGCGGATTCATGAGATGTTGCTGGAGCTGATCTGATGTCCGGACATTCCAAATGGGCCAACATCAAGCACCGAAAAGGTCGTCAGGACGCGGCCCGGGGAAAGCTGTTCGGGAAGCTGGCCAAGGCGATCGAGATCGCCGCCCGGGAAGGCGGTGGGAATGTCGACTTCAACCCGACCCTGGCCACTGCAGTGTTCAAGGCCAAGGCGGCCTCGATGCCCAACGACAACATCGACCGTGCCATCAAACGGGGCACCGGCGAGGTCGCCGGAGCCCAGTACGAGGAGATCTGGTACGAGGGGTACGGGCCGGGAGGTGTTGCCCTCTACGTCCAGATCCTCACCGACAACCGCAACCGGGCAGCTTCGGACGTGCGGTCCACATTCACCCGCAGTGGGGGCAACCTCGGCGAACCGGGGTCGGTCGGCTACCTCTTCAGTCAGAAGGGCCTGATCGAGGCCAAGGGGACCGAGGACGAGGTAATGCTCGCCGCCCTCGACGCAGGGGCCGAAGACATCCGTGACATCGGCGATCAGTGGTTCGAGGTGGTCACATCGCCGGGCGACCTGCAGAAGGTCCGCTCCGCCCTCGAGGCCGCCGGTTTGGAGTTGGAGTCAGCCGACATCACCCAACTCCCGTCAACCACAGTTCCGGTGGGAGAAGGGGATGCCCGAAAGCTGCTGCGGCTCATCGATGCCCTGGACGACCTGGACGACGTGCAGGCAGTGTTCTCCAACTACGACATCGACGACGAGATCATGGAGAAGGTTCTCGAAGAGGTCTGAGGCCGTTTCCTAAGTCGCGGTCGTTTTGCGCCCTCCCATCGAGCCATAGAGCACGACGGCGACCACTGCCACACCGACCTGGATTGCCAACTTGATCCAGTCGATCCCTTCGGTGGCACCGACATCCAGTGCATCGGCGATGAAACCGCCACCGATCGCGCCGACGGCCCCGATGACGATGGTCATGATCAACGAGATGTTCTGTTTGCCGGGCATGACCAGCCGGGCCAGTGGGCCGATGATGATCCCGGCTACCAGACCGCCAATGATCGTTCCTAGGACATCTCCCATTGCCGCTCCTTCCATGGCGAGTCTCGGACCCTACGCTCGTTGATCGTGATCACACGACGCGACCGCTGGATGGCGGCCGGGGCGATTTGGGGGCCCGGTCTCTTCATCCTGGCCTGGGTGGTGGGCGGCTTCATGGTCGCCGGCTATTCGCCCGTAGAGGACCACATCAGCGCCTTGGCCGGGGTTGATGCTGCCTCCCGCTTCGTGATGAACTTCGGCTTCGTCGCCTACGTCCTCGGAGTTGGATCGGCCGCTTGGCCGTTGCGGAAGGTGATCGGCAACGGCGCTTCGGTTGTTCTCTTTCTCAATGCATTGTTGGTGCTCGGAGTTCTCTTGACTCCGGATGGTCTCTCGCCCGACGCCGATTTCCTCCACGGTGGCTTCTCGATTCTGATTTACCTCACTCTTTCGTTGGTGGGGCCGCTGGCCGCTTTGACCCTTCGACGGAGGGGTCTGATCGGGTGGGCGATCGCTTCCCTGGCAGTAGGGGCGATCACCTCGTTGTCGCTTTGGATCTCGCTGGGCGAGACCAATTCCGGCTTGTTCCAGCGGATCGGGCTCACCACCACCGATCTCTGGCTGATGGCGGTGGGGGTGGCGTTGTTCGGGGCCGCCTCGCACCTTCATTTCTCCCCCCAGTGAACGGAGCGAACGTTGGGGGAAGTACCGCCGGAGGCGGGGAGGGGGGCTAACCCGGCTCCGAAATTTCTTTGGTTTCGGTCGTCGACCCTCTTGTTTCTGTCCCTCGCCGAACGTATGTTCGAGGGTATGGAGTGGGAGAGAGTCTCGAACGATGAGATCGATCAAGGGATCGGCCATTTCTTGGGTTTGGCGTCTGCTGGGTTGGCTGCTGCCTGTGAGTGGCTGATCGAAGTCGACCGCCGCCAACAGTTCTTGGCTGATGGTGCCGCGGATCTGGCGCAGTGGGTGTCGGCTCGTTACGGGCTGCGTCATTCCACCGCAGTCCAACTGGTTGGGGTGTCCCGCCGGCTTCAGGATCTGCCTCTGCTCCGTGAGAAGTTCGCAGAAGGAACGTTCTCTTTGGATCAGGTGGATGCGATCTCCAGGCTGGCAACCCCCGATTCCGAGGCGGCGCTGATCGAGGAGACAATGGGTTTGTCGAATGCGGCCTTGGATCGGGCCGCCCGTCGAGCCCACCCGCCTACCGCTGCCGATGAGCGGTCGGCTTGGGAGCGTCGGTTCCTTCTGATACAAAACAGTTTGGACGGGATGGAGGGTCGACTCCACGCCAGGCTGCCCGGTGCGGAGATGAAAATCGTCGAGTCGGCGATCCGGTCGCGTGCCGATGCGATCCCACCCAATCCTGAGACCGACCGGTTCGACCCCTATCCGACCCGACTCGCCGATGGTCTGGTCGAAGTCTGCGCCACGTCAGGGGATGAATCATCGCCTTCGGTTCAGATCACGATCCACGCCGACCTCGAAGCTCTCACCTCGAACACGGAGACCACCGGAGTGGCGGAACTGCAAGCCGGTCCGGTGATCGCCTCCGAAACGGCACGACGGCTGGCTTGTGATGCGATCGTGGAAACCGCGGTCTACGACGACTGCCGGGTCCTTGGAGTCGGAAGACGGACCCGCACCATTCCCGGCTGGTTGCGACGTCAACTCTGGTATCGGGACGGAGGTTGCCGGTTCCCCGGCTGTGACCGTCAAGGTTGGGTTCATGCCCATCATCGGAGACATTGGGCTGATGGCGGGCCCACCGACTTCGACAATCTCGTATTGCTCTGCGGGTTCCACCACCGGTTCGTACACGAACACGGTTGGTGGATCGAAGGTGATCCCAACGGGAAACTCACCTTCCACAAACCCGACGGCACGATCTACCCGCCAGCTCCGATCCGAACTCGAACCCTCGACTCCGGGAACTGGTCCGAACCTAGGGGCCACCGCCCCCACGCTCGCGACACCCTTCAGCCTCACCCAACCAAGACGGTTACTCGCTCGGCCGGTTGTCCTGCGCCTGTGGGAGGATCGAGCATGACTTCTCCAGCGATCAGTTTGGTCGGCACCTACTGGAGGATGGTCGAGGTGGGTGGTCAGCCCGCGGTGCCGTTGGACGACCAGCGGGAAGCGCACATCATCTTCCTGACCGAGGATTCAAGACTCGCCGGGTCTTCCGGTTGCAATCGGATCATGGGCACCTACGAGGTGACCGACGATCAGCTGCGAATCTCGCCCCTCGCCACCACGATGATGATGTGCTCCGAGGATTTGATGCGTCAGGAACATGCGCTGACCGCAGGGTTGGAGGCGGCAAATGCTTACCGAATTTCAGGTCAATCGCTGGAACTATTCGACGGCGAGCGGATGGTCGCTCGATTCGAGGCGCGCGACCTCCCACCGGCTGACTAGCCCGAGGGCAGCTCGATCGAGCCGTCGTCCTTCAGGGTCCACCCCGGGTTGTGGGCCACTTCCCAGGGATGCCCGTCGAGGTCGATGAAAACACCGGAGTAGCCACCCCAGAACGTCGCTGCGGGCTCACGGGCGATCGTTCCTCCGGCGGCCCTGGCCTCCCCGATCACCAGGTCCACTTCGGCAGGAGAGCCCACGTTGTGGGCCAGGGTGACCCCACCCCAGCCGCCGGCGTCATCGACACCGCTGTCCTGTGCCAGCTCGGCCCGACTCCACAACCCGATGACCATGCCCCCGGTTTGGAAGAAGACCACGTCCTCCGCGGGCGAGGTGGCGGCCGTCCAGCCGAGAGCCTCGTAGAACGCCCGCGAACGCCCGATATCGGAGACGCCGAGAGTGACCAGGCTGACCCGTTGCTCCATTTGGCGGATTGTCGCATGGTCGACAAGGCTCGGAAACGTCCGCCGGAGCAGGTACTGTCGCAGAACACATGTTCGTATTGGGCATCGATCCCGGGCTGTCCGCCACTGGATATGGATTGGTGGAGGGCACCAACCCTCCGACCGCCCGGCTCGCCGGCGTCATCCGCACCGCCGTCGACCTTCCCATGTCGGAGCGTCTCGCCGAACTGCATCAGGGCCTGACCAGTGTCGTGGCCGATGCCAATCCCGACGTCATGGCAATCGAGAGTGTCTTCACCAACCGCAACCTCCAGACCGCGATCTCGGTCGGGCGCGCCTCCGGGGTGGCACTCCTGGTCGCCGCCCAGGCAGGTCTGCAGGTGTTCGAGTACGTGCCCACCGCGGTGAAATCGGCAATCACCGGGGATGGATCGGCGGGCAAGAGCCAGATCCAGGAGATGCTGGCCCGCCTCCTCCACCTCGCCGAGCCGCCACAGCCGGCCGACTCGGCCGACGCCCTCGCCGTCGCTCTCTGTCATCTGCGGGCCGCACCCCTCGAGGCAAGACGATGATCGGGCGGCTCAGGGGCACTCTGGTCTCGAAGCGGGGTGAGGTGGTTTGCCTCGAAGTTGGTGGGGTTGGCTACGACGTGACGATGACGCCCCGAAGCCTCGCCACCCTCCCCGGCGTCGGCGAAGAGGTGGTGATCCATACCCACACCCACGTCCGTGAGGACGAGTTGAGTCTGTTCGGCTTCGTCTCTGAGCCTGATCGTGACCTGTTCAAGATCCTGCTGGGTGCGGCCGGGGTCGGGCCCAAGCTGGCGCTGGCCATGACGGCCACCCTCAGTCACGACGAGATCATTCGCGCCATCGTCACCGAGGATTCGGACGCCTTGACCGCGGTGCCCGGTGTTGGCAAACGGGGAGCGCAACGGATCGTTCTCGAACTGGCACCCAAACTGACCGGGAAGGACGCCGAGATCGTCGGCTCACCGGCCACCGTCACCGTCCGCCAGGCGTTGGAGGGTCTCGGGTACTCCACCGAGGAGATCAATGGCGTCATGCCCGAGCTCGATCCTGGTGCCACCATCGAGATCCAGATCACCACCGCCCTCAGGGCCCTCGGTCGGAGGTAGCGCCATGCGAGAGGACAGCCTCCTCAATCCAGTTGTCGAGACCGAAGAAGAGGTGTCGCTCCGCCCCAAGCGGATCGAAGAGTTCATCGGTCAGAACCGGGTGCGGGAGCGGCTTCGAATCTCCCTCGAGGCGGCACGCAAAGAGAGTCGTGCCCTCGATCACGTGCTTCTCAGCGGCCCGCCCGGTCTGGGCAAGACCACCCTCGCCGGCGTCATCTCCCACGAACTTGGGGTGACGATGCGGATCACCTCCGGCCCCGCCCTGGAGCGCCCCGGTGACCTGGCAGCCATCCTCTCCAACCTCGACGACGGTGATGTGTTCTTCATCGATGAGATCCATCGTCTGCCCCGCGCCGTCGAAGAGATCCTCTATCCGGCAATGGAGGATTTTCAATTGGACATCGTCCTCGGCAAAGGCCCTACCGCCCAATCGATCCGTCTCGATCTGCCCCGCTTCACCCTGGTCGGCGCCACCACCCGGAAAGGGAAAGTCACCGCGCCACTTCGGGACCGCTTCGGGATCGAGGAGAGACTCGACTACTACGAGACCGAGGACCTGACCCGGATCGTGATCCGCTCCGCCGGGATCATCGATGTCGTGATCGACCCGGTCGCCGCCGAGGTGATCGCCTCACGAAGTCGATCGACACCGCGGATCGCCAATCGGCTCCTGGCCCGGGTCCGTGACTACGCCGTCGCCAGAGCCTCGGGCACCATCGACCCCGACGTCGCCGACGAGGCGCTCGGGGTGTACGAGGTAGACCAGCTGGGCCTGGACAAGGTGGACCGTTCGATCCTCGATGCTGTGATCAACCGTTTCGGCGGAGGCCCGGTCGGCCTGTCAACACTCGCCATTGCGGTCGGTGAGGAACCGGAAACGGTGGAGGACGCCTACGAGCCCTTCCTGCTTCAGTCGGGCCTCCTCAAGCGGACTCCTCGCGGCCGGGTAGCCACGGCGAGGGCATATGCCCATTTGGGGCTGGACGCTCCTGAGAGCCCACAAGGGACCTTGCTCTAGCCTCGTCCCACATGCGGGTTTCGGACTTCACCTACCCACTACCCGAATCTGCCATCGCACAGGAGCCGATCGAGCCGAGACATGACGCCCGGCTCCTGGACACCACGGATCTCTCCGATCACCGATTCCTCGAACTTCCTCAGCTTCTCAATCCAGGCGATCTGGTCGTGGTCAACGAGACCAGGGTGCGATCGGCGCGATTGGTGGGGGTCAAGGCCGGCAGTGGGGGCTCGGTCGAGCTCCTGATCCTCCGTCCCCTGCCGAACGGGCACTGGGAGGCTCTAGCCCGGCCCTCGCGCCGGCTCCGCCCCGGGGTCGCGCATCGAGTTTCCCGGTCTCGCCGCCACAGTCGTCGACGGGCCGGATGAGGGCCTGGTCGTCGTGGCTCTGGAGGCAGAAGACGTCGAGGTCGCCATCGAAACCGCCGGGGAGGTGCCCCTGCCGCCCTATTTCAAAGGGCGTCTCCCGGACACCGGCCGATATCAGACCATGTTCGCCAGGCTCACCGGATCAGCCGCCGCACCCACTGCCGGATTGCACTTCACCGAAGAGGTGGTCAGTGGGATGAAAGATCGCGGGATTGAGATGGCGACGATCGACCTTCACGTTGGCCTCGATACCTTTCGGCCGATGACCGTTGAGATGATCGAGGATCATCGGATGCACACCGAGTGGTGCTCGGTGCCCGAGGCGACCGTTGCATCAATAGTCCGGACCCGGGATCGGGGTGGGGCCGTGGTTGCCATCGGGACCACGGTGGTGCGAGCCCTGGAGTCGAGCGTGACGCAGGATGGCGCCCTTGTCCCGGGCACCCGCGAGACCAATCTCTTCCTCCGACCCGGCTCCAGGTTTCGAGTCGTCGACCGGCTGGTGACGAATTTCCACGTGCCGGGCTCCACCTTGATGGTCCTGGTCGCCGCCTTCATGGGGGAGGGCTGGCGCGACGCCTACGAGCATGCGCTCGAGAACGGCTATCGGTTCCTCTCCTTTGGCGATGCGATGCTCGCCACCCGTCATGACAGCTGATCGCGACCCGGTGAGTTGGGCCGAGGAGTCAGCCGACGGCACGGCTCGCTCCGGATGGCTGGACACTCCACATGGTCGGGTGCGGACGCCCGCCTTCATGCCGGTCGGAACCAGAGCCGCAGTCAAGGCCGCCGACGCCGACGATCTGATCTCGGTCGGGACCGAGATCATGCTCGCCAACACCTATCACCTCATGTTGCGCCCCGGAGCCGCCGTCGTCGAGCAGATGGGCGGGCTTCATGGGTTCATGGATTGGAGCGCACCGATCCTCACCGACTCGGGCGGCTTTCAGATCTTCTCCTTGGAGCCGCTGATCGACGAAGCCGGAGCGACGTTCCGCTCTGTATATGACGGTTCGGTGGTGAGCCTCAGCCCGGAGGATGCGGTGCGGATCCAGGAGCAGTTGGGCGCCGACATCTCGATGGCTCTCGACATCTGTGTCGGGCTCCCCGCAGAGACCCGCCACGTGAGTGACGCCATGCAGAGGACTCTGCGTTGGGGTGAGCGCTGTATCGCGGCCCACACCCGGACCGACCAGGCCCTGTTTGGAATCGTTCAGGGTGGTGTCGACCCCGATCTCCGGGTCGAGAGCGCCACCAAGACCGCGGCGCTTGGCTTCCCCGGGTTCGGCATCGGTGGCCTCTCGGTCGGGGAGAGCCCGGCAGAGAGGGATCTCGCTCTCGAGGCGGCCGTCTCCGGTCTGCCTTCAGACAAGCCGCGATATGTCATGGGCTTGGGAGACACCGAGGGCCTGCTCCAGGCGATTGCCCGCGGCGCCGACCTCTTCGATTGCGTGATCCCCACCCGGCTCGCCCGGCACGGGCGAGCGCTGACCAGGAACGGTGACTTCAACATAAGACAGGCCCGGTTCGAGACCGACGCAGAGCCTCTGGACCCGGCCTGCCCGTGCCTCGCTTGCACAAGATATTCACGGGCCTACCTGAGACATCTGGTGCGAATGGGCGAAATCAATGGCTTCCGGCTGCTGACCATCCACAACCTCAGATACACCCTCGACCTGGTCTCGGAGGCCGGCACGGCCATCGGCGAAGGCCGATTCGACGAGTACCTCCAGAGTGCCCTCGAACAGAGGGCCCGTGGTTCGTCTTAGAGGCGCGCCATTGCCTAACCTCCCGCGGTCGGATTCACCCCACCGGAGGAGCTCGTGACCCACGTCGTTTTCGCACAGGATGCCGCGGCCGGAAGCAGCGGCTGGACTTCGCTCATCTTCCTCGGCCTGATGGTCGTCGTCTTCTGGCTGTTCATCATTCGGCCCCAGCGTCAGCGGGCCAAGGCGCAACAGTCTCTGGCCCAGTCTCTGAGCGCCGGACAGGAGATCCGGACGATCGGCGGCATCCATGGCCGGGTGATCTCTGTCGACGAGGACAGCGTCGTCCTCGCGGTGGAGGAGGGAAAGATCCGGGTCTCCCGTCGCGCCATCGCTTCTCTCGTCGGAGGGGACGAAGCCTGACATGAACCGGCGTGTCGTCGGTCTGATCGCTGTCTTAGTGGTGGCCTGGGGAGGGCTGGCCGCTGCGATCTACTACGGGATCACGCCGTTGCTCGGGCTCGACCTCCAAGGGGGCACGGCCGTCGTTCTCACTGCTCCCGAAGGCACCGACCCCGAGCTGCTCGATGTTGCCACCCAGATCATGGCCCAGCGGATCGAGGAGATCGGTGCGGTTCAGGAGCCAGACATCCAGATCTCGGGGGAGAACACGGTCATCGTTCAACTCCCCGGAGTCACTGACGAGCAACGCGCCATCGAGGCCGTCGGCCAGACCGGTGTCCTCACCTTCCGTCCCGTGCTGGGTGCGGTCAGTGGCGATGTCGGCCCCCTCGCCGGCACGGGGACCGAGAACATCGATGACGTAACAGGTCTCACCATCGTGGACGACCCGGCGACCGAGACCTGGCTCCTCTATGAGGCAGCCGAGCCTCACGAAGTTCTGAACCTGGGCCCGGCCGAGCTTCAGGGCGACGATGTGGCGGACGCGGTGCCGGTGTTCGACGCCAACTCGGCGGTGTGGGCGGTGAGCCTCGACCTGACATCCGATGGAGCGACCGCTTTTGCCGAGATGACGGCGAACGCGGCCGGGTTCCCCATCGGTGACCCGCAGCGCCAGATAGCGATCGTCCTCGACGGGCGGGTGATCACCGCACCGGCGGTCAACCCGACGGTCTCGCCTGAGACCGGCATCGCCGGTGGCCAGGCCCAGATCACGATGGGTCAGGGCTCCGACGCCCAGCAGGAAGCGACCGATCTCGCAGTCGTCCTCCGATATGGGTCGCTCCCGGTCTCCTTCGAGGTATCCGCGGTTCGCAAGGTGTCGGGCACACTGGGCGCCGACTCTCTGCAAGCCGGGATCATCTCCGGTCTCCTCGGACTGGCCCTGGTTGCCATCGTCCTCCTCCTCGCCTACCGGTCGCTGGGTCTGGTGGCGATCGTCGGGCTCAGCGTCTTTGCTGCCGTTCTGATCACACTTTTCGGGCTCCTCGGGCAATGGGTTGGCCTGACGCTGACCCTCGCAGGTGTCACCGGGTTGATTGTGTCGTTGGGTATCTCGGCCGACACCTACATCGTCTATTTCGAACGCATCAAGGAGAAGCTGCGCCAGGGGAACACGGTTTCGGAGGCGACCGCTTCGGGCTTCAAGATCGCCTTCAGGACCATGCTCACCGCCAACACGGTCAGCCTGCTCGGCGCGGTTCTCCTGTGGGCACTGGCGGTGGGAGCGGTCAAGGGGTTTGCCATCTCGCTGGGGATGGGCACGGTCCTCGACCTCATCGTTGCCCTCGTCTTCACCAGGAGAGCTGCCGGGGTCATGGCTGAGTCCCGTCTCGGTTCGGGTGGCTGGTTCAGCATCGAAGGGGCGGCAGAGTGAGCGACAGTTTCATCCGGAGGATGGATCGTGGCGAGACCACGATCGACTTCGTTGGCCTCCGCAGGAGATGGTTCATCCTCTCGGCCTCGTTCCTCATCATCAGTCTGGCCAGCCTTGGTTTGCGGCAGCTGAACCTCGGAATCGAGTTCGTCGGCGGGATCGGGATGCAGTCTCCGAACCCGGCTGGGGCCGACATCGGAGAGATTCGAGATGCCCTGGCCGGTGTAGGGGTGGAGAGCCCGACCATTCAGCTCCTCGACGACGGGGCCGCGGTCCGGGTCAGCACCGAGGCTCTGGAGACCGGCGTGGCCAACGACGCGGTGGAGGCCATCTCCGAGGTGACGGGTGCCGATCGAGCCGAGATCTCGACCGAGGCAGTTGGCCCCAGTTTCGGGGCCCTGGTTGCCCGGCGCGCCCTGTTGGCGTTGGGTGTGTTCCTCGGGGCGGTGATCCTTTTCATCACCTGGCGCCTCGAGTTCAAGATGGCGATGGCTGCCATCGTGGCGGTCCTCCACGACCTGGTGATGACGATTGGCGTCTATTCGCTCACCGGGTTCGTCGTGACCCCGGCGACGGTGGTCGCGATCCTGACCATCCTCGGCTACTCGTTGTATGACGGGGTGGTCGTGTTCGACAAGATCGACGAGTTGGTCGAGATCGAAGACGACAAGACCTACAGCGAGATCGTGAACGATGCCCTCAACCAGGTGTTGGCCCGGTCGCTGTTCACCTCGCTCGCCTCGTTGCTACCCGTGGGAAGCATCCTTCTCGTGGGGAGCGTGATCCTCGGGGCGCCGACGCTGACCGAATTCGCGTTGGCCTTGTTCGTCGGTCTCGCCGTCGGCACCTACTCATCCATCTTCGTCGCCGCCCCACTTCTCGCCGTGTGGAAGGAGAAGGAGCCGTTCTGGCAGGAGAGGGCACAGAAGCTCGAAAGGCGGAAACGGGCTGGAAGGAAATGATCCGCCCGTAGAATCATGGCCGTGGAACTCCTCACCAGCCTGATTCGTGACATCCCCGACTTTCCCGAGCCAGGGGTGATATTCAAAGACATCACCCCGGTGCTTGCCGACGGGAAGGCCTTGAAGATGCTCGTGGACGCCATGGCGGAGCCTTTTGCCGATTCAGGCATCACCAAAGTTGCCGGCATCGAGGCCAGGGGTTTCACCCTCGCGACACCGGTTGCCGACCGTCTCGGTGCAGGATTCATTCCGGTTCGAAAGCCGGGCAAGCTGCCTTTTGACACGGTGCGTGAGGACTACGTCCTCGAATACGGCACCGATGCTCTGGAGATCCATGTCGATGCCGCACATGAGGGGGAGCGGGTCCTTCTCGTCGATGACGTGATCGCTACCGGGGGAACGGCTGCGGCGGCCACCCGCCTGCTCCGTCGGGTCGGGGCGGATGTGGTCGGCATTTCTGTCTTCATCGAGCTTGCGTTTCTGAATGGCGTCGATGTGTTGGACGGTGTGCCGCTGAATGCTCTCGTACGATACGACTGAGTCGCGCGCGGCCAGCCTGGCCGAGGTGCTCGATACCTTCACGGCTCACCATCCCGAAGGCGATGTGGAGCTGATCCGCAAGGCTCACGCCGTCGCGGAGACCGCGCACAAGGGACAGCTTCGCAAGACCGGGGACCCCTACATCACCCACCCGGTGACGGTCGCGCTCATCCTCGCCGAGTACGGGCTCGACGAGCAGACGCTGGCCGCCGCGCTGCTCCACGACACCGTTGAGGACACCCCGCTCACCCTCAATGAGATCACTGCACAGTTTGGGGCGGAGATCGCGTCTCTCATCGACGGGGTCACCAAGCTGGACAGGGTCCGCTACGCCAACCGGGAGCAGGCCCAGGCCGCCACGATCCGCAAGATGGTGGTGGCGATGGCCAAGGACGTCCGGGTTCTGATCATCAAGCTGGTCGATCGCCTCCACAACATGCGAACGGTGGGTGCACTGCGGGAGGAGAAGCAGCGCCGGGTCGCCCGGGAGACGCTCGATGTCTACGCACCGCTTGCCCACCGACTCGGGGTCGAAGAGATCAAGCACGAGTTCGAAGATCGATGTTTTGCGATTCTCTACCCGGGCCCGAACGCCGAGATCCACGCCAAGCTCGCCGAGAAGGCGCCGGAGCGTGAGGCGTTCATCGAGAAGATGGTGAGCGAGGTCTCGGGGATCCTTTCCGACGCCGGGATCGATGCCGAGGTGGTGGGGCGGCCCAAGCACCAGTACTCGATCTATCGCAAGATGATGGAGCAGAACCGGCCGTTCGAGGACATCCACGACCTGATGGGGATCCGGGTGATCACCGCGTCGACCAGGGATTGCTACGCCGCTCTGGGCCTGATTCACAGCCACTGGGTCCCGGTGGCCGGCCGCTTCAAGGACTACATCGCGATGCCCAAGATCAACCTCTATCAGTCGCTGCACACCACGGTGATCGGCTCGGGTGGCAAGCCGCTCGAAGTCCAGATCCGCACCGAGGAGATGCATCGGAGGGCGGAGGCCGGGATCGCCGCCCACTGGCGTTACAAGGAAGGGGACATGAGCCGGGTCCCCAACGTCGACGTTGCCGCCTGGAGCGCCGATGAGGACCCCGAAGAGTTCCTGGCCAACCTCAAGCTCGACCTGTACCAGGACGAGGTGATCGTCCTCACCCCGGGAGGCGATGCCAAGTCCCTCCCGGCCGGAGCAACCCCCATCGACTTCGCCTACTCGGTCCACACCGAGGTCGGTCACCGTTGTGTCGGGGCCAAGGTGAATGGCCGGTTGGTGCCGCTATCCACCCGTCTCCAGTCGGGGGACATCGTCGAGGTTCTCACCACCAAGGCCCCCGATGCCGGCCCGAGCCGGGACTGGCTGGGCTTCGCCCGCACCGGCCGAGCCAAGTCGAAGATCAAGCAGTGGTTCACCAAGGAGCGGAGGGATGAGGCGCTCTCGGATGGCAAGGAGATGATCCAAGCCCTGCTCCGCCGAGACGCCGGGGACCTGAGCGCCGCCGACAAGGACAAATTCCTCGAGTCGATCGCCCAGGAGCTCGGTCACCACGATGTCGAGTCACTGCAGGTCGGGCTCGGGGAGGGCAACGTCTCGATCGACACGGTCTCGGCCCGTCTCAACCGGATCATCACCCCGGACACCGGTGACGAATTCTTCCAACCGAGGCGGCGCCGCCCGTTGGACGAGGCCCAGGTGGTGGTCGAGGGCCAGGACGACATGCTGGTCCACCTCGCCCGCTGCTGTTCACCCGTGCCGGGTGATCCGATTGTCGGCTACGTCACGGTTGGCCGGGGGGTTTCGGTCCACCGCGCCGACTGCACCAACGTTTCCTCGTTGAACGAGCGCCGGGAGCGGACCGTGGAGGTGGCCTGGCCGGCCGACCACACCGGGGCCTTCGTGGTTTGGATCCAGGTCGAGGCCCTGGACCGGACCCGTCTCCTCAAGGATGTCACCACCGTGATCAGCGACACCGGTGGGAACATCACGGCTTCGTCCACCCACTCCGGGGCCGACCGGGTAGCGGTTCTCCGATACGAGGTCGAGTTGTCGGATCCGGGGCAACTGCCCAAGCTGCTCACCGACTTGCGCGGGGTGGACGGGGTCTTCTCCGCTTTTCGCCTGGCCACCGACCCGGCGCCCTAGAGGTGCTCATCGTCCGCGTTCCGGCGTGGCTGGCCGACACCAACGCCTACATCGTCGCCGACGAACCCGGCGGCCTGGCAGTGGTGATCGACGCCCCACCCGAGCCGGAGAAGGTCGGTGCCGTGCTCGCCGAACACGGGCTGGCGGCAGTAGGGATCCTGCTCACCCACGGTCACATCGACCACAGCGGTGGGAGCGGTTCACTCGCGAAGACGACCGGCGCCTCGGTCTACGTGCATCCCGACGATGACTTTCTCACATTGCATCCCGTCCGAACAGCTGTCCTCGATGTGGGGGATGAGCCCACCCGGCTCCTATGACCTGCCGGAGCGGTTCGATCGATTGGAGGACGGCCAGGTGCTCGACCTCGCCGGGCTCAGCTTCGAGGTGCGGCACACACCCGGCCATACCCCGGGGCACTGCTGCTTCTTGCTTGCCGAGCAGGAGACGCTGTTCTCGGGAGACCAGCTCTTCGCCGGGTCGATCGGCAGAACCGACTTCCCGTATGGAGACGGGGCGGCTCTGTTCCGGTCGATGCGGGACAAGGTGATGACCCTCGACGACGAGGTCAGGTGCTTCCTGGTCATGGTCCGGAGACCACCATCGGCCGGGAGCGGTCGACCAACCCGTTTCGCGGGGAGTGGGAGTGATCCAACCTTGGGTCACGGTCGGTTGAGCTGCCGCCGTCGCGCAAGGCTCCTCACTAACGTCCAGACACTCATGAGCTTCCAACCGCCCAAGGGCACCGACGACATCGGCGCGCCCCGGTCGTCGGTCTGGCGGTCGGTTCTCGGTGACTGGGAGGAGTGGTCTGCCCGTTACGGCTACCCCCTGGTGATGAGTCCGATCTTCGAGGCGACCGAGCTCTTTCAACGCGGAGTGGGCGACACCAGCGAGGTCGTCACCAAGCAGATGTACACCTTTACCGACCGCGGGGGACGTTCGGTCACCCTTCGGCCAGAAGGGACCGCCGGCGTGGTGCGGGCCTTTCTCGATTCCGGGTCCAAGGGTGCCTGGAAGGGCGCTTACTCGGGCCCGATGTTCCGTTACGAGCGACCTCAGGGCGGCAGGCGTCGTCAGTTCTGGCAGGTGGGGGTCGAGTATCTCGATGTCGAGGCACCGCCGTCGGACGTCGAGGTGATCGAGCTTGGTTATCGCTACCTGTCAGCGGTCGGAGTCCCGGCCCTGGAGGTGAGACTCAACTCTCTGGGCGACGGAGTGTGCCGTCCCGGCTATGTCGATGAGCTTCGGGCCTTCCTTCGCTCACGCTCCGACATCCTGTGTGAGGAGTCGAAAGGCCTGGTGGAGAGCAACCCGCTTCGGGTTCTCGACTGCAAGATCTGCGGCCCCGAGCTCACCGACGCCCCGGCAATGGCCGACCGGCTCTGTGAGCCCTGCTCGGCGCACTTCGAGGAGGTGAAGGAGACTCTGAACCGTCTCGAGGTGCCCTTCATCGAGGACCACCGCCTGGTCCGGGGTCTCGACTACTACACCCGCACCGCTTTCGAGTACATCGCAACCGGCCTCGACACCGCGCAAAACGCAGTCGGCGGGGGAGGGAGGTACGACGGCCTGGCGGAGACCCTCGGCGGGCGACGCGCACCTGGAGTCGGGTTCGCCCTGGGGGTGGACCGGATCATCCTCGCCGCCGGTCGCGAGCCGGTCCCGGCGGTCGAGGTGTTCATCGTGTCCGAGGTTCCGCCGGCCGAGGCGTTGGTCGCGGCTTCGAGGCTTCGCCGCGACGGTCTCCGAGTTGATCTCGACGTCGAAGGTCGGGCGATCAAGACCCAGTTCCGCGCTGCGGGCCGATCCGGTGCACCGGTGACCCTGGTTCTCCGCTCGTTGCAGGAGCCGGTCGACGTGCGCACGGCCGACGGAACCCGAACCGAGATGGCGCTGGAAGCCGTTCCCGAATGGGTGGGAGCCCACCGCTCATGAGAACCCATCACGCGGCATCGATCGGAGAGGGCCAGATCGGGGAGAGGGTGACGGTCGCCGGCTGGATCCAGCGTCGCAGGGATCACGGTGGCATTGCCTTTCTCGACATCAGGGATGCGTCGGGGATCATTCAGGTGGTTGCCGATCCTGCGGTCCAGCCCGAGGTCGGGGACCTGCGAATGGAGTACTGCGTCTCGATCGCCGGGACGGTGCGGCGCCGTCCGGAGGGCACCGAGAATCCGGAAATGGCGACCGGGACCGTCGAAATCGGGGTCGAGGAGATCGTGGTGCTGTCGGCGGCGGAGGCTCTGCCTTTCATGATCGACGATCGGACCGAGGTCGACGAGCGGGCGCGGCTCCGTTACCGATACCTCGATCTGCGCCGTCCCCGGATGGCAGCCAACCTCAGAGCCCGTTCCCGGGCGACTGCGGCGATCCGGCGCACCCTCGATGACGCAGGGGTTTCTCGAGGTGGAGACCCCGACTTTGATCAACAGCACCCCGGAAGGGGCGCGGGACATGTTGGTTCCCGTCACGGCTGCGATCCGGCGAGTTCTACGCCTTGCCCCAATCGCCCCAATTGTTCAAGCAACTCCTGATGATCTCCGGGGTGGAGCGCTATTTCCAGATCGCCCGCTGTTACCGGGACGAAGACTTCCGCGCCGATCGGCAACTGGAGTTCACCCAGCTCGACCTGGAGGGGTCCTTCTGGGGTCGTGATGACGTTCTCGCTGCCATCGAGTCAGTTCTGGTCGCGGTGGTCGCTGAATTGCGGGGGGTGACCGTGCCCCAACCATTCACCCGTCTCACCTGGCAGGAGGCGATGGACCGTTACGGCTCGGACAAGCCCGACCTCCGGTTCGGGATGGAGATTCGGGACCTTTCCGCACACCTCGGGGGCACCGAGTTTGGGGTGTTCAGCGGGGCCCTCGAATCGGGGGGCACCGTGCGTGGGATCAACATCGGGGCCCAGGAGTGGCCCCGGTCCCGGGCCGATGCCCTTACCGAGAGGGCGAAGGAACTCGGGGCCAAGGGCCTGGTGTGGATGGTGGTGGAGGAAGACGGGTCGGTGCGGTCGCCGGTTTCCAAGTTCCTCTCACCCGAGGAATTGGATGCCGTCAAGGGAGCCCTCGAAGGCGTGCCGGGCGACGTCCTTCTGATCGCCGCCGACAAATGGAAGACCTGTGTCACCGTGCTCGGAGGCCTGCGCACCGAATTGGGGAAGCCCGCGGGCCATGATGAGCTGGCCTTCCTCTGGGTGGTCGACTTCCCGTTGTTCGAAGAGGCCGAGGACGGCTCTATCACCTTCTCGCATCATCCGTTCACGTCACCGGTCTCCCTCGACGAGATGCGGGACAACCCACTCGGGGCGATTTCGAATGCCTACGACGTGGTGGTCAACGGGATCGAGCTCGGGTCAGGGTCGGTTCGTATCCATGACCCGGTGGTGCAACGCCAGGTCTTCGAGATCCTCGGGAATCGACGCCGAAACCGCCGAGAAGCGCTTTGGCTGGTTCCTCGAGGCCCTCCGCTACGGAACGCCACCTCATGCCGGGTTCGCCTTTGGCATCGATCGTCTGGTGATGGTGCTCCAGGGCGAGTCGTCGATCCGGGAGGTGATCCCCTTCCCCAAGACCCAGACCGGGACGGACCCGATGACCGGTGCCCCGACCTGGGTCGATGACGGGCAGTTGGGGGAGTTGGGGATCGCCCTCACCCCGGAGGCGCGGGCCCGGCTATCTGAATCCACGATCCCTACCTCTGACGACTGACCCGGCCGACCGTCTTAGTTTCTCCCCCCAGTGAGCGAAGCGAGCGTTGGGGGGAGTGCCGGCGGAGCCGGGAGGGGGGCTTACTTCCTTGTCTGACTTGTTTCGGAGCGGGCCAACGCCTGCCTGCGGTCAGCCTCTGTTGTGACGTTGGCCTCTGGCGGCCTGTGAGCGCCCGTCGGATGATGAGCCAAAGGTGAAAGGAGGCGTCGATGACGCTCACCGTGACTCGGGCAATCCCGACTCATCGCCCAGCTCTCGGTGCTCACTGCGTTTTGGCTGCTGATGGTCCTTGGGGTCAGCGCCCTCGCCGGAGGGATCGCACTGGTTTTTGGCAGTGTGGACAACGGGATGGCGCCGCCGGCGGCTTGGCTCGAAGCACTTCCTGTCATTGACAGCTGGCTGGTTCCGGGGCTGGTGTTGGGAATCGGTTTCGGGCTCGGCTCTCTGTTCACCGGATACGGGATCTGGAGACGTCCGCACTGGAGCTGGGCCTCTTTCATCGAGGCTCCCACCGGACACCATTGGTCGTGGATCGCGACGATCCTGATCGGGCTGGGCCAGGTGACATGGATCGGCCTCGAGCTGCTATTCCTCCCGGAGTTGTCGTGGCTCCAGGCCTTCTACGGGCCGCTCGGGCTCGCGTTGTTCCTGTTGCCTTTCACGAGGTCGATGCGAGACCACCTCCAGGTCAGTTAGAAGGCAGACCCATTAGCGTCGGCCGAGATGAGTGACCTCTTTTCGGAGCGAGCGAATGATCTGGCCGGGCGCAATGCCCCGTTGGCGACCCGAATGCGACCCCGGTCGTTGGACGAGGTGGTGGGTCAGAAGGCACTGATGGGCCCCGATGCCGCCTTTCGCAGGGTCGTCGAGTCGGGGCGGCCGATCTCGATGTTGCTCTGGGGCCCGCCGGGCACCGGAAAGACCACCCTGGCCCGGGTGGTGGCCAACCACGCCGACGCCGCCTTCGAGACCCTCTCGGCGACCTCGGCCGGGGTCAAGGACATCCGCGAGGTGCTGGCCGGGGCACGGGCGAGGCTGGAAACCGACGAGCGTCGCACGGTCCTCTTCCTCGACGAGATCCATCGGTTCGCCAAGAACCAACAGGACGCACTGCTGCCTGGTGTCGAAGACGGGACGCTGACCCTGATCGGGGCGACCACCGAGAATCCGTTCTTCGAAGTCAACTCACCACTGATGAGCCGGATGACCCTGTTCCGCCTCGAGTCACTCGGTTCCGCCGATGTGGAGCAACTCGTGACCCGGGCTCTCGGTGACGCGGAGCGAGGCTTGGGCGATCGCCACCTGACGATCGCTGCCGAAGCTCTCGAGGAGTTGGGAAACCGGACTGGTGGAGACGCCAGGCAGGCTCTCAACGCCCTCGAGGTGGCCGCCCTCCTCGCCATCGGAGCATCACGTGCCGAGATCTCGATCGACGATGTCGGGGAGGCACTGCAACGCAGGATCGTTCGCTATGACAAGACCGGGGACCGCCATTACGACGTGATCTCCGCCTTCATCAAGAGTGTTCGCGGCTCGGATCCTGATGCTGCCCTTTACTGGCTGTTCCTGATGCTGGAGGGTGGGGAGGACCCCGAGTTCATCGCCCGCCGCCTGATCATCCTGGCCTCTGAGGATGTCGGCCTCGCCGACAGCAACGGGCTGCAAGTGGCGATCGCGGCTGCAGACGCTCTCGCCTACGTCGGCCTGCCGGAGGCGGAATACCACCTCACCCACGCCACCCTCTATCTGGCCACGGCCCCGAAGTCGAACTCGGTGGGGAGGGCTATGGGCGCAGCGCGAGACCTGGTTGGCAACGGCCCGGCAGGCGGAGTTCCGATTCATCTCCGCTCGACGGGGTATTCCGGGGCCGCCGCCCTTGGTCACGGCGACGGATACCTGTATTCCCACGACCATCCGGGAGGGGTGGTCGCCCAGCAGTACTTTCCTGACGAGGTCGATGCGCGGGCCCTGTTCCAGCCTGGGTGACCTGGGCGACGAGGAGGAGATCGCCAAGCGAGTGGCCGAAATCGACCGTGTCCTCGGACGCGAGGGTCGATGATGGCCCGTCCTAATGAGAACCGGGACCGGTCGGGCGCTCGTTAACCTCGCTCCCAGCCAACCAACCGGGCACAAATTGGACAGCAACCAGATTCGCACCCTTTTCACCTCGTTTTTCGAGGAGAAAGGCCATGTCGTCCGACCGTCGGCTTCGCTGATCCCGGTCGACCCGACGCTGCTCCTGACCAACGCCGGGATGGTCCCCTTCAAGCCCTACTTCCTCGGTGAGGAGCCCGCTCCCTATCTCCGGGCCACCACGGTGCAGAAGGTGGTGCGGACCGTCGACATCGACATCATCGGGACCACCCAGCGCCACCTCTCATTCTTCGAGATGCTGGGCAACTTCAGCTTCGGCGACTACTTCAAGGAAGACGCCACCGCCTGGGCTTACGAGTTCGTGACCGAGCGTCTTGGCCTGGACCCGGAACGCCTGTGGTTCACCGTGTACGAGACCGACGACGAAGCCGAACAGATCTGGATCGATCACGTCGGTGTTCCCGCCAACAGGGTGCAGCGGGGCGGCAAGGACAACTTTTGGCAGATGGGGGTGCCGGGCCCCTGTGGCCCTTCTTCGGAGATCTTCTTTGACAAGGGTGAGGAGTACGGGGCGCCGGGAGGGCCGATAGGAGGGGGAGAGGACCGGTTTCTCGAGATCTGGAACCTGGTGTTCATGCAGAACATCCAGGACGAGCCGTACCACGTCGTCGGTGACCTTCCCGCCAAGAACATCGACACCGGGATGGGGCTCGACCGGGTGGCGGTCGTCATGCAGCAGGTGGAATCGGTCTTCGACATCGACACCACCAAGCACATCCGTGACGTGGCCGCGGCCTACACCGGCCTCACCTATGGGGAGAACGAGCTTCACGACGTGTCGCTCCGGATCCTCGCCGACCACGCCCGCTCGGTGACCTTCCTGATCGGTGACGGGGTGATCCCGGCGAACGAAGGGCGGGGTTATGTCCTTCGCCGGCTGTTGCGGCGCGCAGTGCGCCATGCCTGGCAGTTCGGGGGCGAGGGCTTGGTGTTCCCCGGTCTCGTCGAGGCCACGGTGGAGGTCATGGGCGACTGGTACACCGAGCTTCGGGAGCGGGAGGATTTCATCACCCAGGTGGTGACCCGGGAGGAAGACCGGTTCCGCAGAACCTTGGAGTCAGGGCATCAATTGCTCGATGCCGAGCTCGAGGGCGACCCCGAGGCGACGCTTTCCGGAGCAGTGGCCTTCAAACTCCACGACACCTACGGGTTCCCGATCGAGCTGACCCGTGAGATCGCGTCGGAGCGAGGGGTCACCGTTGACTCGGAGGGCTTCGAGGCCGAGATGGCGGCGCAGCGCAAGAGGGCCCGGGATGCCTGGAAGGGCGGCGATGACATTGCCGCCCTCGAGGTCTACAGGTCGGTCCTCGAGGTCACCGGGCTCACCGACTTCGTCGGCTACGAGGAAGAGTCGGCTCAGGGCCAGGTGCTCGCGATTGTGGCCGATGGGGAGACGATCGACCGGGCCGACGAAGGTCGCGAGGTCGAGGTCTTCTTGAGCCGCACCCCCTTCTACGGGGAGTCGGGCGGCCAGGTGGGAGACATAGGGGTCATCGAGACCGAGACCGGGGTCGGCCTGGTGTCCGACACCCAACATTCGATTCAGGGGTTGCATGGCCATCGGCTGACTGTCGACTCGGGTTTCATCGCGGTGGGTCAGACGGCTACCGCGGTCATCGACTCGCCGCGCCGGGAGGCGATCCGCAAGAGCCATACCGGGACCCATGTTCTGCACTGGGCGCTTCGCGACGTCCTTGGCGAACATGCGAAACAGGCCGGGTCGCTGGTGGAACCAGGGCGTCTCCGCTTCGACTTCTCCCACTTCGCCCAGGTGGCCCCTCAGGAGCTTTCCGAGGTCGAGGCCGAGGTCAACCAGAGGCTCATCGAAAATGCTCGTGTCCAGACCACGGTCACCTCGAAGGAGCAGGCGGAGCAGATGGGGGCCATCGCCTTCTTCGGCGACAAGTACGGAGAGACAGTGAGGGTGGTGCGGGTCGGCGACTTCTCCGTGGAGTTCTGCGGCGGAACCCACACCCACTCGTCCGCCCAGGTGGGCCCGCTGCTCATAACCTCGGAGTCTTCGATCGGCTCCAACCTGAGGCGGCTGGAAGCACTGACCGGAATGGCCGCCTATCAGCGCATGGCCGAAGTCAGGCAGGGCATGGATCGTGCCGGGCAACTGCTCAAGACGGGGCCGGCGGAGGTACCGGGCCGGGTCGAGGCGCTGCTGGAGCGGGTCAGCGGCCTCGAGAAGGAGCTCGAAGCGATGCGTGGCACTCAACGCGGCGAGCTCGCCGCCGAGCTCGCCGGCTCGCCGACTGGCGGTTGGCGAAACATCCCTGGTGGTTGCGGATGCCGGGAACATGGATGCCAACTCACTCCGCCAGCTCGCACTGGGGGTCAGGGATCGCCTGGGGGGTCGCTCGTTGGTGGTCGTTGGCTCGCACCACGACGGCAAAGGCGTTCTGATCGGCCTCGCCTCCAAAGATCTGGTGGCGGCTGGCATTTCTGCGGCCGACGTCATCGGTGACGCCGCACGTGAGCTCGGCGGCGGTGGTTCCCGCGACCCCGAGCTGGCTCAGGCCGGTGGCCAGCACGGCGAGCGCATTCCCCAGGCCCTGGAGCTTGCCCGGGAGGCCGCGGAGCGCACACTCGCGGCCCTGTGAGCCGCTGTCTCGGGGTCGACGTCGGAACCAAGCGGGTGGGCCTGGCGTTGTCCGATCCCATCGGGCTGACCGCAACACCATTGGATGTCGTCGACAGGTCGGATGCCGTGGACGAGATCACCCGGCTCGCTCAAATCCACGAGGTCGGTACCATTGTCGTTGGTCTCCCCACCAGTCTCGGCGGTGGTGAGGGCACGTCTGCCGTCGACGCCAGGAGTCTCGGCGAACAGCTGGCCCAGGCCACCAATGCCGAGATCGTCTATCTCGACGAGCGATTCACCTCGCGGATGGCGGAGAGCGCCCTTCTCGAGTCCGGCATGAAGCGTCGGGACCGTAAAAACACCATCGACAAGGTGGCTGCCGCCATCATCCTCCAGGACTATCTGAACTCTTTGCAATGACTTTCGAACCAGTCCCTGAGCCTTCGCCCTGGTCGCGCGCCGGGCGCATGATCGCCATTGCCGGCATCGTGGTCCTGTCCGCCATTGCCGTGGTTGGCGGAGCCTCCTATCTCGGGCGGGTCGTGGGATCGTCCCTTACCTCGGAGGATCCGACCGCAGGTCCGGTCAACGTCGTCCCTGGTCAAGAGGTGACTGTGGAGATCCCGAGCGGCTCCAGCGCCGAGGACATTGCTGCCATCCTCGCTGCCCAGGGGGTCGTCCGCTCTGCGCTCGAATTCGAGGTGGCGGTCCGAAACAACGAGGCGGCTTCCCGTCTCCAGGCCGGGACCTACGAATTGGAGACCCTCATGGATCCGGCCGAGGTGGTGGCGGTCCTTGTGATCGGGCCGGTCGCCGACGTGTACCGGGTCACAGTCATCGAAGGGCTCCGGGTCGGTGAGATTCTCACCCGGCTCTCCGAGGCGTCGGGAATTCCCTACGAACAGTTCGAAACAGCTTTGTTGTCCGGCGATGTGTCGACCTCACTGCGAACCATGCCGGCAACGATGGCTCTCGCGGACTGGGAAGGTCTGCTCTTCCCCGACACTTACGAGTTCACGAAATCCGCCGAGCCGGTGGCGATCCTCCAGCGACTTGCCTCGACGATGGAACAGCGTGTCGACAGCATCGATTGGTCGGTCGTCGAAGCTGCCGGCTACACCCCTTATGAGGGGCTGATCATCGCCTCACTCGTCGAGACCGAGGTGCTTCTCGACGAGGAGCGACCGATCGTCTCGAGTGTCATCCACAACCGTTTGGCGATAGACATGAAGCTCGACATCGACGCGACGGTGCTCTACGCACTTGGCACCCGGGACATCGCCGAGTTCGACAACGAGGTCGACTCGCCGTACAACACCTACCTGGTCGCCGGCCTGCCACCCACCCCGATCGCCTCGCCGGGACGGGCATCACTGGAGGCGGCAGCCGCTCCGGACACCACCGACTACCTCTATTACGTGCTCTCCGATCTCGAAGGCCACCACGCCTTTGCAGCCACGCTCGAGGAGCACAACGCCAACGTCGAGCAGGCTCGGGCCGACGGGGTCCTTCCCTGAGCACCGACCCGGGTCTCAGCCGGCGATGAGAGCCGACCTGAGGTTCGTGCTCCTCGGCGACCCGGTGGATCACTCCCGGTCACCCGCGATTCACCGTGCGGCCCTCGCAGACCTCGGCCTCCCTGGGTCGTATGAGGCACGTCGCAGCGAACAGGCCGGGCTTACAGCGGCCCTCGAAGAGCTTCGGGCCGGAGACCTCGACGGCATCAACGTCACAATGCCCCTCAAGGCGCTTGCGGCGTCGAGCGCAGACCATCTCACCGAATTGGCCGACCGCTCGAGGTCGGTGAACACCCTTCGTTTCCGGGACGGCCTGGTGGAGGGCCATTCCACGGACGCTGCCGCGACCGCGAGGCTGCTCACACGCCCCCGGTTTGACGTGTCGGCTCCGATCCTGATCCTCGGGGCGGGTGGAGCCGCCGCCGCTGCCCTGGTTGCACTGAGCGGGAGGGAGGTCCATCTAGCCGCGAGACGCCCCGACCTCGCTCGAGAACTGGCGGCCAGGGCCGGAGACGAGGTCATCGTCGTGCCATTCGGCTCGGCGGTCGCAGGTGCCATCGTCATCAACGCCACGCCGTTGGGGATGAAAGGAGAGTCGCTGCCATCCGGAATGTTGGACCGCGCCTCGGGGCTGATCGATCTGGCGTATGGTCGAGTCGACCCGCCGGCCACGGCTGAGGCTCGCCGAATCGGATTGCCTCTCGTTGACGGGCTCGAGTTCCTGGCCCTGCAGGCAGGGGAATCCTTTACCTGGTGGACCGGGATGGATGCGCCACTCGAAGTGATGCGCCAGGCCGCCAAAAACGGCTAAAGCGCAAGGTCCTTTGGGCCGAAATGGATGGAAAGGATTGTCACGCAAGGAGTGAAACAAGTGGCTCTTTCTGGAAACCTCGGCTTTGTGCCTCTCGATGAGGTGCTTCGGCTTCTGACCCGCTCAGACCAGCAGGGTGCCATCGACGTCTGGGGTCAGGACGTCAGGGGCCGCATCTTCATCAGCAGGAAGGGGATCGGCCTCGCCACCATCTCCGACGACAAGGAACTTCATCGTCACCTGGTCAACTCGGGCTACGTCGACGAGGCGTATCTCAGCTCGATCGAGGCCGGCACCACGACTCTGGCTCCTCTGGCCGACAAAGAGGGCAACATCGTCGATCTGCTTCGTGAGATGACCGTCGAAAGCGTGTATCAGATGTCCCGGCGTGGGTCGTCCTTCGAGGTCACCGAGTCGGTCACTTCCCCGTTTGCCAGCCCGAGAGCCTTCGAGCTCGAGGCGATTCTCGAAGAGTCGAGGCGGCGCGCCGGGGAGTGGTCCGAGGTCGAGCAGATCATCTCCGACCTGGATGGCGTCATCAAGATGAACCGCGATCTGGGCGAGCAGGACTCGGTCAAGATCAGCCGCGATGCCTGGCGCCTTCTCTGCGAGATGGGCTCGGGCGCCTCGGTGAGGACCCTTGCCGAGCGTCTCGGCACCACCGACTTCTGGACCGCACGTGTCGCCGCCGGTCTGTCCGAGCAGCAACTGCTCGTGCTCGCCGAGAGCGTCGCCGAGGAAGAGGTTGTGGCCCCGGTCGCAGTGGAGCAAACCTCGTACTACGAGCAGCCGGCAGTCGCCGACACTTCACCAGCGATCGATGAGGACAAGGACCCCGACGGGTCGTGGTGGGTCGAGCCCACGGCGGAGGAGAGCGAGGCTGAGGCCGCCGCAGCCGAGGCCGAGGAGTCGGAGCCTGAGACCCACAAGGACAGCCGCTTCGGCCAGTTCCGCGCCAAGGTGGAGACTGCCGACGAGCCCGCCAATGAGGGAGTGGAAGCCGCTGCGGGGACCGAGGCACCGTTCGAGCCCGATGCGTCGGTGTTCGAGCCCCAGCCCGAAGCCGCGCCCTCGCTGGAGACCCCTTCCGACCTGGACGCGGTCGAAGAGGACACCGAAGCCTTCCTCGAAAAAGTGTTCTCCCAGCTCGAGAACAACGGTCAGCCGGAGGAAGAGGGCCATGGCCTGCTTCGGCGCCGTCGGCTCGGCTCGGTCCTCAAGGAAATGACTGAGGAAGACTGAGAGCCGGGCTCTCGACCTTTCCCAACGCTAATTTGCTCCGGCGGTGATATATGTCGTCGCCGGAGCTTTTGGCTTTCTAGGGGCGTTTGCCGCCCACGATCTCGCGACTCAGACCCTGCGCGACGCCCCGCTGCGCCCTTACGCCGGAACCTGCCCCCGTTGTGGCACCAGGCGTGGTTGGCTCAAGTGGACCTGTCCCTCCTGCTCCCGGAGAATCGGTCGCGAACTGATCCTCGCTCTGGTCGGGGCCCTGATTGCGATCGGGTTTGCCCGCACCCTTGGAGCCACGTGGTCTCTCGTCCCCTACCTCGGATTCCTGCTCCTGACCCTCGCCCTGGGAATCACCGACATCGACGCCTTCCGCATCGTCGATCGCCTCAATCTGCGGGGCACGGCGATCCTGGCCGGGATGCTCGCAATTGCCGCGGTCCTCGACGGCTCCGTCCCTGAATTGGGCCGGGCTGCACTGGGTGCGCTGGCCTATTTCGCAGGCAGCAACGTGATGTTCATCCTCGCCGGCGGCAAGGGGTTTGGCTATGGAGACGTCAAGCTCTCGGTCCAACTCGGGCTGTTCACCGCATATCTCTCCTGGGGGACGCTCGGTTGGGCTGTATTGATCACCGCGCTCCTCGGCGGTCTGGCGTCGATGGTCGTGATCGCCATCGGTGCGGTGGCAAAGAGCCGCGCCAAGCGAAAGGCGCCCGAGGGTGAGAGTGTGTCGCTCCGCGACGTGATGAAGACCGAACTGCCCTACGGGCCTGCGATGATCGCCGGGGCCTGGGCGGCAATCATCCTGGTCGGGCTCGGAGCTATCCCGATCCCGACGTAGCATCCCTCCCATGCTTCGCTTCATGACGGCCGGTGAGTCGCACGGCCCCGGGCTGGTGACGGTGGTCGAGGGCCTGCCCCGTGGCCTTTCTGTCTCCGCGGAGGCGATCGCCGACGAGTTGGCGCGTCGCCGCCTCGGGTTCGGACGAGGGAAGCGAATGGCGATCGAGCGCGACTCCCTGGAGATCCTGGGAGGGGTGCGCCACGGTTCCACTCTCGGATCGCCGGTTGCGGTCCTGGTCAGGAACACCGAATGGCCCCGCTGGGCGGAGGAGATGAGCCCGGAGCCGGCGCCCGTCAAGAAGCCGGTGACAAGGCCGCGGCCGGGTCATGCCGATCTCGCCGGGATGCTCAAGTACGGCACCGACGACGCCCGGGACATCCTCGAGCGGGCTTCGGCAAGAGAGACGGCGGCTCGCACCGTTGCCGGCCATCTCGCGAAGACCCTGCTTCGAACGGTCGGTGTCGAAATCCTCAGCCACGTGGTGTCGATCGGCCACGTCGAGAGTGAGGGGCCGACGCCCCATCCCGCCGACCTGCCTGCCATCGACGAGAGCCCGGTCCGGTGCTTTCACGATGCCTCGGCACAGGCGATGATCGAATTGATCGAGGACGCCAAAGAGCGGCGCGACACCCTCGGCGGGGTCTTCGAAGTCCTCGCATACGGAGTGCCCGCAGGAATTGGCTCCCACGTCCACTACGACCGCCGTCTCGATGGGATGCTGGCCGCAGGCCTGATGTCGATCCCCGCAATCAAAGGCGTTGAAATCGGGGACGGATTCGAGGTCGCTTTCCTCCCGGGGTCGAAGTCGCACGACGAGATAGTTTCGGGGGAAGTAGGACTGGAGCGCCCCACCAACCGCGCCGGCGGGATCGAGGGCGGAATGAGCAACGGCGAGCCGATCCGGGTGAGGGCGGCCATGAAGCCGATATCCACCCTGATGCGGCCGCTTCGCACCGTCGACATGACCACGGGTGAGGCCGCCGAGGCGGTACGGGAGCGATCCGATGTGTGTGCCGTTCCCGCAGCCGGGGTGGTCGGCGAGCAGATGGTCGCCATCACCCTCGCCTCCGAGTTCCAACGCAAGTTCGGTGGGGACACGGTGGATGAGTTCGTCGCCGCCCACACCAGATATGTGGATGGGTTGGCCGAGCGTCTCAAGCGATGACGCTCTGGCTGGCCGGGATGATGGGGTCAGGCAAGACCTCGTCTGGTGGTGTGGCTGCCGCCAACCTGGGGGTTCCCTTCTATGACACCGATGTCGAAGTCACCGCGGGCCTGGATTGCACGGTCTCCGAGCTTTGGGAGCGGGTGGGAGAGGCGACCTTCCGCGAGATGGAGTCGGCCGTTGTGAGCAGACTCGCGGGGTTGGATGCCATCGTGGCGACCGGAGGTGGCGCCGTGCTCCAGGAAGCGAATCGTGAGGTCATGGCCGCCTCCGGCCCGATTGTCTGGCTGCAGGCTTCTCCCGAGGAGATCCTGGAGCGGGTCGGGGCGACCACCGGTCGCCCGCTTCTCGACAACAGCCCCGATCGCCTGGAAGAGCTTCGAGTCCTGTCCACTCAACGCGCCGGTATCTACGCCGAGGTTGCAGATCACGTGATCCAAACCTCTGGGAAGAGCGTCGCTGCGGTCGCCGAAGAGATCGAGTCGCTATGGGAACGTTGACGGTCGCGGGGCGAACCGAGGTCCTCGTAGGGGAAGGTGTTCCCGATGACGTCCTTCCCCCGCGGGAGGGGCGGCAGCGGGTCGCCATCCTCACCCAGCCGGGAGCAACCCGATATGCGCTCGAGATCTCAATGGTTCTCGAAGAGGAGGGGCTCGGGGTCGAAGTGATCGGCCTTCCGGATCGCGAGGAAGCGAAGACGCTCACCGTCGCCGGGACCGTGTACGAGACTCTGGCCCGTTTCGGTCTCGGCCGCCAGGACACGGTGATCGGCGTCGGTGGCGGGTCGGTATCGGATCTCGCCGGCTTCGTCGCCGGCACCTGGCTCCGGGGTGTCGAAGTCGTCCACGTGCCCACGACTCTGCTCGCCGCGGTGGATGCCTCCATCGGCGGCAAGACCGGCGTCAATCTGGCGGGCAAGAACCTCGTGGGCCTGTTCTGGCATCCGTCCCGGGTGGTCGTTGACGTTCGGATCCTCAAGGGCCTTCCCTCATCGCTCTTGCGAGAGGGCATGGTCGAAGCCCTGAAGACCGGCCTCGTGGGCGATCCGGACCTGTTTGCCATGATCGAGAAGCACGGTGCAAAAGCCGATCTGGACGATGTCGTGGTCCGTTCGGTCACGGTTAAGGCACGGGTGGTCGGCGAAGACGAGCGTGAGCTGGGAATACGAGCCGTCCTCAACCTGGGCCACACGATCGGCCATGCGATCGAGTTTGCCTCGCCCCTCTCCCATGGCGAGAGCGTGGCAATCGGCCTCGTCGCCGCGGCCCGGATATCGGAGATCCGCCTCGGCTTCGAGGAGGCGAGCCGGATCTCAGATTCGATCCAGCGGCTCGACCTGCCGATCACGGTCACCGGATTGGATCGGGCCAGGGTGATCGACCTGCTCCGCCATGACAAGAAGCGAGACGCCCAGGGCTTACGGATGGTCTTGCTCCGGGCCGTGGGTGCTCCCGTGGTGCAACACGTGAACGAGGACGACATCGAGGTCGGCTTGGAGGCCGTAGGTCTCTGAGCGGGGTACCGTCCGTGCCCGAATCGGCGCAACCAGGACCTATTGAATGATCAGCACCAACGACGTACGACCCGGCATGGCATTGCAGCTCAACGATGGTCTGTTCACCATCGTCGAGTATCAGCATGTGAAGCCGGGCAAGGGCAAGGCCTTTGTGCGGATGAAGATCAAGAACCTCGAGACCGGCCAGGTCCTCGATCGCACGTTTCGGGCCGACGAGCACGTCGACCAGGCGATCATTGACCGTCGGGACCACCAATACCTGTATTCGGACGACCTGGGCTTTCATTTCATGAACCTCGAGGACTTCGGCCAACTGGCCTTGTCCGCCGAAGACGTCGCCGACGCCGCCGGGTATCTCATCGAAGGGATGACGGTCAGCCTTCCCCTCTATCGGGGCACTCCAATCGGGGTGGATCTGCCTGCCTCGGTGGAGCTCGAGGTCACCTACGCCGAGCCAGCCGTCAAAGGCGATACCCGCACCGGAGCGACCAAGCCGGTGACGCTCCAGACCGGGATTCAGATCCAGGTCCCGCTTTTCGTCGAACAGGGTGACCGGGTGAAGGTCGACACTCGCAGTGGGGAGTACCTGACCCGAGCATGAGCTCCCAATCGGCATCAGTCCCGACGATCCCGGCCCGTCTCACCATTGCCGAGTTCGCCGCCGCCACCGAGCGGTCGGTTGCAGAGGTTCAGGCGATCCTCGAGGACCGATCCGAGCCTTACGGGGAAGAGGACATGATCGACCCCGACGTGTCCGTGTCGCTGGCACGAGCGCTTGGCTTGGAGATCAACATCGAGCCCAGGGACCTCGCTCTGGAGACCCTCTATGAGCTGGAGACCCGTGGCGACGACGAGCACGACGAGTTGGTCCCCCGTGCCGAGAGGCTTGTTGCCGGCGTCCTCGAGCACCGCGAGGACCTGGATCACGAGATCGAGTCGGCGTCGGATCACTGGAGCGTGGCCCGCATGCCGGTGATCGACCGGTCCATTCTCCGTCTTGGCCTCTTCGAGTTGCGATACGAGAAGGGGATACCGACCGCGGTCATCGTCGCCGAGGCGGTCCGACTGGCTCGGACCTATTCGACGGAACGGTCAGGGTCTTTTGTGAACGGCGTCCTGGCATCCTTGGCTCGCACCGCCCGACCGTGAGGTTGGCGCCCAGCACCCGTCCTCGTTAGGCTCGCCCTGCCTTTAAGGATCGGTCCTGTGAGACCGGGAAGGAGTCAGGATGCTTCGGGTAGAGCCACACCTGGGGGTGTGCCCTTGCCCCAGGTGATGACCGGTCAGGACATCGACCGGGCCGTCAGCCGGATTGCCCACGAGATACTCGAGCGTCATCGCGGCGTCGACGACGTGGTCATCGTCGGGATCCACACCCGCGGGGTGTACCTCGCCCGCTCCCTTGCCGACTCCATCGCCTCCTTTGAAGGAGTCGTGGTTCCCGTCGGAGAGCTCGACATCGATCCGTATCGTGACGATCAAGGGCTGCGCCCCGCCCGCAACGCCCGGGCAACCACCATCCCGGTGGACATCACCGGCAAGAGCGTGATCGTTGTCGACGACGTCCTCTACACCGGGCGCACCGTCCGTGCCGGGCTCGACGCCCTCTCCGACATCGGGCGGGCGGCGCAAACCGAGTTGGCCGTCCTGGTGGATCGAGGGCATCGCGAGATCCCGATTCGGGCCGACTACGTCGGGAAGAACCTGCCAACCAGTGTCGACGAGGTGGTCCGGGTCCGGCTCGGTGAGGTGGATGGCGACCACGGGGTTTGGATCGACCGGATGGCGGTCGCATGAACGGGTTGCTCACCCTTCGTGGCATGTCTCGATCACGACTCGAGGAGCTGCTCGACGACGCCGAGCGTCATGGGAAGCAGATCGAAGGAAGGGACAAGGGGAGCGCGGAGTTACGGGGGGCCACCGTGACCACAGCCTTCTTCGAGCCTTCGACCCGGACCCGCCTGTCGTTCGAAAAGGCTGCCTTTCACCTCGGGGCACATGTGATGACCTTCAGCCCGGAATCGTCATCACTGGAGAAAGGTGAGTCGTTGCGCGACACATTGCTGACGCTCACCGCCCTGGGCACTGATCTGTTCGTGGTCCGGCACAAGGATGTGGGGGTCCCATCCATCGCACAGCGGTGGACCGGACTTCCGGTGATCAATGCCGGCGACGGCAGGGGAGAGCACCCAACGCAGACCCTCGCCGATGCCCTGACGCTGCGGAAGCATTTCGGGGCCCTGGAGGGCCTCAAGGTTGGGATTGTCGGTGACATCGCCAACAGCCGGGTGGCGAGGGGCCATCTTTGGGCCTTTCCGACGCTTGGTATCGACCTCACCCTGATCGGCCCGAGAACCTTGCTCCCATCCGCCAACCCCTGGGGAGCCCGGATCGAAGTCGAGTTCGACTCAATCATCGAAGGGCTCGACGTGCTGTACATGTTGCGGGTGCAGAGGGAGCGAGGGGCGGGTGCAGGCTTCCCATCCATCCCGGCCTACGTGAATCGTTTCGGCCTGACAGATGCCCGTCTCGCCCGTATGCAGCCGACGGCCGTGGTGCTTCACCCGGGACCGGTCAATCGAGGTGTCGAGGTGTGCGATGCCGCCGTCGACGGCCGGCAGTCGCTGGTGCTCGAACAAGTCGCAAACGGGATCCCGGTGCGGATGGCGGTTCTCGCCGCAGGAATGAGGACCGAATGATCTTCGTCAGAGGAGCCCGGATCTGGGGTCCCGCCGGGCTGGTGGAGGCGGACGTCGTCATCGACGGCGACCGCGTAGCCGAGATCGGACCGCAGCAGGCTCCGGCCGGCGCCCGGGTCATCGAGGCCTCTGGAGCGGTGCTCGGGCCTGGTCTGGTCGACCTGCATGTCCATCTCCGCGACCCGGGGCAGACCTGGAAAGAGGACGTCGCCTCGGCTTCGAAGGCCGCGGTCGCCGGCGGATTCACCGCGATCGTGGCCATGCCCAACACCGATCCGCCGATGGACAACGCCAAAACGGTCAGCGAGGTCATGGAGCGGGCGGGCGTGATCGGTCTGGCCGACATCGTGGCGTCCGGTGCCCTGACCAAGGGCAGGGAAGGCCTGGAGATGGCCGATCTCGACTCGATGTATGAGGCGGGTGTCCGGTTGTTCACCGATGATGGCGACACGGTGGCCGACTCGGGTTTGCTGCGCCGCATCATGATCTATCTCCGGGATCTCTCCGGGGCGGTGGTGGCCGAGCACGCCGAGGAGGTCACCCTGACCCGAGGCGGCCACGTCAATGAGGGCATGGTCTCCGCCAGCCGGGGCCTCGTTGGCCTACCTGCCGTCGCCGAGGAAGTGGTGGTGGCCCGCGACCTGGCTCTGGCAGAGGACACCGGGGCCCGCATCCACATCCAGCACGTCTCCACCCGACGCTCGGTAGACCTGGTCCGTGACGCGAAGCGGCGCGGTGTAGACGTCACGTGTGAGGTGACCCCACACCACCTGGCTCTCGACGAGTCCGCAGTCGCCGGCCTCGACCCGAATTTCAAGATGTACCCGCCTCTGCGGACCGCCTCGGATCGTGAGGCGTTGGTGGAGGCGCTCGAGGACGGTACGGTCGACGCCATCGCCACAGATCACGCCCCGCACACGGCCGCCGAGAAGGACGTCCCCTTCGAGGAGGCGCCCCGGGGAGTGATCGGCCTCGAGACCTCGGCGTCGGTGGGATGGACGACGCTGCAAAGGGGACGTGGACCGGTTCTTTCAGCGGATGAGCGTCGGCCCGGCACGGATCGCCGGCCTCGAACGGTCACGGCCACCCTGTCGAGCCCGGCTCGGTCGCCAATCTCGTTCTCTTCGACCCGGCTCGATCGTGGCGACCCAGCGGATTTCATTCGAAGTCGGCAAACAGCCCGTTCGTCGGCACTGAGCTGAAGGGAAGGGTCGTCGCCACGATCCACAATGGGTCGCTGGTCTACGAGGGCCCAACCGATGAGTGAGCGACCTATCTCCGCACTCCTCTGCACCGCCGACGGTGCGACTTTTCAAGGCGTATCCGTAGGGGCGGAGGGCGTGGCCACCGGCGAGGCGGTGTTCAACACCTCGATGACGGGCTACCAGGAGATCCTCACCGACCCTTCTTATGCCGGCCAGGTCGTGGTGATGACCTCTTCGCACATCGGGAATTACGGGCTCACCGACCTCGATGCGCAATCCTCGAAGCCGGCGGTGTCGGGATTCGTGATGCGGGCGATATCGCGCCGGGACTCGAATTGGCGTTCGGAAGGAGCCATCGCCGAGTATCTGATGCACCACGGCGTGGTGGCCATCGCCGACCTGGATACCAGGCGCCTCACCAGGCATCTTCGGGAACGAGGGGCGATGCCGGTGGCGATCGGGGCCAACGTCGACGAGGCGGAGCTGCGATCGATAGCAGAAGGTGCGCCCACCATGGAGGGACAGGATCTGGTCGCCGGGGTGACCACTCCCACGCCCTATCGCGTTGATGCAACGGAGACATCGAGGGGAAAGGTCGTGGCGATCGACCTCGGGATCAAGCGTGACATGCTGATCCATCTCACCTCCCGCGGCTTCGATGTCGACGTGGTGCCCGCCGGGACCGACGCGGGCTCGATCCTCGCCATGGCGCCCGATGGCGTCTTCATCTCCAACGGGCCGGGCGATCCCGAGCCCTTGCGCCGGACCACCGAGACCTTGCGCGGCTTGCTGGGCCGGGTGCCGCTGTTCGGCGTTTGCCTCGGCCACCAGGTGCTGGGGCTCGCGGTGGGAGCGTCGACGTTCAAGCTCCCGTTCGGGCACCACGGCGGCAATCACCCGGTGCGCCGCCTGGAGGACGATCGGGTGGAGATCACCGCTCAGAATCACGGGTTTGCGGTCGATCTCTGGTCGTTGAGTGACGGATCGGCGCCGGCACGGTCCGGCTTGGCCCGGCGCGACCTGTTGCCGGCGACGGTGGAGAGTCGAATTCGGGCCGGTGATCTCAACCCATCAGAACCTCAACGACGGGACCTTGGAAGGGATGCGGCTGTTGGATGCCCCCGCCTTTTCGGTGCAGTTTCACCCCGAGGCGGCGCCGGGCCCGCGTGATGCCAGAGGGTTGTTCGACGAGTTCGCCAATCTGATCGAGGAGGCGGTGTAATGCCTGCCCGGCGTGACATTCGCTCGATCCTGATGATCGGCTCGGGGCCGATCATCATCGGCCAGGGCTGCGAGTTCGACTACTCCGGCACCCAGGCTGCCAAGGTCCTGAGGGCCCACGGCTACCGCGTGGTGCTGGTCAACTCGAATCCGGCCACGATCATGACCGACCCTGAGTTTGCGGACGCGACCTACATCGAGCCGATCACACCCGAAGTGGTTGCCGAGATCATCGCCCGGGAGCGCCCGGATGCCTTGCTCCCCACACTCGGAGGGCAGACCGCGCTCAACGTGGCCACCGCTCTTGCCCGCAGCGGGGTGTTGGAGCGTCACGGCGTCGAGATGATCGGCGCCAGCCTGGAGACGATCGAACGGGCAGAAGACCGGGGCAAGTTCAAGGAGACCATGGAGTCAGTGGGCATCGAATCCCCGAGGTCGGGATACGCCCGATCGATGGCCGAGGCCATCAAGATCGCGGGGGAGATCGGCTACCCGGTGATGGTCCGACCCTCGTTCATCCTTGGCGGGGGAGGGACCGGGATCGCCCAGGATGCCGAGGAGTTCATCGAGGTAGCTCGCTTCGGCCTGGCGACGTCACCGGTCGGTGAGATCCTCGTCGAGGAGTCCCTGCTCGGATGGAAAGAGTTCGAACTGGAGGTCATGCGGGATCGCAACGACAACTCGGTGATCGTCTGCTCCATCGAAAACCTCGACCCGATGGGGGTCCACACCGGCGACTCGATCACAGTGGCTCCGATCCAGACGTTGTCCGATCGCGAATACCAGGAGATGAGGGACGACGGAATCGCGGTTCTCCGAGCGATCGGGGTGGAAACCGGCGGGTCCAACGTCCAGTTCGCAGTGGATCCGGCCACCGGGCGGCGACTGGTGATCGAGATGAACCCCCGGGTCAGTCGGTCTTCTGCCCTCGCCTCCAAGGCCACCGGCTTCCCCATCGCCAAGATCGCGGCGCTGCTCGCCGTGGGGATGACCCTCGATGAGATCTCCAACGACATCACCGGCGCCACCCCGGCGTCCTTCGAGCCCGCCCTCGACTATGTGGTGGTCAAGGTGCCACGGTTCGACTTCGCCAAGTTCCCCTCGGTGCCCACGCGTCTCGGCACCTCGATGCGGAGCGTTGGTGAGGCAATGGCGATCGGAAGGACCTTCCCCGAAGCGCTGCAAAAAGCCTTGCGCAGCCTGGAAAACGGCCGGGCCGGCCTCAATGCCGATCCCGCCGAGGAAACCGTGGTCGCAGTCTCCGACGACGATCTCGCCACGATGGTCTCGACGCCCACGCCGACGCGGATCTTCGCCGTCGGCGAGGCGATTCGGAGGGGCTGGTCGGTGGACGAGGTGGCTCGCCTGAGTCACGTCGATCCGTGGTTCGTGGATCAGATCGCCGAGATCCATGAGGTGCGGGCCGAGATCGAGCTGTCGCATCTCCGCGACACGGCGGTCCTCCGCACTGCAAAGCGACACGGGTTCTCCGACCGCCAGCTTGGCTATCTCTGGGGCAAGCCGGAGGCCGAAGTGCGTGCGGCGCGGATGGCGGCCGGGCTGCGGCGCACCTACAAGACGGTGGATACCTGCGCCGCCGAGTTCCAGGCGGTGACCCCTTACCTCTACGGGACCTTCGAAGACGAGTCCGAGGTCCCTCCAGCGGTGAAGCCGCGGGTCGTGGTCCTCGGGTCCGGGCCCAACCGGATCGGGCAGGGCATCGAGTTCGACTACTGCTGTGTCCACGCCTCGTTCGCCCTCCGCGACGCCGGCTACGAGACGGTGATGATCAACTGCAACCCGGAGACCGTTTCCACCGATTACGACACATCGGACCGGCTGTACTTCGAGCCGCTGACCTTCGAGGACGTCATGGAGGTCATCGAGGCGGAGACTCCGGTGGCAGTGGTGGTCCAGCTCGGCGGGCAGACACCTTTGAACCTGGCGCACGCCCTGTTCGAGGCCGGGGTCCCGATCGCGGGCACCTCGCCGGCTTCGATTGCGCTCGCCGAGGATCGCGAGCAGTTCTCCGAGTTGTGCCGGGGCCTGGGTCTGAAACAACCGCCGGCCGGATCGGCGAGCTCGGTGACCGAGGCAATCGACGTGGTGGATCAGGTCGGGCTGCCGGTGATGGTGCGCCCTTCCTATGTCCTCGGCGGGCGCAGGATGAAAGTCATCTACAGCATCGAGGAGCTCGCCGACTACGTGAGGGAGATCTATGGCGAGGCCGATCCGGAGCTGACCGGTGCCCCGATCCTGATCGATCGGTTTCTCGAGGCTGCGGTCGAGATCGACGTCGACGCGGTTTACGACGGCAACGAATTGCTGCTGGGCGGCGTCATGGAGCACGTCGAGGAAGCAGGGGTTCATTCAGGCGACTCGGACTGTGTCACCCCGCCCCCGACCATCTCGGACGAAGCACACAAGGAGATCCTCGCCGCCACCCGCGAGCTGGCGTCCGCTCTCGAGGTGAGAGGCTTGATCAACCTGCAGTTCGCCGTCAAGGGAGACGAGGTCTATCTCCTCGAGGCGAACCCAAGAGGGAGCAGGACGGTGCCTTTCATCTCGAAGGCGACGGCGGTCCCACTGGCGCGGATCGCGGCGAGGGTCATGATGGGCTCTTCTATCGAGGAGCTGCGTCGAGAGGGCCTGGTCCCACCGGCCTCCGCCCGCCCCGACTTCGTTGCGGTCAAGAATGCCGTCTTGCCCTGGGATCGGTTCCCCGAAGAGGACCCGCTCCTCGGGCCGGAGATGAAGGCCACCGGGGAAGTCATGGGGATCGGGCCCGATGTTGGGGTTGCCTTCGCCAAGGCGCTGTTGGGTGCAGGACACGTGCTGCCTTCCCGGGGAAGGGTCTTTCTCTCCTTCGCCGACAAGGACAAACCCATGGGACTGGCGGTCGCCCAGGCGTTCACGATGCTGGGCTTCGAACTGCTCGCCACTCATGGCACCGCCCGCTACCTGCGACATCACGCCATCGAGGCCGATGCGGTCAACAAGGTGGGTGAAGGGCCGCGCGATATCGGGGAGCGCCTCGAGAACGGCGAGGTCCAACTGGTCATCAACACCCCGCGAGGTGGTCGTGCCCGGTCGGACGGGAGGACGATCCGCCGGGCGGCTCGAAGTCATGCGGTGCCCTGCGTCACCACCATTCAGGGCGGTTTGGCGGTCGCCCGCAGCCTGAGGGCGGGATCGGTGGCCATCAATCGGCCGAGGAGCCTCCAGGAATGGCACCAGACGGTCTGAGCGCCAACCTGGGGCCGATCCGGCTTCGCACCCCTCTGATCGCTGCTTCGGGAACCGTGGGCTCGGTGTGGGAGTGGGCGGACGTTGCCGATGTGGGGGTCTACGGCGCGGCAGTGGCCAAGTCAGTCGCCCCCGTGGAGTGGCCCGGGCGGCCGGCGCCACGCTTGGCTCCGAGTGGGCCGGGGATGCTCAATGGCATCGGAATCCAGAACCCGGGGATCGAGAGCTGGGTTGAGATGATGCGCCCGATCCTGGGTCGCCTCGAGGTGCCGGTGTGGGGCTCGGCCGTGGGATCGACCGCCGAAGAATTCGCCATCGTGGCAAAAGGCCTGGTCACGGCGGGTATCGAGGTGGTCGAGGTCAACCTGTCATGCCCCAATCTCGAAGACGGGCGCATGTTCGCACTGGATGCCGACCGCTCCCGGGAAGTGATCGAGGCCGTGGTCGGCTCCGGCGACGCCCTGGTCGGTGCCAAGTTGTCGCCCAACGCCGACGACATCGTCTCGGTCGCCGAGGCTTGCCTCGACGGGGGAGCGACCTTCCTCACCCTCACCAACACCGCCCTCGGGTTTGGGGTATCAGTCGACGACCGGAGACCTTTGCTGTCAGGCGGTGTCGGCGGCTACAGCGGGCCCGGCCTGAAGCCACTGTCCCTGCGTTGCGTCTACGAAGTCGCCAGGGCTCTTCCCGGCACACCGATCGTCGGCTGTGGCGGGATCACGACCGGGCGAGATGTCGTCGAGTACTTGATGACGGGTGCGTCGGCAGTAGGTCTGGGCACAGTTCACTTCTCTGAGCCCCGGGCCGGCGCCCGAATCATCCGCGAGCTGTCCCGGGAACTGAAGCGATTGGGGGTCTCCAATGTGGGTGAGCTGGTCGGAACGGTGAAGCCCTGGTGAACCCGATCCTGGTGGCTCTGGATTTCCCCACTGGAGACCAGGCGCTGTCCGTGGCCGGGCCTCTGGTGCCGTTCGTGGGCGGGTTCAAGGTCGGCCTCGAGCTGTTGACCGGCGAAGGCCCTGACGTCATCCGCAAGGTCGGCAACCTCGGCCTTCCAGTCTTTGCAGACGCCAAGCTGCATGACATCCCGAACACGGTCCACGGTGCCGCCCTCCAGTTGGGGAGGGCCGGGGCGCGCTGGGTGACCATCCACGGCGCCGGAGGGCGCTCGATGATCGAGGCCGCGGTCAGCGGTCTCGCGGCAGGGTGGCGAGGATGGGGGGGTGCTGGTGGTCACCGTCCTCACTTCGCTGGACGAGGCCCAGCTGAGGGAGACCGGCGTGGATCGGGGTCTCGAGAGCCAGGTGGTGGCCATGACCCGGCTCGCCTTCGAGGGAAAGGCCGAAGGCATCGTGTGCGCGGTGCCCGAGGCGCGGGCTGCGAAGGAGGCGGCGCCTTCGTTGCAGGTGGTCACTCCCGGGATCCGCGGCGCCAACGCCTCACCGGATGACCAGAAGCGAGTTGCCACGATCGCACAAGCTCTGGCCGCCGGGGCCGACTTGGTGGTCGTGGGACGGGCGATAACCGGAGCGCCGGATCCGGTGGCTGCGGCCCGCGCCCTGGCAGCCGAGGCTGGTTTCTCCCCCCAGTGAACGGAGTGAGCGTTGGGGGGAGAGCCGGCGAAGCCGGGAGGGGGGCGCCGCAGGCGAGGGGGGAGAGCCGGCGAAGCCGGGAGGGGGGCACGCCAAGGTGTCGAGCCGCAAGCAGAGGATCAGCTTTAGACGACTTGGCCGCCATCCTCGGGGCTATGGTCAGGGACCCCGACAGGAGAGGGAATGCAGCCACCTCAATTGACTGACGAACAGCGAAAAGCAGCGCTGGTAAAGGCCGCAGAAGCGAGACGGGCGCGTGCGGAAGTGAAGGAGCTCCTCAAGACCGGGTCCCTCCGGCTGTCCGAGCTCGTGGAGCGTGCCGAGACCGACGACATCCTCGCCGGGCTCAAGGTGGAGCGGGTCATCGCCTCGATGCCTGGCACCGGGAAGATCAAGGCCAAGCGGATGATGGAGACGCTGGGCATAGCCGACAATCGGCGGCTTCGGGGTCTGGGTGACAAGCAGAAAGAGGCCCTCCTAGCCGAGTTCTCGTGAAATGAGCGGGCGGCTCCTCGTGGTATCCGGGCCTTCAGGCTCGGGCAAATCGAGCATCGTCAACGAGCTGCTGGAGAGGTTGGATCTCGACTTCTCGGTCTCAGTCACCACCCGTCTTCCCCGACCGGGGGAGCGGCACGGGGTTCATTACACCTTCATCAGCCGCAAGGACTTCGAGGCAATGATCGAAGCCGGGGAATTGCTGGAGTGGGCCCAGTACAACAACCGCTTCTACGGCACCCCCTCGGCCCCGGTGACGGCCGCGAATGCGGCAGGACGGGACGTTCTGCTCGAGATCGAGATCCAGGGAGCGCGCCAAATCCGGGAGGAACGGCCGGACGCTGTGATGTTCTTCATCTCGCCTCCTTCGATCGAAGAGTTGGAGAAGAGGCTGATCAGGCGGGGTGACACTTCAGCCGCCGACATCGAGGATCGACTGGAGGTGGCCGAGACCGAGATCGCCGAGGCGCCTGAACTTTTCGACCACATCGTGGTCAACGATCACCTCGATCGTGCCGTAGCCGAGATCGAGGCGCTGATTACGGGCACTTCATCGGGTAACCTGTAGTTACCCCCTCCTCGAAGGACCCATGAAACTCGAACAAGTCATCGATCAGATCGGCAACCGATTCGCCACAGTGGTGGTCTCGGCACGCCGTGCCCGGCAGATCAACAGCTATTTCCATCAACTGGGCGTTGGCTACGGGGAGTTCGTGCCACCTCAGGTGCATTCCCTTTCCCGCAAGCCCCTGACCATCGCCATGGAAGAGATCGCAGAGGGCAAAGTCTCCGTCGACACCGTCGAGGAGTAGAGGAGCCCCGATGCTCCACGGACGGCGGGTCGTCCTGTGTGTGACCGGGGGAGTCGCCGCATACAAGTCCGCCTATCTCGCCCGCAGGCTGGTCGAAGCGGGCGCCGAGGTTCGGGTCGTGATGTCCGAGTCGGCCGGCGAATTCATCGGCCCGAAGACCTTTGCGGCGATAACCGGGTTCCCTCCTGTCGTCTCCTTGTTTGACGCCGACCTGGTCTCGCCTCATACCGAGCTCGGTCGTTGGGCCGATCTCGTGATCGTCGCCCCGGCCACTGCGGCCACACTCGGCCGCCTTGCCGCCGGAATCTCCTCCGACGCCGTGGGAGCCACCGTGCTCGCCACTACCTCACCTGTCTTGCTGGCACCGGCCATGCACACCGAAATGTGGGAGCACCCTGCCACCCGACGCAACCTGGAAATCCTCAGGGGCGACGGCTATCACATGGTGGGGCCTGAGACCGGTGCCCTGGCGGGCGGAGACGTAGGCGTGGGGAGGGTTTCGGAGCCGGATGAGATCGTCGAAGTCGCCAACGACATCCTCGGGGGCGAAGGTCGGGGTCGCTCGGTCCTGGTCACCGCTGGTGGCACCCGCGAGCCTTTGGACCCGGTGCGGTTCATAGGCAACCGATCTTCGGGAAAGATGGGGCACGCCATTGCCGACGAAGCAGCTCGTCGCGGTTACGCCGTGACACTGGTCACGACATCGGACCTACCGGTCGACCACTCGGTGAAGGTGGTCCGAGTCGACACCGCAGATGAGATGTTGGAGGCCGTCGGCGGGGTTCATCCCGAGATCGCAGTCATGGCCGCGGCCGTGGCCGACTTCAAGCCTGCATCGAGCAAAGAGTCGAAGATCGCCCGCTCCGAAGGCCTCGACTCGATTGAACTGGCGGCAACCCCGGACATCCTGGCATCGGTGGTCGCCCGCCCCGATCGGCCGTTTGTCGTCGGTTTCGCGGCCGAAACCGGCGGAGTCGAACGGGCGGTGGAGAAGGCCAAGCGCAAGTCGGTGGATTTGCTGGTCTACAACGACGTTTCCGAACCGGGATCAGGATTCGGGACAGACACCAACCGCGTGGTGATCATCGGGCGTGATGGGAGCACGGAGGACTGGCCGCTCCAGTCGAAGCGTCTGGTCGCCGAGCGCCTCTGGGACCGGATTGGTGAAGAAGTACCAGGAGAGGATTAACCTCGCCCCTCCATGAGGCGCTGGTATTTCACATCTGAATCGGTGACCGAAGGTCACCCCGACAAGGTGGCCGACGCCATCTCGGACAGCGTTCTCGACGCAGCACTCGCGGTCACACCCGGGGCCAGGGTCGCCTGCGAGACCTTTGTCACCACCCGGCTTGCCGTGGTAGGAGGTGAGATCACGGCGGGACTGCCTCTCGATGTCGAGGGGATCGTGCGGGACACCGTCGCTCGCATCGGCTACGACGGTTTCGACCCCGATTTTTCGTCAGACAGCCTCGAAGTCCAGAACCGGGTCCATGAGCAGAGCGCAGACATAGCCGCGGGTGTCGACCGCGACCTGGGCGCCGGCGATCAGGGGCTGATGTTCGGCTTCGCAGTCGACGAAACGGAGGAGCTGATGCCCCTGCCGATTCAGCTGGCGCATCGCATGGCTGAGCGGCTGTCGGAGGTCAGACGGACCGGAAAGCTCGACTATCTCCGGCCCGACGGGAAGACCCAGGTCATGATTCGCTACGAGGGCACTCGTCCCGTCGCCGTCGAGAAGGTCCTCATCTCAGCGCACCATGCCCCAGACAAGGACCAGGCCGAGATGGCCGAAGAAGTCTTTGAGACAGTGGTCGCCGCTGTTGTGCCTGACGACATGCTGACGACCGATTTGGAATTCATCTTCAACCCTTCGGGCCGATTCGTCATCGGAGGCCCGGTGGCAGACACCGGCTTGACCGGGCGCAAGATCATTGTCGACACCTACGGGGGCTACGCCCGCCACGGTGGGGGCGCCTTCTCCGGCAAAGACTCGACCAAGGTCGATCGGTCCGCGGCCTACGCCGCCCGGTGGGCGGCGAAGAACCTGGTTGCGGCCGGGGTGGCCAACAAGCTCGAGATCCAACTGTCCTACGCCATCGGGCGTGCCGAGCCCTTCTCCATCCACGTTGAGACCTTCGGCACGGAGAAACCTGTCCCCGGAGACGATCTTGCGAGTGGTCGACGAGGTGTTCGACTTCCGCCCGGCTTCGGTGATCTCCCAACTCGAGCTCACCAAGCCGGTGTTCGCGCAGACCGCGGCGTACGGCCACTTCGGGCGACCCGGCTTCTCCTGGGAGCGACTCGACCAGGTTGAGGCGATCAAAGCGGCGGCCGGTCTCTGAGTCGACCTGCGGCCCGGGTTGTCCCCAGCATCCCGACCTTTGCCGTAGACAAGGGCTTTTGGTACTCGATCCCTCCCCAACTCGAGGGCCTGATCCAGGTCGGCTCGATGGTGCGAGCCCCGCTGGGAGGCCGCAAGATCCGTGGATACGTGGTCGAGATGTCACCGTCACGGGAGGGCAAGCTCAAGGACCTCGCCTCGGTCTCGGGCATCGGACCTGTTTTCGACCTGGATCTGCTGAAGAGCCTGGAATGGGCCGCAGTCCACTACGTGGCCCCGGTCTCCATCCTCCTCGATCGGTCGGCTCCTCCCAATCTCCCCAAGTCCGGAGCCGCCAAGCTCGATTCGACGGTCGCCGAGCAGCCTTCGAGCCATCCGCTCCGGGCCGCCGCTGTCGCCGCGGCCCGGGGGACACGCCGACCGATCAGCGCCATAGTGGTCGGTGCCCAATCCACGGACTGGCTCGGGTCGTTGGCTCCGGTGTTGGCTGCCGGGAAGTCGGCGGTGATCGTGGCTTCGACTGCCCAAGAAGTCGAAGACCTGGTTGGGCCCGCGGTCGCCGCATTCGGTGAGCGAGTGGTGCCGGTGGCCGGCGACACCGCCAACGACTTGACGTCGGCTTGGGAGGCGGCGCAGGGCGGCGGGCGTCTGGTGATCGGAACACCCCGGGTCTCGACATGGATGGTCGCCGACCTGGCGTTGGTCGTCGTGCTCGAGGAGGGGCGGCGTGCCATGAAGGACCGGCAGACTCCCACCCTCCAGGTTCGGGAGATGATGACCACCAGGTCACGAGTGGAAGGCTTTGGCCTGGTGTTCATGGGACCCACCCCTTCACTCGAGGTCATCGCCGCGGGGTCCGAGGTGGTCAAGGGGGCGCCCAGATCCTGGCCCTTGGTGGAAATCGTCGACCGTAGAGAGGACTCACCGGGCTCGGGCTTCCTCTCGGAGCGGACCATCGCTGCTCTGCGGGCGACCGCCTCGGCCGGTCGCCGTGCCTTCGTATTCACTCATATCCGGGCCACGGATGCCTCGATGCGGTGTACCCGGTGCCGAAGAGTGCGCAGGTGCGAGCAATGCGGTTCGCGTCTGGGGCGGGTCGAAGCGTGCCGGCGATGTGGTGCGCCGGCCGGAGAGTGCTCCAACTGCGGCTCGACGGCCTTCGAGGAGATGGGCTCGGTGCCGGAGCGCTTGTCGACCGAGATCGATCGCCGGCTCGGCCAGGGGACGTCGGGTGTGCACCCGACCGACAGACCGATTGCGGTGGGCACCGAGCGCGATCTCTCCGGCCTCCCACGGGTCGGATTGGCGGTCGTCGCCGATTCCGATTCCCTGATGCTCGGGCACAACTATCGCTCGGGTGAGGAGGCGCTTCGGGTCATGGCCCGACTGGCCAACAAGCTCGAGAGCGGCCCCGGGCGGCGCATGATGGTGCAGACCTCGCTTCCCGAGTCGTCGTTGATGGCCACTCTGAGGAGAGGGGATCCGATTCCCTACCTCGAGGCGATGTTGTCGGAACGGGTGCAGGCGGGCCTGCCTCCGGCGTCGGAGATGATTGCCCTCGAACTGCGAGGAGAGGGGTCGGTCGCAGATGCCGATGTCGAGGTCCGGGCCTTGGGGGCGGACACGGTGCTCGGTCCGGCTACGACGAGTGGGCGAAGCCGCTGGCTGCTTCAAGGTGCGCTAGGCCCGGTTCGAGTCGCCCTTCGCCCGCTGGTTCAGGCCTGGCGGGAGCGAGGGTGGACCGTCCGGATCGACGCCGATCCCATCGACCTCTGAAGATTCGGGTATTCACCGGGATCTGGGGCGAGGAGCCTGTCAGAATGAGGGTTCGAGTTCTCCAGCGTGAGAGGCACCCATGGCAAGCAAAGACAAAGGCGTGAAGACCACCAAGAAGGTGGCATCGAAGGATCTGAAGCAAAAGCGTCAGGCCAAGAAGGACAAGAAGGCCGCCGCCAACAGCCAGACCCACAAGATCAACTGATCGTCGGGCCCGGCGTGTTCCGGGAGCCTGCGAGCAGGTGGATCGCGGCTGGCAAGGCAAGCCGATGAGCTGCCAGGAGGTCGTCGTCGGCGAGGATCTGGTTCGTGGCTCCGTCCGCAACGATTCTCCCCGAGTCGATGATCACCGCGCGAGGGCACACTTCGAGTGCATAGAGAAGGTCGTGGGTGACGATGAGCTGGGTGACGTCGAGGCCGAGCAGGGCGCGGGTCAAGTCCTGACGACTGGCCGGGTCGAGATTGGACGTCGGCTCGTCAAGCACCAGGATCTCGGGCTCCATCGCCATCACGCCTGCCATCGAGACTCTTCGCTTCTGGCCGAATGAGAGGTGGTTGGGAGCTCGGTCGGCGAGGTCGGCAACTTCCAGTGAGGCCAGGGCGTCGTTGACGCGCTGATCGAGCTCCGCTCCGGTCAGACCGAGATTCCTGGGCCCGAACTCGACGTCTTCGCGGACGGTCGGCATGAACAGCTGGTCGTCCGGGTCTTGAAAGACGAGGCCGACCCGGCGTCGGATCTCGAGGAGGTTCGGCGCCGTGACGGGAAGCCCCGACACCGTGACCGATCCGGTCTGGGGGCGATGGATCCCATTCATGTGGAGGATCAGCGTGGTCTTGCCGGCCCCGTTGGGGCCGAGCAGGGCAACGCGCTCCCCACGATGGATGTGAAGGTCGATGTCGGTCAACGCCTCAGTTCCGTCGGGATACGCGAATGACAGGCCCCGGATCTCGATGACGGGTGTGCTCACGTTGCCGACCTCGCCGCAAAGGCCACGATCCAGGCGAGCACGGCCGGCAGCAAGCCAAGCACCCAGTCCCAGGGGCTCGCTTTCACCAGCTCGGATGGGTTCATCCGGCCCGAATAGCCCCGCGATTCCATCGCTAGGTAGACCCGTTCCCCGCGCTCATAGGTCCGGATGAACATGGTCCCGGCGGCCCGGCCGTAGGAGCCCCAGTCGCGTATGCCTGAGGCACGGTGGCCGCGGGCGGCAAGCGCAAGCCGCATCCGGGTCAGGTCTCCGATGACCACGTCCAGATAGCGGACCATGAATCCCAATATCGACGTGACAAGCCCGGGAACCCGCAGCGCGCTCAGCCCGCGAAGGAGATCCGCGACCTCGGTGGTGGCGCCGAGCACGATGGCGGTGAACAGCCCGAGCAACGACTTGGCCAACAAATTCCACATGTCCCATAGCCCGGCCTGGCTCAGTGACAATCCAAGCACCTCGACCCGAGGCCCGGATCCGAAGATGGGGAACAGGAGCGCCAGGAGCACGAACGGGGTCGCCGCGAGCATCCGGGAGAAGAGGAACCGCGGAGGGATGTGGGCGACCACGGCCAAGGACCCGAGGATCACCGTGTAGGCGCCGAACGCCCAAAACGCCTCCCGGGGAGTGCTCACGACCGCGAACGCCAGGACGATGGCGCTCAGGATCTTCACCTGAGGCGCCAGACGGTGCAGAGGAGACGAGCCGTGAACGAAGAGGGCGTGCCCGTGGGCGCCGCTCATTGGTCCGCTGGGTGTTCCCGAGAGCGGGCGAGCCAGAAGACTCCGTATCCCAGACCGAGGGTGGCCAGGGTCCCCACGAGGCCGGCCAGCATGAGTTTCCCGCTGTCATCCCCGCCGTATTCGGCGAGAGGTAGATCAGACAATGCGTGGTCCTTCGCCGCGTCGACAAAACCCTGCTCGCCGGCCACATACTCGAGCCCGTCCGGCTGACTCGATGCGAACTGGGAGAACACGACGGCGATCAAGAGCGAGACCAGCAGGCCGAGGGCGAAAATGGCCAAACCACGCTTCACGCCACCAGCTCCTCGCTTCTGGCCCCGGCAAACTTTGGTGAGCCGTAGACGAGATCCGGTCGTGCGCGCATCACTGCTGCAATGACCACGAAGGTGATGGCGCCCTCACCAATCCCGATCAGGAAGTGGGTTCCGAGCATGGCCCAGAGCACTGATGAGGTCGAGACGCTCTCTACGGTCCCGCCGAGCCAGAACTCGAAGACAAACCCCAGCGCCGCCAGGGGGACGGAGAGCATGGCGGCGATCCCGGCCAGGAGGGGCACTCTCGACGTCTTGGAGCCGGTCATTCGGAGCAGGGCTCGGTAGATGAGATAGCCGCCCACGGCCCCGATCAGAGCCATGTTCACGATGTTGAGCCCGAGTGCGGTCAACCCTCCGTCTGCCATGAAGGCCTGGACCACGAGAACGATCGTGAGCACGATGTATCCGGCCCAGGGACCGACGAGGACCGCAGCCAGCACTCCACCCAGCAGATGCCCGCTGACACCCGGAAGCACCGGGAAGTTCATCATCTGGACCGCAAAGATGAACGCGGCGACCAGTGCTGCCATCGGCACCAAGCGATCCGTCAGATAAGTGCGAGCTCGGCGCAACGCCACTCCGAAGCCGCCGATTGCGGTGACGCCGGCCGCCACCGAGACACCGGGACCGATGAATCCATCGGGGATGTGCACTTGCTCTCCTAGTTGCGAAGGACTTGCAACAAGAGATTAGCGAACGTCAAAGGCGACTGCAGTCGGAGCAGAGGCCCCAGAGTGCGAAATGCTCGACATCGGCCACGAAGCCGGTCATTTCCTGCACCTCGGCCAGGAAACCGGCCAGATCAGAAGCGGGGAGGGCGGTGGTCGACCCACAGTTCCTGCATACCAGGTGCTGGTGGGGCTGCTCCTCGGCCAGGTGATAGACGGCGGCCTCGCCGAGGTGGGCATGTCGGACGGCGCCCGCCTCTTCCAGGACCTCCAGGGTGCGATAGACGGTGGACAGGTCCAGCTCGGTTCCGAGGTCGGTCATTGCCTTGTCGTGAATGGTGGCGGCATCGAGATGGTCGCCGTGAGAGTGGGCGATCACCCCGCAGACGGCGCGGCGGGCATCGGTGATGCGCAGGCCACGGTCGCGCAGAGTGGCGATCAGATCGTCTGCGGTGATGTGCATGATCGAAGGGTCCCCAAGCCGACGGGCCTCATCGGGTGAATCTAATGAGGATCGGCCAGAAGCTGGGAGAAGCCCGCTTCGTCTACCCTGCCACCTTCTCCGTCCCCGGGCACTCATGGCAATCCTTCCAATCCGAACCTTTGGAGACCCGGTGCTCCGACTCGAGACCAAGACGGTTCTCGAAGTCGACGACGCCCTGCGCGCCCTGGCAGTCGACATGATCGAGACCATGTACCAGGCACCCGGGGTCGGGCTGGCCGCCAATCAGATAGGCATCCCGCGCCGGGTCGCGGTATTCGATGCCCAGGACGGCCTCGGCCCGAGGGTGATGATCAACCCCGAGATCGTCGAGCTCAGCGGGGAGTGGGCCTACGAGGAGGGTTGTCTCTCCGTGCCAGGCCATTACTGGGAGATCAAGCGGCCCGGCTTTGCCCGGGCCAGAGCTACCGACCTCGACGGCAAGGAGGTCGAGTTCGCCGGCGACGGGCTCCTGGGACGGGTGCTCCAACATGAGATCGACCATCTCGACGGAAAGCTTCTCATCGATCGGTTGGAGCGACGAACCCGCAAGCAGGCGCTCCGTGATCTGAGGGACGAGGCACTGGGGATGGCGAGTCACGAATGACCCGGATCGTGTTCCTGGGGACCCCGGGAGCCGCCATACCCACGCTCGATCGGCTGGTCAGCGACTTCGACGTGGATCTGGTGATCACCCAGCCGGATCGCCCTAAGGGCAGGTCCGGCCGTCCCGAGCCCTCACCGGTAAAGACTCGGGCCCTGGACCTCGGCCTGGCCGTTGCCCAACCTTCGGGGTCGGGCGAGATAGAGCAAATCCTCGCCGAAAGCGGTCCCTTCGACGTCGGGGTCGTTGTCGCCTTCGGGATGCTGATCAGGCCTGAGGCCCTGGCTCGACCGGCTCATGGCATGTTGAACGTCCATTTCTCGCTGCTGCCCCGGTGGCGGGGGGCGGCACCCGTGGCTCGCGCCCTGATGGCGGGTGATCCGATGAGCGGGGTGACCATCATCGAGCTAGACGAGAACCTGGATACCGGTCCGGTGCTGACCGCTCAGGCAGTTGACATCCGTCGCGACGAGACCGCCGGCGAGCTGACCGACCGGCTGGCCGGGCTCGGCGGGGGACTGTTGGCACAGGTGCTTCCCGCCTACCTCAGTGGCGAGCTGGTACCGGTTCCCCAGGTCGAAGAGGGGGCGATCTACGCCTCGAAGCTGACCCCGGATGACCGCCCAATCCGGCCGGAGATGTCGTCGTTGGAGGCGATAAACCGAATCCGAGGCCTGTCGCCGTCGCCCGGGGCAACCCTCGACCTCGACGGCGAGCCCCACAAGGTGCTTCGGGCCCGAGCATCCGGGCAGAGCCTGGACCCGGGTGTCTACCGGGTGGTCGGCGGGCTCCCGGTGGCGGGGGTTGCCGACGGGGGAGTCGAGCTGGTCGAGATCCAACCTCCCGGAGGCCGTTTGATGTCAGGCGCCGAGTGGGCGAGAGGTCGACGCAGCCAAACCGGCGCATTCCGATGAGTGACCCGCTCCAGGCCCGGCATCTCGCCGCCGAAGTGGTGGGCCGGGTGCTGCGAGAAGGAGCGTTCTCCAACGTGCTCCTGGACAGCCACTCCTCGAGCCTCCCACCCAGAGAGTTGGCTCGGGTCAAGGCCCTCACCTACGGGGTGTTGCGGCACACCGAGCGCATCGATCATTCCATCGAGGTCGGAGCGCGAAGGGCAGTCGCAAAAGTCGACACCGGAGTGCTCGACGGGCTGCGGGTCTCGGTCTTCGAGCTCCTCTACAGCGACCTGGCCCGCCCGATCGTGGTGAGCGCGGGCGTCGACCTCATCCGCGAGACCCGACCCAAGGCGGCGGGGTTCGCCAACGCGGTGCTGAGGAGGGTCGCCGAACAGGAGCGTGAGGCTGATCAAGGGTTGGACCTCCCCTCCTGGCTGAGAGAGTCGCTGGAGGCTGCCTGGGGGGCTGTCGCGGCCCGAGAGTTCGCCCTGGCGAGCGCCACCGAGCCCGAGCGAGTGGTTCGGGCGAAGCCCGGCGCGGTTGACGTGGGTGAGGAGTTAGCCGGTATCCCTGGTGCTTTCGCCGTCGCCCCGGGGCCAATCCCGGAGGGAACGACTGTCCAGGACGCAGCCTCCATTGCGGTTGGAAACGCGGTGGCGGCTGAGCCCGGGATGCGGGTGATCGATCTGGCGGCTGCCCCGGGGGGCAAGACGGCGCATCTCCTCGATCAGGTGGGGGAGGGGGGCCGGGTGGTCGCTGCCGACTCTCACCGGCGACGGGTCTCGGATGCGCGCACCCGGGTGCCTGGGGCGCAGTGGGTGGTGGCCGATGCGAGGGCGCTCCCGTTCAAACGCGCCAGCTTCGACCGGGTTCTGCTCGATGCGCCGTGTAGCGGCCTCGGCACGCTGAGAAGACGGCCGGAGATCAGGCTCCGTGTCACCGAGTCCGAGGTCCTTCGGCTGGCAGCCGGACAGCGGGAGATGCTGGAGCGGGCTACGGAGTTGCTGGCTCCGGGCGGCCGCCTGGTCTACTCGGTGTGCACTGTGACCCCCGAGGAGACAATCGAAGTCGTCGCGGGTGGCGGTTTCCGGCCCCCTGCCATCCCCGGCGAGGTCTGGGGTGATGGCCGGCTGCTCGCACCGCACATCACCGGCACCGACGGCATGTTTGTCGCCTTACTCGAGGCTTGAGGGTCCCCCCCTTACAATCCCCTTGGATGCGCGCCGTCAAAATCGCTCCTTCTTTGCTCGCCGCCGATTTCGGCTGTCTCAAAGACGAGATTGCGAGTGTGGAGTCGGTGGCGGATTGGCTGCATATCGATGTGATGGACGGGCATTTCGTGCCCAATGTCTCGTTTGGGATCCCGGTGATCAAGGGCATCCGGCCCTTGACCGAGCTCCGTTTCGACTGTCACCTGATGACCACCAATCCCGACGCCTTTCTCCCCGATCTGGCGGAGGCCGGGGCCGACCTGGTGACCATGCACATCGAAGCGATGCCCGACCCCACCCGCGCTTCGAAACAAGCCCGCGACAACGGTCTGGGTTTCGGGCTGGTGTGCAATCCGGGGACCCCGTTTGCCGGTGTGGCGCCATTTCTCGAACTTTGCGACGTTCTCCTCATCATGTCCGTCGAGCCCGGTTTTGGGGGCCAGGGCTTCATTCCGGAGGTTCTGGAGAAGGTCCAAACCGCCAGAGAATGGGTTGAGGAGCGCGGATTGCCGACCGATATTGAGATCGACGGGGGTATTACGCCCGAAACCGCACGCCTGGCCGCCGATGCAGGTGCCAACGTGTTCGTGGCCGGAACCGCGATTTTCGGGGCGGAAGATCCCAGCACGGCTGTTGCCGATTTGAGAAGGGCAGTAGAGGAGAAATGAGCGAACGGGTCCTGATTGCGGACGATGACCCGGACATCCTTGCGGTTGTCCAGGTCAATTTCGAGTTGGAGGGGCTCGAGGTGGAGACCGCGGTCGATGGGGAGGATGCTCTCCAGAAGGCGACCGCCAATCCGCCGAATGTGATCGTCCTCGACATCATGATGCCCCGAATGGACGGCTTGACGGCGTTGCATCGCCTTCGCAGCCAGGCCAGCACCGGGAACATCCCGATCATCCTGCTCACCGCCCGCGGCCTTCCTGAGGACCGGGTTCGAGGCCTCGAATTGGGAGCCGACGACTACATCACCAAGCCGTTCGACATCAACGAGCTGGTGGCCCGGGTGCGGGCCGTGGTGCGCCGGACCCAGGCAGCGCGTGACCTCTCGCCGCTCACCGGTCTTCCCGGGAACTTCAAGATCACCGCCGAGATCGAGGAACGGATCACTTCCGGTCGTGATTACGCCCTGGTCCACGGGGACCTCGACAACTTCAAGGCTTTCAACGATCACTACGGGTTCATGCGTGGCGACGAAGTGATCCGCTTCTGCGCGAAGTGCTTCCGTGACGCATCCGAGAACCTCGGGATCACCGGCGCCTTCGTGGGTCACATCGGCGGTGACGACTTCGTGGCCATCATCCCGCCGGAGATGGCTGAGTCGTTCTGCAAGGAAGTGATCGAGCGATTCGATGACGGCATCCTCGATCTCTATGACACCGCCGATGCCCTGCGCGGCTACATCGAGGTCATCGACCGTCGCGGCGAGCGTTTCGCCTTCCCTGTGGTCTCCCTGTCGCTGGGTGTAGCGTCCACCGACGTGAGAGAGATCTCCACTCAGTGGGAGGCGTCGGCGATTGCGGTGGAAATGAAGGAATTTGCCAAGAAGCAGCCGGGCTCTACCTACCGCATCGATCGTCGTTCGGCATAGGTGGGCGACGCCCGCCACATGCGGCGAGCCATCGAGCTCGCCACGCAGCATCGGACCCATCCCAATCCACGCGTCGGCGCGGTCATCGTCGATCAAGCCGGCAACGTGGTTGGAGAGGGCGCCCATGAGGGAGTGGGCCAACCCCACGCCGAGGTAGTTGCGCTTGGCCAGGCCGGCGCCCAGGCTCGGGGCTCCACTCTCTATGTGACCCTCGAACCGTGCAGTCACTACGGGAACACCCCGCCGTGTGTGACCGCGATCGTGACCGCAGGGATCAGCCGGGTGGTCGTTGGTGCCATCGATCCCGATGAGCGCGTCTCCGGGAAGGGCGTCTCCTGGCTGACAGACGCCCGAATCGAAGTGGTTCTCGAGGAAGCAGCCGCGGATGCAGAAGTCCGTGGACCCGGCCTATTTCCATCACCGACGCACCGGGCTCCCTCTGGTCACCTGGAAGACCGCGATGACCCTCGACGGCTCGGTAGCGGCCCTCGACGGCTCGTCGCGATGGATCAGCTCTGAAGAGTCACGAGCCGACGCCCATCAACTGAGAGCTGCGATGGACGCCGTGGTGGTCGGGGTCGGGACCGTGCGAGCGGATGACCCAGAACTGACAGTTCGACATCCTGATGCAGGAGACCACCAGCCCCGTCCGGTGATCCTGGCCGGGGCCGGCCCACTCCCTGTTGACGCCAGAATCTGGGACCGCGCTCCACTGGTGGTTGCGTCGCGCGACCTCGACATCCCCTCAGGCGACCTGGTGCTGGTCTCAGGTGTTGACGATCACCCGGATCCGGTCGAGGCGGCGAAGGCGATCGCCAACGCGGGCCTACTCGACGTCCTGCTCGAAGGAGGGCCCGGCGTGGCCGGCGCCTGGTGGCGCTCAGGTGTGATTTCCCGCGGCGTCCTGTATCTGGCAGGGAAGATCGGCGGTGGGACCGGGATCGGGCCGTTGGCGGGCTCCTTCTCGACGATCGACGAGGCCAGAGAGGTGAATATTCGCGACGTGCGTAACGTTGGCTCGGACCTGAGAATCGAGTTCGAGTAGATGTTCACCGGAATCGTTGCCCACAAAGGCTCGGTAGTCGACGTCGACGATGACGCCGGAGTCAGACGGCTCACAGTTGAGGCGGGGCCTCTCGCCGACCTGGCCGTCGGCGACTCGATTGCCGTCAATGGCGTTTGCCTCACCGCGGTTGCGGTTCAGGGCTCGACGATTGACCTCGAAGTCGTGCACGAGACGTTGTCGCGTTCCAGTCTCGGAGCCATCCAGGCGGGGGATCCGGTGAATCTCGAGCGGCCGATGCCGGCTCAGGGTCGCTTCGACGGGCACATCGTCCAGGGCCACGTCGACGGTGTCGGGACCGTCATCGGAGTGGCCAACGGAGGAGAGGAGCGGCGCCTCACCATCCAGGTCCCGGCCGGGATGGCTCGTTTCATCGTCGAGAAGGGCTCGATCACCGTCGACGGCGTCAGTCTCACCGTCTCGGGCGTGTGGTCGGATCGGTTCGAGGTGGCGCTCATACCTCACACCCTCGAGGTGACGACTCTGGGCTTGCGCGCCGAAGGCGATCCGGTCAACCTCGAGGTCGACGTCATCGCCAAATACGTGGAGAGACTCCTGGGAGCGGGCTCATGAGTTTTGCGCCAATCGAGGAGATCGTGGCTGCCATCGCCAGAGGCGAGATGGTGATCATGGTCGACGACGAGGATCGCGAGAACGAGGGCGACCTGATCATGGCCGCCGAGACGGCCACCCAGGCCCAGATCGGGTTCATGCTCCGCCACACCAGTGGGATCATTTGCCTCCCCGTGATCGGCGAGCGACTCGACGAGCTCGACCTGCCGATGATGGTTGCTCGAAACACCGACGTCCGACGCACTGCCTTCACCGTCTCCATCGACGCCAGGGAGGGGACGACGACCGGGATCTCGGCAGCCGATCGATGGAGGACGATCCAGACGGTGATCAACCCCGGGACCAAACCGGAAGACCTGGCGCGCCCGGGCCACATGTACCCCCTGCGTTACGAGCCGGGTGGTGTCCTCAAGCGAGCCGGCCACACTGAAGCCGCAGTCGACCTCGCCGACTTGGCAGGCAAGTACCCGGCAGGCGTATTGGCCGAGATCATGAACGACGATGGCAGCGTTGCCCGGCTTGGCGACCTCGAGCACTTCGCTGCCGAGCACGGCCTGTTGTTGGGGACCATCGCGGATCTGATCGCGTTTCGCCGACAGCGCGAGAAGCTGGTCGAGAGAGTGGTCGAAGCCAGGATCCCAACCGAGCATGGCACCTTCAACGCCGTTGGCTTCCGCTCGCTGATCGACGATCGGCAGCACATGGCTCTGGTGATGGGGGAAATGGGCGATGGGGAGCGGGTCCTGACCCGGGTCCACTCGGAGTGTCTGACCGGCGACGTCTTCGGGAGCCTGCGCTGTGACTGTGGCGATCAACTCGACATGGCCCTGGCCCGGGTCGCCGCGGAAGGGAGGGGCGTTGTTCTTTACATCCGGGGCCACGAAGGGCGGGGGATCGGGCTGCTCCACAAGCTGGCTGCCTACCGCCTGCAGGACGAAGGTCTCGACACGGTCGACGCCAACGTGAATCTCGGGCTCCCGGTGGACTCCAGGGACTACGGCGTTGGAGCCCAGATCCTCTATGACCTTGGGGTCCGTTCCATGCGCCTCATGACGAACAACCCCACGAAACGAGCCGGAATCGAGGGTTACGGGCTCTCCATCGTCGAGCAGGTGCCTTTGTCGATCGAGGCCAACGAGGAGAACCGGGAGTATCTGCGCACCAAGGCCAATCGCCTCGGCCATCAGATGGACCTGGGCACCGGGGCATGATCCGCGTCGTCGAGGGCTCCAAATCCGGCTCCGGGTTGCACATCGGCATCGCCGTTGCCAGTTGGAACCAGGGCATCACCGATCGCCTGCTCCAGGGTGCGGTAGACCGCCTCCAGGAGATGGAGGTCACCGAGATCACGATCCTGCGCGTCCCCGGTGCCCTGGAACTGCCGGTGGCCGCCAAGAGCCTGATCGCAAATGGCTGTCACGCCGCGATTGCGATCGGCACGGTGGTCAAGGGAGACACCGACCACTACGACATCGTTGTCCGCGAATCCACGGCTGGAATCGCGGCGGTGGCCCTGGAGAGCGGCGTCCCGGTGGCCAACGCCATCCTTGCCGTTCACGAGTACCAGCAGGCACTGGAACGCGCCGGTGAGGGCGGGGCCAACAAGGGCGTCGAGGCGGCGGAGGCAGCTGTCCTCAGCGCCACCGCCATCCGAGACCTGAGCGGAGCCTGACATCGGGCTGGTGATAGGGCATTGCCCACTGGTATCCTCTCGGGGACAACTGAACGCAAGAGCGGAAGCTGCTGCTTCCCCACCCGTCCGCCCGGTCGAAGACGACCGAGGCGAGTCGAGGTCCACGACACCGGCCTTGCCGGCCATGAGCAGCAAGTTTTCGCTTGCTGCTTTCTCATTTGCACTCAACAGGAGGTAACAGCATCACCAACGAGCTCCGCGTGAACGGCGCGATTAGAGCGAAAGAGGTGCGGGTAGTCGCACCCGATGGCTCCCAGGTCGGAGTCAAGAAGCTCGATGAAGCCCTTTGGCTCGCCGAGCAACTCGATCTGGATCTCGTCGAAGTGGCACCCAACGCCAAACCGCCGGTGTGCCGATTGATGGATTACGGGAAATACAAGTACGAGTTGTCCGTCAAGCAACGCGAGGCTCGAAAGAAGCAAACACGAACCACGATCAAAGAGCTCCGCATGAAAGTGCGGATCGGCGATCACGACTTCGACATCACCAAGCGAAAGGCCAAGGATTTCCTGGCCGAGGGCGACAAGGTCAAAGTGACCATTCGTTTCCGGGGCAGGGAGCAGGAACGACCCAGTTTTGGGAAGGACCTCCTCGACCGGCTCGCTGAGGAGCTATTGGATGTCAGCGTCGTGGAGCAGGTGCCCAAGATCGAGGGTCGGAGCATGACGATGGTGCTGGCGCCGGCGAAGAAGGCAAGAGCCGCAGCCGAGAGCAGCGAAGAGAATTAATCGAAACAGGAGGACGCTGTGCCAAAGATGAAGACCCACAGCGGAGCCAAGAAACGGATCAAGGTCACCGGGTCCGGCAAGATCATGAGGCGCCAATCGGGGCGCGGCCATCTCAAGTTGGCCAAGGGCAAGCACGTCTTTCGCCGTCGGGCGGGAGAGGTCGAGCTTGCCCCCGGTGATGCCAAAACCGCCAAGAAGCTGCTCGGTCGCTGAGGATTCAGGAGGTATGAGATGGCACGTGTAAAACGCGCGGTTCACGCCAAGAAGTCGCACAAGAAGGTCCTCGACCGCGCCAAGGGCTATAAGGGCGCCCGGAGCCGGCGATATCGCACCGCAAACGAGCAGGTCATGCATGCGATGCAGGATGCCTATCGCGACCGGCGCGCCCGCAAGGGTGAGTTCCGGCGCCTCTGGATCGCCCGCATCAATGCGGCGGCGCGTCAGAACGGAACCACGTACAACCAATTGATCGCCGGGTTGAAGGCCAATGAGATCGAGGTTGATCGCAAGATGCTCGCCGAAATGGCCGTCAACGACCCGGGTGCCTTCGCCCAACTCGTAGAGGCTTCCAAGCAGGGCTGATCGCCCCAGACAGGCGAAGGTGATGCCGGTCCGCAGCCACAAGAACCGTTCGGTGGTGGAGGCGGCCCGGCTTCATCGCGCCGGGGAGCGCAGGGACCGGGGCCAGACCCTCATCGAGGGACCGCATCTCCTCGACGAGGCCCTCTCCGCCGGGATCGAGCCATTGCTCGTCTTCGCTTTGGAGCCTGATGTGGTGACAGCCGATCTATCGGCCTCCCGTGGCTTCGATCTTGTCCTGGTGGACGAGACCGGGCTGGCCCGGGTTGCCGGGACCAAGAGCCCGCGAGGCCCGGTGGCAGTCATCGAGATCCCTTCGCAACCGACCCTGGGCCTGAAGCATGTGCTCGTGGCGTGGGGAGTCGGCGACCCGGGCAACCTCGGCACCATGATCCGAACCGCGGCCGGATTCGGTTGGTCGTTCGCCTACACCGAGGGCACTGCCGATCCCTGGGCGCCAAAGGTGCTTCGAGCCGGGGCCGGGGCCCACTTTCGAACCGGAGTGGTGACCGTGAAGTCCGTGGACGAGTTGCACGGGCTCGGGTATCTGACCCTGGCCACCGTGGTCGCCGGTGGTGAGGATCCACTGGCGGTCGGCCGCGGGCCGTACGCGGTGCTGATTGGCGACGAGTCGTCTGGCCTTCCGGCCGGCGTCGCTGCGGAAGCTGGACAGCGCATCACACTCCCCATGCCGGGCGGCATCGAGAGCCTGAACGCGGCTACGGCTGCAGCAATCTTCGTCTACGAGCTGTCCAAAGGCCCGACCCCCGATTACTAAGTCCGGGGAGGCCAGGCGACCGCTCTAACCTGCCGCCCACATGGATGTGATCGCGGAGCTGGAAGATGCTCTTTCCGGAGCCGCCGCCCGGGTCGACGGCGCAGGGTCCGTCGAAGAGCTGGAAACGGTCGAGAGCTCCCTTCTCGGCAAGAACTCTGCCGTGGGCTCGGTGCGCCGCGCCATGGGAGGCCTGGAGGCCTCGCAACGCCCGGTCGTAGGAGCCCGGCTCAACGAGGTCACCACGGAAATCGAGGGCCTGATCGCCCAACGCCGTATCGCCCTCTCGATTCTCGATGAGCAACATCGTCTGACCGGCGACCGCATCGATGTGACCCTGGAGTCGGTCAACTTCCCGCGCGGATCCCTGCACCTGATCCAGCAGACCATCGATGAGGTCGTCGACATCTTCGTCGGGCTCGGGTACCTGACCACCTCAGGCCCAGAGGCCGAGCTCGGTTGGTACAACTTCGACGCCCTCAACACTCCGCCCACTCATCCGAGCCGGCTCGAGTCGGACACCATGTACCTGGACTATGGGGATCCGGCCGATGAGCTGCTGCTCCGTACCCAGACCTCGCCCAGCCAGGTCCGCTGGATGCAGCAGCACCCGCCTCCGGTCTATGTGGTGGTGCCGGGGAAGGTCTACCGCACCGACACCATCGACGCTTCGCATCTCCCGGTTTTCCATCAGATCGAAGGTCTGGCCGTTGACGACTCGATCACCTTTTCCGACCTCAAGGGGACGCTGACCCACTTCGCCAAGGAGTTCTTCGGCTCCCGGACCACGGTGCGCCTCCGCCCTCATTTCTTCCCATTCACCGAGCCCAGCGCCGAGCTCGACGTCTCATGTTTCGCCTGCGACGGCGGTGAGTCAGGGTGCCGAGTCTGTGGGGGAGCGGGTTACCTGGAGATGCTTGGTTGCGGGATGGTCGATCCGAATGTGTTCGAGGCGGTTGGATATGACCCCTCCCGGCTGTCCGGGTTCGCGTTCGGGATGGGTGTCGAGCGGCTCGCCATGGTCCGCCATGGGATCAACAACATCCGCCACTTCATAGACAACGACCTGCGCTTTCTGAGGCAGTTCTCGTGAAGGTCCCGCTCCGCTGGCTATCCGAGTTCATCACGCTTCCCGAGCTCTCACCCTCCGAGCTGTCCGACATCATTGCCATGATCGGGCACGAGGTGGAGGGCTATGAGGTGCTCGAAGCCGATTGGTCTGGCGTGGTTGTCGGTCAGGTGGTCGACATCGCGGCCCATCCGGATGCGGACAAGATCAGGGTCTGCCAGGTCGACGTCGGTGCTGGCCCCGAGCAGATCATCTGTGGCGCCTGGAACTTCGAAAGCGGGGCTTACGTCGCCGTGGCCCGGCCTGGAGCGGTGCTTCCCGGCGGGTTCGAGATCGGGCGCAGGTCGATCCGGGGCGTCGACTCCAACGGGATGATCTGCTCGGATCGCGAGCTCGGGCTCGGAGATGACCACTCTGGGATCCTGGTGTTGGATGGGGAGCCGGATCTCGGCATCGAATTCTCGGAGTTGGTGGAGCTTCCGGATGTGGTGTTCGATATCACTGTCACGCCGAATCGCCCCGACGCGATGTCCCTGCGGGGATTGGCCCGCGACATTGGTGCCTACCTCGACCTTCCGTATCGGACTCCGGAGCGTGGACTGAACACCGTCCCCGGAGCCACTGGCATCGAGATCGAGCTTGGCGACCCGGTCGGTTGTCGGCGGTTCACCGCCCGTGAGATCCGGGGAGTCAGCGTCGGAAAGTCGCCACTGTGGGTGCGACACCGTCTGGCGAAGGCCGGGATGAGAGCCATCTCCAATGTCGTCGACGTCACCAACTACGTGATGCTGGAGCTTGGCCATCCCCTGCACTCCTTCGACGCCGACTCGATCGTCGGAAGCCACCTGGTCGTCAAGAGGGCGGTGGCCGGCGAGCAACTGGTCACTCTCGACGATGAGACGAGGACGCTCAGCGAAGAGGACCTGATCATCTACGACGACGAGGGACCGACCTCGATGTCGGGGACCATGGGAGGCGCTCGCTCCGAGGTCTCCGACGGCACGGTCAATGTCCTGATGGAGGCTGCCTCGTGGGACCCGCCGACGATCATGTACATGTCACGGCGGCACAACCTCCGCTCGGAGGCATCCACCCGGTTCGAACGCGGCGTCGACCCCAATCTCGCCGACGAGGCGAACCGCCGGGCCACGTCCATGGTCGCCGAGCTAGCCGGGGGAGAAGTGCCAGAGGCCGCGATCGACGTCATCGGCACTGTGGTCGAGCCGGCAACGATTCGATTCGAGCTGGCAGAGGTGACCCGCCTGCTCGGGCCGGGGTTCACCCGCGACGAGGTGGGCGCGATCCTGAGCCGGCTCGGGATGGGTGTGGAAGGCGAGGACCCGATGACCGTCGTGGTGCCAACCTTCCGACCCGATGTCACCAGGCCAGCCGATCTCGTGGAAGAGGTCGCCCGTATCCACGGGTTCGACAAGTTCGACGCCACCTTGCCAACCGGCCCCGCTGGTGGGCTGACGCCCGAGCAGAGGCGGCTGCGTGCGCTCCACCGGTCCCTGGTTGGGATCGGGATCAGCCAGGCGGTGACCCTGCCCTTCGTCGGCGAGGAAGATGTGCTGCCGTTCGGGGTCTCCCTGGGCGATGTGCTCCGGGTCAAGAACCCGCTTCGGGACGAAGAGGGGCGGCTCAGGCCCACGATGCTGCCCAGCCTCCTCAACGCGGTCCGATTCAACCTTTCACACGGGGCATCGTCGGTGGCCTTGTTCGAGACCGGCCGCGTGTTCGTAGCCCGACCCGCCGTCGATGATCCGAGGCTCCCCGAGCAAGTTGATCGCTTGGCGTGGGTGGCGGTGGGGAGTGTTGGCGCGTCGACTCTGGACGAGCCTGGCCTCGGCGCCGACGGGCGCGCCTCTTTGGGAATCCTTCGCCATGTCGCTCAGGCCCTTGGCCTCGATGGAATCGCCTTGACTGCTGCCACCCCGCCCGGATACCACCCGGGGAGAACCGCGGCCGTCGCGCTGAATGGGGCCCCGATCGGGTATGTCGGTGAGTTGAGCCCCACCGTGGCCGCGGGATACGAGATCTCGGGCCGGGTCGCGGTCGCCGAGTTGGATTTGGATCCGCTGCTGGCTCCCCTGGGGCTGGTGCAGTCGGAGTCGCCATCGGTCTACCCACCGGTCGACTTCGACCTCTCGTTCCTGGTTCCCGACTCGATCCCGGTGTCCTCTGTCCTGGGAGCGACTCTCGACGCGGGTGGGGGCATGGTGGAATCGGCGCACGTATTCGACGAGTTCAGAGGAGCCGGCATACCCGAAGGGTCGCGAGCGTTGGCCATTCGCTACCGGCTCCGAGCACCGGACCGGACGCTCACCAACGAGGAAGTGTCGCCGATGCGGGAGGCGATGATCGAGGCGGCCGCCGCCGTCGACGCGCAACTCCGCGGAGCCTGAGCCCGGTCGCTGTGGATCTAGCCGCGCAACTTGCCGGGTCCCCTGAGGATGCTGCTCCCCGGTTGCTGGGGGCCGTGTTGGTTTCCACCATCGGGTCATCTCCCGTCGCAGTGAGGCTCAACGAGGTGGAGGCCTATCGGGGCGAGGATGACCCGGCATCTCATGCCTTCAAGGGTCGCACCGGCCGCAACGGGTCGATGTTCGAGCGCCCTGGGACGCTCTACGTCTATCGGTCGTACGGGGTTCACTGGTGCGCCAATGTCTCGGCCGGCCCGGAAGGCACCGGGTGGGCGATCCTCTTCCGGGGAGGTGACGTGGTCGACGGCGTCGGGACCGCGCGTTCGAGGCGAGGGCGCGACACCGAGTTGGCCAACGGGCCGGGCAAGCTTTGCCAGGCCCTCGGGATCGACGGCTCGCACGACGGGACGAATCTCTTCGACCACGACTCCCCGCTCCGGCTCGAGCCGGGCACTCCTCCGCAACTGGTGATGGCCACCCCGCGGATCGGCATCTCCAAGGCTCGTGATCTTCCCTGGCGCTTCATCGCCGCCACCTCGACGGCTAATGGAGGCTGAGGCATTGGCCCGGTGTGGTTTACCCTCGCGCCGACCATGACGCCCGCCGACCAGCTTCCATATCTCCTTCGGCACGCCGACAAGGTCGTCCCCGAGGAGGAGCTTCTCGAGAAGCTGAAGACCGGGCGCCAGCTCCGGGTCAAGCTCGGTCTCGACCCGACCGCCCCTTCGGTCACGCTGGGTTGGGCCGTAGTGCTGCGCAAGCTGCGTCATTTCCAGGAGCTGGGCCACACCGCGGTGCTGATCGTGGGCGACTTCACCGCCCGAGTCGGTGATCCGTCGTTGAGGAGCGATACCCGCAAGCGACTCACCGCCGAGGAGGTCAATGGCTACGCGGAGAACGTCCTCGGCCAATTCCGCAAGGTCCTACTCGACGAGCGCCTCGAGATCCGACGCAACTCCGAGTGGCTCGGTGCGCTGGACATGGGTGGGCTGTTGGAGCTCACTTCGGCGGCCACGGTCGCCCAGATGCTGGAGCGCTCCGATTTCGCCAACCGTTACCAGGAGGGAAACCCGATATCGGTGATGGAGTTTCTCTACCCGCTTCTCCAGGGGTATGACTCGGTGGCGGTCGAGGCCGACGTCGAATTGGGTGGGAGCGACCAGCTGTGGAACCTGATGATGGGGAGGGTGGTCCAGGAGCGTTACGGCCAGGAGCCACAGGTGGCTCTCACCATGCCCCTCCTGGTGGGAACCGACGGCTCCAAGAAGATGTCCCAGTCGATCGGCAACTACATCGGCGTCGAAGACTCGCCTTCGGACATGTTCGGCAAGACGATGAGCATCCCCGATCAGGTGATGCCGGAATGGTTCCGGCTCGCCGCCGACTTCGACCCCGGTGACGTCGAGCGCATCGAATCTGGGTTGGCCTCCGGCGATCTCCATCCCGGTGAGGTGAAGCGCCAACTTGCTCGCGCTGTCACCGCCCTCTACTGGGGGGAGGAGGCGGCCGCCGAGGCGGAGGCCGGTTTCGACCAGGTCTTCCGCCATGGCGGGATCCCCGACGACATCGAAGAATTCTCCCTGCCGGCGGGCGACACGGTGCAGATGTCCGCCCTGGTGCGGGAGGTCTCGGGGGAGTCCGGCTCCGAGGCCCGTCGCCTCCTGGCGCAGGGCGCGGTTCGACTCGACGGAGAGCCGGTAGCCGATGGCGAGATGGCCAGAGATGCCCTTTTGGGGCGGGTTCTGAAGGTGGGCAAGCGCCGCTTTGTCCGCCTCGCTGAATGAACTTGACTAGATTTCTGAGGTCGGTACTATTCGACGTTCGGCCCGGGAACCACTTCCCGGGTCCCCCACCACCCGGTGAGGGACTTGTCTCGCGTTCAACGCGATTGACGTATGTATCGGGGCAGCGATCTGATCGCCGGCCTGCCTGACACCTGGTGTGGGAGCTTTGGGCTCCTTGACAACTGAACAATGTGCCAAAAGCCAGCAAGCGCTTGCCATCAGGGTCGATTCGTCGGCTTCGGTGGTAGGCATTTTGCAGCAATCGAAGCTCTCGGATCTCTCACAGATCCGAGACCCAATTGCAAACTCATAACTGACAGGATTGGGCATCGTCTTCGGACGGAGCCCCTGAATGTACGTTGGAGAGTTTGATCCTGGCTCAGGACGAACGCTGGCGGCGCGCCTAATGCATGCAAGTCGAGCGACGCATATTGGAGGGGTAACCCACCGATATGACGGAGCGGCGAACGGGTGAGTAACACGTGAGCAACCTGCCCCACAGACCGGGATAGCCCAGGGAAACTTGGATTAATACCGGATACCCTCATGGAACCACATGGCTCTTTGAGGAAATGCCTTAACGCTGTGGGATGGGCTCGCGGCTTATCAGCTAGTTGGTGGGGTAACGGCCTACCAAGGCATCGACGAGTAGCTGGTCTGAGAGGACGATCAGCCACACTGGGACTGAGACACGGCCCAGACTCCTACGGGAGGCAGCAGCAGGGAATCTTGCGCAATGGGCGAAAGCCTGACGCAGCGACGCCGCGTGGGGGATGAAGGCCTTCGGGTTGTAAACCCCTTTCAGGAGGGACGAAATTGACGGTACCTCCAAAAGAAGCCCCGGCCAACTACGTGCCAGCAGCCGCGGTAATACGTAGGGGGCGAGCGTTGTCCGGAATCATTGGGCGTAAAGAGCTCGTAGGCGGTTCAGCAAGTCGTTTGTGAAAGTCCGAGGCTCAACCTCGGAATTGCAGTCGAAACTGCTGTGACTCGAGTCCGGTAGAGGAGAATGGAATTCCCGGTGTAGCGGTGAAATGCGCAGATATCGGGAGGAACACCAGTAGCGAAGGCGGTTCTCTGGGCCGGTACTGACGCTGAGGAGCGAAAGCGTGGGGAGCAAACAGGATTAGATACCCTGGTAGTCCACGCTGTAAACGTTGGACACTAGGTGTGGCGGTCTGATCAACGACTGCCGTGCCGAAGCTAACGCATTAAGTGTCCCGCCTGGGGAGTACGGCCGCAAGGCTAAAACTCAAAGGAATTGACGGGTCCCCGCACAAGCGGCGGAGCATGCGGCTTAATTCGATGCAACCCGAAGAACCTTACCTGGGTTTGACATCATGGGAAAAGCCGTGGAAACACGGTGTCCGAAAGGGCCCATGACAGGTGGTGCATGGCTGTCGTCAGCTCGTGTCGTGAGATGTTGGGTTAAGTCCCGCAACGAGCGCAACCCTTGTCCTATGTTGCCAGCGGTTCGGCCGGGGACTCATAGGAGACTGCCGGGGATAACTCGGAGGAAGGTGAGGACGACGTCAAGTCATCATGCCCCTTATATCCAGGGCTGCACGCATGCTACAATGGTCGGTACAACGGGCAGCGATCCTGCGAAGGTGAGCGAATCCCACAAAGCCGGCCTCAGTTCGGATTGGAGTCTGCAACTCGACTCCATGAAGTCGGAGTCGCTAGTAATCGTGGATCAGCAAAGCCGCGGTGAATGCGTTCTCGGGGATTGTACACACCGCCCGTCAAGTCACGAAAGTCGGCAACACCCGAAGTCAGTGGCCTAACCCTTTTAGGGAGGGAGCTGCCGAAGGTGGGGTCGGTAATTGGGACTAAGTCGTAACAAGGTAGCCGTACGGGAACGTGCGGCTGGATCACCTCCTTTCTAAGGAGCATCAAAGAAACCGGCTTGATTGTCCGGTTTCCAGCTTCTAGTTGATCTGCTGGCTATTCGCTTCAAACTTCGAAGTCCACCAGGGGTGGAACAAGCAAGCTCAAACCGTTCGCGGTTGGAGAAGCTTGGATGAGCTCCATGAGACTTCGGACCACAGATCGGGCACATTGTTCAGTTGTGAAGGAGTTCATGACCTATCGAGGTCGAACGCCTTCACTGGCAACTTGAGAACTGCATAGCGAGCACGTTGTCTTGGATTCTCTTATATCCAAGCTACTAAGAGTCAACGGTGAATGCCTTGGCGCTAGAAGCCGATGAAGGACGTGGCAGGCTGCGAAAAGCCTCGGGAAGCTGTCAAGCAAGCGTCGATCCGAGGATGTCCGAATGGGGAAACCCGGCTGGGGTCATGCCCAGTCACTCTGGTCTGAATATATAGGGCCAGGTGAGGTAACCAGGGGAACTGAAACATCTCAGTACTCTGAGGAAAAGAAAGCAAAAGCGACTCCCTGAGTAGTGGCGAGCGAAACGGGATCAGCCTAAACCTATGCAGTGTAATAACCCGGTGGTGTTGCTGTATTGGTGTCGTGGGACACTATGTCTCGGTGCACCGGCATCGAGCTGAAGTTACAAAGTTGGCGGTTAGTCGAACCCAGATGGAAAGCTGGGCCGCAGAAGGTAACAGCCCTTTAGACGAAAACCGACCAGCCTTCAGATTGGTGTTCCCAAGTATCACGGAGGATATTCCGTGTGAATCTGCGAGTACCACCTCGTAAGGCTAAGTACTTCCTAGCGACCGATAGCGGACAAGTACCGTGAGGGAAAGGTGAAAAGAACCCCGGCGAGGGGAGTGAAATAGTACCTGAAACCGTTGACTTACAAGCAGTAGGAGGGATCTTCGGATCCTGACTGCCTGCCTTTTGAAGAATGAGCCGGCGAGTTACCGGTATGTGGCAAGATTAAGGTGTGAACCGTAGTCGAAGCGAAAGCGAGTCTTAATAGGGCGCCTAGTCGCATGCCGTAGACCCGAAGCCGAGTGATCTATCCATGGGCAGGGTGAAGCGAGGGTAAGACCTCGTGAAGGCCCGAACCCACCAAGGTTGAAAACTTGGGGGATGACCTGTGGATAGGGGTGAAAGGCCAAACAAACTCGGCGATAGCTGGTTCTCCCCGAAATAGCTTTAGGGCTAGCGTCGTACGTTCCGTATTGGGGGTAGAGCACTGATTGGACTAGGGGGCCTACAAGCTTACCGAATTCAGTCAAACTCCGAATCTCAATACGCCAAGTACGGCAGTCAGACTACGTGGGATGAGCTTCGTGGTCGAAAGGGAAACAGCCCAGATCGTCAGCTAAGGCCCCCAAGTGTGTACTAAGTGGGAAACGATGTGGAGTTGCTCAAACAGCCAGTATGTTGGCTTAGAAGCAGCCACCATTTAAAGAGTGCGTAACAGCTCACTGGTCGAGTGATTCTGCGCGGAAGATGTAACGGGGCTCAAGTACACCGCCGAAGCTACGGGATCCAGCTTTTGCTGGATCGGTAGGGGAGCGTCGTGTTGCCAGCGAAGCGGCGGCGGAAGCCAGCCGTGGAGGCTACACGAGTGCGAATGCCGGCATGAGTAGCGAATGAAGAGTGAGAATCTCTTCCGCCGAATGTCCAAGGGTTCCTGGGGAAGGTTCGTCCGCCCAGGGTAAGTCGGGACCTAAGGCGAGGCCGAGAGGCGTAGTCGATGGACGACCGGTTGATATTCCGGTACCACCGTGAGTGCGCCCAGGCCGAATCTGGTTTGCTAAGGAAAGCCCTTCGGGGCCTACCGACCCAGCTAGTACTAGGTCAGCGATGGAGTGACGGGGAAGGCTAAACGGACCCGGGCGATGGTTGTTCCCGGGGTAAGCGTGTGGGCGAGGTCTAGGCAAATCCGGACCTCATAAAGCCGAGACGTGATGCCGAGCCGATTCAGGCGAAGCCGTTGATGCCATACCTCCAAGAAAAGCTTCTAGCGAGCACTCAAGGTGCCCGTACCCCAAACCGACACAGGTGGACAGGTAGAGAATACCAAGGCGAGCGAGTTAACTCTGGTTAAGGAATTCGGCAAAATAGCTCCGTAACTTCGGGAGAAGGAGCGCCCCGGTAAGGTGAAGGACTTCGCGTCCTGAGCTTGAGGGGGCCGCAGTGACCAGACCCAAGCGACTGTTTACCAAAAACACAGCAGCGTGCGAAGTCGCAAGACGATGTATACGCTGTGACGCCTGCCCGGTGCTGGAAGGTTAAGTGGATAGGTTAGCTTCGGCGAAGCTTTGAAACTAAGCCCCAGTAAACGGCGGCCGTAACTATAACGGTCCTAAGGTAGAACCACTCTCCGTGCAAGAGTGACTGCCCTCCGTGACGGCGACGTCACGGGTTGCAGCTGGCTATATGCTGGAAACACCGAGTATCCGGTGGTACTCATTCATGTCACACCCTCTTCGTAGGGTCGGTGGCATGGGTAGTGAAAATCCGATCCGGTGCGGTCAATCAGCAGGAAAGGCCAGGATTCGAGCAGTGGGTCGTCGGCTTCGTCGACGGCGAAGGCTGTTTCTCGATCTCGGTGGTGCAGAACCACGGATGCCGGCTCGGTTGGCAAGTCCAACATGAGTTCTCGGTGACGCAGGCTGCTCCCATCACGACCCGCACTCGAGGAGCTCATCGAGTTCTTCGGATGTGGGCGGACTAATCGAGAACGAGAGGACAGACAATCATCGGTATCGCCTGATGCGGTACTCGGTGAAAGGTCGATCCGATCTACGTCGAACGGATCATTCCGTTCTTCGAAGAACACCCACTGATGACAGCCAAGAAGGCCGATTTCGAGGCCTTCGGCGTTGTGATCTCGATGATGCGAGACAATTGTCACCTGACCCGCGAGGGTCTCGAGACGATCGCACGTATCACTGAGACAATGAATCGCAAACAGCGATCTCGATACCTGGAATCCTCAGAGGCCATACGCCAGCCAGCTCTGTTACGACAATGGAGCTGAAGATATGGTCCATACCCCATAGCGATATGGGGACCAATATGAGCGAAATTCCTTGTCGGGTAAGTTCCGACCTGCACGAATGGCGTAACGACTTGGGTACTGTCTCAACCAGAGACTCGGCGAAATTGCAGTGTGAGTAAAGATGCTCACTACCTGCGGCAGGACGGAAAGACCCCGGAACCTTTACTGTAGCTTGACATTGGTGTCTGGCATGTGATGTGCAGGATAGGTGGGAGGCTTTGAAGCGGAGGCGCTAGCTTTCGTGGAGCCAACCTTGAAATACCACCCTTCATCATGACGGCCATCTAACTTCGGTCCGTAATCCGGATCAGGGACAGTGTCTGGCAGGCAGTTTCACTGGGGCGGTGGCCTCCTAAAGAGTAACGGAGGCGCCCAAAGGTTCTCTCAGTCTGGTCGGCAATCAGACGACGAGTGTAAATGCACAAGAGAGCTTGACTGCGAGACCTACAAGTCGAGCAGGGACGAAAGTCGGGATTAGTGATCCCATGGTGGCACGTGGGTGCGCCATGGCTCAACGGCTAAAAGGTACTCCGGGGATAACAGGCTTATACCCCCCAAGAGTCCATATCGACGGGGGTGTTTGGCACCTCGATGTCGGCTCGTCGCATCCTGGGGCTGGAGCAGGTCCCAAGGGTCGGGCTGTTCGCCCGTTAAAGCGGCACGCGAGCTGGGTTCAGAACGTCGTGAGACAGTTCGGTCCCTATCCGCCGCAGGCGTAGGAAGTTTGAGAGGAGCTGCCCCTAGTACGAGAGGACCGGGGTGGACGTACCTCTGGTGTGCGAGTTGTACTGCCAAGTGCACGGCTCGTTGGCTATGTACGGACGGGATAAGCGCTGAAGGCATCTAAGTGCGAAGCCCACCTCGAGATGAGACTTCCCACCGGGTAACCGGTTAAGGCCCCTGGTAGAAGACCAGGTTGATAGGCCGGACGTGTAAGCGCAGTAATGCGTTCAGCGGACCGGTACTAATAGGCCGAGGGCTTGGATTTGAATCCACAGATACGTGCTCGCTATGGAGTGCTCGGGTTGCCGAGTCACTCGAAGATTTGTCCGGTGGCTACAGCGTCGAGGCACCACCCGTTCCCATTCCGAACACGGAAGTGAAACTCGTCAGCGCCGATGGTACTTGGGGAGCAATCCCCTGGGAGAGTAGGTCACCGCCGGGCAATTAACGTCGAGGGGCTGCCGACTAGCGTTGGCGGCCCCTCTTTTCTTGACATGGGAGCCCCGTGAGCAGTCGATCCAACCAGCACCGATCAAAGGGTCGCGACGAGGGCCGGCGGCAGGATCCCCGGGATCGGCGTCATCACACGGTCACCACGGTCGCATCCGGGCAGCTTCCGAAATGGGTCCGTGAGGAGATCCTCAGATCGACCCCCAAGGATCGCAGGGAGCCGGCGCTCATCGAACTCGGCAAGGCGCTCGACCATTTCGCAGACGAGCGCTACGCGGCGGCCCTACCGCATCTCCGGGAGGCGAAGAAGCTGGCGCCTCGATCCTCGACAGTGCGTGAGCTATTCGGCCTCGCCGCCTACCGGACCGGGAAGTGGGAGGAAGGGCTGCGCGAGTTGCGCACCTTCCGCCGGATCACCGGAGATGTGATCCACATGCCTGTCGAGATGGATTGTCTCCGGGCGCTGGGTAAGAAGACAGATGTCGTGAAGACCTGGGAGCGGATCCAGGACCTGGAACCGTCGCCAACCGTCTCCCACGAGGCCCGGGTCGTCTACGCCTCGTTTCTCCTCGACGAGGGACGGGCTCGGGACGCCTGGGCCATCATCAAGCCGGGTCGTCTCGTCGCCACCCCTTCACCGGGGGAGACCCGCCGCTGGTATGTCGCCGCCCGGGTGGCTCTGGCCGCGGGAGACAAGGATGCCGCCCGCCGCCTGGTGGCCGCCCTCGACGAGCAGGAGATCGACTTCGAAGGGATCGACGAGCTCCGCGAGGCGCTTGCCTGACAACCCCGTAGAAATCTGTCAGACCGCCGCGTCAAGATCACGACTGTCCGCACTTCCCCGGCTGATGGAATGGGGGAGTGTCATGGATCTCAATCTGATCGTCCTTTGTGGGCGACTCGCGGTCCCGCCGGAGATCAAGGTCTTCGAGTCGGGAACCCGGCTGATCCGCTACCTGGTGACGGTGCGCAGCGAGGAGCCACGGCGGCGCGTCGATGTGATCCCGGTCTCGATGTGGGACCCGCCACAGGAGCTCATCGAGGAGAACCCGGAGTCGGGTCGACGGATCTGGGTTTGCGGTTCGGTGCAGCGACGATTCTGGGAAGCGCCCGACGGCCGGCGGAGCCGCATCGAAGTGGTCGCCGAGCAGGTCACGATCAAGGACGTCGCCGAGCTCGAGCCAGTTCAGGTCTGACCCACGGACCGCCACTGATTTCGGAAGGTTGGGCCGCCGATACC
>CAVRWT010000021.1:0-230428 GCA_963724825.1 uncultured Acidobacteriota bacterium
AGGGCTCGGCCGAGGGTCAACTCGTCGGCGTAATCGAGGTCCCCGCCGACGGGCAACCCAGAAGCAAGGCGAGTCACCTTGACTCCCAACGGCTTGAGCTCGCGGGCGATGTACATCGCGGTCGCGTCCCCTTCGACGGTGGGATTGGTGGCCAGGATCAGCTCCGTGATCCCTTCGGGGCCGATTCGGGCCTTCAACTCGTCGATTCGGATCTGGCCGGGCCCGATCCCGTTGATGGGTGACAGCGAGCCGCCGAGAACGTGATACCTGCCCCGGAACTCCTGAGTCCGCTCCACGACCATCACGTCCTGAGGGCGTTCGACGACGCACACCAGGCTGACGTCACGCCTCGAATCCCGGCAGATCCCACACTCTTCGCCAGCGGCGACGTTGAAGCAACGGGCTACAGAGCCCGACCTGCTCCCTCATGTCGACGATGGCGGTGGCGAGACGCCGGGCGTCGGCCTCCTCGACCGCGAGCAAGTGGAACGCCAGTCTCTGCGCTGTCTTCTGGCCAATGCCCGGAAGCCGGCCGAGCTCATCGATGAGCCTCTGGACGGGTCCTTCGAACATCAACCGAGGATGCCGCCGAGATCGAGACCGCCGGTGAGACCGCCGAGCTCCTCGGACGCGGCGGCGGCAGCCGCCTCGAACCCTTGCCGGACTGCCGTCAGGACCAGGTCCTCCAGCATCTCGATGTCGTCGGGGTCGACCACCTCCGGGGAGATGGTGATGGCGACCAGCTCCTGGCCTCCGGTCACCGTGGCAGTGACCATCCCGCCGCCGGAGCTGCCAACAAAAGTGCGTTGCGCCAACTCCGCTTGAGCAGCGGCGAGTTGGGCCTGCATCTGCTGGGCTTGCTTCATCAACTGACGCATGTCGGGCTGGCGGTTCATGGTGCGGAGGGTACCCACCGTCGACGACATTCCCGGCCGACGGCTCTGTTGCCCGTCGAAGAAGCTTCGCTCTGGGCGCCGGCAGTTGATCCCCGGCAGCGAGAGACCTCGATCGCTAGGAGACTCGGGCAAGTCGGCCGGATTTCGCTGGTCGGCCGGGGCTTCCGCCTCGCCTAAGGCTTGTGACCTGAGACCTACTCCTCCACCTCTTCGGCGCCCAACTCGTCGACGAGCAGGCTGGTCGGATCGATGGCACGGTCCGAGCGCTCCTCGAGATCACCGAGATCGATCTCCTGGGTCTCGCCGTCGGTCTCTGTTCCCTGCCGGGAACGGAATTGGATCTTCACCTCGCTGCCGAGCAGATCGCCGGCCCGGGTGGCGACGATCGAAGACACGACATCGTCTTCTTGCAGCGACTGCAGATGAAAGTCGTGGGCTACCTCCAAGGTGATGGTGTCCCCCTCCACCGAGACGGGGACCGCCTCCCTGAAGAACGCCCAGCGACGGGCGCCCAGCACATCGCGCAGACTTCCGAACAAGCCGGGCCACACTTTCTGCAATTGTTCGAAGGAGACCTCAGATCCGTTTCCTGCCGGCTTCGGCGCGACTGATGGTTGGTCGGTCGACCGTGTCGACCCCCTCGGCGGCCGCATCGCTGGCGGGCGCCTTCTCAGGAACGGCCATCGGGGGCTCGGCGACGCCGGGCCTGGGCTGACCTCGCTCCAAACGCTCGATCCGGCTGAGCAACGCGGCGGTGTCACTGGCCGTCTCCGGCCTGGTGAGCTTGATCAACGCCAGTTCGGTCATCAGGCGCTCCTCCCGCCCCTCACGCAACCTGATCAATGCCTCCCCGAGGAGGTCGACCGCGCGCAACACATCGCCACTCGGCACCAGCTCGGCAGCACGGCGCCACGCCCCGTAGACCTCGGGTGGCTCGTCCGCGATTTCGGCCAGATTTGGCGCGTAGTGGGCGAGGAATGCCCCGCGGAAGAACGCCACCGACTCGGCGACGAATCTCCTGAGATCGACCCCATCCGCTGAAAGCTCGGCGACCAACTCGAGTGCGCTCTTCGCATCCTGGGCCGCAACGGCCTCGACGAGTCTCATGAAGGCTTCGGAGTCGGCGAGACCGAGAGCACGACGGACACCGCCCACCTCGACTGTCCCGGCGCCAAGCGCAGCCACCTGCTCGAGAAGCGAAAGAGAGTCCCGGACCGAACCGCCCGCATGCCGGGCGATCGACAGCAGGGCAGCCGCATCAAACTGATACCCCTCGCGCTCGGCGATCAGGCTCAGGTGCCCGGCCAGGTCCTCGACGGGGACGGGGTGGAAGTCGAAACGCTGGCTGCGGCTGCGAATCGTGTCGAGGAGCTTGTAGGGCTCGGTAGTCGCCAGCACGAAATGGACGTGCTCGGGAGGCTCCTCCAGGGTCTTGAGCAGCGCATTCCCGGCTGCCTTGGACAGCATGTGCGCCTCGTCGAGCACGAATACACGCTTCGAAGTAGCGGTGGAGGCCACCGTGGTCACGCTCAGCCTGATGTCTCGAATGTCGTCAATGGAGTTGTGGGAGGCGGCGTCCAACTCCAAGACGTCCAAGGAGGTCCCTTCGGTGATCGAAACACAACTCACACATTCGTTGCAGGGAGCGCCCTGGGGCCCGCGATTGGTGCAGTTCAATGCCTTGGCCAGGATGCGGGCGGTGGTCGTCTTCCCCGTGCCCCGAGGCCCGGTGAAGAGATACGCATGAGCCACCCTGCCGTCGGCTATCTCCCGGGCAAGCGTCGTGGTGACGTGTGACTGGCCGATGACGTCATCGAATGACTGGGGCCGGTACTTCCGATAGAGGGCCTGATACTCCACTGGGATCGCACGGTACTTGCTACTTGGGACTTGGTCCTTGGACAAGGGGGATGTTCGCGGGTCGCCGATGGTTTCGGGGCTGGCGAGCGCTTTTTCTTTGGTTATGGGTCTCATCCGTCGATACTTGGCCTCGTGACCCAACCACTTGTCGACGAGTCAGCGACCGAATCGCTGGGGGCGCCGCCCGCGGTCTGGGCAAAGGGCCTGGTGCGACGATTTGGCAAGACGGTGGCGGTCGACCATGTCGACCTGTCGGTCGGGCCCGGAGAGTTCTACGGCCTGCTCGGCCAGAACGGGGCCGGCAAGACAACCACGATCAAGACCATCGTCGGGCTGCTCCGTCCCAACGAGGGGTCGGTCGGGGTCGGCGAGTTCGACACCTGGGAGTCACCCAGGGAGGTGAAGGCCAGGATCGGGGTCCTTCCCGAGGAGTTCAACCTCTACGAGCGATTGACCGGTGCCGAGCTGCTCGATTTCACGGCGGCCATGCACGGGCTGAGCCGGGAGGAGGCGACCCGGCGTCGCGACGAGCTGCTGGACCTCCTCGACCTGCTCGACGAGGGATCGAAACTCATCGGTGACTACTCCCGGGGCATGAGGAAGAAGATCGCCCTGGGTGCGGCCATCATCCATCGTCCGCCGGTGCTCTTCCTGGACGAGCCGTTCGAGGGTGTCGACGCGGTTTCGGCACGCCTGATTCAGAAACCTGTTGCTGCGAGCCGCCCAGGGCGGGACCACCATCATCTTCTCGTCACACGAGATGCACCTCGTCGAAAAGCTGTGCACCCGGATCGGGATCATGGTCCAGGGCCGGCTGACGATCGAAGAGACACCAGAAGGGCTGTGTCGCCTGATGGGTGTCGACAACGTGGAAGATGCGTTTATCGCCGCCGTAGGTGGAAAGACCCCGGACGACTCGTCGTGGTACGCCGGCTAGCCGGCCTCAAGGCGAGGCTCACCTGGAACGGCGTCCGCAGCGACGTCCAACGAAGGTTCGGCCTGCCGATCGCGCTGATCCTCCTGACCTGGCTTGGCTGGTGGCTGGCCAGCTCGCACCTCGAGACCGCCCGCGCCCTCCAGGCCGAGAGCGCAGAGGCCTTCGCCAGCTACATGGGCTGGGTTGCCCTGTTCACCTTCCTCGCCTGGGTCGCCCTGCCGGTGGTCATCTTTCCCCTCGACGAGAACCTCGACCCGCAGCAACTCGCCCTCCTTCCGATCACGTCGAATCAGATGGTGTCGGGGCTGGTGGCGGCCAGCTTCATCGCGCCATCCACGGTGATCCCCCTCCTGCTCCTTGGCGCCAACACCGCCGCGCTTGGCGCCGGCTGGTGGATGATCATCCCTGCATCGTTGGTCTTCCTCGGCCTGTTGGCCGTGGGCGGCCAACTCTTCTCGGCCTCGATTTCTGCGATATTGCGCACCCGACGCGGCCGCGACATCGCCACCTTCCTGATTCTCGGCATCGCCGGCGGCGCTTTCCTCTTCTACCGGTTCGTCAACGAGCTGGTCACCACCGAAGGGATGACCACCGCGGCAACCACCCACCCGATCATGGACTGGTCACTCCTGATCCCTCCGGTTGCGGCTCAACAGGCCATGATCCGAGCGGCCGACGGCAGCGCCGGCCCGGCCATCGTCTCCCTTGCTGCGGCAGTCGCCGGTCTGCTCATCTTCGTTGTGGCGTGGAAGAAGCTTCTCGCCTGGCTCCTCTCCACACCGGAACAACGGAACAAGCCGGCGGCGAGGGCCCGGCGCGGGGGAATGGCCTACGGTCTGTGGGGAGTGGTTCCGACCCTTGCCCGGAAGGAGTTCCGCTTCTACGTCCGTGACCCCCGTCAGCGCCTGGTGTGGACCGGCACCGTGATCTTCGTCGGCCTCGCCATCGGCGGGGTCGTCATGAACGCCACCGGATTCTTCGACTTTCGAGAGCGGGAATGGGCGCCGTTGGTCGCCCCGATCCTCGTGCTGTTCGTCGGCCTTCCCATCGCCTTGAACCTGTTCGGGTGGGAGCGGAACGCCGCGAGCTATCTGTTCGTGCTCCCTGCGCGGCCCCGCCAGTTGCTGCTCGGCAAGAACGTCGCAGTGGCGACGGCTCTCGCACTCGAGACCGCGGTCTTGACGCTGGGCCTTGCCTGGTTTTCCGGCCATTGGCGCTGGGTGTGGCTCACCATTCCCTTGACGGTCGCCGCGGTCGGGTGTCAACTCGCCGTGGGCAATCTGGTGTCAGTACTCGCCCCCTTGCGCCTGCCACGAGAGGGAACCGACGTCTTCGCCCAGTCGACCGAACAGGGCTGTCTGGCCATCGTCAGCCAGACGGTCTCGTTCTTTGCAATTGGGCTGCTGCTGATCCCACCGGCCTCGGTGACCGTGCTCACGGTCGAGTTTGGTGAGGTGATCAACCCGTGGATCACGGCAGTGCTCGGCGTGCTCTGGGGGCTGATGTTCTACTCGGTCTCTCTGCTGCTCGCCGGGAGGCTGCTGAAGCGGCGGATGCCAGAAGTGCTCGCCTGGGTCCAGGTCACCTAACCGGTCGGAGCCAGTGAATCTCAGGGCTGCGCTCCACCTACCCTGACATCCCGATGGGCGGACTCCTGCGGCGGACCCGCATCGAACGTGAACAAATCGAGCGAGAGTTGCTCGCGTCCAGCGCCACTCTTGCTTCCGAGACGGCCGGGAGGGCCGAACCCGAAGAGGACGACGAGTTCCGAACTGCTTTCGAAAGGGACCGGGACCGGGTCATCCACACCAAGGCCTTTCGGCGCCTCAAACACAAGACCCAGGTGTTCCTCAACCCTGACGGTGACCACTACGTCACCCGGATGACCCACACCATCCAGGTCAACCAGGTTGGCCGGGCGATGGCCAGGGCTCTCGGCCTCAACGAGGACCTGACCGAGGCAATCTGCCTGGCCCATGACGTCGGGCACTCACCATTCGGTCACACCGGGGAGGAGGCTCTCACCCCGTTTGTCGATGGCCTCTGGCTCCACTCCGAGCACGGAGTGCGGACTCTCGAGCTGCTCGAGCCCCAGAACCTCACCGCAGAGGTCCTGGATGGGGTCCGGGCCCACTCCTGGAAGGTCGACCTCCCGCCGATGACACTCGAGGGGTGGCTGTGCCGCTATGCCGATCGCATCGCCTACCTGACACATGACGTGGCGGACGCCCTCCGCGCCGGGATCCTGGAGTATCACGAGATCCCGACCCCGGCCCTCGCCCGGCTCGGCGCCACCTCGAGGGAATGGATCGACACAATGGTGACCGGGGTCATCGAGGCGAGTCATGAGGCCGGTGAAGTCACGATCGATCCCGATCTGCTGGCGGTGATGGATCAGCTCCGCGATTTCATGTTCGATCGGGTGTACCTGCGACCTGAGTTCGAGGGCCAGAAGCAGAAGGCGATCAGCGTCATCGAGGACCTGGTGGTGCATTTCTCCAACAACCCGGGCGAGGTTCCCGACTCGTTCACCACTCCCACCGCAGACGCCCTGCACCGGGCGATCGACTACGTGGCCGGCATGACCGACCGGTTCGCCCTCAACACTCACGACCGGCTGTTCCGCCCGACATTGCTCGACTGAGCGAGGTCTCGACCCCGTAATTGGGTTGCATAGGTCCGCATTTGACCCCTTGGCGTCTCAATTACGGAGACGCCTAACCTCCCCTTCCCGTGCTCTCGATCCAGGACCTCCACAAGACATTCGGCGACGTGGTGGCGCTCGATGGGTGCACCCTGTCTGTGCAGCGGGGGACGATGCTCGGATTCCTCGGCCCCAACGGCGCCGGTAAGACGACCGCGATGCGCGCCGTCTTCGGTCTGATGCGGCCCGACTCGGGAACGGTCACCTGGGACGGCCAGCCGATCGATCCAGACGCCCGGCTTCGCTTCGGCTACATGCCCGAACAGCGGGGCCTCTACCCGAAGATGCGCATCCACGATCAACTGGTGTACCTCGGCCGCCTCCGGGGGATCGGAAAGGCCCAGGCAGCCGAGTCGGCCGACAAGTGGCTGGAGATCCTGGACCTCGCCGACCGAAGGGACGACCGGCTCGATGCCCTTTCACATGGGAACCAGCAGCGGGTGCAGATGGCGGCAGCCCTGGTCCACGATCCTGATTTGTTGGTGCTCGACGAGCCGTTCTCTGGGCTCGATCCGATCGCCTCCGAGACGATGTCCGACATCCTGAGGGCGCAGGCAGCCGCGGGTAAAGCCGTGGTCTTCTCCTCGCATCAGCTCGACCTGGTCGAAGACCTCTGCGAGGAGGTGGCGATCATCGACAAGGGAACCATCGTCGTCGAAGGCTCGGTGCGTGAGCTCAAGGACCAGGCGCCGATCCGGCATCTCGAGTTGGAGCTCGACGGCGATGCCAGCAGCCTGTTCGACTCGCTGGACGGGGTTCGCAACATGGAGGTGGACGGCGAGCGATACAGCCTCGTGATCGACGCCGGGACCGACGTGAGAGGGCTGTTGAACCAGGCCGAAAGCGTCGGGCGGATCCGCCACTTCACCTACACCGCCCCCTCGCTGACCGATCTCTTCAGGGAGGCAGTGCAATGAGCGACCTCGGAGTCGCCTGGCAGGTGGCCCACCGTGAGCTCACCGAGCGCGGTCGCTCCAAGGCCTACTTGTTCACATCTCTGATAACTCTCCTCGTGGTGGTGGCGCTGATCCTCCTGCCCAGCATCTTTGGTGGGGGCACGGACGAATATCAGGTCGGGTCCGTAGGCGAAGGGAACAGCGAGATCATCGAGGCCGGGGAGCTCCTCGCCAACGCCAATGACGAGCCCGATGCCGAGCCCACGGTCAGCATCACCGAGGTCGAGTTCGCAACCCGTGACGAAGCCGAAACGGCCCTCGAAGCCGGAGAAGTCGATGCCGTCCTGGTCGACGGGTCGGAGGTCATCGTTTCAAGGTTGGGAGGGTTCGGCGAGTCGCCGATCGTGACCATTCTGCAACAGGGTGCCGCCTCGGTACGGGTCGAGGAACTGGTGGCAAGTGAGGGAGATATCGCCTCCGACGTCATCGAGATCATGGCTTCGGAGCCACTCGAGACCTCGACCCTGAGTGGTCAGGAAAACGACGATGGCTCCGCCGGCGCCATCGCCTACTTCTCGCTGTTGCTCCTATACCTGGCGATCCTCATCTACGGGCAATGGATCCTTTCGGCAGTCACCGAGGAGAAGTCGAACCGGGTGGTGGAAGTCCTCCTCTCCACCGTCAAGCCGTGGCAACTGCTTTCGGGGAAGATCGCCGGGGTCGGCCTGCTGGGCCTGGCCCAATTCGCGGGCACCATCGTCGTGGCATTCCTCACGCTGCGAATCACGGGCGCCTACGACATTCCCCCGGTGGACATGACCCTGGTCGCCCATCTGGTGCTCTGGTTCATCCTCGGATTCCTCCTCTACGCGGTCATGTACGGGGCGGCGGGCTCCCTGGTGAGCCGGATGGAGGACGCCCAGAACGTCGCCTTCCCGATGTCGCTGATCGCGGTCGCCGGGTTCCTGGTCGCGATCGCCACACTGTCGGACCCTGACGGAGTAACCGCAATCATCGGCACGTTCATCCCTCTGACCGCTCCCTTCGTGGTGCCGGTGCGGGTGGCACTGGGGGCGATTCCGGCCTGGCAGTACATCGTGGCCGTGCTGCTGACCGTGGCCTCGATCGTCGGGCTCGTCCTCGTCGCCGGACGGATCTATGCCGGTGGGCTGCTCCGTTACGGGAGCCGGGTCAAGGTTCGGGAAGCGTGGCGCTCCGCTGCGGAGTGAAGATGGGCTACCAGCACCTCGAGATCGAACGGGCCGGCCACGTCGCCACCATCTGGCTGAATCGGCCCGAGAAGTTGAATGCGATGTCCGAGGACATCTGGATCGACGTTCCCCGAGCGGTGGCCGAGCTGGATGGCGACCAATCGGTGCGAGCGGTGATTCTGGCGGGCCGAGGGCGCTCCTTCACGGTTGGTATCGACATCGAGATGCTCGCCTCGCTCCTACCTTCAGGGTCGTCTGAGGAGGCTCAGGAAGCTCTCTACTCCCAGATCAAGACCCTCCAATTGACGATCAGCTGTCTCGCCGACACCACCAAACCGGTGATCGCCGCGATCCATGGTCACTGTCTGGGGGGCGGCATGGGCTTGATCACTGCGTGTGACGTCCGCTACGGGTCGGCCGACTCGGTGTTCTCGGTTCGAGAGACACGTCTGGCGGTCGTCGCCGACATCGGGACGCTGCAGCGGCTCCCCGGGATCGTCGGAGCCGGCCACACCAACGAGCTGGCCTTGACCGGGGCAGACATCGACGCGGCGCGGGCGCTCGAGATCGGGCTTCTCAACCGGGTCTACCCGGACGCCGCCTCCACATATGAGGCGGCTCGAGACCTGGCGGACACCATTGCGGCCAATTCACCACTAGTGGTCCAAGGGATCAAGAAGGTTCTCGCAGCCAACGACGGGAGGTCGATGTCGGAAGCACTCGACTTCGTGGCGCGCTGGAATGCTGAGCACCTGCTTTCCAACGACTTGATGGAGGCGTTGGCGGCATTTGTCGCGAAACGACCGCCTGAATTCACCGGCACCTGAGGCCCGGAACCACCCTCGCACACGGTACGTTGACGTCCTGCGGCGGTGAGGAGCTTCGATTGCGTTTGCGGGTGACATCTGTAGGGCTCACGGTGCTGGGCGTGCTGCTGGTCGGATGCGGTGCTGGTGAAGACGTCGCGACCACCTCGCTGCCTTCGACTACGACCAGCACGACTTCGGTTCCTGAATCGACCACGACGAGCAGCGTCCCCGCAACGACGACCACGACTGCGGCCGAGTCGACAACGACCCTGTCTTCAGGTCTCCCCGGAGATCCCATCGATTTCGGCCCGGCGGAAGGTGACGTCCTCGGTGTGATCGGGGTCGCCCACGACGACGTGCTCAATCTCAGGCAAGTCCCCGGCGCCGACCAGCCGATCCTGGTCGGAATCCCGCCCCTGTTCTCGGATCTGATCGCGGTTGGTTCGACCCGCCAACTGGTTGCCTCGATGTGGATCGAGGTCGACTACTCGGGTCTGATCGGCTGGGTCAACCTTCGCTTCGTCGCCTACCTCGGTGCCACCAGCGATGCCACCGCCGACATCGTGAGCAGCCTCGGGGAGACGCCCGTCGCACCGACGATGCCCGAGCTCGGCCTCCTCGTCGCCGAGAACATCGTCGCCGACAACCCGGATGCGTCGTTTGTGATGTCCGCCTCGGCAACCATTGGTGATCTCGGCGAGGTGACCTATGACATCGTGGGTTTCGGTGATGACTCGGTGAGGGGCACGCGAATCCACGTGTTCGGCGAGCCGGTAGACGACGGATTCGCCCTGAACGCGGTCGAGGCGACTCCTTTCTGCAGCAGAGGTGTCACCCCGGACGGTGTCTGCGTCTAGCCCACCTTTCGGGCGCCGGGCCTTATGGCCCACCGATTAGGGGACCAGTCCTCTCGTATCCAGCCCCAGCGTTGCCGAACATGGCCATATAGGCAGTTCATTCTCATAGAAGGAGGCAGTGATGACTGCAATCGAGACCGACAGAGGCACCGCCAAGGTAGTTGGCGCTCCGCGCACGACCCTGGTTCTGCTGATCGCCGGGATCCTGGCAATGGTTGTCGGGTTCGGCTCCATCGCCGGAGGCATCTTCGGCGCCTGGTACACGTACGACCATGCAGTGGCCCAAGACGTGGTGACGCCGGACGACGCCGCGATCCCCGAGACACCGGTGCGAGGGCCGTTCACGATGTGGGCACAGGCCGACATCATCAACCATCACCAGCTCGAGTCGACCGGGGGCCTCTACTACGCCCAGATGGACCGGACGGTTCCCCAGTTGGACGAGAGCGGCGAGGCCGTCCTCGACGCCAACGGTGAGGCTGTGATGGTTCCCAACGAGGCACGTGCCTCTTGGATCACCGCCACCACGCTGACCACGGCACTCGGCATGGGGATCATGGCTTACGCCCTCTCCGGCTTTGCGATTGCAGTCGGGGTGACCCTGATGGTCATCGGGTTCGTGTTCCTCTACCTGCGGAAGAAGGCTGTGCTCCTCTGACGAAGAGTCGCACCAATCGAATCGAGCCCCCGGAAGGGGGCTCGATTCGCGTCATGGCCTGCCCGAGCCCTAACCCTTTCGGTCCTGCCTCAGAAGAGTCCGGATCGCCGAGTTCTTCCAGATGTTCCCCATCTGATTCCACTGCCGCTTCTTGTCGATCAATGCTGCCGTCGATGTCACCTCGGGTTCGGTCACGCCGAAGTGATTGGCGAGCTGGGTCAGGGTGTGAATCCAGATCTTGTCCTCGAGCCGGGAGGTGTACAGCTTGAAGCTGGCCTCGTACAACGGGTCGTTGGCCCGCACCAGGAGGTGGATCTTGGCGACCGATGCGTCGTCTTCGCCCTCATGCGCGCTGAACGTGATGATCGCTGCCCAGGGGTGGCCTTCGGGGGTCATGTATGACCAGGACCGATCGTCGGCGTAGATCACACGGACTCCGGTCGTGACTTTGGCCGGGCCCTTGCCACCACCGATGACTGCCACCTCGCCCGGAGCGATTCCGCCGGCCGGCGCATAGAACTTGTTGGAGGCGGGCCAGAACTCGTCGAAGTTTTCCTTCCAGGTGGCGATGATCACTTCGGGGGTGGGCCCGGGAACCGAGACCTCGTACGACTTCTGCCAGAGCTGGCCAAAGCCCTGCAGTGGGCCGGTGGGTTTGCGACCCTCGACATTTCCCTTTCGGGCACCGTCGGCCATCTCACCGACATGAAACGCGTCTACCGGTTCGGCCCAGTTCTCGGCATCTCTCGGCTCTGTCAACTCGGTCCTTTCTTTGATTCCCGCATTCGACCAGAGACCCGTTCCGTGAGCGTTACGAAACTCGTTTGGACGAAGGCTCCGAGCGGTCACCGTCTCGTAACGCAATTGATGCACAATCTCCTCAGATGACGAACTTCGACGCGGTGGTGGTCGGCGCCGGCCCCAACGGCCTGGCCGCAGCCGCTGAATTGACGCGTGCCGGCAGACGGGTCCAGGTGATCGAACAAGCGGATGTGATCGGTGGTGGGACCCGAACAGAAGAGCTGACGCTGCCCGGGTTCCTTCATGACATCTGCGCCGCGATCCACCCCCTTGGGCTGGCTTCGCCATTCTTTCGAGACCTGGGTCTGGACGTGGAATGGATCCAACCTCGGATCCCGATGTCGCATCCCCTTGGTGGTGGACGATCGGGCGCCCTGCTCCGTGGCGTCCACGAAACGGCCGAGCTGTTTGGAGCCGACGCCGACCGCTACTCCCGGATCATGAGCCCTCTCGTCGAGTCGGCAGACGCTGTCATCGAAGACTTCCTGGGGCCGATGACAGTGATCCCGCGCAACCCTTCGAGCTTCATCCGGCTGGCGAGCAGGGGAGCTCTGCCGGCTTCGACGATTGCGGGTGGGTTTTCCTCGATGGAGGCAAGGGGCGTCCTGGCCGGGCTGGCCGCCCACGCCATCGCCCCCTTCAGCTCGCCGTTGACTGGAGGAGTCGCCTTGCTCTTCGCCACCGCGGGGCATGCCTACGGGTGGCCGCTGGTCAAGGGGGGGTCACAGAGGGTTGCGGAGGCACTGGCACGGGTGGTCATCGAGGGAGGTGGGGCCATCGAGACCGGACGGCTGATTTCTTCTCTTGACGAGCTCCCCGCGGTCCCGACTGTGATCCTCGACGTGATGCCTCGCGCCGCAGTTCATATCGGCGGCGACCGCATCCACCCGATGCACCGGCGCCGGCTCTCAGGGCAACAGCCGGGAGCTGCGGTGTTCAAGGTGGACTGGGCGCTGGACGGAGCCATCCCCTGGCTGGACGAATGGAGCCATGACGCAGGCACGGTCCACGTCGGAGGAACCTGGGAAGAAGTCGTCGAGGCCGAGGATGCAGTGCACTCGGGTCGCCACCCCGAGCGCCCCTTCGTGCTCGTCGCCCAGCAGTCGCTGTTCGACGAGACGAGAGCCCCGGCCGGCAAGCAGGTGGCATGGGGTTACTGCCACGTGCCCGGTGGCTCGGATGTAGACATGACCGAAGCCATCGAACGCCAGATCGAGCGCTTCGCCCCCGGCTTTCGAGACTTGATCCTGGGCCGCCACACGATGAACGCTTCGGCGTTCGAAGCGCACAATCCGAACTACATCGGCGGCGATATCGCCGGAGGCGGCTTCGGGATGAGAAAGGTGTTCCAGCTGGGCGCCACCCGGCCCTATCACCTGGGCGACGGCCTCTATCTGTGCTCGTCGGCGACCCCGCCCGGGGCCGGGGTGCATGGGATGTGCGGTTACTACGCCGCCAGGGCCGCTCTCAGGGGCTGACCGCCCCGGCGATCAGACCGCAGCCAGCGCCGCAGACTCGTCGTCGAAGATGCCGATTGCCTCATCGAGACGGGTCAGGGAGAAGATCTGTCGGTAGTGATCGGACAGGCCATAGGCCAGGAGCCGGTGGCCGTTGCGCTGGGCACGGATCAAGGTGGTGACCAGAAGCCCGATGCCACCACTGTTCATGTACTCCAGGCCGTCGAAGTTGAGAATGATGGCCGTCACGCCACCGCGGGCGGCCTCGTCGTGGGCAGCCGAGATGTCCTGTTCGGAAAATGATGTGATCTCGCCTGAGATGTCGATGACGCGCACCCCCGGAGCGGCATCTCGAACCGTCATGGTCAGGTTGGACGTAGGCACCTATGTCTCCCGTTATCTGGCTGCCGAGGCAGCGTTTTCGTCTTCGTAGATGGCCATGAAGTCGGCGAGCCGGGTGATCTGAAACACCTCGCGGTAGTGATCTGAGAGGCCGAACGCCCCCACTTCGCGACCCTCGGCCCGGGCCCTGGCGAGCACGCCGACGATGACCGCAATGCCGGTGGAGTTGATGTAGTCGACCTCCCCGAAGTCGATCAGTACCCGGCCCGGCTTCGAGGTCGCCTCCTCGTAGGCGCCCTCCAGGCCTTCCTTGGCCAGGCGGTTCACCGTCCCGGTCAGATGCACAACTCCCCCGTCGTCGCCCCAGGAGACTCTCGCTCCGAAGCCGTCGTCCATCAGGAGACTCCTTCTCTGTTCATGACCAGCTCCACCGTGTGGGTCTTGTCGTTGCTCTCTGTCTTGATCTCATCAACCATCTGGCCGATCAGGAATAGGCCCCAGCCACGTGGCGTCTGCTCGCCGGCCAATTTCGCCTCGATGTCAGGGGTTTCGGCCTCGGGTATCACCTTGTCGCCGCCCTGGTCGCTCACCCGGACCGAGACATTGGCCGCCGTGGCCCGAACCTCGATCTCGACAGGTATCTCGGCGCGATTCTCGTTTCCGTGCTCGATAGCGTTCATCACCGTCTCGCCGACGGCCGTCTTGAGACGCTCGAGCCGGGCCTCTTCCATGCCCAGGTCGGCGATGGCGTCGCTCACCTTTGCTATCGCGATCCGCTCATTGCCCTCTTCGCTGGGAACGCTGAACATGGCCAGCACTTCAGGGTCAGCGGAATGGAAGGCTTCTGCGGCCTCCTTGGCGGCCGCGGTGCGCCGGACGACGACGAGGGTGATGTCGTCTTCCTGCTCGGCATCAGCGCCGGTGAAGTTCTCCAGATCGCCCACGAGTGCGGCGACCATGTCGTCGTTCGCCGGCTTGATCGCAACCCGGCTCATGAGACGCCCGAATCCGTACATCTCACCCTCGACGCTGTGGGCTTCGGTGATCCCGTCGCTGGTGAGGACCATCACGTCGCCCCGTTCCAGCCGGTAGGTGCGCTCGTCATACGACATCCCCGGCATCAATCCGAGTGGCATCCCGGTGGCCCGCAGCTCGACAACTCCACCACTGTTTCGCACGTAGGGAAGGTTGTGACCGGCGTTGGCGAGGACGATCTCGCCCTGGTCGGTGTCGATGATTGCGTAGAGGCAAGTGACGAACATGGCGGGGGGGATCTCGGGGACGAGCGCCTCGTTCACGTCGGCGAGGACCGCCGACGGTGAGGTGTGCCGGGAGGCGGCCGCACGGAGCATCGACCGGCATGTCGCCATGACCAACGCCGCCGGAACCCCCTTGTCGGTGACGTCTCCGATGACCACCCCCAGTCTTCCGTCATCGAGGGTGATGAAGTCATAGAAGTCCCCACCCACGGCGCGTGCCGGGCGGTAGAAGGCATCGACGTGCCAGCCGGCGATCGCCGGTAGCTCCTTGGGGAGCAGGGTCTGCTGGATCAGGGCCGCAACCTGGAGCTCCTGTTGGATCCGCTCCCGTTCCTTGGCTTCGGCCTGCTGTTCCCTGACCAGCTGGGCGACTTTCATCGCGGGCGCCACCTGTGAGGCCAGACTTCCGAGGAGATGCCGATCGTCCGTCGAATAGGGCTGGTCCGATAGCCGGGGCCCGAGATAGAGGGCTCCCAGCAGCTCGCCCTGGCCGATGAGGGGCACGATCAGCTCGACACCCCGCTCGCGCATCGCCTGCAATGCCTCGGACTCGAACTCGACCGAGTCCAGCTCGAGCGGGGCACCCGTGGAGAGGAGGGCGGCCTCCAAGGGGTCGCCTGGTGGGATCGGAACCGCGTCGATGACCCTGGTTCCGGGCGAAAGAGAGGCTTCCGGGGCCTCCGAGGGGACTTCCTCGGTCTTGCGACGTCTCAACAACTGGACCATTTGCTCACTTTCTAGCCCGCGACCGTCTCGGAATCGTTACGAAATGGGGTCTTGGTCCACACCGCCACCGATGCCGGTTGCATGGTCTCTGAGACCACGCCCACCCAGCCATCGACCACACGGTCGGCATCGACCTGGTCCCGCAACGAACCTGCGAAGTCGTCCATCACCCGCTGGGTGTTGTAACGGGAACGGTTGAACCGGCGATCCACCCAACCCTGGACCCGTCTTCGCACCGGGTTGAACAAGGTCGCCACCGCCAGAGTCGTCGCCGCCACCACCAGTTCGGACTGGTCAGGGAGCAGGGTCGTCAACCAGGTGACTGCACCTACGTATACCGCGGCGAGCAGCAGCACCACCACGGTGTAGGAGACGGTTCGCGACACGATCCGATCGATGTCATAGAGGCGATAGCGCAGGACCGCCACTCCGATAGACACCGGCAGCATGAGGATCGTCACACCGAACACCAACTCACCCACCCACTCGGGGATGGAGAGCCATGCCACGACGGCCTCCTGGAAGGGGACCACCAGAACGGAGCACGCGACTGCGAAGAGGAACCATTTCATCTGAAGCCGCTCCACCCCTCGTGCCCTCACCAACCTGACAATGAGCGACACGGTCGAGAGCAGCACAAACACCCCCAGAAGCGAGAAGTTGAGCCCTGAAAAGGGTCCGAATTCCGGGTTGGGCACACCGTTGACCCCGATCGGGTTGTCGACCCAGCCGGCGCAGGGATCTCCACCTTCGGTGCAGACCTGATCGGTGACGACGTAGCTCAGACGCCGTCAGCAGCACCAAGAAGCCGAGCCAACCGACCCACCGCCATCGTGGTGACACGGGGCGCCCGGTCGGGAACCAGAGCATGAGAAATCCGGCGAGACCGAACCATGACAGCCACAAAGCGCCACCAATCGGCCCCCGCCGCCACGTAGCCCTGGTCGGCCAAGTAGCCCACGACCCCGGCGCCGAGCAGAGCCAACCCGATCGCTGAGGAACACCCAGCCCACCCGGTTCCCATCGGTGCGGGCAATGATCAAGGCCCCTACCAGCGTGAACACCGCTGCGGCGGCCAACAGGAAGTAGCCAGAGATCCCGTCGTGGTCCTCTGATCCGGTCGCTACGACGATGAACACCAGCATCGCAACACCGACGACCAGGACCGCAGTGGCCGCCCGGATCGTCCGGGCTACGGCGCTGCGATCTCGGAGGTGCGACGTCGTCAGGGCCCGCCTCCACTCCACCATTCATCGCCGGCAGGATGCCATTGCTTCGTTACGTAACCGCAACCGAGCCAAACGCCCGAAGGAGCCCTCACCGACAACTTGCCGTTCCGTAATCTCAAGTTGCGAGTTTCTCGTAACGCTGCGATATCGTCCGACTATCGGAGACGCCAGCATCGACATCCGACTCCTCGGCCCACCGCGGATCGAGAAGGCCGGAACACCAATCGACGTAGACACCAGGAAAGGCGATTGCCCTCCTCGCCTATCTGACCGTCGAGACGACCGCCACCCGCGATCGGTTGGCGAGTCTCCTCTGGCCCGAGTCAAACACCGAGCGGTCCCGGGCCACCTTGCGGCGCACCCTGTCTTCACTCCGCACCGCGGTCGGCCATGAGATTGTCACCGCCGACCGGATCAGCGTGGCTCTCGCCGACGACACACCCAGCGATATCCGCACTTTCGCCGCCGAGCTCGAAGCGACCTTCCACCACGAACACGACCGGGGTGATGTCTGCAGTTTGTGCATTCCACATCTCGAACGAGCCACGGCGCTCTACAAGGGTGACTTCCTGGAAGGGTTCTCGATGCGGGATGCCGCCGAGTTCGAGGACTGGGCTCGAACCATCACCGAGTCGCTCCGAATCCAAGCCGGTGCGGCCTTTCAACGGTTGGCCATGGCGAGAGCAGCCTCGGGGGATTACTCGGGCGCCCTACGCGCCGTCCACAGCTGGATCGAGCTCGACCCGCTCCACGAGCCCGCCTATCGCCTTCTGATGCTGCTCAGTGCCTGGGATGGCGACCGCCCGGGAGCAGTCGAGGCCTACCGGCGATGCGTTGCGATTCTCGACCAGGAGCTCGGTGTGCCCCCGTTGGAGGAGACGACAGAGCTCTACGAGGCGATCCTCGACGAGGACCTCCCTCCGGCGCCGGGAGTCCGACGCAAGGTCAAGGCTCAGGCACCCACCGTGTCGCCGCCCGAGGCCATGATCGACCGGGAGGAAGAGACCGCCACGCTGCTCCAGGCCATGGACAACCTGACCATCTCGGGGAAGGGGATTGTCATCAGCGGGTCGGCGTGGATGGGAAAGACCCGTCTTCTCGAGGAACTCGGGGCGGCGGCGCGAGCTTCCGGGCGATCGGCGCTCTCCGGACGCGCCTTCCGCACCGAGCAGGATCTCCCTTTCGGGGTCGCAGCTCAACTGCTCCGCTCGGCGGCACCCTTGATCGAGAGGCACTTGGACCAGCTTCCGACCTGGGCTCTCGGCGAGGTGGCGCGTCTGGTTCCCGAGTTTCAGCAGGCTCCAGCATCGCCAGAGAGCGCCGATCCCTTCGGAGAGCTTCGGTTGTTCGACGGTGTCTTCATCGTCCTCAGCCAACTGGCCGACAGCCAGCCGATCGTGGTCATGGTCGACGATGTCCAGTGGCTGGACCCGGCGTCCGCCAGCCTCATTTCCTATGTCGCCAGCCGGCTGGATGCTGCGCCGATCCTTCTCGTCCTTGCACTCCGGTCCGGCGAGCCGCTGACGGATTTGACCGGAGACCTGATCTCGGGAACGGAAGTGCGGATCGACCTCCAACCCCTGACCATCGACCAGTTGGCCGGGATCACCGGCACGGTCGAAGCCGCCAAGGTGCTCCACCAACGCACCGGCGGTGTCCCGCTGCTGGTCACTGAAGAGTTGTCGGACCGAGCCGACCACAGCCCCGAGGGCGTGGGGATGGTGCGCTACATGGAGTCACGCCTGAGGGATATCAGCGACCTGGGCCGCCAGGTCGCCACCGCGGCGGCTGTCCTCAACGGTGTCTGTGACGCCGCTCTCCTCCGCGAGACCAGCGGTCGCACCGAAGACGAAGTGGTCGATGGGGTGGAGGAGCTGGTAGGGGCCGGGCTGTTGCGCGAGCTCCCCGAAAGCGATGACCTCGCCTTCAACCTCGACGCCCTGCAGCGGCTCACCTACGACTCGACCTCCCTGATCCGACGACGCCTCCTCCATCGTCGGGCTGCGTCGGCGCTCGCGGAACGCCCTCACGCCGCGACCGACCCCAGGTTGGCCGCAGCTGTGGCCTTCCAACTCGAAGGAGCCGGGTCAGACGAAAGCCCGGAGTGGTACTGCCGCGCCGCGGACCTTTCCCGGGCGGTCTACGCCTTCTCCGAGGCGAGGAGCCTCTACGAGAAAGCGCTCGGTCTCGGATATACCGACCCGTCGGCCATTCGCCTTGCTCTTGGCGAGATCGCCCTGTCGGTGGGTGACTACGACCTCGCCCTTCAGGAGCTAAACGGGGCCGCCGCCCTCGCCGACGGAGCTCGGCTTGGCCTTGCCGAACACCGCCTGGGGGAGGTCCAGCGCCTGGTCGGCAGGTTCTCCCTGGCGACTGAGCACTATGAACGGGCCCTGAGCCTGCACCCACAGCCTGCCGAACTGCACGCCGACTGGGCGCTGTTGCTGCAACGGACCGGTGATCCGTCCGGTTCGCTCGACCATGCCGAGCAGGCGGTGGCCGCCGCAACGGCCACCGGGGATCCTCGCCAACTGTCACGGGCCGAGAACATCCTCGGTGTCATCTCGGCCGACCCTGACACCGCGATGAGCCATCTCGAAGAGGCTCTCAGATTGGCCGGGGAAGACGACCTCCTCCGCATGGCTGCACTCAACAACCAGGCTCTGCTCCACACCGCCGCCGGGGCGGACCAGCCTGCGGTCGACCTGATCGAAGAGGCGATTCAGATCGCGGCGAGAACCGGCAACCGTCATCGGGAGGCGGCCTTGCACAACCACCTCGCTGATATTCACCACAGATCCGGGCGCGAGGACGGCAGGCGGGTCAGCAGTTGATGGAGGCGGTCGCGCTCTTCGCCGACGTGAACGCCGGTGCTCAGGAACCCGAGGTCTGGTTACTCCGCCAGTGGTGACTCCGTAACGTCCTCGTAGCTAATCACCCGCAATATCTACAAGTCGACCTCGACGGATCGAGGAAAGACGAAACGCAAGACGGGAAACGACCGCTCCGGCAATCAAGCACTCTGGCTGCTGATTCCGATCTGGGCGCTGGTGGTCTGTCTCGTTATTATCGTGCGTCTGGCGATCGCAGGTGTTCACGGTGGCGGACGTGGGTGGGCCATCCTTCAGGGGGCGATGATCTCGACGGGGGTGGTCATCCTTGCCAACCGACCCGGCAACGTGGTCGGCCGTTTCATCCTCGCCTCCGGTCTCGTCTTTGCGGCGGCTGGCTTCTCTTCATTCCCGTCGCGTTGTTCTCGAGAAGGTGAGGTACCTAGGCGGGCTGGTCGAGGCTGCTTCGAACGCGGCCGCGAGCCTGTGGATCCCGTTGCTGCTCGCGGCCTTCATCTACTTCCCGGACGGGATGCTTCCCTCGCCCCGGTGGCGTTGGGTTCGTCCCTCTTCTCTGGTTGACCGGCTTCCTCGCCGTCTTCTCCTCCCTTGACCAACGGCGGCTGGGGCGGCGAGGAGACGACCGCGATCACCGAGAACCCACTGGCGAGGGTCACTCTGCATCCTTTGGGCGAGATCACAGCCGGGCTTTCGGGGTAGCCCTCTTGTCACTGTTCGTTGACGGCGTGCGTGGCAATCATCGTGCGCTTCCGACGCTCCAAGGGCATAGTCCGCCAACAAATGAAGTGGCTCGCCTATGCAGCCCTACTCCAGATCATCTGGTTCCCGATCGAAGTGGCGATCTCTCGGAGCGTGGCCTCCACCGGCATCGTGGGTGCGATCAGTCCCTGGTGATCACTCTTGCCCTGGCAGCGGTCGCCATCGCGGTCCTCGGTACAGGTTGTACGAGGTCGACCGATTCATCTCCCGCACCGTTTCCTACACGCTGGTGGTGGCCTTATTGCTCGGGATCTTCTATGGCAGCCTCACGCTGCTCACCACCCTTCTGACGACGGAATCCACACTGGCAGTCGCCGCCTCGACCCTCGCCGTCTTCGCGCTGTTTAACCCGCTGCGGAGGCGGATCCAGGAGTGGGTGGATCGCAGGTTCAACCGGAGCCGGTATCAGAGTCAGCAGGTGGTGGACCGTTTCACGGTCCAACTTCGGGACCAGACCGACTTCGACCAGCTGACGGCCGGTCTGGGCGCCGTGGTCGAGGGAACCCTGCACCCGGTGTCACTCGGGATCTGGATCTCAGACCGCGGTTGAGGCTTTAGACCCAGTCCGCCCGCCTCAAGGGAAGGCCCTGAAATGCCGAAATAGGGGCCATGACCGCATCAACTGCCGAGTTCTTCACCGACTGGACTGCCCATCCGGTCGGAAAGGTGACAAGGGCGCTGATTGCCATCGCGGGCGTCGTCGTGGCCACCCTGGTCATGCTCCTGGCGACCCTCGGGGCCCAAAACGCCTGGATCCTCATCTTGGTCGGCGTCTCGCTCGCAGCGACGTCGATCCGTGCGGCGATGGAGCCGACTGCCATCAGACTGAGCACGCTGGCCGTGACGCTGATGGCGATCCCCATCGTCAGCCAAGTCCTCTAAGTCCTCTGCGAAGGGTCTCAACGACCCGACGCTGACCCACACGGCCACCGGCTAACGGTGGCCGTGTTTTGCGTCCGGCGACCGTCGCCTTGCCCACATGGGGGAGATCCCCCATAGGCGAGCTGACGTGCCGCAGCGATCATCGCGGTCGGGGACTTCAGGGAAACCACGTCCCTTGAAGCGACAATGGGGAAACCCATGGGGGACCGCCTCGGCAGTCCCCCAAGGGTTCAACCCACCTTCTCCAATGGTCATCAACGCAATCAAACTGGATCCCACGGACACCGAAGGGGTAGCTTCGGCCATCATGACCTCGAGATTCAGCCATCGCGGCAGCCCTGAGCTCGAGGCCACTCTGCGCCGGATGGTGGTCATCTTCCGTTTCCTCGGATTGGTGTGGATGGCGATCCTGGTGGTGATCACGCTTGCCGTTGAGCCTCCGCCGAGACTCTGGATCGTCTACGCATCCTTAGGCCTCGCGGTGATCTGGACCTTGCTCACCTGGTACATGTCCCGGGCCCATCCCAAGGCCATGAGCTCGATCGGGTGGTTCGCCTTCGACTCGCTGGCCATGCTTGCCATCGGTGCCGCCTCGGTGGCGTCAGGCGCCGAGGAACTGTTCCATGGTGGCCTCCCTCTATCCCTGGTCTTCACCGGAGCACTGGTTGGAGGTTTGCCGGGCTCCCTGATCGCCGCGTTCTTGCTGGGCGTGGAGCAATTCCTGGTTCATGTCATCGCCGACCTTGGAGCCGTCCGGGCGGCCGGGAGCGTCATCTTCTTCGTAGTGGGGGCCATCGTCGGCTGGACCTTCGACAAGCTGCGCGACTACGACATCGCACGGCAGGAGGCCCAGGAGCGTCTCGCCGAGGAACAAGCTGTGGTGTTGCTTCACGAGCAGAGGGCCGCTCTGGCCGATCGCCTTCATGACTCCGTCCTCCAGACATTGCATGCGATTCGAATGGGGGCTGACGACCCGGCACAGTCCCGTTACCTCGCCAGACGCCAGGAACGCGAGCTTCGCAGGAACATCGAGGAGTGGCGCTCAGACTTTCCCAACAGCTTCCGCGCCTCCCTGCTTGCGGTGCGAGACGAGATCGAGGACACCCATCGGGTCGAGATCGAGGCCGTGATCCGCGACGACGCTCAACTCAACGCCAGTCTCAGCGCCGCGGTCGAGGCGGCCCGCGAAGCATTGGCCAACGCCGCCAAGCATTCCGGCTCGCCCAACATCGCCCTCTATGCCGAGTTCAGCAACGGCGACGCCCACATCCACGTGCGGGACCGGGGCACCGGATTCGCCGATGAGGCGGCACGCATGCGGGTCCACGAGCGGCTCGCCAAGCGGGTCGAAGCCGTGGGTGGGGTGGTGGATATCGACTCCGGGCGCGAGTCGGGCACCGAGATCAAGATCACCGTCGAGGTCTAGGAATGACGGACAGGCTTCGCATCCTTCTCGTCGACGATCACGATGTCGTACGCGCCGGGATGCGGGCGATCCTCGATCACTCCTTCGAGATCGTCGGTGAAGCCGACAACGTCGATAGCGCCATCGAGTTGACCCGGGAGCGGAATCCGCAACTGGTGGTGCTCGACGTCAAGCTGCCGGGCGGGGGCGGCGCCTCGGTCATCGAGGCCATCCGCCCCCAACAGCCAGATGTTCGGTTCATGGCACTGACCGTCTCGACGTCGCGCGAAGACGTCGCCCGTCTGATGGAGGCAGGAGTCGACGGCTACATCACCAAGACGACCTTGGGTGCCGACCTCCCCGACCTGATCCACAAGACGTATGCCGGCGCTCGCCCGGTGTCTCCTGACGTTGCGGGGTATCTGCTCGACATCGACGAGGACATCGTCGCCGAATCGTCGATCTCGAGACTCACTCCCAGGGAGCGTGAGGTGGTCAACCTGATCGCCAGGGGCTACACCTACCGGGAGACCGCCTCACGGATGGGGATCAGGGTCAAGACCCTGGAGAACCACATGGCCCACATCTTCGACAAGCTGAGTGTGGCCAGCCGGCATGAGCTGACCGCCCTCGCCTACGAAGAGGGCTATCTACGACCAGATGATGAGAGGTAGCAACGAATTGGTCGGTCGAGGCGGAAGCTCGGGCCGACCGGCTAACCGATACCGGCCGACTTTGCCCGAGACAAACCCTCAGCCAATGAACAGGTCACAATCTCGCGACCTCGAAGTCTCGGGCAAACAGACGCCGGTCGGCCGGATTCCGCCCATGGCAAATGTCTAAAACTGCAGCGCCGCTGAGGCCCAGTGCAACCCGGCGCCGAAGGCGGTCAGCACCACCAGGTCACCGTCCTTGATCCGCCCGGTCTCGACCGCCTCCCAGAGGGCAAACGGCACGGTTGCCGAGCCGGTATTGCCGTACTCCTGGATGTTCACGTAGACCTGTTCCTCGCTCAGACCGAGCCGACGCCCGATTGCATCGATGATCCGCAGATTGGCCTGATGCGGGATCACCAGGTCGACATCGTCGGTCGTCTTGTCGATCCGGACCAGAAGATCCTCGACCGAGGCGCTCATCCGCTTCACCGCCTCGGTGAACACCTTGGGGCCGTCCATGACCAGCCGGTTGTAGTCCCCGGCCGCCAGGCTCGCCTCGTTGAACGGGTTCCTGGTGCCTCCGGTGGCCAGGGTGAGGATCTCGGCCTGGGAGCCATCGGTTCCTGACACGACCTCGAGCAGCCTGGCCTGCCCTCCTTCGGGACCGAGTACCACCGCCCCGGCGGCGTCGCCGAAGAGGACCGAAGTGGCCCGATCGGTCCAGTCGAGGAGCCTGGTGATGAGCTCGACACCGACGACGAGGACGTTTCGCGGGGAATAGGCGATGCGGGCCCGGGCAATATCGAGCGCCTGGACGAATCCGGCGCAGCCGCTCCCACCGAGGTCGTACGCCGGTATGTGGTCGCATCCGAGCCGATGTTGAAGAAGGGCGGCCGTGTCCGGTGTGTAGAGCTCCGGAGTGTCGGTGGCGATGATGATCTCGCCGATGTCGGCGGGGATAAGCCCGGCATCCTTGATCGCCACCTCGGCGGCATTCGCAGCCAAGGTGAGAGTGGTCTCATCCTCGGCGGCAACCCGGCGACGCTTGATGCCGGTCCGCTGTGTGATCCACTCGTCGGTGGTGTCGACCAGAAGAGCCCAATCGTCGTTGGTCATCACTCGTTCGGGGACATAGCCCCCGAAACCAAGGAACGCTGCCATCGCGATTCAGGTTAGGGGCGTTCGCAGAGCACCCGACAACGGCCTAGATTTCGCAAGAGGTTTCGGACAGGCAGGGAAAACGAAATGGGATGGACCCGCGAACAACCACCTTGTGAGCACCTCGGCCTGATTCAAGAGGTCGTGCCGGCTGGCACCGGCTGTGGCGAGTGCCTCGCGATAGGGGACACCTGGGTCCACTTGCGCCTCTGCCTCAGCTGCGGGAATGTCGGCTGCTGCGACCAGTCGAAGAACACCCACGCCCGAAAGCACGCCGCGGCCTCCGAGCATCCAATCGTTCGCTCGTTCGAGGTCGGCGAGGAATGGCGTTGGTGCTTCCCGGACTCTCGATTCGTCTGACATGCCGAAGCCTGTCATCTTGACCGTCGACGACGACCCGGAGGTGCTGCGCGCGGTCCAACGCGACCTTCGCAAGCATTACAGCGAGGAATTCCGCGTGGTCGCCGCCAACTCCGGGGCCGAGGCCTTGGAGACGCTCAAGGAGCTGGGCCTCCGCAACGAACCGGTCGCCCTTCTCTTGGTGGACCAGCGCATGCCCGACATGTCGGGAGTCCAATTCCTCGCCCAGACCCTGGAACGCCTGCCCGACGCCAAGAAGGCTCTGCTCACGGCGTATGCGGACACCGAGGCGGCGATCGCCGCCATCAACGAGGTGTCACTCGACCACTACATCATGAAGCCCTGGGATCCCCCCGAGGAAAAGCTCTATCCGATCCTCGACGACCTTCTCGAGGACTGGTGGGACCACTTCACACCGCGTTTCGAGGGCATCAGCGTGATCGGGAACCGATGGGGCCGGGCGACCCACGATGTGCGAGCGTTCCTCGCCCGCAACCAGATCCCCTATCGCTCGCTGGACCTCGGGACGGACAACGAGGCTGAGACCGTGCTTACTGACATCGGAAGCGACCAAACCTTGCTACCCGTGGTCGTCATGGCCGACGGGACGGTGCTCGTGCAGCCGACCACGGCCGACGTCGCCAATCACATCGGTCTCAAGACCCAGCCCACCGAGCAGTCCTACGACCTCGTGATCGTGGGTGCCGGGCCCGCGGGTCTCGCCGCTGCCGTCTACGGGGCCTCGGAAGGCCTGGCAACCCTTCTCGTCGAAAGTGAGGCACCTGGGGGCCAGGCAGGCCAGAGTGCTCGGATCGAGAACTATCTCGGGTTTCCCAAGGGACTGAGTGGCAGTGACCTGTCGAGGCGGGCTGTCACCCAGGCCACACGGTTCGGAGCCGAGATCCTGACTCCGGCCGAGGTGGTGGGGATGACCAGGCACGACCCGTTCCGGACCGTGCGCCTCCACGACGGGACCGAGGTGAGCACGAAAGCGCTTCTCATCACAACCGGTGTCTCCTACACCAAGCTCGACGCCCCCGGCATCGAGGACCTCACCGGCGCCGGTGTCTATTACGGGACCTCCCGCATCGAGGGGGCGGCACATCGAGATGAGCCGATGTTCATCATCGGGGCCGGCAACTCGGCGGGCCAGGCGGCCATGTTCCTATCCCGATTTGGATCCAGCGTGACGGTGATGGTGCGAGGCGATTCCCTGGCGGAGTTCATGTCCCAATATCTGATCGACGCCATCACCGCAGAGGAGAACATCTTCGTCCGCTACCAGAGCCAGCTCGTCGAGGCTCGCGGCGACACCCATCTCGAGGAGTTGGTGCTGAAGGACCTCAAGACAGGGGAGACGGAGGTCGTCCCGGCCGGGGCGTTGTTCATCTTCATCGGCCAATCAGCGAGAACCGACTGGGTTGGGGATGACGTGGACCGCGACGATCGGGGCTTCATCCTCTCCGGGGCGGACTGTGGGCCGCACCCCAAGGGATGGAACGTGCAGCGATCTCCGCTTCCCTTCGAGACCTCGGTCCCTGGGATCTTCGTTGCCGGCGACGTGCGCCACGGATCGGTGAAGCGAGTGGCTTCGTCGACCGGTGAGGGGGCGATGGCGGTCCGCTTCATTCACGAGCACCTGGCCGACCTGTGAACACGATCTTCGAACAGCTCCAAAAGCTCCCCTACTTCGCAGATCTCCCCCAGCGCCTCCTGCTTCGCGTGTGCACCGCCTCCGAGCAGCTTCATGCCAGCCCCGGCGAGGTGATCATCGAAGAGGGCTCGATGAGCGATGGCCTCTATGTGGTCACCGACGGCGAGCTCGAGGTTACGAAGATGAGCGCCGGTCGCTCGATCACACTGGCGAGAGTCACCGCCGGCGCGGTGCTCGGCGAGATCTCACTTTTGGACGACGTTCCCAGGATCGCCACGGTCACTGCTTTGACCGATGTTGACTTCATCAGGGTGCCCTTGGACACCGTCACCGAGTTGCTGGACAACCCGCAAATGGTCCTGAGGATGCTGCGCACCGTCACCTCGAGGCTCAGGGAGACCGAAGGCCTGGTCAGGAGCGAGGAGCGGATGGCGGGACTGGGCCGGATGGCTGCTGGCTTGATGCACGAGATCAACAATCCGATGGCAGCGGTGAGACATGGAACCAATTCGGGCCGGGCCATCATCGAGGACCTGGGGGACACCGCGCGGCGCCTCTCCAAGAAAGGGGTAGTCCTGCCGGAGGAAACGCCTTCGGAGTCCTTGACCGGGGAAATGAGTGCTCTCGCCAGAGCGGACGCCGAGGATGCATTGGGTGAATGGCTCTCCGGGATCGGGATCAGCGACGGCTGGGAATTGGCCCCGGCCCTGCTCGACGCCGGTTGGAGTGAGGAGACACTGTCCAAACTCGCTCCCGAGGCCGACCCCGAGACCAGGGCCGACCTGCTCCGCTGGCTCGGCCTCCGCCTGCTCGGGATCCAGGTCGCCAACGAGGTCAAGATCGGAGCCGACCGGGTGTCGGAGCTGATCCAGGCGGTCAAGGAGTTCTCCTATCTCGACCAGGGATCGATTCAGACCGTCAATCTCAAGACCTCCATCGATAACGCGCTCGTGCTCCTCAAGCACCGCTTGAAGGGGGGAGTCAAGGTCATCAAGGAATACGACCCGGAACTCCCTGAGATCGAGGCGTTTGGCGCCGAGTTGAGCCAGGTGTGGATCAACCTCATCGACAATGCGATCTATGCGATGGATGGTGAGGGGGAGCTGACCATTACCGCCACCCGTGATGGGGACGGAGTGCTGATCACGATCGGCGACACCGGAACCGGGATTCCCGAGGATGTCGCCTCACGGGTCTTCGACCCGTTCTTCACCACCAAGGAGCCCGGAGTGGGCACCGGCCTCGGACTGGCCACCGTGCATTCGATCATCGTTCGGCACGGGGGGAAGCTCGATTTCGTCACCGGCCCTACCGGGACCACGTTCCGCGCTCGCCTTTCGCCCAAACTCCCCGACGCGGCCCGGGGCTCCGAGGGCGGCGCCGGTCAGAGCTGACCGCTCAGAGCCTCACCCGGTAGCGCTCGAGAATCTCGGCAGTCCGGTCGAGAGGCAGGGCGTGAGCGACCCTCCCCGACCTCCCCATGGTGGTTTCGGCGGCAAACAGGGCATTGACGATCGACTCCTCGGTGGCATCGACCACCGCATGAAACAGCGGGTCCATCACCTCGTTGGGCAAGGTGGTCACGGTTCGGGCCTGGCCCGGGTTGCGCTCGAGGTGGTTGCCAGTTGAGAACGCAATGAAGAGGTCACCACTTGAGTCGTGCCCGTAGCCGCCGACCCGGCCGACCCCAACCGTCGCTCGTTGCGCCAGGCGTTTGCACTGACCGGAGATCAGAGGGGCGTCGGTGGCAATGACGACGATGATCGAGCCTCCGTTTGGCGACCGGGCGCCAGGGGCAGGAACCTCATCGGTGCCGATGAGCGCCCCAACCGGCACCCCGTCGATGCGGAAGTCCTCTCGCAACCCATAGTTCACTTGCACCAGGACACCGACCACATGACTTGCGCCAAGGATGTCGACCACCCTGGAAGAGGTGCCGATCCCCGACTTGAACTCGTGACAGATCATCCCGGTGCCGCCTCCGACACATCCCTCGGTCACCGTTCCCCCGGCGGCTGAGGAGAGGGCGGCCGCAGCATCGTCCTCGGTCAGCGCAAACGCCTCCGCCTCGTTGAGCTCAGAGTCGTCTGTTTCCCCGACCACGGGGAGCAGGAAATCGTCGACCACTCCGAGGTGCACTCCTTCTTTCGTCAAGAAGTCGCGCACCATCCCCACCTGGAAGGTGTTGGTGATCCCGATCGGGGAACCGAGCATCCCCGACTCCTCGACCCAGGCGAGACCGGTCATCTCACCGTTGCCGTTGAACACGTGGGAGCCGGCATAGACATAGTCGGTCCAGATCTCGCCGTCTCTGGGGACGACCATCGTGATCCCGCTTCGAATCACATGAGGTGCGTCCCTGACCACAGTGGCATGCCCGACCAGGACTCCGGGAACATCGGTGATCGCATTGGATGGCCCGGTGGGCAGTAATCCGATTCCGGCACTTAGGTCGCGCAGCCTGGCTTTCAACACACCATCCCTTCACGGCGAACGGTAACCGGAGGCCTAACGTCCGGTCACTGATGATCCCGCACCGCGATTCGACGAGCTCCGTCTTCCACCGGGGCGCGGGGACTCTCCCGATCGCTTCAACCGCCAGCGGATCCTGGGTCACGGATGTCGACGGGAAGCAGTATCTGGATGCTGCCGGAGGGGCGATCGCAGTCGGCATTGGCCACGGAGTCCCCGAGATCGCCGGGGCGATGGCGGCCCAGGCCGCAGCGCTGGCCTACGTGCACGGTTCCGCGTTCACCACTGAGCCGCTGGAGGCTTACGCATCCGAGATCGCAGCGATCGTGCCGATGGCGGAGGCCCGGGTGTTCCCGGTATCGGGGGGGTCCGAGGCGATGGAAAGCGCACTGAAGATGGCCCGGGCGTATCACCTCGCCAAGGACCGGCCACAGCGAACCGTGATCATCGCTCGGGGAGCCTCGTACCACGGAAATACTCGTGGGGCACTCGATGTCTCCGGTCGGGAGCCCCTTCGTCGACCGTACGAGCCGTGGCTCGGCCAGACCCGACGAGTGCCCGGCGTCACCGAATACCGATGTCCCAACCCCGACCATCCCAACGGATGTGCGAGGTGGCATGCCGATCAACTCGCGGCGGCCATCGCCGACGAGGGGCCGGAACGGGTCGTTGCCTTCGTCGCCGAGCCCATTGGCGGAGCCGCGAGCGGCGCCGCCCTCCCACCCGATGGCTATTGGGCGGCAATCGCCGAGATCTGCCGGCGTCATGACATCCTGATCATCGCCGACGAGGTGATGACCGGGTTCGGACGAACCGGAGAGTGGTTCGCCGCCGACCATTTCGGGCTCCGGCCCGACATCCTGGTGTCCGCCAAGGGAGCGTCGAGCGGCTATTGGCCCCTCGGGCTGGCAATCAGCAGCGGCGAGGTTCACGACACCATCGTGGAGGCGGGTGGTCTCACTCACGGATTCACCTGGTCCCACAGCCCGGTCGGGGCGGCGGTCGGCCTCGCCGTCCTCGATCGGATCCGCGGCCTGCGCTTGATCGATCGGGCACGCACTCAGGGCGAACGGCTGCTCGCGTCACTTCGCTCCGCTCTTCAGGATCACCCCCGGGTTGGTGACGTGCGCGGCATCGGACTCCTGATTTGCGTCGAGCTGGTCGCCGACCGGGACACGAAGGCCCCATTCGCTCGATCGGAGCAAGTCACCGAGCGAATGGTGGCTCGCGCACGGGAGAGCGGGCTCTTGCTGTACCCGTCGACAGGCAACGCCGACGGAGTCAACGGGGACTTCCTGATGATCGGCCCACCGCTCATCGTGACTGACGACGAGGTCGACCTCATCGTCGATCGGGTTGCCCTAACCCTGGAGGGCCTCGAATGAGCCTTACCGCCGTGTGGTCCGAGGGTTATCTGGCACACGACGCCAATTGGCTGGTCTGGGTCGGGGCCCGTCTTCCCGGTGACGAGGAAGCGGAACGAGCGCTCATCATCAAACAGGCCCTCGAGGAAGCCCACGTCCCGATGGTCGAGGCCGAGAGCCATGATCGGAGCCTGATCGAGGCCGTGCATGACCCCGGAATGGTCGACTACCTCGAGACCGCCCACCAGCTTTGGGTCGAAGCCGGCTACCCGGAGGACCCCGGGGTGGACCGCGTCGTCCCCTATGTCTTCCCCCATCCGGCGGCCGTTCGCCATCATCCCGGCGTGGTACCGACCAGTCGGGCGGCGATGGCGGGGGTGTACTGCATGGACACCGCCACCGTGATTGGCCCGGGGACCTATGCCGGTGCCCGGGCAGCCGCGGATGGGGCGGCAACGGCCGCCGCGCTCATCAGGGATGGAGCCAGAGCGGCGTACGCCCCGGTTCGCCCCCCCGGCCATCACGCTGGGAGCTCCTACTTCGGAGGGTCCTGCTACCTGAACAACGCAGCCATCGCTGCGGAGTGGCTCGTGAACAACGGCACGGGACGAGTGGCCATCCTCGACATCGACGCCCACCACGGCAACGGAACCCAAGAGATCTTCTACGAGCGCGGTGACGTCTTCTACGCCTCGGTCCACGTGGATCCAGGAAAGGGTTGGTTCCCTCACTTCTGCGGATTCGGGGACGAGATCGGAGCCGGTCCCGGAAAGGGTGCCAACCTCAACCTGCCACTGGCGCCGGGAAGCGGGGACAAGGAATTCTTGGACGCCCTGGAACGGGGATGTGAGGCAATACTGGGCTGGAAGCCCGATGCCCTCGTGGTGTCCATGGGGGTCGACGCCGGAGCCGCCGACCCCGAAAGCCCCCTTCAGGTGACCAACCCGGGCTTCTCGGGCGCCGGAATCAGGATTGCCGGCCTCGCCTTGCCGACGGCCCTGATCCAGGAGGGTGGCTATCACCTTGAATCACTTGGACCCGACGTCATGGCTATCTTGGCCGCATTCCCGTGACCCAAGGAGGGTGGGTGACTGACGGAATGTGGGTCGGCAAGGACGTCCACAGAGGGGTGCCAAGCGAGGACGTGGCCGATCGGCCCAAGTCCCCGCGGTGGCGACTCGAGGACGTCTGGGCCATCGCCCGCCCCTACAACCCGACGGTGTCGCCGAACGGCTCCACAGTGGCGTTCTTCCTCGATTTCGAAGGGACCACCGACCTGTGGACAGCTCGATGCCGAAGGGGTTATCTCTCGTCTGACCACCGATCGGGCACTCACCGCCTATTGGGACGACGCGACGCCCGTCTGGTCCCCGGCCGGTGACCTGATCGCCTACAACAGTGCGGGGTGGGTGCATGTCGTGAGCGCGACCACCGGTCTCGATCGGCGACTGATCGAAGGTTCCGCCGGGGCATGGCTCGATGACAGAAACCTGATCGTCGTCATCGAGAAGGACGAGCACTCATGGCTGGGCGTGATCGATGTCGACGACCCGGCGCCCCGGACTATCGGCCCCGTCGATGGCGACGTCCTCGACCCGCGGGTGACCGACGACGGAAGGGTGTTGGCCACCTACCTCCCCAAAGCCGACCTGAACCGGTCCGACCTGATCCTGATTGCCGATGACGGGGCCTGGGTCACCATTGTCGGCCAGCCGGATCGACGCGCCGAGGCCGCCCGGCCCCACGGCGACAAAGTGGCTTACGTTTTCGAGGACGAGGATCGGTTCTCGCTGTTCATCTCAGATGTGGACGGAACGCAGACGAAGCGACTGGCAGCGGGTGATCTCGATTTCGCGGCGCCGGAGTGGCTGGCGGATGGGACCGGCCTGGTGGTCAAGGGCACCCATCGCGGCCAGACCGACCTGATGCGCGTGGGTCTCGACGGGTCAATCGAGGTCCTCGCCGAGGGAGGTAGCTGGGGAACCCCGCATCCGGCGTCTTCGGGAGTCGTGGCGACACACGAGTCCTGGGTCTCCACGCCACGATTGAAACTGATCAAACCCGGAGGGGAAGAAGCGATCCTTTTCGACGGCGCACCGACGGCGATCAGCCAGGCCACGCCGGTAGCGCCGGAGCGGATCACCTACAAGTCACTCGACGGTCTCGAAATCGAAGGGTTCTTGTTCAAACCGACCGGGGTGTCGCGTCCGGTTCCGGTCGTGGTCTATCCCCACGGCGGCCCGACCGACTTCTACGGCGACGAGTGGGACGGCGAGGCCCAGCATTTCATCGAGAATGGCTATGGGTGGCTGGCAATCAACTTCCGCGGCTCGACCTCATACGGTCTGGAGTTCGAGCGCGCCAATCATGGGGATCCCGGGATTGGCGACGCCGGCGACTGTGTCGCGGCCGGCCAGTTCCTGCGCACCCTGGATTGGGTCGATCCGGATCGCATCGCCATCTTTGGCCCCAGCTACGGCGCCTATCTAGCCCTTGCCTCGTTGGTACACCCGGAGAATCCATTCGTATGCGGGGTCGCCAAGTACGGAGACTTCAACTTGCTGACCTCCTGGCACCAGACGGATCGGGTTGGCCGCGACGACGCCGTCAGGCTGTACGGCCATCCAGAGGAGAACCCGGACGCCTACCGGGCGGGGTCTCCGATATATGGCGTGCCCAACCTGACCGCCCCGATTCTCATCGCCCAAGGCGAAAAGGATCCGAGGGTGCATCTCAAACAGGCGGAGGAGCTCGTCGAAGCGCTCGAGCGCCATGACAAGACGTATGAATATGTGACCTATCCCACCGAGGCACACGGACTGTTGAATCGCGAGCCACATCTCCATTTCTACCGGCGTCTCGGGCGTTTCCTCGACTGGCACACCAGATAACCCGGGGCCGGTTTCCTCAAGCAACGGGCCAAAACAGCCGATTTTTCCCTCATGGCGACCCGCGCCCCCAAGGGGACCCGACCGTCTCGCTGGTGGATCGCGCTGGCAGCGGTCTTTGCGGCCCTGTTCGTCGCCGCCACGACTGCCGCGGTGGTGCACCAGCACAATGCCGGCCGACCGATAGGTGAAGGCCAACTCTTCCTCGCCGATGCTCAGCTCGGGTCCCAACAAATCAACGCCGCCGTGGATTCCGGCATCGAGCCCGAAGCGGCAGTTCGACATCTGAGAAACGAGCTCGGGATCGAAGGGGTGGCCCTGGTCGACTCGACCGGCACCATCACCGCCGCCACATCGGATCTCCTCGTCGGAAGCCAGGTCGACAACCCGGTGCTGGCCTACGCCCTGGAGTCAGGGAGATTCGCGGCAGTGGCAGCCCCGATCGATCAGGACCTGAGAATCGACGGTGTTCCCGAGTGGAACGCCGGCGACGCCCTCTACCTGGCGCTCTTGCCCGGCGAGGAAGGCCGACCGGCGCTGCTTCTCTACTACGACATCTCTGAACTGCTGGCGAGGCGAGCCGGGGCCCTCGGAATCCGGCCTGCGACCGTCCAACTGGCAGCTGTAGGGGTGCTCTTCGCCATAGCCGCACTGGCAGTGATGATCGGCCGCTATCACTCGGTCCAGCGTTACCGGGAAATGGCTCTCGAAGCCGAGTTCCTGCGCCAGAACTCAGAGTCGCTGCAGGTGCACAACGCCGAGTTGGATGTCGCACGACGGAACGCCGAGGCCGCGCTGACCCTCGCCGAGGAGAAGAACCGCATTCGCGCCGAGTTCGTCCTCATGATCAACCACGAGTTGCGGACCCCGCTGACCAGTGTCGTGACCGGCGCCGAGCTACTGCTCATGACCGACCCCGACGCGGCAGACCGCTATGAGATCCTCGAAGCCCTGGTCCACGACGGCCGGCGGCTCCAGACGATGATCGATCAGCTGCTGGCGGTGGCGAGGGTCGAGAATCGAGGTCTCTCCTTCGCTCCTCAACCGGTGAAATTCGCCGAGGTCTGCGACGCGGTTGCACTCTCCCACTCCCGGGTCATCTCGAGCCACGCCCCCGACTCCCACGAGCCGGACCACGACCCGACTGTGATGACCGATCTCCAGACGTTGCGGAATCTGGCTTCCTCCCTCGCCGACAACGCCTTCACCCACGGGGCCCGCAACGTGAGAATCCACTGCTCGACCAGCGAGGTGCACGAGCCTCACTTCGTGGTGGGGACCATTCCGGAATCCGCCGTGTACCTCTCGATCAGCGACGATGGTCCCGGGATTCGGCCGGAGTTTCTCCCCAGGGCCTTCGAGAAGTTCGAGAAGGACAGTCGCAGCTCTGGCACCGGCTTGGGCCTCTATATGGCCCGCCTCATGGCGGAGGCAATGGGGGCCTCTCTCATGGTGTGGACCTCGTCCGAGGGCACCACTTTCACCATTGCCCTGCCACTCGCCAGGGTCGCGGCCGAGCTGGGTGCGGCATGAGAAGGGCTTTGATCCTCGGCGCTCTCCTGATTGCGGTCGCGGCCTGCCAGGGGCCAACCGGCTCCTCGGCCGACGTCGAGGTCTACGAGTTCAACATCGAGCCGTCCATCACCACCTTCGACGCCGGGGCGGTGACCCTCAACGTCGAAAATGACGGCGAGTACGGGCACACACTGGTCATCACCGATGCCGGAGGCCATGTCCTGTCGGCGGGAGGGGTCATTGGCCCGGGTGAGACATCCCGGGTCTCCATCGATCTCGCTCCCGGACAGTATTCCTTCACCTGTCGCATCGTGGCCCAGGACGATGAGGGCAACGTGATCGACCACTACGAACAGGGAATGTCCGCCGACGTGGTGGTCAGGGCGAGCTGAGGCCGGCCGGGGTCTGCACAGACTCCGATTCATCGGTACCTTCGAGCTGTGACCTCGCCTCCCCGGCTTGCCCTGGGCCTGTTTCGACCGATCGCCGGCAACTACGAGCGATGGGCTTCGATTCTGAGCATGGGTCAGGACGGGCGATGGCGCAGCCGGCTGGTGGCCTCGCTGGAGCTGCCGACGGGCGCGCTGATTCTCGACGTCGCCGCGGGAACGGGCTCGATCACCCGATCTCTCCGGGCGGCCGGCTACCGGGTGATCTCGCTGGACCAGAGCGACGAGATGCTTGGCCAGCTGGATGAGCCGGATTCCCGGCGGGTCCTCGCCACCGCCGAATCCCTTCCGATTGCCGATGGAGCGCTGGATGGCCTGACCGCCGGATACCTGCTCCGCTATGTGACTGACCTGCAGACGGCGACTGCCGAGCTGGCCCGCGTGGTCCGGACCGGAGGGATGGTCGCGATGCTCGAGTTCGGGCGTCCGGGAGGAATCTGGGGCCCTTTGTGGTGGCTGTACACGAGGGTCGCGCTTCCCCTGGCCGGATCCCTGGTTGGGAACGGCTGGGGACGGGTAGGCAGGTTCCTCGGGCCCAGCATCGACGAGTTCTGGTCGAGAAACTCCCTGCCGGGCCTGGTTGAGATCTGGGAGGCAGCCGGGATCGGCCAGGTTCGCTGGGAGCGGATGTCGCTGGGAGGGGGCGTGGTCATCTGGGGTGTCAAGACATGACCGACTCACGAGCCTTCTACGCCCGCTCTGGATCGGCATGGGACGACCTGGTCACGATGCTCCATCTGCCCTATACCGCCTGGCATCTCTCCTATGTAGCCATGGGGGCCGGGCTGGCGGCGGTGCTCGATTGGAAGATCCTCGCCGGAACGCTGCTCGCCTTCTTCTTCGGCCTTGGAATCGGCGCCCACGCTCTCGATGAGGTGCATGACCGCCCGCTGCGCACCGGGCTCAGCGACGCCACGTTGTGGGCTCTCGGAATCGGCGGGGTGGCGGTTGGTGGCATGCTCGGGGTGATTGGTGCGTTCGTGATCTCTCCGTTGCTACTGGCCTGGGTAGCACTTGGAGTGGTGCTGGCCGCCGGGTATGGGCTCGAGTGGTCTCCGATCCTCCATTCGGATTGGGGTTTCAGCGTTGCCTGGGGCGCCTTCCCGGTTCTCGTTGGCTACTGGGCACAGACGGAGTCGCTATCGATCACGGTCGTGCTGATTGCGGCGGCGACAACTGTTCTGAGCCGGGTGCAACGCGAGCTGAGCACCCCGGCGCGAAGGATTCGTCGGACCGACGATCCGGTCGAGGTCTCCGGCTGGACCCGGGACCAGTTGCTCTCCACCTGGGAGCGGTCGCTCCGCCTGATGTCCCTGGCGATGCCCCTTCTGGCCCTTGGGCTGCTTGCCAGCCATCTCTGAGCGCCCCGATTCGGGAGGGTGCAGCCGCGAGGTGAATTTCGTAGAGTCGAAACAGAACATGTACATTCGCCCCCCGTTGTGAGCAACGCGGTCCCCGAATTCACTGAATGGGACCCGGAGTGGCCCTGGGCCGTACCCTCACCTCACTGATCAGCGTCACCAACTGAAAGGACCAACCGACGATGCCCATCGTCCTCGCCGCCGAGGGTGGCTTCCAGGAGTTCACGCTCGGCCCCACCGAGTGGGCCTGGCTCGTGTTCGCCCTCGCCACTTCCATCCTGGCGATCATCGTTGGGTTCTTCCTTTCCCGCGGGGTCCTACGCGCCGACCAGGGCACGGAGAAGATGCAGGAAATCGCTGGAGCGATCCAGGAAGGCGCCATGGCCTACCTGAAGCGGCAATTCAGGACGATCGCCCTGATCCTCATCCCATTGGTCGTGGTGGTCTATCTCACTTCAACCGTCGTCCTCAAACCGGACGGGTCTGAGGCTCTGTCACTGTTCGAATCGGGGAGCTGCCCGAACCCTGGCCTTCATCGCCGGCTGTGTCATGTCCGGTCTCACCGGATTCATCGGGATGAGGCTCGCCGTCCAGGGCAACGTGAGGACGGCGGCAGCGGCTCGCAGCGGCTCGCTTCCTGCCGCCCTTCAGATCGCGTTCCGCACCGGTGGCGTCGCCGGGATGTTCACCGTCGGCCTCGGCCTCCTGGGGGCGACCGTGATCATCATGATCTTCCAGAACACCTCATCGGCGATCCTGATCGGATTCGGCTTCGGAGGGTCGCTGCTGGCGCTGTTCATGCGAGTTGGAGGCGGGATCTTCACCAAGGCCGCCGACGTGGGCGCCGACCTGGTCGGGAAGATCGAACAGGGGATCCCCGAGGACGATGCGAGGAACCCGGCAACCATCGCCGACAACGTCGGTGACAACGTCGGTGACTGCGCCGGGATGGCTGCGGACCTCTTCGAGAGCTACGAGGTGACCCTGGTTGCCTCGATCATCCTCGGTGTTGCCGCCTTCGCCTCGATAGGCGCCAACCCGGTCCTGGGCCTGATCTTCCCGGTGATCGTGCGCGCCATCGGAGTCCTCGCCTCGATCGTCGGAGTGTTCCGGGTGCGGGCCACCGAGGACGACACCTCGGCCCTGGCTCCGATCAATCGTGGGTTTCTCACTGCTGGGATCCTGACCGTGCTCGGCACTGCCGTCGTCGCCTACTTCTATGTGGGGAACGACCATGGCGGGGAGGGCTGGCGGGTCCTGGCCGCAGTCGTTGCCGGCCTCGTCCTGGCCCAGGTGGTTAGCCGGCTCACCGAGTACTTCACCTCCACGGAAGACAAGCCGGTTCAGGAGATTGCGGAGGCAACCCAGACCGGGCCTGCGACCACCGTTCTCGCCGGCATCTCTTCCGGCCTCGAATCGTCGGTGTGGGCGATCGTCGCCATCGCCGGCGCCATCGCAGTCGCCATCGGCCTAGGAAACGGCAACATCCAATTTTCGCTCTATCTGGTGGCTCTCACCGGTATGGGAATGCTGGCGACCACCGGTGTCATCGTCTCCGAGGACACATTCGGGCCGGTCGCCGACAATGCCGCCGGAATCGCCGAGATGTCGGGTGAGTTCCACGGTGAAGCCCAGAAGGTCATGATCAGCCTGGATGCCGTGGGCAACACCACCAAGGCAGTCACCAAGGGGTTCGCCATCGGCTCAGCCGTTATCGCCGCAGTGGCTTTGTTCGCATCCTTCATCGAGACGATTGCCGCCGAGCTCGGCCTCGGGATCGAAGGCGCCGATATTTTCTCAGCGCCGGAGACATCGATCAACGTCGCCAACCCCACGACCTTCATCGGGCTTCTGATAGGCGGGTCGGTGGCTTTCATGTTCTCAGCCCTGGCGATACGAGCTGTCGGTCGGACCGCCGGCGTGGTTGTTGAAGAGGTGCGTAGCCAGTTCGCCGATGGTCAGATCATGGCCGGGCTTCGACGCCCCGACTACGGGCCGGTGATCGACATTTGCACCAAGGCCTCACTGCGGGAGCTGACCACCCCGGCGCTGCTCGCAGTGCTCACCCCGGTGATCGTCGGCTTCGGGATCGGCTACCTGGCCCTCGGAGGCTTCCTCGCTGCCGCCATCCTCACCGGACAGCTGATGGCCAACTTCCTGTCCAACTCGGGCGGTGCTTGGGACAACGCCAAGAAGTACATCGAAGACGGCCACTACGGCGGCAAAGGCTCCGACAGCCACACCGCGGCGGTGATCGGCGATACGGTCGGGGATCCCTTCAAGGACACTGCCGGTCCGGCCCTCAACCCCTTGATAAAGGTGATGAACCTGGTTTCGCTGCTCCTGCTCCCAGCAGTGATCGCGCTCCGGGACAACACCACCGCCCGTCTTTCTATCGCAGGGGTTTCGCTAGTCGTTCTTCTGATCGCGATCGCCTACTCGAAGCGCGAAGCCTCGGTGGGTGGCACCCGGAAGACCGCCCCCGCAGAGGTCTGAGTCCGGTTCAGGACGCCGCGGCGGCTTCCAGGGCCCGAGCCAGCTCGGCTGGCCTGCTCAGGAACGGCGAGTGCCCGCCACCCAACTCGATGGCAATGACCCCGAGCCTGTCTTGTGCCGCTGACCTACTCCAATCGGGGTTGAGGGCCCGATCCTCGGTGCACAGAACGTAGGCAGAGTGGACATCGGGCCATGCGTTCAGAGGCGAAGCCTCGTCGAAGACCCGATAGCACTGAGGTCGTAGGAGCTTCTCGGCCCATGACGCGAGATCTTCGGGAACATCGTGAAAGAAGAGCTCGCGGGCTGTGGCTAGCCCAACCATCCAGACCTGATCGCCCAGATCCTCGAACTCGACTGTTGAAAGCCGATATTTCTCGAGCGGCTCGGCAGCGCGAAGCTCATTGAGACTGCTCCCGGCTGATGGCAGGAACCCGGAGAGAAAGACGAGGCTCGAAACGGCGCGACTCTCGGCCACCAAAGGAATAACCGCCCCAGCCATCGAATGACCGACCACCACCGGCGCTTCCAGCTCACTCGCCGCTTCGAGCACGGTGTCCCGGTAAACGAGGAGACCGCGTCCGGGTCGCCAATTGGAAGATCCATCGTCACCACCCGATGGCCCCGCGACATGAGCTCGGCCTCGACCAGATCCCAACACCAGGAACCGTGATAGGCCCCGTGAACCAAGACGAATTCCACGAGCCGACGTTACATCGGCCCCGACACGGACAACGTGGGCGCGCTTTAGCCTGGGCCCATGTCGTATGACGTCTTGATCGTGGGGGGCGGGGTGATGGGCTCCGCCACTGCCTATCACCTCATGACTGCCGACCCTTCCCTGGCGGTTGGTGTCATCGAGAAGGACTCCAGCTATCAGCGGGCCTCGACCGTGCTCTCCGATGGCAACGTCCGCATCCAGTTCAACCTCGCGGAGAACGTTCGGATCTCCCAATACACGATGGAGGTTCTCGACACCTTCGCCGACGACATGGCCACTCCCACCTATCGCCCCGAGGTCGGGGCCCGGCATCAGGGCAATCTCTTCATGGTCGACGAGTCCTGCGAGGCCGCGGCACATGCCGGCCTCGAGCTCCAGCGAGGCCTGGCGTTGCGATGTCGAATGGCTGGACATGGAGGCCGTGGCCGCCTCCTACCCCGCGTTGAGCTCCGAGCTGCTCCTCGGAGGCACCCTGGGAAGACGAGACGGGTCGGTCGACCCCAGTGCGGTCCTTCGCGGCTTTCGAAACAAGGCAATCGAGTTGGGAGCGGTCTACATCGACGACGAGGTCACATCCCTCGAGGTCGCTCACGACAGGGCCGCCGGGGCCACGCTCCGCTCAGGCGAGGCCGCCCGCTCCGAGGTCGTGGTCAACGCGGCCGGCGCCTGGGCCCCAGGCCTCCTCTCCGGGATCGGAGTCGAGATCCCGGTGATCCCGGTGATGCGCACGGTCTATGTGGTCTCGACCACGGTGCCGACAGCCGGTTTGCCCAGTGTCTTTCTGCCCTCTGGCCTGTATGCGATACCCGAGGGGGAGGCGACATGGCTGATGGGATGGTCACAGCCAACCGATCCTGTCGGGTTCGAGTTTCGCCCCGCCAGCCACGACCGCTTCATGGATCTGATGTGGCCGGAGTTGGTCAACTATCCTGCCGGCCTTCGACAGTCTCCGTGTCGAACGCTCCTGGGCCGGTCTCTACGACGTGAACACCTTTGACGGCAACGCAATCATCGGCGAGTGGCCGCTGATATCAGGGCTGTATGTCGTGTCAGGGTTCTCCGGGCACGGCTTCCAACAGGCACCGGCGGTCGGGCGCTTTCTCGCCGAATCGATACTTCGCCAGCGGCATCAACTCGATCTCTCCCGTCTCGGCCCACAACGAATTCTCGACGGAGCGCCTCTCTTCGAGCATGCCGGACGGCTGATCTGAGGACCTGACCTTGCCCCGACCCCTTGCCGACTACACGACCATGACCTTCGACTGTTATGGCACGCTCATCGATTGGGAATCCGGAATCTGGCAGGCGCTGCAGCCGCTACTCGGGCGCAATGACGCCCTCGACCTGCCCAGATCCTTGGCACTCGAAGTCTTCGCCCTGTCGGAGAGCCAGCGGGAAGCTGCCAGCCCCGAACAGCCCTACCCAGAGGTCCTCGCAGCCGTCCACCGCGATCTTGCCGAGCATCTCCAACTCGAGACCGACCCCGAACTGGATCGAAGCTTCGGGGAATCCGTCCCCCTCTGGCCGGCTTTCGCGGACAGCGCAGCCGCCCTGCGGGACCTCGGATCGCGGTACCGGCTCGTGATCCTCTCCAATGTCGATCGCGCCGGCTTCGCCGCCTCCAACGTCAGGCTCGAAGCCGACTTCGACGCGGTCTACACCGCGGAGGACATCGGTTCCTACAAACCCGATCCGCGAAACTTCCAGTACCTGCTCGATCATCTTCAGGCCGACCTCGGCGTCGGGCCTGAGAACGTCCTCCACGTGGCACAGAGTCTCTATCACGACCACGTGCCCGCCCAGCGCCTCGGCCTGGCCACGGCTTGGATCGACCGGCAGCGGCTCTCCGAGGGCGGAGACTGGGGGGCGACGGCCCCGGTCGACGACTTCTCTGAGCCGAACTTCACCTTCTTCAGCATGTCGGAGCTGGCCGAGGCCGCCCTTCGCTAGCTCGGCGCCAGGCGGGCGGTGACGAAGTCGACCGTCTTCTGAACTGCCAAGCGGGCTTCGGGCGACTCGGTCATCTTGTTCTGGAACCCATGAGGCATTCCCTCGTACAAGTCGAGCTTGACCTCTCCCCAAGCCGGCTTCGATCGCCTGGTAGTGGCGGATGAAGTTGCTGAGAAAGATCTCCCTGGTCCCACCTTGGATCAGGGTCGGAGGGAATCCCTTCGAGTAGTCCCCGTAGACCGGTGAGACGTATGGGTTCATCTGATCGGCGGCGTCGGCGTAGGCATCGGCTGCCGGCTTCAGATGAAGGTCATAGAGGTAGCTGCCTTCCACATCGGCAAGAGTCCGGTAGGTGTCGCCCCGATCGGTGATGTCCGACCAAGGAGACCACATCACCAGTGCCGCGGGCATGCCGAGCCCCATGTCGCGCATCTTCAGGAGCGACCCCGCTGCGAGCGAGCCTCCCGCAGAGTCGCCAAAGATGGCGAGCTCGCCGAGGGTAGAACCCTCCTCCGTAAGACCCTGAAACACGGCGATTACTTGATCGGTTATCTCCTGCCATCTGGCGAACGGAGCCAGCGTGTAGTCGATCGAAACGACACGAAGCCCCGATGCCCTGGCGACCCGCGCCGGATTGCCGATCGTGGATCGGGCGGTGAAGGCCACGTACCCCCCGCCATGGGTATAGAGCAGGGTGCGTCCGTCTTCGATCCGATCCTCGGGCCTGATGTCGAGGACCGGGACCCCGCCGATCACACCCTCGACGACCTTCAACCCCGGGCCTGGATCCCCAAACCCGGCCGCCAGTCGTTCGGCCTCGGCCTGAGCATTGCGCTCCTTCCAGGCCTCGAAGTCTCCGGGAGCGGGCAGCAGCGGAAGGCTGGCGGGGTCGGGCAGTCTCCCGTAGTAATCGGCCCATTCCGCAGAGACGGTGGGTGGAACGATGGAAAAGCCAGGTTGCCCGGTCAACCGTCAGCCATTGCTCAGGTCGGCGCCGCCGCTCACATCGATGTTCTGTAGCGGCGGATCGCCCTGGACCACGACATCGGCGCCTCCGGAGGCGGTACCCGTGATCGCGTCGGTCACGTTCACGACAACATTCGCCCCGCCCGACGCCTCGAGCGTCATGTCTCCCACCGGGAGCAGGGCCAGGTCGACGTTGGCACCACCGCTCGCATTCACATCCAGTACATCAAGCGCCCCTTCTCCGATCGCGTCGGCGCCTCCTGAGGCGGTGAGCCCGAGGAGCGTGGGCACGATCACCTCGACATAGCGATCTTCGCCCCCGATGGTGTTGTAGGACCCCTTGCTCTCGATCTTGGAGCGTGGTGCCGTCGACCTCGGTGACGATCGAGTCGATGATGTTGTCGTCGTAGTCCACGGTGACCGATGCCGTTGCCGACGGGTCGACATTCAGCCGGAGGGCGATCCCACCGGACACCTCGATGCTGTCGAAGGCTCCGACGTCTCGCTCGTCGCTCACGATGTTGCCCGATCCCGAAGGCCCGCATGCTGCCAGCGTCATGCTGAGCACAGCGGCCGCAACCCACCAACGCCTCATCAGCATCACCTCCAGACGACAGGCCTCAAACCTATCGAAAAGGTCAGGGCTGAGCTTGTCCGGAGTCGGGATCGACCATGAGTGACGACACGTTGACCGCCTCGAAGGCGGAGCCATGGAGTTGATCGAGCTCGTGGAGGATGTCGTTGTCCCACCTCGAGTCGGGCGCGCCCGAGATGTACCAGGGCGATCCGTTGTCGGCGAGGATGATCCCGTACTCCTTGAATGCCTGGAGGATCACCCTCACCTGAGGGGAGAAGCCGGAGATGTCGAAACTCGCCTTGAGCCTGAATCGCTGTCCCATCGGTGGGTAGGACTGACTGGTCAGGTCAGAAGCATCGTGGCGAGCCGGCCAAACGTGGGCCGCCTGGGTGTCGGGGGCAGTGAACCGAATGGCGTGACCGATGTGGCCCGACGCCACCTCGTCATATCGGACCAGGCCAGGAAAGATGGGAAGGCCGGCGGCGTCGGCGGAGGTCCAGCCATCCTGACGCAAGTCTGACGAATCGAGCTCATAGCGGGCACCGGAGGCGGCGGTCCATGAGTTGCCCGGGCCCGGATAGGCCGAGAACAACTCGAAGAGCTCACACCGGAAGCGATCGACCACGATCACATGACGGTCGCCGCCGGAGTCGGGGCCACCCTCCACTGGAGTGTTGGTCGGTATCGGGAACGGGCCGGGGTCGGACTCGTTTCCATAGCTGGTGTAGTGGATCGTCAGCGCCGGAGTTCCCGCAGGCACCTCGACGTAGGGGATGCCGATTGGGCTGTTTGAACCAGGGGGCCAAACTCCAGAGCCGAAGTCGGCATGGAAGGTGGCCGAGTTGCCAATCGCAGCCACGTAGGCGGCAGAGCGGGCGTGAACGGGGAGGCTGTCGACCCGGGTGTTCCAGATGTCGTCGGCGGGCAGGGTGGGGCACCGGGCTGGTGGTTTGTTGGGGGTGAGGTGGAGGGCTCGGGTGAGGAAAGTGGCCATCTGGTCCCGTTTGATCTTCTGGTCGGGACAGAACCGGTTGTTCGCCGGTGGATTACACCCAGCAGTGATCCCCGCCGCCGCCAACCGGTTGATCGCACCCTCGAAAATGTGGCCGTTGTCGTCGGTGAAGAAGTTCTGAGACGAAGCCGGATAGTGGAACGCCCGGACCAGCATCGCCGCCATCTCCCCCCGGGTCATCTCCCGGTCGGGACAGAACCGGTTGTTCGCAGGAGGGTTACAACCCTGAGTGATCCCCGCCGCCGCCAACCGGTTGATCCCACCCTCGAAAATGTGGCCGTTGTCGTCGGTGAAGAAGTTCTGAGAAGTCGCCGCCAAACCCAACGCCCGGGACAAGAACACCGCCATCTCCCCCCGGGTCACACTCCGCGAAGGGCAATACCGGTCATTCGCAGGAGGGTTACAACCCTTGGTGATCCCCGCCGCCGCGATCGCCTCGATCCCACCCTCATGGACATTCCCGTCATCATCCACAAACGAGCCACCCGGAGGCAGAGCCAACAACACCGCCAACACGAGGGCCGGGAATCTGAACATCAGTCCTGGATCACCGAGTTGCTCACCTGGATCGGGCCGTCGCCGAGATAGAAGATCCCGGGCATGGTCTCGAACTGGTCGCTGGGGTTGGCCTGCAGGACTGAGTCCTCGATTATCAGATGGCCGGTCAGATTGTTGCTGACGAAGAAGATGGCGCCGCCGCCCTCGCGGGCATGGTTGTGCTCGAACCGACTCCCCTGGACCCGAAGGGTGATCTCGTTGCCGTCCATGTAGATCGCTGCCCCACTCCCGCCCCCAGGCGTCCCTCCCTGCGCGGGATTGGCTCCGTAGCCCGTCGTCTCGTTGTAGGTGAAGAGACTGTTGATGACAGTCCAAGACACCCCGATGCTGCTGATCCCGCCGGCGTTGGAGCAGGTGTTGGTGAAGCTGGGACCGCCCCCGAATGTGCTGTTGACCACGAAGACTGGTTGGTTGTTGTACTGGCTGAAGACCCGGACTGAGGCGCCGCCGACATCGGGTCCGCTCGGGGCGCATTCATTCCGCACGAACACCGAGTTGACGATCTTGAACCGCCCGCCTCGCACGAAGATCGCCCCTCCACCGTCGGTGTTGGTGATTCCGGGCTGATAGCCATCGACGAACGCCAGGTTCTGCACGGTGAGGCGAGGATGGTCCTGATTCTGACAGTGGTCCGTGGTCCAGATCTGTGCCGGGTCGCAGGTGTTCATGTACAGGATGCGCCGGCTGCCCCCTCCGCTGAGGGTGACCTTGCCCCCACCATCGATGACTATCTCGGGCCCGGTGTTGTTGACAACCTTGGCGGTGGCAGCCATCACGATGGTGACCGGGTTCGGCCCACAGTTGAAAGTGATGATCCCGCCCTGAGCCACGGCACTGACCACAGCCTGCGAGGTGCAGCTTTGCGGGGTGCCATTGCCAATCACGTGATCAGGGCTCGAAGTGTCGACCGCCCGTGCCGCGGTTGGCACCGGGGAGTCACCGTCGGGATTCCCGGGAAGCGGTAGAAGCCGGGCCGGTGGTTTGTTGGGGGTGAGGTGGAGGGCTCGGGTGAGGAAAGTGGCCATCTGGTCCCGTTTGATCTTCTGGTCGGGACAGAACCGGTTGTTCGCCGGTGGATTACACCCAGCAGTGATCCCCGCCGCCGCCAACCGGTTGATCGCACCCTCGAAAATGTGGCCGTTGTCGTCGGTGAAGAAGTTCTGAGACGAAGCCGGATAGTGGAACGCCCGGACCAGCATCGCCGCCATCTCCCCCCGGGTCATCTCCCGGTCGGGACAGAACCGGTTGTTCGCAGGAGGGTTACAACCCTGAGTGATCCCCGCCGCCGCCAACCGGTTGATCCCACCCTCGAAAATGTGGCCGTTGTCGTCGGTGAAGAAGTTCTGAGAAGTCGCCGCCAAACCCAACGCCCGGGACAAGAACACCGCCATCTCCCCCCGGGTCACACTCCGCGAAGGGCAATACCGGTCATTCGCAGGAGGGTTACAACCCTTGGTGATCCCCGCCGCCGCGATCGCCTCGATCCCACCCTCATGGACATTCCCGTCATCATCCACAAACGAGCCACCCGGAGGCAGAGCCAACAACACCGCCAACACGAGCGCGGAAAACCAGGCCATCCTTGAATAATCGGTCGCATTCCGGGTCAACCTGAGGGAGAACCTGACGGTCTATGGTTTAGACCGAGGTGGAAAGATGACGAATCACGAGGAATCGCTGCGTCGTCGCCCGCTCGGCGTCAGGAGCGGCATCGAGGTCACCGAGGTTGGCATCGGGCTCTGGCCCGTGCCCAACGGTGACTGGGGACCGGGCGATGACAACGACATCCTCGATGCGATCGAGGCCGCGCTCGAAGCTGGAGTCGACTTCTTCGACACTGCGGATCAGTACGGGGACGGGCATTCAGAGGAGCTGCTGGGCCGGGCGATGAAGGGAAGACGCTCTGACTTCGTGGTCGCCACCAAGATCGGCTGGAACGGTTTCGACCATGCTGCCTTCCGGTCCCAATACGACACCGTCGACAAACTGGTGGCCGGGGTCGAGGACTCGCTGCGACGCCTCGAGACCGACCACGTCGACCTGATCCAGTGCCACATCCATGCAGAAGAGCCCAACACCGACGTCTTCATCGAAGGATTCAGACTGCTCGAGGAGTCAGGAAAGGTGAGGGCCTGGGGGGTGAGCACAGGAGAGCTCGCCCACCTGAAGCGATTCGACGCCGCCGGCGATTGCCACGCCCTGCAGATCGACTATTCCATCCTCAACCGCATACCCGAGAGCGAGATTCTCCCCTACTGCCAGGAGAACGGGATCGGCGTCATCGTGCGCGGCCCGCTGGCGATGGGGCTCCTCACCGACAAGTTCTCGACAACAGACACCTTTCCGGCCGGTGACTTCCGGAGAGCCTGGATCGAGGATCCTGAGGAAAACGAGCAGTTTCTGGCCGACCTCGACACAGTGACCGGTCTACGCGCCATCGTCCCGGATGGGGACACCATGGCCCAGTTCGCACTCCGATTCGTGACCAACCACCCGGCGGTGAGCACGGTCATCCCCGGCGCCCGCAATCGCCGCCAGGCCGAGTCGAACACCGCCGCCGGGCGCCGACCGCCGCTTTCAGCTGCGGAGATGGCAGCGGTCAATTCGGTGGTCCCTCCGGGCGGCGGGCGCAAGATCTGGCCCGCCTAGCCACACGGCGCTGGCATAGCATCGCCCCCAGATTGAGGCCAGGGAAATCTCTTTCCGAGGGCGGTAACGCATGATCGGCATTGCGATCCTCGCGGCGGTGTTTGTCTGCTACTCGCTGGTGGCCGCTCGCCTGGAGCGATGGTCGATCACGGCGCCGATGGTGTTCGTGGCCGCCGGTGCCCTGATCGGGCCCGATGGCGCCGGTGTCTTCGAGGTCGCCTCCAACCCCGAGGCGGTCAAGCTCACGGCGGAGGTGACCCTCGCCATCCTCTTGTTTGCCGATGCGTCGACACTGCGGTGGAAGGAGGTTCGGCTCGATCCTTCGCTTCCGTCGCGGTTGCTCTTGATCGGGTTCCCACTCACCGTCATCGCGGGCACCCTGGCCGCGGGATGGCTCGCCCCCGAGTTGACCTGGGCGGCCGCGGCCCTCGTCGGCAGCATCCTTGCCCCCACGGACGCAGCGTTGGGGCTCGGCATCTTCTCTGATCGGTCCGTTCCAGCCCGGATCCGGCGGGCACTGAACATCGAAAGCGGCCTCAATGACGGGCTAGCCACGCCATTCGTCGCCGTCTTCCTCGCGATCGTGATGAGCGAGGTCGCCACCGGTGCGGTCGACTGGGTCGCAGATGCCCTCACCGAGCTTGGGGTGGCAATCCTGACCGCCATCGTGATCGGGATCGGCGTCGGGCGACTTGTCGTGGCGGCCCGCCGCCGTCGGTGGACGTCTGATCTCTCAGAGCGGCTCGCTGTTCTAGCAACCGCCCTGCTTGCCTACACCGGTTCGCTAGCCGTCGGCGGGAATGGCTTCGTGGCGGCATTTGCCGGCGGGATCATCTTCGCGGCGGCAACCAAGGGGGAACTGGCGGAAGCCACCACAGTGCACCGAAGACCTGGGCCTTGTTCCTTTCGTTTCTCGTGTGGGCTCTGTTCGGCGCGTTACTGGTCGGTCCTCTCCTGACCCAGGAGATACATCCGATGGCAGTGCTCTACGCAGTGCTCAGCCTCACGGTGATCCGAATGGTGCCGGTCGCCCTCGCCCTCATCGGGACCGGGCTCCGTCCTGCGTCGGTGGCCTTCATGGGCTGGTTCGGCCCCAGAGGCTTGGCCTCAGTGGTGTTCACCCTGCTCGCCTTCGAATCGCTCGAAGGAGGCGGGCTGGAGTCCCATTGGCTGATCGAAGTGGCGTCCTGGACGATCCTGCTCTCGATACTGGCCCATGGGGTGACTGCTCGCCCCTTTGCCACCCGATATGGTCGAAGCGTGGCCGGCTCCGAGGCAGAACATCTCAGCATGGCGGATGTGGTGGATGAGCCTTCCCCCCGAGGGCTCACCAAGATCGCTGATTCAGGAGTCGCGAATACGGATGGGCCCTGAAATTGAAGGAGGGCGGGGATTCCCCGCCCTCCTTCAAGTCATCGATTTGCTTCCTCAGGCTGAGCTGGAAACCGGTTCCTCGTCGGCCTCGATCGCCGGGCCGGTGAATTCCGGGTAGGCGAGGACACCCATTTCCGGGATGTCAACGCCCAACAACTCCTCCTCTTCGGACACCCTGATCCCACCCTTGGTCAAGCTGTTCTGGATCTTGAAGAAGGTGTAGGCAAGCCCGAACATGACGGTCCAGATCACGACCACCCCGGCCAACTGGGCCAGGAACTGGCCGGTGCCGCCGTAGATCAGCCCGAGCATCTCCACCGGCTCGCCGGCGCTGTCGACGGCACCGTTCCATCCGGCGCCATAGCTGCCATCGGGGAAGATGCCGACTGCCAGCACCCCAAAAGTGCCACAGACGCCATGGACTGCGATGGCGCCGACCACGTCATCGATGCCCCGCTTCTCGATGAAGAGAATCGCCTCGACCACCAGGACACCGGCGATGATCCCGATCACCGCTGACCAGCCAGGAGTGACGAAGGCACAGGGAGCGGTTATCGCCACCAACCCCGCCAGCATGCCGTTCATCATCATCCCGGGATCGGGCTTCTTCCCCCTGAAGTACATGCAGTACAACATCGAAGACCACCGCACCAAAGGCAGCGGCGATTGCAGTGTTCGCTGCAACTGTCGCGAATTGGACGTCGGTCGCGGCAAAGGTCGACGCGGCATTGAATCCGAACCATCCGAAGAGAAGGATGAAGGTCCCCAGCGCCGCCATCGGGATGTGGTGGCCGGGCGAGTGTGTTTGCCTTCCCGTCGGCCCGGAACTTGCCGATCCGGGGTCCGAGCACGAGGGCGCCTGCCAAGGCAGCCGCGCCACCGACAGCGTGCACTATGCCGGATCCGGCGAAGTCGGCGTAGCCGACGCCCCATCCCATCGAGCTCCACAGTTTGTTCAACCAACCTCCGCCCCAGGTCCAGGCGCCAAAGAGCGGGTAGTAGATCGCGCCGCAGAACAGGCCCCAACCGACAAAGCTCCGCCACTTCCAGCGCTCCGCCATCGAACCGGTCGGGATGGTCGCCGTCGTGTCCATGAACGCCGCCATGTAGAGGAAGAAGCCGAGCACTGCCGGAGTGATCGCACCTTGCAGTGCGAAACCGCCCTGCCAGAGGAAGGTCCAGTCGCCGGATCCGATCAGCGGACCGCCCGAGCGCGGTGTCGTACCCGAAGTCGAATCCGGGAAGCACATAGGAGAACCCACCGAACATGAAGGCATACCCGACCAGGAAGTAGGCAACGAACCCAATCCCGAAGATGGCGAAGTTGGTCGAAACCACGTGCGCCGCGTGCTTGGCCCTGGAAAACCCGGTCTCCACCAACGCGAACCCGGCCTGCATGAAGATGACCAGCACCGCCCCGATCACGATCCACAGCAGGTTGAGCTGCTGGCCCATCGCGGTCACCGGGTCGGCATCCTGGGCCATGGCCGGTGCAGCCATGCCCACAACCATCAGGCCAATCAGGCTGGCGAGGGTCGCCAACTTCCTGACCCGGCGTTTCGGTCTCATCGAAGGTCCTCCCTTATCTGGTTGCGATGGTGTCAACGAGCGTAAGAAAGGGCTGTTAATCGTCTTGAAACGCAGTATTACGAGTCTGGATCAGTCAGATGACAGCTTTCTTACAAGCTGGCGGTGAGCTGCTCCAGCATGTATCCACGGGATCTGATGGTCCGCACGGTGAGACCCACCGCGGGAAGCCGCTGGCGGAGACGGAGCATGTGGGCGTCCAAAGTGTTGCGCCTCGGGTTGGTACGGCCCTCTCCGACCTGTGGCCATCCCGACTCGATGAGGGCCTGGCGGGTGACCACCGCATCGGGTCGTGCCAGAAGGGCGGAGACCAGTCGGACCTCGAGAGGCGACAGGGACACCCAGCCATCCCGGAATCGCAGGATTCCGTCGGCCCCGAGACGCGGACCAGGGTTGCCCGATTCAGACGGTTCGGTTTGAGTCGAACGGCGCCGCAGTGACTCGAGGCGGGCTTCGATATCGACCGCGGGAGCGGGAATACGGATCCAATCCTCGAGGAGAGACACGTCGATAGGTGGCGGCCCGGATTCGACCAGCAGCAGATGGGGCTGTTTGGAGGCCAGCATCGAGGCTCGCTTCTCCTTCTCACCCGGCCAACGGATAACGGCCACTTCCACGTTGGAACGCTCTCAGAGTCGTGTTTCAAACTTGTTTCACCGATGTGAAGGGTCCGCGACGGCCCGGTTGAGCCCCTGTCGATGGTTACGCTCGCCGTCCGCCATCCGGAGAAGGGATGCCCTTGGGTCTGATCGCCCTCACCATGACGCTCGCCCTCGCGTTGCTGCCCCCTGGGGGCACGTTCATCGACGACGACGGGAACGTCCATGAGGGCGGCATCGAGGCCATCGCCGCCGAAGGCATCACCGCCGGCTGCAACCCTCCGGCCAACAACCGCTATTGCCCGGGCGACCATGTCACCCGGGGCCAAATGGCCGCCTTCATCTCGAGGGCGCTTCACCTACCGGCCGCCCCACAGGACTACTTCACTGATGACGCCGGCATCGTCTTCGAGAATGCCATCAACTCACTGGCCTCGGCCGGCATCACCCTCGGATGCAACCCGCCGGCGAACAATCATTTCTGTCCCGACAGGGAGATGACCCGCGGCGAGATGGCGGCGATGCTCACCCGTGCCTTTGGCTACCCGGCGACGGCCGAAAACCGCTTCATCGACGACAACGGGCACCTGTTCGAGGATGCGATCAACCGGATTGCCGCGGCCGGGGTCACCCTTGGGTGCAACCCGCCGGCGAACGATCGCTTCTGCCCGGATCAGATCGTGGCGCGAGACCAAATGGCGACATTCCTGACCCGTGCCCTCGGGCTCACCGCCAACCGCCCCCCGCCCCGGCCGGTACCGGTCGTGTCCGTGGTGTCACGGTCTGAGTGGGGCGCCCGCCCACCCCAGCTCGATCGCATGGTCCCCCACACCATTACCAGGCTGACCATCCATCACGCCGGCGATCAGGTGGGTGCGACCGGCCCCGCACAGTTTCGGGGCTGGCAGGACTGGCACATGTCCGGCCAGGGGTGGCCCGACATCGCCTATCACGTGCTGATCGGAGTCGATGGGAAGGTGTACGAGGGCAGGGACCCGGCCTATCGGGGAGACACCGGGACCAGTTATGACACCACCGGTCATTTCCTGGTTGTGGTCGAGGGCAACTTCGAAGTCGAGCACCCCACCGATGCCCAGCTCGATTCATTGGTCAAAGTGCTCGCTTGGGCCGCCGAGCATTACGGCGTGTCACCGTCGACCATCGCCGGGCACCGGGATTACGCCGCCACCTCATGCCCTGGCAAGTACCTCGCGCAGAAGATCGATTCGGGCGAGATCCAGGCCGACGTCGAGGCTCTGCTTGCCAAGGGAGGGGCCGACCTCATCTGGCCCTGAGGCCACGGCCAAAGGCCAGGGATCAGCCTTGGACGTGTGCCCCGTGGCGAGTAGCCAGACTCAGTTTCCAGATCCGACGACGTCGAACGTGGCGGCCAGAAGCCTCGGCCGTCGCCTTCGCCGAGCCCGTCTCCTGTCGACTTGGGCACCAGCACCATCGACACCGCCACACCCGCAGCAAGGCTGGCCAATACCAATGGAGCCCGGAGGAACGTCAGGACCAGGCCGACCGAGGGAAGGTGAAATACCGGGCGGCCGACGATGTCTGAGTCCTTCGGATACCAGAGGTCCTCCTCCGGGTTGTTGTCGCCGAGGAGGGTGAATCCTTCCTCACCCGATCCCCCGATGATCCGATGGATCAAGATCAGGTCGGAGTCGATGTCATCGTCGGGCACCCGGTAGGCGACGATGTCCCCTGGCCCGTACGCTGCCTCGCGTCGCACCAACACCAGGTCTCCCGGTTCATAGGTGGGGCGCATGCTGGTCCCTCTGATCACGACATAGGTGAGTGGCCCGCCCCAGATCGTCGGCCGCAGGAAGGCAAACCACCCTGCTGCGAGGACCAGAGTCAACAGCCACACCATGACCGTCCGTACCGATGGGCCGGCCCGCTTGGCCGTACGGAGAGATGACAGGAGCGGAGACAGCGACCCTGGTCATGGGCGGAACGTCACGGTGAGTTGGGGGGCCTGAGCCAGGTTGGCGAGATTCTTCGACGAGTAGCGGACGTTGCGGGCGGTCCCCGACGCTTCGACATCGTCTCGGATCATCCAGCCGTTGTTGGTGGCAGCGCCAGAGACAAAGGCGCTGACATCTGACGTCACGTCCCATCCGTTGACGTATCCGACTGCGGTGTTCTGACATCCGGGCCCGACCGTGATGAACGAGGTGCGAGAACCACTCGCCGGCTGGTTGGCGGCGTTCCAACCAACGGGCTGGGTGTTCCAGGTGACGCCGGCCTCGGTCCAGGCGAAGGTCACCCGAAAGATGTCCTGAGTGCGACAGACAGCAGGTATCGCCGATGCGTAGAGACGCAGGGTTCCCGAGATGACAGTGGCGCTCGATGGGATGGACGGGACTGCACTGAGTTAGGTCGAATCGAATGAAAGCCCGTCGATTGGTGGTGGCACCGGCCGATTGGACGTCCATGAAGGTGCCGGTGCCGTTGTTCTGAGTCAGGTTGTTGTGGTTGACCCAGGAATCGGCGACCGTGGTCGATCCCGCGGCCCAGGCGGTGAGAGTGCAGGTGCGGTAGACGGCGAGCGTCTTCGCGGTGAGGGTGATCGGTGCCGCCGATGCAGCGGTAGGCAGCAAAGCGAGGAGCAAGACACCAATCATCGGCCAGGTGAGGTGAGTCGTCGCGGGCGAAGCCGACATCTCAGGCACCCGACAATCGTGAGATCGGTGGTCATGGCATTGGCGGCCGCAATCGGAGTCGCCGGCGTCACCACGATCGAGCCGCCGCCGGCGGGAACCACGGCCGTGGCGCTGACACTGGTCGACCCGTTGCTCAGGGTCATCGACAGCGCCCCGTTGCCACAGGCGGCGGCGATGTTGGAGAAGGTGACTGAGACGACGTTCGTCCCGGAAAGGGTGCGGACGACGGTCACCCCATCGGTGTCACACGACGTCACGGCTGCGTTGGCGCCCGCCAGGGTCTGGGAGCTGGAGGGCAGGTTCGCTGCCATCCCGGGCGCGATGGTGGCCACGATCGTCACGACCGCGGCCACCATTCCGATCAACCAGCGTCTCATCGCGTGGTTCTGTCGATACGTCTAACCCGAGATGACCAGGTGCACTCCGAGGACGCTGGCGGCATTGATGTTGGCCGCACTGAAGTCGGCGGTGAACGAGGTGCCGGAGCCCGGCGTGGTGCCTGTCATTTCGGCGAGCTGAGCGTTGGCGGTCCCGGTGAGACTGATCTTGTAGGGCTTGGTGAAGCACCCGGCAGCCATACCGGTGACGGTCACGACGCCGACCCGGTAACTGGAACCTGCGACATAGGAGGTTGCATAGGTCACTGTCAGCGGGGTTGCCTGGCAGGCGGCGACAGTGGCACTGCCTGCGCCGAGGGTGTCAGTGTTGACAGTAAGGCTGGCAGCGAGCCCGAAGACGGCACCGAATACCGCCCCGGCCACCAACAGCGCGATCAAGATTCTTTTCATACCACGTCTTCCTAGATCAGGGGAACTGGTGTTTCTATCGCCACGAAAAGGGGGGACCTTGAGTAGGTCGCCCGACCTCATTCGTCAGGCGGCACGGGCTGTTTCGGCCGCTTGCGGCGTAGGGTCAACCTCGAGATGGCGAGCAGGGAATCGTTTGATGTCGTTGTCGTGGGCGCAGGCGCCGCTGGATGTGTCGCTGCCGCCCGACTCGCCGAGTCGAGCTCCCGATCGGTGCTGCTTCTCGAGGCCGGTCCCGACCTGAGGGCGACGCCGACTTCCGAGATGCGTGATGGATGGGACTTTCCCAAGGACCACCACTGGGGTCTCCAATCCGAGCCCGATCGGAACGGTGTTGCCGCTCCTTTGCGGAGGGGCAAGCTCGTAGGCGGAACGTCCTGGGTGACCCGGTTCGTGGTCCGCGGGTCGCCAGCCGACTTCGACGAGTGGGAGGATCTAGGGAATCCCGGATGGGGCTTCGACGAGTGCCTCCCCTATTTCAAAAGGATCGAATCCGACCTCGACTTCGGGCATCAGCCCTGGCATGGGGACAGCGGCCCGATCCCGGTGAATCGTTATCGCGACTTGTCGTCCAGCGCCACGCTGTCAGCCGCCAGCGAAGCCATGACCGCCCTGGGCTTCCCAGCGATCGAGGACCACAATGCGCCGGGAGCAGTGGGCGTGGGGAGGATGCCGATGAGCTCGCGGGACGGCTCCAGAGTGAGCGCCGCCGACGCCTACCTCCCGGTCGGAGCAACACCTCCCAGTCTGACGATTCGATCCGGAGACCCAGGTTGCACGAATCCTGTTCGAGGGGATCCGCGCCCGCGGTGTGGAGCTGGTCGACGGATCGGTCATCGAGGGGGGTCAGGTGGTGCTCTCCGCCGGGGTCTTTGGAAGCCCTTCGATCCTGCAGCGTTCGGGGATCGGACTCTCGGAGCATCTGGGCACGCTCGACATTCCGATCCTCGTTGACCTCCCTGGCGTCGGAGCCAACTTCGGCGACCACCCCAGCTTCGAGTTGGAGTGTGAGTTCACAGGCGAGGCTGCGAAAACCCCGATTCTCCATTCGATAGCCACCTTCCACAGCCAGATGACGGCGGCAGACGAGCCACCGGACTTAATGCTGTGGGTGGCGGACCCGTATGTATCTCCCGGAGAGCCACCGGCCTTTGGGGTCGAGGTGGTCCTGCTCAGACCGAAGTCGAGAGGGAAGGTGCTGCTTGGTTCAGCCGATCCGATGGATCAACCCCGAGTGCATCGGCCCGATCTGGTGGAGGAAATCGACGTCGACCGGCTGGCAGAGGGCTTTGGGGTGGCGCTCGAAGTGGCGAACCGTCCGGAGCTCCGCGCCATCTGCCGTCCACTCGGCCCAGATGCGACGGATTCCGAAGCGATTCGCCGGGCGATTCGCAATGACAGCTACTCGATCCCCCATTTCGTGGGAACCTGCTCGATGGGCCCGGATCCCGATCAAGGCGCGGTGGTCGATGCATCGGGTCGGGTTCACGGGACCGAGGGACTGACGGTGATCGACGCCTCGATCATGCCCACGGTTCCGTCGGGGTTCACTCACATTTCCACGATCATGATCGCCGAGCGGCTTGCCGAAAGGGTCGGCTCCGAGCACTAGGCGGTCAGGAGCGCGGGGTCAGGATGGCGATCGGAATAACTCGGCCTCCGGACTTCTCCACGTACTTGCCAAAGCCGGGTGCCCGCTCGACCACGACATCAGTCCAGAGCTGGTCTCGTTCGGCACCCTCGACGATCCTGACATCGACGTCGTAAAGCTTCTCACCCACCTGGACCCGGGCCTGGCCCGAGGCACGGAGATTCTTGATCCACTCCGGATCGGTCTTCGCACCGCCGGCTGTGGCCGCTACCAGGAATCCGCCGCCGTGATCGAAGTAGGCAACGGGGACGCTTCTCGGTTGTCCTGTCGTTCGCCCGGGCACAGTCAAGACGAGCACAGGGACGCCCCTTGCAGAGCCCCCGATGCGGCCCTTCGAGCCCACGTAGAGCCGGGAGGCCACTTTGTTCCCGGTCGCCATCAGTGTCTTTTGAATGGGATTCATCGATCCACCCTCTGACTAGTCACTTTGTGCGTGACCTTTCTAGTCCTCTTGCGCGAAGGCCCTTATTGCCGATCTGGAGAGATGGACACTCGCACACCCGAAGATGGCACGAGCGGACCGAAATGCCGCGAGTGCGGGAAACCGGCCAGGTTTCTCATCTCCAAGGGATTGGCGTGTGGAACCCATGCCTATGACTACCTAGTAGGGGACGAGGTCGATTCGGGGCCCCTGCCGGCGCAGATCAGGTCGCTTTCGAGCAAGCATCAGCGAAGCCTGATGCGCCGTCCCTGAGCTACGGAAGAGGTGGCGCGCCGCGCCACGAGTAACGATCCCGTAACGGGTTCCCCAATAGGATCTCGTGGTGAGACTCCTCAAGTTCGCGATCCTCGTGGCCGCCGGCGCCGCGTTACTGGTGGCCCAACTCCCCGTGAGGCCTGGCGTCGATGTCCTTCTTGCCTGCCTTGCGTTCTCGATTTACGCGGCAATGGGCGGCCTGATCATCTTCCGTCACGATGGTCATCTCACCGGATGGTTGTTGACCTCTCTCGGTTTGGCCATCGTCCTCGCCGACGGGATCTATTTGATTCCTGGCTTACCGGTGACATTGGCCCAATGGGTGTCGAGCTGGGCCTGGACGACGGTTTTTGCCCTCTTCGCCTCGCTGACCTTGACCTTTCCGACCGGACACGGGCCTCAAGGAGACAGTCGATGGGCTCGCCTTGGCCGGCTGACGCTGTGGGCGCTTCCCGTCCTGATTGTCGCCAGCGCACTAACAGAGACCCTTGGGGGCCCTGAGTCGACTTCGCAGACCAATAATCCGATCGGCTTCCTCCCCGCCGGGGTCGGAACCCTGGCCCTACTCCTGATGGTCGTCATCCTGGTGGGTGGCTCGATCTCGCTGGTCGTGAAACGGCGCCGAGCCAGCGGTGTCGAGAGAGCTCAGCTCACCTGGGTGGTCTTCGGAGTCGCCCTTCTGGCGGGCGCGGTAGCCCTCACCTTCATCTACATCATGGGATCGGTCGCCCTGGGCGCCGGCGACCCGGGGGACTCGGCCTGGATCTTCGCGTTTCTCGTGATGATCCTGTTCCCGGCCTCGTTCGGGGTGGCAGTGCTTCGCTATCGACTCTTCGACATCGACCGGATCGTGTCCCGGACCGTTGGGTACACGCTGGTCGCCGGGACGCTGGCGGCCGTATTCGCCCTCATCGTCACCGTGTTGACTTCACTCCTGCCTACCAACAGTGACAACATCGTGGTTGCCGGGTCGACTCTGGCCGTCGCAGCACTCTTCAACCCGATGCGTCGACGGATCCAGGACTCGGTGGATCGGAGGTTCAACCGATCCCAGTATGACGCACGACGGGTCGGCGACCGTTTTAGCAATCTGGTCAGGGACGAGGTGGATATGGACCGCATCGTGGAGGGCTGGGTTGATGTGATCTCGGAGACCATGCAGCCGGCCACGATTGCGATCTGGCTGAACGGAGAAGCTGTCGCGACACAGACTTAGAAACCATTGCCGGAATCTGAGGAACGTCTGCAATGAGGAACGATCTCCCTTCCTCGGATGGTGCTGGCCGTTCGAGCCGGACCTGCAACGATCACCCGCTTCGAGATCGGGCGAAGGGTTAGATTCACTCGATCTCCTCCGATTCCGTTCGGTAGGGCGTGCGCACGCAAAGGAGCGATGTGTCGGATCCAAACCCATCCTCCGTTGGGGAAGGCAGCTTTAACCGGCGGCTGGCCATCCTGCTGGCGATGGCCATGTTCGTCCTCGTGGTCGACACGACGTTGATGAACGTCTCGATCTCGGCGGTGGTCGGCGACCTCAGTACCACGGTCAGCGCGGTGCAAGCGGCCATCGCATTGGAGGCGCTGGTATCGGCCGCCTTCATCCTCATCAGCAGCAAGATCGGTGACCTGATCGGCCGAAAGCGGGCCTACGTCCTGGGTTTGCTGGGCTACGCGATCGGGGCGCTCACGATGACCCTCACCGACAGCCTGGCACCCATGATCATCTTCTGGGCGATCCTCGGAGGGCTGGGAGCATCCCTGTTGCTTCCGGCGATGCAGTCGCTGATCCACGGCAATTTCGAAGGCGATGCTCAGAAGCGGGTCTACGCCCTCGTCGGGGCCTCGGCAGCCATCGCCGCCGCCTTCGGGCCTCTCCTGGGAGGGTTCGTCACTACCTATATGTCCTGGCGGGTGGGGTTCCTGCTCGAGGTGGTCATCATCGCCATCGTCTTGCTTGGGATGGGGATGGTGCGTGATGTTCCCTACACCGGAGACCGACGACTCGACCTGGTCGGTGCCGTCCTCTCAATCGTGGGCATGGGAGGTGTGGTCCTGGGGATCCTCGTCTGGCAAGAGGGCGGAGAAGCCGTCGGGATCCTCATTGCAGTCGGGATAATCGGCCTGTTGCTCCTGGCCCGATGGCTGGTGCGGCGCAAGCGGGAGGGGAAGGTGACGCTGCTCGACCCCGACCTCCTGAAATCGAAGATGTTTCGGCTTGGAATCACCGGTCAAATGCTGCAACAGATCGCCCTTGGCGGTTCCATGATCGTGATACCGATCTTCCTGCAGATGGTGCTCGGCTACAACGCGATGCAAACCGGGCTCACCCTCGCTCCCCTCTCCTTGACGATGTTCGCGGTGTCGGTTCGGGCCGGAAAGAGGGCGGGCAAACGGCGGCCGGCGGCCGTGATCAGGGCCGGATTCGGCTTGCTCACCCTTGGGATCATCGTGATGATCCCAATCGTGCCCCGGACCGACACCGGATGGTGGCTGGCCATCCCGCTTTTCATCATGGGCATGGGGCTAGGCCTCCTCGTCTCCCAATTGAACAACTACGCGCTGGCCCCGATATCCGGGGAGCGAATCAGTGAAGCAGCGGGGGTCAACTCGGCGGCCGGATCGTTCGGGCTCTCCTTTGGCCTCGCTTTCGCCGGTGGGATCATGCTCGCAGCGCTCTCCTTGACCTTTGTGAACATGTCCGAGAGCAGCACTGTTCTTCCTCCGGAGGAGCAGCAGCAGGTGGCAACGGCGCTCGAAGAAGACGCCGAAGTGATGAGCAACGCCCAACTCGAGGAGCTTCTCGTGGGGCAGCCCGAGGCGATCCAAGACGAGATCATTCGGATTAACACCGAGGCCCGACCGATCGCCCTGCAGTTCGCGTTGCTGGTGCCTCTGGTAGCCGGGTTGATTGGGTTCGGGAACTCGTTCCGGATGCTGCGTCTTCCGGACGTCACGCCATCGGCTGATATCGAGGGGATCATCGGAGGCTGAGCCTCAGTCCGTCTCAGCGCGATCGTCGACTTCTGGTGGAAGCGCCGGCGGGCCGGATCACACGAGGTTCCGCCCGCGTAAGATCCCCAGGAGGGCTGAGGCCCACGTCTAAGACGAAAGGACACATGTGACTGACAACGACATCGAAGTCGGACCCGTCGACTACTTCGTAGTGGAGTGGCCGATCGGCTCTCCTCCCACCGGAGAGGCCTTCCCCTACCTGGTCGACCTCGTCGATAGAGGCCTGATCCACATCCTGGACCTGGCGTTCGTCCAGAAAGACATGGAAGGCAACATCCTTGCGATGGAGCTCGGTGACTTCGACCTCGACGGCAATCCGGATCTCGCGGTTTTCCAGGGAGCGTCCTCGGGTCTGATCGACGAAGAGGACAAGATGGAGGCCGGAGGCATCATGGAGCCGGGCACCGCAGCCGCGATCCTGGTCTACGAGAACTCTTGGGCCGCCCCGTTCGCCACCGCACTCCGCAAGACGGGCGCCAGGCTGGTGGCATACGGCCGCATCCCAATCAACGACCTGATCGCAACCCTCGACGAGCTCGAAGCCGCCGAGGCCAGTTAGGAGGATCGAAATGCCGAGATTGATGAGAACGATGGCCCGCACCGCGGTGGTCGCGGGTACGGCGACGGCAGTTTCTGGCCGGGTGGCACGTCGGCAGAACGACAAGTGGGCGGATCAGGCCGACGCTCAGGCTTATCAGGAGCAGCAGGCTGCTCCCCCGCCGCAGGCCTACGCGGCGCCGGCACCCGCCGCCCCCAGCACCGACGACAAGCTGGCACAGCTCAAGGATTTGGGCGCTCTCAAGGAGGCTGGAGTCCTCACCGACGCCGAATTCGAGGCACAGAAGGCCAAGATCCTGGCCGGATAACCCCCATGTCGCGGTCCGAGTAAGGATCCGATCCGGGAGCGAGTACTCGCTCCCGGATCTCTTTCAGGCAAGAGAGCAAGCAAAGCAACGGTCAACCATGAAGGCGCGCCCGGGGCGACTCGAACACCCAACCTCCTGATCCGTAGTCAGACGCTCTATCCAATTGAGCTACGGGCGCGGAATTGCCAAGTATCGCAGGGGTTTCCAGCGAAGACCAGACGATCGAAGGCATGGCTGGCCCGGTCAGCGCCGCTGCCGCTATCAGACACCCCTTAATGTTCAATTGTCGTCGGGTTTCTCGTCCGCTGAAGGACCTAGGATGACTGTCAGCGTGCGACTCGAACATGCCATGATCGGCGGCGGAGCGACTAGGACGGAAGGATCAGACGATGAGTGATGATCGACTCTTACTGGACACATTGACGGACATGACGGCAGCATCGTTGGAGCGGGCTGATCTGGACAGTCGCGAGCTGATGATGGTACGACTGGCGGCCCTCGCTGCGATTGGCGCACCCACCGGCTCTTACCTATTGAACATCGCAGCCGCATCTGAAACTGCGATGACCCTCGAGGACGCGCGCAGCGTCCTGATCGCAGTCGCCCCAATCATCGGCTCCCCGAAAGTCGTGGCCGCCGCCGGCACGATCGCCGAGGCCCTCGGGATCGCCATCGACATCGCGCTCGACGAGCTCGAGGCGACTTCCGACTGACCGCTAGACCGCGACACCTCTGCGCCACCGCCGTTACCGGCGGACCGGGCACCCAAACGGCTCAGACTGCCGTCGCGTCGAAGGAACGGACTCATCGCACATGGATGATCTAAACGGGCTCAGCGCCGCACCTGGCGAAGACGCTGACGCTTCCCTAGTGGACACGCAAGTAGACGGCATGCAGGCGCGGCTCCGCAGCCCCGACCGAGTATTGGCGCTGAGCGACGGGGTGTTCGCAATCATCGTCACCATCCTGGTCCTAGAGCTCAAGGTGCCGCCTTCCCTGTCGAGCGAGTCACTGCGAGGGATCTTCGAGGAGCTCCGACCAACCCTGATTGCATGGGTGATCAGCTTCTTGATCGCGGGCATGTACTGGGTTGCGCATCGTGACCTCTTCGCGGGGTCCGCTTCGTCAATAGGGACCTCGTATGGCTGAACTTGTTGTTCCTTCTGCCGGCGAGCATCATTCCCTTCGCCGCGTCAGTCCTCGGCGAATACCCCGACGAGCCGGTCGCTATCTACCTCTACGGCGTCGTAGTGATCACGGCATCGGTCATGCGACTCGTCCTGTACTGGTACGTCATCAGACGTCCCAGTTTGCTATGGACCACGGAGGGCACCCGGCACGGGCTCGGCTACTTTCTCGTTTCAGCTCCCATCGCCGTTTACGCCCTCGCGATGGTCGTCGCCGCCGCGTCGCCCTCGGTGAGCGTCATTCTGTATTTCGCGGTCCCGATCCTCTACTTCCTTCTCGTGACGATCCTTCGCGAAGGACGCAACACGCGGGCCGCGGCTGACGACTTCTCGTAATTTGAGCCCACTCCCAACGATCGCCTTACTGAGCCGCTTGAATGCGCCACCCATGACCACGCGGCGTCCAGAAGTCTTGATAGGCGGCGGTGACGAGATTGCTACCGTCGACGGGCCAGCGAACACCCGTTGCATCCTCGGGCGGACACGCGGTATGAGCAAGATGACTTACGACGCCTATTCATCTCAAACGAGGTCAGTCAGTGACGGGCGTTGCGGTCATGATCATGAGCAGCCGAGTTGACCGCGAGCCGGTCTGACGACGCGACAGTGGGTGTGACGAACAACGTCACAGCCAAGGGGTGGTCGGCGCTGGTCGCCCTGGCTGCGGCGCAGTTCCTCATGGTGCTCGACCAGTCCGTGATGAACGTCTCGATCAGCGCTCTGGTCGAGGACTTCGACACCACCGTCACCACGATCCAGGGCGTCATCACTCTCTATTGCCTGGTAATGGCGATGCTCATCCTCACCGGGGCCAAGATCGGCGACATCATCGGCCGCCGACGGGCCTTCGTCATCGGCTTGATCATCTACGCGTGTGGCTCTGCGCTTACAGCGGTTTCGCAGTCGGTGGCCATCCTCACCCTTGGATGGTCGGTGCTCGAAGGCGTTGGGGCTGCGCTCGTGTTCCCCGCTCTCGCCGCGCTGATTGCCGGAAACTTCGAGGGGCCCCGGCGCAAGGCGGCCTACGCGATCATTGGTGGCGTAGCTGGTGCGGGGATCGCCGTCGGTCCGATCGTGGGCGGATGGGCGACGACCAATGTCACTTGGCGCATCGTGTTTGTCGGTGAGGTCTTCCTTGCTGTCTTCATCCTGATCATGACCCGACGAGTGAGAGACGCGGAAGGTCCGACTCCCAAGCCGAAGCTCGACATCGTCGGCTCTCTACTCTCCGCTGCCGGCTTGGGTGTGTTCGTCTACGGCGTGCTCAAATCGAGCACCTGGGGATGGCTCAACCCCAAGAACTCGCCAATAACGATCTTTGGCTTCTCGCTGACCATCTTTGTCATGGCCGCGGGTGGTGTCATTCTGTGGGGTTTCGTGGCATGGCAACGCCACCGCGAAGCGACCGACCGCGATCCGCTCGTCCACCTTTCGCTGGCCCGGATCCCTTCGGTCCGGTCCGGAGTCATGGGGCTTTTCAGCCAGAACCTGATCCTGATGGGCGTCTTCTTCGTCATACCGCTCTATCTTCAGTTGGTTCTCGGGCTTGACGCTCTCCAGACGGGCATCAAGATGCTGCCCATCTCCATCACAATGTTCGGAACCGCGGCGATTGGCGCCAGATTGTCGAACCGCTTCCCTGTGCGCACGATCGTCCGGGTCGGACTCGTCGCGACGATTGCAGGTGTACTCGTCCTGCTCGCAACCATCCAGCCCACCCTTGCGAACACCGGTTTCGCCATTGGCATGAGCGTCCTCGGCGTCGGGATGGGTCTCATGATCTCCCAGCTCGGAAACGTGATCCAGTCGGCGGTCGACGAGTCCGGTCGCAGCGAGGCTGGAGGTCTCCAATTCACGGGCCAGCAGCTCGGCTCCTCGCTGGGAGTGGCGTTCATCGGCGCGATCGTGCTGATTGGACTGAGCTCGGCGCTCACTTCGACGGTCCAGAACGATCCCCGCATCAGCAAAGAGGTCTCAACCCAGATCACTGAGGTGGCGAGCTCCAACACCAACTTCGTCTCATCGGAGCAGGTAGCTAGCACCGCGCAAGAGGCCGGTCTCGACGCGGCTACAACCGCCGCGCTTGTCGAAGACTACGAAGCAGCCCAGATTCGGTCACTCAAGGCCGGCCTCCTCGGCGCCGCCATTCTCGCCCTCATTTCCCTCGCGTTCACCGCGGAGTTACCCCATACGCCACCACCACCCAGGGGCAGCTGAAGGGGATCGAGTCAAATGCGTCTCCCCTGTTCTGTTGCATCTAGTCCAAGCGTTGTGTCGGTGCCTGACCGGCGTTGCTTTCCACGAACCTCAAGAACATATCGATATTCTTCTTGACAAATCAAAGGTCTGCTTTAAGAATATTCAAACATGGAGTCAGATCGCTGGGTTGACCGGCTTTCGGTAGAAGATCTCGCCTTCTTGAAGCGGTTCCTCCTCGCCTCCGGGACGCTGAAGGACTTGGCCGCCGAGTACGGCATCTCATATCCGACGGTGCGTCTGAGACTCGACCGGCTTATCGAGAAGGTCAAGCTCCTCGATGAGGCGGCCCCGAACGGAAGGTTCGAGACACAGCTCATCTCAATGTTCGCCGAAGGAGCCATCGATGAGAAGCACTTTCGCACGCTGGTCGAAGCCCACAGAGCCGACCTGGATGAGAAATCGAGGTCCGAAAATGCGTGATCGGCGCTGGGGCCTCCTGCTCCTCCTTGTGGTCTTCGTCGTGACGGCACCCTTGGTGGCCCGGGCACAGTCGGAGATCGATTGGACCTCGAGCGAGCCCCTCACCGGGACGGTCGTAGAGGGAGACCTGTTCGTGGAGGTCGATGAGGGGGGCGTCTACCCGCTCGTTGTGATCGACGAGCCGGGTGTGCAGCCGCCGCGGTTCCAGATCGACGGCAGCGTTCGCCATGAGGACGTCGTCGGGACCGCCTACTTCGAGATGTGGACCGTGCTCCCGGATGGGAGTCGATACTTCACCCGGACCCTTGCCGAATCCGGGCCCGCTTCAGTCCATGACCGGCACCTCCGAGGAGAGACCGTTTTCTTTGCCATTTGAATTGGGCGACGGAGGACCGGTTCCGACTCGGCTCGAGGTCAACCTGGTCACCGAGGGCTCGGGGCAGTTCTGGGTCGGACCATTGACGATCGGCCCTACGAGTGCCGAGCCCGCCACGACAGTCACCACTGCCATTGAGGCGGTCAGCAATGGAGAAGGAGCTGAGGCCGAGGCGACGGGGCTCTGGTGGGGCCTCGGTGCCTTGTTGCTGGTTGGCGTGGCGACTTTCGCTGGCGTGGCTGCGTTCCATCCGCAGAAGACGTGCCGAGGAGGAACGTCGGATGAACGCCATGGACTCCCTCAGGTCTTGACGTGGCTCTGGCTGGAGTCGACCAATGCTGCCCGCATCGGTTGAACCGTCCGACGTAGCATCTGTAACACGATCCCGTACCAAGGAGTGCACCCGTGATCCGATGGCTCATCTCAGCCCTTCTCTACCTAGCTGCCAATGCCCTCGGCCTGTGGGTAGCCGACCTCGTGCTCGACGGCATGACCCTTAGCGGGTCGGCGTTCATCATGGCCGTGTTGCTCTTCACCCTTGTCGAGGTCCTTGTTTCGCCGCTGTTCACGCAGATGACGTTGAAAGGCTCTGGGGCGATGCGAGGCAGTGTGGCTCTGGTTGCTACCTTCGTGGGTCTCCTGGTCACCAGTCTGATCAACGAGGGGTTGACGATCGATGGATTCACCACCTGGATCGCAGCGACCGTGATCGTCTGGCTATGTGCGTTGCTCGCAGGCCTCATCCTGCCGCTGATCTTCGTGAAGAAGAAAGTGGAGGAAAACAACGCCTAGGACCGATCTAGCCGGATTCCTCCTCGCGGAAACCCACAACCAGCATCGTCCCAACAAGCAGCAGGGCTATGCCCATCTCGATGAGCAACTGCATGTTGTTGATGCCGGTGAAGGGCAGCACGTCGGCCAGGCCGAAGTCTGATTGGAGGTCGACCTGGCCTGTGCTCAAAGTCACCTGATACGCGCCGGGCGTCGTCAGTGTGCCTCGGACCGAGGACTGGTCGAGGGTGACCGTGTAGACACCGGCGACCAGGTTCCCAGCGAGGTAGTGGCCAGTCGAGTCGGTGACCACGGTGATCTCGATCGGGGCCGCCAGCGTGGTGACCGTGTCCGGGTCCAATCCGATCGTCACTCGCGCGTTGGGTATGCCCGGCTCGCCTGCTTCCTGGACGCCATTCCGGTTGAGGTCATGCCACACGGTGTCTCCGAGTGCCGCAGTGCCACCGGCCCCGACCAAAGTGACCGCAGCCGAATCCTGATCCTCGACTGTTGAGTCTTCAGGAGTGGTTCCGACGACAAACGCGGTGTTGTTGATGAACCCGGTGACGTGGGCCACGTCGCATGAGTAGGTCACAACGGCTCCGGGAAGCATGGTCCCGATGGTCCGATCGCACGACGGCGTGACCGGGTCAGTCACCACCACGTTGGTCAACGTGACGTTGCCGGTATTGGTCACGGTGATGTCGAAGGTGTGTGGCGCATTGATCTCGACGACTGCCACATCCGGTGTCTTCTGAATGTCGATCGAAGCATCGAGGCCGAAGTAGTGCGAGGGGTCCGAGTCGGTCATGATGTTGTCCAACTCCTGGCCGACCGTCCCCTCGACAGTTGCCGTGTTCTCGTACTGACCAGCCACTGCCACGCCGGTCGCCTGATAGGTCCAGGTCTCACCTGGATCGAGGAAGCCGTCGCCGTTGGTGTCGCCACCCTGGAAGAACAGGAGTCACACCCTGGTCGTCGGTCACCACGACATTCGAGAAGTAGAAGTCCCCGGGATTGGTTACCACATAGGTCCAGGTGACCGGGTCGCCGACCGGGATCGAAGGACCGGTCGGGGTGTCGGCGTCCTGGCCGTTGGTGTACTTCTCGATGTCGATCTGGAGCAGGAAGCCGTAGTAGTGAGACGGGTCGGTTGCAGTTACCACCTGATCCAGAGGATCCGTGGCGGTCACCGTTCCCACATTGGAGTAGAGGCCGCGCTCGGCGACACCGGTCGCAGAGCATGTCGTTGCCGCACCCGGCGCCAGAGTGGTAACCGGGCAGGTGACAGCCCCGATCTGGTCGTCGACCAACTCGATGTTGTCGAGGGTGGAATTCCCCCGATTGATGATCTCGTAGGTCCATTCGACCGGATCACCAACCGGGATCAAGGCGCCGTTCGGCTCGTTGCCGTCCACCCCGTTGGTGTACTTCTTGAGGGTGATCGCGGAGTCGGCGCCAAAGTAGTGGGACGGGTCAGAGGCGCCAGACCGGGTCACCGAATGGGTCGATGGCGACCGCCGATGCCAGGTTGGTGTATTGCCCGGCGACAGCGATTCCGGTGGCCTGACAGTTGGTTGACGCACCGGCCGCGAGGTCGGTGTCATCGCACGTGACCAACCCAGGCGGTCCACCAATCTTCAGGTCGGTGACCACCAAGTCTGTGAGATCGGCCGACCCGATGTTGGTCACCACGTAGTCCCAGGTGACCACACCGCCTACCGGGATGAAAGGACCGGTCGGGAGGTTGGCGTCCTGGCCATTTGTGGTCTTGACGATGATCAGCGCCGGCTGGACCCCGATGTAGTGGGAGGGATCGCTGTCAGTGATCGGATTGCCCAAGATGTCGGTGGCATTGACCGTGCCGATGTTGGCGTAGGTCCCTTCCTCCGCTGTCCCGGAAATTTGACAGATCGCACTCGCCCCGACCGCTAGGAACGATCGGCTACATGATGCGTTCCCCTCGATGTCGTCGGTGACCGTCCACGAGATGATCGGGACATTGCCGGTGTTGGTGACGACATACGTCCAATTCACCGGAGCGCCGACCTTGATCACTGGAACGTCAGGGTCCGTTGGGAGATCGGCGTCGGCTTCGTTGGTGTACTTCTTGATCGAGATGGAGCTGATCACCCCGTAGTAGTGCGATGGGTCGTTGTCGACGACCTGGACCGTGCTCGGCCCCACCGGATCGCCGGCCGCGAAGGCGAAGTTCTCGTACTGCCCGGGAGTCGCTGTTCCCACTGCCGAGTAGTTCCAGGTCTCACCGATCTCGAGCATCCCATCGCCGTCGTCGCCGCTGTCGAGAGTCGGGTTGAAGTCGTCGCCGGGAGCCGACGGGGTCCCTGCATCGTCGACCAGGGTCACGTTTTCCAGAGCCACATTGCCGCCACCGAGTGAAACGGCATACGTCCAGTTCACCGGGTCACCGACCAATATCCCGGGTCCGAAGGGGGTGTCGGCGTCGGCACCGTTGGTGAACTTCTTGACGGCGATTCCGGGCGCGGCACCGAAGTAGTGCGAGGGATCATCGTCGTCGACTGTGATGCCGTGAGTGTCGGTCGCCGTGGCGGTGGCGGTGTTTTCGTATTGCCCAGCGACTGCGACTCCGGTCGCAGTGCAGGTCACCGATTGGTCGATCGGGATCGTGGTCGGGCAGGTGACGGTGCCGATGTCGGAATCCTCTACGACGAGGTTGTTCAGAGTCGTGTTCCCGGTGTTGGTCACCAGGTAGGTCCAAGTGACCGGGTCACCAACCGGGATCACAGGTCCGGGGGCAAAATCGGCATCGGTGCCGTTGGTCGACTTCTCGATCTCGATTCCTGGTGCAGGATCGGCAATGTTGACCAGGGTGCAGGTGACGATCGACTCAGGTGGGATGTCGATGGTGAACCCGCCGTCGGGGTCGATGGTGCCGATGGTGAGGGGTGTGTCCGGTGTGTCCGGTGTGCGGTAGCTACACCTCGTCTGGCTTGGCACATTCGAGTAGCCGCCACCGGGCGGGTCCGGCGGGTTGGCCGCCGATACCTCAGTGAGTTGGAATCCAGAGTTGCCATCGGGATTGAGCGGCGTCCACTGGAAGGTGACGAATCCGGCACCATCGGTGACTCCCGTGACCGAGTCGGGGGCTGTCGCCGCTCCGGCCTGGTCACTGGGCAACACCCAGTCGAAGAGGTTCGGCGCGGGCACCGAGAGCACGGTCCCCGTCATGGTCCAGCCAACCCCGGGAACGGCATCGTCGAGGCTGTCCGGATCGGGGGTCGGGTCGTAGAGCTTTCGGACGGTGACCGACGGGGCACACAGCTGGAAGGCGGCATCGCGGAGAGCGTCAGCCAGCTCGTCGAAGTCTGCTTCCAAATAGACATCAGTCGTGGAGATATCGAAGTCGCCAGTCCCGTCGAAGATGTTGGGCCCGGAGACAGAGACAAGGCGGTCAACCGAATCGTCGTTCTGAAGAGCAGAACCCACGCCGATGGCGAGGATGTGTGATCCGGCAGCCTTCAGGGCGTTGGCATTGGGAACTGCGGGCCGGGCACCGGCGTCGCCGTTGGAATCGGTGGTCTCGTTGTCATCCAGAGGCACCTTGGTCCGGTACTCGGTCGGGGTCACCCGGTCATTGCGAATCACCTGCGTCGGATCGCCATCGGTGATGAAAACAACGAGATGAGGAATGGCGAAGTCTGGCCTCGGGGCGAAATAACGCCCCACCCGCAGGGCATCCTCCCAGTTGGTCTTGCTATTCGGGTTGTAGCGGTTGGCGATGTAATCCTCGAAGTCGGGCAGGGTGCTGTCGTCGATGGTGATGTACTCACCCGCCGCAACCCCACCGATCGAGGGCAGCCGGGCCACGGTGGAGAACTCGATGGTCGACATAGAGGACCCGGTGTTCTTCAGCGAGTCGACAAAGGCACGGAAGGCGTCCTGGACCTCGTCGGTCGCATGTGAGGACGCGATCGAACCGGATTCGTCGAGGATCATCAGGACGTCGAGACCGCAGGCCTTGGTCAGATCGGGGTTGGTAATCGACACCGTGCTCTCATAGGAGTCAGCCAGCACCATGAGTGGGAAAGTGGCCGCCACCAGCACCAGCGCGAGGACCAAAGAGGTGGAAAGTCGGGCTACGGACGGCATCGGGCGCGGACCATACACCTTCCAAATGTGGTGTCGTCACTGCCCCCTGTTCGGACGATTGGGGCCGGCGCCATCGAGCGGCAGGTGATTCATCCGTCGTATGACAGTGTTCTGGTCGCGGGTGAAAGAACTTGCGGAGAGGGAGGGATTTGAACCCTCGAGGAGGCTTAACGCCCCCTACTCGCTTAGCAGGCGAGCGCCTTCGACCACTCGGCCACCTCTCCGAAGGGCCCAGCACACCTGCTCGGCCCGCCTTAAGCCTAAGGCCTCAGGCACGTGGCGGCGCCACCTCAGCGGCGCCTGCGGAGGGGGTGGGATTCGAACCCACGAGACCCTATTGGGCCCAACGGTTTTCAAGACCGTCTCCTTAGACCACTCGGACACCCCTCCAGGTCGTGCACTACTTCGCACCATGGGTAGAACGTACAACGGGTCGCGGAGGGGGAGGGATTCGAACCCTCGAGGAGGCGTCAGCCCCCTACGGCATTTCGAGTGCCGCGCACTAGACCGGACTATGCGACCCCTCCAGGGTCGGTGGCGGAGGGAGAGGGATTTGAACCCTCGAGGGAGCGTAAACCCCCAACGGCATTTCCAGTGCCGCGCACTAGACCAGACTATGCGATCCCTCCTGGATGCCGGCCGGAACCGGCAGGCAGAGAAAGGATAATCCGCAACCGTGCCCCAACCCATATCGCCTTCCGGATACGAGCCCGCGATGCGCGCCGCTCTCGAGGCGGCTGCCGCAGCTGGAATGGCTGGTGACGTCCCGGTCGGCGCTGTTCTCCTCGACGACGAGGGGTCCATCGTCGGGTCCGATCACAACCGCCGTGAGGAGCTCTCGGACCCAACGGCTCACGCCGAGATGCTGGTGCTCTCGCGTCGGTCTCGGGAGCTCGGCGAGTGGCGACTCGAGGGGCACACCCTGGTGGTCACTCTGGAGCCTTGCCCGATGTGCGCCGGAGCCTCGGTGCTCGCCCGGCTCGATCGGATCGTCTACGGCGCAGCGGATCCCAAAGCCGGTGCCGCCTGGTCCCTCTACAACATCCCTCAGGACCGCAGGCTCAACCACCGCATCGAGTTGGTCGAAGGCGTGCTGGCAGCCGAATGCGGGCAGATTCTCGAGGACTTCTTCTCGGCCCGACGCTGACTCAGATCAGAGCGGCCTGAGCGACTATCCGCCGATCCCAAATCGCGTAGACGGTGGCCCCCAGCGCCGAGGGCAATCGCAACGCAGGCGAAAGCGACCTTGTAGTTGAAGCCATCGATCAGAAGGCCGACTGACGGCGCGGCGAGCAGGAGAGCGATGTCGAAGATCGAGGTGAAGATCGCCATTGCCGATCCTCGCTCTGACGGTTCGAGCTCGACACCACGACCTGACTGGTCAGAATCGGGAAGATCGCTCCATGGGCCAACCCACCGAAAACCGCGGCGAGAATCAACAACGGCACTGACCCTGCGATGGCGAGCATGGTGAGGCTCAGCCCGTAGGAGACAAGAGCACTCACGACAAAGAGTCTTTGTGGAACGCGGTCGTAGTGAGCGCCGCCCAGGATCCGCATCGTTGCTGCGGTGACGCCATACACCCCGAAGAAGAGCCCGGTCGAGCCGATCTGACGCTCGTCCACGTAGGTCCGGGTGAAAGTGAACACCGTCTCGAGGCCGATGCTGAAGAACAAGGTGACCCACCAGATGGGAAGCAGGTTGCGTTGAGCCAGCGAGTGCCAGAAGCCACGCCGGGGCCGTCGTCCCAGAACTGGAAGGACCGGAAGCCTCCACACCAGGAGCCAGGAGACAACACCGGCAGTGGCTGACAGAACGAACAGCGCCGGGAAACCAAAGGCGTCGATCACCAGGTCACCGGCGACCCCACCAACCGCGATCGGGAGCAATCCGGAAAGCCCATACAGCGCCAGCCCCTGGGTGCGGTGCTCGGGCGGAATCGAGTCGGCGGCATAGGTGAGAATCGTCGTGAACATGGCGATCTGGAGAACCCGCTGGGCGAGGAACAGACCCCAGAGCCAGGGACCCCAAACCGTTGTCGTGGCGAGCAGCAGAACCACTATCGCGTTGAACAGCCCGGTCACCAGCAAGACGGTCCTTCGGTGAGTGAGGTCGAGAATCCGGCCCAGCAAGGGTCGGGCAGCCAGACCGAGGAAGGCGGCGCCGGCGTAGAGGATCCCGATCAGGGACTCGGTCACGCCCAGACTGTCGAGATAGCCCGGAAAATGGACCAGGAGGACGAAGGAAATCTCCTGCAGCAGGGCAGCCGCGAAGAGCTTTCCGAAGTTGGGGCCGTACCGGTTGGAAGACATCAGCCGACCGAAGGTAACAGGCGTCAGGCCCGTCCATGTCGCTCTACCCGATGGGCCTCGGTAGCCTCTCAGCTGATCGTGCTAGGTGGGGCGCTAGGGGTGCCCTGAACCCGAAATCCTCTACATGCGGGACCGAATTCCCCGCCCGAGGGGTGGCGTGACGCCGGCTCGAGGGTGGATACGTGGCGTTGACGGTTGGGTCCTGCGCGGCGGGGCACTGCGAACCGGGTCAGATCCGGAAGGAAGCAGCCCTAAGCGGACCGTCCCGGGTGACGCAGGGCAGCCTGGCCTGAGCCGGCGGCCATCGTCACCGACGTCTGCGCCTCCTCGACGGCGGGGGCACGATCTGACTCTTCCGGCGGCGGACTTTGGCCTCGAGGCCGAGTACCGCCGTACGGCGCGCGGACCTGGCTGGGCACGCCGATCCCACCGCTCGGCAAAGAGGCGCCCTCCGGCCTGCGGGCCACCTGCCCGGCCAACGACGCCGCGTCCGGCGCGGAGGGCGTCACCCCGGCTTCCTCAGCCTCGCCCCATAGACAAACCCGAACACACCCATCCTCCAGACCTCCTCCAGGACCAGTCCGTGGCCGGCCAGCAGGGTCTCTGGCGGGGGCAGGGAGTCCAGCGATCGATGCAGATACCAGTACTCGCGGGGCGCCCCGGCGAACACCAGGCCCACCAGCGGGAGGAGGATCGCCGAGCCCAGGCGGTGCAGCATTCGAAGCGCTGGGTTGAGAGGTCGCGAGAGGTCGACCACGACTGCGGCGCACCCGGGTCGCAGCACTCTGAGTAGCTCCGCCATCGTGTCGTCCACGGAGGCCAGATTTCGGAACACGAACCCGCTGAACGCCCCGTCGAAGGCCTCCGCCTCGAACGGAAGATGCTCCCCTACGCCGACCACCCGCTCGGTGACCGGGCTCAACGAGAGCATCTCCACGACCGGGTCCAACCCGACTACCCGTCGCCCTTCGAAATCGGTGTCCCCCGTCCCACAACCCAGATCCAGGACCGTCCCCGGATCGAGCATTTGGATGCCCCGTCGGCGCCAGGCCCGCTCCTGGCCAAAGGAGAGAATTCGGTTGATCCTGTCGTAGCGGGCTGCGATCCGGGCGAAGATCGGATCCGAGACCTCGCTCACGGCTCGATCAGGTCGAATCCGGTGTAGCGCCGGAGCGCCTCGGGGATCTCCACCGACCCGTCGGGGCGCTGATGGTTCTCCAGGATGGCGAGGATGGTCCTCCCCAGGGCGCACGCCGTGCCGTTCAATGTGTGCAGCACCTGATTGCCTTCGTCGGTCTTCATCCTGACCTTCAAGCGACGGGCCTGGTAGTCGGTGGTGTTGGAGCACGACGTGATCTCGCGATAGGTCCCCTCACTCGGGAACCAGGCCTCGATGTCGTACTTCTTGGCGGCAGAGGCCCCCAGATCCCCGGCGGCCACATTCACCACCCGATAGGGCAGTTCCAACTCCTGGACCAGGGCCTCCTCGACGCCGAGAAGGCGATCGTGCTCCTCGGCGGAAGCGTCCGGTGTGGTGAACACGAACATCTCGACTTTGTCGAACTGGTGAACCCGGAAGATCCCGGCAGTGTCCTTGCCGTAGGTGCCGGACTCGCGGCGAAAACAGGTCGAGAATCCGGCATATCGGAGTGGAAGGTCGTCCGAATCCAGGATCTCGTCACCGTGATAGGCGGCGAGGGGGACTTCCGAGGTGCCGACCAGGAACAACTCGTCCTTGGGCATCTCGTAGACCTGCTCTCGGGCCTCGGGAAAGAATCCGGTCCCCTCCAGCGCCTCCTCCCGAACCAGAACCGGCGGGAGCATCGGAGTGAACCCGGCCTCGACCAGATGATCCATCGCCCATCGCACCAGTGAGAACTCGAGCATGGCGCCCAGGCCCTTGATGTACCCGAACCTGCTGCCGGATACCTTGGCACCGCGGGCGGTGTCGATGATGTCGAGCCGTTCACCGAGCGTGGCGTGGTCCAGCCCGTCAGAACGGGGATTTCCAAAGCGCTTGATCTCGACGCTGTCAGCCTCGGTGTGACCGTCCGCGGCGTCTACAGCCACCAGATTGGGCACGTCGAGCAGGGCGAGATCGAACTCGGCGGCGAGGCGATCGGCCTCGGCGGTGGCGTCCTTGACCTCGGTCGCCAGATCGGCAACCTCCGCGATGGCCGCTTCTTTCTCCGAACCGTCCAGGGTTGCTATGAGCCGACCGGCTTCCTTCTGGCGCGCTCGCAGGCCTTCCGCCTCCTGGCGCTTCGCTCGAACCGCCGCATCGAGTGAGATCAGCCGGTCGAGATCGATGGTCGAACCGCGGCGTCGCAGCGATTCGCGAATCAGATCCGGGTTCTCTCGAAGCAGGCGGGCATCGATCATGGGGCGCCGGATGGTACCGGCTGGCTACCCGGAGCCTTCGCCCTCGTTCACCACGAAGTCGACCGAGATCTCGTTGTCGGTCAGGTCGATGTCAGCGCCCAGCCCGACGAGGGTGGCGGTGACCCGGTATTGCCCACCCGGCTCAACCGCAACATCTTCGAATCTGACCGAAGTTTGGGCGTCTGGCTGCATGGCCCCGAATTCCTTGTCGAGGGTGATCGGCTCCGCTCCTCCGGTGAGCACGAGGCGAACTGTCGAGGGCATGCTCAGCACATTCCCCAGATTCGAGATCACAACCTCGAAGGTCACCGTGTCAGTGGAGGGGAGAACGACCACGTCGGTGGGGTCGACCTCCCACAGGGGATCGGTCACCAACTGGCTCACCGAGAGCCCGGGATGCAGGGCGAGACCGCTGTTTGGCGAGCGAGCGGCCTCGGCATAGGCCGACGACAGGCTGAACAACTCCCCATTCGCAGGCATCAGCACCACCGTCGGCATCGGCGCCGCTGAGTCCGGAACGTCCTGGCGCTCCATCTCCTCGACCAGGTTCAGGTACAACCGGTCGCCGGCTCGCAGCTCGGCAAGCGAGTTGGCAATGTTGTCGACGACAACGGTGCTCGACGGATCGTCGGCCGCGGCGAGAAGCCCCGAGGCGTAGCCGCCGATCCCCGCCTCCCAGGCGTCCAGGGCCTGCAGATAGAGGGCGTTGACCGCGAACAAGGTGCTCGAAGGTGGGTCATTTGTGGCGAATTCCCGCCCCACCGCGAGATCGGCTCGGATGCTGTCCACCAGAGCCACCAGTTCGGTCCGGTCGATGCGTGCCAGCCGTCCAATGACCTCGCGCAGGGCGTCGCCTCTCGTGGAAAGGGCAACTGCCTGCTCCTGAACCGTGTTCATGTACTCGAGGTCGGCACGGGTGTCCCGCCCGGCACTGGCCACACCGATGGCAATCAGGGCGGCTGCAGTGATGAGGATCGGCAATAGGAACCGGCCCAGCACCCGCTTACGGGTCTTGGGTGTGTCGAGCATCATTCCATCGATCCATGGGACCGGAAGCGAACCATAAAAGCCCTTCTGCCGCCTCGACGAGGTCCGGCGAGGATGCAAAGGGGGGCCTCCCCCCCTTGGTCTTGTGGTGGGCGAGGGGGGACTTGAACCCCCACGACCTTGCGATCACAGGAACCTGAATCCTGCGCGTCTGCCAATTCCGCCACTCGCCCTCGAGGGCCGGGAAATCGTAACCCTGCGCCCGGGGTTGCGGTAGTCGGCCTCCTCTATCCACCACCGGCCGTAACCTCACATCGGTGAATCTGGCCAGGAGTCTCGAACGTCGCCTCGAGCGCCTCTTTGAGGGCGCGGCGGGGCGCGTCTTCTCGGGTCGCATCCACCCTTCCGAAATGGCGGGAAGGATCGCCCGCGAGGCCGATCTCACCAGTTACGAGCACATCACCGGGCCGGCCACCTCCAACCAGTACGTGCTGAAGGTGAATCCCATCGACCTCGACGAGAACCCGGCCAGGCTGCAGAAGCGGCTGGAACTGGCCCTGTCCGAGCACGCCGCGGAGGCAGGGCTGCGTCTCGAAGGCCCGCCGACTGTGTTGATCGAGGCCTCTCCAAGGTGTCGCCCGGTCATTTCACCTGTGTCCCCTCGGTGGTGCCGGGCAAGATCCCCCCATGGGGACGCCTGGTTGGGACCGACGCCTCCTACGACCTGGGCCCGAATCGGGTGCTGATCGGGCGCTCCAGCGAGTCCGACGTCGTGCTCCCCTACGACGAAGTGAGCCGTCGCCACTCTTTGATCTGGCGGGCGGACGGCCAGGCCTGGATCGAGGACCTGGGCTCCGCCAACGGCACAGAACTCGATGGGGTTCGGGTCGGGCCCACCCCACAGAAGTTGAACAAGGGTGACATGATCGGGCTCTCCGGGCATCGTTACCGGTTCCATGAGGGGTCGGACCATGCCTGATCTCATCCTCGCCCTGCTCCGCATCATCTTTCTCGGACTGGTCTACCTCTTCGTATGGCAGGTGGCCCGGGCCATCGGTTCCCACCTCGGCATCTCGCTTCGTCGTAAGCGGCGCGATGGAACGAAAATCGTCATGGTCAAGTCCGATACTCAGCAGGGGATGGAGTTGGAGGTGCAGGACGTGAGCGTGCTGGGACGGTCGGACGAGGCAGACGTGCTCCTCAACGATCCGTACGCTTCCGAATTCCACATGAGGCTGGTCGCTCAGGAGAACGGCATGGTTCTCCACGACCTGGGCAGCACCAATGGCACCTATGTCAACGGGCGACGGGTCACAGCGCCGACCACATTGCGGCGGGGTGACACCATCCAGGTGGGCAAGACGGTCATGGAGGTGCGGTGAGATACATCTGGGCCGCCGCCAGCCATCAGGGCATGGCGAGGACGAACAACGAGGACACGATCTTCCCCGAGACCTCAGGGGAGTCGAGCGGTCCTGCCGTGCTCATGGTGGCCGATGGGATGGGGGGGCACATCGCCGGAGAAGTCGCCTCTCGCCTCGCGGTGAACACCGCCGCATCCGCCGACCTCGGCCCGGCAGACCGGGTGGCGGCTGCCAACCGCGCAATCAGGGAGCAGGTGGCACGGCAACCCGACCTCGAGGGAATGGCAACCACGCTCACTCTCGTGGAACTGACCACCGACGGGATCGCCCACTTCGGCCATATCGGCGACAGCCGCGCCTATCTCTATCGATCCGGAGAGTTGCGCCAGTTGACCGACGACCACACCGTCGTCGCTCAATACGTGGCCGCCGGGACCCTCTCGCCAGAGGAAGCGGCCGACCACCCCCACAGTCACATGCTGACCCGCTGTCTGGGGCTCACTCGATTCGTCAACGTCGACGAGATCGAGTTGCCGCTCGAGCCCGGCGATCGACTGCTGCTTTGCTCCGATGGCCTCACCCTGATGCTGACCGATGACGAAATCGCCGCGAACCTGAGCACCGAGTCGGCCGACGAAACGGTTTGGGCGCTGGTCGAGCAATCCAACCAAGCGGGGGGCCACGACAACATCAGCGTCATCATCGTGGACGTCCTCCCCGGAGCGAATGACACGTAACGCCGAAGGCGCAACCGTGGTCGCGGCGTCGGTACTCGCCGCTTTCGGCGTCACGCTGGTCAACTTTGCCCGCGAACAGAGTGTCGACGCCCAGACTGCGTTGACCTTTCTCGTGTTCCTGATCGCCTTTGGCGGCCTCCACCTCGCGGTGAGGACCTGGGCACCACGGGCCACCCCCCTCCTCATCGCTCCGATCACGGCACTGACTGCGATCGGGTTCATCGAGATCTACCGACTGGATCCGGTGAAGGCCGGATTGCAGCGCTGGTGGATGCTGATCGCCGCCGCCGCCGCTGTCACCGTCCTCGCCCTGTTCGCGCGCAGCTCGACGACCATTCTCCGCCGCTACCGCAACATCACGCTTCTCGTCTCGTTCATCCTCCTGGCCCTACCCAACCTGCCCACCGACTGGGGCTTCCCTCTCAAGGGGCTGATCGTCAACGGTTCCCGGCTCTGGATTGTCCTCGACCTGGGTTTCACCACCCTCCAGTTCCAGCCGGCCGAGCTGGCCAAGCTTGGCTTTGTCATCTATGTGGCTGCCTATCTGGCCGATCACCAGAAGGCCTTGCGTGAGGCGCGGCGGCATCTGGGGCCGATTCGCTTCCCCGAGCCCCGCCAGCTGATCCCGCTGGTGATCACCTGGATGGTGAGCATCCTGATCCTGGTCTCCCAGCGCGATCTGGGCGCCTCCCTGTTGCTCTTTGCCGGGTTCGTGCTCCTCCTCTACGCCGCCACCGGGAACACCGGATATCTGGTGACGGGTGGGTTCATGGCGGCTGCTGCCGGCGTCGCCTCGTACTTCATGTTCGACCACGTGCAGCGACGGGTGATCGCCTGGCTGGCGCCCTTCGAGCACTTCGACGACGAGGGCTACCAGATCGCCCAGGGCCTCTTCGGGATGGGGACGGGGAGTCTCTCCGGGGCCGGGCCCGGCCTGGGCCGACCCGATCTGATCCCCAACGCAACGACCGACTTCATCTTCGCCGCGGTCGGTGAGGAGCTGGGGTTCGCCGGCACCGTGTCGGTGCTCGCCCTCTTCTCACTGGTGATCGCGGTGGGCCTCGGCATCTCGTTCCGGAGCCGGGACATGTTCCGCAAACTGCTGGCGGCCGGGCTCACCTTCGTCTTCGCCGTGCAGACGTTCCTGATCATCGGCGGGGTGGTCAGGGTGGTCCCCCTCACCGGGATCACGCTCCCCTTCATGTCATACGGCGGCTCTGCCCTGGTCGGCAACCTCATCCTGATCGCCCTCTTGCTCCGGATCAGTCACGAGGAAGCGACATGAACGGCCCGGTGCGTCGCATCTCGATCGGGGTCTTCACCTCCTTCTGCGTCCTTCTGCTGGCGGTGACGTGGATCCAGGTGATTCATGCCGATGCGCTCAAGGCCGATCCCCGCAACGCCAGGCCCGCTCTTTCCGAGCGGGGCAAGGAGCGGGGCCTGATCGTGACCATCGACGGAACAGTGGTCGCCGAGTCGGTGGTGGACCCGATGGATCCCCGTTCCTTCGTCCGTACCTACCCCGAGGGCGAGGCGTTCGCCCATGTCGTCGGTTACAACTCGTTCATCGTCGGCGACTCCGGCCTGGAGGCCGCCTACGCCCCGGTGCTCAGATCCAAGCGTGACCTGACCATCAGCGACCTGATCTCGGTGATCCTCGGGCGTGACCTGCGGCCGCACAGCATCGAGATGACCGTCAACGGCCCCCTGCAGATGGCCGCCTACGAGGCCCTGGGCGGGCAAACCGGTGCTGTCGTAGCCATCGACCCCAAGACGGGTGCGGTGCTCGCCGCGGTCTCATCACCTTCATTTGATCCCGAGTCGCTCCTCGGAGAGGACGCCGCGGCGGTGTGGGACGAGCTGCTCGCCGATCCGAACAGCCCGCTCAGTGACCGGTCGACCAAGGAGCTCTTCGCACCGGGTTCGACCTTCAAGACGGTTGTCACCGCGACCGCGTTGGACACCGGCGAGGCCGATCCCTCGACCGAATTCCCCGACCCCGTCGAGTACCAACTGGAAGGCTCGACCGAGACCATTTCCAACTTCGATGGGGAGGTCTGCAACGACGGTGAGTCGGTGACTCTGCTGGTTGCCTTCGTCCGCTCCTGCAACACCGTGTTCGCCGATCTCTCAGTGCGGCTTGGCGCCGAAGACATCGGGATCACAGCCGAAGCTCTCGGATTCAACACCGACCTCGACTTTCCCTGGCCGGTCCCTCAGGCCTCGTACCCGGTGGACGAGCTGATCGACGATCCGGCGGCCCTTGCTCAAAGCGGAATCGGGGAACGCGATGTGCGCGCTACTCCGTTGCATATGGCAATGATCGCTGCAGCGGTCGCCAATCAAGGCGAGGTCTCCAATCCGTACCTGGTGAATCGGGTGTTCGACGCCGACGGGAACACCCTGGAAACCACCGCGCCCGTCTCCCTGGGGCGGGCGATGGCTCCCGCCACCGCGTCGGTCCTGGCCCAGATGATGGAGCGGGTGGTGACCGAAGGCACCGGGCGAAACGCCGCAGTCCCCGGTATCAGGGTTGCCGGCAAGACCGGAACGGCCGAGGGCGCCGGCGACGGGCCTCACGCCTGGTTCATCGGGTTCGCACCGGTCGACAATCCCAACGATCGCCATCGCGGTCCTCATCGCTGGTGGTGGGGACACCGGTGAATCTGCGACCGGTGGTGGAGTGGCAGCTCCGATCGCTGGCGACCTGATTTCGCTCTGGCTGCAAGGAACCCCATGAGTTGCGCCCGGGGCATTCCTACAATCCATCGCCTTCCATGAACACCCCAAGTGAACTGACCGAGCGCTATCACATCACGTCCCACCTGGCTCGGGGCGGGATGGCCGACGTCTACGAAGGCCAGGACACCTTGCTCAACCGCAAAGTCGCGATCAAGGTCCTCCACGCCCAGTATTCGGCGGACGAAGCGTTCGTGAAGCGGTTCCGACGTGAGGCGCAAGCGGCGGCCAACCTCAGCCACCCCAACATCGTCGGCATCTATGACTGGGGACAGGCGCAGGGCACCTATTTCATCGTGATGGAATTGGTCGACGGCCGCTCGCTTGCGGGACGTCCTCAAGTCGGAGGGTGCGCTTCTCGCCCGCCGGGCGACCGAGATCGCCTCCGAAGTCGCCGCGGCTCTGTCGATCGCCCATCAGGCCGGTTTGGTTCACCGGGACGTCAAGCCGGGGAACATCCTCCTCGCCAAGGACGGGACCGTGAAGGTCACCGACTTCGGGATCGCCAGGGCTTGGGACGACAGTGCCGAGCTGACCAAGACCGGGGCCGTGATCGGCACCGCCACCTATTTCAGCCCGGAGCAGGCCCAGGGAGCCGCAGCAGACGCCCGGAGTGATGTCTATGCCCTTGGAGTGGTGCTCTACGAGATGCTCACCGGGCGCCCTCCGTTCACCGGGGACAGCCCGATGTCGGTCGCCTTCCAGCACGTCTCGACCGAGGCTCCCGCCCCGTCGGCGCTCAACGCCGATGTCCCACCTGCCCTGGACACGGTCGTGGGCAAGGCGATGCGCAAGGATCCCAACGGGCGCTATCAGAGCGCAGACGAGATGCGGGCGGATCTGGTGGCGGTTCTTCGGGGACAGAGTGTCGAGCCGGCGGTGGTCGGCGCTGCAGTATTAGGGGCGGCCGCGGCAGGGGACAACGCCACCCGGGTGATGACTGCACAAGTACCTCCGGCCACGGTTCCCCCTGACGAGGTCTACCGCGGTGTCGAGGAAGAGCCCTCCTCGCAGATGCCGTTCATCGTGACCGCCTTCGCCCTTCTCATCGCACTCGGGATCCTGTTGTTCGTCCTGTTCCGGCTCGCCGGCGGGGGCAGCATCGGCAGCGACCTGATCGAAGTGCCAAACGTCGCCGGCCTGACCCGGCAAGGCGCCGAGGCTCGCCTCATCACGGCGGGGTTCACCGTCAAGTTCACCGCCGAAGCCAGTCAGGACGTGGATGTCGACCTCGTCATCCGCACCAATCCGGCGGGCGGGTCCGAGGCGGAAGAGGGCTCCGAGGTCGAAATCTTCTATTCCACCGGGGCCGAGGAATTCGAGGTTCCGCCTCTCATCGGGCAGACCCAAGAGGCAGCCGAGAGCATCATCGAGCAAAACGGCTTCATTCTCGGCGACGTGATCGAAGAGCCGAGCGCCGAGTTCGCCGAGGGAACGGTGATTCGCCAGGACCCGAACTCCGGCGTGCTCGCTGGAAGGGGCGCCGCGATAAACATCACGGTTTCGACCGGCCCCGAAACTCACGTCCTCCCGGTGCTCGAGGGTCAGACCGAGCGTGACGCGGTAACCGCGCTGCAGAGTTTGGGACTGCTCTCCACCGTCAACGACGAATTCTCCAACACGGTCGAAGAGGGTCTTGTGATACGAACCGAGCCCGAAGCCGGAGCGGAGGTGCGCTCCGGTGACACCATCCTCCTGGTGGTGTCGCAGGGGCCGAGACCCGTTCAGGTTCCGAACCTGCTCGGCTCCACCCAGGGCCAGGCGGAGGCGGCCCTCTCCAATCTCGGGCTCGAGATGAACGTGTCCGCCAGCACCCAACCAGTGGTGGACGCCTCACAGGACGGCAGGGTGGTGGCTCAGTTCCCCGAAGGCGGCGTCGAGGTGTTCCCAGGTGACGTGGTCACGGTGACACTCGGCAAGTTCACCCCGCCGCCGACCACCACGACCACAACTGCTCCGACGCCGCCAAGCACCTAGCTCAGCGGTAGTTGGTCGTCATCAGGAAGCCGATGGCGATGCAGACCAGGCCGCCGATCAGAACCAGGCGATCGAGCTCGAATACGAACCGGCTCAGGACCAGGAGCACACCGATCGTCATCAAGCCGGCCATGATCGCGACATACCAGGTGGGGCTTGGTGGCTTGGCCTTGGCCGCCGCGGCCGCCGACTGAGTCGGCAAAGGCTTGCTCTTCGGCTTGCGGCGTTTTGACTCGGGCACGGCGGCGAGCGTAATGCGAGTTACAACCTTGTAGTTCTCAACACGCTGTGGAGAAACCTCGGGATAACTACACGCTTGTGATTAGACGGTTCCGGCGGGTCGCCACACTGGAATCATGTCCTCCCGGCAGTGGCGCGGCGGCGCTTCGTCCTGCACGTTGATCGCTCGCATCGTCAGCTCCGCGCCACAGATCGTGCACTTGTAATCCTGGTCGACGGCGACCACGTCGGCGGGGTCGATCTCGGGTGGTGGGGTGGAGAGCATTCGAATCACAGAAATCGAAACCCGCCAGATGATCAGGCCGAGGGCCACCGCGAGCACAACATTGAGTGGAGACAGCTTCATTTCTCGGCCGCGCAGTGAACGAAGTGAGCGTTGGGACCGGCCGCACGTTTCCTCCCCCAGGAGCGAAGCGACGTTGGGGGAGGTGGCCCGAAGGGCCGGAGGGGCAACTTGCCCTGGATCCACGTCACAGCCGCTCGATGATCAAGGCGTTGGCCATTCCCCCGCCTTCGCACATCGTCTGCAGGCCATAGCGGCCACCGGTCCGCTCCAACTCCCAGAGCAAGGTGGTGAGCACCCGGGCGCCTGAAGCACCGAGGGGATGCCCGAGGGCGATGGCGCCGCCGTTCACATTGGTGCGTTCCCACAGGCGCATCGGGTCCGATCCGCCGTGCTCGATCCTCCATGCGCCTACGACCGAGGCGAACGCCTCGTTCACCTCGAAAAGATCAATGTCTCCAACCGCGAGCCCGGCTCGGGCCAGCACTTTCTCGGTGGCTGGGATGGGTCCTGTGAGCATCATGATCGGGTCGACACCAGCCATGGCGAATGAGACGAAGCGCGCCTTCGGGGTGAGGCCAAGTTGGGCGGCCCGATCCTCTGACATCACCAGGACCGCTGCGGCACCGTCGGAGATCTGCGAGGAGTTGCCTGCGGTGACCACCCCATCGCCCTTGAACGCTGGTTGGAGGCCCGCCAACTTCTCGAGGGAGGTGTCGGGGCGGATCCCCTCATCGCGGGTGACAGTCTCTCGGTTCCCGTTCTCCCGTGTGATCCCGACCGGGATTATCTGCTCCTCGAATCGGCCTTCCTCGGTGGCCCGGCCCGCCCGAAGATGTGACTCGAGAGCGATCTCGTCGAGGTCGGTTCGGGAGAGGCCCCATTTCTCCGCAATCATCTCCGCCGAGATCCCCTGAGGGACCAAGCCCTGCGAGTACCTCTCCAGCATCCGGGGCCCGAACGGCAGCCCGGGGCCTTGCTGGGCAGTCACCCCCATCGGAACCCGGGTCATGCTCTCCACGCCTGCGGCAATCACGATGTCCTGTGCCCCGGCCATGACTGCCTGCGCCGCGAAATGGGCGGCCTGTTGCGAGGACCCACACTGGCGATCGATGGTGACCCCCGGCACTTCCTCGGGGAACCCGGCGGCCAGAGCTGCGTTGCGACCGACGTTGTAGGCCTGCTCGCCGGTCTGGCTGACCGTTCCCATGATCACGTCGTCGATCTGCGAGGGGTCGAGCTGGTTGCGCTCGACGAGAGCCTGCAGGGGAATGGCAGCCAGGTCGACGGGATGAATGTCCTTGAAGACACCGTTCCGCCTCCCGATAGGCGTCCGCACCGCATCGATGATCACGGCATTCGGCATGTGGGCTCCTCGGTCACGTCGCGGAAGGGGAAACACCGACCGGGATGGAATCAATCCCGAGCGGCGCCCGGTGGAGACGATGGGACTCGAACCCACGACCCCCGGCTTGCAAAGCCGGTGCTCTTCCAGCTGAGCTACGTCCCCTGGAGAAGCCAGTTTACGGGTTCGCCTGACTCTGACGACCCGATAAGATTTGGCGCTCGCTGCAGCCCTTGGCTGCCGGGGGCCCATAGCTCAGCCCGGTTAGAGCGCATCCCTGATAAGGATGAGGTCCGTGGTTCAAGTCCACGTGGGCCCACCCCAAAACCCCCTCTCGAACTATGGGGTTTCGTGCAGCAGACCCGATTCCTGATCCTCGCGGCGTCTGACCACGGTCAGCCAGATAGCGGCCAAAACCGGCACCAGGAACACAAACAGGTAATAGCCAAGACCCTGCACGGTCATCCCGACAAAGGCACCGGCCAGCGAGACGAGCAGTTGGATCCCCGAGCCGGTCTCGCTCACAGCTGAGACCTGTTCCGGCAAGGAACCTCTCGGGGGATCGAAGTCGGCAAAGAACCCCACGGTGTCCGCTCGGGTCGTGGTGGTCGTCGGTGGCAGGGTTGTGGTCGTCGTTGGCGGCGGTGGCGGGCTGGCGTGCTTGACCGGAGGCTGGGTGGTCGAGGTCGTGGTGGTGGTCGGCGCAGTCGTGGTGGTGGTCGGCGCAGTCGTGGTGGGGTGCGCCGGTGCCTTGGTCGTGGTGGTAGTGGCTTTGGTGGTCGTCGTCGTAGGTGGGGCAGTGGTTGTTGTCGTGGGCGGAGCGGTGGTCGTCGTGGTCGGCGGGGGAGGCGGAGCGGTGGTCGTCGTCGTGGTGGTGTTCCCGTTGCACCAGTCGTTCCACCAGCCGCATCGATGGCAGTACGAGACCGTCGAAGTTGATGCCAATCGCCGGTGAGGGTGCCGAACCGACAAGCCCCAGCGCCAGCAGGACCGCGCCGATGGCGGTGGCCTGGCGACGGGTCAACTCAAGCTCCCTTGCTCATCGCGGGGTGGAGGATGATCTGTGCGCTCTCCGCCTCCACAAGGGGAAGCGAGACGGTGAACGTGGTGATGTCATCCGTCCGTTCGTAGACGACCGATCCACCCATGGCCTCGGCGAGCTCGCGGACGATGAACAGCCCGAGACCAACGCTCTGGCTGGGGGCGCCCTTGCCACCGTGGGGGAAGGGCTCGAATAGCTGGTCGACGATTGCGTCCGGAACTCCCGGCCCATCGTCCGCCACCACCAGCTCGTACGAGTCGAGAGTCTCGGTGCCGGTGACGCTGATCCTCGGGCCGCCGTACTTGACCGCGTTGGAGATGAGGTTCTTCAGGACCTGGCGGAGCCGGAACTCATCTGCGATCACGGCCGCCGGATCGAGCTTCACATCAATGGCGATCCCCCGGCGATGGAACATCGCCAAGCGCCCGATCCGCCACCTCGGAGACATCGATCGGCTCGACCCGGATCTCCAATTGACCGCTCTCCAACCCGGCAGAGGCCAGGATGTCGTCGGTCAACTGCGACATGTCCTCGGCTTCGGTGCGGATCATCCCGATCATCTCCGCCGCCTCGGCCGAAGCCCGAAGAGATGGGTCTTCCAAGACCGCGGCCAACCCGCTGATCCCTGTCAGCGGGGTCCGGAACTCATGCACCACGGTCCGCAAGACGGAGTTGTGTGCATCGCGGACCTCGCCCTCGTGCTTCAACTGGAGTGAAAGCTCCCGAACTTCGATTGTCTTGCGTGCCATGGACCGGGTCCAGATGACGAGGACCAGCGGCGCAAGGCCCACCGTGGCGATTCCGAGCACGATCCCGAGAACGTTGTAGGCCGAGCCCATCAGATCCAGATAGGCCACGAGACCGAGACGCAGGCGGTCGAGGGAGGAGATCAACTCCCGGAATCGAAGGTCGACTTCTTCCTGGCTGATCTCCCCGGACCCGATGGAGCCCACCGCCTCTCGGGCAGCTTCCGCAAACAGTGCGCCATTGGCGATGACGTCGTCGGCGTCCGGAGTCCCTTCGAGACTGGCCATGGAGTCGTCGAAGGCGGACAAGCGCGTTGGTCGCCTCCTGGGCGGAGAGGCTCTGCTGATCCTCCGAGCCCAGCGCTGCCAGTGCGATGTGGGAACGGGCCACAGTCGCAGCACGGCCGGCCTCGTCTGCATTGTGGAGTTGGACCGAGGCCCGGGCCACGTTCTGGCTGAGCTGGACCGCACCAAACAGTGCGCCGGCGGTCACCGCGACCACGGCGGCGGCAATCAGGGCCGGGCGTATCCCGAGACTCAACCGGTCCTTCGACGGCGGCTTCTCGGTCTCGTTCGTTCCAGCGCCTGGAGCTGTCCCATCCGCGGCGGGAGTCATGCGTATAGATCGGCAGAACGGGCCATTTTCCTTGAACCGGCGAGGGAGGCTGTGGACCCATCCTCTTGGGCCCGGGACTCTGACTCCTGCTACACAGACGGCCATGTCTGCCGGCCTGCCCCTGGACGTCGAAGCCGTTCGCGCCCGTTTTCCAGCCCTGCAACGCCTGGAGGGAGCCCGACAGGCGGCCTACCTCGACGGGCCGGGCGGGACTCAAGTCCCTCAGGAAGTCATTGACGCCATGGCCGGGGTGCTGCGTGACGGGGTAAGCAATCTCGGAGGTGGCTTCGGCTCGTCCGAATTCGCTGAAACCATCACCGCCGAGGCGCGCCGGGCGATGGCAGACCTGTTCAACGCAGACCCGGCCGAGGTGTCTTTCGGTCAGAACATGACGAGCATCACGTTTGCGGTCAGCCGTGCCCTGGCTACTACCTGGAAGCCTGGTGACGCGATCGTGGTCACCAGCCTCGATCACGACGCCGACTTCACGCCGTGGGTTCGTGCGGCCGGTGACGCCGGGGTCGAGGTTCGGATTGCCGAATTCGACCCGGCAACCGGTGAGCTCGACCCGGCCGTCATCGGCCGCCTGCTCGATGAACGGGTCCGGTTGGTGGCGGTGTGTGTTGCCTCCAACGCCATCGGCACCGTGGTCGACGTGCAGGGGGTGGCGGCACTCGCTCACGAGAGCGGAGCGCTGGTCTACTTGGATGCGGTCCATGCCGGGCCTCACCGGCTCCTCGATGTTCAAGCATTCGACTGCGACTTCCTGGTGGCTTCGGCCTACAAGTTCTTCGGGCCGCACACAGGAATCCTCTACGGCAAGCTCGATCGCCTGGCCGAGCTCGACGCTTACAAGGTGCGGCCGGCCCCTTCCGACCCTCCCGGGAAGCTGGAGACCGGGACCCAGTCATTCGAGTCGATGGCCGGAGTCACCGCCGCGGTGGACTATCTGGCCAGCTTGGGTGACAGCAACGGTGGGCCGCGACGACAGCGACTCGAGGACGCCTATTCGGCGATCGGCGACCACGAGCGCACTGCTCTCCGAGCGCTTTCTCGCTGGGCTGGAGTCGATGCCCGGGGTGAGGGTCTACGGAGTGCCAACCGCCGATCAACGGCGAGTCGCCACCTTCGCCATTGGCGTCGCAGGCCGCTCCCCTGACTCGGTCGCCGCTCACCTGGCGCGAGCTGGGGTCTACGTCTGGTCCGGTCACTACTACGCGGTCAATGCGATGGACCGGCTCGGGGTCCTCGATCAGGGTGGCCTGGTCCGCATCGGCTTCGTCCACTACAACACGATCGAGGAAGTGGATCGGGCGCTGGAGGCGCTGACCGACCTGTAGGCGGTTCAGGCCTCCTCTTGCTCCGAGCCGGGGTCCTCATTGACCCACTTCCCATTTCTGCGCGCCGCATCGACCAGGAGAAACTCGATCTGGCTGTTGAGACTGCGCAGGTCCTCGGCCGCCCATCGCTCGAGGACCCGATGCAGTTTCGGGTTGATCCGCAAGAGAAAACTCTTGCGATCGGTCATCCCGGATAGAGGGTGCCGGCGTTGACCACTGGCTGCACGCTTCGGTCGCCGGTGAGAACCACCATCAAGTTGGAGACCATGGCGGCCTTGCGCTCCTCGTCTAGTTCGACAATGTGCTCGGAGGCGAGCTGTTCCAGGGCGTCCTGGACCATGGTCACTGCACCGCGAACGATGAGCTTGCGAGCCGCAATCACTGCTCCGGCCTGTTGCCTGCGGAGCATCTCGCCGGCGATCTCCGGGGCGTAGGCCAGACGGCGCAGGCGGCAATCGCGGATCGTCACCCCGGCCTCGTCCAAGCGGTCCTGAAGCTCACTCTGCAGAGTCGCCGTGACGTCGTCCGCGTTGGCACGGAGCGAAGGGCCCTCGTCCTCGATGTGGTCGTAGGGATACTCACTCGCCACATGGCGGATCGCCGCCTCGGACTGCACCTTGACAAAGTGCTCGTAGTCCTCGACGTCGAACGCGGCTCGGGCGGTGTCGACCACCTGCCAGTTGATCACCGAAGCGATCTCCACCGGGTTGCCCACTGCGTCGTTGACCTTGAGCACGTCCGAATCGAACGTGCGAATCCGCAGCGAGACCTGCCGGCGCTGTGTCAGCGGGTTGACCCAACGAAACCCGTTCTTGCGCACCGTCCCCGAATAGTGACCGAAGAGAGTCACCACCCGGGATTGATTCGGCTGGTTGATAAAGAGCCCGGGCACGATGAAGGCCCCAATCAGGAGTGCCACGCCCGCGCCCGCGATCAGCCAGCCATCGTCTTGTGACAGGGCCGTCACGAAAGCGATCACCCCGCCCAACCAAAGTACCAAGGCGATAGTCGCCATCAACCAACCCGAGAAACCCTCGACCAACCGCTCAGCGGACATCGATTGCCTTTCTGTCATATCACGATGATATCACCGTGATATGCCAGGTTCAATACCCGAGCTCGATCGGGCCTGAGGGATGGGAGATGGTGAGCCACGTGATTTCCGGGGGCCCATCGACGACCGACACTCCCTCGGTCTCGGCTCCCAGCCAGCCTCTCAACTCCTCCGCCTTTCCGGAGATCTTCAGCTTCTCGATCGGGCCCTGGCCCTCGAGGAGACGGCCTGGGTGGTCGGACATGTCGATGTCCCACTGGACGAAGAATGGACGGCCCCGGGTCAGGGTCAGCTCGAGACCCGCCGACTGCCAACGCAGCTCGACACCATCGGGTGTGGTCCGGGACATCGGAGTTGGTTTCAGATGCAAGCGCTTGCCAACTGATGCGATGTCCTCGGTCCGCAGGCACAATCCCACCGGAAGCATCGACTTCTCCTCGATCGAGACTGAGGCCCACATCCCGAACGGGTTGGCTCGGGCTGCCCGTCGATCGACGACAGTGAGCAACTCGATGTAGTTGTCGCCAAGGGGGATGATCCGGTTGGCGGTGCCCAATCCCGGGTGGCGGCCGCCAGCCACCGACCGCAACCCATGCCGCTTGAGAAACCAGGCCGATGCCTGATCCAGATCACGTGCGCAGAAGATCACGTGGTCGATAACGAGGTCAGACTTGGCCAATGGATTCCTCCCCTTCCGAGTTCGATTGTTGTCAACACATCGGCCGTAGACTCGTCATGTGAAACGTCTTTCTCCTTTTCTCATACTTGGCGCCATCGTCGCCTTCGTCTTGATGCGTCGACGCGGTGGCGACCCGGTGGAGCCCGACTCCGCCTGGAGCCCGATCCTCCCCTCGTGATCGTCGGGGTTCTCATCACGGGGGACACCGCGGTCCGAGCGGCTCACTCCCTCAGCGCCCACGGCACAGTCGACGAAGTGGTGGTCGTCGGCCCAGCGCAGAGCAAGAGCTTTCGGGTCGTGCCATCGGCAGAGGAATGTGACTTTCTGGTCGGCACCGGGCCCGACGCACCCTCTCTGGCCAGGAAGCACGGTGTCGAGTTGATCTGGGACGGCGAATCTCTCGAGGAGGGAGTTGTCGTTGCCGGTTGCTCACCGGCCGGCCTGGCGCTCGCCATTGCTTCCCGCGAATCTGACCCCCGTCTGGTGGCGGTGGCCCACCCCGACTTCGCCGAAGCGACAGGTCATGTGGTCCGGTTCCCCGATCCGGTGGGTGCCGCCCCTGTCGCCGACTCCACCTATGCCAATCGACGGGTGGCTATGGCCAAGTCACCAAACCGATTCGCTGCCTGTCTCGCGGTCGGCGCCGGGCGCAGCGTCACCATCGTCGATGACGGCGCATTCCTCTCCGGGATCGCCCTTGCGGCCGGAATCGATGTGGCCAACGGGAGCGCCGAGGTTGGCCTTCGACGAGGCCCTCACCTATCTGGAGACGGCGGCTGCCATGGGCCTGTTGATGGCAGACAACCAGTAATTGGTTACCTGAGGTTTACAACGCCACATATGGGCTCAGGCGACATAGAACGACAGCACATCCCGGCACGACGACATGCCTTCCTTTCTCCGACGGGTTGACGCCATATACGGCGGAACGTACCTCAGGTAAGGGAGGTCAGGTGAGAGGGACGGTGACCGGGGCGGTTTCCTCGGTCGGGATGTCGGCCTGATCGGTCGGTGCCACCGAGCCGTTGGTGGGGCGATAGTCGGTCGGGGGGTGGAGGACCTGCTGGGGCATGACCACCGGGTTCAGTGTCTCCTCGAGGACGACGACCTCGAGCCCGCCCACGACATCAGAGACCAGGTTGTAGGTGATCGCCATCAGCACGGTGACGCCGGTGGCCAGCACCCACCACACCACCGATCCGAAGACAACGACCCGGAAGAACTGCTCGACGTTGGCGAAAGGCTGCGCTCCTTCGTCGATCAATGTGATCTCGACCATGAACGCGGTGAGCTTGGCGGGGATCCCGGCTCGCTCGAAGACCGACCAGAAGATGACCGTGCCCAGGACCATGGCGATGGCCACGACCGCCCAGACCACCGCTGAGACCTTCAGCGCGGTCCAAGGATCGATTTTTCTGATGATGCGTCGAACGCGACGGACAGTTGCCATACCGGCTCCTAGTTGTGGCCCAAGTCTACGAGGCCGCCACAGATGACCAACGACATCGGGCCGGCGTGGGTTCCTTCACTCCTCGACATCGTGGACGGTGGCGATGGCCGAGAGCTCGTTTCCTTCGCCGACATCGATGACGCGGACACCGGTGGTGTCACGCTTCTGACGGCTGATCTTGCCGATCGGGGTCCGGATCCCGATTCCCGCCGATGAGACCAGGAAGACGTCGCCCTCCTTGGAAACGGCAAGCGCTCCCACCAGATTGCCCCGAACCCGGGTCAGCTTGAAGGCCTTCATGCCCTGTCCGCCCCGGGCCTGGCGGCGGAACTCGGTCATGCTGGTCCGCTTCCCGTAGCCGGCCGAGCTCAGCAGCAAGACTTCGTCACCCTCGACGTTGGACACCGCGGCCACCACCTGGTCGCCCTCTCTAAGTCGGATCCCGCGTACCCCTTGGGTGCTCCGCCCCATGCTCCGCAGATCGGCCTCGGCGAACCGGATTCCCATCCCGTCCCGGGTGAAGATCAACATGTCGTTGGCGCCACTGGTGGGACGGACCGAAACCACCTCGTCATCCCCAACCAGTTTGATGGCGACCAGGGTCTGGTTCCGGGAGTCGTACTCCTTGAACTCGGTCTTCTTGGCGACCCCGTGCTTGGTGACCATCACCAGGTAGCGACCGGTCTCGTAGTCACGGGTGTCGATGATCGCCTGCACCGTCTCCTCGGGCTCCAAGGGGAGCACCGACTGGGCCAGGACTCCCTTGGCAGTGCGCGACTGACGGGGGATGGCGTGGGCCTTGAGCCGATGGACCAGACCCTTGTTGGTGAAGAACAACAGGTAGGCGTGGGCGGTGGTGTGAACCAGGTGCTGGATCACGTCGTCACCCTGGACTTCGGCAGCCTTGATCCCGCGCCCGCCACGGGCCTGGGTGCGATATGTGGAAGCCGGGACCGACTTGATGTACCCGGTCTGCGAGACGGTGACGATCAGCTCGTCGTCGGCGATCAGGTCCTCGAGCGAGAGGTCGCCCTCGTCGGGGACGATGCGGCTCCGCCGCGGCTCGGTGAACGAGCCTTTGATCTCGGTCAGCTCGTCCTTGATGATCCCCCAACGGACCTTGGGGTCGTCGAGGATGCGCTGCAACTCGGCGATCACGCCCTGCAGCTCGGCGAGCTCCGAGCGCAGCTTGTCGACTTCGAGCGCCGTGAGCCGCCGCAGTGGCATGTCGAGGATGGCGTTGGCCTGGATCTCGGACAGCTCGAACCGCTCGATCAGGTTGGCTCGAGCCTCACCGGTGTCGGCCGATCCCCGAATCACCTGGATCACCTCGTCGATGTTGTCGACGGCGATGATCAGCCCTTCCAGGATGTGGGCTCGGGCCTGGGCCTCCTCGAGCCGGAACCTGGTCCGTCGCTCGACTACCTCCATCTGATGATCGAGGTAGTAACCGATCATCTCCGAGAGGTTCAGGGTCCTGGGGACCCCGTCGACCAGCGACACCATGTTGTAGGAGAAGGAGTCCTGGAGCGGGGTGTTCTTGTAGAGCTGGTTGAGCACCACCTGGGGCACGGCATTTGCCTTCAATTCGACGACGAGTCGGGTGCCCACCCGGTCGGATGTCTCGTTGCGAACCTCGGCGATCCCCTCGATCCGCTTCGAGTCGACCAACTCCTTGATCTTGGCCATGATCCGCTCCATCGAAACCTGATAGGGGAGCTCGGTGGCGATGATCGCGGTCCGGCCCTTGCGGATCTCCTGAACGTCACACACCCCACGCAGCTTCACCGAGCCCCGCCCGGTGGTGAGAGCGTCACGGATGCCGGCAGTCCCGACCAGGAAGCCGCCGGTGGGAAAGTCCGGTCCCTTGACGAACTGCATCAGCTCCTCGGCGCCGGCATCGGGGTTGTCGATGACATGAATGCAGGCGTCGATGACCTCGGTCAGATTGTGCGGGGGGATATTGGTTGCCATCCCCACCGCGATTCCCTGTGACCCGTTGACCAAAAGGTTGGGAAAGCGGGCCGGCAATACCGAGGGTTGCTGCAACTCGCCCGAGTAGTTGTCCTCGAAGTCGACCGTGTCCTCCCGGATCCCGTCGAGGAGGTGGTTGGACAACTTGGTGAGCCGGCATTCGGTGTAACGGGCGGCGCCCGGCGGGTCATCGATGGTGCCGAAGTTGCCTTGGGGGTCGATGAGCAGATGCCGCATCGAGAAGTCCTGGCCCATGCGGACCAGGGCGTCGTAGATCGCGGTGTCACCGTGAGGGTGGTAGTTCCCCATGACATCTCCCACGACCTTGGAGCATTTCCGGTGGGCGGAGGCGGCGGTGATGTTGTTCTCGAACATCGAGTAGATGATCCGACGCTGCACCGGCTTGAGGCCATCGCGGACGTCGGGAAGCGCCCGAGAGACGATGACCGACATCGCGTAGTCGACGAAGCTCTGCTCCATCTCCTCCGTGATCTCGATCTCGGGCACGTTCTCAGAAGGCGGGGTGCGGGTAGCCATGATCAGATGTCCAGGAAGCGGACGTCGCCGGCGTTCTGCTGGATGAACAACTTGCGGGAAGCGACATCGTCACCCATCAGGGTCACGAACACCTCCTCGGCCCGGGCCGCGTCCTCCATGTCGACCTGGAGAAGGGTGCGGGTCACCGGGTTCATCGTGGTCTCCCAGAGCTCTGTGGCGTTCATCTCGGCCAGCCCCTTGAACCGGGTTGGCTTCACCTTGGGGTGCTCCTTCTTGAATTCGGTGAGAGCCACGTCGTCTTTGAGGTAGTGGACCTTCGATCCCACCTTCACCCGATAGAGCGGGGGCTGGGCGATGTACACGTAGCCGTATTCGATGAGGGGGCGCATGTGCCTGAACAGAAGAGTGAGGAGCAGGGTCCGGATGTGGGCCCCATCGACATCGGCGTCGGCGAGCAGGACCACCTTGTGATAGCGGGCCTTGTCGATGTCGAACTCCTCACCGATCCCGGTGCCCATGGCGGTGATGATGTCCTGGACCTCGGTGTTCTGCAGCGCCTTGGCGAGACGAGCTTTCTCGACGTTGAGGATCTTCCCCCGGATGGGGAGGATCGCCTGGGTCACGGAATCGCGGGCCGACTTTGCCGGGCCTGCGGCCGACTTCCCCTCGACGATGAAGAGCTCGGACTCCCCGGGGTCGCGACTCGAGCAGTCGGCCAGCTTGTCCGGTAGTCCCCCCGACTCCAGGCCTGACTTGCGGCGGGTCAGCTCCCGAGCCTTTCGAGCTGCCTCGCGGGCCCGGGCGGCGCCGACGCACTTTTCGACGATCCGCCTCGCTTCGGGCGAGTAGCGCTCCAGCCACTCGGGGAGCTTGCGGTTGAGGGCGCGCTCCACATAGGAGCGGATCTCGGTGTTGCCCAGCTTGGTCTTGGTCTGACCTTCGAATTGGGGCTCCTTCACCCGCACCGAGAGCACCGCGGTGAGACCCTCGCGGACGTCCTCCCCGGTCAGGTTCTCGTCCTTCTCCTTGAGCAGGCCCTTGGCACGGGCGAAGTCGTTGATCGCCTTGGTGAGCGCCTTGCGGAACCCCTCTTCGTGGGTGCCACCCTCGTGGGTGTTGATGTTGTTGGCGAAGGACAGGACCGACTCGGTGTAGGAGGTGGTCCACTGCATGGCCACCTCGAGCTCGGCGTCCTCGCCGACGTCGGAGATGTCGATGACATGTGCGTGAAGCGGGTCGCGCTTCGAGTTGAGATGCTTCACGAAATCGACCAGGCCGCCCTTGTACTGGAAGCTCTCGGTCTTTTCCGGGTCCTCCCGCTCGTCGACCAGCGTGATGTGGAGGCCGCGGTTGAGGAAGGCGGTCTCCCGAAGCCGGGATGCGACGGTGTCGTATTCGAAGTCGGTCGTCTCCTGGAAGGTGTCCGGGCTCGGCCAGAACCTGATGGTGGTCCCGCTCTTCTTGATCGGCCGGCCCTTCTTCGGCTCCCTCGCCTTGGGCTGGCCGTCCTTGAACTCCTGGGTGTAGGTGAAGCCGCCGCGACGCACCTCGGCCTCGAGCCGTGACGAGAGGGCGTTGACTACTGAGACCCCTACGCCGTGCAGGCCACCGGAGACGGTGTATGCGCCCTGCTCGAACTTGCCACCGGCGTGCAAGGTGGTGAGCACCGTGGTGAGGGCGGACTTCTTCGACTTCTCGACGTGCTCCACCGGGATCCCCCGGCCGTCATCGATCACCTCGACACCACCATCGGCGCGCAGCGTCACGTTGATCTTGGTGCAGAAGCCGGCCATCGCCTCGTCGACCGAGTTGTCGACGACCTCCCATATCAAGTGGTGGAGGCCGCGAGGGCCGGTCGATCCGATGTACATGCCCGGCCGTCGTTTCACCGCTTCGAGACCGTCGAGAACGGTGATGTCTTTGGCTTCGTAGCTGTCGCGGGTGGCCGTCACGACCCTCCTTATGGGACCTGGATGGAAGGTGGAGTCCGCCTGCTCGCGGATACTTTCACGTGTGTCATTTTACCGATGATTACTGACAAAAACCAATCCATCCGTTTCAGGAGGGATCAGTTTCGCGACGGTGGGATCACCTCTACCTGATCGACCACCCCCTCGCCGAAACGCTCGGAAAGCGTCTCGACCAATTGGGTCGCCCCGTACCTCAGAAACGCCACCATCGATGGCGCCGAGGCCTCGACCACCAGGGTCCGGCCCTTGATCACCACCGGCCGCGACCTCCCCACCCAAGGAGTCCCGGCCAACTCGTCCCACTCGTCGATCAGTTGGGACATGAGCACCGGATCGGGCAGCCCCATCTTGCGAAAGACATCGCCGAGAGAGGATTCAAACGACGAGAGGTCCCCGCCATTCATCTTCGAATCCCATCTCCGACTCTCCACACCGACCCCGGGACCGGGACATCCTCGGGTCGGGCCGAGGTGATCAAGGTCTGGGCACTCTGGGGAATGGCCCCGGCGAGCGCCTTGGCACGGACCGGGTCGAGCTCGGAGAAGACGTCATCGAGGAGCAGAACCGGCTGCTCGCCGACCACGTCGGCCACCGCCCGATGCGCGGCCAGCTTCACCGCGAGGGCCATGGTTCGCTGCTCACCCTGACTCCCGTGGGTGCGGGTGTCGACCGCATCGATGAGGAACACCGGCTCATCGCGATGCGGCCCGGTCGTGGTCAGCCGCCGATCGAAATCCGCCTTGCGCGACGTCTCCAAGGCTGTGGCGATGGCGCTGGTGAACTCCCCGGAGGCAGCAGTGGAGATCTCGCCGCTCGTCCAGGAGGATCGATAGCCGAGAGTTGCCAGATCGGTGCGCTGGGAGATCTCCTTGTAACTCTCCTCGAGCCAGGGGGCCAGAGTCTCCAGAACCGCAGCTCGCCGCGCCATGACTCTCGCTCCTGACTGGGCGAACCTCGAATCCCAAACCGAGAGCGTCGCTTCGTCCCTCTCGCCCGCCCTCAGGAATGCGTTGCGCTGGCGGAGTGCTCGGTCGAACTCGGCCTGGTCGAGATGGGCGGCCGGCCACAACTGGAGGGCAACCTCGTCGACGAGGTCCCGCCTGTAGGCCGGTCCCCGTTTGACCAGGTCCAGATCCTCGGGGAGGAATGCGATGACCCGCACCACTCCCAACAAGTCCGCCGCTCGTCGCAATCTCGTTTTGTCGACCTGGGCCCGCCGGGGCCCGCTCCTGTTCAACTCGATCTCGACCAACCGTGACCGCTCATCGGTTGAGATTCCTGACCGAATGATTGCTCCAGCTGCGCCGTCCTTGATGAGGGAGCCCTCGTCGACCGAGCGAAATGATCTCAGGGTCGCCAGAAAGCCAATGGCTTCCAGCAGATTTGTCTTGCCGGCTCCGTTGGGGCCGAGCAGGAGATTCACGCCCGGGTCGGGGCTCCATTGGAGAGACTCGTATGACCGGAAGTCAGAAAGCGATAACCAGTCGACCTGCATTCACACTCGGACGGGCATCAGCAGGTAGAGGAAGTCATCGTCGGCCCCGTGGTCGATCACGCTCGGCTTGAAGGCGTCGATCACCCGAATTCGAACCGAGTCGCCGGGAATGGCGGACACGCCGTCTTGGAGATACCTGGGGTTGAAGGCGATGGAGACCTCCTCGTCGCTGCCGGTGTAGACACCGTCGAGGTGCTCGGCTTCGGCGCCGACGTCCTGGCGGGTCACCGTGACCTCGATCCCGCCGTCCATCAGCTTGAGCCGTACCGGGATGTGGTCTTCGGCAACCAAGCTCACCCTCCCCAGGGCATCGAGCAGGGTCTCCTTCTCGACGACGACCTGGTTGGGATAGACGTCGGGCAGCAGCGACTGATACTTCGGGAAGCTCCCGTCGATCAGCCGAAGCCGGAGCTGGCCCTTGTCGGAGGTGAACACCGCCTCACGGTCGAGGAGTTGCGCCGTCACTTTCGTCGAGCCGATGGTTCGGGGCAGTTCGCGCAACCCGCGGGCCGGAACCAATGCCGTGCCCTGGAGCCCGACTCCGGCGAGATCCCTCCGCGCCAGCCGATACGAGTCGGTGGCCACCATCCGCAGCCCGGTCTCCGAGCCCTCGAACAACACGCCGGTGAGGATGGGGCGGGCTCCGTCGCCGGACGCCGCGATCGTCACCTGGTTGATCGCCTCGGCCAGTTCCTCCCCGTCGACCTCCACCCCGTCCGACACGATCTCCTCGTGAAGGGGGAAGTCGTCGAGAGCCAGCGGGCGCAGCGTGAAGCGAGGGCCGTTGCCCTGGATCTCGATGTCATTGTCGGTGCTCCCGATCGTCACCGCTCCCGGTCGGCATCTTCCGCACCGCCTCGGACAACAAGCGCCCCGGGATCACCGCCCGACCTTCCTCGAGGACTTCGACCTCGGCCGAGGTGCGCACCGTGATGTCGAGGTCGGTGCCGGTCACTCGGAGACTCGTTCCCGAGACTTCACAGAGCAGCCCCTGGAGCACCGGCAACGCAGTCCGAGTCCCAACGGCGCGGTTCGCCCTGGCAAGGACATCGGCCAGGTCGTCTCGCTGAGCTCGGATTCTCACAGGTGGTTGTCCCTTCTTCTTTTCCTACTGAATGTCATTTAAAGAGTATTAGTTGTAGTAGGGGGCTGTGTACTTGTGTATTTGTGGTGGATGTTCTGGTGGTCATTGGGGATTCGGGTGTGCATGAGGTTGTTGAGGATCAGGGGAGAAGTCCGTGCGCTCGGGGGACAACTCAATTGGCTGTGGATACGACTCCACCTTTCCTCAGGTCCTGTGTGAGTTGTGTCACCCGGTCGAAGACGGCTCGATCGGAGCGCAGGATGCGCTTCACCTTCTCCACGGAGTGAAGGACCGTGGTGTGGTCGCGCTGGAAGTGCTCACCGATCTTGGGAAGGGAAAGGTCGGTCAACTCCCGGCACAGGTACATCGAGATCTGGCGGCAGAGCACCAGGGGTTGGCGCCGGCTCGGGCTGAGCACGTCCTCGACCGAGAACCCGTAGGCGGTGGCAGTGGTCCGGATGATGGTGTCGGGCCCCAGGGGGATCGGCTCATCCGGGGTCACGATGTCACGAAGCACTCGTTCCGCGGTGTCCAGGTCGATGTCGCGGCGATTCAGTGCCGACCAGGCGGTGACCCGGGTCAGCGCGCCCTCGAGCTCGCGGATGTTGTCCGAAACCAAGCCGGCGATGTGCTCGAGGACATCGATCGGCACCGGGCGGGGCGCGAACTCGGCGTTGCGCTTCAGGATGGCGAGCCGGGTTTCGACGTCAGGAGGCTGAATGTCAGTCAGCAGGCCCCATTCGAATCGGCTGCGAAGGCGATCCTCCAGTGAGGAGAGATTGCGGGGGTGCCGATCCGAGCTGATGACCATCTGCTTACCGGACTCGTACAGCGAATTGAAGGTGTGGAAGAACTCTTCGAGGATCTGCTCCTTGCCCTCGAAGAACTGGACGTCATCGAGGAGGAGGATGTCCACGCCGCGGTAGCGGTGTTTGAAGTCGTCGGGCCGCTTGCGCCGGATCGAGTCGATGAAGTCGTTGAGGAAATTCTCAGACGAGACATAGCGGACCACCAGATTCGGATACATCTCGAGTGCCTGATGGCCGACCGCGTTCAGGAGGTGGGTCTTGCCAAGGCCGGCTCCGCCGTAGATGAAGAGAGGGTTGTAGTGGGCTCCCGGTTGCTCGGCCACGGCCATTGCCGCCGCCCAGGCAAATCGATTCGACTGGCCAACGACGAAGCTCTCGAAGCGATAACGGGAAAAGAGGTTGGACGGCGAGCCTTTGCCGGTTCCAGCCTGGGCGAGATCCCCCTGCTCCCCCTCCTCGTCCCGATCGAGGGGCAGTTGCTGATCCGACTGCTCGACCTCCACCACCTTGTACCGGGGTGGCGCCTCGGTCCCGTAGATCTCGCGGAACGCGTCTTCGATCAGGTCACCGTGCTTGTCACGGACCCAGCGGAGGTGGAACTCACTCGGTGCGGTGAGGACCGGAGTCCTGCCTTGAAAGTCGGGCTCGATCCGCGACAACCAGGTCTCCCAATTACCTTTGGAAGCTCCCGCCCTCAGAATGTCTTGAAACTGGACCCATCCATCGGGCGCTGTATTTGCTTGTGTCAACGGACCACTCCTCCAAATCCCACTCGAGTTGTCCACAGACACGTCCACATCTGTGGAAATGACTGTGAACATCCCATCGGGATGTCTTCCAGTTTGTCACCGAGAGCGGTCCAGTCATCCAGCAACGACGGGGAAGTCGATCACGCTCCCAAGGTCAGGCAGCCGAGTATTGACCCCGGATCGTGGGGCCGTCAAGAACGCGGAAATCAACGGTGTGCATGACTTACCCCATATCTATCCACAAGGAAACCCCAGGTAGTAGTTGGTTTTTCCATAGATTGCCATGTCGATTTTCGGGCGATTGGGCAGCGAGGCCTTCATGGGTTCTTTTCGCGACCCATCTGAATTCTTCGCGGACCGGGGGCGGTCGGGCAGGGCGTCGACCAGGTCATCGGTCCGGGCAACACTTTGACATAACTTCCGGACACTTCGTAACCTGTCATTCTTCGCCCACCCCCTCTACGAATCGCGGGTCATGAAACGGACTTACCAACCAAAGGTTCGACGTCGGAAGCGCCGTCATGGCTTCCGTCATCGCATGCAGACTCGGGCCGGTCGTGCCACTATCAAGGCGCGCCGCCTCAAGGGCCGGAAACGTCTCACTGCCTGAGATCGAACCCCTTCGCTCCCCGCGCGATTTCCGAAGGGTCTTGAATGAGGGAACCAGACGTCGCTCTGGTGCCGTGGTCATGGTTCAATGTCCACGACACGCGGGGCCACCTCGAGTCGGGCTCGTGGTCTCGAAGAGTGCCGGGAATGCGGTGACCCGGAACCGGATCAAACGTCGTCTGCGCCACATCGTGCGGACGCTGCCGCTCAAACCAGGAATTGACTACGTGATCATCGGCGCCAGCCAGGTAGCAGAGGTCTCTCACCCCCAGTTGGTGGGATGGATCGAACGCGCCCTCGAAGGATCCGTCGATGCCTGATTGGCTGCGCCCTCGATTCCTGGCGGTGGGGATGATCATGATTTACCAGAAATTGGTAGCTCCCAACCTGAGGGCGAACTGCCGATATCAGCCGACGTGCTCTCATTACACCGCCGAGGCCATCACCCGATTTGGTGTGATTCGTGGCAGCTGGCTCGGTATGAAGCGGATCGGCAGATGCCATCCACTGCGTCCGGGTGGCTACGACCCGGTCCCTGAAACCTGGAGAGCTCAATAATGGGTCGTCTGTTCAGCCTTCTCGAGCAGGCCTTGGGCACCGTCCTTGCCTTCTTCTACGACCTCCTGGTGCCACCCTTCGATGAGGGCACCGGACTCGGGCTCTCCATCATCCTGCTCACGATCTTCATCAACCTCCTGGTCTTCCCCCTGACTCTGAAGCAGACCCGGGCGACCCGTGCCTTCCAGGCCATCCAGCCCGAGATCAAGCGGCTGCAGAAGGAGTACAAGGACGACCCCCAGGAGATGCAAAAACGTCTCATGGAGTTGCAGAAGTCGGCCGGCGCCACTCCAGGGGGCTGTTTGCTTCCTCTGCTGGTCCAGATGCCGATCTGGTTCGCCCTCTTCCGATTGCTGCGGACCCCCCTGATATTCGTGGAAGGCTCCACCACCGTGCTGGTCGAGGGGGCGGCCCATCCGGTCAACCCGCTCTCCGCCCTCGGCATCGCCCTGATGGATGGAACCGACAAGCTATTCCTAGGGATGAACCTGAGGGTTACCCCTAGCCAGGCGTTCTCGATCAGCCTTGCGGTCGCGGTGCCTTATCTGATCCTGATGGCGATCATGGTGGCCAGCCAATACGTGCAGCAATGGCATTCGACCTACGGCCAGGTGCGGCCCACCGACCAGAAGGGCGCTGGCGCCCAACAGGCTCTGACCAAGATTATGCCTTTGTTCATTGGGTTTATCTCGTGGAACTTCCCGGCCGGCCTGGTCCTCTATTGGACCACCTCCAACCTGTTCCGGCTCGGCCAGCAGGCGTTGATCTTCAAACTCGATGGGCGTCCCACCCCCGGCGCCGCGCCGGACGAATCCGACCAGGCGATCGAATCGGGCAATGACGATCCCAAGAAACCGCAGACGGGGGCAGCCGACAAGCGCCGGAGGCGCAGGAGGAGATGACGTGGATTATCTAGAGGTACGGGCGCGTACCGTGGATTTGGCCGTTGAGGCGGCGATGACCGAACTGGGGATCACCGACCGTGAGCAGCTCGCCGTCGAAGTGCTCCAGGAGCCGGAGAAGGGCTTTCTCGGGTTTGGTGGGATGGATGCCGTGGTGCGGGTCACCCAGCGCAAGACGAGACGGCGACGCAATGAGAGGCGTCGCAACCCCAAGGAGCAGCGCACCGATAGTCGAGCCCGACAAGAAGCTCCGAAATCGGGTAAGAATGGGGACAACCGACAGAAAAGCAATGCCAACAGCAAGGGTCGCGACATGAATCGTCAGGACAACAATGATCAACCCAGAATTGATGATCGTCCGGTGATGACGATCGAGGACCAGGCCCGAATCGCCGGTGAGTTCCTCGAGGGACTGGTCGCCGCCTATGGGTTGGAGGGCTCGGTCTCCACGGCTGTTGTCGAGGACGTGATCGTGGCTGATGTCAATGGTGACCAGACGGAAGCCCTGGTCGGAGTGCGAGGCTCGGTGCGATCCGCAATTCACGAGTTGACCCGAACCGTCATGCAGCGTTACGCCCAGGACACGGCCCGGCTCCGTCTCGATATCGCCGGATACGCCGAACGACGTCGTCAGGCTCTGACGATCTACGCCGAGCAACTGATCGAGCAGCTGATGGCGGAAGGTGGGGAGATCATGCTGGAGCCGATGAGTCCCGCCGATCGCAAGGTGATTCACGACGCTGCCGCCGCCCATGAAGGGGTGCAGTCCTATTCCGAGGGCGAAACCCCACGTCGTTACGTGGTCTTGACCCGGGTTGACGGCGACAACGATGATGAGGATGCGGTGGAGGAATCCACGTATCTCTCCGAAGAGGAGTGATTCGTCCTCACGGATTTTGTTGGAAAACGGATCTATTCAAAGAGGGGGCCCAACGGGCCCCTCTTTTCGATGGTCAGCGTGCTGAAGACCGATAAGGTCCGGTTTCACGTGAAACACTCTGAGGTCTGGGCCCGTTGCGCGGCGTGGGCCGGTATTCAACTTGATTCCGAAGCCAACGCCCGACTCGAGGTATACGAGCAGTGGCTGGCCACCGAGGCGATCGATGCCGGTGGTCTGGGGCCGCGAGAGCGAGATCGGGTCCACGACCGGCACATCGGCGACTCTCTTCTATTTGCCGGCGGGCTCGACCCCAATCCGGAGAATGTGCTCGACGTAGGCTCTGGTGTTGGCTTGCCCGGGATTCCCCTGGCCATCGCCATGGGAGGCACCTCGTTCACCCTGCTCGACCGTTCCGGTCGTCGCGTCGACCTGTTGCGTCGGGTGACCCGGATTCTCGAGTTGGAGAATGTCACGGTGGAACAAGGGGAAATCAAAGCACGCTCCCGACAGGAAGCGGCGATTGTCTCCCGGGCCACCCTCCCTCCGAATCAGGCTCGAGCGCTGTTCTCCCACATGCTGCGGCCTCACGGGGTGGCTGTTCTCGGCGGCTCCTGGACTCAACCACCGGTCGATGAGGGGTGGACCGTTATCGAGATCCCACCGACGGTCCTTGACCACAGGATCTGGCTTCTTATGATGCGTCAAACGTGACAGATCATGGACCACTGGTCGTTGCCCTCGCCAACCAGAAGGGTGGGGTCGGCAAATCGACAACGGCGATCAACCTCGCTGCGGCTTTGGCGTTCCAGGGGCAACGTACCCTGCTCATCGATCTCGATCCCCAGGGCAATGCCACCAGCGGTTTGGGGATCGATCGGGCCGCGATCGATGTCTCCATCTATGACGTGATGCTCAAGGAGTCGGAGTTGGTCGACGCCATCGAGCCCACTTCGGTGCGGGATTTGTTCGTGGTGCCGGCCACCATCGATCTCGCCGGTGCCGAAATCGAGCTGGTTTCACTGTTTTCACGTGAAACCAGGCTTCGTAATGCGATTCAGACCTCCGGTGACGGTCACGACGTGATTCTCATCGACTGTCCCCCATCGTTGGGTCTGCTCACGGTCAACGCTCTCACCGCAGCGGATGAGGTGATGATTCCGATCCAATGTGAGTATTACGCCCTCGAAGGACTCAGCCAATTACTGAGAAACGTGCAATTGGTGACCACAAACCTCAACCCAAGCTTGAAGGTTGGTGGTGTGGTGCTCACCATGTACGACGGTCGGACCAAATTATCCAAGGACGTGGCGCAACAGGTGCGGGAGCATTTCGGGGAGGTCACCTATCGCAGTGTCATCCCCCGCTCGGTGCGACTCTCCGAGGCGCCGTCCTACGGAGAGCCGATCGAGGCCTTTGACCCGATGAGTCGAGGCGCAATCGCCTACCGCCACCTGGGCAAGGAATTCCGGGAACGACATGGGCTCAAGGAGAAGAAGTAGCGATGACGACAAGACGCTCCGGTCTGGGTCGTGGTCTGGATGCTCTGATCCCCTCCACACCGGCCGTTGAACCAAGCGGTTTCAGGATGGTGCCGGTGGACAGCATCACTGCCAACCCCGATCAGCCGCGTACCCATTTCGACGATGACACCCTCGAGGAGCTGGCCGCCTCGATGCGGGAGGTGGGTGTCCTCCAACCGATCGTGGTCACCGACACCGGCAGCGGGTTGGTGTTGATCGCCGGGGAGCGGAGGTGGCGAGCCGCCAAACGAGCCGGGCTGGCCACCATCCCCGCCGTCGTCCGGGAGGCCACCGGTTCGTCGACCCTGGTCGAGGCCCTGGTCGAAAACGTGCAGCGTCAGGATCTGAGCCCGATGGAGGAGGCAAATGCCTACCACCATCTCCTGGAAAATTATGGAATGACCCAGGAACAGGTCGCCGATCGGGTCGGGAAGTCACGACCCACGATCTCCAACACCTTGCGTCTACTACAGCTCCCCTCGGAGATTCAAGCCCACGTCGACAATGGCGAGCTGTCAGCAGGTCATGTGCGGGCCCTGGTCGGGATGGAGGACACGGCCTATGCCACCCATCTCGCGGAGCGCGCCATCGCCGAGGGCTGGAGCGTCAGGCAGATGGAGGAAGCGGTGCGGACCCGGAAATCGCTGGAGAGCGGCTCTTCTTCCGCGGGCAGGGTCAAGGCGCTGCGCCCGGTCGAGATCATCGAGTTGGAAAAGCGCCTCGGTGAGCGCCTCGGCGCCCCGGTGAAGATCGACTACCGCAACGAGAAGGGCAGGCTGGAGATCAGGTTCGGGTCGCTCGAGGAACTGGAGCGGATCTACCGCAGTTTCACCGGGTAGCAGCGGCGTTGGCGAAGAATCGGGTGATCCCGTCGACAACGGCGAGGCCGACCTCGTCGTCGAGTTTCGCCCGGGAAACAACCACTGCCGGTGCGCTGGTGTCTTTGAGCAGGGCGCTGGCCCGACCTTCCACCTTGTCCCCGGTGATCGACGCGATCGATCGCGCCAGCATCTCGCCAGCCGACGAGCTGCTGTGCTCGGTGGCGAAGAAGAAGACGCTGTCGTCACCGTCGGGGCTCATCTGAAACGCCACGATCAGGTCCGATCCCATGCGGTTGGCCCGTTGGGCCCGAAGCCGCTCCGGAAGGGACGCATCCTGGGAGCGCGACATGACGGGGAGACCGCCCAGCTCTTGGAGGGCCAGCGCGGTCGCCGAGGCCGCCTCCCAGGCCATGGTGGCCTCGTGGGGGTCCCGGCAACCGGCGTCGAGGTAGATCCTGGCGCCTGCCACGGTCGTCGGCAGCCGACGGAGCCATTCACGCTCCCGGACCGCATGTCGGCTCTCCTTCATCTCGCCACGGGTCACCAGATGTACTTCGGTCACCACCTCAGGACCGGCCTTCCCATCCTCGGCGAGATTGCGGTTGTGTTGAAATTCCACAACGGCTGCCTCGGTCTTGGGCCCGAAGATCCCGTCGACCTTGCCCGCGTCGAATCCCATCGAGTTGAGGCGTGATTGGAGCTCGGAGACGTCCTCGCCGCGGAACATCGGCCGTCGGAAGAAGAGAAGCCGGTCACCCAACCGGTAGCCGGCCTCGTAGAGGGACCTCCAGGTGTCGGGGCCGACTATGCCGTCGACGGCCAGGCCCTTGGCCTTCTGAAAGTCTTTGACCGCGACAACGGTGCTCTCCCCGAATACACCACGTGGATCAGAGTTGGAGTCGTATCCGAGTGAGCTGAGACGATCCTGGATATCCCGAACCGGGGCACCCTCGTCTCCGAGGCGGTAAAGCCGCATGGGCACATGGTGGCACGAACGGCCCGGTTGGCGGACAACACCCCAGTTTTCGGTTTTTCGGCTTTCAGTCTGGCAACCGACAACTGATTACCGATTACCGACAACCGCTTACAGGAATTCGGCTAGTTCTTGAAGCAGCCGATGCTTAGGGGCAGCGCCGACGATCCGCTTCTTCTCCACGCCGTCTTTGAAGAGGATCAAGGTGGGAATGCTCATCACGTCGTTGTTGGCCGCCGGCATCGGGTGATGGTCGATATTCAGCTTGCCGAACGTGATGTTGTCGTTCTCGGTCGCCATCTCCTTGAGGACCGGCTCGATGATTCGACAGGGGCCGCACCATTCCGCCCAGAAGTCGACGAGTATCGGCTTGTCGGCGCTTATCGCCTCATTGAAGGTGCCGTCATTCAGGGTGACGATCTCGGCCATGTCTGGTTCCTACTCCTTGCCTGCTCTAAGGGTGAACGAATCCCACCCTCGGATCATTCCTGGTCTGCCAGCCACCGCTCGGCGTCGATTGCAGCCATGCATCCGGTCCCGGCCGCGGTGACGGCCTGACGATAGATGTGATCGGCGACATCACCTGCGACAAACACTCCCTCCAATTTGGTGCGAGTGCTTCCGTCACCCACAGTGAGGAGGTACCCGTTTGCGTCGAGGTCGAGCTGGCCGGCGAAGATCTCGGTGTTCGGTCTGTGACCGATGGCCACGAAGACACCGTTCGCCGCCATTTCCCGATGCTCCCCGGTGATGGTGTCTTCCAGGGTCACTGACGAGACCGTGGCGTCTCCGTGGATCTCAGTGACCACGGTGTTCCACATCACATCGATCTTGGGATGCTCCATGACCCGGCCGGCCATGATCTTCGAGGCACGGAACTCGTCGCGGCGATGGGCGATGGTCACCTTGGAGGCGAACTTGGTGAGGAACAGGGCTTCCTCCATGGCGGTGTCGCCACCACCGACGACGATCAACTCCTGGTCCCTGAAGAAGAATCCGTCACAGGTGGCACAGGCGGAAACTCCGCGCCCGGTCAGCTGCTCCTCGCCGGGGATTCCCAGCCACTTGGCCGAGGCACCGGTGGCGATGATCACCGCATCGGCGGTGAACTCATCCGCACCCACTTTCAGACGGTATGGCCGTGAGCTGAAGTCGACCTCGGTGACGTCGATCTGGCGGAGGCGGGCCCCGAATCGCTCGGCCTGCTTGCGGAATTGGTCCATGAGCTCGGGCCCAAGGATCCCGTCGGGGAAGCCCGGATAGTTCTCGACGTCGGTGGTGATCATCAATTGACCACCCGCGGCCGACCCCTCGAAGACCAAAGGTCCTAGATCTGCGCGGGATGCGTAGAGCGCCGCGGTCAAACCTGCCGGACCGGATCCGATGATTATCAGCTTCTCGTGAGTCATTGTTCTTTCAGGAGGTTCGCTTGATCCATAGATAGGTGCCAACGCCTATCAGCAGGACGCCGATCAATGCCAGTGCTCCTGCGGTCGTCAGCGGGATCTCGAGCGCCCCGAAGATGGTGTACAGCAGGAACAGCACCGCGGTGAACGCAAGGGTGAGGGCCAGGATTCCCAAGCCGGTGAGGCGAATCCCTTTCGCCACTCGATCGACGGTGAGCGCCCTGATCCTGGTGGCGATTTGCTCCAGGAACTCGGCGAACTTGACTGCGTATTCCTCCATCAGGGGCGAGGTTAGTTGGCGAATGTCGAGAATCACTCCTCGACGTGCACAACCTCGCATGTGTCGGCGTCGACGAAGGTGACCGGGGTGTCCGAGTCGAGGTCGACCCCGGCCGGCACCGCAACCAAATAGGTGCGCTCCTGTTCGACGGTTCCTTGAAACTCGTAGTTCTCGAGCCCGGCGGCATCGAGGCAGTCAGTCCTCTTGGTGATGAGGGCCCGATCGGTGTCGGGTAGCTCCCCCTGGCGAGCCTGGTCGGCGAGTGTCTCGAAATCGGCTGCCGCACTTTCAATGGTGAGGGAGGTGCTGGGGGAAGGGGCAGTGTCGAGGGTGGTGGCTGTGGCCCCAGCCGTGGTGGTCGGCGCCGCTTCTCCGCCCTCATCGGACTGGGGGGAGTACAGCGGCGTGACGGACTCGGCGGAAGCTCCGCCGTCGAGACCCGAGGAGACCTCGGAGAAGGTTTCTGCGGTGTCGGCACCGCCGAAGGGCCCTTGTCCGAGAACCGCCACCAGGCCCACCATGACGAAGAGACCCGCAGCGGCGTACGACAGCCGGTACCACCAGGGAATGGCACGTCTTGTCTTGGCGGCCTCACCACGCAGCTCGGTCCAGAGGTCCCGGTGCAGGCCCGCCTTCTCCAGATCGGTCATTCGAGCCGGTTCCAGGGAAGAGAGCGCCCCGAGCACGGAGACCTGGGCGTCGTATTCGTGACGACACACCTCGCAGCTCTCCACCAGGGCGCGCGCCTCAGCCTCCTCTTCGAGGGAGCCGTCCGCCAGGGAGGCGATCAGGTCGAGGTCGTGGTCATGCATCCGTAACTCTTTGATGGTCTCATGCAGTCGTTTGGTTCCCCATCAGTTCTGCCAGGAGGCGCCGTCCGCGGAACACCCGCGATTTCACCGTCCCCACCGGGATACCGAGAACCGTTGCGATGTCCGGCAGGGACATCCCCTCGAGGTCCGACAGCACGACTGCAGCCCTGAAATCTGGCGGTAGCGCCGCAAGTGCCAGTTCGATCTCGGGTCGCAAGCCGGCGGCATCGATGGCGTCCTCGGCCGCGGCGTCGGGTGGCTCGAGATGGTCGGGCAGGGCCTCGGTGGGCCGCCGCCCCGATCTCCGGATCTGGTCGTAACAGGTGTTCACCGCGATCCGGTAGATCCAGGTGCCAAGCGCCGAGTCGCCCTTGAACTGGGCCGCCTTCCTGTAGACGGTGAGGAAGGTGTCCTGGGTGGCGTCGAGGGCGTTTTCCCTGTCACCAAGGATTCGCAGGCAGACGGAGAACACCCGGTCCTCCTGGGCCCGCATGATCGAGTCGAAGGCTTCCCGGTCGCCTGAGATGACACGTGCCAGCAGGTCGATCTCGGTCCCTGGCGATGTCACCCGAGGAAGCGTACTTCTGCCATTGACGAGTAATAGGTGCCTTCGGACTGCTGTGGCAGGTCGATCATCCAGATCAGCCAGTAGCCGTTGGACCGGGCCGGCAGGTCCACCGAAGTGGTCCCCGGTGGCGCCTTGGCCCCGGCGATCCGCTCCCATTCGGAGAGATCGACATCGGGCTCAGGCGACCAGTAGAGGTCGAAGACCGTTTCGGGGCTGAGATCGATCAGCTCGAGGCGGCGCGGCTCGCCGTCGATGGCGAAGCGGAGCCCCACGCCGGGCTTGAGAAGAGGAAGGGGGTCTTGGTAGCGCTCGGTTCGCCACGTGGTCGAAGTGGCGCCATCGAACAGATTCGGGATCAGGGTGTCACTCTCCCCGCCTTCGCCGAAGGGGTCGAAGGAGGTCGCTTCGACGACCTCAACTGGCGCGGCCGGGGCCAGCGTCGTCGTCGGGGGAAGCGTGGTTGTGGCGAGGGCGCCGGGGGAGGTCGCGGTGGGCGAAACCGGGACCACAGGAGAGCCGCCGGTGAAGAGAAGCCCGATCGCCACCAGGGCAACGGCCAGGACCACGAGAATCCCTGCTGCCAGCAGGAGCCTTCGAGAGGTGGAGCGGGGCTCGGGCCGTGGCATTCGGGGAGTTGGGGAGGCGAGGAGCGCCTTCTCGAGGTCGGCCGAGCTCAGCCGACCCGACTGACCGGATCTGAGAACAGCATCGAGCGTTCGCGGTATCCCATCGATCCTCTCCGACGGAGGCGGTCCTCCGGGCGCCGAGCCAGTCAGGGCAGTTTCCAGAGCCGCCGACAGGGAGCGCACGTCACCGTTGGCGTCGGTCTTAGGCGGGCGACCGAAGGCGCCGAGCTTCGCGGCATGGGCGACGGAGTAGTAGATAGCGGACAGATCCAGACCGCCGTGAACCCCGCCGACCTGATGCAGTGCTGCCAGGGCGCCGGCCAATCCCGCGGCATTGGGCAGGAATTCCTCGAACTCGAAGGTCTGAGCGGCGTCGACCCGATCCTGTGCGGTCGCCCCCCCGGTCCATTCGGATACCGAGTAGGCGCCGCCGGCTACTACCTCAACCGCGAACACCCGGGCGAGATGGGGGTGGGTCGTCTTGGCGGCGTCGCTCACGCTGGCCACGAACTGGCTGCGCCGTTCGGTGCTGCTTTCCGGCCCCAACGATCTGACGAGCACCGGGCGTTCCAACGAGGTGTCGGTGGCCAGCCATTCCTCGAGATCGCCGTCCCGCCCGAGACGCATTTCGAGGCGGTAGCGGTCTGGTATTGCGGCCGGCATCTACTCAGTCCAGCATCGGTGGGAGGTCAATGGCTGAATCTGAGAACCTGGAGGGCGGTTCCGGTGTGGGCAAACCCTTCACGGGAGTACATGTCGCTAGCTCGCTTGTTCTCAGGTCGAACGTTCAACACCATCGTTCGGGCGCCCTTGCTCAGGGCCCACAGCATCGACGCCCGGAGCAATGCGGTGCCCAGACCGTGCCCCGCCCGCTCGGGGAGCACGGCCACCCGCTGCAGGAACGAGGACGTCAGTTGGCTTCCGACGATCGCGTAGCCGACGACTCCATCCGCCTCCTCGATCTGGAGCACCGCGGACCGTGGTGTCGCCCGCACCGCTTCCGCGAGACCGGCGGTGCTCATCCTCCAGAACTCGGTGAACGCAGCGCGATCGACTCTGGCCAGGGACGGCCAGTCGGGCCGGTCGGTGGTCTGCACCGGGTATGACGGTTCGGTTAAGTTGCCGGCCAGATAACGCTCCATCACGGAGAGCGAGGTGTGCTCCTCGTACCCGGCGCGGGCCCAGATGCGGGTGGCAACCGGGTACAGGGCTGGTGAGAAGATGTCACGGATGTTCAGCGATTCCAGGCTTCGAGAGGCTTCGGCGAGGAACTCGTGCGACCCACGGATCAGTCTCATCGCCACGTCGGGGCCGTCATCGTTCCACGGACGAGCGATTGCCCGAGCCCATCCCCGTCGAACTGTCACGGGATCAGGCCACAAGCCCTCCATATGGAGACGGTTTGGCACGTGTGAGAGGGTACGGGCATGAAGGTCGTAGTCGCATCCCACCCATCGTCGCTGATGCACAAAACCACCGAGCATCATCCGGAGCGACCGGCCCGGGTGAGAGCGGTTGACGAGGGAATCACCCACAGCGAACTGGAGGTGATCGAAGTCGAGTCCCCCGAGGCTCGACGCAGCGAGTTGGCGCTGGTCCACGACCCCACCTACATCGAGATGATCGAGGCCTTCTGTCGGATGGGCGGTGGGTTCCTCGACAGTGACACCTTCGCCTCCGAGGAGAGTTGGGTGGCCGCTCTCACCGCGGCGGGAGGGGTCACTGCGGCCATCGAGGAGCTCGAAGGGCGAACCGATGCCACCGCGTTTGTCATCGCTCGCCCCCCGGGCCATCACGCGTTGCGCAGCACCGCGATGGGGTTTTGCCTCTTCAACAACGTCGCTGTCGGAGCTGCCATCCTCCGGGCGCAGGGCAGTCGGGTGGCGATCCTGGACTGGGACGTCCATCACGGCAACGGGACCCAGGAGATGGTGATGGCTGACCCCGGGATCCTCTATGTGTCCATCCACCAGGATCCCTTCTACCCCTTCCAGGGCGACATCATCGACATCGAGCGCGAGGCCAAGGGGACCACGGTCAACCTGCCGATGCCGGCCTGGACCGCCGGGGACCTCTATCGAAGGGCATGGGGGGAGATCGTCGTCCCCGTTGTCCAGGCATTCGAGGCGGACTGGGTGCTGGTCAGCGCCGGATACGACGCCCATGTCGACGACCACATGGCCGAACTCCGCCTGGTGGCCGATGACTACGGGTGGATGGCCGGCGAGTTGTCCTCGATTCATCCCGCCCATCGCACGGTCTTCGCCCTCGAGGGCGGCTACGACCTCGACGCGCTGCGTGACTCCACCGCGGCCACCCTGCGCGGGATGTCCGGCGCAGGGTGAGTTCGGAGACCCGCTGCCATCGCCGCAGCCCGCGGGCAAAGTCCTCGATCCCATCTTCGAGGCCGTGTCGAGGCACTGGCCGCTCTGACCAAAGTCATTCAATTACCGGCGCCGGCGGCCGATATAGAGCGTCTGGGATGACTCTTGGGAAGGGACATGGAAAACAAGATCGATGAATTGCTGCGTCAGGCCGGTTCGCAACAGGCCACTGACATCCATCTGAAGGTCGGATCCGCTCCGGTCGCTCGCATCAACGGTGAGATCCGCAGACTCCAAGGCTTTGACGTATTGAGCCCTGAGGACACTCAGGCCTTCGCCGACACACTGTTCACACCGCGGGCTGAGGCCGACTTCAAGAACCTCGGGTTTGCCGATTTCGCGTACGGTCGGCCGGATCTGGGTCGGTTCCGGGTCTCGGCGTTCCGACAGCGCGGCTCGGTGTCGCTCGTCCTCCGCAAGGTCGTTCGGGAGTCGAAGACGTTTGCCGAGCTCGGGCTCCCCAACATGATCGAGAAGTTCGCCGCCGAGAAATCAGGGTCTTCTGCTTGTCACCGGGCCTTCCGGCTCGGGCAAGACATCGACGATGTCGGCCATCATCGACTGGATCAATTCCAACCGCGGAGTCTCGATTCTGACCATCGAGGACCCGATCGAGGTACTTCACAGCGACAAGCGAAGTGTCGTGGTCCAGCGTGAGGTGGGAGTCGACACCGCCGACTACGCCCAGGCGATCCGGAGTGCGATGCGGCACGACACCGATGTGATCATCGTGTCCGAGATCGAGGATCTGGAGACCGCCCGGGCCGCGATCGCGGCTTCGGAGACAGGTCACCTGGTGATCTCCTCGATGCGCACCACCGATCCCGCCGACACGATCAATCGCATCATCTCCCTATTCCCGGAGACCGAGCAGGGGATCACCCGAGCCCAGCTGGCCACACAGATGCTCGGGATCATCAGCCAGCGGCTCCTCGAAGGCCAGGAAGGCACCTCCGTGCTGTCCTATGAGATCGTGAACTGCAACGAGCGGGTCCAGGAATGGATCATCGGGGCCAAGGACGCCGGTGTCCTGATCGACATCATGAAGGAGAGCGAGTTCTTCGGCATGCAGACCTTCGACCAGTCGATGTTGAAACTGGTGGTCAATCGGGTGATCGAGCTCCCGACCGCCTTGCCCCACTCCCGTAATGTCCACGAGCTTCGGGCCAAGGCGATGGCCGCCGGGATCGCTATCTAGTCTCAGGTCTCAGGTACTCAGGTCCCAAGCCAGAACCCCGCGGAGTTCCAGGCCTTTAACCTCAGCAGGTGATTCCGAAGCGGCTCGAATTCCTCGTTTCCCCGGAGCTTCCGCCCGCCCAGCTGGCTCCGCGTTTCAACGATGCCGGCCATCAGCTGTTTCTGGTGGGGGGCTCGGTTCGTGACGCCTTTCTCGAGCGCCCGGTCGAGGACTACGACTTTGCCACCGATGCCCGCCCCGAGCAGATAGCCGGGCTTCTCGAGGGATGGGCGGACGCCATCTACACGGTGGGGGCCGCCTTCGGGACTGTCGCCGCAATCAAGGATGGGCACACCGTGGAGGTCACCACCTTTCGCGATGAGATCTATCGCGACGACTCACGCAAGCCCCGGGTCACCTTCTCGGACCGTATCGAGGACGATCTCGCCCGACGCGACTTCACGGTCAACTCCATCGCCCTTCCTTTGATGGCCATGGAGCCGGTGGATCCCTATGGCGGCCTGGCCGATCTGGCGGCGGGGCGGCTGCGGACTCCGGTGGATCCCACGGTTTCGTTCTCGGACGACCCGCTGCGCATGTTGCGGCTGTTTCGGTTCCAGGCCAGCCTCGGGTTCGAGCCCGACCCCGGAGCGTTGGCCGCAGTGGGTTCGATGGCGGATCGGCTGGAGATCGTCTCGGCGGAGCGGATCAGGGACGAGCTCTCCAAGCTGTTGATCGCTCCCGCCCCCGGGTTTGCCCTGCATGGCGTCGTCAGCTCAGGCCTGGCCGCCCACTTCCTCCCCGAGCTGCCGGCATTGGCCATGGAACAAGACCCCCACCATCGCCACAAGGACGTGCTTGCCCACACATTCGCGGTCGTGGACAAGGCGTCCCCTGATCTGATCCTGCGGCTGGCCGCACTGTTCCACGACATCGGGAAGCCGGATACCCGCCAGTTCGGGCCGGATGGGGTGTCGTTTCACCACCACGAGGTGGTTGGAGCGCGGATGACCCGTCGCCGACTCGGGGCGCTGCGTTATCCGAAGGAGGTCATCGACGACGTCTCGCAGTTGGTGTTCCTCCACCTTCGACCCCACACCCTCAAGATGGGGTGGACCGACTCGGCGGTACGCCGCTACGTGCGGGATGCGGGTCATTTGCTCGACTACCTGAACGAGCTGGTCCGCTGCGACGTCACCACGGCCAACCCGAGAAGGGAGAAGGAGATCACCAACCGGATCGGCGAGTTGGAGACCCGGATCGAAGTTCTTTCCGAGCAGGAGGAGCTTGCTGCTCTTCGGGCTCCTATCGACGGCCACCAGGTGATGGAGTACCTCGCGATTCCGCCGGGCAGGATGGTTGGTGACATCATGGACTTGCTGCTCGAACGCCGCATCGATGACGGCCCGTACTCGGAAGAGGCGGCCTACGGGTTGGTGCGGGAATGGGCCCTGGAGCGCGGCATTGCCGACCCCGGGCCGCCGCCGTTGTCAGAGGAAGAGGAATGAAGGTCGTACTCGCATACTCGGGAGGTCTCGACACCTCGGTGATCCTGGCCTGGTTGCGCGAGGAGCACGGTGCTGAAGTCGTGACCTACACCGCCGACGTGGGCCAGGGCGCGGAGGTGGGCGAGGCCAAGGTGAAGGCCCTGGACACCGGTGCCTCGGAGGCAGTGGTCGAAGATCTGCGCGACCGCTTCGTGACCGGTGCCGTCTTTCCGGCCCTGCGGGCGTCTGCCGTCTACGAAGGCCACTACCTGATGGGCACTTCCCTGGCCCGCCCCATCATCAGCGAGGGCCTGGTCCGTTGCGCCCGCGAGTTCGGGGCCGACACCATTTCGCACGGAGCCACCGGCAAGGGAAACGACCAGGTTCGGTTCGAGCTCTCGATTGCTGCTCTCGCCCCGGACCTCAAGGTCATCGCACCGTGGCGGGAATGGGCGCTGAAGGGCCGGTCCGACCTGATGGATTACGCACGCGAGCGGGGGATCGCGGTGCCGGTGACCAAGGAGGCCCCCTACTCGACGGATGCCAACCTGCTCCACGTCTCGTATGAGGGGGGTGTCCTCGAGGATCCGTGGACCGCACCGCCCGAGAAGATGTTCCGGCTCACCACCGATCCCGCCGATGCCCCCGATGAGGCCGAGGAAGTGGTCGTCGGGTTCGAGGCCGGCAACCCGGTGTCGATCAACGCCGAGTCTCTCGGGCCGGTGGAGCTGCTGGAGAGGGCCAACGAAATCGCCGGCCGCAATGCAGTGGGAAGGATCGACATCGTCGAGAACCGGTTCGTCGGCATGAAGAGCCGTGGGGTGTACGAGACGCCCGGGGGAACTCTCCTTCACCTCGCACACCGCGCAGTGGAGTCGATCACGCTCGACCGCGAGCTGATGCATCTCCGGGATCAGCTGGTGCCCAGATACGCAGACATGGTCTACAACGGGTTCTGGTTCAGCCCGGAACGGGTCGGGCTCCAGGGCTTCATGGACGAGATCCAAAGGCCGGTCACCGGTGAGGCTCGGATCGTCCTCTACAAGGGCTCGGCCACAGTGAACGGGAGAAGGGCGCCCAAGAGCCTGTACGACGAGGGCTCGGCGACATTCGAAGCCGACGACGTCTACCGCCAGGCCGACGCCGAGGGCTTCATCAATCTCAACGCACTCAGGATTCGGGGTTACGGCGACGGGAGCCCGGGATGACACTCTGGGAAGGGCGTTTCGAGAGCGCTCCCGGGACTGTGCTCTGGGATTACACCGCCGACCCCAGCGACCGCCGGCTGCTGCTCGATGATCTGGATGGATCGATTGCACATGTCACCATGCTCGGCGCCAAAGGGGTCATACCGGCCGAGGACTCCCAGGTGATCGTGGACGGTTTGGAGAAGATCCGGGCCGAAGCGGAGGCAAGGCCAATTCGCCTTCTCCGAAGCCGACGAGGACGTGCACAGCGCGGTCGAGCGTCGACTGGGCGAGGTGATCGGACCGGTGGCCGGGAAGCTGCACACGGCCCGGTCCCGCAACGACCAGATTGCGCTCGATCTCCGGCTCTATCTCCGGCGATCGGCCACGGAGCGGATTGGGCAGCTCGAAGGGTTCGCATTGCGACTCTGCGACCTCGCTGAGTCCACCGCCGCGGTCCCGGTTCCCTCCTACACCCATCTCCAACAGGCACAGCCGAGCACCTTGGGTCACCATCTGCTCGCCTACGCCTGGATGGCTTTGAGAAGCGTCGATCGCTTTGCCGGGAGCCGGGCAAGGCTCGACGTCTCGCCCCTCGGCGCGGGGGCATCCTCAGGAACGTCGTTGGGAATCGATCCGGAGCAAAGCGCCAGCCTGCTCGGGTTTGGCCATGTCTTCGATAATTCTCTCGATGCGGTTGGCTCCAGAGACCACGTGGCGGAATACGTATTCTGCTGTGCCCAAGCCATGGTCGACCTCTCCCGCCTCGCCGAGGAGATCGTGTTGTGGACCTCGACCGAGTTCGGGTGGGCCCGGCTCGACGACTCGGTGAGCACCGGGTCATCCGCCCTTCCCCACAAGCGAAATCCGGACATAGCCGAGCTGGTTCGGGGCCGCTCTGCCCGGGTCGCCGGCGATCTGGCGGCGGTGATCGCCCTGCAGAAAGGGCTACCCCTCGCCTACAACCGTGATCTCCAGGAGGACAAGAGGCTGGTTTTCGACGCAGACGACGTCCTCGCCTCGTCTCTGTTGGCGATGACCGAGATGCTCGGCCAGATCGAATTCGATCCTCCGATGCCTGAGGGGGTGACGGCCAGCCTCGACCTCGCCGAGACCCTGGTTCGGCGCGGCGTCCCATTCCGTGAGGCGCACAAGACGGTGGGGAGGCTGATCATCACGCTCGAGGCCGGCGGGCGGAGCTTGACCGACGCCACCTTCGATGACCTGAAGGCGGCTCATGACAGCTTCGAGGAGGTGGACCTGGCGGTGGTCGATGTTGAGAGGTCGGTGACCGGCGAGCGGTCTCCTGGTTCGGGAACCGCGGCCTCCGTTCATCGGCAGGTCGCGGCGATTCGCTCCAGGATCGGCGCGGACGCCGGCTGACCCGCCGTGATCCTCGTCATTCTCCCGGCGGCACTGATTGCCGTTGCCAGCCTTGCCTCGTTCGGTGGGAGGTGGGTCTGGTGGCTGGACGTGCTGGCCAACTTCCGCGCCCAGTACGTCGTGATGCTGGCGATTTTGGGCGGGATCGTTGTCATTTCGCGGTGGAAGAAGAGCGGGATCGCGATCCTCGCGGTCTCCCTGTTGAACCTGGCGTTCGTGGCACCTCTCTACTTCGGCTCACCCGGGAAGTCGGACCCGGCCGCACCCCATCTCGTCGTGTTGAGCTTCAACCTGCTCTCGACCAACGAGAACTACAACGAGGTCATCGACTACATCGAGTCTGTCGACGCCGATCTGGTCTTCTTGCACGAGGCAAGCCGACCCTGGGAGGTTGCCCTGGAGGCAGCCGACCTCGACTATGAGTTCATCAGGGCCCGATCGGACAACCTGATCTTCGGCACCGTGATCCTGGCGCGCGATGAAGTCGAAGCCGTGTCCCATGGCTTCGCCGAGGCTCAGCCTCGTGCGGTGGCCCTCGACTACCAGCCCGACGACTGGCCGGTCTCGGTCCAGGTCCTCTCCAGCCATACCCTGGCTCCGACCACTGAGAAGCGCGCCGGGCTCCGTGACGCCCAGCTGGCTTTTGCCGCGAGTTGGGCTGCGGAACAGGACGGGGCCTACTTCGTGGTGGGGGATCTCAATGCCACGCCCTGGTCCTGGCCGTTCCGCAGATTGGTGTCCGAGGGTCGGTTGCGGAACTCCCAGATCGGATTCGGCCTGCAACCTTCGTTCTCGGCGACTTCCAATGTCCTCTTCAGGGTGCCGATCGATCACCTTCTGCACAGCGAGGCCCTCAGGATCAGGGACCGCAGGCTGGGCCCAAACCTCGGCTCGGACCACTTCCCACTGGTGGTGGACCTGGAGTACGTGGCTCCGGGGTAGCGAACTACCGTCTGACCATGTCTGATCGCTTTGCGGCACGCCGTCGTCGTCTGGCCGAGATCATCGGAGTCGATGGGATCGCCGTGATCCCGGCCGCGGTCGAGGTGACCCGCAGCTATGACACGTCGTTCGACTTCCATCAGGACCCGGATTTCCTCTATCTGACCGGCTTTCCCGAGCCCGAGGCGGTGGCAGTGATCACTCCTGGCCACTCCGATGGGGATTACACCCTCTTCGTGAGGCCCCGGGACCCTGAGATGGAGGCCTGGAACGGTTATCGGGCCGGGGTCGACGGTGCCAAGGAGCGGTACGGAGTCGACGCCGCGTACGAGTTGAGCGAGCTGGACGAGGTGGTCACCCGTCTCATGATCGGCCGCGAGGCCCTGTGGTACGAGACCGGGAACGAGCACCACGACTCACGAATCGATCGCCTCGTGGAGAAGGCTCGTGACCACCGGGTTCGCTACGGAGGCTCGGTGCCGTCCGCGGTTCGCGATCTCTCGGTCGTCCTTGGCGAGATGAGGCTGTTCAAGACCGATGACGAGATCGCCAGCCTGCGGCGGGCGTGCGAGCTGACGGCCCGGGGCCATATCGAGGCCATGCGCTTTGCGAGGCCGGGGATCTACGAGTACCAGGTGCAGGCAGCCCTGGAGTACTTCTGGCGGACGGGTGGATCGAGGCACAACGGCTACCCATCGATCGTCGCCTCGGGAGCGAATGCCTGTGTCCTCCACTATGTCGAGAACGAGCGCCTGATAGCGGACGGCGACCTTGTGCTGATCGACGCCGCGGCCGAATACGAGGGCTATTCATCAGATATCACCCGAACCTTCCCCGCCAACGGGAAGTTCAGCGGCCCACAGAGAGCCATCTACGAAGTGGTGCTCGCCGCTCAGCGGACCGGCCTCGAGATGTCGACACCCGGATCGAGCATGCGCGCCATCCATGACGCCGCCACCCGGATCCTGACCGAGGGCATGGTCGAGTTGGGCCTGCTGCCGAAGTCGGTTGACGAGAGCCTGGCCATGCACCACTACAACCAGTTCTACTTCCATGGGACCGGCCATTGGCTCGGACTCGACGTTCACGACGCCGGCGCCTACCGGATCGATGGGGTCTCACGCAAGCTGGAGCCGGGGATGGCCTTCACCGTCGAGCCCGGGCTCTACGTCGCCCCTCACAAGGCCGAGATCGAGCTCAGCCTTCTCGAGTACGACCTCGATGAGTGGGCGCAGCGAAGGATCCTCGAGGGCCGGCCGGCGGCGATGGCTGCTGAGCAGAAGGCCCGCGACGGGGCAGAGAAGATCAAGCACAAGGTGCCGGAAGCCTTCCTCGGGATCGGGATCAGGATCGAGGACGACGTGGTCATCACCGACCAGGGCCACGACAACCTGACCTCGGCGGTACCCACTGGCTGGGAGGAGGTCGAGGCTGTCTGCGCCGAGGAGTCGATGCTCCCGGTTGGCTAGACGGTCGCCGGGATGGCGTACCAGAGCACGGCGAGGAAATGGAACGCGGTGCCGGCGATCACGAGCACGTGAAACAGCTCGTGGTAGGAGAACGTCTTCGGGAACAGTTTGGGGCGCTTCGACATGAAGATGACTGCCCCGGCCGTGTAGCAGAGCCCGCCGAGGGCGATGAGAACTACCGCCCCGACACCGAGTCTGCTCAGCACCCACGGCATCAGAATCAGGGCCGACCATCCCATCACCAATTGCAGCGTCACCGATAGCGAGGTCTTCACGTTGGGAAGGAAGACCTTGAGGATGATGCCGGTCAGCGCTGTCGTCCACAGCAGGCAGAGGACGACCGCCAGGGCGGCGCCGTCGATGGTTGCGATGGCAATCGGGGTGAAAGTCCCCGCCACGAGGAGGAAGATCATCGAATGGTCCACCCGTTGCAGGCGCACCTTCCACTCTGCGCTCCAGGGGACGGAGTGATAAAGGGACGAAACCGTGTACATGGCGAGCATCGCCAGACCGAAGACCAGGGCGCCCACTGCCGCTGCGACATTCCCCCAGGCCCGGCTGAGCAGAACGAATAGCCCGATGATGGCGGCGACAGCCGCCGCGCCGTGGAGGAAGCCACGGATCGGGTTCTGCATGCGGCCGAGGGTCAGACGCTCCATGTAGTCACCAGGCTATTGGCGATTGGTGCCAACTACTAAGCCAAGTCAACACTGGCAGCGCTCCGGGTCGCCGGTAGCATCTGAGGACCGTCATGGCCCTCGGTCTCCTCTACCGCATCTACGAGCGCAACCTGCTCAACGGTCTCGACAAGGACCGGTTGCCCCGCCACATCGGCATCGTCCTCGACGGCCATCGTCGCCATGCCCGTGAGGAGAAGCTTCCCTCCTACACCGAGTCATATCGAGTGGGGATGCGCCGGTTCGAGGAATTCCTCGGCTGGGCCCATGAGTTGGAGATCCCGGCCGTCACCGCCTGGGTCCTCTCCAAGGAGAACATCAGCAGCCGGCCCGAAGACGAATTGGAGCCCTACTTCCAGGTGCTGATCGAGCTCTTCGAGCGACTGCCGGCACTTTGTGAGAAGTACGACATGGCGATCAAGTTCATCGGAAGCCTCGACCTGCTCCCCGATCAGCTGGTGTCAGCCGCAAAGTCGGCCGAGGAAGCCCACCCCAGGGGGTCGCGGCGTCTGAATGTGGCCATGGGTTACGGCGGCCGTCAGGAGATCGTGGACGCCGCCAAGGACCTTGTCTCCGAGTTGCTCTCCGACGGGGTCCCACCCGAGGACGTCGCCTCCTATATCGACTCCGACGCCCTCGCCGCCCACATGTACTCGGCCGACCTGCCAGATCCGGATCTGCTGATCCGGACCTCGGGGGAGTCCCGTCTCTCCGGGTTCCTTCTCTGGCAGTCCGCCTACGCCGAGTTCGTCTTCGTCGACGTCAACTGGCCGGCCTTCCGCCGTGTCGACTTCCTACGGGCATTGCGCGACTTCACCAGCCGCGATCGCCGCTTCGGGAAGTAGGAGGGCCCCTGTCAGGCGCTCCCCATCCCTTCGTTGATCTTCTCCATCACCCGGTCGAGGTTGAACGATGCCGGCTTCTGTCGGGGTGGGAACTCGATCAGCGTCTGCGCCATCTGGGCGACGAATGACCTGCATGGGCACCAGCAGGAAGACCTTCTCATCATCCACTCGTAGTAGGTATTGGACGTGACGTCGGCCCGTTCGTAGGGATCGGTTCTCAGGTTGAAGAGTTTCGGGACCCGAACTCGGACGAAGGGCTCGGCCCAGATCTGCAGGGTGCCCGGGACCCTTTGCTCCATGAACACCACCTTCCAGTTGTCATAGCGGAGCGGTCAGCTGCCCGTCGTCGTTGACGGAGAAGTAGTAGTTCCGGGCAGGCCTCTTCTCGCTCTCTCCGGTCAGATAGGCAAGCTGGTTGAACCCGTCGAGGTGCACCTTGTAGGTTGTCGCCGCCTAGCTCGGCGCCTTGCTTGAGTTGTTCGCGATGTCGGGTTGCCGGCTGCCGCGAGAAACGTGACGAACCAGTCGGCATGGCTGACGATCCCGTTGAGCACTACCCCGCCGGGATCTTGCCCGGCCACCGCATCACCGCCGGCACTCGATAGGCGCCTTCCCAGTTGGAGTTCTTCTCGTTGCGGAATGGGGTCATCCCGCCATCCGGCCAGCTGTTCATGTGAGGACCGTTGTCGGTGGAGTAGATGACGATGGTGTTGTCGGCACGGCGATCCCAAGCTCGTCCAGCAGGTCGACGGAGCGCCCACCAGCTTGTCGTGGTCGATCATCGTGTCGTGATAAGGTCGACTGCCAGCGGCCCGCCTGTCCCACGCTCTCCGGTTTGGTGTGGGTGTATAGGTGCATGTGAGTGGTGTTGAACCAGAGGAAGAAGGGCTGTCGGCTGCAGCGGCATCCCGGATGAAGCGCTGGCCCTCGACGAGAAACTCGTCGTCCACAGTCTCCATTCTTCTTGGCAGTGAGAGGACCGGTGTCCTCAATCCGTTGTGTGCCGTCCTCGTTGGCCCAGGAATGGATGACTCCTCGGGGCCCGAAACGTTTCCGAAATTCGGGAAAGTCCTTCGGGTCCGGATAGTCGGGGTGCTCCGGCTCCTCCTCGGCGTTGAGGTGGTAGAGGTTGCCGAAGAACTCGTCGAATCCGTGGAGCGGTCGGAAGGAACTCGTCCTTGTCGCCGAGGTGGTTCTTCCCGAACTGGCCCGTCGTGTACCCCTCGTGCTTCAAGGCGGTGGCGATGGTCGGGTCTTCGGCGCTCAACCCGAGTCGGCACCCCGGGCACCCCGACCTTGGTCAGCCCGGTGCGGATCGGAGTTCTGACCGGTGATGAAGGCCGCCCGGCCGGCGGTGCAGCTCTGCTCTCCGTACTAGTCGGTGAACCGGCACCCTCGGCGGCGATGCGGTCGATGTTGGGGGTGCGGTAGCCCATCAGCCCGTCGCTGTAGCAACTCAGATTGGTGATCCCGATGTCGTCACCCCAGATGACGAGGATGTTCGGCTTGTCTGCCATGGGTGGTGTCCTTTCCAGGCGGGTCGCCGAACATACACGCTCAATTGTCGACCGTGATCAGGCTCGCCCCGGCCGTGCAAGTATCCGGCCGACCGGCGTGATGAAATCCGGCCGACGTCGCCCGTTCGGCCGAGGGCTGAGTGATCAACTCGTTGTACTTGAAGACCCTCATACCTCGACCGAACGGGCGAAGTCGGCCGGTCACGACGATCAGGCAGTGACCATCCCGGGGTGGAGGTGGGTGATGTCACCGAGTTGGCGCAAGCGAGAACGCCCAGCCGGTGCTGATCCGGGTCATGGTGAGTCGTGAGACTCCGGTGTGTGGTTGGCGGAACCGCTCCCATTCCCACGGCACCGGCTCCAGACCAAGCAGGTGGCCGAGGACCACTGCGTTGGTCCCGGCATGGGCCACGATGAGGACCCGGCGGTCCGGATCGTCGACCGCCCACAGGTGACGATGCTCCTCCTGCATGGGGTGGATGCCATGGTGGTCCAGGGTGTGTTGCAGTCCTGACACCACTCTTTGGTGAAACGCCCGAAACGTCTCACCTCCGGGCAGCCCGTCCCACATCTCGTCCATCGAGCGCAGGTTGGAGTCGCGGAGCGCCTTGTCGATCTCGTCCACCGGGGACCCGTCCCACTCCGGGGGGTTGTTGATTTCCTGGAGCCAGTCGTAGATCTCGGGCCGGGCGCCGAGGTCGGCCGCGATCGGATCGGAGGTCTGGACCGCCCGGTTCATCGACGACACCCACACTTCATCAAAGCTGTCGAGGCTGGCCAGGCGATGGGCGACACGGCGCGCCTGCTCATGGCCGAGCTCGGTGAGGTCCGGGTCGTTGCGTGCCACCCGATCCGGGGCCCAGTCCGGCTGGCCGTGGCGGACGAGGAAGAGATCCATTTGGTGAAACCTAGACCCGGCGCCGGTCACCGGCGAACGACGGGTACCGGTTCCGGCCCAATACCATGAGCGGGTGGCTGGCGAACCCCTGCTCGAGCATCTGCGGGCACATGCCCTTCGCACCGATGGTCCGTTTACCCTGCGCTCAGGCGCGGTCACGTCGTGGTACCTCGATGCCCGCCAGACGACATTCAGTGGTGAGGGGGCCTGGTTGGTCGGGACTGCTGTGCTCGAAGTGGTTGACCCGACGGCGCAGGCGATCGGAGGGATGACGATGGGCGCCGACCCGATCGCGGTGGCGACGGCCATGGCCGCTGCCCGTGACGGGCGCGACCTCAGTGCTTTCTCGATTCGCAAGGAGGCCAAAGGCCACGGCACCGGGGGCCGGGTCGTCGGCCCCGTGGCCTCCGGAGCCAGGGTGGTGATCCTCGAGGACACCACAACCACCGGGAGCGCAGCCCTGGAGGCGACTCTCGTCGCGGAGGCCGAAGGGCTCGAAGTGATCCAGGCGGTGGCGCTGGTGGACCGGTCCGATGGCCGGGCGGCGGAGGCCTTCGCCGCCCGGGGCATTCCTTACCTGGCCCTGGTGACCCCCTCGGATCTCGGGGTCGACGCATGAAGGTCGTCGTGCAGCGCTCGGCAGTGAGGATGTGGTTGATGGCCATCGGCGCCATACCGCTACTGGTCATCGCGGTCGACGTCCTGACCAATCGCCGCATAACGAACTGGCTGAGGGAGCTGCTCTTCACCCCGGCGGACACCCAGATCTATGAGCCTCGTGACGTGATCTATGCCTGGGCGATTCTGCTGTTTGCGGGTTTTCTCGTGATCTGGGGCCTCAAGGAGCTGTTCGTGCCGACCCGGGTCGTCGAGTGCCGTGACGAGGGCCTGGCCCTGAAGCTGAGGGGCCCGTTTCGCCCCCACGATGTCATTCCGTGGGGGAATCTGGTCGACGTCGATGCAGGCGAGATCGAGGACGAGGGAGAGATTCTCCTCCTGTTGCGGATCAAGGTCCTGGATCGGGGATCCTTGCCTCCCCATCCCTGGGGTGCCCGCTGGTTGGAGACGCGGGTGCTCGGGATCCTCGCCCAGGATTGGGCATTGACTCCGAAAGAGGCGGCCAAGCTGATCGGTGATTACGCGGTGGACGCCACGCGTCGCGCCGAGAGGGCCAGGGTGGCCGGGATCTGGGAGCCGTCTTGAGGGCCGTCGGAGCCCACGTGGACTCGGGTCGGCCCATCGAGGAGGCACGGGAACGCGGCGCCGATCTGGTTCAGATCTTCCTCTCCGATCCGCAAGGGTGGAAGAAGCCCCTCCCCAGGCCAGACGCCGCCGAGCTGAGGGCCTCCCCGATCCCGATCTATGTGCACTCGCCCTATCTGATCAACGTCTGCGCCGACAACAACAAGATCCGGGTGCCCTCCCGCCGGATCCTCCAGGAGACCTGTGACGCCGCCGCCGAGATCGCCGCCGCCGGGGTGGTGGTCCATGGGGGTCATGTCACCGGTGATGGGCCGCAGGAGGAGGGGATCCTGCGTTGGCGCAAGGCACTTGAGCCCCTGGACAGCCAGGTGCCAGTGCTGATCGAGAACACGGCGGGTGGGGACAAGGCTGTGGCGAGGCGGGTGGAATGGATTGCCCGGCTCTTCGACGAGGTGGCTGAATTCGGCGTGGGTTTCGTCCTCGACACCTGTCATGTGTGGGCGGGAGGGGAGCCATTCGACGAGCTGGTGCCGAGAGTGATGGAGGCGACCGGTCGAATCGACCTGGTCCACGCCAACGATTCCAAGGACCCGTTCGACTCGCGGCGGGACCGCCACGAGAACCTGGGATTGGGCCAGATCCCATCCGAGGACTTGGCGCTGGTGATCGCCCAGGCCGATGCCCCGGTGGTCGTGGAGACCCCGGGCGGTGCCGCGGAGCACACGGCCGATATCGAGTGGGTGCGAGCAGCAGTCAGCGCCCGGTCCTCCTGACCGACCGTCCAGGTACCGAATACCAAGCACCAACTACCCTTTACCCATGACCAAAAAGGTGACGGTTCCTGACATTCGGGCTCGCAAGGGTGGGCCCAAGATCACGATGGTGACCGCCTACGACTACCCGTCGGCCGTGATCGCCGATCGTGCCGGAATGGACATCATCCTGGTGGGTGATTCGGTGGCCAATGTGGTCCACGGCATGGGCACCACCCTCGAGATCGGCCTCGACGAGATGATCGTCCACGCCAGGGCGGTGAAACGCGCCCAGGTCTCGGCCCTTTTCGTGGTCGACATGCCCTGGTTGAGCTTTCACATCTCGCCCGAGGACGCGGTGCGCAATGCGGGCCGGATCGTCCAGGAGGGCGGAGCCGAGGCGGTGAAGCTGGAAGGCGGCCGCAAGCGGATCCCCGCAATCGAGCGCATCCTGGATGCGGAGATCCCGGTCATGGGGCACCTCGGGCTCACCCCGCAGTCGGTCAATGCCATGGGTGGGTTCAAAGTGCAGGGGAAGGTCGTCGACGCCGCCCGCGAGATGATCGAGGATGCCCATGCCCTTGCCGAGGCGGGTTGCTTCTCGATCGTCCTCGAAGGCGTTCCTGATGTCCTCGGAGAGCTGATCACCAAGGAGGTCGACGTCCCGACGATTGGCATCGGCGCCGGCCCGAACACCGACGGCCAGGTCCTCGTGTACCACGACGTCCTCGGGATCGGCCTCGGCCACCGTGCCAAGTTCGTCCGGAGCTACGCCAACGTCGGCGAGGAGTCGATCGAAGCCCTGAAGCGCTTCGCCGCCGACATCCAGTCCGGCGCCTTCCCGGGCGAGGACGAGAGCTATCACGTGTCGGACGAAGTCGCTGCCGAGTTGCTCAGGGGCAAGCCGTCCGACTGACCTTTGCCTGTCTCCTGCTTGTGATGGCGGGCTGCACCTCGCAGCAAGCCATTGAGACGACCTCGGTCCAGGTTGGCGAGGACACCTCTGCAGGTCCTCGTCGCAGACACGCCTGCGGAGCGACAGCTCGGCCTGACGGGAGTCGCGGAGATCCCGGGCGGGGCGGACGGGATGCTGTTCGTCTACGAGACTCCGGCTCCGGTCCGGTACTTCATGCTGAATGTGCCGATCGCGCTCGACATCTGGTTCTTCGACCCTGACGGCGTCCTCATCGGAAGCACGCGAAATGGCTCCCTGTCCCGCCGAGCCATGCCCGTTGTATCCCTCCCCTGCGGAGGTGTCCTGGGTCTTGGAGACGGTGGCCGGCGTCTACGAGTTCGAGGAGGGTGCAGTGATCACCGACGCCCCGAATGGGGAAAGCGGCTGATTGCGGATACACTTCGAGCGACCGCACCGACGTCTCGCGCCGTTCGGATGCGTGCAACCCCTGCTCCATCAAATGGATGGGGCCTTCCATACGGATGTCCACAGGAGGTCGAATCCGCGACTATGAACTGATGACGATTCATCGTCCTGATCTCGCAGAGGACGACATCGACGCCAAGATCGGCGAGCTCGAGTCGTACCTTTCCGAGCACGGAGCGAGTGTCAAGGGCAAGGATCTCTGGGGGAAGCGCCGCTTCGCCTACGAGATCGAGCATCTCTCCGAGGGTTACTACTCGGTGGTGAACTTCGAGGCTGAGGCGGGAGCCGTCGACTCACTTGATCGGATGCTGTCCCTCGCCGACGAAGTTGTTCGACACAAGATCGTACGGCTGGGCGGCTGACTGGAATACGTCACACCGGCGCGGCATGATCGTCGGTGGGCGTGAGAAGAGGAGATCTCAATGTCGAACAACGTCACACTCATCGGCAACCTCGTCGATGACCCCGAGCTGCGCTTCACCCCGTCTGGCGTGGCCATGGCCAAGATCCGCATGGCGGTCAATCGCCGCTGGCGGGGCAACGATGGCGAATGGCAGGAAGACACCAGCTTCTTCACCGGCACGGTGTGGAGAGAGCAGGCGGAATCCGCCGCCGAGTCGCTGCAGAAAGGCGCACGGGTGATCGTGACCGGGCGGCTCGAGCAGCGGACCTGGGAGACCGACCAGGGGGACAAGCGGTCAGTAGTCGAGATCCAAATCGACGAGATCGGACCGTCTCTGCGTTGGGCCACGGCCACGGTCAACAAGACTGCGCGATCCGGCGCCGGTGACTTTCCCAGCCCACAGGGTGGGGACGTTCCTGCGGCCCCGGTCGCACGTGACAGCTATGGGCCCGACGAGGCCCCGTTCTGATTTCAGGAGTTTCAAACTAGATGGCACGCAAATCCACGAACAACCCGCGGCCGAAACGGCGTCGCGGCATGGAAGTGCGCCGGGGTCGTCCGAAGCCCTGTGCGTTCTGTAAGGCGAGGGTCGACTACATCGACTGGAAGGACGTCTCCGTCCTGCGCAAGTACATCTCCGACCGCGGCAAGATCCGGGGTCGTCGGGTCAACGGGAACTGCCCTCGCCACCAGCGCGAGATCGCGGTTGCCATCAAGAGCGCCCGCGAGATGGCCCTGCTTCCCTATCTGAGCACCCGATGAAGCTGATCCTCATCTCCGATGTCAACGAGCTCGGGAAACGGGGCGACGTGGTCGAGGTCGCCGAGGGTTATGCCCGCAATTTCCTGCTGCCGAAGAAGAAGGCGGTGAAGGCGAGCGAGGGCTCCCTGGCCCAGGCCGAAGCCACCCGGGAGGCCCGCATCGAGAGCGAGCAGCGAGCCCGGGAGGCCGCGGAGAACCTCGCCACCCAACTGGTGGGCACCCGGGTCGTTCTCGCCGCCCAGGCGGGTGACGAGGGAAGGCTCTACGGCTCGATCTCGGTCAACGACGTGGTCGAGGGGATCAAGCGGTTCACCGGTCTCGAGTTGGAACGCGACTCGGTCGTGATCGGCACCCCGATCAAGGCAATCGGTCTCCACGAGATCGAGATCAAGCTCCACCCCGAGGTCGAGTTCCCTCTCCTCCTCGACGTAATCCCGGCCACCTAGCTTCAATACCGTCGGTTTTCGCGGGTTCCAGGCACCGATTTCGCGTCTTTCGGCAGTCTTTCGCGGAGTTTTGGAATGCCGGCCGCCGGTGGTCTATGTTCCGGTCGCTTCCCCAGAAGCTGGCCGATCTTCCCCCAACCCGTCAGGGTTTGACGCGTCGGTTCGCGAAAACTGTCACACGGCGTTGGTAGAAGAGAGTAGATGAGCAGCCTGACCGAACAGACCGAGATGCGTCCCGGTTACCGGAGCCCGCCCCATTCACGTGAGGCGGAGGAGTCGGTCATTGGAGCGGTGCTCCTGTCGGTGGATGCCGTCAACGAGGTGATGGACCGGCTCCATCCCGAGGATTTCTACATCCCGGCCCATCAAGCGATCTTCGAGTCGATGCGCCAACTGTTCGACGGCAACCAGGCGATCGATGCGGTGACCGTCTCCGAGGAGCTTCGTCGCCGGGGAGAGCTCGAGAAGGTGGGCGGGGTCAACTACCTGACCCGCCTCGTCGACATCGTCCCTTCCACCTCCAACATCGTCTACTACGCCGGGATCGTCGAAGAGCACGGAAAGCGACGGGAGCTGATCCGGGCCGGAGCGACGGTCACCGAGGTCGCCTTCAACATCGACGAGGAGATCGCCATCGTCCTCGATCGCGCCGAGCAGACCGTGCTCGGCGTCGCCGAACGGCGCAGTTCCCAGACCTTGCTCGAAGTCGGCCCCTTGTTCAGCGACGTCCTCGAGCACATCGAGGCGCTCGAGCAGCAGGGGTCGGAGATCAATGGCCTCGCCACGGGGTTCGTCGACCTCGACTCCAAGCTCGCCGGGATCCAGCCGGCGAACCTGGTTGTGATCGCCGGGCGACCGGGCATGGGCAAGTCGGCCATTGCCTTGAACATCGCCACCAACGTCGCCGCCAAGGGCGAGCCCGTCGCCATCTTCTCGCTCGAGATGTCCAAAGAGGAGATCGTGCAGCGGATCCTGTCTTCCGTGGGCCAGGTCGACTCGAAGAAGTTGCGCAATGGCCAACTCGGGCCGCTCTGGCAGAGGGTGGTGGATGCCGCCGGGAAGATGTACAAGGCGCCGATCTTCATCGACGACTCCTCCGTGGTCACGGTCACCGACATCCGGGCCAAGTGCCGGCGTCTCAAGCGCAAGCGCGGGCTGTCCCTGGTCATCGTCGACTATCTCCAACTTCTCCAGGCCTCGACACGGGAGAACCGCCAGCAGGAGATCTCGGAGATCACCAGAAACCTGAAGAACCTGGCCAAGGAGTTGGCGGTGCCGATCATCGCCGTCTCCCAGCTCAATCGGTCGGTCGAGACCCGGGAGAACCGCCGTCCCCGGCTCTCCGATCTCCGGGAGTCGGGCGCCATCGAGCAAGACTCCGACGTGGTGATGTTCGTCTACCGCCACGAGTACTACCACCCCGAAGACCAGGAGAAGAAGGGGATCGCCGAGCTGATCATCGAGAAGCATCGCTCCGGTGCGACCGGGACCGTCGAGATGACCTTCCAGCCCGAGTTCACCCGGTTCGCCAATCTTGGGCGGGATGTGAGCTGAGAAGGGAGCCCGGCCCCGATCTCGGCTTCTCCTATCAGATCTGGAAGGCCGGCGAGGTTGCGATCAGCCGGCACGGCGAAGTGGTCACCATCCTCCGGGGGAAGGCCGCCGAGAAGTTTCTGAAACGGGTCTACATCTGGGATCCCCAGCAGGTGATGGCGCGGGCGACCGGCAATTACAAGCGGGGAAAAGAGCGCCGATGATCCCTCGCCCGCGGCGACCCAAGGGGTCGCCGCATTTTGGAGGGGTTGCCACTTGCCCTGTGAAGCCGGGGAAGCTTCCTGAGGGGGACTCAATAGGGCGTGGCGCCTGAACCCAGTCTGTGCCTCCCGAACCCCTCGGGTCGAGCAGAGTGGGCCCAAATCGAACTATACGCAAATGCGCTAGTTCGTGCCCTTGGGGTCGAAATCCTGATGGGAACGGCTGGCAGTGGGCCCGCTCTGGCCCTGATACTTCGATCCGAGCTCAGGTGATCCATACGGATGGTCGGCAGCGGTCGTCATCCGATAGAAGCTGACCTGCCCGATCTTCATCTCCGGATAGATGGCGATGGGGAGGGTTGCGACGTTGGACAGCTCGAGGGTGATGTGGCCTTCGAACCCGGGATCGATGAACCCTGCGGTGGAGTGGATGAGCAAGCCGAGACGGCCCAGGGATGATTTCCCTTCGAGCCTGGCGACGACGTCGTCGCCGAGCTTCACCCGCTCCAGAGTCGACCCGAGCACGAATTCGCCGGGGTGGAGCATGAACGGCTCGTCGGCCTCGACTTCGACCAACTGGGTCAGATCAGCCTGTGGCGATCGAGGGTCGATCTGGCTGTAGCGGTGGTTGACGAAGACCCGGAACCCGTTCCCCACCCGGAGGTCCACGGACGAGGGCTGGACGAAGGAGGGCTCGAAAGGATCGATCTGAATCACACCGGCATCGATAGCTTCAAGGATGGACCTGTCAGAGAAGATCAATGGAGCTCCTGGGGCTGTAACCCTGATCGTAGGCGGCACGCCCTTTGTCGAAGCCGTTCAGCGGGCGGTCAGGAACCATCGGGCACTCTGTTTGGAGGTGACAAAGGAGCCAGAGATCATGGGAGCCAACCGGATTGCCATTTGGACAGGAGCAGTGGCCGCGGCGATGGTGCTCACCGCCTGCGGACCTTCGGACTCCGGCGGCCTCCCCCAAGGAGATGAGCCCGTAGAGCTCGACCCCGCCGACTTCACCACCGAGATCGACAACACCTACTGGCCGATGGCCCCGGGGACCCGGTGGACCTATCGCGAGACCGACGCCGAGGGCAATGTCTCGGACGTGGTCGTCGTGGTTACGACCGAGACCAAGGAGATCGCCAACGGCATCGTCGCCCGTGTGGTGCGGGACACGGTGTCTCAGGATGGCGAGATCATCGAGGACACCTTCGACTGGTACGCCCAGGACTCGGACGGGAACATCTGGTATCTCGGCGAGGACACCGCAGAATTCGAAGACGGTGAAATGGTCTCAACCGAAGGCTCGTTCGAAGCAGGAGTGGATGGCGCTCTACCCGGGATCATCATGCCTGGCGACCCGCAGCCGGGGATGAAGTATCGGGAGGAGTACTACGCCGGAGAGGCCGAGGACAACGGTGAGGTTCTCAGTGTCGAGGAGATGGCCGAGGTTCCCTATGGCCAGTTCCAGGATGTCCTTCTCATCAAGGACACCATCACCCTCGAGCCCGACGTCCTCGAGTACAAGCTGTACGCCCCGGGTATCGGCCCGGTTCTGGTCCTTGCGGTGTCAGGTGGAGGTGGCCGAGAGGAGCTCATCACCGTGGACCAGGCGCCACCGACCGCGGGAACCGGACCACTGGGCAACCCCAACCCCTGAGAGCGGGTGGGTTGTCCCCTGCGGAGCGGGGGACCGGTCGCCAGCGAGCGCAGCGAGTGCGACCGAGGGGGGCTGTGTGGAGCGGGTGAAGGGAATCGAACCCTCGCCCCGAGCAATTGGGCACAGCCTCGTGTAGGCCGGATTCGAGAGCGGGTGAAGGGAATCGAACCCTCGCCCCGAGCTTGGGAAGCTCGTGTTCTACCATTGAACTACACCCGCGGAGGGTTCGATTCTAGGTCGCGGTCGGGGCCACAAACCCGTGTCGGACTGCCCCGGTTCGATCAGGCCAGGTAAGTTTCACTCGTTCTCACTCACACGGAGGTAGCTGTGGCTGTTACGACAACCGGGACTCTCAGGAACTTCATCAACGGGGCGTTCACCGATCCCATGAGCGGAGAGACCACGGCGGTGATCAACCCGGCGACCGGCCAGGAATACGCACGCGCCCCGCTCTCTCGCGAGGCCGACGTCGACGCGGCGTGCAAGGCCGCCTTGGATGCCTTCCCGGGCTGGAGGGACGCCACCCCATCGGAGCGGAGCCTGGCCCTGCTCCGGATCGCCGATGCCCTGGAGGCGCGGGCTGAGGATTTCGCCAGCATCGAGACCGAGAACACAGGAAAGCCCTACGGTTTGGCCCTCGGAGACGAGCTGCCGCCATCTGTCGACCAGATCCGGTTCTTTGCCGGAGCGGCGCGCCACCTCCAGGGCCTCTCGACCGGTGAGTACCTCGCCAACCACACTTCGATGATCAGGCGAGAGCCGATCGGGGTGTGTGCCCAGGTAGCGCCCTGGAACTACCCGCTGATGATGGCGGTGTGGAAGATCGCCCCCGCCCTGGCTGCGGGGAACACCATCGTCCTCAAGCCGTCGGACACCACCCCGGCCACAGCAGTGGCGCTTGCCGAGTTGTGTGCCGAGTTCCTCCCACCTGGTGTGTTCAACGTGATCACGGGCGACCGGGACACGGGAAGGGCTCTGGTGGCGCACGAGATCCCGAGCATGGTGTCGGTCACGGGAAGCGTCCGAGCCGGGAAGGAAGTTGCGGTGGCCGCTGCTTCGGATCTGAAACGAGTCCATCTCGAGCTCGGAGGCAAGGCACCGGTAGTGGTCTTCGACGATGCCGACATCGAGGCAGCGGCCGAGGCGATCGCAGGTGCCGGCTATTACAACGCCGGGCAAGACTGCACCGCCTCAACGAGGGTCCTCGCCGCGGGACGGGTTCGCTCGGACCTCGCCGAAGCCCTGGTTGAAGCGGCCCGCGGCACCGCTACTGGAGATCCCTATGACGAGGGCACTGCGTTCGGGCCTCTGAACAACCCGAGCCAACGGGACCGGGTCTCAGGTTTCCTGGAGCGCGTCCCGGACCATGCCTCGGTCCTCACCGGTGGCAAGGCAGTCGCCGGCGACGGCTTCTTCTTCGAGCCAACGGTGGTGGACGGTCTGCTTCAGGACGACGAGATGAGCCAGAACGAGATCTTCGGGCCGGTGGTCACCGTGCAGGAGTTCGACGACGAGGCGCAGGCCATCGCCTGGGCCAACGGGGTCCCATATGGGCTGGCCTCGAGTGTTTGGACCAAAGACCACGGACGAGCGATGAGGATGGCAAAAGCCTTGGACTACGGGTGCGTCTGGATCAACACCCACATCCCGATCGTGGCCGAGATGCCCCACGGCGGCTTCAAGCAATCCGGATACGGCAAGGACCTGTCCATGTACGCCCTTGACGACTACACCCGGATCAAGCACGTCATGACCAACCTCGAGGGCTGACGGAACCGGCCGCCCGACTGTCACCAGCCGTCAACCGTGCGCCTCTTCCCCCACGCCCGGTGACCCCTTGGGGACGGGGACATGGCCTTCCCTCCACACGGCCGGTTCGATATAGATCCGGCTCGCGATCGGGATCGCCTCGCGGATGGAGGCCTCGGCCTCGTCGATGGCGGCTGCCACCTGGGGGCTGGTGAGGGTCTCGGTGAACTCGACTTTGGCGGCGACCAGCAGCTCCTCGGGCCCGATGTGCTGGGTGCGGAGGTCGATGACCCGGATCGACGTGCGGGGTGCCGGCCAGGGCATCGTCTATCGCCTTGATGTGACTTTCGAGGGCGGCTTCCCCTATCAGCAGCGACTTCATCTCGATGGTCAGGAAGATTGCGATGGCAACGAGAAGCACCCCGATGCTCAGAGTCCCGAGTGCGTCCCAGATCTCGTCTCCGGTTACCACGTAGAGCCCAACGCCGGTGAAGGCGAGGAGCAAACCACAGAGGGCTCCGGCGTCTTCGAGGAGGACCACCGGCAACTCCGGGGCGCGGGCTGTCCGCACGAACTCCACCCACTTCCGCTCGCCCTTGACCTTGCGGGACTCGACGATGGCGGTGTGGAAACTGAATCCCTCCAACACCATTGCGACGAGCAGCACCGCGATCGCCCAGCCGATGGACGTCAGTTCATGGGGGTGGATGATCTTTGAGATCCCCTCGAATATGGAATAGAGGCCGCCGAGTGAGAACAGGACCAGAGCCACCACGAAAGACCAGAAATAGCGCTCTCTTCCGTATCCGAATTGGTGCTCCTGGTCGGCGACCCTTCGAGATTGGCGCCCACCCAGCAGCAGCAAACCCTGGTTGGCGGTGTCCGCCACCGAGTGGATCGATTCGGCCAGCATCGCCGCCGATCCGGTGACCACATAGGCGATGAACTTGGCAAGCGCGATGCCGGCGTTGGCCAGCAATGCGGCGATGATCGCCCTGGTTCCTCCACCTGCAGACATGGCCCGATGCTAGGTGAGGAGGGTTACCGCTCCCCAGGTTGTCATCAGCAGGCCGACGACCACCAGAGAAGATCACTCTCCCGGCCCGGTATTGGGCGTCGACCACTCCCTTGGGGGTCTCCCCCCGGCGATGTTTCCACCAGGCGAGGCCGTTGCCGACGAGGAGGGCGAGGCCGAGACCCAGGACCAATTCCGGAAGCAGGTTTTGGACGTCGAAGAGGTCGGCCACTCGGGTCACGGTAACGCTGCTTAATCTCCGCTCGTGATTCAGGATCAGACGCCCGCATTTGCCTCGGCGCCTGCCACCTCGGCCAACCTGGGGCCGGCCTTCGACTGTCTCGGTCTGGCATTGGATGTGAGGTGTCAGGTGACGGCTCGCCTCGCCGAGACCTGGAGCGTGGAGCACGTCGGTCGCTTTCACCCTTCCGAAGGGGAAGAGGACGGGGTCCTCGATGCCGCACGAAAAGTGGTCGGCGATGACCAGCCTCTTGCCCTGGAAGTGGACGCCAACATCCCGATGGGAAAGGGCCTGGGCTCATCGGCGGCCGCCTTTGTTGCCGGTGCTGCGGCCGCGATGCGGGCCGTGGGCGACGAGGCCAACCCCGACAAGGTGTTCCGGATCGCGGCCGAGTTGGAAGGCCATCCCGACAACGTTGCCGCCGCGGTCTACGGAGGCTTGGTCCTGGTGCCGGCGGAAGGGATGCCGATACGCCTCCCGATTCACCCCACGTTGAGGGTGGTGGTGGCCATCCCCGAGGGGAATCTGCCGACCGATGACGCCCGCAGGGTCATCTCGTCGGTCCATGACCACGATGTGGTGCGGCGAAGCCTGGCTCGGGTGGCTGCATTGACAGCGGGGCTCATCACCGGGGATCCGCAGACTCTCGCCGCGGCCCATGGCGACGAGATCCACGAGGCGCCAAGGGCGGAGTTGTCCCCCGAGGTGAACGGGTTGATCGAAATCGCCAAACGGGCAGGGGCCCTTCACGCGGCACGCTCCGGTGCCGGGCCGTCGGTCTTGGCCCTATGTTCCGTCGATCAGGCGGTGAGGGTCGCCGGAGCCTTTCGGGAGTCGGGCCTCGAGGTGTTGGAGGCCACCATCGCCACCAGCGGCCTGGTCTGCGGCTGAGCCGCTCTCAGCTTCCCTTGCGCTCTTTCTCGTAGCGCTCGCTCTCTGCCTTCCGCTCCTGCTCGTTGCGCTCGTTCTCTGCCTTGCGCTCCCGCTCGTATTCTTCCCCCTCCTCCTTGCGCTCCCGCTCGTCGCGGTCGGCCTTTTCCTTTTCGGTTTCCATCGCGATCTCCAGACCTTGGACCTCTCTGATGTCCGAGGCTACAACCAGTGAGCCGCTTCGCCCCCAGGCCTGACAGAATCAGGTCTGTGCCGGACAGAATCCCTCAGTGAACTCCGACATCGAGCGGCGGCAACGCTTCGAGCTCATCGCCGCCCAGGTGTACGAGCCGCTGCAGCGCTACCTGCGACGCCGCGCCACGCCTGAGGACGCGGCTGACGCCTTGAGCGAGGTGCTGCTCACGGTGTGGCGGCGCCTCGATGACGTCCCCGCGGACCTTCCTTTGCCCTGGTGTTACGGCGTGGCCCGTCGAACTTTGGCCAACCAGCGACGGGGGGCCCAACGCCATCTGCGACTTGTGGACAGGATGACCAGCGAAGCCGCGATCTCGCCGTCGCATGAGATCGACGATCCGGAGCTCGAGGCCGCCCTCTCCGAGCTTTCTGAGGACGATCAGGAGTTGTTGCGCCTCTGGGCGTGGGAGCAGTTGGAGCCGCGAGACATCGCTGTGGTGCTGATGACCACACCCAACGCGGTCAGCCTCCGCCTCACCAGGGCCAAGGCCAAATTGGAAAAGAAGCTGACCCGACAGGATTCCACCATCTCCGGACAGAAACGGGACCGACACACCGAGGAGCATCGACCGTGACCGACGAATTGCGCAATCGCCTCAGCCGGCTCGACCCGATGGCTTCCGATGTGCCGACGGAGCCAGTGACGACCGAATCGTCCCAACACCTTCTGGAGGAAATCATGACCACCCCAAATGCGGAGCAGCCCGAGTCCTCGGGCAGCCCAAACAAGAGACCGTGGCTGGTCGCCGTGGCGGCAGCTGCTGTCGTCATCGTGGCGATCGGCGCGGTAGGCCTGCTCACTCGTGACGGTGGAAGCGACCCGGTCGCCTCGGGCCCACCGCTCGAGCTGAATGCCGGCGGAGAAGACCCGATGGCGATGTGCATCATGTTCAGCGTCGAGGAACTGGCCAAGGCGCCGGTTGCCTTCGGGGGAACGGTCACCTCGGTGGAGGGGGAGACCATCACCCTGGACGTGGACCACTGGTACAAGGGCGGCGACGCCGAACAGGTCGTTCTCCACGCCCCGGCCGGGATGGAAGCGCTGATCGGTGGGATGGCCGTTCGAGGAGGGCGACGCAGTACCTGATCACCGCCTACGACGGCAACGTGAACTACTGCGGTTTCAGCGGTGAGAGCACCCCCGAGCTGCAGGCGGCCTTCGAGGAAGCCTTCCCCGCCTGATCATCTGAGTCGGACAACGAAGAGGAGGGGCTGGTGAGAGCCCCTCCTCTTTCGCGTCCGGCCTCAGTTGTCTAAGAGCACGGCCTCTATCAGTCCGTATGACGCCGCCGGACCTCCTCCGGGGAGATTTCGATTCCCACGGCATGCCACCCGGGCACCCATTCTGCGACATCCGGCATCGGGCGACAGAGGGCACTGATCTCCCAATAGTCGGAGGTTGTCCAGGGTTCGACCCGAGATCCGCCGGTACTCGCGATGAAGTGATCCGCCGTCGAGTCCGTTGCCCAGCAACCTGATGTCGAGAGCGCAGTATGCGACGTCGAGAGCCGGATCACCGATCCAGCCCCCTTCCCAATCGATCGACTGCCACCAGCCGCTCGTCAATCCAAAGCGTGTTGCCCGGCCAGAAATCGTGATGGACATAGACGCGATCGGCTGGGACCAGGGAGGCGATGGCGTCGATCCGTTTGGCCCACAGGTCCGGCCCCAGTGGGTGCTGCATCACCGACTCCTCCGAGCGTGTGGTCGTCGTCGTGGCCCAGGATCGGGAACATGGAGGCGTCGGAGGGAGAGGGGACGATCTCATGAATCGTGGTCAGCGTCTTGGCGAGCTGCGTGGCCCAATCGAGCGGGTCTACAGGCTGAAGGTGGACCTTGCCTTCGAGGAACGAGATGACGACCGCTCTTTCCGGAAACAATCCGATCCTGTCGATCCAGAGCGGTGAAGGTGCGGGGATCCCGTGCTCCGCGGCGAGGATCAGGGCTCGATGTTCGGATTCCGCCGGATTGATGTCCTCGTCGGGCTCAGGAAGCCAGTACCGCTTGAGCACGACCCTGTCCGCCCCACTTCTGAGGACATCGATGGTCCCTCCGAGCCCGCCAAAGATCCGATACTCGTAATCGACCGAGGCTCCTAGCTCATCGCTCAGGATCTCTAACTGCTCCGGGGTCGGGATGGGTGCGTAACGGTCCATGGAAACGGCGGGGAGCGCCTAAGACCGACTCGACCACGTCTTGACGATCTGGCCGGCTCCACCCATACTGGCCACTCGATGCGAGAAAGAATCCAGGCAACAACGCACATCATCATTCCCTAGGGGTTCGCGCCTCATATGAGGCGCCGCCCCACCACGGACCTCCGCAGACTGCGGGGGTCTTTTCTTTGGCAAGGTGAAAACATGAATCCGACAGCCGAGATCTACGACACCACCCTGCGGGATGGCACCCAGGCGGAGGGCCTTTCTCCGACGGTGGGTGAGAAGCTCCGGGTGGTTCATCTGCTCGACGAGCTCGGGGTTCACTTCATCGAAGGGGGCTGGCCCGGCGCTAACCCCAAGGACGACGAGTTCTTCCAGCGAGCCAAGAGTGAGCTGTCACTGGAGCGGTCGATCCTGGTGGCTTTCGGATCGACCCGGCGGCCCCGGGAACAGGTGGCGAGAGATCCCCAACTTCAGGCGCTGCTCGCCGCCGACACCGACTACGTGTGCATCGTGGGCAAGGCCTGGGACCGTCACGTGACCGGGGCTCTCAACACCTCTCTGGAGGAGGGCCTGGACATGGTGGGCGAGTCGATCGAGTTTCTCCGCGGCCAGGGGAAACGGGTCTTCTTCGACGCCGAGCACTTCTTCGACGGGTTCCGCTCCAACCCCGATTACGCCCTATCGGTGCTGGAGACCGCCGCCACCGCCGGGGCGGAGAGAGTTGTGCTCTGCGACACCAACGGGGGAGCCCTCCCCTCTCACATCATCCCGGCGCTCGACGCGGTGAAAGCGCGGATCGAGACCACGCTCGGCGTCCACTTCCACAACGACTCCGACTGTGCGGTCGCCAACTCGATGACGGCGCTGGCCCACGGGGTGCATCAGGTTCAGGGCTGCGTCAACGGCTACGGGGAGCGGACCGGGAACGCCGACCTCTGCTCGGTCATCCCCAACCTCAGTCTGAAGTCGGGGGTGGAGACCATCCCCTGGGAGTCGATGGCCCGTCTCTATCCGATCGCCCAGCAGATCGCCGAGATCCTCGGCGCCCCCATCGATTCCCGTCGCCCCTATGTCGGCGCCTCCGCCTTTGCCCACAAGGCCGGGCTCCACACGTCGGGGTTGGCCCGTCTCGAGGGGGCTTACGAGCACATCGACCCGGGTGCGGTGGGCAACTCGGCTCGGATGTTGTTCAGCGAGTTGATGGGCCGCTCGACGGTGTTGGCGGTGGCCGAGGAGAAAGGGTGGGATCTCGACGCCGAGAAGGCCCAGGCCCTCGTCGATCAGGTCAAAGAGCTCGAGCACGCCGGCTATCAATTCGAAGCGGCGGACGGTTCATTCGAGATGCTGATGCGCCGGGCCACCGAGGACTTCGAGGAGCTCTATGAAGTGCGATCGATGTCGGTGAGCATCCAGACCAATGAGGCGGGCAAGGTGACGGCCCGGGCCCATCTGGTGGTGGCGGTGGACGAAGACGAGATCGAGGTGTCGACCGAGGGCGACGGGCCGGTCAACGCCATGGACGAGGCGCTGCGGAAGGCCTTGGAGGCCGCTTACCCCGATGTGAAGCGTCTCCGGCTCACCGACTACAAGGTCCGCGACCTCGATTCGTCCGATGGGACCGCGGCCCGGGTGCGGGTCTTGATCGAGACCACCGACGGCGATTCGACTTGGGGAACCGTTGGCGTCCACCAGAACATCATCGAGGCCTCCTGGCAGGCGTTGCGCGAAGGGATCACGGTGGGTCTGTTGCGGGCGGGCGGCGCGTAAACCGCCTGGACACCCAGCGGACGATCCCCGCCACTGATTTGCCCACGAGCCATCCAACCAGGACGTCGCCCGGATAGTGGACTCCGGTGTAGACCCGTGAGAACCCGACGAGGCCGGCCAATGCGTTCAGGGGCAGCCAAAGACCTGGTATCTCCTGCCCGACCACCCCCGAGAAGGCTGCGGCCGAGGCGGTGTGACCGGAGGGAAAGGACGTTGAGACCGGATGGACGAGACGTCGCGCCTCAGGAACCTCACGCTGCGGACGTGGCCGCTTCGCCACTCCCTTGAGGGCGACGTTGGTCAGCGCGGATGTGACGCCGATCGCAGCCATTCCCAACGCCCCGCTTCGTCTGCCCCTCGGACCACCGAAGGCGGCGAGCCCCAAGGACACGCCGATCCAGATCCGGGAGTAACTGGCGGTCTCGGATAGACCCGGGAGGGTCCCATCGAGGATGGGGGACTTCCAGTCGGCAATCTGTCTGAAGATCGTTTCGTCGAGGTCGAGAAGAAAGTCAACGGCCTTTGGCTGCTGCCTCATCGCCCGCTCATGATGGCAGCCTCACCGTCGAGTCGCCCCACCTCACTTCCGGGCCGTCGCGTATTCTCCATTTGTGGAGCGGCCAGGTGTCAGACAACGAACAGCAGCCATCGCCGTCATCCCGCTGCTCCTGGTTGTGACAGTGGTGTTGGTCGTGGCGCTGTACCGGAATCTGCCGAGCATGGCTTTCGGCTTGCCTGGACTGGCAATCATGGTCGGCGGGTCATGGTGGATCATCACTGAGATCGGGCTAAGGCGGGTTCTTGGTGGAGTGGGCAGCGCGATAGGCGCCTTGTTGATCGTCGCTGCCTTCATGGTCACCTACCACCGTCCGCAGCAGTTCATCCTGCGGCTCGTGGTCGTCTTTGGGGTCCTGGCGCTGACCATGATGATGGCTCGCTTTTCGGTGACGCGGACGGTGCCCAAAACTGCCAGCAGGAAAGCGCCTGATCTTCTCAGAGGGCTAGAGCATCCGGTCCTTCTATGCAATCCGTGGTCGGGGGGTGGGAAGGTCGAGAGCTTCGGATTGGTCGGATTGGCCAAGGAGCTCGGCGTCGAGACGGTGATGCTGGAGCCCGGTCTCGACCTCGAGGAGCTCGCATTAGATGCCGTCGCCCGCGGTGCCGACTGTCTGGGAATGGCCGGTGGGGACGGCTCTCAGGCCCTGGTTGCGTCGATCGCCATCAAGCACGACTTGCCCTTCGTTTGCGTGTCGGCGGGGACGCGCAACCATTTCGCACTCGACCTCGGCCTAGTCCGTGACGATCCGAGGGCAAGCATGCGGGCCTTTCGCGACATGGTTCCTAGGAGGGTGGACTTCGCCACGGTCAACGATCGGCTGTTCGTCAACAACGTCTCACTGGGTATCTACGCGACGATTGTCCAATCCGAGGACTACAGGGAGAACAAATCCGAGGTGAGCATGTCCATGGCCGCCGGGCTCCTCGGCCACCAAGGGGAAGGCTTCGATCTCCAGTACACGACACCGGATGGAGAGGAAATCGAGGACGCCTTTCTGATCATGGTGTCGAACAACCCGTATGTGCTTGGAATAAAACGTGACGTTGCGCAGCGCCGGCAGATGGATGGTGGCGTCCTGGGGGTGTTTGCAGTCTCCACGAGAACAGCGGCACAGGCGGCCCATCTGCTCACGATGTCCGCCATCGGCTTGCGGAACGCCAGCCCCCACTGGCATGAGTTCACAGCTGCCGAGTTTGAGGTGCGGTCTCATTCTGGCGCCGCATTCGTGGGTGTCGACGGTGAGGCACTTCAATCTCCGACACCTCTGAAGTTTGCGGCCCACCCCCTTGGCCTCCGGATGTATGTGCCCGAAGGCAACCTGGAGGCGGCAGAGAAGCGTCGGGCCAGGAACTTTCACATCCGGGATGTCGCCGCTGTCGCCTTGGGGCACACAAGTTGGTAGATCGGGGATGTGAGCCCGACTCCGGTTTGACCTAGTTGCCGGATCACGCGACCATTGACCTGTCGTCCCCCTTCTCCGTGAGGTTTTTGCATGGGATCGTTGGTCAAAAAGCGTCGTAAGAAGATGTCGAAGCACAAGTACCGCAAGCGTCTGAAGGCGAATCGCCACAAGCGGAAGTGACTTCGTGAAAGGACCGGGCAGCGCCCGGTCCTTTCTGCGGTGCGAGGCAACGTACCCAGGTATCCGGCGCCTCCATGCAGTGAGGAAGCGGCTACTGGCCTTTCAGGTAGCGCTCGATCTCGTCGACCAGGTGATCGCCTTCGTCGTCGTCGGCTTCTTGTTCCAGGCGCTCGACGTATTCCTCCAATTCGACGTTGCCCTCGATGGCGGCGTCCACCGTGGAGAGGAAGTGGCGCGAGGCCGTCGCCAGCTCGTCGATGTCCAGCGTCACCCCAAGTAGCTCCGACGCCTTGATCGCCAGAGCCTCGGCCGCCGGCGGGTATTCCTGATTCGACAGATAGTGAGGCACCGCCGCCCACACCGAGATCACGTCGATGCTCGCGTTGCCCAGGGCGTGATTGAGGACACCCAGGATCCCGGTCGGCCCTTCGTACCCGGAAGGGAGCAGCCCGTGGAAGGTGAGGTCGTCGGGACGGTTGGCCGAGCCGACGAGTGGCACCGGAAGGGTGTGCGCCACCTGCCCGATGAAGGCTCCCATCGTCACCGCCCGCTTGACCCCGACCGTGCGCAGGGTCTCGACCAGGTCGTTGGTGAATGCCTTCCAGCGGTAGTGGGGCTCCTCGCCGAGCACGATGACCAGGTCGCGCTCCGCACCTCGCACCGCGTAAATCTCGTTTCGGGGCCAGGTGATCGAACGGATTCCGGTGGAGTCGAGCTCGACGATCGGCCGCCGCACCTGGAAGTCGAAGTGATCGTCGGGGTCGATGATGGCGAAGATCTGGGCGTCGAGCTTGGTCAGGAATTCCGTCGCCGCATGGCTCGCTGACTCGCCGGCATCACCCCAACCCTCGAAGGCAACCAGCGCGACCGGGTCCTGGAGGATCGGTCTGTCTAGCCATTGCAACGAGGCCATCGGGACAACCTACACGTCGTCTCCGGATAGTTTCGTCACGACCAGTCGGGGGCGAATCTCTTCAAACGAAGCGCGTTCAACACGACCGACAGGGAGGAGAACGCCATCGCAGCCGCGGCAATCATCGGGTCGAGTAGCCCCACCGCGGCCAGTGGGATCGCAGCGACGTTGTAGCCGAATGCCCAGTAGAGGTTCTGGCGAATGGTGCGGAAGGTGGCATTGGCCAGGTCGATCGCGGTGGGCACCAGGCGGGGATCGCCATTGAGAAGCACGACGTCGCCCGCCTCCAGAGCCACCTCTGTGCCGGACCCGACCGCCATCCCCAGATCGGCCTGGGTGAGGGCGGGGGCATCGTTGATCCCGTCGCCGACAAAAGCGACCTGGCGACCTTCCGCCTGGATTCTTCGGACCAGTTCGGCCTTCTCGCCAGGCATCACCTCGGCGTCGAGGTCGGTGATCCCGACCTGCTCGGCGATCCGGGTTGCAGTCCGTTGGTTGTCACCGGTGACCATGCGGGTGGAAATCCCGCCCGACTCGAGCCGCTCCACCGCGGCCCGTGACTCGTCTCGCACGATGTCGGCAACCGCGATCACCCCCCGGACCTCCCCGTCCCATCCGGCGAGAAAGGCAGTCTTTCCCTCCTCTTCGAAACGTGTCATTGAGTCATGCCATCGGTCGGCAACGAGAAGGCCACGATCAACCACCAGCTTCTCCTTGCCCACGACAACCTCGTGCCCGTCGATGGACCCGACCACTCCGAGCCCGGCCAGGCTTTCCACCCGATCGGGGGTATCGAGCTCGATGTGTCGCTCGTCGGCCCCAAGTGCAATCGCCTTGCCGATCGGATGGCCCGAGGCCGCCTCGACCGAAGCCACCAGGCGGAGGAACTCTCCTTCCTCCTCATCGGTCACCACATCGGTGAGGTCCATGACGCCGGTGGTCAGGGTCCCTGTCTTGTCGAAGAGGACGGTGTCGATGTCCCGGGTCCGCTCGAACACGTCCGCTTGCTTGAACAGGATCCCGAGCTCGGCGCCACGGCCACTTCCCACCATGATCGCGGTCGGCGTGGCGAGCCCCAGGGCGCAGGGGCAGGCAATGATCAGGACCGCCACCCCGGCCTGGACTGATTCCGGCACGTCGTTGCCCAAGGCGAGCCAGACTCCGGTGGTGACGATGGCGATCAGGATCACCACCGGCACGAAGATCGAGGAAACCCTGTCAGCCATGCGCTGGATGGGCGCTTTGGAGTTCTGGGCCTCCTCCACCATGCGCACGATCCCGGCCAGAGCGGTGTCCGCTCCCACCGCGGAAGCCCGGACCTGAATCAAACCCACCTGGTTGACGGTGGCACCGAACACCAGGTCGCCGGCTCGCTTGTCCACCGGGAGGGACTCGCCGGTGAGCATCGACTCGTCGATCGACGAGGTCCCGGACTCGATGATCCCGTCGGTCGGGATCTTCTCGCCGGGAAGGACCACCATCAGATCACCGGGGAGCACCTGTTCGATCGGGACCGACCGCTCGACCCCGTCCACCATCACCCGTGCCTCTCGGGCGCCGAGGGCGACCAGTTGGTGGACCGCGGTCGAGGCACGCCCCTTCGCCCGAGCCTCGAGGGCCCGACCGAGGGTGATCAAGGTGATGATGACGCCTGAGATCTCGAAGAACACCGGGAGGTCGGCGAACAGGGCCCAGATCGAATAGAGGTAGGCCGTGATCGAGCCCAGCGAGATCAGGGTGTCCATGTTGGCGCTGAAGTTGCGCGCCTGCTTGATCGCCACTCTGTGGAACTGCCAGCCACCCCAGGTCACCACCGGGGTCACCAGGATCCCCTGCAGGGCCCGGCTCCAGAACGTCTCAGGGCCAAACATTGCGAGGAGCACGGCGGGAAGGGTCAGGGCGGCGGCGATCCAGAAGCGGCGCCACTGCAGGTCCTCGCTGTCGTGGTAGTGGTCCATCAGGTCTCGGCCGTGCTCACCCGACTCGTGGGGCGAGATGCGGTAGCCGATCTTGTCAACGGCGGCGGCGAGAGAATCGATGTCGGCGCCCTCGTTGACCCGGACCAGTGCCGAGGCGCCTGCCAGGCTGACCGAGGCGTTCTCGACCCCTTCCTGACGGCCGAGGACGCGTTCAATCCTCACCGCACAGGTGGCGCAGGTCATGCCGTCGACGTCGAAGAGAACGGTTTCGGCGTGCCCGTCGTGGGTGTCAGCCGAAGACGGCGTAACCCTGCTCCTCGATGGTGTGTTTGATCGCATCGAGGTCGGTGGTGTTGTCGTCGAAGGTGACGTCAACCGTCGCATCGGCGATCGCCACCTCAACGGACGAGACCCCTTCCAGGGCGCCTACGGCACCCTCGATGCTCATTTTGCAGTGATCGCAGTGGATCTCGGGAGCCTGAAGGAGGACCTGTCTCACGAACCTAAGGGTACTTGGTGCCCGGTCCTTGGTATCTGGATGAGAAGTCGCCATCCTCCAGACAGGAGGACGAGCCGTGGACGACGTGAAGGTCGCAGAGCAAAGAGCTCAAGAACGCCGGGTACGAGATCTTCGTCGGCATCCTCTCGATCCTGTCGATAGTGAACATCGTCCTGCAGATCCTGGCCGATGATCCGAACCTGGACACGGTCTTGGACATTATGAACGGGCTCTTCAGCATCATCTTCCTGGGCGACTTCACCTACCGCCTGTTCACGGCTCAGTCGAAGTCCCACTATTTCTTCCGCGAGTACGGCTGGGCCGACCTGCTCGCCAGCCTCCCCTTCGACGGGGCGAAGATCCTGCGCGTCTTCCGCCTGGTGCGGGTCATCCGGCTGCTGCGCGCCTATGGCGTCAACAACATCACCCGCACCCTGGTCAAGGATCGCGCCGGCAGCGCGCTTCTCACCTTGCTGCTGATGGGGATCCTGGTTCTCGAGTTCGGGAGTCTCGAAATCCTCTACCTCGAGCAATACGCGCCCGGAGCGAACATCACATCGGCGGCCGATGCACTGTGGTACGTGATCGTCACCATCTCGACGGTGGGCTACGGCGATCGTTTTCCGGTCACGGGCGGGGGCCGTCTCTTCGGTTCCCTGATCATCATCATCGGCGTTGGCATCTTCGGCACCTTCACCGGCTACCTGGCGAACGTCTTCCTCTCGCCGTCGAAGAAGGCGCCAGAGCCATCGACATCAGACATCGATGTCCGAGTCCAAGGTCAGCCAACTCAAGGAGCTGATGGCTCAGCAGCAGGCCACGACTCGATGAGATCGATCTCCGTCTGGGCGACGGCACCTGATGCCGAGCCTCCAGGCATAAAAGAGAGCCCCGGTCGAAACCGGGGCTCTCTGGTTGTCTGGCTTGGGACTGGGAGGGGGAGAGGACCTGTCCCGGCCAGAGTTCAGGCGTCTTGCTCGTCCATGATCTTGCCCCGGACTCGCGGGAAGCGGACCGGCGCATGAGCGTGGCAGTACTCGGCCTTGTTGTATTGCGAAAGTTTGGTGGTGCAACCCGGCTTCGAGCAGATCCGGTCCGTGCTGAAACGCCGTGACGGTCTGGTCATTCCCTTGATGGCTGCGCCTTTTACGATGTCTGTCATGTTCATGGCCCTCCTGGTAGTGGGCCGGTTCTCCAATAAATACGTTGAATTGTCTTCTGTGGTTCTCGGAAACGGGTCGCCGAAGACCCTGTAGCCCCCAACTTTGCGTTCCCAGCCCTAAAACGAAGGTAAACAATTCCCCCGTTTTGTCTGTGATAAGACGTTGCGGACCGGTCAATCGGTTCCCGTGATCCCCAGTTTACGCAAGAAGGCGCTGTTGTCAGGCTCCCTACCAAGAAACCCGATCAGCATCTGATCGGCATCGACCGAGCCGCCCTTCTCCAACACCTCGCGGCGATAGGCCATTCCCACAGCCGGATTGGTGACCCCCTCCAGCTCGAAACGCCCGAACATGTCGTCGCCGAAGACCTCGGCCCACATGTAGCTGTAGTAGGCGGCGTCGTAACCCCCCATGAGATGGCCGAACGAGGCGAGATCGAAAGTGCCCTCGTGGATCGGGAGCAGGCTCAGGTCGGAGGCCTCTCGTGAGATCTCATCGAGGTCCTTCTCCGGTCCCGGCGCGTGGATCGCCTGGTCCAACCAGCCGTACTTGAGCTGGCGCAGCTGATGAACCGCGATGTTGAGCCGACGGGCGGCCACGAGTTGGTCAACCAGGGTGTCGGGGATCGGCTCTCCGGTCTCGTGGTGCCGGGCGAACTTCTTGAGGACGTCGGCCCTCCACACCCAGTTCTGCATGATCTGGCTGGGTGCCTCCACGAAGTCGGTCTCGACGCTGGTCCCCGAGAATCGGGCGAGCTCGGTCCTCCCCAGGTTCTGGTGGAGGACGTGGCCGAACTCGTGGAACAGGGTCTCCACCTCGCCGTGCTGGAGCAAGGATGGTGTGTCCGCCGTGGGCTTGGTGAAGTTGGCGACCATTGCGCACACCGGGTTCTGGTAGCTCCCGTCCTCCAGGCGCCGGCTGGTGATCAGAGGGAACTCGGCGGCATGTGAGTACTTGCCCTCGCGGGGGAATAGGTCGAGGTAGAAGTGAGCCAGCTCTTCGCCCGATTCGTGGTCGTGGATCGTGTAGAGACGGACGTCCGGGTGCCAGACCTCGGGATCGGCGACTTCGTTGAAGTCGAGCCCGAAGACCTCCTGCACCATGTCGAACATGCCGGTGAGCACGGCGTCCATCGGGAAGTAGCTCGCCACCTCGAACGGGTCGACTCCGTAATCGGTGCGGCGCTGCTGGGTGTCGTAGTACCGCCAGTCCCAGGTGCGGACTCGGGTGTCCCCGGTGTCGGCCTCGAGGAGCTCGCTCATGACGGCGAGGTCCTTGCGACCTTGGGCGGTGAGGGGCGGGATCAATTCGTCGTAGAAGGTCGCCACCCGCTCGGGGTTTTTCGCCATCCGGTCTTCCAACCGGTAGTGCGCCCAGCTCTTGACGTCGAAGTCTCTGTGCGATCTCGTCGCGGAGCCGGAGGGCCTCCTCGAGAATCGGTCGATTGGCCTCCACGGCCTGGGTGTTGAACTTGAACGCGAGCTGCTCGCGCAGGTCACGCCGCTTGGCGTTCTCCACAAACGGGATGAAATGGGGATAGGCGAGGGTCACTTTGAGCTTGCCGGTCTCCTCGTCCGTCTCCAACCCCTCGGCGAAACTGTCGGGCAGCCCTTCGAGGTCCGAGCGGTCGACGAGGATCCAGTCGTCCCACTCGTCGATGTTGCTCTGGAAGCGGACCCCCAATTCCACGAGACGCTGGGTCTTCTCCTTGACCGAGGCCCTGACCTCGGGCGGCAGGTCGTGACCCGCCAGACGCAGGTCGCGCAAGGCGAATTCGAGGTCACGGGCCCGTTCCCCTTCGAGACTCTGGGCCTCCTCGGTGGCCGCGTACTCCTTGACCGCGGCGTTGAGGTCGTCTCTGAAGATGACCTCGACCGCGAAGTTGCTCAGCTCTTCTTCGCTGGCCTTGGCCGCGGCGCGCACGTCCTTGTCGGGGTGCACATATCCCATGAAGACAAAGCGGGTGAATGCCCTTCCCATGACGTCGGACATGCGATCCAGGGGCATCAAGGTGTTCTCGAAGGTGCGGGTCTCCTTGGGGGCGACCGCCTCGTCGACGATCTGTCGCGCCTCGTCCAGGGTCCGGGCCACCCCACTTTCAACGGCGGCGACATCAACGGTCGCGAAGCCAAAATCCAGTTCACTCATGGGCCGCGACGGTAGTGGAAGCGGGGGCTTGCACCCCAAGCCTGTTTCCTAATGCATGACGCGTCGGATGTGACGCGATCTGCATTCAGAAGCGCGCCGGAGGGGCAAAAAGGGCCGTGGCCTGATCCATGGTCAATGACTCGTCAGCGTTGAAACCAGGTCGGTTGACCGCGGCCCTGATCCCGCAATGGGGGTCGGGCAACTCCACGGGAGAGTCGCTTCCCCCGAGGAGATGGACTCCGGCCTCCTCGAGTGAGTGGAACGGATAGACCCGCTGCATCCTCTCCTCGCCCAGCCGCTTGTGGAGCCAGGAGGCCTCCGATCCGAGGAAGGCAGGCTGCACCGAAGCGGTGACCCCCAGCCGCGCCATCCGCTCGATGGCGGCGTCGGTGAGGAGGGAGGCATGCTCCACTCGCAGCAACGACGGGTCGGCGCCATTGCTGATAAGGCTCTCGAAGACATCGAGGACGGCGTCGTTGGCCCGGTCCCCAATCGCATGGAGGGCCACTCCGCCCCCGATTTCGAGCGAGGCGTCTGCCATGGTCAGCGCCTGGCCCGGGTAGAGACGAAGGGTCCCGGTGGCGTCCGGCTTGTCGGCGAAGGGCTCGTACATCGAGGCGGTGTGCCCGCCGAAACTCCCATCGGCAAAGCCCTTCCAACCGGAGAAGCTGAGTCGACCGTCGGCCTCTGTGATGCGTTTCGCGGCGGAAACAAGGTCGGCGGGGCTTTCGGTGATCACGTAGACATCGATGTCGAGGGGAAGATCGGGCGCCATCCGGCAGAGGGCCTCCAACTCATCCCCGACCCCGCACCAGATTGGGTCGGTCGCCGAAACCATCCCGGTCACCGAGCCGAGGCCGTAGTCGACGAGCCCTCGCAACGCCTCGAGGACGTCCGCATCCGAGGGAGCCTCGGCGAGAGGGGCGATGGCGTTTCCGATCACCAGAAGGGCGGTTTCTCTCAGGACACCGGTGGGGAATCCGGTGCGGTCCCGGTCGAAGGCCCCGCCAGGCGGGTCTGGAGTGGAGGCGTCGATCCCGGCGAGTCGGAGCGCTTCGCTGTTGGCGACTGCGATGTGCCCGCAGTAGCGATAGAGGACGACCGGGCGGTCGGGCACGGCTTCATCGAGATCGGTCCTCGTGGGGAGTCTCAGTTCGGCGAGACCCTCGTCGTTGAGACGCTGGCCGATGATCGCTCCCGAGGTCTGCTCGGCCCTTGCGGAGACCCGAGCCTTGACCTGGTCGAGGTTCGCCGAGTCCATCAGTTCGAGCCCGGTCTTCATCTGGGCGTAACCCATCGGATGGAAGTGGTGGTCGTGGAACATCATCGGAGATGGGCCGGCATGTGCTCGTCGACGATCGCCCTCAGGTCTTCATGGATCTTGCCGTTGCTGACGACGAAGGCGGACGGCTCGAGGTCATTGACTCCGCCCTTGCTGTTGGTGGCGGTCCCACCGGCCTCCGTGACCAGAAGCATGGCCGCCGCCGCGTCCCAAGGCTTGACACCGTGTGGCCCGGCGTGCTCCCAATAGCCATCGAATCGACCGCAGGCCACCCAGGCCATGTCGAGGGCGGCGGCGCCCATCCGCCGCGAGTCTCGGGACCGGGTCATCACCTGTTCCATTGCGTCGAGATAGGCCCCGGCGTGCTGGTGGCGGTCATAGGGGAAACCTGTTGCCAGCAGTGAATCCTCTAGAGACGAGGTGTTGGACACGTGGATCGCCTGCCCGTTGCTGCGCGCCCCTTCACCAACCGCGGCGACGAACTCCTCCTGACGGCTGACATCGATGACCACCCCGACCAGGGGCTCGCCGTTGTCCCACAGCGCTACCGAGACTGCGACATGAGGGACCCGGTTCACGAAGTTCACCGTCCCATCGAGGGGATCGATGATCCAAACCCGGGGACCGCGCCAATCGGCGCTGCCACCGCCCTCCTCGGCGAGGATGGAGTCGTCGGGAAAATGGTCTGAGATCACCTCGGTGACCGCGGCTTCCGCCTCCCGGTCGATGTCGGTCACCGGGTCGACGACGCCCTTCATTTCGGTGTCGAATGGCTCCTCGAAGCCGCGCCGTATCACCTCGGCACCGGCGCGCGCCGCTCTGACCGCGACCCAGAGGTCACCTTCCCACATGCCCGGCACTCTACGGAAGCGCTCACCGGAGCCCGCTTTCACAATGCAAGCAGCGCCAAATACGACGCCCTGTGCATTAGGAAAGGGGTAGTCCCTACCCTCTCGCCGGTGACTGGCCTGTTGCTGGTTGTGGGTGGGGCTGTTCTCTCCGCCCTCGCCTTTCCTCGAATCGGCCCCGGGTGGCTGATCCTGCCCGGCGTTGCCCTATTCCTGGCCGGGTTGCGCACCGCGACCAGTCGCAAGCAGGGCCTGTTGTTGGGCACGGCCTATGGCCTGGTGTTCAACGCCATCCTGCTCTGGTGGTTCGTCGAGCTGGGCCTGGTGGCGGTGATCCCTCTGGTGCGTCTACCAGGCCACGTTCTGGGCGGCCTACGGATGGTGGCTGTCGAAGTACAACGACCGGGGGTCCGGGACCTGGTTCCTGCTTGCGGTAGGGGGCTGGGCCGTGACCGAGTTGATCCGCTATCACATGCCGGTTCTCTCCTTCGAATGGGGGGCGGTGGGCTACGCGCTCTCCGACCAGGTCGTGGGCGCGGCTACCTGGCGCCGTGTAGTGGGACACCAGCGGCGTCACGGTCCTGGTGGCTGCGGTGTGCGCCCTCGTGGTGCCTCGAGGTGACGCGTCGCTCCTGGCGGGTCTGGTCCGGCGCCGGGCTCTGATCCTCGGTGCTTGTGGTGATCTAGTCGCCTATGCCCAACTCTTCAGCGGCGACGACTCGGCGGAGCATGACTCCCGGTGGCCATCGTCCAGGGCTCCACTCCCTGTCCCTTCGAGCATTGCCCGCCCGACGAGCGGCTCCGGCACCTTCCAGCAGCATCTGGAATTGACCAAGACCATCGAGCCCGGGTCGGTGTCTCTGGTGGTCTGGGCCGAGGGCTCGACCGGCGGTTTCAACGCCGACCCGGTGCAGAATCCCGAGATCGGGGAGGCGATCGCCGCCGAAGCCAGACGCATCGGGGCCTGGTTCCTGGTGGGCTCGGACCGGCCGATCAGTGACACCCACTGGGAGAACGTGAACATCGTGTTCAACCCCGAGGGTGAGATCGTCGGCGAGTATCAGAAGCAGCACCCGGTCCCGTTCGGGGAGTACATCCCGATCCGTCCCCTGTTCGAGTGGATTCCGGCCCTCGATCAGGTGCCCCGGGACATGATCCCCGGTGACGGGCCCGGTGGTGTTCGACCTCGGCGACGGTCTGAAGATGGGCTCGGTGATCTCCTTCGAGGGCGGTTTCTCCCGGTATCCGAGACAACATGTCGAGGAGGGAGCGAACTTCATCGTGATCGCCACCAACGAGGCCTCCTACGGGACCACCCCCGGCTCCGATCAGTTCATCGGGATGACCCGGATGCGGGCCGCCGAATTGGGCCTGGATGTGGTCCACGCCGCGGTGACCGGGAAGTCGGCGTTCATCGATGCAGGCGGTGGCCTGTCGCCGACCACCGGGCTGGGCACCCAGGAGGTCCTCTACGGAGGCGTGGCTGCGCCGCACCCCCTCCATCTACGCCCGGACCGGTGACGTCCTGATGATCACCGCCGCCGTCATCGGCCTCATCACCTGGTGGCGGGCTCGCAAGCCTCTGGTAGCTTCCGCCGACCCCGAGGAGGATGAGAGCGCATGAGCGAGGCCCTGGAGAACCTGCTTTCCGAAGACCGCAAGTTCCCCCCATCGCCCGAGTTCACCGCACGCGGCCAACGCCCAGCCGGGGATCCACGAGTCCGCCGCTGCCGACTATCTCGGCTTCTGGAAGGAGCAGGCCCTCTCCCGGATCACCTGGGCCACCGAGCCAACGGTGGTGCTCGACGACTCGAATCACCCCTTCTACAAGTGGTTTTCCGACGGCGAGCTCAATCTCTCGGTCAATTGTCTCGATCGTCATCTCGATGAGCACGGCGATCAGGTGGCCTACAACTGGGTGGGCGAGCCCGGTGACACCCGGGTCCTCACCTATTCCGATCTTCACGCCGAGGTCTGCCGCTTCGCCAACGGTCTGTTGAGCCTGGGTTTGGAGACCGGCGACCGGGTCGCCATCTACATGGGGATGGTCCCCGAGCTTCCGATCGCGATGCTGGCCTGTGCCCGGCTCGGCCTGGTGCATTCGGTGGTGTTCGGCGGCTTCTCCGCCGAGGCTCTCTCCAGCCGGATCATCGACGCCGACGCCCGGCTGGTGATCACCCAGGACGGCGCCTGGCGTGCGGGCAACATCGTCCCGCTCAAGGTGAACAGCGACCTTGCCGTCAGCCAGACCCCCGGCGTCGAGCACGTGGTGGTGGTGCAGCGGACCAATCAGGGTGTCGACATGACCGAGGGTCGTGACATCTGGTGGCACGAGCTGGTCGAAGGCCAGTCGGATCAATGCGATCCCGTGATCCTCAACGCCGAGCACCCGCTCTACATCCTCTACACCTCGGGCACCACCGGAAAGCCAAAGGGGATCGTCCACACCCAGGGCGGCTACCTGACCGGGATCGTCACCACCCATTCCTACGTGTTCGACCTCAAGCCCGACACCGACGTCTACTGGTGCGGGGCCGACATCGGGTGGGTGACCGGCCACAGCTACATCGTCTACGGCCCGCTGGCCAATCGGGCCACCTCGATGATGTACGAGGGGGCGCCGAACTTCCCCGACTTCGACCGTTTGTGGCAGATCATCGAGGACTACAAGGTCACCATCTTCTACACCGCCCCAACTGCGATCCGCACCTTCATGAAGTGGGGCGATCACCACGTCAGCAAGCACGATCTCTCATCGCTGCGACTGATCGGAACCGTCGGCGAGCCGATCAACCCCGAGGCCTGGATCTGGTATCAGGCCAACATCGGGAGCGGCAAATGCCCGATCGTGGACACCTGGTGGCAGACCGAGACCGGGGCGATCATGATCACCCCGCTTCCCGGGGTGGTGGCGACCAAGCCCGGCTCGGCAACGCATCCCGTTCCCGGGGATCTTCGCCGATGTGGTCGACGACGAACGGTGCGTCGGTTCCGCTCGGTGGTGGGGGCTATCTCACCATCACCAAGCCGTGGCCGTCGATGGCCCGCACCATCTACGGCGACGACCAGCGTTTCGTCGACACCTACTGGTCACGGTTCCCTGGCCGCTACTTCCCCGGTGACGGGGCGAAGCGGGACGAGGAGGGCTATTTCTGGCTGCTGGGGCGGGTCGACGACATCATGCTGGTGTCCGGACACAACATCTCGACCACCGAGGTCGAGTCCGCCCTGGTCTCTCACCCCGCGGTGGCCGAGGCCGCGGTGGTTGGTCGCAAAGACGAGCTGACCGGTCAGGCGATCGCCGCCTTCGTCACCCTTCGGGGCAATGTCGTCGGTGACGAGGCACTGATCACCGAGCTCCGGGACCACGTGGCCAGTGGTCCTGGGTGCGATCGCCAAGCCGAAGTCGATCGTGTTCACCGACGACCTGCCCAAGACCCGTTCCGGGAAGATCATGCGCCGGCTGCTCCAGGACATCTCCGAGCACAGGCATTTGGGCGATGTCACCACTCTCGCCAACGAGGCGGTGGTCCAGGAGATCGCCGACAAGGCCGCGGTCTCAACCGAGGACTGAGCTCTCAGTCGAAGATCACCGCCCCGAACCAGAGGGCGGCGATGACGAGGCCGGTCGCAAGTTCGATCCCGATCGAAGCCGCCACCGCACCCAACGACGTCTTCGTGGTTGGCCACGCCTCCTTGGCGCCGACCCGGATCCGCTCGGCGAGGTAGATGGTGGCCACGAATCCGATGGGGGCCCCGATCACCGGGATGACGAAGAGCCCGGCGATGGCAACGGCGATGGCGAGCACCAGGGTCGAGGTGGGGAGGCCGACCTCCTTGAGGCGGCGTCCCGGGACCAGGTACTTGAAAATAGTGCCCCCGACCCCGAGCACCAGTGCGGCCGCCGCCACCGCCCATCCGGTCGCCGTGCCCACTGCGAAGGCCCAGACGACGACTGCGCCGACGATCAGGATCAGCCCGGGCAGGAAGGGGAGGACGATCCCGAAGAGGCCGGCGAGAATCGCCAGCGCCACGACGAACTCTCCAAGCGGGCTCATGTCTGGATCGTAAGGAGTGCCCGGCGCTCAGCCGAGACTCGACGCCAGTTCGTTGACCCGCTCCGAGGCTCCGGTGAGAACCGGCTCGCCATGGCCGAAGAGGGCGGTTTCGTAGGTGAACCCGGCCAGCTTGGACACCGAGGCGTTGGCTGCCGTCATGTCCTCCGAGAATGACGGGTTGGGACCGATCACGCCTCCACTCACCCCGTTGAGGGCGTCACCGGTCACCAGGATCCCCGACACCTCGTCGAGCACAGAGATGTGACCGGCCGTGTGCCCCGGGGTCTTGATGATCTCCAAGCCAAAGACCTGCTCTCCGTCCCCAACCGCGGTCGGCGTCGCAAGGGTCTCCAGCTCAGGGATGTCTTCGGCGCCGGCGTAGACCTGTGCCGTCGGCGCCAGTGCCACCACGGCGGCCAGGCTTCCCTGGTGGTCGGGATGCTTGTGGGTGACGATCACGTGGCCGACGGCGTCCCATCCCAAGCCAATTTCCCCGAGGGCGGCCTGGATCGCCTCCTCGCTCCCCGAGACCCCGGTGTCGACCACGGCGGCCTCCCCGGCGCGGAAGAGGATGTAGGCGTTGACGAACCCGAGATTGATCCTCCTGTAGGAGGAGCCGACGAGCACCGTGCTCGACGTCGCCACCGGCGGCGTCGATGTCGTGGGACTGCTCGAGCCTTGGCTGGTGCTGCCCGATTGGCTGCCGTCGTCGGAGCAGGCTGCGATGCCGAGGACGACGATCGCCAGCCCAGCCTTGCCCATCTCGGCGATCGCCATGCGGCGGCTGAACAAGGGGCCCCGGTCATCGAGTCGCTCCCGGATAGCTCTTCCCGCGCCCAACATACCCCCAACCCCGAGGTGTAACTTCAAACCATGGACACCAAGATCACCCTGCCGGAGTCAGAGCTGCCGACGCACTGGTACAACATCGTCCCCGATCTCCCGGTGCCGCCTCCACCCGTCCTCCATCCGGGCACCCACGAGCCGGTGGGGCCTGACGACCTCGCACCTCTGTTCCCGATGGATCTGATCCTCCAGGAGGTGAGTCAGGACCGATTCATCGAGATTCCTGAGGAGGTGCGGGAGGTCTATCGGATGTGGCGCCCGACGCCGCTCTACCGCGCCAAGAACCTTGAGAAGTCGATCGGCGGCCCGGCCCGGATCTATTACAAGTACGAAGGGGTGAGCCCTGCAGGATCTCACAAGCCCAACACGGCGGTCGCCCAGGCCTATTACAACGCCAAGGCCGGGGTCAAGAAGCTGTCCACCGAGACCGGAGCCGGTCAATGGGGCTCGGCGCTCTCCTTTGCCTGCGCGCTGTTCGGCATCGAATTGGAGGTCTACATGGTCCGGGCCTCCTACGACCAGAAGCCCTATCGCCGGGCGATGATCGAAGCCTGGGGTGCGAGCGTCTTCCCGTCACCGTCGGACCGGACCGGGGCCGGGCGCGCCATCCTCGAGGCGGACCCCAGCTCGACAGGGAGCCTGGGCATCGCTATCTCCGAGGCGGTCGAGGTGGCTGCCACCCACGATGACACCAAGTACTCGTTGGGCTCGGTGCTCAACCACGTGCTGATGCATCAGACCGTGATCGGCGAGGAGGCGTTGAAGCAGATGGCGCTGGTGAACGAGACTCCAGACGTCATCATCGGATGCGCTGGTGGCGGCTCCAACTTCTCAGGACTGACCTTCCCGTTCATCAGGGACAAACTGGCCGGGACCACCAACCCGACCGTGATCGCGGTCGAGCCGGCGGCGGCCCCGTCACTGACCAGGGGCAGCTACCAGTTCGACTTTGGCGACGCGGTGGGGATGGCCCCCATCGTCAAGATGCACACCCTGGGCCACGACTTCGTGCCCGACCCGATCCACGCCGGAGGGCTTCGCTATCACGGGATGGCGCCTCTGGTGTCGTTGCTCCACGATCAAGGGATCATCGAGGCCGAGTCGAAGCATCAGAGCGAGACCTTCACCGCCGCGGTCAAGTTCGCCCGCACCGAGGGCATCCTTCCCGCACCGGAGTCGAGCCATGCCATCGCCGAGGCGATCACGCAGGCCGAGCAGGCCAAGGAGGCCGGTGAGGAGAAAGTGATCCTGTTCAACCTCTCGGGGCATGGGCACTTCGACATGGGTGCCTACCAATCCCACTTCGATGGGTCGATGGAGGATTACGAATACCCGGCGGAGCGGATCGCGGCCGCGATGGAGAAGGTCCCGGTCATCGCCTAAAGCTGTTGTCCCCCTGCGAAGCGGGGGGACCGCCCGACCTTCAGGTTGGGCGAGGGGGGCAACCTCAGGCGGGCTTCCCTACAGCTCCGATTCGATATCGGGACAGCCTTCCTCGCCGGGCAGAAGCTGTCGCACGAGCAGGGTGTAAGGGTCGCCTTCCCCTGACGGTGGCGTCCACGTGGTGGCCTGGGTCGCATCGGTGAACAGATCGATGTTCTCTCCCGGGTACACGTTGCACTTCCAGTCGATTCCGGAGAACCCGCCCCACTCCTGGGGATCGTCGGGCAGCGGCCAGGGGCGAACGTCCTCGAAGCCGGGTTCGGGCTGGGCTGCGCTCACGCCGGCCAGCACCTTGATCTCGTCGGCCACGTAGGGCTCGGTCGGGTTCGAAGACAACTCCAGCATCAAGGCGTCCAACTCGACCGCCGCCTGGGTGGCCGCATTGTTGGTGTCGGACTCGATGCCCAGGGCGTAGATCGAATACTTGTGCTCGCCCTCGTCGTCCCAATAGGTGATCACATAGGTGGGGGCATCGGCGATGTGAGCCGCCTGAGAGTCGTCCCTCTCGTCCGTCATATCTGCGATACCCATTTCGTCGATGATGGCCATGATCCGATCGACATCGGCCTCACTCAGCTGGACCTGCTGGTAGGGAACCACCAAGGGCCCCGGGTATTGCATGGTGGTGACGCCGGGAATGATCAACCGGCCGTCACTCAAGAGCTCGTAGGAGGGACCTGACGCGAGGCTCCACTCGAGGGGGACGAATCCACCTTCGTACTGGATGCGGAGAACCGCGGTGGCCGGCTCGTCGGGCGGATCGAGTGTGGTGACTTCGGTTCCACAGGCGACAAGAGTCAGGGTGGCTGCGGCGAGCAGTCCGATGGTTTTCCTTCCCATGGGTCTTAGATGTCCCGGACTCACTGCGCGGTTCCCGGTCGATTCGTTCGTCAGTGCCCCGTAGTCGAAAAGTGCTGATAGTCGGTGGGCGAATCCCAGTATCCGCCCCATTTCCATCCCCGGGCGGCGAAGGCATCGACCACTGCATCACCGCCATGGATCATCCCGGGCGCGTCCTGACTCCGGTCGGCGTACACCTCACCTTCAGGCGGGAGCACCCTGGATCCGACGACGTACGGGTTGATCAACGGGTTGACGTCGATGGCTCTTCCATAGGAGTGCTCCGACCAGGAAGATCCGCCGGTCACCGGGCGGCAATTGAATGCGCTGGTGTTGTTGGCGGCCATGCTCCGGTCGTCATCGCCGCCGTAGACATCGACGGGTTCCATGCGCTCGATGGGGAAAGATGCATCGAACAGGTCGCGCATGATCTCCACGACGTCTTCCGCCACTTCGGCGGCCACGATCAAACGCCCGGTATGAACCTCGCCGTCAAACCCCCAATGGGAGACTTCCACCGCCCGTAACCCTGACACCTCGAGCGGGCATCCCGGTCGCCAGGAGCCGCTGAGGTCGTCGGCGGTCACGGTTCTGATCGCCGACTGGAACGACCCGACCGGCGCCGCGGTCGTCATGGTTGCCTTCGACGATGTGGTGGTGCCGAGGGTCGAGCTTGTCATCAGCAGGGTCGTGGTGGACGGCACGGTTGGTCTGGTCGTGGGGATCGTCTCCGGGGAGGAGGAGGCAGTCGGTGCCAGGGTCGATCCCGCTGCGCTGATCGTCGTGGCATCGATCGCCTCGGGCACGGGCTCGCTGCCGATCGCCCAAAGCACCCCTGCCGTTGCCAGCAGGGCAATGACCGCCCCAAGTGCGATCACGATTCTGCGGTCCACCTGGCTGAGTGTCGCACGTGGCACGTGTTCTCGACAGACGGCGACTTGTGTAGGTTCGGGTGGCTCACCCCAAACAGGAGTCAGATGAGCGATCAGAACATTGCCGGACGCCAGAACCTCCCCATCCCCGATCCGCAGTGGGTCGGCCTCACCACCTACGACGCCAAGGACCCGGAAACCAAATTCCCGCCGATCAGACCGGTGCGTCCACCGGCCGATGCGCCCAATGTGCTGGTAATCCTGCTCGACGACGCCGGATTCGGATCCTCCTCAGCTTTCGGCGGGCCATGCAATACCCCGAATTTCGAGCGTCTGGCCAGCGACGGTCTCAAGTACACCCGTTTCCACACCACCGCACTGTGCTCCCCGACCCGGGCCGCTCTCCTCGGCGGTCGCAACCACCACTCGGTTGGGATGGGCGGGATCACCGAGATCGCCACCTCGGCGCCCGGATACAGCTCGATGCGGCCCAGGAACAAGGCGCCGATCGCCGAGATGCTCAAGTTGAACGGCTACTCGACGGCCCACTTCGGCAAGTGCCACGAGGTCCCGGTGTGGGAGACCAGCCCGATGGGGCCCTTCGATCGCTGGCCGAGCCCGGGCAATGGCTTCGAGCATTTCTACGGGTTCATCGGTGGTGAGACCAACCAGTACGCACCCGGCCATCTACCAGGACACCGTGCCGGTGGAGCCAGATCGCACCCCGGAGGAGGGCTACCACTTCACCGAGGACATGACCGACCACGCCATCGACTGGGTCCGTCAGCAGAAGGCGCTGATGGCGGACAAGCCGTTCTTCGTCTACTACGCCCCCGGCGCGACCCACGCCCCTCATCACGTGCCAACCGAGTGGAGCGACAAGTACAAGGGCAAGTTCGACGATGGCTGGGATGCGCAACGGGAGCGCACCTTCGCCAAGCAGAAGGAGTTGGGTGTGATCCCGGCCGATGCGGTGCTCACTGCCCGTCCTGCGGAGATCCCGGCGTGGGATGACATGCCCGATGACCTCAAGCCGGTTCTGGCCCGTCAGATGGAGGTCTATGCCGGCTTCATGGAGCACACCGACCACCACGTGGGTCGGCTCCTCGACGCACTGGAGGAACTCGGGGTCCTCGATGACACCCTGGTCTACTGCATGATCGGCGACAACGGCGCTTCGGCCGAGGGCACCCCCAACGGCACGTTCAATGAGCTGCTGATGCTCAACGGTGCGTCGAGCCTCGAGACGACCGAGTTCATGGCCTCCACGGATCGACGAGTTCGGAACTCCCTCTGCCTACAACCACTACGCGGTGGGATGGGCCCACGCCATGGACACCCCCTACCAGTGGACCAAGCAGGTGGCATCGCACTGGGGTGGGACCCGCAACGGCACCATCGTCCGCTGGCCGAACGGGATCACAGCCAAGGGCGAGATCCGCAACCAGTTCCACCACGTGATCGACGTGGTCCCCACCATCCTCGAGGCTGCCGGGATCCCGGCGCCGTTGTTCGTCAACGGGATCCAGCAGGCGCCGCTGGAGGGTCACTCGATGACGTACTCATTCGACGACGCCGCGGCACCGGAAACTCACACCACCCAATACTTCGAGATGTTCGTCAACCGTGGCATCTACCACAACGGATGGACCGCAGTGACCCGGCATTCGACACCGTGGGTGTTGGCACCGCTTCCGGCCGTTCGACGACGACGTCTGGGAGCTCTACGGGCCGGACGACTGGACCCAGGCCAACGATCTGGCGGCTGAGAACCCGGAGATGCTGGCCCATCTTCAACGGCTGTTCCTCATCGAGGCCGGCAAATACAACGTGCTCCCCCTCGACGACCGTCGCGTGGAGCGCTTCAACGCCGATATCGCCGGCCGTCCGCAGCTGGTTCACGGCAATAGCCAGATCCTGTTCGGGGGCATGGGGCGTCTCACCGAGAACTCGGTGGTGGTCACGAAGAACAAGTCGTATGCGGTCACCGCCGAGATCGTGGTCCCCGAGGGCGGGGCCAGCGGAACGATCGTCGCAATGGGAGGAGCCTTTGGCGGGTGGAGCATTTATGCCAAGGACGGCAAACCGGCCCACTGTTACAACCTGTTCGGGCTGCAGCAGTTCAAGGTCTACGGCGAGGATCCCATCCCTGCCGGCCAGCATCAGGTGAGGGTCGAGTTCGCCTACGACGGGGGCGGTCTCGGCAAGGGTGGCACCTACACCCTCTATGTCGACGGATCGCAGGTCGGCGAGGGCCGGGTTGACGCACACAGTGCCAATGCTGTTCTCCGGCGGACGAGACCACCGATGTCGGCACCGACTCGGCAACTCCGGTCACCGACGATCTCACCGCCAGGAGAGGTCCAGTTCAACGGTCGGGTCAATTGGGTCCAGATCGACCTCGGCGAAGACGCCGAGGATGCCGACCACCTGATCTCAGCAGAGGAGCGCTACCGGATCGCGATGGCCCGGCAGTAGTCGCTAACGGCTCTCCCAGCTGGTGAGACCTTCGTCTATCAGGTCCATCGCCCAGTCGACTTCCTCGGTCGTGGCCACCAGGGGCGGGATGAACCTGATGACATTCCCGTCAGGCCCGCAGTTGATGACGATCAGATCACGGTCATAAGCGTGCTTTTCGACGTGCTGGAAGGCGGGCTTGTCCGGGGTTCGGCTCTCCCGATCGGTCACCAGTTCGACACCGGTCATCAGCCCGAGGCCGCGCACGTCTCCGATGGTGGGATGGCTCTCCGCCATCTCGTGGAAGCGCTCGAAGACCCGCTTCGAGAGCTCTCGGGCATGGGGAAGCAGCCCTTCCATGGTTTCCATCACGGCCACTGCGGCGGCGGTCGACACCGGGTTACCGCCGAAGGTGGTGCCGTGGGCGCCCACCGGCCAGTTGTCCATGACCTCGACCGACGACCCATAGGCGGAGAGGGGCAAGCCGTTGGCGATCCCCTTGCCCATGGCCATGATGTCCGGCTTGGCGTCGAAGTGGTCGGCGGCGAACCACTCGGCGGTGCGGCCGAATCCGGTCTGCACCTCGTCGTAGACCAGCATGATCCCGTTCTCGGTCGCCAGTTCCCTGAGGGCGTCGAGGAATGCCGGCGGGGCCGGGTAGTAGCCGCCTTCGCCTTGCACCGGCTCCACGAGGAAGCACGCGATGTTCTTGGGGGTGACCACGTGCTTGAAGGTCATCCGCAGTTCGTTCAAGGCGTGATCGACTGCCTCGGCCTCGGTCATCCCCCAGCGATAGGGGTGGGGGAACGGGGCCACGAACACCGACCCCAGGACCGGGTGATACCCGTCCCGGTACTTGGCGTTGGAGGTGGTGTAGCTGATCGAGCCCATGGTCCGCCCGTGGAACGCCCCGCGGAAGGCGATGACTCCCTGACGCCCGGTGGAGTACTTGGCCAGCTTCACGGCGGCTTCGACTGCCTCGGCCCCGGAGTTGGCGAAGGCAAACTTCTGGATGCCGGGCGGGGTGATCTCCCGGAGTTTCTCGGCGGCGTCGACGATGGCGTCGAAGCGGACGATGCAGCCCGAGTGCATCATGCTGTCGATCTGGCGATGGGCGGCCTCGACGACGGCGGGATGGTTGTGACCGAGGTTGACCACCGCAGTGCCGCAGGCGAAGTCGGCCCAGCGCCGGCCTTCGATGTCGGTCACCCATATCCCTTCCGCCTTGACGGCATGGATATCGGTGTCGAAGGCGATCACGGGCGCGATCACGTCTTTGTGGCGGGTGACGAGGTCGGTCATGGGGCGCGATGCTACCCAACGGGCCCGATATCGGGAACCCCGGACGGTGGGCTCACTGGCCCGTGCCGCACCCCTGGGGCCAGCGAAGGTGCTGGTCAGCGGCGATTCCGGGCAGTTCGGTGACGGTCCCGTCGGGGTGTTGGATGCTCACCGACACCTCGGTCGCGGCCCCGAGGCCGAAATGGGCTACCGGGAGGTGACCGGAGGCATATCCGCCCCCGGCGCTGATCTCCTCACGGCCGATCTGGGTGCCGTCTTCCGTGGACACCGTGACCAGTGTGCCGACGCCTCGTCCCGGCCCGCCGATCGAGATCTCCAGCCAATGGCCGCTGTCACCGGTGTTGCGGAACATGAGCGAGGGGAGCGAGGGCTCCCACTCCACCGCGAACACGTCGAGACGCCCGTCCCGGTCGATGTCGACCACCGGGGCACCCACCCAGTACTGGTCCGAGCCCAATCCCGTGCGAGACCTCAAATGACAGGTCCTCCCCACCGAGGTTGCGGTACACCGCGGGTGCGCTCCCATCCACGGCGGAGGCCGAGGTGACGATGTCGGGCCAGGAGTCGTTGTCGATGTCGGCGATCTCGACGTGGGGAGCCAGGGTGGGAAGCGGGGTCATACCCGGCCGCCTCGGTTACGTCCTCGAATCCGTCGTCCGTGTTGAGGAAGACCCGCACCGGGATCTCGGAGTCGAACTCAACCGTCGCCCGGTAATGCTGGCCGACGACGAGGTCGGGCCTCCCGTCCTTGTTGAGATCACCGATCGCCACCCCGGCTGCGTCGTCCTCGATGCCGACGGGGATCGCCGCGTAGTCGGCAGGGGTCACGTCCTCGAAGGAGAGATCCCCCTGGTTGAGGAAGACCGCGGTGGAGGTGGCGAGGTCGGGGAGGCCATCGCCGTCGAGGTCTCCGGCGGCGGCACTGAGGGCGAAGACCCCTTCCAGACCGGAGCCCTCGGTCACGTCGGTGAACTCGAGCGAGCCCTGATTGTGGAGGAGCAGTCCACCGGTCTCACCCGAGTTGTCTTCGGAGATGTAGACATCGAGCAGGCCGTCGCCGTCGAAGTCGGCCACCGCCGGGGTGCGCCCCCGGAAGTCGGGGGGAAGGATCTCGCTGTGAGGCTGCAGGGTCCCGTCGACGTTCTCGAAGAGTCGGCTCGGGGTCTCCGAATCCGCGGAGCGCCCGGCGTGACGGATCATGAGGAGGTCCTCGTCACCGTCGGCGTCGAAATCGGCAAACACCGCCCCCGAGGTGCGTCCCAGCTCGGTGCTCCACCCATCCACCGGCTCCAACTCGGGAGTGCTGAGCAGCAACTGGTCGGGGCGGGGGCCGTCGGCTCCCCGCACCTGATAGTCCTCGATCTCGCGGTCGGCGAAGGTCCCGAACACCAGGTCGGGATAACCGTCGCCGTTGGGATCCCCGAAGGCGCCGGTGTGGCCGTACATCCCGATCAGGGGCTCGACCAGACCCATCTCCTCGGTGACGTCGGCGAACTCGATCGGTCCCGGGGTTCCTGCGGTGGGCGCCGTCCAACAGGTCAGCTCGCCCGCAGGTGCGGCCGTGGTACTCCCGGGGCTGGCCGCCAGGGTGGTGGCGGTGGTGGCACCAGGCTCGGTGGTTTCGGTTCCCGGGGTTCCGGTTGCGGTGCAGGCGGCGAGGAGGACTACGACCAGCGGGGCCGCCAGATTCCGACTCATACGCCTTCGATTACTACCAACACCGGGTTGCCGAAACCGGAGTCGTCGTCCAGGGGCGAGGCGTTCACGCCGAGGATGAGCCGGCCCTCGTCGTAAACCACCGAGTAGCTGCCTCCGGGGAGCAGACCCAGCTCGTCGGCGAAGGAATCGACCAGAGAGGTCAGGTCGACGATCTCGCCGGTGGAGGTGTCCATCGAGCGCACCGGGGCTCCGATCTCCCAGGCTCCACCGTGGGCGTCGGGCATCCAGAAGATGTGCGAGCCATCGGGTGTCATCCCGATCGAGGTGACGCTGGCGCCGGGATCTCCCAGCTCGGTCAAGGTCCCATCAGGGGAAATGGAGAAGAGGCCGGGCTCGTCATCTGCCGCCCCGTAGACCGTGCCGTCGGGGGCAGGCCGGGTCACCGACCGCAGCCACCAGCCGGGAAGAGTCACCTCGAGGTCGGTGAACTCCCCGGTGGCTGGGTCGAGCGCTGCCAGCGAGTTGTCGCCGATCGAGTAGAAGACGTTGCCGCTCACCGGGTCGATTCCCAGGGCGCGGAAGCCCTCCTGACGGGGATCGTCCACCTGGGTGAGGGTCGCCCGGGTCGAAGTGTCGTAGACGGTGAGCACCCCGCGGTCGGTGTCCTCGGATTCGACATCCACCGAGCCCGCAACCAGGGTCCTCCCATCGCCTGACATGGTCATGGTGGGGTTGCCGTACTCCCCGGCGAAGGCGCCCCGGTCCGAGATCGTCTCGGCGGCGGGATCGATCTCCAGCAGGCGGTCGCCCTCGTATCCGTTGGCGTACTCCAGGTCGTCCCGGGTCCCCCAGTAGGTGGCGGCCCAGACCGATCCGCACGCGTCCTGCACCATCGGGGCATGGACCTTCCCGTAGCCGAACGAACCAGCTTCGTGGGGCACCACGGAGAGGACATCCCCGACCCGGGTCAGGGTGCGCGACGCTTCGTCGTAGAGGAAGAAGTAGGAGTTGGCGTCGATCCCGAGATGGTCGCCAACGGCCGATAGGTGGCGGCCGTCGCCGAGGGCGATCCCCTGCCCCCATTGGGTCCACAGCCCTTCGGTCGGCCCGGGAAGTGGGTACTCGGCGGCATAGACCTCGATCCCGTCTTCGGAGGAGATTTGCTCCAGGGTGACGGTGCCATCGTCACGCCAGGCGACGCCGTCGGAGGGCGCTTCGCAGCCCTCGACCGGGGCGGTGGTGGTCGGTCCGGCTTCGGAGGTGCTGGTGGCGCGTAACCGGGTCGCCGGCGGAGGCGACGGTGGGGTCGGGGGCTGCCACTCGGTTCGGCGGTGCACGCCAGCAAACAGCCCATCGAGACCAGAGATCGCCAACTGGAACAACCGACCGCTGCGCGCGCTTGCCACCCTTCTCCGCGGTCAGAGTGTACTTACAGTGAAATCGGGGGCGGCTAGGCGTCCCGGTACTTGAGCCCGAGGTAGATCCCGGCGACGGCGTCGACCAGGAGCATCACGGCGAAGAGAATGATCAGCAGGTCGACGGTGAACTGGGCGTTGAACAGCACCAGCAAGCCGATGATGATGCTCACCGCACCGAACACACCGGCACCGAGGCCGCCTCCACGGAAGGCGCCGACGAAGCCGGCGATGCCGATCACGATTCCCATCACTCCGAGGAAGACACCGAAGGCCCCTTTGAGGAAGTTGGTGCTGTCCTGGGGGTTCATGAGGACCACGATCCCGGCGATCATCCCCAGGAGCCCGATGGCGACCTTCCACCCCCAATCACTGCTGTCGATGAACACCGAGAACACCATGAAGGCACCGTGGATCAGCCACCACAGGCCGAGGATGACAACAACCAATGTGAGGGCCTCTTCCCCGCGGATGAGGAGGATGATCCCGAAAATGGCGGCGGTGATGCCGCCGAGGAGGAACGCGTAGTTGACCGATCGTTCCGGGGACGCCGTCATAGCCATCTTCAACACTCCTTATAGGCCCGTTGCGAGCAAGCCAAAGATACATCGCCGGGGTGCTCGCAACGGCGGATCGATTAGGTTCGGATGGTGCCTTCCTTGCGCAGCCGGCGTGTCGTCCTGCCGGATGGGGTGCGCCCGGCCACGGTCCGCCACGAGAACGGTGTGATCGTCGAGGTCGGAGATGGCCCCGCCGATGAGGATTTCGGGGATCTGGTGGTCATGCCCGGCCTGGTCGATTCCCACGTCCATGTGAACGACCCGGGACGCTCGGATTGGGAGGGTTTCCCCACCGCGACCAGGGCCGCGGCGGCCGGGGGCACCACGACCATCGTCGACATGCCGCTGAACTCGATCCCGCCAACCGTGGACCCCGAGGCGCTTGCGTCGAAACGGGCCGCGGCCCAAGGTGCGATCGCCGTGGACGTCGCCTTCTGGGGCGGTCTGATCCCCGGCTCCGAGCCCTGGCTCGATGATCTGGTCAAAGCAGGGGTCTGTGGGTTCAAGTCGTTCCTGGTCGACTCCGGGGTCCCCGAGTTCCCCCCGATGACCGTTGACGGGCTGGAGGCCGCCCTTCCCACCCTGGCCCGACTCGGGGTCCCGCTCTTGCTCCACGCCGAGGATCCGGCCCGGCTCCATCCGATCACCGGCGATCCCCGCAGCTACGCCCGTTATCTCGAATCGCGGCCCGCGGAGTGCGAGGCGGAGGCGATCGAGGTGGCGGTGTCCCTGGGCCGGGAATCCGGTGGTCAGATCCACATCCTCCATGTCTCTTCTGCCGATGCCGCCGATGTGCTGCGCACCGCGGGACCGGGGATCAGCGCCGAGACCTGTCCCCACTACCTCACCTTCACCGCCGAGCAGATCGAGAGCGGCGCCACCGAGTTCAAGTGTGCCCCGCCGATCCGGGGCACCGCCCACCGCGAAGCGCTCTGGGAAGCCCTGGGCGACGGAACCCTGGCCATGATCGTCTCCGACCACTCACCCTCGCCGCCCGATCTCAAGCAGGTGGAGAGCGGGGACTTCGGCGCCGCCTGGGGTGGCATCAGCTCGTTGCAGATCAGGCTTCAGGCCACCTGGACCGAGGCCAGCCAACGGGGCTTCGGCTTCGATCGGCTCACCGAGTGGCTTTCCACCGCCCCGGCCCATCTCGCCGGTCTCGCCGGAAAAGGCGCCATCGACATCGGAAAGGACGCCGACTTCGTGGTCTGGGACCCTGACGGTGTCGCCGATGTGGTCGGCGCCGGGCTCGAGCACCGCCATCCCCTGACCCCATACGAGGGGATGCGGCTTCGGGGCAAAGTGGAGAAGGTGATCCTGGGCGGGCAGACTCTGTTCACCCCGGCGACAGGAGTCATCGGGGTTGGTGGCAGGATGCTGGAGCGAACATGGTCGACCTGATCTCGAGTGCGGTCGGAGGGCGGATCGTCGCCTGCAACGACGAGTTCTTTGCACCCGCCTCGAATCTGATCTCCCTCGCCGACCCGATCTCCAACTCCGAGTACACCGATCGCGGGAAGTGGATGGATGGCTGGGAGACCAGGCGCCGGCGAGATCCGGGGCACGACTGGTGTGTCATCGGCCTCGGAGTCCCAGGAAGGGTCGAGCAGGTCACCGTCGACACTTCCTTCTTCACCGGCAACTACGCCGAATCGTTCTCGCTCGAAGGTTGCGGTGAGGACGACGAAGGCCAACTGGAGACTGCCGAATGGGAGGAACTTCTGCCCCAAACTGCCCTCTCGGGCGACTCCCGGGCATCGTTCACTGTGGCCGACCCACATCGGTTCACCTATCTCCGGCTCAACATCTTTCCCGATGGGGGCGTGGCCCGGCTCCGGGTCGAGGGCACCCCGATCCCCTCCCGCTCCCAGGTCTGCCCTGACGGGGAACCGGTCGATCTGGCCTCGATGCTGGTTGGCGGTGAGGCGATCAACGCCTCGGATGTCCACTATTCGCCACCTTCCAACCTGCTCCGGCCCACCGAGCCGGCCGGCATGTGGGACGGCTGGGAGACCAAGCGCCGGCGGGGCCCGGGCAACGACTGGGTGGAGTTGCGTCTCGGGATGCCGGGGCTGGTGGAGGCGGTGGTGATCGACACCCGGCATTTCAAGGGCAACGCACCGGGTTGGGTTTCGATCTCCGTGTCCGAAGACGGATCGTCGTGGTCCATGGTCCTGGATCGGGTTGCCGTCGGTCCCCATGAGGTGGCCAATCTCGATCTTCCCGAGCCGACCCACAGCGCCTACCTTCGGGTCGACATCCACCCCGACGGTGGACTCGCTCGGATCAGGGCCCTGGGCCATCCCGACAGTCAGGCAGCGGTCGAGAAACGCCTCTCCTATCTCAACGCGCTCACGGCACAGGCGGCGAGACGCTTCTTCAGACACGCCTGCGCATCTGGCGTCTGGGCCGGCTCGATGTTGGCCTCGCGCCCCTATCCCGGTTCGCTGGAAGTGCACGCCGCCGCCGAATCCGCCTTCGACCAACTCACCGAGACCGACTGGTTGGAGGCCTTCGCCGGGCACCCACGGATCGGGGAGCGTGGGGACCAGACCGCCAACCAGGAACAGTCCGGCGCCGTCCGATGCCGGGACCGACACCCTGGCCGCCATCGCCGAGGCGAATCGTCGCTATGAGGAACGGTTCGGTTTCACCTATATCGTCTACGCCACCGGGAAGACGGCGGAGGAAATGCTGGCGATCGCTCAGAGGCGGCTCGAAAACGACAGGGGGCAGGAGATCGAGAACGCCTCCCGGGAGCAGCGGTCGATCACGACGACCAGACTCCGCAGAATGTTGTGTGAAGGAGACCAGAAGTGACCTCTGTCAGTACCCATGTTCTCGACACCGCCAGCGGTGAGCCGGTGGAGGGGGTCACCGTGACCATCGAGCGTTCCCTCGACGGCCACTGGCAGCACATGTCCGATGGGGTCACCGATGTCAACGGGCGGATCGTGATGCTTGCAGGGGCCGTTTTCAGCGGGGTCTACCGGCTGGTCTTCGAGACCGGTGATGCCGGCAACCCCTTCTACCCCCAGGTCCACGTCGTGGTGGACCTCGATGAAGACCAGGACCACTATCACATACCGCTCTTGATCAGCCCTTACGGGTACACCACCTACCGGGGTAGCTGAGAGTGGCCCAACTTGGCGAGAACCGCTGGGGCAAATCCGGCGTCCGGGTCTCCAAGATCCATCGTGGGGAGACCGGGGACGACTTCTCCGACCTGACCGTGCAGATCCTCCTCTCCAACGATGTGGTTACCACCCACACCGAGGGAGACAACGCCACGGTCCTGCCCACCGACACCATGAAGAACACCGTCTATGCCCTGGCCCAGGAGCATCTCACTCGGGACCTGGAAGCGTTTGCCGCTGTCCTTGGCGAGCGATTCATCGCCCGACCCGATGTGGACCGGGTGGAGATCACGATCGCCGAACGGCTCTGGACCCGGGTGACCGGAACCGGTTTCACCGGTGGTGGCTCGGAGCGGAGGACCGCCCGGATGACACTCGGGGAAGGCGGGACCACGGTCTGGGCCGGTATCGAGGGCCTGGTCGTGCTCAAGACCAGGGGCTCGGCTTTTGCTGGGTTCCCTCACGACGAGTTCACGATCCTGCCCGAGGCGGACGATCGGCTGCTGGCGACCTCGGTCAGCGCCGAATGGCGTTACGACCAGGTTCCCGCAGACACCACGGCAGCCTGGGGTGCCGCCCGGGGAGCCATCACCGGCGCCTTCTTCGATGTGGATTCCAAGTCGTTGCAGCACCAGGGATGGCTGATGGCGGAGGCCGCTCTGGCCGCGGTCCCCGAGATCGCCGAGATCAGCTTCCGTCTCCCCAACCAGCATCATCTCCCCTTCGACCTCACCCGTTTCGGGATGACCGACAAGGGAATCGTGCTCCAACCGGTTTCCGAGCCCTACGGCGACATCGCCCTCACCGTCGAGCGGTAGGCGCCGATGGACCTCTCCCAGGATCTGGCCCTGATCCTGCTTTTGGTCGTCCTTTTCGTCATCTCGGTGTTCATCTCGGCGGCGGAGACCGCCTTCCTTCGCATTCCCGCGGTCCGGGTCCACACCCTTGCCGAGGAGGGGAGCCGATCGGCCAAGAAGCTCGCCCAGCTCACCGACCGCCTTCCCGAGGTGCTCAACGCCATCCTCCTGGCTGCCCTTCTCTCCCAGATCGGCGCGGCCACGGTGGCCGGGATCCTCGCCTCCCAGTGGTGGTCCGCCTTCGGGGTGACCATCGCCTCGGCGGTGCTCACCTTCCTCCTCTACATCTACGCCGAGGCCATTCCCAAGACCTATGCGGTGCGTCACCCCGACCGGGTCGCCCTCACCCTGGCTTATCCGCTGGCCGCGGTGGTGACGATTCTCAAACCCTTCGTGACGGTGCTGGTCTGGATCGCCGACATCCAGATGCCGGGCAAGGGGATAGTCACTTCCCCGACCATCACCGAGAACGAGTTGCGGATGCTGGCCTCGCGGGCCGCGATCGAAGGTGAGATCACCTCGGAGGACCTGGACCTGATCGAGCGGGCGTTCCGGATCGGGGATCGCCAGGTGGACGACATCATGGTGCCCCGCCCCGACATCACCGCGGTCGACGGCGACTCGTCGGTCGCCTTTGCCCTCCAGGCCGCTCTCGAAGCCGGTCACCGTCGGGTGCCTATCTTCGAGGGAAGCATCGACAACATCACCGGGGTGGTGAAACTGCACAACCTGATCCAGGTGCCCGAAGACCGACGTGAGGGTCTCCCGGTCTCGAGGTTGAGCGAGCCGGTGCTGGTGGTCCCCGAGTCGAAGCGGGTCCTCGGCTTGCTCACCGAGATGCAGGAAGCCGGGACCCATCTCGCGGTTGTGGTTGACGAATACGGGAGCACCGCCGGTCTGGTCACCATCGAGGACATCGCCGAGGAGGTAATGGGCTCGATCAGCGAGGGGCCGGACCAGGCCGATGTGGTTCATGTCGGCGAGGACGAATGGCTGATCGATGGCTCGTTACCCGTGGAGGACCTCTCCGAGATCATCGACGAAGACCTCGACGACACCGATTGGAACACCGCGGCAGGGCTGGTGTTGAGCTTGTTGGGCCGTCTCCCTCAAGTAGGGGACGAGGTGACCTTTGGCCACCACCTGCTTCGGGTGGTGAGTGTTCGCGGGAGACGGATCACCCGGATTGAGGTTCGTCGCACGAAGAAGGCCTGACCGTCAGCTGCGGCCTTCGAGGATCTTGAGGAACGACCTGGATCTCAACTCGTCGACGGTGAGCCCGGAGCGGGCGATCGCCTCGTCTTCGGTGACGGCTCCACAATTGATGGCGCGGAGGAAGAAGTTGAGCAGGCCCTGCCCGGTGGCGGCGTCGTCAAACACCTCACCGACCAGCGTGGCTTTGGCCGCCGACTCGACGAAGTTGGAGAGACGATCGCCAGCCTGGTCGAGACCCTCCAGGAAGAAGGCGTAGACCGCGGCGTAACGGGTGGGAAGTTGGGCGGGATGCAGGTCCCATCCCTGGTAGTAGGCGTGGGACAGGGAGTGGCGGATGTGGTCGTAGTGGAGTCGCATCGCCTCGTGGACGGTCGCCTCGTTCTCCTGCTTTTCGAGGTCGGTGAGGGTGTCGCCGCGGTGGATCGGCACCGGCATCACGTTCGTCGCCCCATCAGATAGCCAAACCCCGGTGCCGGCCAGGCTCACCTGAAGCACATGACGGGCGAAGTCACACGCCGGGTGAGTCATCGTCTGATAGGCGGCGGTGATGTTCATCGAGGCGGTGTAGTCGTAGGTCCCGAAGTGGACGCCCCGCACCCGACCGGCGCCGGCATCGACGAACTTGCGCACTCCGGCGGTGCCGTCCCGGTCGATCACCATCTGCGGGGTCTCCATCATCAGCTCGATCGGGATCTCGGCGAGACCAAGCCCCTGCTCGAGTTGGGTCAGGGCCTCGGTGAGGACGGTCACCTGCTCGACGTCCTGGATCTTGGGCAGGGTGACCGCAAACCCTTCGGGCAGGCGGCCCGCGGTCTCGGCCAGGGTGGTCACGAATAGGTCGAGGGTGCGCAGTGCTCGTCGCTGGAGTTCACCGGAAAGCGACTTGATTCGGATCCCGATGAACGGCGGGAGCGAGTTGTTGGCGATCCCGAATGCGACCTCCTGGGCGGAGCTACGGGCATGGCCGTCCTCCTCCTCGTCGGGTCGGTGCCCGTAGCCGTCCTCGAAGTCGAGTCGAAAGTCTTCCACCGCCTCCCGGGCCAGCTTCTCACCGACCTTGGTGTGCACTTTCTCGCTGAGCGAGGGATGAATCCCCAAGACCTGGACCAGATGATCGGGGTCGGGCAGCCATCGGTCCAGCGCACTGCTTGCCAACTCTCCGAGCCGTCCCGGGGTGGTCGATGCGAAGAGATGTGCGCCGCCGTAGACGGTGTGGACGGGCTGGCGGTCGGGCCGCTCACCGGGAAAGTCGGCCTTGACCTGGGTGGAAACCAGGTTCAGCCGCTCGGTCCACTGTTCCATGGAATCTTGATGCAATGTCATGGTGAGTCGACTCTATGGCCACCGGTAGCGTGGCGGTGATGGGAACCCTGCTCGTTCGCCACGCACGGATCCTGGTCACCATGGACGGGACCGAGATCGAGGATGGCGGACTGTTCGCCCGTGATGGCTGGATCGAGGCAGTCGGTCCCACCTCTGATCTGCCGGACACCGCCGACGAGGTCGTCGACCTCACCGGACATGTCGTGCTCCCCGGTCTGGTCAACACCCATCATCATCTCTATCAGACCCTGACCCGGGTGGTGCCGGGCGCCCAGGACGCCGGGCTCTTCCAGTGGCTGCGGACCCTGTATCCGATCTGGGCTCGGATGACTCCAGATCACGTTCGGGTCTCCACCACGATCGGCCTCGCCGAGCTGGCTCTGAGCGGGTGCACCACCGCCTTCGACCATCAATATCTCTGGCCCAACGGGTCGAAGGTCGATGACCAGATCGAAGGAGCCGAGCCGGTCGGGCTCCGATTTCACGTCTCCCGGGGCTCGATGAGTCTTGGAGAGTCCGACGGCGGTCTTCCGCCGGACTCGGTCGTCGAGAAGCCCCAGGCCATCCTCGACGACTGCTCAGCGGGTGGTCGGCTCCTTTCATCAGCCGGAGCGAGGAGCGATGACCCGGGTGGTGCTCGCTCCGTGCTCACCGTTCTCGGTCACCACCGATTTGATGAAGGAGACCGCAGACCTGGCCCGTGACCTCGAAGGTCACCATGCACACCCATCTCGCCGAGACCGCCGACGAGGAAGAGTTCTGCGTCACCCGCTTCGACCGCCGCCCGGTCGAGCACATGGAGGACCTGGGATGGGCCGGGCCCGACGTTTGGTACGCCCACGCCGTCCATGTCGCCCCCGACGAGATCGTCCGGATGGGCGAGGACGGAACCGGGGTGGCCCACTGTCCTACCTCGAACATGAGGCTGGCCTCCGGGTTGGCACCGGTCGCCGGGTATCTCGATGCTGGGGTCCGGGTCGGGCTCGGGGTCGACGGATCGGCCTCCAACGACTCGTCCAACATGCTGGCCGAGGTCCGTCAGACCCTGTTGTTGAACCGTCTTGCCGTCGCTCCCGGTGTTGGCGTGGGTCCGCAGATGACGGCCCGGGACGCCCTGATGCTGGCGACGGTGGGTGGCGCCTCGGTACTGGGCCGGGACGACATCGGCCGTTTGGCCCCGGGGATGGCTGCAGATTTCATCGCCATCGACCTGGAACGGCTCGAATTCGCCGGTGCCGGGCATGATCCGGTGGCGGCGGTGGTGATGTGTGCCCCGACCCGAGTCGACCACTCCTGGGTCGGTGGGCGTCGGGTAGTCGAGGACGGGCAACTCGTCGGGGTCGAGGTCGGAGCCCTGGTCGAGGAGCACAACCGTCTTTCCCGCACCCTGCTCGGGTAATTTCCTGGGTTGATGGAGGTTCAGCACCCGACGACAGTCGATGAGGCGGTCGCTGCCATGTCGGAGGGCGCATTGGCCCTGGCCGGGGGCACCGATCTCATGGTCGAGGTCAACTTCGGGCATTCCCGCCCCGAAAACGTCGTTGCCCTGCGCCGGATCGAGGAACTGGCCGAATGGGAGCCGAACCGGATCGGTTCCGGGGTCACCTGGAGCCGTCTCGAGCGGGGGGCTCCTACTGCCCTGGCCCAGGCGGCGAGAACCGTCGGCTCACCACAGATCAGGAATGCCGGGACGCTTGGAGGCAATGTCGCCACCGCCAGCCCGGCCGGGGACGGCCTTCCCTTCCTCGCCGCGGTCGACGCCTCGATCGAGTTGAAATCGCCTGCCGGCGCCCGATCCCTTCCCTGGCATGAGTTCTTCGTCGGGGTGAAGCGGACGGCACGTCTCGCCGGCGAGCTGGTCACCGCAGTCCGCCTCCCGGAGGAGATGCCGGAGCGCCAATCGTTCGGGAAGATCGGGGTCCGCAATGCGATGGTGATCGCAACGGTGTGCTGCGTCGTCACCCGGTCGTCGACTGGTGCGACCACGGTGGCACTGGGCTCGGTGGCACCGACCCCGATGCGGGCCAAAGGGGCCGAGGAGATGATTTCCTCGATCGCCAAGCCCACCGAGGCGGATCTTGTGGAGTTCGGCCGTCTGGTCTCCGAAGAGGTGCGGCCGATCACCGATCACCGCTCCACCGAGGAGTATCGCCGCCATGCCGCCGGAGTCCTGGCCCGACGTCTCCTCGAACGGTGTCTGCGGTGATCGTCGAGTTCACCCTCAACGGCAGCCCGGCCACGGCCCGGGTGATGAGCCCGGGAAGTGCCCTCGACGTGCTCCGGGACGAGTTGGGGGTTTTCGGTCCCAAGAGCGGTTGTGAGCAGGGTGAGTGCGGGTCGTGCTCGGTGCTGCTCGACGGGGTGGTGGTCTGCTCCTGCCTGCTGATGGCAGGCGACCTTCAGGGCTCGGTCGTGGTCACCGTCGAAGGGAGTCGCCGGCGAGGAGATGCATCCGGTGCAGGCCGCGATGCATGAGGCCGGGGCGGTGCAATGCGGTTTCTGCACCCCGGGGATCGTGGTGGCCGCGGTCGACCTGTTCGAGCGCAACCCCCATCCGACGGGGGAGGAGATCAAGGAAGCACTGGCGGGGAACATCTGTCGCTGCACCGGTTACGGGGCCATCGTGCGCGCCCTCGAAGGGCTCTCGGGGGCGGCTGCCCGATGACGACCCGCACCGATCGTCGTGCGATCCAGGTGGAGGGCACCATCGGTGCAGTCCCCGCTCCGTCCCGACGGGATCGCCAAGCTGAAAGGGGAGTTCGAGTACGCACAGGATCTCGAATCGGAGGGCATGCTCTGGGGGGCGACGGTGCGCAGCCCGCACGCCAGCGCTCTCATCGAGTCGATCGACATCGCCCCGGCGCTGGCTATCGGCGGGGTGCATGCGGTGCTCACCGCCTCTGACGTGCCGGGCCGGCCCACCTTCGGTCTGGAGCATCCCGATCAGCCGGTGCTCGCCGGCGACACCGTCAGATTCTGGGGGGAGCCGGTGGCGATCGTGGCCGCCGAGGACCCCGACACCGCGCGGATGGCGGCAGCCGCGGTCGACGTCACCTATCAGGAGCAGGTGCCGCTGGTCGATCCCGCCGAGGCCGATCTCCGGGACGAGGTGTTCCGCCGGATGCGGGTCCGTCGCGGTGATCAGGAGGTGACCGGCCCGGTGGTGGTCGAGGGCTACTACGAGGTCGGGATGCAGGATCAGGCGCCCTGGGGCCGGAAGCCGGGCTCGCCATCCCCGACGGCCAGGGCGGGGTCGACCTCTACGCCACCAGCCAGTATGTCCACGTCGACCATGAGCAGATCGTGGCCAGTCTTGGCCTGCCCCCCGAAGCCATCCGGTCGCATCCCACCGGGATCGGTGGGGCTTTCGGAGCCCGGGAGGACGTCAATCTCCACATCCATCTCTGCATGCTCGCCCTCCACACCAATCGCCCGGTGAAGATGGTCTATCGGCGCTCGGAGTCGTTCGCCGGTCACGTCCATCGTCATCCGGCGCACATGTGGTTCCGGCACACGTCGGACGAGGAGGGCCGACTGCTTCGGGTCGAGGCCAGGATCCTCATCGACGGTGGCGCCTATGCCTCGACCACGGCGGCAGTCCTCGCCAACGCTTGCTATTTCGCGGTCGGTCCCTACCGATGTGACTCGGTGTCGGTGGACGGGGTAGGGGCCCGCACCAACAACCCGCCCTGTGGGGCGATGCGGGGATTCGGGGCGGTGCAGTCCTGTTTCGCCTACGAGGCGCAGATGGATCGTCTCGCCGAGGCCCTGGACATGGACCCGCTCGAACTGAGGCGGCGCAACGTCCTCGCCACCGGTGACAGATGTCGACCACCGGTCAGCGGATCACCACACCGCTCCCCACCGCCGAGGTGATCGAGACCTTGCGGGCGATGCCGCTTCCCGATGTCGAGGAGACTGCCCTGCCCGGTGGCAGCGGCCTCACCTCCGAGCCCAAGGACGTGGTGCGCGGCGTCGGGTATGCGCTCGGGATCAAGAACCTGGGGTTTTCAGAGGGATTCGACGATTACGCCCAGGCCCGGGTCCTCCTCACTCGTGAGGGGGCAATCGTGGAGACCGCCGCCATCGAGGTCGGGCAGGGTCTGGTGACGGTGCTCGCCCAGATCGCCCGCGCCGCCCTCGGGGTTACGAAAGCGGAGGTTCGCAATGTCGACACCTCGAGGATCGACTCTGCGGGGTCGACCTCCGCCTCCCGCCAGACCCAGGTCTCCGGGGGGGCCACGCTGGAGGCGGCGAGCCGGCTTCGGGAGCGGATCCTGGAAGCCCATCGTGGTGACGACCTCAACGACGACGGTGTATGGCGCTCCGGGGAGCTGGTGGTGCCCATGGTCCAATTGACAGAGGAGGTTTGGGAGGAGACGGTCACCTTCCGGCACCCGGCCACCGAGGCTCCCGATGCCGATGGCCAGGGCCATGTCCACGCCGACTTCGCGGTCGCCGGTCATCGGGCAGTGGTCGACGTCGACCCCGAGTTGGGGATGATCAAGGTGGTGCGGGTCGACACCGTCCAGGATGTGGGCAAGGCCTTGAATCCAGGCTCGATCCGGGGTCAGATCGAAGGAGGGATCATGCAGGGTGTCGGCCTGGCGATCATGGAGGAATTGGTGATGCAAGACGGTGTGATCCGCAATCCGAACTTCACCGACTACCTGCTGCCGACGATCCTGGATGCTCCCGATGTCGAGGCGGTCCTGATCGAGGAGGACGGCTCGTGGGGCCCGTTCGGGGCGAAAGGAGTAGGTGAGCCACCCACCATCTCCTCGACCGCGGCGGTGGCGGCTGCGATCCGCATGGCGACCGGACGTAGGCTGAACCGGGTCCCGATTCGGCCCCAAGACATCTCGCTAGGAGAAGACTGATGGACCTGCGTCGATTGATCAACGAGCTGCCCAAGACCGAGCTCCATGTCCACATCGAAGGGACCCTGGAGCCGGAGTTGCTGCTGTCGACGGCGGTCCGCAACGGTGTGGAGCTCCCCTTCGAAGACGTCGACGCCGCTCATGCTGCCTACCAGTTCGGCGATCTCCAGTCGTTCCTCGACATCCTCTACCAGGGGGCGGCGGTCCTGCAGACACCCAGGGATTTCTACGAACTGATGTCTGCCTATTTGCGCCGGGCGGCCGCGGATGGTGTGCGCCACGCCGAGATCTTCTTCGATCCTCAGACCCACACCGAGCGGGGAGTCGGCTTCCCGGTGTTCATGGAAGGCTTCCGCTCGGCGATTGCTGACGCGCGATCCGTGATCACGGCCGATCTGATCCTGTGTTTCCTGCGTCATCTCAGCGGGGAGGAGGCGGTGGCCACGCTTCGGGAGGCCGAGCCGCATCTCGAAGGTGTGGTGGCGGTTGGGCTCGACTCCACCGAGATCGGGAGACCGGCGGAGCTGTTCGAGGAAGCCTTCGATAGGGCCAGGGGACTCGGGTTGCGGACGGTGGCCCATGCCGGCGAGGAAGGCCCTCCAGAGAACATCACCGCGGCTCTCGACGTGCTCGGTGCGGAGCGGATCGACCACGGGGTGCGTTCCTTGGAGGACCCTGACGTGGTGCGCCGGCTTGCCGTCGAAGGGGTCCCGCTCACGATGTGCCCGATCTCGAATGTGGCTTTGAAGGTGGTGGACCGGATCGAGGACCATCCGCTGCCTCACCTGATCGAGGCGGGGGTGAAGGTCACGGTGAACTCGGACGACCCGGCCTACTTCGGGGGATACGTCGGTGACAACTACCAGGCCCTGGCGGACGGGCTCGGTTTCGGGCCCGCGGATTTGGTGGCGCTGGCGAGGAACTCGATCGAGGCCTCATTCCTGGATGCGGGACGCAAGGGCGAGTTGCTGGCCGAGTTGGAAGCGGTGGCGACGGAGTAGCCCCCTCCGGCCCAGCAGCAATTGGGACTCAGAGGTCCGGATATGACCCTTTCCAACCCAATTACGGAGTCGCTACCGCGGCAACAACGCCAGCTGGCGGGACTGAGCCACCAGACGCCCCGACTCGTCCCAGACTTCACCGTCCTCTTCGAGGAAGCCACCGGTCACGAACCGGGTGGTGAACTGGCAGCGAAGCCAGCCTGTCACATCGAACGATCGGATGTGGGTCGTCATCTCCATCGTCGGGGTCCACGCCAACGGCAGCTCCGTGTTGAAGATGGCCGGAGGGAAAGCGTCCATCACCAGTAGCAATGCAAAAGGGGTGATCGGCTCGCCATCGAGCAGACGGAACCAGCCTCGCATCAGCGGCTTGCCCGAAGGCCTGCCCAGCAGGGTCACCGCGTCATCGGGGTGGATCCGCTCTTCGACTTTGTCCATCAGTGGCGGAGGAAGCGGCCCGTCGACTGCGGGCACCGCCCGGATGCACTCGTCCGGGGGTGGAACCTCGGGAACCTCGGCGTTGACGAGAAGAGCCTCGCCCGGAGTCCCGGTCGGGCTCGGCGAAGGTGCCGATCAACGCCAGACCGACACCGGTTTCGGTTCCCAGGTCGCCACGGACCGTGGAGAAGGTCCGGCCGTTCTTCACGACCTCGGTCCCAATCGACACCGGGCCTGCCTTGCCGGGACGGGTGAAATGGGCGGTGACGCTCACCGGAAGCCGTCCATCGGCCGCTCCCGACATCGCTCGAGCCGCGATCGCCATCATGTAACCGCCGTTGGCGTTGTCGAAGATGTCCCAGCCGGGCTGGATCTCACCGCTCCAGGTGGTCTCGTCCACCCTTTGCACCGCGGTCGCGGATTCAAAGATCACTGGATCTCCAGCCCTCCTCCCGAAGTCACGTTCCCGATCACGGCCGGGTCGTGCTCGGCGGTGGCCTGAAGGACCGAATCGACACCTTGGGGATCCACCACCAGGCAGAACCCGATCCCCATGTTGAAGGTGCGAAACATGTCGTCCTGGTTCACGCCTTTGGAGGCGACCATCTGGAAGACGGTCGGTGTTCGCCAGGCCCTGGTGTCGACGCTCGCTCCCATGCTGCGTGGCAACGCTCTGGGGAGGTTGCCGACGATCCCCCCGCCGGTGACGTGGGCCGCGGAGTGGACCGCCCCGGTGGCGACGGCCCGCTGCACCGCGGGCGAGTAGATGACCGACGGTTCGAGGAAGTCGTCGAGATGCTCATCGAGGCTGTCGGCGAACAGGGACCTGATCAGCGAAAAACCGTTGGAGCGGAGGTTGGGAGACCGGAGACCGACGATCCGGTCACCGGCAACGACCCGCCTCGGGCCCAACTCCTCACCGTGCTCGACCACCCCCATCACCGCCCCGGCCAGGTCAACGGCATCAGGCTCCATGACTCCCGGGTGCTCTGCAGTCTCCCCACCGAGCAGCGGACACTCCGCAACGACACAGGCGGCAGCGATCGAGGCCACGATCGCCAGGTCGCGCTCCTCGGAGAGAGCACCCACCGCCAGGTAGTCGACGAATCCGATGGGCCGGGCTCCGAGGGCGGCCAGGTCATCGACACACATCGCAACCAGGTCGCTGCCCACGCCTTCCCAACGCCCGGACCGTCGCGCCAGCTCCAGCTTGGTGCCGACCCCGTCGACCGACATCATCAACACCGGCCGGGTGTAGCCGCTGGGGATCTCAACACCGGCGGCGAACCCGCCGAAGCCGCCGATCACATTCGCCGCCCAGGTGGCGGTCACCACCGACGAGATGTTGGCGACGTGGCGATCGGCGCCGTCGAGGTCGACCCCGGCCTCCCGATACGAGGTCACCTCAGGAACGCTCGAGCTGGAACTTGTCCGTCACCTCGGGGATGTCCGTGGGGTACTCCCCGGAGAGACAGGCGGTGCAGAACCCGGCGTCGGCCACCCCGGTGGCGCCGAGCAGGCCTTCGAGCGAGAGGTAGCCGAGGGAGTCGGCCCCGAGGTGCTCCCGGATTTCCTCGACGTCCATGCGGGAGGCGATCAATGTCGACCGATCGGAGGTGTCCATCCCGTAGAAGCACGGCCAGCGGTAGGGGGGCGAGGAGACCCGGAGATGGACCTCGACAGCCCCGGCCTCTCGAACCAGCTGGACCAGCTTGCGGGTGGTCGAGCCCCTAACGATCGAGTCGTCGACCAGGATCACCCGTCTTCCCGTTGAGATTTTCCACGATCGGGTTGAGCTTCAGCCTGATCCCCCGATCCCGGATCGTCTGGGTGGGCTCGATGAAGGTGCGCCCGATGTAGCGGTTCTTCACCAGGCCGTCGGTGTAGGGGATGCCGCTGGCGGCGGCGAACCCCTGGGCGGCGGGGATCCCCGACTCGGGCACCGGGACCACCACGTCGGCATCGGCGGGATGCTCGGCGGCCAGCACCTGGCCCATCTGGTGACGGGCGCCGTGGATGCTTCGCCCGTACATCTGGCTGTCGGGACGGGCGAAGTAGACGAACTCGAAGAGGCAGAGGCCTGGAGTCACCTGCTCGAAGGGGGAGTAGCTGTGGACCCCGCCGGCGTCGATGACCACCATCTCCCCGGCGGCGATCTCCCGCACGAACCGGGAGCCGATCAGGTCGAGGGCAGCGGTCTCCGAAGCGATGACCCAGCCGCCATTGGGCAGTGAGCCGAGGCAGAGCGGGCGGAAGCCGTTGGGATCGCGGAGCCCGACCACCCGGCCCTGATCCATGATCACCAGGGAGAAGGCGCCCTTCCAGGTGGGTGCCGCCTTCATGATCGCCAGTTCCAGGCCGCGGGCATCGGAGCGCTCGTCGTCGAGCTCCCGGGCGATTCCCTCGGCCATGAGGTCGGAGTCGGTCGTGGCGCCGGAGATGCCAAGGGCCTCGGCGAGCTCGCGGGTGTTGGTCAGGTTCCCGTTGTGCCCCAAAGCCAGGCTGGTGTTCCCGACCTGACGATGCACCGGCTGGGCGTTGGCCCAATTGTTGGAGCCCATGGTCGAGTAGCGGGTGTGCCCGATGCCGACATGGCCGTCGAGACCGGCCAGGGTCGACTCGTCGAAGACCTGCGCCACCAGCCCGAGGTCTTTGAAGACGGTGACCGTCTCCCCGTCGGAGGTGGCGATGCCGGCCGACTCCTGCCCCCGGTGCTGGAGGGCGAAGAGGCCGAAGTAGATGAGGTTGGCTGCGAGCTCGTTCGGGGTGTAGGCAGCTATGACTCCACAGGCCTCACCGGGCCCCTCGAGTGGTGAGTTGACAGCCTGTTCGGGCACGTCGGCCATGGTAGGCAGGACGTGACCGCATCACTTACCTGAGGTACGTCGGGCCACATATGGCGCCAACCGAGCAAGGAAACGGGTGAGGACGCTGTTAGCTGGCGCCCTGGAAGCTGTTGCGGACCGGCTTCGACGACCCGGCGTAGCTCATGATGTCGCAGAAGACACCCACGATCAGCCCGAGGATTCCCCAAGGTGCCGCGGTATCACCCGAGATGACGAAGCCAATTGTGTAGAGGACGGTGGTCCAGGGGAGGAAGACGATGCCAAGGACTGGCACCAGCCAGCCGCTGTAGACCCGATCCACCCAGTCGGTGAGCAGCCAGAGGGCAACCATCGTCAATCGGGGGCTTACGACAAGGAATACGACAAGCAGACAGGGCATCTATGTCCTCAACTTTCCTGTGGCGAATCTAGTCATACGCATCCTGCCGACAAGGGCACGCCATGTTTGAAAACCGGGCAAACGTGGAATGAAGCACCAGGCCGCTCGCTCCGAGCGGCTCTGGAGGCAAAAAAATGAACAACCGGTTGACCAAGGGTCTGCTGGCTTCGGCACTCGCTTTGAGCTTGCTGCTCGTCGCCTGCGACTCCAACAATCCGGACGACGGCGGGTCTTCGACCACGGCGCCGGCCGGTACCGAAACCACGACAACTCTGGCGGGATAACAACCCAACGAGCCCCTGAATCCCAGCTGCCGCCAGAGGAAGACGGGGCCCATCCGGGCCCCGTCTTCATGTCACAAGAACCGACGAATCCCCTCCTCGAGGGAAGCCGGTGTGTCGACCGAGAACCAACTTCTCCCGTCCTCTCCCCACGAAGCCCAGGTCTCCGGGGTCACCGCCTGAAACGAGACCCGGTCGAGCAGGCTCTGCATCGAACCGTCGGCCTTTGCCTCCTCCATCGCCACTTCGGCAATCGCCTTCGGATATACCGCGCAGGTCACCTGACGAACTCCGAGCGCATCGACCGGCACCACCGCCATCTCTGACTTCAAGTCGGCGAGCCGGGCCAAAGTCTCGGTGCGGACAAAAGGCTGATCGACGGCGACGACGAGCACGTGGTCGTCGTCCATGCGGGAGAGGGCGCCCGCGATCCCGCCGAGCGGGCCTCGGGCAGGAAGGTCATCTGGCCAGCATTCCATCCCCTCCCGGTCGGCGCCGAGCAGGACGACGTGGGGGAGAAAGGCCTCGAGCGCAGACGAGACACGCTGCAGCATGGTCTGTCCGGCGACCTCGACTTCGGCCTTGTCCATCCCCATCCGGGAGCTCCTGCCGCCGGCGAGGATCGCACCGAGTGTGCTCATCGGACGCAGGCTAGGTTGAGCGGGGGAAGGAGGCCCATGTCACCTGCGGCTCGAAGTGTTTATGCGTGGAGCATCTATCTGTTGGTCCTCGGGACCTGGCTGGTGGTGGGGCCCAACACCCTGCTCAAGATTCTTGGGATGCCGATCACCGAGGAGATCTGGATCCGGGTGGTCGGTGTCCTCGTGGTGATCCTCGCCCTCTATTTCTACGACGCCGCCATCAACGAGACCCGCCATTTCTTCATTGCCTCCGTGCTGGCTCGCAGCTTCAGCGCGGCCGCATTCCTTGCCTTCGCCCTCACCGGCGAGCCCTGGCAGTTGGCGTTCTTCGCGATGGTCGATGCACTTGGGGCGTTCTGGACCTACGTGGCGCTGCGAGCCCGCCAGCGCGTCGTGTGATTCAGTCGCCCAGGGAGATCCCGAGACTGCGCGCCGACCTCAGCCAGGGGTGATCGAGGGGCACGAACTTGGTGATGCCGGCGGTTTCCTCGAGGGGCACCGGCTCGGACCCCTCCCCTCGTGCGGCAACCATCACACCCCGTAGGCCCTGGTCGATGTAGTCGGCGCACGCGGTCCCAAGCCGGGTGGCCAACAAGCGATCGGCCGCGGACGGGGTCCCGCCCCGCTGCACGTGCCCCAGGATCGTGACTCTTGATTCCAGGCCGGTGAGGGTCTCCAAGGTCGCCGCCAGCTGCTCGGTCCGCTTCGACCGATTCTCCTGGAGCTCTTTCAGGGAATTCTTGAGCCGCTTGCGGTCGCTCCCGATCGCGGCCTCCAGTTCCTCGGTGATCGCCGCCTGGGTCTCGGCCTGCTCCCGTGAGTAAGCGCCCTCGGCGACGGCGACGATCGAGAAGGCGCTGCCCGCCTCCTTGCGGAGCTTGATCGAGGAGGCCACCGCTTCGACGTCGTGGGGGATCTCAGGGATGAGGATGACGTCGGCTCCGCCGGCCAACCCCGCCCCGAGAGCCAGCCAACCGACATCGTGACCCATGATCTCGACCACGATGATCCGGTGGTGGGAGTGGGCCGTTGAGTGGAGACGGTCGATGGCGTCGGTGGCGATGCTCATCGCAGTGTCGAAACCAAAGGTCACGTCGGTCCCGGTGACGTCGTTGTCGATGGTCTTCGGCACTCCGATGGTGCGGATGCCGGCCTCTTCGAGCCTCATTGCGTTGCGCATCGTCCCGTCGCCACCGAGGCAGACCAGGGCCTCGAGTTGGTGGTGCTCGACGATCTCTCGCATCACCGGGCGACCGTCCATGGTGGTCCCGTCCTCGAGCTCCATCCTGTCGACCCGGGCCCGGCTGGTGCCGAGCACCGTGCCCCCCCGGGTCAGGATCCCGGAGAGGGCGTCTGAGTCGAGACGCGTGAAACGGTTCAGCATCAGGCCCTGGAAACCATCTTTGAAGCCGATGACCTCCATCCCGTAGGCCCGTTGGGCGGCCTTGCCGATTGCCCGGATCGCCGCGTTGAGCCCGGGGCTGTCCCCGCCCGCGGTGAGAATGCCGATGGTTCTTGTCACCTGGCGATGGTATCGGGTGCCATACCTGCGTTCGACGCGGCAGCGGCGCCCCCCTCCCGGCTTCGCCGGCTCTCCCCCCAACGCTCACTTCGTTCACTGGGGGGAGAAATGCTCACTTCGTTCAATGGCGGGAGAAACAGGTGTCAGCCCCGCATGCGGCGGGGAATCGCCTCCCGGTAGGTGCTGGTGAGTTGCTCCAACCCGACTTCGTGACCGGCGATCTTTAGGGAGTCGCCACCGACGGTGCCGATCCGCCTTGCCAGGCCGGCGGGGAGGGTGACGGTTCCCGGCTCCAACATCACCACGAAGCGGTGGGGGTCTTCCGAGAAGAGGCTGGCGTCGGCTTCGACCGACAGCTCAGCACCGACCCCGGAGGCGATGCAGATCTCGGCCACGGTCACTGCCAGACCACCCGTGGAGATGTCATGCAGCACCGGCACCTGATGGGCCAGTGCCGCAGCCAGCTCGATCACTTCCTTCGCCTCCTCGGGCTGGGGTGCGCTGGGCCGGCCCCGATGAGCACCTTCCACCACCCGCTGGAACGCCGAGCCGGCAAGGTTGCCCGTCGCCTCGGGCCCCACTTCCCAGATCTCCATGCCTGCCTTGGCCCGGCTCAGACCGGGCAGATTGGCCGGGATCGGGTCGACGAGCCCGAGCAGACCGACCACCGGGGTGGGGTGGATGTCGGCCCCTTCGGTCTCGTTGTAGAACGAGACGTTGCCTCCGACCACGGGGATGCCCAGGGCCTCGCACGCCTCGGAGATCCCCTCCACGCTTTCCCGGAACTGCCACATCACCTCCGGCTTCTCGGGATTCCCGAAATTCAGGTTGTCGACGACCGCCATCGGTCGAGCACCGGTCATCGCCACGTTGAGCGCCGCCTCGTAGACCAGGCGGGCAGCCCCGCGCCTCGGGTCGAGCAGGCAGAGACGCCCGTTGCCATCGGTGGACACCGCCAAGCCCTTGGAGGTCCCCCGGATCCGGAGCAGCGAGCCGTCGCCACCCGGGCCGGACAGCGTGTTGAGGAACAGCATGTGGTCGTACTGCTCGTGAACCCAGGCCGACGAGCCGATCGCCGGGTCGTCGAGAAGCTGGAGCAGAGCGTCGATGGGTTCGATCGGGGAAGGCTCCGGCGACTCCCAGAGGTCGTCGAGCCAGTCGGGCCGGCTGTAGGGGCGTTCGTAGAGGGGGGCATCGTCGGCAAGGGATGCCGCGGGTAGCTCGGCGACCGTCTCCCCTCCGTGACGGACGGTGAGGGTGCCGCCGGACTTCACCGTGCCGACCACCGCCGAGTCGATCTCCCATTTGTCGGCGATCGCCAGGACTGCTTCGACGTTCGCCGGGGCCACGAAGGCCATCATCCGCTCCTGCGACTCCGACATGAGGAGCTCGGGGGCGGTCATCCCCAGCTCGCGGACATGAACCGAGTCGAGGTCGACATCCATCCCCACCCCGGCTCTTCCCGCCGGCTCGGAGATGGCGCAGGCCAGCCCGGCCGCACCCAGGTCCTGAATCCCCGCCACCAACCCCGCTTCGAAAATCTCGAGGCAGGCTTCGATCAGCTTCTTCTCCTCGAATGGGTCGCCGACCTGGACACTGGGTCGCTTCTCCTGGGAGCCATCGTCGAACGAAGCCGAAGCCAGCACCGAGGCGCCGCCGATGCCGTCCCGCCCGGTCGCCTTGCCGAGGAGCACCGCCACATTGCCCGGCTCACCTGCAGTCCCCAACACCAGTTGCTCCTGGCGAAGGATTCCCAGGCACATCACATTGACCAGGGGGTTCCCCGAGTAGGTGGGGTCGAACTCGATCTCCCCGCCAACTGTGGGCACTCCGACCGCATTGCCATATCCGGCGATTCCGGCCACGACGCCCCCGAACAGGTAGCGGTTCTTGGGATCGTCCAGCGGGCCGAACCTGATCTGGTCCCAGAGGGCGATCGGACGGGCCCCCATGGTGAAGACGTCTCGCAGGATCCCCCCGACCCCGGTGGCGGCTCCCTGATAGGGCTCGACGAACGACGGGTGGTTGTGGCTCTCGATGCGAAGCGCGGCCAGCCAACCGTCACCGAGGTCGACCACACCGGCGTTCTCCCCGGGGCCGACTACCACCCATGGGGCCGTGGTCGGGAAACGGCGCAGGTGCGCCCTCGAGGACTTGTAGGAGCAGTGCTCGGACCACATCACCGAGTACATGGCCAGCTCTGCGGGGAGCGGGTCCCGGCCCAAGATCCCGACGACGGACTCGTATTCCTCGTCGGTCATGCCGAGCCGGCGGTGGACCGGCTGGCCGGTGATGGTCATGCGGGCACCAGCGAGTGGAGGAAGCTCTCCAGCAGGACCAGCCCGTCTGCCGAACCCAGCAATTCATCCGAGGCCCGTTCGGGGTGGGGCATGACGCCGACCACATTGCCCTCGGGGTTGGAGATCGCCGCCGCCGAGCCCTGCGAGCCGTTGGGGTTGTCGACATAGCGGAGCACCATCCGGGCCCCCGAGCCCGGATCGACCCAGTTGCCCTCATACGAGTTGAGCGGGATTCGGATCCGCTGCCCGAGCTCGGCGCTGCGGGTGAGAATGGTGGAGACGTCGGTGACCTCGACCTCAATGAAACGGCAGATGAAGGCCAGGTCGCGGTTGGCAATCAGGGCGCCAGGAAGCATCCCCGCCTCACAGAGCACCTGGAACCCGTTGCAGATCCCGAGGACCGGAGCCCCCTGGCCGGCCATTCGCTCCACCTCGGTCATCACCGGTGAGAACCTGGCGATGGCGCCGGTCCGCAGGTAGTCGCCGTGGGCGAAGCCACCGGGGATGATCACCCCGTCGAAGTCGCCCAGGTCGGTCTCGCGGTGCCAGACGAGCTCGGCTTCGCCACCGAGCGAGCGGAGGGCGTGGACCACGTCGTGCTCGCAGTTGGTGCCCGGGAAAACGACCACCGCGGTCCTCATTCGCCGACCTCGACCCGAAAGTCCTCCAGGACCGGGTTCGCCAGAAGCTGACGGCACATGTCCTCGACACTGACCTTGATCAGCCCCGGGTCGTCACCTGCCACGTCCATGTGGATGATCCGGTCGACTCTCACCGATTCGACTCCCTGATGCCCGAGGTCGGTCAGGGCTCGCATGATGTTGGTCCCCTCCGGGTCTGCGATCTCGGGGCGCCGGGTGATCTCGACGCTGACCCTCACTGCTGGCTCCGACCCAGATAGGTCTCGAAGCTCTCGCCGCTCACCCGCTCATAGGCCTCGATATAACGGGCGCTGGTCTCGGCGACCACCTCCGGGGGGAGGTCGGGGGCGGGAGGGGTCTTGTCCCAGTCGGCGGCGTCCAGCCAGTCGCGCAGGGGCTGCTTGTCGAAGGAGGGCACGTCCTGTCCCGGGTTCCAACGGTCGGCCGGCCAGTACCGCGAGGAGTCGGGGGTGAGAACCTCATCGACCAACAGCAGCTCGCCGTCGGCGAAACCGAACTCGAACTTGGTGTCCGCCAGGATCACACCTCTGGCGGCGGCGTACTCCGAGGCGCGGCAGGTAGATGTCGACCGATCGCTTCCGGAGCTCCTCATAGAGCTCGTCGCCGAGCAGGGATCGGGTCTGGGATTCGGTGATGTTCTCGTCATGGCCCGAGGTTGCCTTGGTGGCGGGAGTGAAGATCGGCTCGGGGAGGAGGTCGGCCAGACGAAGACCGGATGGGAGGTGCTCGGTGGTGGGCCCACCCCCGTCCCGATACTCCCGCCAGGAGGAGCCGTAGAGATAGCCCCGGACCACGCACTCGACCTGGATCACCTCGGCCCGGCGCACCACCATGGCACGCCCGCTCAGTGCCTGACGATCGGCATCGGTGAGGCCGTCGATCCCCGACAGATCGGTGGTAACGAGGTGGTTGGGGGTGTCGAGAAGGTCGAAGAAGTGAAGGCTGAGACCGGTGAGCACCTTGCCCTTTTCCGGAATCGGCTGGCTGAGGACCACGTCGTAGGCGGAGATCCGATCGGTGGTCTCGATGAGGAGATGGTCCGCATCCACCTCGTACATCTCGCGGACCTTGCCCGATGCAACATGAGGTAGCGCCACCATGTGGCGGCAGCGTAGTGGCCAGACAGTTGGGCTCGGCCACACCACCCCGGGTCAGTGCGCCGGCCCGAACAGGCATTTGTGCCCTAATCCTCTTCGACGCCCAGGCATACGTTGGAGGCAAAGGAGGTCAGATGAAACTTCGGGATTTGATGACGCGCGATGTCATCACCATCGGCCCAGAGGCACCGCTGAAAGAGGCCGCCCGTCGCATGCTCGAGGCCAGCGTGAGTGGCCTGCCGGTGACCGACGCCGACGGAATGCTCGTCGGCATGATCACCGAGGCCGACTTCGTCGCCACTGAGGCCGATCGGAGACAGAAGCGACCAGCAGGGCTTCTGCGCTTCCTCTACTCAGACGCAGAGCTTCCGAGTCGGGAGCGTCTCGTCGGAGACGTGATGACTAAGGATCTGATCGTTCTGGGGCCCGAGGCCGATCACGCCGAGGCTGCGCGGCTGATGCAGACCGAAGGCGTCAAGCGGATCCCGGTCGTCGACGAGACCGACCGTGTCGTCGGGATAGTGAGCCGCTCCGACGTCCTCAGGGTCTTCGCACGTCCCGACACCGAGATCCTCGAGGAGATCGAAAACGATGTCGTTGAGCGGATCCTCTGGATAGACCCCAGGCTCGTTGAGATCAAGAGCACCAACGGAAATGTGGTCATGCGAGGTCGTCTCGAGACCCGAAGTGACGCTGAACTCCTAGCCGAGCTCACAGGTCGGGTGGATGGCGTGATTTCAGTGGAGAATCATCTGGAATTCGACATCGACAACCTGAAGCTCGACATGACTGGCATTCCTCCAGGGTCCATCCCGCGTCGCAACTGGACTGCATAGCCCCCCTAGTCTCGGCTCGGTGAGCGGTTTCACCAGATCAGCCGCCGAGCAGATGATCGCGGGAGACGCGTACTCCCGAGCCCTTGGCGCCGAGTTGGTCTCGGTGACCGACACCGAGATCGTCGTCGGCCTCGATGTCCGCGAGGAACATCTGAATTCCCTCGCTGTGGGCCACGGCGGGATGGTGTTCTCGCTGGCCGACTTCGCCCTTTCTCTCGCTTCGAATGCGGCTGGAGACAGGGCCGTTGCGGTTGCGACGCACATGGCCTTCACCGCGTCGGTCCGTCTCGGAGACCGCCTCGAGGCCAAGGTCACCGAGTCCGCTCGGGGCCGGACCATGGGCACCTATCAGGTTGATGTGACCCGGGGCGACGGCAGGACGGTGGCTGTGTTCACCGGGACGGTCCACATCACCCCATCGTCGTGATCGTCCAGATCTAGGATCGATTGCGAAGTGGGAATCGTCCAATATGTGATCCTCCACCCCTGGAGGGTGGCGATCACGGTCGTCGCCGGGGTGCTTCTCGGGTTGGGGTCCTTCTACGTCTATCAGGTTCAGGCTGCGCTGGGCACGGTGGCCAGCGAGGAGTTCAATCCGCAGGAGGCGCGTGCCGCGATCGACGTGACTCCGACGACCTCCCGCGACATCGTGTTCGTCGACCCGGCTCCCTATCCCGAAGGCGAGGAGCTGGCGGAACAGCAGCTGGAGCTGGCCGGGGAGTTCGATCTCACCGGATCCTTCGATCCCTACGTCCTCACCCCTAACTCTTTCGGCGAGCCGATCGATGACGAGGTGTTCACCTCGTATCTCCTGGTGGGAGCCGACGCATCCGGATTTCTCGCCGACGTGATCATCTTCGCCCTCCAACCCGAGGATGGCTCTGACCCGATCATGGTGAGCCTGCCCCGCGACCTATTCGTGTGGAACCTGTGCAAGCGGACCCTGACCCGGCTCAACGAAGGGCTCGGCGGGTGCACCGGGGTGGCCTCGGGCTCTGAGCTCCTGGCGATCATGGTCGAGGACTACACCGGCATCCCCGTCGACCATGTGGCGAGGGTGAATTTCGCCGGGTTCGCAAGGATCGTCGATGCGATGGGAGGGGTCACCATTTGCGTCGACCATCCGACCCGCGACGCCAAGTCGCACCTGGACATCGCGAGCTCCGGATGCCGGCGGGCGAATGGTGAGCTCGCGCTGGCCTGGGTCCGATCCCGGCACACCGAGCAGCTCATCGGCGGCGCTTGGGTGGGAGTGGCCGGGTCCGACTTCGCCCGCCAGAACCCGACAACAGGACGTGCTCTTCCAATTGGCCGGCAAGGCGTCGGGCTTCTCCTCGCCCGTCTCGCTGACCAACAAGCTGTCTGCGGTCTCCGAATCGGTGCGTCTCGACTCGTCTTGGACCTTCGGCCAGGCGGTTTCGGCGGCCTGGCGTTACCGGGGGATCAGCAAGGACTCGGTAGACCGCTTCTCGATCGAGGTCCAGAACTACCGGGCGCCCGGTGGGGCCGCGGTCCTGCTTCCCACCGCCTTCTTCAAAGATCAGCTGGCGGAGATCTATCCCGTCGACTGAACCGCAGTCTGCCTTAGCTCAATCGCAGCGAATCGAAGCGCTCGAACACCACCGCCGCGGTTCTCGAAACCCGAGCGGGGTCGAAACACGCCGCCAGTGATTCGGGGTCGAGGTTGATCTGAGGGTCGTTCAGTAGTCGTTGCTCCAGGTCACCTTCGCCGTCCCAGACCGCCATGGCGTGGGCCTGGACGACCCGATAGGCCTCATCGCGGGTCATTCCGGCGTCGACCAGGGCGAGCAGCACGGCCTGGCTGTAAACCAGGCCCTTGGTGGCGTCGAGGTTGGCCCGCATTCGATCGACGTCGACCTCCAGCCGCTCGATGAGGCCGGTGAACTTGACCAGCATGTAGTGGAGGACGGCCGAGGCGTCAGGGAGGACCACCCGCTCCGCCGACGAGTGAGAGATATCCCTCTCGTGCCAGAGCGCAACGTTCTCGAGACCGACCTGGGCATAGCCCCGGAGAAGCCTTGCCATCCCGGTGAGCCGTTCGGAGAGGATGGGGTTCCGCTTGTGGGGCATCGCCGATGAGCCCTTTTGCCCCTTGCCGAAGGATTCTCTGACCTCAGAGACCTCCGAGCGTTGGAGGTGTCGGATCTCAGTTGCCATCCGCTCGATGGAGGCTCCGGTCAATGCGATCGCCTGCAGATACTCGGCGTGCCGATCCCTCGCCGTCACCTGGGTCGATGCGGGCTCGATGTCGAGCCCGAGAGACTTGCAAACGTGGCTTTCGATCTCCGACGGGAGATGGGCATAGGTGCCCACGGCGCCAGAGATCTTGCCCACGGCCACGGCCTGACGAGCCGCGGTGAGGCGGGCATGATCTCGCGACAACTCGAATGCCCAACCGGCGAGCTTGAGCCCGAAGATCGTTGGCTCGGCCCAGATGCCGTGGGTCCTGCCCACCATGTAAGTGCTCCGATGCTCATCGGCCTTCGCCTTCACCACGTCAAAGAGGGACGCCAGGGCGTCGAGGAGCAGGCCGGAGGAGTCATTCAATTGGGACCCGAGCGCGGTGTCCAGCACGTCAGACGATGTCAGCCCGTAGTGAACCCACGCTTTTGCGTCTCCACCTGCGGCCTCACCGAGGAGATCGACGAAAGCGGCGAGATCGTGGTTGGTGGTCTCTTCGCGGAGGGCTACCTCCTCTGGCGTCGGGCACTTGACGGTGCGCACCGCCTCGGCCACCGAGTTTGGGACCTTGCCCAAGGAGGCCCATCCTTCCAAAGCCAGGACCTCGACCTCCATCCACGTCTCGAGCCGATGCTGGTCCGACCAGATGCGGCCCATCTCGGGGAGGGTGTAACGCTCGATCACGGCATGGATGATGCCACGCCGGTCGGCCGGATTCGTCCTGGGAGGCACGCCACGGGCGACGGTTACTCTCGCCCGCCCATGCGCCGCATCACCATCGATCAGGCTCGCCGTTACGCCCTCACCGCGCAGGGCTTCACCGAGCCCAGGCCGGCCGGCCGGATCGACGTCCGGCATTTCCGGCGGGTGCTGGATCGGTCACTCGTCATCCAACTCGATTCGGTGAACGCCTTCAGCCGGACCCACTACCTGCCCTTCTTCTCCCGCCTTGGCCCCTACGACCGGGACGCCCTCGACGATTGGATATGGCGATCGGGCGAGATGTTCGAGTACTGGGGCCACATGGCGTCGGTACTCCCGATGAGAGACCACCGATTGTTTCGATGGCGCATGGAACGGGGGTACATCTGGACCTCTGCCGAAAAGGTGCTGGCGACCCGGCCCGGCTACCTGAATGCCATCTTCGAAGAAGTCCGGGAGCGGGGGCCGCTGCAGACCTCCGATCTCGAAGATCCCGGGCTCAAAGACCCGAATGGCTCGATGTGGAACTGGTCGGATGGGAAGGTTGCCCTGGAGATGCTGTTCGTCCAGGGGAGGGTGGCCGCCGCGGATCGGCGCAACTTCGTGCGTATGTACGACATCGCCGAGCGAGTGATCCCCCCCGAGCACTTGGAGGCTCCGACTCCTCCCACCGAGGAGGCGCAAACGGAGTTGTTGGAGCGCTCCGCGCGTGCATTGGGTGTGGGGACGGCTGACGACATCGCCGACTACTACCGGCTCCGCATGCCGGTGGCCAGGCCACTCATCTCCAAGCTGGCTTCGTCGGGGCGGCTCGAGGAGGTCGAGGTCGCGGGATGGGACAAGCCTGGCTACCTCCATCCCGAGGCGCGGCTTCCCCGGGCCGTTCCTGTGCGGGCACTGCTCTCCCCGTTCGACAACTTGATCTGGTACCGGGACCGCGTGGAGCGGATGTGGGACTTCCACTACCGCATCGAGATCTATGTCCCCGAGCACAAGCGGATCCACGGGTACTACGTGCTGCCGTTCCTGCTCGATGGCGATCTGGTGGCGAGAGTGGACCTCAAGACCGACCGCAAGGAGGGGGCCCTGCTGGTGAGAGGCGCCTTCGCCGAGCCCGGGGTGGACAAGGTCAGGGTGGGTCGTGAGCTTCGGGCGGAGTTGGAGTCGGTTGCCGCCTGGCTCGGCCTGGGCCGGTTGGAGGTGTCGAAGAACGGGGACTCTGGCTGAGTTTCTCGGCTGAGGCCGCCTTTGACCGACTTCGCTCGCGAGCAGACAGCTGTTCGCCCAGAATCGGAGGGACCACCCTGCCTGCCGCGTCGGAGCGCTGGACCTCGGTCAAGACGGACGCCGGTCGAGCCGGAGCTTTCGCCGCGTTCGGACGTCTAACTAAACGCGCTGATCCCGGTGATTGCCTGGCCCATCACCAAGGTGTGGATCTCGTTGGTGCCCTCGTAGGTGAACACTGACTCGAGGTTGGCCATGTGTCGTATCACCGGATACTCCAGGGTGATCCCGTTTGCCCCCAGGATGGAACGGGCGGTGCGGGCCACTTCGAGCGCGTTGCGGACATTGTCGAACTTCCCGAAGCTGACCTGTTCCGGGGTCAGCTTGCCGTCGTCCTTGCGTCGCCCCAGATGGAGCGCCAGGAGAGTTCCCCGCTGCACCGCAACCATCATCTCCACCAGCTTCTTCTGGGTGAGCTGGAACGAGGCGATCGGCTGGTCGAACTGATGACGCTCGATCGAGTAGTCGAGAGCGGCCTCGTAACAGGCTCTCGCTGCCCCGATCGCGCCGAAGGCGATCCCAAACCGTGCCTCGTTGAGACATGACAGCGGCCCACGCATCGAGGCGACCCCGGGAAGCACGAAGTCGTCGGGAAGTCTCACGTCGTCGAGGATCAGCTCTGAGGTGACCGAAGCCCGCAGTGAGGCCTTCTTCTTGATCTCTGGGGCAGAGAATCCGGGAGTATCGGTGGGGACGATGAACCCTCGCACCCCGTCGTCGGTTCGGGCCCACACGACTGCAACGTCGGCGATCGAGCCGTTGGTGATCCACATCTTGGTCCCGTTCAGAACCCAGTCGGACCCGTCACGCTTGGCGTTGGTCCGCATCGAGCTCGGGTCCGAGCCGGAGTCGGGCTCGGTCAGGCCGAAGCAGCCGATGACCTCGCCGCTGGCCATTCGGGGCAGCCAGGTCTGCTTCTGCTCCTCGGATCCGAACTTCCAGATGGGGAACATCGCCAGCGAGCCCTGGACCGAGACGAAAGAGCGGATCCCCGAATCGCCCGCTTCGAGTTCGAGACAGGCGAGGCCGTAGGCGGTGGCCGAGGTACCGGCGCATCCATACCCCTCGAGATGCATGCCCAGGAGGCCGATTTCGCCGAATGCCCTGGCAAGTTCGGCCTGAGGGAGCTTTCCCTCGTCCCACCAGTCTCCGACGTGGGGGACGATCTCCTTCTGCACGTAGTCCCGCACCGTGTCCCGGAGCAGCTTCTCCTCGTCGGAGAGGAGAGCGTCGAGGTCTAGGAAATCGCGGCGGATCGGGGGTTTCGAAGACGATGTCACTCATTCGAGGTCAATGGTATCCGCAACCGCGGACGTCTACCCGGCCAGGGTCTTGTTGGCGAGGTCGACCCGGTAGTCGGCGAGCTTCTGACGGAGCTCATCGTCGTTGAGGGCGAGGATGGCCACGGCGAGGAGCGCCGCGTTCTGTGCGCCATCGATGGCTACGGTCGCCACCGGGATCCCGGTCGGCATCTGGACCGTCGCCAACAGCGAATCCATCCCGTCGAGTGAGGCGTTGAGCGGCACCCCGATCACGGGAAGCAGGGATTTGGCGGCCATCACTCCTGCGAGGTGGGCCGCCTTGCCGGCACCGGCGATGATCACTTCGAAACCCTGGTCGGCGGCGGTGGCGGCGAACTCGATCGCCTGGTCAGGTGTCTTGTGCGCTGACAACACCCGAGTCACCTGCTCGATCCCGAACTGCTCGAGCATGGCTCCGGCCTTTTCCATGACCGGCCGGTCCGATCCCGAGCCCATGACGATGGCGACTTTGTGTGGCATGACCGGGACGGTAACCGACTGCCCGCAATCGCAGAATCCGGCTATCATCGAACATATGTTCGCTACGGATCTAGTCCAGCCATCGTTGTTCGGGGATGTGGAGCCGAGCCCTGACGCCGAATTCGGTGGTTTGGAACGGATCGATCTCGATCCTTTGAGCTGGCTCGACTTCGCCCCGGGGTGGCTGGCCGGTGACACCCGGCTGTTCGATTTCCTCACCGGGACCGTGGAGTGGCAGCAACCCGAGGTCCGGATGTACGAAAAGATGGTGAGAACGCCCCGACTCGTCGGCCAGGTCGATGCCGCCTCACACCCGGTGTTGGAGGAGATGGTCGGACTTCTATCGAACCGCTATCGGATCAGCATGGACCGGGTCAGCGCTGGTTGGTACCGCATCGGGGCCGACTCGGTGGCCTGGCATGGGGATCGGATTGCCCGTGAGCTACCCCATTCCATCGTGGCGACGGTCTCCCTGGGTGGTCCGAGACGTTTCCTGATCCGGCCCAAGGAGGGCGGCGTGTCGAAGGCCTTCGATCTCGGCAGCGGCGACCTCCTGGTGATGGGGGGAGCCTGTCAGCGCTTGTGGGAGCACACGGTTCCCAAGGTTGCTTCGGCACCGCCTCGCATCGCCCTGATGTTCCGTCACCGCTACGACTGATTCATAGAGCCGATCTAGAGCAGACCGAGAGACTCTCTAGAGGTTGATCCGTCACCTTGGCGTCAGGCGAGAAGTTCTCGCTGAGACGAGAGGAGACGGAAATGACCGTTCTAGAGAAGCAGGCAGTCGGTGGGTTCGAGAAGCAGCGTTCCGAGACCGGATTCCGCAAGTACCTCATGGTGGGCATGGCAGCCCTGGTCCTCGGGTTCGGGCTTGCTTGGGCCGGCACGAATCTGGTCGACCCCGACACAGCTTCACTCGATCCATCCGGGATCGCCGAATTCCGTGCCGCCGAGCAGGTGGAGCTCATGCGGCTGCAGTGGGTGGCCCAGGTCAATGCGACCAAAGGCCAGGACCTGGTGCAGCGTTACGCCGGGATGCACGCGGCTCACGTCGCAGAGATTCAGGCGCAGCGTGCAGCAGACATGGTCGAGCAACAGTCGAATGCATTCCAGTCATCGGTCATGGCCGTCAGGGGTCAGGGGGCCCGTGACATGGTCGCTTTCAAGTACGGACAAGCGAGCATCGACGAGTAACGACGATCGACATTGCCGGGCATGGCAACTGTATTTTGAGCGACGAGGACTGCGATGAGCTCGGTCACATTCCAGATCCTGGGCGGCTTGAGGGTCAGGATCGATCAACAGAGAGATCGATCTTGGCCCTCCCAAGCAAAAGGCCGTTCTCGCCGTACTGCTCCTCAACGCCAACGAGATAGTTGCCACTCATCGCATCATCGACTCGGTGTGGGGAGAAGACCCGCCCCGAACCGCGGAGCACTCCGTTCAGATCTATGTGTCGGAACTACGGAAGGTTCTTGCCAACGGCGGTTCACCGGAGGTGATCGAAACCAGGCCCCCGGGTTACGTGCTGAATATCAACCCCGCACTGGTGGATGCCTCCAGGTTTGAGCGTTTGGTGAGGGACGGTTTGGCGGCGGTGCGGACCGGTGATGTGGTTGGCGGTCGACCCAAGCTGGAGAACGCGCTGGACGGCTGGGCCGGACCGCCCCTTGTGGACTTCGCATATGAGGATTTTGTCCAGGGGCACATCCGCTTCCTTCAAGAGCTGAGGTCGGATGCCCTGGAGACGCTGGCGGGTGTCTATCTCGACGCGGGAGATCTGGACCGGAGCCGGGAGCTGGCAAGGCAAGCCTCGGAGGCCAACCCGCTCCGCGAGGAGCCTCGCCGTTTGACGATGCTCGCGATGTATCGCAGCGGTCGTCAGGCGGAGGCCCTGCGTCAGTATGGGGAGTATCAGACACTCCTGGCTGAGGAGCTCGGCATCGAGCCGTCGGAGGGTCTCCGCGATCTGGAGGAGCGGATTCTGCTTCAGGATCCGATCCTCAACCTCAAGAGTGCGGCTTTGGCGGAAGGAAACCCCTACCGGGGCCTTCGTGCCTTCTCCGAAGACGATTCCGAGGTGTATTTCGGGCGGGAGCGGCTGGTGGCGGAGGTGTTCGACAAGCTCGCCGGCGGGTCCGGGTTCGTATCGATCGTGGGGCCGTCCGGATCGGGTAAGTCGAGTGCGGCGCGGGCTGGGGTGATCCCCGGGTTGAGGGCCCAGGGCGAGACGGTGGTGGTGATGCAGCCCGGAGCCGCTCCGCTCTGGGAGCTCGCCGGGGCCCTCGACAGGGCGGGCTTCGGCTCACGGGCCACTCTCCTAGGGCGATTCGAGAACGACCCGAGGTCTCTGGTGGGGACCATCAACCGGTCGGTCGTGCTCATCGTCGATCAGTTCGAAGAGTTGTTCACGTTGGCGGCCCCCGACGATGCCGTGCGATTCTCGGAGTTGATCGCGGCGGCCATCAAGGACGTGGCTACGCCTTTGCGGGTGGTCGCCACCCTGCGTGCCGACTACTACGACAGACCGTTGTCGATGCCTGCGCTTGCTGGTGTGTTCTCCGATTCGGTGGTGAGTGTCAAACCGATGACCCCCCTCGAGTTGGAACGCGCCGTGGTCGAGCCGGCGCGGGCTGCCGGGGTGAGCGTGGAACCCGCCCTGCTGGCGCAACTCGTCGCCGACATGGGCGACGAGCCGGGTGCTCTTCCTCTGCTCCAGTTCACCCTATTCGAGATGTTCGAGCGGACCTCGAACGGTCTGACCCAGGCCGACTACGAGCAGTTGGGCGGGCTTCACGGGGCGCTCACCGGTGGCGCCGACCAGCTTATGGAAGAACTCGACGAGGAAGGCCGGGATCTCGTCGAGCAGCTGATGATGAGGATGATCCAAAAGGGTCGCGCTGTGAACACCGCCCGCCCGGTCGCGTTGCGCGACTTGCTCGACCTCGGTGTCGATCGGGTGGCACTCCAAGGGGTCCTAGAAGCCTTCGGGTCCCGAAGGCTGATCACTTTCGATCGTGATGCCTCAGGGTCGGCAGTGGTGGAGATGGCACACGAGTACCTGATCTCGGAATGGCCTCGGATGGCAAGGTGGATTGATCTTCACTCTGACGACCTCGATCGTCTCCACGCCCTCGACGCCGCTACCAACGAATGGGTGGGGGCGGACCGTTCCGAGGATTACCTGCTCCGAGGCGAACGTCTCGACGGATTCGAATCCTGGGAGGAAGGCACCACGCTTCGCCTCACCAGGACAGAGGTCGATTTCATCGGCGCCTCGCTCGACCTGCGGAGGCGCGAGCAAGCTCCCCCCGATGTTGGTGCCTATTTGCCAGGTATTTCTCAGCGTTCACGGGGCGACTCGGCCTTCGGCTCCTTGATCGCTTCCGGTCTCGATGTGGGCCGAGAGGAAACCGGTCTGACGGTGGAGGAAACGTCTGATGCTGCGGAGATCGAAGCCTGGGCTGCAGCTGGAACTCCCCTGATACTGATGGACGCTCCGTACGTGATGGACCAAGAGAACTTGGCCGGAAAATATCCCGAGACCACTTTTGTCTCCCTGGAGTGCCAGGACGCCTATGACGATGTGATGTCGAATCTCCGGTGCATTCCGCTCGCCAACGAGCAGGTGGGCTTCCTGGCGGGTGCCGTGGCGGCTCTCACGACTGCGACCGGAAGAGTGGGGGTGGTCCTTGGTGTCGAAATCCCGATCCTGAGAGCCTTTCAGGCAGGATTCGAACAGGGTGTCCGTCATGTCGACCCCGCGGTTGAGATCGATGCTGTCTACTTGACCAACGTGAATGCCTATCCGGATTTTTCGGGTTTCAGCAGCTTCACCCTTTGTGAGGCGGCAGCCCGTCGCATGTACCGCGAAGGTGCCGACGTGGTATTCCAGGGCGCCGGTAGCTCGGGACTCGGAGTGTTCGAGGCCGCGGCCTTCCATTCCGAGGTCGAAGGCTCTCAGGTGTGGGCGATCGGTGTGGACATCGACCAATCGACATTTCTCGAGAGCGATCCTCAACTGGAGCACTACCCAGAGAATGTCGAACGATGGAAGCGTCACATCTTGACCTCGGTAGTCAAGCGACTCGACTTTGGCGTCATCGGGGTGTTGAGGGACTTTGCCGCCGGGGAGCTCGGGCCCATACAGACAGGCTCGGTTGCCAACGGGGCGATCGACTATGTCACAACCGGTGGCCACATCGACCATCTCATTCCCAAACTCGAGGCCATCAAAGCAATGATCGGGTCAGGGGAGATAGCGATCGAGCCCGAGCCCGAGACGAGGGCACCGTATTTCATCGATTTCATCAACAGGGCCGATTAGACCCGATGTCACTCCGGTACTGCATCCCGGGCCAACTGACGGCCGACGTTGCTTCGTAGGCGCGATTCCGTGCCTGTTCTACAGTTGTGCCCGTCCCGACCAAATTCAGGACACGGCCCCCGTCGACCAGCAGCCGCTTCCCGTCTCGTTTGGTCCCGCTGTGGAACACCAGGACATCCTCGGGCACCGAATCGAGGCCCTTTATGGAATCGCCGCCAACCGGTGACTCGGGATAGCCGGAGGCGGCCAGGACCACGTTGACCGTGGCCTCCTCTGACCACGTGGGCGCGGCTCCCTCCAGGACCTCGATGATGTCGGTCTCGAGCCGGGGAAGCACCGCCTGGGTCTCCGGGTCGCCGAGGCGGACGTTGAACTCCAACACCTTCGGCCCGTCCACTGTCAAGACCAAACCTGCATAGAGGAAGCCCTGGAACGGCGAGCCTTCTTCGGCCATCTGGGCCAGGGTGGGTTGGATCACGCGGGGAATCACATCGTCGACCACGCCCGGAGGCAGATCGACCGGCGAGTAGGCACCCATGCCCCCGGTATTGGGTCCCTGGTCACCGTCCATCAGCCGCTTGTAGTCCCGTGCCGGCTCGAGAAGGGCGACACCGTGGTCGGTACACACCGCGAAGACGCTCACTTCCGGCCCGTCGAGAAAGTCTTCGACCACCACCGGCCCAGACGGCAGCCAGCGGTCGACCCAGGCGACCGCTTCGGCTCGAGAGTCGGTGACCAGCACCCCTTTGCCACCGGCCAGGCCGTCGGCCTTGACCACATACGGGCCATCACTCTCCGCCAGGTAATGCGCGGCCACCTGAGGGTCGGTGAACGACTCCGAGGCCGCGGTGGCGACTCCGGCTCTCCTCATGACCTCTTTGGCGAACGCCTTGGACGACTCGAGCTTGGCTGCGGCCCGCGTGGGCCCGAACACCGGGATTCCCAACCTGGAGACTGCATCGACCACCCCGGCCGCAAGCGGGGCTTCGGGGCCGACCACCACCAGGTCGACACCCTGGACCCGGGCCATGGCGGCAATGGCGCCGACGTCGGTGACGGCGATGCCTTCCACCACCGGGCCCAACTCGGCGAGACCGGGGTTGCCCGGGAGCGAGATCAATTCGTCGATCCGGGTCGATTGAGCCAGCTTCCAGCCCATGGCGTGCTCGCGGCCGCCACCCCCGACCAGGAGGACTCTCATGAGACTTTGATCAGCTGGCTGCGCTCCGGGCCCACCGACACCCAGCCGATGGGAACCCCCAGTGCTTCCTTGATGTAGTCGACATAATCCCGGGCCGCCTCGGGCAGGTCGGCGAATGAGCGGACGCCGGTGATGTCCACCTTCCATCCCGGCAGCTCGTCATAGACGGGCTCGCAGTGATAGAGGACGCTTTGCTGGGATGGGAAGTGGTCGTACCGCTCGCCGCCACTCTGATAGGCGGTGGCCACCTTGATGGTGTCGAAGGCGGAGAGGATGTCCATCTTCGTCAGGAACAGACTGGTGAAAGTGTTGACCCGGGCCGAATAGCGCAAGGCAACAAGGTCGAGCCACCCACATCGACGCCGGCGCCCGGTGACGGTGCCGTATTCACCACCCAACTCGATCATGGTGTTTCCGATTTCGTCATCGAGCTCAGTGGGAAAGGGCCCGGTGCCGACCCGTGAGATGTAGGCCTTGGCCACCCCGATGATCTCACCGATCGCCTTGGGCCCGATCCCGGTTCCCACCACAGCCCCTCCGGCGGTCGGGTTCGACGAGGTGACGAAGGGATAGGTGCCGTGGTCGATGTCGAGCAGGGTCCCTTGGGCCCCTTCGAAGAGGACCTCCTTGCCCGCCTGCAATCCCTCCCAGATCATCAGCGAGGTGTCGGCCACGTGAGGCGCCAGACGCTCGGCGTATTCGAGGTACTCGGTGACGATCTCGTCGGGATCCATGGGGAGGCTGTTGTAGATCCGGGGCAGCACCCGGTTCTTCTCGTCGAGAGCCGCTTCGACCTTGGCTCGGAAAATCTTGGCGTCGAAGAGGTCCTGGACCCTGATCCCGACCCTGGCGTATTTGTCGGTGTACGCCGGCCCGATCCCCCGTTTGGTGGTGCCGATCTGGTTCTTGCCCAGATAGCGCTCGATCATGGCGTCGAGCTTGCGGTGATAGGGCATGATCAGGTGGGCGTTGGATGAGATCCGCACCCGGGACGGGTCGAGACCTCGGGTGGCCACCATCGCCATCTCATCGAGGAGAACCTTGGGGTCGATGACGGTTCCCGAGGCGATCACCGGTGTGCAGTGCGGGTAGAGGATCCCGGAGGGGATCAGGGAAAGTGCCAGACGCTGGTCTCCGACGACGATGGTGTGACCGGCGTTGTTCCCGCCCTGGAAGCGAACGACGAAGTCCGCCTTCTCGGCGAAATAGTCGACAACTCGACCCTTCCCCTCGTCACCCCACTGAGCACCTAGGACTACGGTGGCTGGCATGACGTGGCGGGACGGTAGCGGCTCGTTTCTCCCCCAAGGAGCGAAGCGACGTTGGGGGGAGTACCGGCGAAGCCGGGGAGGGGGGCACCCCTAACGCGGCGGCAAAGTCGGTCGGTAATCACAGGCCGAAACACAGTGTTCACATTTCCGCAACCACCGAGAAATCCCCCACAGATAAAACGCATCTGTTCACGACTGAAACAATCGAAGGAGGCACCGTGACCAAGACGCCAGCCGACGTCTTGTCCCTCATCAAGGACGAGGGGTACGAGTTCATTGATCTGCGATTCTGCGACCTTCCGGGTCAGGTCCAGCACTTCACCGTCCCGGTTCGCGAGTTGACGGAAGACTCGTTCCAGGATGGCTTCGGGTTCGACGGTTCTTCGATTCGAGGGTTCCAGGAGATCCAGGAGTCGGACATGCTCCTCATCCCCGACCCGACCACCGCCGTGGATGACGTGTTCCGCGAGCGCAAGACGCTGATCCTCTATTGCTTCGTGAACGACCCGGTGACAGGTGCCCCCTATGACCGCGATCCGCGCTACGTGGCCAAGAAGGCGGAGGAGTACCTGAAGAGCACCGGCATCGCCGACACCTCTTACTGGGGCCCGGAGGCCGAGTTCTACATCTTCGACGACGTCCGGTACGGGCAGAACCAGTTCTCGGGCTTCTACTACGTCGACTCGGTCGAGGGCGCCTGGAACTCGGGGGAGTACGAGGAGGGCGGCAACCTCGGCTACAAGCCCCGCTATAAGGAGGGCTACTTCCCGGTTCCCCCCACCGATCACTTCCAGGATCTCCGCTCCGAGATGACGGCCAACCTCGAGGCAGCCGGGATCCGGATCGAGGTCCAGCATCACGAGGTGGGCACCGCCGGGCAGGCCGAGATCGACATGCGATACGACACGTTGCTCCGCACCGCGGACAACGTGACCCTCTACAAGTACATCGTCAAGAACACCGCCTGGGCAGCCGGCAAGACGGTTACCTTCATGCCCAAGCCGATTTTCGAGGACAACGGGTCGGGAATGCACACCCACCAGTCGTTGTGGAACGGGGATACGCCCGCTGTTCTTCGATGAGGCGGGTTATGCCGGACTGTCCGACATGGCCCGGTGGTACATCGGGGGCCTCTTGAAGCACGCCGCGGCGATCCTGGCGTTTGCGGCACCGACCACGAACTCCTATCACCGTCTGGTGCCTGGCTATGAGGCACCGGTCAACCTGGTGTACTCGAGCCGGAACCGCTCGGCGGCGATCCGCATCCCGCAGTACTCGCAGGCGCCGGGGGCCAAGCGGCTCGAGTTCCGTTGCCCGGATCCTTCCTGCAACCCGTATCTGTCGTTTGCGGCGATGCTGCTGGCGGGTCTCGACGGGGTGCAGAACCGCATCGAGCCTCACGACCCGGTGGACAAGGACATCTATGACCTTCCGCCGGCAGAGCTCGCCGGTCTGCCTTCGGTCCCGGGCAGCCTCCCCGAGGCGCTCAAGGCCCTCGAGGACGACCACGAGTTCCTGCTCGCCGGTGGCGTGTTCAGCGAGGATCTGATCCGGGCCTGGATCGACTACAAGATCGAGCACGAGGTCGACCCGGTGCGGCTCCGTCCCCACCCCTACGAGTTCCACCTCTACTACGACATCTGATTCGGCTTACCTGAGGTACGCAGCGCCATATAGGGCGTTGCGTGCGCAGGGAAAAGCGAGATCTGCGAGGCTTCTCCGATGGGCGCATGGGGACCCGCGATCTTCTCCGACGACCTGGCCTGCGACATCCGGGACAGCTATCGGCAGTTGATCGAGGACGGCGTCGACGACGACGAGGCGGCTGACCGAATCCTCGAGCAGTACGCCGATGCCACCTCCGACTTCGACGATGGGCCGGTCTTCTGGATCGCCTTCGCTGTGACCCAATCGAAGGTCGGTCGACTGCGACCTGAGGTCAAGCAGCGCGCTCTCGACGTCATCGAGAGCGGCCAGAACCTGGAGCGCTGGGACGCCGGTTCACTACGCCGGCGACGGGCTCAGGCACTCGAAAAGGCCAAGGAGCTGCTCGAAGGGCCCCAGCCCGCGCCCAAGCGCCTCCGGCCACCATTCCGTCACGTCACCTCACTGAAGGCGGGTGACGTGCTCGCAGCAACCCTGGCTGGGCATGTCGTTCTGTTGCGCGTTGCCAGGATCGATGACAATCGATACTCGGTGGCCCCCATTCTGGTGGTCCTCGACTTCAACGGCTCGACGCTGCCCACTGAGCGCAAGATGGCACGTCTCAAGGACCGCCGACCGGCGGGCGTCCGTCGCCGCCGGGCGACGGGCTTGTTTCCGAAGTGGTACACCACGACCTATCGAGTCACCGCACATCGCAAGGTCGACTTTGCCGACGCCGGGTTCCGGATCGTGGGCTCGATCCCATCGCGCCCGGGCGACGAGACGTGGCAGGCGTGGTCGCACTGTGGCTGGGAGATACTCGCCCGGGAGCTCGCCTTCAACTTGAGCTGATGCCAGGTGGCGGCTGTCGATAAGGTGACCACCGGCCGAGGAGAACACACTGATGGGTTGGCGTGACTGGCTGAAGAGGCAACCAAAGGCCGGTTCCGGGAGCCATGCACCGGGTGATTTTCGAGAGCAACTCGGACAGGCTGGCTTGGCCGGGTGGGCCGATCAACTCATCGCTCTCGACCGCCCTTCCATCCGCCTCAGCGCCGAGTCAACAGACCCTTCGGATGGGATGGCGGTCGCGATCAGCCACCTCGGCGGGGAGCCTGACCTGCCGCCCACGGTGGACTGGCCGGAATGGAACGGAAAGCCCCTTTCGTTCATCGCACAAATTGCGCTGAGCGAGATGCCGGAATTGCCCGAGGCGCGTCTGCCTCCGAGCGGTCTGTTGTCGTTCTTCTACGAGGCGGGGCAGGAGGCGTGGGGGTTCGACCCGGCAGATCGTGGGGCATGGCGGGTTCTGTGGTCTCCCGAGCAGGGTCTCGAACCAAGGAGCACACCCGCGGCGGTGCCTGAGGATGGGCGCTACCAGGCCTGTCGGCTGACAGGAATCGTCGAGATCAACCATGTTCCTTGGGAATCCCCGGCGGTCGACACGCTGGGCATGACGAGGGAGGAGGTGTTCGCGTATGCGGACGCCTTCGAGGCGGATGACGCTCCAATTCATCGCCTTCTCGGCCATCCCGAGCCCATTCAGGGCGACATGCAACTCGAGGCGCAACTGGTGAGCAATGGCCTCTACTGCGGAGACCCATCCGATTTTGAGGACCCTCGGGCAGTGGAACTTCGCGATGGGGCGGTGGACTGGCGATTGCTTCTCCAAGTCGATTCGGACGACGGGGCGGGGATGATGTGGGGCGACGCCGGTCGCCTCTACTTCTGGATGACCGAGGACGCCATCGAACGCCGGGACTGGGATTCGGCCTGGATGATCCTCCAGTGCGGCTGATCCGCGATAGGCGCACGCCTACGCCGGACAGGACGGTGGGTCAGGCGAGTCGGTGGTGCCTGGCGCCACCTCTCGTAACCGACTTCGGGACACCAGGGTTGGGGTCCCAGGTGAAGGCGGCGTCGGCGGCGGCCAGGGAGACCGAGATCACCCTCAACTCTGCCGCTGCGGGACAATGCTCGCAGCCGTGACCGACCGAGGTAGATGGCCCCAAGGTCCTCGGCGTCGAGTGTGATCGAGGCCTCGGCGTCCGTTCGCGAGCACTCGGCACCCTCAGGCGAGGCCACCAACCGGTACCTGCCGTCGGTGTCCCCCATCGGGTCGTGCACTTCGAAGACGACATCGATCGGGGCCGAGTACGAGCGTCCTTCGAGTGCCCGGGGGACGTCCATCACCCGCACCCACAAATTGTCGAACCTCTGGGCCTTGACCCGTCGGGGCCCCGCCAGGAAATCGAACAGTGGATCCTGGACCGACCGGTGCTGTGCGGTTACTTCGGCTAGGAGGTCGTGGTTGAGGACGTAGTGCCACAGGCCCGCCCACGACTCGGGAGTGGTGCCGAACAGGTCTTTCACGCTGATCGTCCCCGCACCATGGTTGTCGTCCCACTCATTCTTTGCCCGGTATTGGACGTAGCCGGCGATGCCCTCGGGACCGTCGACCACCCCGAAGCGGTATGCGGTCGAACCCGCCCCGCCTCGACTCGGGGTCGGCCAGAACCCGGTGCTCCCACCACACCGGTGATCGGGCGTAGAGACCGGGCGTGGACTTTCGCACTCCGTCGTAGAACGGCATGAGCAAGGCACCAACCTGGTCAGCATCCACCAGGCGGACCGGGGCAGGCTCCGGCGCCAGGCGATGGAACGTGACGTGGTCCCTCCGCACCCTCACGTCGAAGTGGGCCGACGCCTGACCGAAGCCGTATCTGCCGTAGATGGCGCTGTCTGACGCCCAGAGGGCTGCGATCGGCTCACCCTGGCTCAAGACCTCGTCGAGGTGGGCACGCATCATGGCGTTGAGCACTCCCGTCGGCGGTGGGTGGGGACTACCGAGACGATGGTCGTGCCCCCGCAATCGATGGTCCCTCCGGGGACTGTCATGTCGAGGGAGAAGGCGCCGGAGCTGCTCACCATCGTGGGTCCGTCGAAGCCGATCACCGTTCGCACCAGGGGAAGGCTGTGACGGAAGTTGTCGTCACCGGGCGGGTCGAAGCCGAACGCAAGACCCATGGTCCGAATCAGATCGGGGTACTCGTCGGGCCCGATGGCCCGGAAAACCACCGCCATCAGGCGTCCGGCGTGGCGCCCGCCGCGTTCTTGGCGTTCTGGACTTCGGTGTCGAAGCCGGCGGCAGAAGTGGTGTAGACGTCGACGGCCGCATTCCTCAGCTCACCGGTGTCGGTGGAGCGGAGGCCATCGAGGGCGTCCTGGGCGGCCCCGGCGCAGAAGTCGATGGCCGAGACCAGGGCTTCCTGGTTGGTCTCCAGACCAGCGGGTGGGGTCAACGCCTTCACCCGGTCGGCGAGGGCAGTGGTGTCGGTTACCACCGCTTCGAGCCGGGTGCCTGCCTCGTCGAACTCGATCGTTCTCGGATCCGCGTCGAATCCCTCGTTGACGGTCACCATCTCGGTTGACAGCAGTTGGAGCTCTCCATTTATCGAGTCGAGCTCGTCCAGATAGCCCTGTGCCGCGTTGGGGACCGTGGTTGCGGTGCCGGGCTGTGTCGTCCCGGTTCCCTCGACCGTTGTGGTCGTGCTTCCCAGTGCCAGGGTCGTCGTCGGTGAGCCCTCGGGTAGGGAACTGACGAAGAAATAGGTGAACGCGATCATCCCGAGTATCACCAGCGGGAGGATCCAGCGGCCCGGTTTCGGGTCGGGGTTGGCTGCCATTACTGGCGAAACGATAGCTCCAAGCCCCCTGGTTCCCGGGTTGGCCCGAATCGCCTTCCAACACGACCCTCTTGAACGGCACCGGGCGCCTCCATAGGTTCGGGAGCATGGAGAGGGAGAGAAACGAGGTCTACGAGCGGATCCCATGGGAGACGCTCGAGCGAAAAGGTGGCGATCGGCAATGGTGGATGATCGCTGTGGCGGGGGCGATCGTGCTGGGCGCGCTCGCCTACTCATTCATGAGCAACCGGCCAATTGCGGTGCCCACGCAGCCGGTCGAGGCGACTGCTTCCACCGTGGCTGCAGCACCGGCGGCGACCGTGGCGGCGCCTCCGATCGCCGATCCGAGCGGGCCGACGGTGGTGGCTGAGGCCGATCTCTACGCGATCGATCCCGAGCGGCTGGTCGACCAGGCGACCGCCCACGCCGAATGGTTCGTTGCGGAATACATCGGTGTCGACGGCTCCGAGGAGAGTCAGGCCACCCTGGCCGCGCTGCTTCCGGCGGGAATATCACCGCCGGTCGCGCCCGAGGGAACGAGGGTCTTCGTCGAATGGGTGCGGGCGGTCTCGTTGGAAGAGGTGGCGCCGCTCCACTACCGGGTTGGGGTGCTGGTTCGCTCCCTGGTGGCGCAAGGTGAAGAGGCCTATCGCCGGGTGGCCCCGATGCTGGCGACGGTGGAAGTCGTCGTCGCCGAGGATGGTGCCCGGGTGGTGATGCCACCGACCCTTTCCCCGCTTCCGACCCCTCAGCCGGAGCCGTTGGCGCTGGCAGATGTCCCACCCGAGATCGCGCAGGAGGCGCTGGCCTCCTCGGGAGCGAGCGAGGTCCTCGGTGGGGTCCAAACCGCAGGCGGCGAGTGGCGGGTGGTGGTGATGGCCCCGGGACCCGACGGTGTCACCCGTCCTACAACGGTCAGCGTGCCCTGATCAGCCGCTGAACCGGGTCTCTAGGATCGCCGTCGCCTCAGGGATGATCGATTCCCAGGAGGAGTCGGGAGCCTTGGAGATGGTGACGAAGTCGGCGGTCATGAAGATGCTGGTGACGCCGGCTATGTCCAGCAGCCCGGCCGCCAGCGGGTCATCCGGGTTGGACCCCGCAACGAAAGTGGCGGGCCCGCCAACCGGCTGGCCGACGGAGAACTTTGCGGCGTTGGGGTTCGGGGTGGGGGCGACGCTCACCGGCATTGGTGACCGAGGCTAATCGGGTGGCTGTCACCGTCGGAGTGGATGTCGGGGGCACCTTCACCGACATCGTTGCCTTCGACGGAGAGTCACTGATCGGGGGCAAGGTGCCGACTACTCCCGATCAGTCGGTGGGGGTAATTGGGGCCCTCTCCGATCTCGTCGCCGAACCGATAGCGCTGTTTCTGCATGGGACGACCGCCGGCACCAACGCCTTGCTCGAGGAGCGAGGAGCCCGGGTCGCCCTGGTCACCTCCGACGGGTTCGAAGACCTGGTCGAGATCGGCCGCCAGGCGCGGCCCTCGCTCTACGACCCATTCGTCGACCGTCCGCCACCCCTGGTCTCACGGGAGGCGCGGATTGGAGATCGGAGCAGGGAGGAGACCATGGCGAGGCTTGCCGAAATCCAACCGGAGGCGGTGGCGGTCGCCTTGGTCCGGTCCTACGCGGACTCATCGATGGAGGTCGAGCTGGCGTCCGCTATCGAGGCCCGGCTCGACGTACCGGTGTCCACGGGTGCGGGAGTGTCCCCCGGATTCCGGGAGTACGAGCGGATCGTCACCACCGTGCTCAACGCCTATCTCTCACCGGAGATGACGGGGTATCTGCAGCGTCTCGGAGACGGGATCGAGACACCGGGGCGGCTGGTGATGACCTCGGCCGGTGGGCTCCTTCCGTTCCACACCGCGGCGGAACTCCCCGGGCGCCTGGTGCTCTCGGGTCCCGCGGCCGGCGTGGTCGCCGCCGCCGCGCTGGCACGAGCCAAGGGACACCGCTCGGCGATCAGCTTCGACATGGGCGGCACCTCCACCGACGTCTGTCGGATCACCGACGGGGAGGTGGTTGCCGGCATTGGGCGGAAAGTCGCAGGGAGGGTGAATCGGGTGCCATCGCTTCCGGTTCACACCATCGGCGCTGGTGGCGGGAGCATCGGCTGGCGGGACGATGGCGGCGCCCTCAGGGTCGGGCCCATCTCTGCTGGAGCCCTGCCGGGACCCGTGGCCTACGGACGGGGAGGCACGCAGCCCACCGTCACCGACGCCAATGTGGTGCTCGGCTTTCTGCCTCCGGGCTTGACTTTGGCGGGCTCGGTGCCACTCGATGCCGGTGCGGCAGCCACCGCCTTGGCGGGGTTGGGGCGTGAGGTGGGGCTGGGTGCGGAGGAAACGGCCCGGGGAATCATCGAGATCGTGGATTCCCACATGGAGCGAGCCATCCGAACGGTCTCGGTCGAAGAGGGCTCCGATCCACGCGATGCGGCTCTCATCGCCTTTGGGGGTGCCGGTGGGCTGCATGCTTCCCGGCTCGCAAGACGATTGAAGATGCGAACGGTCCTGGTCCCTCCGCTCTCCGGTGTGTTCTCGGCACTCGGGCTTCTCCTGGCCGCGCCACGGACGGATGCCATCCGGACTGTGCTGGTCCAGGAAGGATCGGAGTCGCTGGCTCAGGTCATCGGTCAAGCGGTGGCACAGGCCCGGTCGGCCTTCGACGCGATGAATGTTTCGGGCTCGACAGAGGTCATCGTCCACGGGGCCGTCCGATACGTGGGTCAGTCCCACGAGCTCACCGTCGCCGCCTTTCCGGACTGGGCCGATCTCCGTTTCCGGTTCGAAGCGGCCCACCGCTCTCATTTCGGTTTCGACCGGCCGGAGGAACCGATCGAGTTGGTCGATGTCCGCGCCGAGATCGTGGGCACCCCTTCGCTGAGTTGGGGCGACCTGCCAGCCCGGTCGGCCGCTTCGAGGCCTGACCCGATTGCGACCAGTCCTGAAGGGCGGCCCGTCTGGGACCGCGATCAGCTGCCGAGGGGATTCAAGATCGACGGGCCGGCGCTGATCGTGGAACGGGATTCGGTGACCCTGCTCGATGACGGCGATCGATTGACGGTCCACGACGATGGGACTCTGGAGATCAGCCTGTGAGCGATCCGGTCGCCCAGGCCTGCGCCTTCGCTTCGTCGGCATTGGCCGCGGTGGCCAACCCGGAGAAGGCAGCCGGGATGCAGGCCTACATGAAGACCGACATGCCCTTCTACGGGGTTCAGAAGCCGGCGAGAGTTCCGATCGCACGGCAGTTGGTTCGGGAGTTTCCTCCTGCGAATGATGAGGAGTACGTGGCCCTGATCCTGGGGCTGTGGGACCTGCCCCATCGCGAGGAGAAGTACCTCGCTCTCGAGGTGGCAGAGCACTTCCACAGCTTTGTCGGCATCGCGTCCCTTCCCCTCTATCGCCGTCTGATCGTCGAAGGAGCTTGGTGGGACTTCGTGGATGAGGTCGCCACCCATCTCGTTGGCCATCTTGTGGTTCATCACCCGGCGGAAGCCTGGCCGGAGGTCGACACCTGGATCGAAGACACGGACATGTGGCTGCGACGCAGCGCCATCATCTGTCAGATCGGGGCCAAGGAGCGGACCGACGCCGGTCGCCTCTTCTCCTTCTGCCGGGCACGGATCGACGAGAAGGAGTTCTTCATCCGCAAGGCAATCGGCTGGTCGTTGCGTGAATACGCCAAGACCGATCCGCACGCAGTCGCCGAATTCGCCAGGGAGCACCGCGACCGGCTCTCCGGCCTCAGTTTCCGGGAAGCGACCAAGCACATTCAGCACCTGGTGTGATGACAACCGTCGACGCCATCACTCTGGAGGTCGCCCGCAACCGGTTTGCAGCGGTGGCCGACGAGATGGGGATAGTCCTTCGCCACACCTCGCTGTCGCCGAACATCAAGGAGCGGGCAGATTGCTCCGCGGCGATCTTCACCGCAGACGGAGAGATGCTGGCCCAGGCCGAGCACATACCGGTCCATCTCGGCTCGATGCCGGAGTCGGTGGCCGCCTGTCTCCGCCTCTTCAAGCCCAGACCCGGGGTGCAGTACGCGGTCAACGACCCCTTTGCCGGAGGGACCCATCTCAACGACCTGACCCTGGTGGCGCCCGTGTTTGTTGGCGGGGACCACGTGGGCTGGGTGGCCAACCGGGCCCATCACGCCGATGTGGGGGGCGAGGCACCAGGGTCGATGCCGGCGCATGCGGTGACGATCGATCAAGAGGGCCATCGGGTCCCGCCGACCCTGGCAGTGATGGAAGACGAGTGGGTCGAGGACTTCAGTGTGCCTTTCATCACGGCCTCGCGCACCCCTTGGGAAAGGCGAGGCGACCTGGCAGCCCAAATCGGCGCCAACGCGGTCGGGGCGAGGCGGTTGGAGGAGTTGGTGGAGCTCGAGGGGAGGGGCACGTTCGGAGAAGTCGCATCCGCCCTTCTCGACTACGGAGAACGTCGAATGAGTGCGGCCCTTTCGGCCTTGCCCGACGGAGCCTTCGAGTTCGAAGACTTCATGGAGCACGGCGACCGCGATGTGGCGATCCGGGTGCGGATCAGCATCGAAGGAGCAGGCCTGACCGCCGATTTCACGGGGAGCGACGAGCAGGTGGCGTCCAACTTCAACGCGGTTGAGGCGGTGACCCGATCCTGTCTCTATTACGCGGTGCGGGTGGCCACCGACCCGACGATCCCGACCAACGGGGGGTGCTATCGCAACATCGACCTGATCGCACCTGAGGGCTCGGTCGTCAACGCCCGGTTCCCGGCGGCGGTGGCGGCGGGAAACGTCGAGACCGCGCAAAGGATCGCCGACGTGCTCCTGGGCGCTCTGGCGCAGGCAGCTCCGGATCGGGTGCCGGCCGCCTCCCAGGGCACCATGAACAACGTCCTCATCGGGAACGACGAGTTCGCCTACTACGAGACGGTAGGTGGCGGCCAGGGCGGTCGTCCGGGGAAACCGGGGCAGTCCGGGATCCACACCGGGATGACCAACACCGAGAACACCCCGATCGAGTCACTCGACACCCACTATCCGTTTCGAGTGGAGCGCTACACGCTGCGACGGGACAGTGGCGGGGCCGGCGCGTTTCCTGGGGGGGAGGGCATCGAGCGGGAGATCGTGTTCGAGACGGCTGCCACGCTGTCGCTGATGGGGGAGCGGCGACGAAACCAACCGTGGGGCCTGGCCGGGGGCGAGCCCGGAGAACTGGGCGAGGATTGGCTGATCAGGGATGGAGACCGGACCCGTCTTCCCGGCAAGACGACTCTGGAGGTACTGCCCGGGGATCGGCTTGTTGTTCTCACGCCGGGTGGGGGTGGTTGGGGGGTTCCCGTCCGCTGAGGGCCTCGTCGGTACGATCACTGTTGCGTGGAAGGTCAGTTCTTCTTCACCACGGTTGCCGGGTTGTCGGTGAGTCTCGCCGGGTTTGCCGCTCTGATCGCGTGGCTTCGCGATGACTCCACTACCTGGGATCCGATCAACCTGTGGCGGGTGAAGACCATCGTCCGTCAGGCTTTCACTGTCGCCTTTCTGGCCTTGCTCCTGATCCCGGTCTTCTATATGACCGAGGATCTCGAGACGACCATCCGGTTCGGATCAGCCGCCATCGTGATTTCGATCGTGATCGATGTCTGGATCAACCGACATCCCGATCCCACGATCTGGACACCCAGACTCAGCTGGACGATCGCCATGGTCTTCAGCGGGATCTACGCAGCCATTCAGCTCGTGAATCTTTCGCTGGCCGACCTCGGGCTTCTCCAACTCGGGTTCCTCCTGGAGTTGGCCTCCCCTGCCGGGATCTTCTCCAATTTCGTCAGGGAACTCGGTCGTAGTGGAAGGCCAGAGACCGAAGCGGAGTAGCAAGAAGGGTTGTCCCCTGCGAAGCGGGGGGACCGGCCGCCAACGAAGTGCGGCCGAGGGGGGTGTGCCAACTGTCCCGTTACCCTCCGACTCGATGTCGCTGATCTCTGATCTCGAAGGCCTGCTCGGCGCCGATCGGGTGCTCCACGAGCCCGTGGAGCTCTATCTCTACTCCAAGGACGCCTCTTCCCTGGTCCGCGGCCATCCCAATTGCGTGGCGTTCCCTCGAACCACCGAGGAAGTGGCCTCGATCGTCAAGATCGCCGAGGCCAACGGCGCGCCGGTGGTGGCCCGTGGCGCCGGCACCGGCTCGACCGCTGGAGCCAGTCCCACCGAGGGCGGGGTCGTCGTGTCGACGACCTCGCTCAACGCCATCGACATCGACGTCGAGAATCGTGCGGCGTGGGTTGGCGCCGGGGTGATCAATCTGGACCTGACCCGGGCCGCGGCTCCGTTTGGCCTCCAATTCGCCCCCGACCCCTCGTCGCAGTCGGCGTGCACCGTCGGTGGCAACGTCGCCAACAACAGCGGCGGACCGCATTGCCTGGCCGAGGGGAGCACCACCAGTCACATTCTCGGTCTCGAGGTGGTCCTTGCCGGCGGCGAGGTCATGGTTCTGGGCGGTCTCGCCCCTGACACTCCTGGTCTCGACCTCAAGGGCCTGATCGTGGGCTCCGAGGGCACCCTGGGTGTGGTCACGAGGGCGCTGGTGCGGCTCATTCCCGTGGATCCCGACGTGCGGACCTTGCTCATCGACTTCGATCGAGTCGGAGACGCCTGCGGCACGGTCTCGGACATCATCGCCGCGGGTTGCGTGCCCGCCGCCCTGGAGATGATGGATCAACGGATGATGCAGGCCGTCGAGAACTGGCTGCATGCCGGCCTTCCCACCAATCGGGCGGCGGTCCTCCTCATCGAGTTGGTCGGTGAGACCGTCGGCGTCGAAGCCGAGTCGGCCCTGGTCCAAGACATCGCCACCCGCCGTAACTCACAGGCGATCCGGGTGGCGGCGACCGAGGCCGAGCGCCAACTCCTGTGGAAGGGCCGCAAGTCCGCCTTCGGAGCGGTGGCCCAGTTGGCCCCTGATTACTACCTCCACGACACAGTGGTCCCCCGAACTCGACTGGTGGAGACGATGCTCGAGGTCGACGAGATCGCCGATCGCTACGGCCTCCTTCTCGTCAACGTCTTTCATGCCGGTGACGGCAACCTGCATCCGCTGATCGCTTTCGATTCCTCTGACCCCGTGGCTGCGGAGAAGGTGCGCCAGGCCGGAGACGAGATCGTCGCTCTCTGTCTTCGCAATGGTGGCGCCCTGTCCGGTGAGCATGGGATCGGGATCGAGAAGCGGGATTTGATGCGGCTGAACTTCAGTGAGCTCGATCTCGACGCCCAGGCCCGGCTCAAGAAGGTGTTCGACCCGGCCGCAACCTTCAACCCGGCCAAGGTCTTGCCCCAGGGGTCACTCTGTTTCGACTTCGGCGGGGTGCGCAAGGAGATACCCGAGGGAGCCTGGGTTTGACCGTTGGCCCCGGCGCCATACCGGCCACGCTCCGGAGCATGGAAGCCGAGATCCCTCCGGGCTCGATGGCGGAGATCGGTTTTGCTCCCGCCTCCCCTGAAGAAGTCTCCAAGGTCGTCCGCTTTGCCACCGAGAACCGGCTCAAAGTTCAGGTATGGGGTGGAGGGTCACATCAAGGCTATGGCCGGCCGGAGCAGTCCGACCTGGTGTTGCTGACCAAACGTCTGGATGCAGTCGAGGCCTGGGAACCGGACGACCTGACTCTGGTGCTCGGGGCGGGGACGCCCGTCGCCAGATTCGAGGAGATGCTGGCGGGGAGGAGCCAGACGGCGGTCATGCCCGAGAATCCAGGCCTGGCGACCATCGGCGGAGTGATCTCGGCCGGGGTTTCCTCGCTGAAGCGGGCGCGTCTTCTCGGCACCCGGGAGCGCCTCCTCGAGGTGATCCTGGTCACCGGGGACGGGCGGATCGTGCGAGCAGGTGGCCGGGTGGTGAAAAACGTCTCCGGTTACGACCTCTCCCGATTCGTGGTCGGAGCCTTCGGTGCCCTCGGCGTCGTGGTTTCGGTCTGTCTCAAGTTGTGGCCGGTGCCGCCAGCCAAGGCGATGGTCACCAACCCCGATCCCGAGCGACTTCATCTGCTCTCTCGACCTCTCGCCGTGCTCGAAAGCGACGGGGTGACCACGGTCTTCCTCTGGGGCATCGACGAGGAGGTCGAAGCCAATGCTCGCCAGATCGGCGGTGATCTCACCCCGGGGCATGTCTGGCCTAACGATCCCGATGGTCCATTCAAATGGTCGCTGCGGGTGCCGCCCGCGTTGGTTACGCAAGCCACTGCCGGGTTGCCCGGTGGTTGGCGCTACCTGGCGATCCATGGTGCGGGTGAGATCCGTCTCGGCTCCGACGACGCCTCGGGCGCGGTCGCCCTCAGAGAGTGGGCCGAGGCGAATGCAGGGCGGCTGGTCGTGGTCGATTCTCCCCCTGGCACGCTGTCCGATTTCGATCCCTGGGGAGCCCCGCCTCAGGGTCTCGACATCCAGCGTCGGCTGATTGGCGAGTTCGACCCCGCCCGGGTGCTCAACCCGGGCCGGCTTCCTGGTGGGATCTGATGGGCTGGGTCACTGCCGAGCATCCGACCACCGACGAGCTGAACGCCTGCGTCCAGTGCGGGTTGTGTCTTCCCCATTGCCCCACCTTCCGTCTCACCGGCCGGGAGACGGCGTCTCCTCGAGGCCGTCTCCACGCCATGAGCGCGGTCCACGAAGGGGTGGTCGAGATCGATGCCACCTTCCAGGGGATCATCGATTTCTGCCTGGGGTGTCGTGCCTGTGAGCCGGTCTGCCCTGGCTTGGTGCCGTATGGGCGAACTCTGGAGGGGACCCGTGCCGAGATCGTCGCCCAACGCCCTTCAATGTCTCATCGTCTCCGGGGGTTTCTGCTCGGCTCGGTCCTCGGCTCGCGACGTTCGCTCAAGTTCGGAACCGGGGCCCTCAGCGTCGGCCAGCGGATCGGGGCGACGAACGCGGTTCCCCGTCGCTGGCGCCGGTTGGCCGCGGGAATGCGCGGGCTGCAGAGCTCGGCCGGGATCTGTCATCGGCCACATCGGCGGCGAGGGGAGGTCGGGACGGGTCGCTTTGCTCGCCGGCTGCATCCAGGACCAGTGGTTCCAGCCGGTGAATCACGCTGCGGTCGAATTGCTGGAGATGGCCGGTTATCGGGTCGAGGTTCCTGACGGGCAGACCTGTTGTGGCGCCCTCGCCGCCCATGACGGCAAGGCGCCTGAGGCTCACCGGCTCGCCGAGCGCAACACCCCGATCTTCAGCGGGTACGACTTGGTGGTGGCCACTGCCGCTGGCTGCTCGGCCCATCTCCGGGACTACGACCACTGGGCGGCCGGTGGTGGGGTGGTGGGGTCGACGGCCCTGGACGTCACGGTGGCGGTGGCTCGGGCCATCGAGCAGGGCTTGCTGCCCAGGGCCTCAGTTTCCTTGGGACCGATCGGAGTCCAGGATCCGTGTCATCTCCGTCACGCCCAGAAGGTCACCGCCGAGCCGAGGCTGATCCTCGAAGCCGCCGGCTACGAGGTGGTCGAGATCGACCCCAACGGGATGTGCTGCGGCGCTGCCGGTCTCTACACCGTCCTCCAACCGGAGGCTTCTCAAGAACTCGGAAACCGAAAGGCAGCCCAGGTGCGTTCTACCGGGGTGAAAAAGGTGGCTTCGGCCAATCCCGGGTGTGAGATGCAGTTGCGAAGCGCGCTTGGTGAAGGCTTTGAGATCGCCCACCCCATCGAGTGGTACCTGCAAGCCATCAAACGGGAAAACCCGGGCGGTATCGTCGCCGTCTTGGAGGAGTCACGTTGACCGAGAGCGCCAGCCGCACCGATCCCCTCGCCATGGTCAAGCGTTACGCGATCCTCGCCTACGGAGCCTTCGGAACGATGCTCGACGTGGGACTAATGGTTCTGGGCAGTCTGTTGGTCGGCCTGTCGATCGCGGTTCTGTTGGCGGGCTTCGAGATCGTCAATGTGGTCCAGGAGCTATCCACGGGTGGGATGCTCGCCTCGGCTCTGGTCCTCGCCATCGTCGGCCTCTTCTGCCTCGGAGTTGCTTCCGAGGGCCCGCTCGGCAGAGGTCGGAAACTGGTCGGCTTCCAACTCTGGGAGGTTGGCATCGGGCGGACCGTGGCGGTGTTCCTGGTCGGGTTCGGGGCTTTGCTCCTCTACGGATTCATCGAGCGCTTTCTTGGTGATCTTCCTGAGCCGCTGCACAAGGGCGCCGAGGGTCTTCGTGCCTTGGGGATAGCCGGGATGGTGGTCATGCCCCTGGTCGGGGTGCCGCTGTCGTTGCTGATCCGGTGGGCGCCGAACGCACCGGAGTGGCTGCACAAGGCCGAGGTCCCGGTCCTGTTCGTGGTCTGGGCCATCGCCACGATGGCGATCTTCGCCTGACGCCTACAGACTCTTGGCGTAGATCAGCACCCGACGCGTGCTGAATCCCTCCCGGACCAGAGCCTCGCGACTCCACGGCGTCTCCGGCATGGAGACCTCGATTCGGGCCATCCCCATCTGACGAGCGACTTCGGCGATCCCCTCCAACAAGGCGGGGCAGTCGGCGGGGTCGGTCACCATCCACCCGACGGCCAGGCTGTCGTCTTCAGGCACTGCCACCACCCATCCGGCCCCGCCCTGATAGAGGCTGCGGTCGGCCACCGGCTGGTCGAGATCGCTGCGGAGCGCCTTCCGCCAACGCCAGTGCCCCGGGTAGAGCTCCCTGCCGGCCCGGGCCAGCTCGCTGCCCAGCCAGAGCAACCACCCGGCGTCTGCGTCGGCACTCGAAGCCGGGTGGAGACGGTCCCGTTCCCGGGGCAGCGGGCCGCGGGCCGTGTGCGCCTCACTGCGAATCCAGACGCAGGTGTTCCGGTAGCCGAGCTTGGCTACCTGAGATCGGGCGGCGGTGTTGTCCTCCTCGATGACCAGCCGCACGATCTTCGCTCCCCGCTCCCGAGCCCACTCCACCCCGAAGTCGTTCATCGCCGCACCCAGACCGGCTCGACGATGATCGGGATGGACCCGCGCCGCGCTCAACCAACCCTCGGTCGGGGAGAGCATCTCGGATCGTGACATGGCGATTGGGTGGTCGTCTGCATCGACGCAAACCACCACCATCGAGGACGGGTCATCTATCCAGGTCGGCAGGCCTTCGCCGACATAGTCACCCCAGGTGAAGGTGTCCCGGGTCCAGGTTTCGATCTCGGGAACGTCGTCCTGACGGGCGGGACGCATCGTGATGGCCATGACTACATCCGGTCGGGAATCTCGATACCCAACAGATCGAGCAGCCGCTGGAGAGCGTCGAGAGTCCACTCCGCCAGCGTCAGCCACGACGCCTGTCTCACCGGGTCGGTCTCGGAGAGGATGTGACAGGTGTCGTAGAAGCGGTTGAACCGTCCCGCGACCCCGTAGGCGAACTCCGCCACATGATTGGGCGAGCGGAGGTCTATGGCGCGCTGGATCACTTCCGGCAGACGCAGAAGGTCGACCATCAGGTCACGTTCGGCATCGACCTCGGGCGGTGTGATCCCACCGGCGCTCAACTCGGCTTCGGCCGCCTTGCGCAGAATCGACTTGATCCGAACCGCGGCGTACTGGAGGTAGGGGCCGGTCTTGCCCTCGAAGGAGCTGAAACGCTCCAGGTCGAACACGTAGTCCGAGACCCGGTTGTTGATCAGGTCTCCGAACTTCAAAGCAGCGATCCCCACCATGGAAGCGATGCGTTCCCGCTCGTCGGCCGGGTAGTCCTCGGCGAGATGGGCCTCATCCAGCCGGCGGCGGGCGGCATCGGTGAGCATCTCGATCACGTCCGCGAGGCGAACCACGCCACCCTCACGGGTCTTGAAGGGCTTGCCGTCCGGGCCGTTCATCGTTCCGAACCAGATGTGCTCGAGCCGGGTTCCATCAGGGATCATCCCCGCCTTGTGGGCGGCCCGGAACAGCTGTACGAAGTGGTCGGATTGGCGTTTGTCGACCACGTAGAGGACGAGGTCCGCCTGCAGGTCCTGGATGCGCATCTGGATGGTTGCCAGGTCAGTGGTCCCGTAGAGGGCGCCGCCCGCTGACGATTCCAGGATCAGGGGAGGGACGTCGCGCTTGTCATCTTCCTCGGCGACGCGGATCACGACCGCGCCATCGGACTCCTCGGTCACCCCGGACTCGATCAATGAGGCGACCATCGGGGCGATCCGATCCCGCACGTCGGACTCCCCGTACCAGAGGTCGAAATTGACGCCGAGGGCGGCAAAGTCCCCCCGCTGAGCCGCCTCGGATGCGCTCTTCATGTGGCGCCACAAGGCCAGATACCCCGGATCACCCTGCTGGAGACGGACCGTCGTCTCACGGGCAGTATCGGCAAAGGCGGTGTCGGCACGAGCCCGAGCCGCGGCCTCCGGGTAGATCCGCTCCAGATCGTCGAGGGTGATCGGCGAATCATCAGGGAACTCGGAAAGGCTTGGGTCGAAGTAGGGGAGGTCGGGCCGCTCTTCAGCGATGGCGGCGATCATCACCCCCATGTTGAAGCCCCAATCCCCGAAGTGGGGGTCGCGGGTGACCCGGTGCCCGGCGAAGGCGAAGAGACGGGCAAGCGAGTCGCCGATGATGGTGGCCCGAAGGTGGCCGACGTGCATCGCCTTGGAGACATTGGGCCCGGCGTAGTCGACGACGACGTTCTCGGGTGAGTCGGTGGGTGGATACCCGAGATGGCCGTCAGTCGCAGTCAGGTCCGCCCACCGGGCAACGGCCTCGTCAGTCAGGTTGATGTTGACGAAGCCGGGCGGCGCCACTTCGGCGCGGGCGATGTCCCCGTTGGCGGCAAGGATCTCGACCACACCGGCCGCGATCTCGGCCGGTGGCCGTCCCGCGGCCTTGGCGGCAGCCATCGCGCCGTTGCATTGGAACTGGGCCAACTCGGGTCGCTGCGAGGGCACCACCTCGCCGAGGGCGGCCGGAAATCCCAATTGGGAGAAGGCCGAGCCGGCCAGGTCGGAGAGGTGGGATAGCAGGGACATTGAAGGGAACGTTAGAGGGGCAAACCCCCCTCCCCGGCTCCGCCGGTACTCCCCCTCGCCTGCGGCACCCCCCTCCAGGCTTCGCCGGCTCTCCCCCCAACGCTCACTCCGTTCGCTGGGAGGAGAAATCTCACTCCGTTCGCTGAGGGGAGAAACATCACATTTCCTCCCCCAGGAGCCAAGCGACGTTGGGGGAGATGGATCGGCCGAAGGCCGAGACGGAGGGGGCAACTACAGCGGGCAGCCCCTAGTACTTCGCCAGGTCCTGGGCGTGGCGGACGATCCCCTCCGGGGTGGGGTAGAGCTGGTTCTCCAGCGACCCGGCGTAGGGCATGATCGGCACATCCGGCATGGCATAGCGACGGACGGGGGCGTCGAGCCATTCGAAGGCCTTGTCGGCAAGCTGGGCCGCAATCTCCGCCCCGTAACCGACAAATTCGTTGTCCTCGTGGACGATCAACGCCCGTGAGGTCTTCTTGATCGACTCTTCGATGGTCGCCCAGTCGAGTGGCTTGAGGCTGCGCAGGTCGATCACCTCAGGGCTGATTCCCAACTCTTCGAGGACGGGAACCGCCTCCATGGCGAAGTGGGCCATCGCCCCGTAGGCGATGATCGTGAGGTCCGTTCCCTGGTGGCGGAGTGCGGCCCGACCCAAGGGGACCCGGTGCTCGCCTTCGGGGTAGGGGCCCTTAGCCAGGCGGTACAGCTTCTTCGGCTCCAGGAAGATCACCGGGTCTGGGTCTTCCACTGCCGTGAACAGCAGGCCTTTTACATCCGCCGGTGTCGAGGGGACAACGACTTTCAGGCCCGGGACGTGTGAGTAGAACGACTCAATCGACTGGGAGTGATAGAGGGCTCCGTGGATGCCCGCCCCGTACGGAGTCCGGACCACGATCGGCACATGCCAGCGGCCATCGGATCGGAAGCTGATCCTTGCCGCCTCGGAGACCAGTTGGTCGAAGGCGGGGTGGATGTAATCGGCGAACTGGATCTCGGGGATCACCTTGAAACCAGCGGCAGACATACCGATGGCGGCGCCGATGATCGAGGACTCGGCGATCGGGGTGTTGAAGCAGCGGTCGGCTCCGAAGCGCTCGGTCAGGTCCTGGGTTGCCTTGAATACCCCGCCCTTCCGCCGGGCGACATCCTCGCCGAAGAGCACCACGTCGTCATGGGCCTCGAAGACCTCGTGGAGGGCCCGGTTGATCGCCGTGATCAGGTTCACCGTCTCCCCGGTCGGAGCCGGCTCGGTCGCGGTGACCGCTGGCCCGGGCTCGATGACCTTGGCGTAGACCCGGGATGTCGGCTCATCCGGCGGAGGCGCAGCCTCGGCGACCTCGACCGCCTCGGCCAGGTCCTTGACGACCGCTTCGTCGAGGTCGTCCTCCTCGGCCTCGGTCAACAGCCGGTTCTCGATCAGGTATTGGCGGACTCGGGCCACCGGGTCGCGTTTGCGCCAGGTCTCGACCTCCTCCCGACTGCGGTAAAGGGTGTCGTTGTCGTCCGAAGTGTGGGCGTAGTAGCGATAGGTCTCGGCCTCGATGAGGGTCGGTCCCTCGCCGGCACGCGCTCTGGCCACCGCCTCTTGCATCACCTTGAGCACCCGCAGCGTCCGGTTGCCGTCGACCTCGACGCCGGGGAATCCGTATCCCGCGGCTCGGGTGGCGATGCTCCCTGCCACCTGCTCCTCGCTGGGCACCGAGATCGCGTAGTTGTTGTTCTCGATCACGAAGATGATGGGGAGCTTGCGGACCCCGGCCCAGTTCATGGCTTCGTGCCAGTCGCCCTCCGAGGTCGAGCCCTCACCGCCATAGACCGCCACCACCGCATCCTCGCCCTTGTTCTTGATGGCCTGGGCGATCCCGACCGCGTGTGGGTATTGGGTGCCTATCACCGAGGACTGGGTGAGGACCCTGAGCTCGGGGCTCGACCAGTGGCCGGGGAGCTGGCGGCCGCCCGACATCGGATCGGACTTCTTGGCGAAGGCGCCGAGGAAGATGTCCTCAGGGGTGAACCCCCAGGCCAACGCCACCCCCATGTCCCGGTAATAGGGAAGGATCCAGTCTTTGGAGCGGTCGAGGGCGAACACCGAGGCCACCTGGACCGCCTCGTGGCCAGACGATCCGACGACAAATGGCGCCCGGCCCTGACGCTGGAGGGCGAACATGCGGTCGTCGACCCGCCGTGACATGAGCATCAGGCGATAGACCTCGATCATCTGCTCGTCGGTCAGTCCCAACTCCCCGTGGTGCAGGTTCCTGTCGAAATCCATGCCGTAGGAGCGATGGGTCTGGGTCAATTGCGATCGTCCCCACTTCTCCGGAAACGCCGCAGGTCGCCGATGTCCTTGAGCCTCGCCTCCGCCACCTTCACCGCCGCCTCGTTGGGAGTGATCGCCTCACGTTTTGATATCTCGAGGATGGCCTTGGTTGCCTCGAAAATCCCGTCGACCCGATGCAGGGCTCGCATCTTGGAGTAGCCGAGCAGCTCGTCGTAGACATTGATCAGCCCACCGGCGTTCACCACGAAGTCGGGGGCGTAGACGATTCCCCGCTCAGCGATTCGACCGCCATCCTCGTCGGTGGCCAATTGGTTGTTGGCGCTGCCCACCACTGCCTGGCAATTCAGCTGGGGGATGGTGGTCTCGTTGAGCCCGGCGCCCAGAGCGCACGGTGAGTAGAAGTCGCAATCGACTCGATGGATCTCGTCGGGGTCGACCGTCTTCACGCCGTAGTTCTCGATTGCTGCCTTGATGGCACCCTCGAAGGCATCCGAGACGATGACCTCGGCGCGAGCCTCGACGAGACAGCTGGGTGAAGGCGGCGCCGACCTTGCCCACACCCTGGACCGCAAACCGGCGTCCGGCGAGATCTGCATCTCCCCAGACGAACTCGGCCACCGCCCTTGCCGCGTTGAACAGGCCCCGTGGCGGTGACCGGCGAGGGGTCGCCGGCTCCCCCTTCGGCCACCGAGGTGCCCAGAGCCCACTTGGTCTCACGGCGGATGACGTCGATGTCGGTGGTGGTGGTGCCGACGTCCTCGGCGGTGATATATCGGCCACGCAGGCTGTCGACGATCCGCCCGTAGGCCCGGAGCAGGCGCTCGCTCTTGTCGGTCCTCGGATCGCCGATGATCACGGCCTTCCCGCCCCCGACGTCGACCCCGGCTGCTGCCGCCTTGTAGGTCATGCCTTTGGACAGACGGAGCACGTCGGTGAGGGCGGCTTCCTCGGTCTCGTATGGATAAAAGCGAGTCCCGCCAAGGGCGGGACCGAGAGCCGTGGAGTGGATGGCGATGATGGTTCGAAGGCCGGATACGGGGTCGTACCCGTAGACGATCTGTTCGTGACCTTCCCGGGCGACCTGGTCGAATACCACCGTCCTTCGATACTACCCATCGACCTCTGCGAGGATGAGGGGGTGATCAAGACCGCCTACCTCAGGGTCTACACCCCCGAGGTCGCCAACGGGGACGACCCGGTTCCCGGTTTCGTCCGGTCCTACGGGCTCTTGTCCGAGACCGAGGGTGATGGTGACTGGACCGTGGATTGGGATGGGAGGCGTCTGGTATGCCCCCGGAACCTGAGACTGCGGGTTCTCGAATCGACTGTGGCCTTCGCCAACGCATTTCGGGGCATGGGGGCCGGTCTGATCCCCGAAGAGGCCGCTCGCTCGGCCGATCAGGAGCTTCGCCGCTATCGCGAGCAACATCCCTCCCATCGTTCTCATGTTCTCACTTCGACCTGGCACGTCCCGGTGCGCTGGTTCACCGCCTTCGTTGCCGACGACAAAGAGCTGTATCAGATCGATGGCCAGGCCCGGCTGCGGTATCGGGTCGATCTCCTGGTGGCCCAAGAGCGGGTGGAGCATGCCCTCGAGGTCTTGCGGGGTTTGCAGATCTTCCAGGGGCCGGCCGAAGAGCTGGGGCAACTTGCGGAGTGGCTCGACCTCTTCCCCGACGAGTCGATGCTCGAGTTGGATTACTCGAACGTCTCGGAGCTCTTCGACCCCCAAGATCTGGTCTTCGACGAGTCGGTCGAGCTGGTCCAGCAGTCGGTCAACGCCCTTGCCGAGGGTGACATGCTCACCGCGGGCGAGAACTACGGCCGCGTGGTCTCCCGTTGGGCTCCCGCCTTCTCGGTGACCTTCTCCAACTGACTTCCTAATGCATGGAGCGTCGGATATGACGCGATTTGCATTGAGAAGCTGTGGCAACGGCCACGACGTCTTGACGAACCACCAAACCCGCCTACCATCCTTGGCAATGACCTATCACTCCACCCACCGCGTTTGCGTCTGCGCATGTATGTGTGCCGCCGCGCCGGTTGGGTAGTGATGTCCTGAACAAGTAACAAGACAGACACCAGACCCGCACCGGCACAGGATGCGGGTTTTTTGTTGCCCAAATTGAGGAAACGACGATGACAACGACAACGATCGCCACCTCCCTCGGCACCGACCGAGAGGTCCGGCGATATCGGGATGTTCGGGAATTGCTCCCCGGACTGGACAACCCCACCCCGTTGGTGCGGCTCAACCATGTGGTGCGCCCCGACCAGGGTGAGGTCTATCTGAAGCTGGAGTGGCTCAACCCCTTCGGGTCGATCAAGGATCGGGCCGCCAGCTATCTGTTGGCCGGGCTCGTCGAGCGGGGCTTGCTCGGAGAGCGCGATGTGGTGGAAGCCACCTCCGGCAACACCGGGATCGCTCTGGCCGCCCTGGCCGCGGTCAGCGGATTCGGGGTCACGGTGACCATCCCCGACGGAGTTCCCGAAGAGAAGAAAGTCATCCTCCGCATGCTCGGCGCCGAGGTGTGGGAGACGCCGGACGACTTGTGCCCGGTGGATCACCCCAAGGATGGCGCCATCGCCCTGGCCCGTTCCCTCGCCGCCTCCGAGCAGGGCAGGCGATACGTCGCCACCGACCAGTACTCCAACCCGGACAACGTCACCGCCCATTACGAGACCACCGGACCCGAGATCTGGCGTCAGACCGATGGCCGGGTCGGCTGGTTCGTCGCCGGCCTCGGCACCGGAGGGACGATCACCGGAGTGGGGCGGTACCTCAAGGAACGGAATCCGTCGATCCGGATCGTTGGCATCGAGCCGCAGCCGGGCCATCGCCTCCCCGGCCTCAAGAGCTTCCAGGAGGCGAAAGAGCCCGACATCCTCGACTGGGACGTCATCGACGACGTGATCAAGGTGGATGACGGGCCCGCCTATGAGACCACGAAGCGGCTGTGGCGCGAAGAGGCGCTGACCGTCGGTCCCTCCACAGGGGCAGTCGTTTCCGCCGTCCACCAACTCGACACCACCGAGAGCGACGTCGTGGTGGCGATCTCGGCCGATTCGGGCCTGAAGTACACGAGCTATTTCGCGGAGATCCTCGGTGACGAGGGTCGGCCGCGTGTTTGAAACCAAGGAGGAACATGTGACAACCCAGTACGAAATACCGATCGAGGATCTGAAGGTCGACGCCGAGCTCGACACGTCAGGCCTCCTCTGCCCCCTGCCGGTCTACAAGGCGTCGATCGCCCTCGGCCAGCTCTCCAAGGGACAGGTGCTCCATCTGATCAGCACCGACCCGGGGTCCCTCGAGGACATCCCGGCGTTGGCCCGTCAACTGGGGGACACGCTGCTCGGCGTCGAGCGGACCGAGAGCAGTCAGTTGTTCTGGATCGAGAAGGGCGAAAGGCCATGACCGCGACCCTGCACAGCGTGGCTCCGGCCGAGGAGACCGAGCGGGCCAAGCCGAAGCGAATTGCGCTCATCGCGTCCAAGGGGACTCTTGACCAGGCCTACCCGCCGCTCATCCTGGCCACCACGGCCGCCAGCCTGGGTTGGGAGGTCGGCGTCTTCTTCACCTTCTTCGGGTTGGACATCCTTCACCAGGATCGATTCGACAAGTTGAAGGTGGCGTCACTGGCCAACCCGGCCGGCCCGGTCCAACTCCCGAACATCCTCGGTGCCATGCCCGGGGCGACCGCTGCCGCCACCGCCATGATGAAGAAATGGATGGATCGGGCCAACATGCCTTCGGTCCCCGAGTTCATCGATATGTCCCAGGGCCTCGGGGTCAGGTTCTTCGCCTGCTCCACGACCATGGGCGTCCTCGGTGTCGAGGAAAGCGACCTGATCAAGGGGGCGGAGATTGCCGGTGCCGCTGCCTTCCTCGATTACGCCGCAGAAGCTGACATTCAGCTGTTCATCTAGGAGCTGGCCGGCTGGCCTTCCCTAGGGGAGCTCGCCCGCTCAGGCTGGGTAGGCGAGCGCGGGAGCGTGCTCTGAGGTGGTGGGGAGCGTCAGCTCGAATCGGGTCCACCCCGCCCGTCGCCGGTAGACCAGATCGCCGCCCATGATCCGCGCCAGCTGGCGGGCAACGGCGAGGCCGAGCCCCACCGAATCAGGCCGCGCGTCGTCGTTCTGGACTCGGTAGTAGGGGTCGAAGATCCGCTCGGAGTCGACGACATTGATGCCCGGGCCATCGTCGCTCACGACCATGACCGCGGTGTCGCCCAATGAGGACACCGTGACCTTCACCTGATCCCCGCCATATCGGGAGGCGTTGGTCATCAGGTTGCGCACGATTTGTCGGGTGCGGAGGGTGTCGGCCCAGGCAGGTGTGGGGTCACCGTCGACCACGACGTTCTCGCCGACTCTCATCGAGTCGACCACCGACCTCGTCTCATGGAGCAGGTCGATTGCTGTTGGCTTGATCGTCAGGTTGCCCGACGCCGCCCGCTCGGCTGTCAGGAGGTCGTCGACGAGCTGGGCCATCTCGACGCTCTGACCCGCGATCAGTTGGACCATCTCGGCGATCTCTTCGGTTGAGTAGTTCTCCACGCCTTCGGCCAGCTCGCCGGCGAAGCCCACCACTGCGGCCAGCGGTGTCCGCAGTTCGTGGCTCACGGTGGCGATGAATCGATCCTTTGCCTCAGCGAGCTCCTCCAGGCCCTCCCGGGCGTGCTCGCGTTCCCAGAAGGCGCCGACCATGTCGGCGGCTCGGGTCAGGCCTTCGACCTCTGCCGGGAGCCAGGTCCCTTCTCTCCAGAAGTCCGAGTATCCGATGGTCCCGACCCATTGGTCGCGGATGAAGATCGGGGCCATGAGCTCCGCCATGATCCCTTCGGCTTCGTAGCGGTCCCGGATCGGTCTCGGCATCTGCGAGACGATCACGTAGGCGGGTGAGCCCGCAGCAAGGGCCGTTTCCACATCCTGGAGTTGTTCGTAGTCCCCGCTGTCGAAGAGGTTGTCCCCGGGCGGGACATTCGGCCCATATGCCTCGGCGACGATCTCCCAGGTGACATGTCCCTTGCGATCGACCCTGTTCATGTCGACGTAGACGTAGTCGGCCTCCGTGGATCCGAGCAGTGCTTGTAAAGCGGCGGCCAAAGGCTCGTCATCACGACGGGTGAGGAGGACCTGCGAGCACCTCGCCAACGCTTGTTGGATGCGAGAGTGGGTGGCCTCGAGCTCGGAGGCGACGGCCAGAGAGTCGATGAGTCGCCACGTCAGCCAGATGACCAGGATCTGGCCGAGGATCCCGATCAGGATCCAGCTCACGGCCACCGCGAACTCTGGCTGCTCGATGACGATGGCGGCCACGGTGTAGAGGGCGATGGAGCCCGAGCAAAGCATGAGCGGCGTTGTCGCTTTCGAGCGGCGGGTTGTCACATAGACGATGGCGACCAGGATCAGGAATGCCAGCGTGGTGCCTGTGTCGAACCCCGTCACCTCCAACGCTCCTGAGGCGTCGATGAGGCTCAAGGTGCCGATGATCAAGGCGGCGATCGCGGCCACGATCTCGGTGCGACGGTCGTGTAGCAACTCATACAACGACGCGATGGCGATCACGCCATAGGAAACGGCTCTGATGGTTGAGGCCGGATCGCCTTCGACGAGCGGGCGCATCTCGGTCAGAAAGCCGATGAGAGAGCCTACAAGTCCTGCCAGCAGGGCGGCCTTTCGGTCCCGTTCGTTGCCACCGATGCCCGGCGGTGAAGTCATTGCTGGTTTATCGGACGTTCGGGCACGTGAATTGATGTTTGGTAGGCCGGGGCAAGTGGCCCCCCTCCCGGCTTCGCCGGCTCTCCCCCCAACACTCACTCCGTTCGCTGGGGGGAGAAATGGACGGCGCATTTCCTCCCCCAGGAGCGAAGCGACGTTGGGGGAGGTGGCGCCGAAGGCGACGGAGGGGGCACCTCACGACGCGATGTACAGCAGTCAGTACCCTTCCAACCAAGATGTCGAGGCGAGCGCTTCTGGTGGCCTCCGCCATGGTCTTGGTCCTCGCCGCCTGCACCGGTAGCGCCCAGACCCCGAGCCCCGCAGCCTCGATCGACCTGGGGACCACTACCACCACATCGGTCACCGTCACCACGGTGCCCACAACACGGGGGAGCACTTCCCCTGGCGGAGGCGAGCGTTTGGTGGTGGTGAACGGCGAGGGAAACATCTTCACCCTCGATCCCGATGGCTCCAACCCGATTCAGCTGACCGACAAGGGCCCGACCGCCCGCTACTTCCAGCCGGTCTGGTCACCGGTAAGTGATCGCCTGGTATGGGGTGAGGCCAGCGGCGCCGGGTTTGGGGTCGGTTCCAGTGCCGGAGATGGAAGTGACCCCAATTTGGTTCCGACTTCATCGCTGCCCTTCTATTTGAGCTGGTCGCCAGACGGGTCTCAAGTCGGCATCCTTTACGGAGGGGTGCAGGGCGTCGTCCTCGAAGTGGTCGACATGGAGAGCTACACAGCTTCTCCTATCGGTTCCGGAACGCCCTTCTACTTCTCCTGGGATCCGCAGAGCACGAACATGGCGGTCCACGTTGGAGCCAACGATTTCGGGACCATTGCCGTTGGGGAGCAGTTGATCGACCTGGGCGGAACCGCGGCCGTCTATCAGGCCCCCTATTGGACCCCGGCCGGGATCGTCCACTTCGGCGAAGAGGGTCTTAGCTTGGTCGACCCGGTGGGAGACGCCGACCGTCTCCTTGCCACTCTTGCCGGGGAGCCAGTGATCTTCGTGGCCAACCCCCAAGGCACGAAGGTTGCAGTCGAGTCTTTCGTGGCTCAGGAGGGCGATGGATCGACGGTGGCCCTGGTGCCGGCAGCGGAGATCGCCTCAAACGCAGTGTCGGTGCTCGACATGACCACCGGCGAGGTCGACGTGGCCTTGGAAGAAACGTCGGTCGGCTATTTCTGGAGCCCCGACGGGGAATCCCTTCTTCTCCTCCGTCTCCTGGGGGAAAGCGGAGAGGTCGAGGTCTCGGTGTGGAAGGCCGGTGAGACAAGCCTGCTCGCCACCATGACTCTCCCCATCTCATACTTCCGCGAGGTTCTGCCGTTCTTCAATCAGTACGCGCAGTCACTCCGTCTCTGGTCGCCCGATTCCTCCACGCTGGCGCTGCCAGGGACGATCGGCACTGAATCCGGGATCTGGGTCCTCTCGACCGACGGCTCAGAGCCAACTCTGGTGTCCGATGGGGAATGGGTATCGTGGTCTTATGGCTGAACTGAGTCTCTTGCAGCGTCGGCTCTGGTCGATCGGTGCCTCGGTTCTCGGGTTCGCCATGCTGGCTGTGTACGTGTCGCTCATCGTTTCCGAAGGTGGAAACTCCCTTTCCGACATTCTCCCGTGGGCCTTGC
>CAVRWT010000022.1:0-27658 GCA_963724825.1 uncultured Acidobacteriota bacterium
TCCCCCGACAACCACGGCGTCGACATCGCCGCTTGGCCGGACTTCGAGGACTACGACAGGAGCTAACCGGCCCACCAATGTCTGCGGAGCGGGACCATCGGCCCTACCCAATCCTCGAGGCATTGGGCATGGTTATACCAGTAAGCGAGTGGAGGTTCGACCATGGCTACGTACGGCTTCGCGAACAAAGTGGCGATCATCACCGGCGGTGGATCAGGTATCGGCGAGGCATGTGCCGAGACCTTCGCCCACGGCGGAGCGAGAGTCGTGATCGCCGACTACGACGAGCTCAACGGACAACGAGTGGCCGACGCCATCAAGACCGCAGGCGGCACCGCCGCCTTCATGAAGGTCGATGTGTCGGACGCCACGCAGGTCGAGGCGATGGTCCAGCGCACCGTCGAGACATTCGGAGGGCTCAACATCGCGGTGAACAACGCCGGCATCGGCGGTGCCCAGGCCCCAACCGGCGAGTACCCACTCGACAGCTGGCGACAGGTCATGGGGATCAATCTCGACGGCGTCTTCTACGGGATGCGCTACGAGATCCCGGCGATGCTCGAGAGTGGCGGTGGAGCCATAGTCAACATGGCCTCGATCCTCGGAAGCGTCGCTTTCGCCAATTCGCCGGCCTACGTCTCAGCCAAGCACGGGGTGCTCGGCCTCACCAAGACCGCGGCCATCGAATACTCAGCGAAGGGAATCCGGGTCAATTCGGTGGGACCCGGCTTCATCCGGACCCCGCTGTTGGACAACAACTTGGACGAGGCCACGCTCGGTGCCATCGCCGCGATGCACCCGATCCAGCGGTTGGGCACTGCTCAGGAAGTGGCCGACCTGGTCGCCTTCCTCTGTTCCGACGAGGCGTCCTTCTGCACCGGGGGTTATTACCTGGTGGACGGGGCCTACACCGCGCAGTAGTTCGGCTACTAACCCGAGGTAATCGGCACCCACCCGGTGATGCTGGCGGCGTGACCATCGGGATCGTAGAAGTGAGCCGCCAACAGATTTCGGGATCCGTCCGAGGTGACCATTCTGGGCTCGATCTCGAATGGGACCCCGCGACTCATCATGTCGTTGTAGGCGGAAGTGATGTCATCGACTTCTAGGACGACCTCGGTCATCGAATGATCTTCCACCGCATCGTCGACCTGGTTCAGTGCCAGCTGGATCGATCCGGCGTCGAGGAAAGCGAATGCCTCGAATCGACCGAGCAACGGCAGCCCAACCAGGTCCGACCAGAAGCCAACCAATCGGTCGAGGTCGTTTGTGCGCAGGATGACGTTGGAAACCTTCATCCCCAAACGCTACCGATCGTGACCTTCAGTCGAGTTCGTCCCACCAGATGGCGATCATCGAGTAGACCCCGACGACGACCATCAGAACCGCCGCGACCCCGGCCACCAGATTCAAGAGCAACCCCATATCCGACATGATCGGACGGGGGTGTGACAAATTCCATCAGCGCGAGGAACCCATTCGGTTGCCGCGAGATGAATGTTTGTGTCTAGCGGTAACGCCAGACGATGCGCCCCCGAGTCGGGTCGTAGGTCGAGACCTCGACGTCGACCGTGTCGCCCGGGAGGACGCGGATGCCCCGGCCACGGCGCATACGGCCAGAAGGCTTGGCGAGCAACTCGAACCCACTATCCAACTTCACTTCGAAGGTGGAGTCGGGGAGCATCTTCACCACTGTGCCGCGCATCCGTATGTATTCGTCTTCGTCTTTTGCCATGGATTCCTTGGGGAGCGGCCCCACGATAGAAGGATGGGGCCGACTGTGAGGAATGCGGTCAGATCGGCGCCAGGGACAGATCGGAGACCGAGGCGATCCTTTCGAAGTCGGCGTCGGCTGCCAACACCGGCACCTCCTTCCCGATGGCCACCGCAGCCACCAGCAGGTCATTGCTGTTGGCCGGGGTGAAACCAGCCCCCCGGCAGCGTCTGTAGAGCTCAGCCGCCACTTCGTAGTCGAACAGCGGTCTGGTCGGAAGCATGAGACATCGGTTCATCAAAGCCCACACGGTGCCTATGTGGTTCGGGTTTTTCACTCCGGAGAGAAGCTCCATGATCACCACGTCGGTGGTGGCGATCCGGGCGTCACTAGAACCCACCATCGAACGCACCGCGATGTTGATCGGAGAGCCTGTGGCTCTGAGATATTCGACCCAGGCCGAGGTGTCGATGAGGGTCGTCAGTCCCACTCTTCGATCACCACCACCCCGCCAATCTCGTCCAGGTCCCCATCCCATCCGAATCCCTCCATGGCCAAGGCCTCTTCCTTAGTCATCACCCCACCGACCAGTCGTCGCAGTGCAAGGTCGACGGCCTCTTTCTTGGTGCGAAGGCTGTAGCGCTCCATCGCCATCTCGACCAGACGGTCGTCGAGGTCGATATTGGTCCTGCTCATAGACACCATGATACACATCGAGGTGTATGAGGCTAGATGATCAGCTGATCGAGGCCGTGACGGCTTCCACCGAGCCATCGACCAGCGACTTGGCCTCTTCCAGAAGCCGCTGCGCCTCGTCGACCCACCGCTGATACTCCGAGAGATTGCCCTCGCGGAGAGCGCCGTCGGCATTGGCGAATGCGTCGGCGGCCTGATCGAGACAACGCCTCGATCGTGGCGCCGTCGGGGGAGGTGGGCTCATCGGGCTGGGCGCCTTCACCGCCGAAGACCAGCCCCAAAGCGCCCTCGAGCGTCTCGGACCATTCGACCTGGTCGCCATAGACGACGATCACCCGGCGGAACTCGGGGAAGCCACCCTCCTCGGCCTTGAGGAAGATCGGCTGGACATACATCAGCGAGTCCTCGATCGGGACCACCAACATGTCCCCCTTGATCACCTGCGAGCCCTGGCTGTCCCACAGGGTGAACTGCTGGGATATCTCGGCGTCCTGCTCGATTCGCTGTCCCACCTGCTGCGTCCCGTCGACAAGTTGGCCCTGGGGCATCCTGAAATCGATGAGTCGGCCATAACGGCCCGGAGTCGAGTCGGCGACGAGGAAGCTGGCCATGTTCGGCTTGGTCGAGGGGGTGAACGGCTGCAGCAGCAGGTATGACAGATCGGCCTCTCCGGGGAGGCTGGTCAGGATGTAATAGGGCAGGATCTCGTCCCGATAGCGCGGTGTCCCCGAGGTGCTCCCGTCGTCGTCCCCGAATAGCAGCTCAGACCCGTTCCCGGTGCCTCTTGAAATGGTGGAAGGGTCCTTCGGAAGTGACCAGGCGTCATTCCCCGAGAACAGCTCGGTGTAGTCGGTCACGTGGTATTCGAGATAGAGCTGGCCCTGGACCCGGAACAGGTCCTGCGGGTAGCGAAGGTGGTCGTCCAAGCCGTCGGGCATCTGAGCGGCGGGCTTGAACAGCCCCGGGAATGCTTCCGACCAAGCCTGGGCGATCGGGTCCTCGGGGTCGTTCAGGTAGAAGGTGACGTCACCGTCATAGGAGTCGACTACGGCCTTGACCGAGTTCCTCATGTAATTGACGCCCGGCCTGAGCATCGTCGATCGAGCAAGACGGCCGACAGCCTCACGGGTCAACGGCTGTGAATACGGGTAGTGGTTGGAGGTGGTGTAGAGGTCGAGCACCCACAAGATCCGCCCGTCGATGATCACCGGATAGGGGTCGGTGTCGACCTGAAGGAACGGCGCTACGTCCTCGACGATCTGGCGGATGTTGCGCTCCACCAGGACCCGGCTCTCGGGACGGATCTCATTCGAGATCAAGAGGTTGAGGTCCCGGTAACGAAAAGCGAAGGCGATCCTCTTCCAGATGCTGGTCAGGCCAACACCGGCGTCTCCGTCGTACCTGTTGTATTCGGTGCCTTCGCCTTGGAGCGGATAGTCGATTTCCTGGGGAGCGTCACCGGTGTCGACGATCACTGGCCGTCCCGGCTCGTAGGTCTCTCCGAAGTAGACCCGTGGCTGGTCCAATTGCAGTTGGGGCACGGAGGCCACCGGAGGAACGTCCTTGAGCAGGAACTGGGGCTGTCCGTCCGCATTGACCACCGCGGCCGCGTTGACCACCGCTCCGACACCGTGGGTGTAGATCAGGCGCTGGTTCTGCCAATCGTCACGGGGAAGGTTCTGCTCTTCCAACTCGCGGACCGCCAGCATGACCTGGGTGGGAACACCGTCATTGATGTAGCGATCGGTGTCGACCAGCGACAGGTTGTAGTAGTTGCGGAGCTCCTGAAAGTTCTTGTAGGTGAGCGGCAGCACTGACGGGGCCCAGATCCTCAGGTTGTCCACGGTCGATTGGTTGGCCGCGATGTCTTCGGCGGTGATGTCCTCGGCGGCCGCAAACGGCTTCACCTCCACTTGATCCAAGCCCCAGGCGGCGCGGGTGAATGCGAGGTTGTGCTGGAGGTATTCGGTCTCTTTGGCCAGCGGAGCGGGGACCACCTGGAGACGTTGGACGATTGCCGGGTAAATGGCGGCGGCAGCGACCGCCACGATGATCCATGACCCCACCGCCACCGCAGCCAGGGTCCAGCCCTGACGGAAGATGTTGACGATGAAGAGCACTGCCGCAACCAGTGCGACCAGGATTAGAAGCCGGTACGCAGGGAGCCGGGCTGTGATGTCGGTGTATCCCGGCCCGAAGAAGCTGCCCCGGTCGGACAGCATCAGCTCGAACATGTCCAGGCGATAGACCACCGCTCGGACCAGGGCGATCAGGGCGAGCATCACCGAGAGATGGGTCTTCGGCCCGCGGGCGACAGTGAATCGCCTGCCCGTGAAGCGGATCCCACCGTTGAAGTAGTGGGAGACCACCACGATCAAAGTGGCCAGCACCAGGGCGTTGAAGAGCCAGTCCGCCATTTCCGTCCACAACGGGAGGCGGAAGACATAGAAGCCGACGTCCATGCCGAAGATTGGATCGGTCACCCCGAAGCTCTTGGCGTTCATGAAGAGGAAGACGTCTTCGCGCCAGGAGGCAACGGTCAGCCCCAACAGCACGGCCAGGAACGAGGTGACCCAGAACCGGACCTGGCGGACCCGCGGCTCCATCCACTCTCGGAACCGCTCGATCAGCTCCTCTTCCTCGCTGAGGTCGAATGGAGCCCAACGCGGTGAGAAGCGGTCAACCAGGCGCAGGCTCAGCCACAGGATCAGGAAGGCAACCGCGATCCCGACCGCACCGAGGAAGATCGACATCCCCCATTTCCGCTGCCACACGCTGGCGTAGCCGATGGAGTCGAACCACAAGAAGTCGGTCCACAACGTGCCCAGGGCAGTCAGCACCAGATAAACCACCGCGACCACAACCACGATGACCGTCAGTGGACGACGGCGATCCGCCGGATAGTCAGCGGGAGCCCTGGTGAACATCAGAAGCGAGGGTAATGCTTACGAGATCTTTGAGATCAGGCGATCCCCGACGGGGCGCCCGCCTAGGAAACGGCGACCAGTGTGCACCCGCAGCCGGAGTGCACCGGCGGCACGTTGGCAGCAGGGTCCGATGCCGCATCACGGCAGGCACTGCAGGGAACCCCACCGGCCACCCATTCGATCTCACCCTTGGCGCCAACCGACTCCAGAACACCGAGGTGATACCCGCGGAAGGCGAGCTCCCTGATTCGGCGCTCCGCTTCGTCGGTTCTCCATCCGCGAAACACCCTGGAGGCAGCCGACTGCCGCTCGCGCTGGCCGTCGCCTGCCGCGGCGAGCGCGTGGTCGATCGCAGACGAGAGAGCTTCACCGAACCCGTCGGCCGCATCGGAGTGCGGGGTCTCTGGCCGCTTGAGACGGAGGCCGGTCATCTCCTCGGCCACGGTGTGACCTGCCGAATAGCTCTCGGCCCACAGCCCGATCAAGTCCGCTCGCAGGGTGTCAGCGAGGAGACCGCCGTCGGGTCGCCATTCGTCCTCGGTTCGGAGATTGTCGAGTGCGATGTTTTGCGCATCGGTCACCGCCTTCTTCACGCCTCGGAGGGCGCGATTGGTGATCGGGAGCAAGCGAACGTCCCTCTCGTCCAGCCAACCCGACAGCTCGGTCGCGGGCACGACGAAGTTGGCTGCGGGCGAGGGCGGCGGATCCGTTGCCGGCACGATTTCGGGAGACTGCTCGACCGGAGCGGGAGTAGGCGGTCGCTCGCCTGTGTCGCCGCCGCGCAATGCGGCAAATAGGGCACCGAGATCGTCGGAGATCGACTGGGTCGCTGGCGGCTCAATTGTCGGAGCTTCGACCTCAGATTCCGGTTCGACAACCTCCTCGGCCTCGGGCACCGGCTCGGGCGGCGAAGACTCCTCGATTTCGGGCTGGGCTGGGGCTCGGGCTCGGGCTCAGCCTCGCGCTGCTTGATTCGCTCCACGTCCGCCGCCACTTCTGCGGCAAGCGGCTCCAAATCCGACTGATCTCGCTGGCCGGTCTGGATGATCCGCACCGTCTCGCCGGGTTGCCAGGTGGTCCGGGGTGGAGGCGCCTCGGGCTCATGACGGGGTGTTGGTGTGACGATCCTCACGCTGGTGCTCGGCTCGGCGACGATATTGAGGCCTTCCCGCCGCTCGTCCAAGGTGCCTTCCAGGCGATTCAGGGTTGCCCGCGCATGCTCCAACTCCTCGAGCAATTCCTCGCGGCGCTCTTCGAGCGCCCTGGTGCGCTCCTGGGCTGACTCGGCCGCCCGGTGGGCTTGCTCGATCATCTCGTCGTGACGCTTCGTCGCCTGAGCAGCGGTCTTCTCCGCATCCATGGTCGCGGCGCGCAGGATGTCCTCGGCCTCCCGACGAGCAGCCGAAGTGAGACGGTGCGCCTCCCGTTCCGCCTCCCCCATGACAGTCAGTAGGTCACGTTCCGCGTCCTGGCGCATCTGGCGGATTTCGGCATGGGTCTGGTTGATCAGCTCGGACCCGGTGGCCCAGGCGTCTCCACGCAGGGCTTCGGCGTCGTTCCTCGCGTCACTGAGCAGGGTCTCGGCCTCTCCGATCGACTCGGCGCGCCAGCGTGCGGCGTCGAGACTTGCCCGTTCCCGCATCGACTCGGCGGCCTCCCGGGCCGACTGGAGCACTGCGGCAACTTCGCGGCCGACATCATCGAATTCGGTCTTCAGATCCCGATCGGCATATTCCCCGAGCCGGGACGCGAGACGGTCGCGTTGCTCGATGAGAGTCTCGACTTCACCTGCCAGTTTCTCGAGATATTGGGTGACCTCGGCGGCATCGAGGCCCCTCAGCACGGTCCGAAACTGTGCGCGGCGGATCTCCTCGGGGGCGAGGTCAGGCTCCATCAGACTCGAAAGATACCGACCCCCCGGTGTTTCGTCGCGCTTTGGCTAGACGGCGTCGAGAGTTTCGAGGAAGTCGAGAGCGTCCTGGAGCGAGCCCACAGGGACGATTTTGATCGCTTTCCGCTCGGCGGTGAGCGCTTCGTCGTAGTTGCCCTCGGGAACCAATACGTATTCGGCGCCGGCGGCTTCCGCCCCGACGATCTTCTGACGGATGCCGCCGATGTTCCCCACCGTGCCGTCGTAGGCGATGGTCCCGGTGCCGGCGATCACGTGCCCCTGGGTCAGCTCGCCCGGAGTCAGCGTGTCGACGATGGCGAGAGTGTGCATCATTCCCGCCGACGGCCCCCCGACGGCGCCGGCATCGATCGAGACCGGGAACGGTGGCTCGGTCAACTCGCCGACGGTGATTCCGATCATGGCCTGGCCCGGCTCATCGGGGCGTTCCGCCAGTTCGACCTCGACTGTCTTGTCAGAGCCCTCTCTGGTTATCCCGACGTCGACCATGTCCCCCGGATGATGGCCCTGGAGCGCGTCAGTGAGGTCGGTGCCGCTCACGATCTCGACGCCGTCGAATGAATTCACGGAGTCGCCGATCTCGAGCACTTCGGAGGATGGAGCGTCGTCGATGAGGTCGGTGATCCGCACGTCGATGGGGACCATGTCGTACCCCAGATAGGCAAGAGCAACTGTGATCGCCCGTTGTTCCGAATCGTCCATCTGAGCGAGAACCCGCTGGCGATACTCCTCGTCGGTCTCATCGGGTGCCTGGTAGGCCTCTTTGGGTACCAGGTCGATGGTGGGGTCGAGGCCCGCGATGAATGCCTCGAACAGATTCACGTCCTGGCTCACGACGGTCAGCATCAGCAACTCGCCGTTGGGTGGGAAAGTCTCCACGTCTTTGGCGGTGACGGCATCGGCCGCATCGGACACCGGCCCGGAGGAGAAGGCGAGATAGGGCAGCTCGATGTTCCACGCGGCCAGTGCCAGCGCGCCCATCAGAAACAAGGCCCCTACCAGGTAGAGGGGCCAGGAAGAGCTGCGCTTGCTCTCGTCTTCCACGGTCGAAATCGTAACTGTCACGGCGAAGTAGAGGTCTTGGACGTAATGTTGCACACCGACGGTTTCCAGGAGATAAAGAGATGACGTCAGCCGCAGTGATCTCTCAGAGGGTGTTGCCAAGAACCCGGGTCACGTCCGTCCTCCTGGTCATCGGTGCGGCGGCACTCACGGCTCTCGCGGCCCAGTGGGAGATCCATCTCCCGTTTACGCCGGTTCCGATCACAGGTCAGACGTTCGCCGTCCTTCTCACCGGAGCCGCCCTGGGGATGACGCTGGGCGCCGCCGGCCAGCTGGTGTACGTCGCGGCCGGAGCCTTGGGGCTTCCCATCTATGCGGGTGGTGCGGCCGGTTGGGACGCCGCCCAGGCCGCTGGGACCAGCGGCTACCTGATTGGTTTCATCGTGGCGGCCGGAGTGGTCGGGTTCATGGCCGAGCGTCGTCAGGACCGGACGTTCCCCACCATGTTCACCGCGTTCGTCCTCGGCTCGTTCATCATCTACTTCTTCGGTGTGATCGGCCTGATGATCACCTTCGACATGACCGTCAGTGAGGCGATCGCGGCCGGGGTGGTCCCCTTCCTCATCGGTGACCTGATCAAGGCCGCCGCCGCCGGCCTCCTCCTTCCCGGGGCCTGGCGCCTGGTCGGGGAGTACCCCCGGCCGTAAAACGGGCTTCCTGATGCAGGGGCCGCCACATGTGGCGTATTTGCATTCAGAAAGCAGGTTCAGGCCCACCCGTTTCTCACCGTGGCGTTACTCAATGCAGAAACGGCCATATCCGACGTTCCATGCACCTAGGAAACAGGCGTCCCAGCCCCTAGGAGCCCTGGCTCCACTCGGCGCCGCCGGGCCAGTGCTCTTTCTTCCAGATCGGGGCGCGGGTCTTCAATTCGTCGATGATGAAACGGGCCGCCTCGAAGGCATCCCCGCGGTGGCCGGTGGCGACGGCGACAGCCACGGATGCCTCACCCAATGTCACCACCCCGGACCGGTGCTCGACCGCAACGGAAAGCAGTGGCCATTTCTCGCTCGCCTCGTCGACGATCTCCCTGATCGAGGTCTCGACCACCCCGGCATAGACCTCATACTCGAGATGGGTCACATTCTCGACAAGATCCGAGTGGTCACGCACCGTCCCCAGGAAGAGGACCGTCGCTCCTGAATCGGGGCGGCCAACCTCGGACAGGAGGCCGGCGGCGTCGATTGCCCCCTCCCCGACCGACACCCTGATCCGTTGCGCGGGTTGCTCCATACAATCCCAAGCCTATGACGATCCAGGGACCCGAAGGGCCTGAGCCAACAATCCCGTTCGAGGAGCCCGCCGAGCCGGCGCAAGCCAGTCGGAAACGCTTCGACCCCTGGACCCTCGTGCTCGGGATCCTCGGTGGCGCATTGCTGGGAACAGGTGTCACCTTTGCCATCCTCGGGTCCACCGGTGTCTTCGCAGAGCCGACGACGACCACCAATCCTCCCCCACCCACGGTGACAACCCCGCCCCCGACGAGCACTCCGCCTCCGCTCGCGGTCAGGGCTTCGGCCACCGACATCGCCCAGCATGCGATCCCTTCGATCGTCGCCGTGGAAGTGTCGGGCCTGCTCGGCGAGAGCGGCGGCAGCGGCGTGGTCTACGGCTCGGACGGATATCTGATCACCAACGATCACGTCGTCGAAGGCGCCGAGGAGGTAACCGTGGTCTTCGCCGATGGGGCTAGATACCCGGCGCAGATCATCGGCACCGACCCGCTGACAGACGTGGCAGTGCTCCGCGTGACCAGGGAAGATCTCACCCCGATGGACATCGGTGATCCGGCCGCATTGACTGTTGGGGACATGGCTGTGGCGATCGGGAACCCGTTGGCGCTGATGGGAGGGCCGTCCGTGACCTCAGGCATCATCAGCGCCCTCGATCGGTGGCTCGAGGTCGAGGCCGGAACCTTCCTCTACGGGCTGGTCCAGACGGATGCCCCGATCACCCACGGGTCCTCCGGTGGGGCCCTCGTCGACGAGAACGCCCGCGTCGTGGGAATCACCACTGCCATCGCGGTATCCGACGTGGCTGCCGAAGGCTTCGGCTTCGCGATCCCGATCGACATGGCAACCCAGGTGGCCGACGACCTCATCGAATCGGGCACGGTGAACCACGCCCTCCTCGGAATCAACGGCGGCACCTACTTCGCAGAGGAGTCCGAAGCCGAGTACCCGGTCGGGGTGCTCGTCCATGAAGTGACGCCCGACGACGCCTACGAGGCAGCTGGGGGCCAGGTCAACGACGTGATCGTGGCGCTCGACGGGGTTCCGATCGACACGTTGGAGCGCCTGTTGACCGAGTTGCGAAGGCACCGTGCAGGAGATGAGACGATCGTTGGCATCACCAGATCCGATGGCGACATGAACCTGACCGTGACTCTGGGAAAATACGAGCCGTGAGCGACGACCTGTTCTCTCAGCTGTTCGACCTATTCGACCAACCGGGGCCGGTCAACTGGAAGCTCGCCGCCGAGGTGGCGCGCCATCTGTCGGGCGAACCGCAGCCAATCGAGCCTTGGGCCGCCGAAGAGTTCCGTGAGCTCGCCCGGCTTGCTGAGTATCGGGTGGAGATGGTTGCCCCCTTCCGCATCATCCCGGCGTCTGACGTCTATCCGACCGACCCCCGGGGCTGGGCCGAGAAGAACCTCGAGACTTACGGTCCGCTGGTCGAGCCTTTCGCCTCGTCGGTGGTGGCCGAAGGGCCGGTCGCCCCACTCATGGCCCAGATGACGCCCGCAATTGTCGGCCTTCAGGTCGGCTCCCTCGTTGGCTCGCTCTCCTCCTGGATCGTGGCTTCGTTCGATGCCGGCCTTCCTCAGGATCGACCCGGCCACCTCGCGGTGATAGTCCCCAACATCGAAACTCTCACCCGATCAGGGAGCCTGGACCGGAAAGAGGTCCGGCTTTGGGTCGTGGCCAATGAGGTCGCCTTTCGAGCGGTTTCCCAACTGCCCTGGATCCAGGATCATCTCGACCACCTCCTCACCAACTACGCCGACGCGGTCCGCATCGATCCGACCCAGCTCAGCGGCCTGATGGCCGGCGGAACCGACCCGGCAGCGGTCGAGGAGGCCATCGCCCGGGCCGGCGGAATCGAGAGCATTCTCGGTGGCGAGGAGGCCGAAGGCCCGAAGCGAGAGCTCGAGGCTTTTCTCGGCGCCATGACCGGCTGCGCCCGACTCCTGGCGCGGCGGGCACTCGGCGAGCTCTCTCCTGGCTTCGACCGCATCACGGCGGAGCGCGACCTGGCGAGGTCGGAGGCGGAGGGTCGGGAACTCATCGGAGTCGGCCCGGTTCCCCCGGAGCTGACACGACTGGGTGACGAGTTCAACCAGGAGGTCGAGCGTCGCTACGGAGAGGACGCATTGGAGACCCTGTGGTCGGACCCGACTCGAATGCCCAGCGCCGACGAGCTACGAGATCCGACATCATGGGCAGCACGAGTGCTACTGGATGGATGGACCTGACGACCGACTCGGTCTACCAACTAGCCGGCAAGCCAGCTGATGGTGAGGGCGACCGCAAAACCGAGCGTCGTCGCCAGCCCCACCGGCCGCCGCGCATCCTTGAAGGCCTCGGGGATCATCGAGGTCGACAACATGGTGAGGATCGATCCCGCAGCAAACGCAAGGACGAAAGCAAGCGTTTGAGGAGGAGAATCGGCAAGCAGTGCGTAGCCAAGGGCGGCGGATATGGCACTGACTACCGCCACTCCGCTCCAGAGCGCAAGAATCTGGGACCTTTTCCAGCCTGTTTTGAGCAGATCACTCGACGCCCCTATCGCCTCCGGAACGTTGGATATGAACACCGCCACCAGCATCGACACCCCGATCGAGCCAGTCTGGAGAATGGTGAGCCCGAGCACCGCTGACTCGGGGATACCGTCGAGAACGGCGCCGAGCACGATCGACATTCCCGATGACCCTTCGCTTTCAGCCCCCTTCCCTATCTTGGCGATCAGCGAATCCCCTGCGTAGAAGACAAGGGCGCCACTGAAAAACCCGAGGATGGTCCCGCCTTGGCCTCCGCCCAACGTCAAGGCTTCGTCCATCAACTCGAATGACACGGCGCTGAGCAGCACTCCGGCCCCGAAGCCCATGATCAGGCCGAGTGGTCGCTTCGCCGGTCCATGGACGAAGACGACCAACGCTCCAAGGACCAGAGACGATGCGCCCAACAACCCCCAGAAGAAAGCTTCACTCATCGGACGGCTTCATCGTGGAGGCAATGTAGGTCGATGAGTTGAGGCTGGACCCTGCAACCCAGAGCCGAGCAATGATGAACAGCCACGCCAGGAACACCGAAGCCACCCCGAGGGCGCCGTACAGATCGTCGACCCGGTCGAGCCGGCCGGCGAAATAGACCGCCGTCGCCAGGCGGGTCACGAGGACTCCAACGGTGACCAGGACACCACCAGGCACCATCGCCAGCCAGCTGGCCTCGGTGGCATGGGGGAGCTTCCAGAACACCCAGGTCGCAACCGCGAACAGGAACACGCCTTCCCCGACGAAAGCCAAGAAGTCGCTGGCAAATGGCCCGCTTTGCATCCAAGCGGCCACCAGGTGCCCGGCGAAGACCACCGCGACGATCACGGAAACCATGGCCGAGGAGGCCACCGGATTGAGGCTCATCTTCGGCGGCACCTCCCAGGCCAATCCCGAGATCAGGCGAAGCGCCTTCACCACCCCCATCCCTGCCCACAGGGTGAAGAAAACGCCCACCAACAGCAGGTACCAGCGACCTTGCTCAGAATCGTGGACCGCCTTGGCAACGGTGCCGGCAACCGCTGCTGAAAGGCCGGCGCTCTCGGCGAGGTCCGAAGTCGGCCGATTCCAACCGCTGGACACACCACCAAGGAGAGCCACGACGACCAGCGAAAACGGGAGCAGCCACAGGAACAGTCGAAAGGCGAGGCCGCCCGCCAACAAGCCGCCTGCGAACCGCCGGTCACGATTGAAGGTCTCCACAGCAACCCGCACCGAAACCCGATGGGCCTCCTCACGGGCGAGCATCTCGGCTCCGACCCGCTTGGCCTGCATCCGCCCTGACTTTCGCCCGGGCGATCCGACCGGGAGTGTCTTCCGACTGCTCGCCGGCTGGTGCCGTCTGCTCCTCGTCAGGAGGGTCTGCCATACCCGCACGCTAGACCGGGCCGTTGGCGTCACGGGCACTCGACGGCCTTGGGCATCGGGCTAACTTCGCCCGCACGTGATATGACAACAGGTGAAGAGGCCACACCGAGGAATCCGGACACGGGGATGCCCGCCACCCGACGCGCCGCCATCCTCACCGCTTGGCTGGGGATAGTCCAGGCAGCGCTCTTGTTGCTCTCGTTCTGGCTTCTCACCCGCATCCCCGGACCGAGATCGCCGGACGAGGAGTTCGTGGACTTCTACGAGTCCGACAAGCGGCGGCTCGTGGTCCTGGTCGGCCTGTATTTGATGCCGTTCGCCGCCATCGCCTTTCTTTGGTTCGCGGTGGCACTGCGGATGTGGCTCGCTCGCAGCACCTCAGGAGCCGAGGATGCCTTGTTCTCGAACGTGCAGTTGGTGAGCGCCATCATCTTCATCGGTCTGTTTCTCGTCGGCGCCGCGGCGTCAACCGTCCTCGCCGTCAGCATCGAGTTCGCCGACTATCCGGTCGACCCAGGGACGGCGCGCCAGTTCCCACAGTTTGGCTCCGCACTGGTGTTGGTGTTCGCGATGCGAATGGCAGCCATGTTCGTGTTCACCACGTCGACCATCGCACGACGCAACCGAAGCCTGCCCGTCTGGTTTATTTGGACCGGCTATCTCGTTGGCCTGTTCCTTTTGCTCAGCGCGACGCTGAGCAGACTCCTGGTCTTGGTCTTTCCGGTGTGGATCCTGGTTCTGAGCGTGATCCTGCTGTTGAAGGCGAGACGCATGCCACGTAGTGACCAAGAGCACGCAGCCGAGGTCGGTCACTGACATGAGCCCTATCTCTCGGTGGTGGGCTTCGGTGCGCCCCAAATCGGGGACCCTGCAGAAAGACGCCGTCGCAGGGCTGCCGGGGGCGATCGGAAGTGTTCCCGACGGCATGGCCTCGGCGGTTCTCGTCGGGGTCAACCCGGTCTATGGCCTCTACGCCAGCTTCGCCGGCCCGATCGGAGGGCGGTCTGACGGCGAGCACCCGACTGATGGTGATCACCACGACGACTGCCGCCGCGCTCGCCGCTGGTTCTGCCCTGAGCTCGATCGATCCCGCGGATCAGGCGGCGGCTCTGTTCCTGATGGTCCTGATGGCCGGGGCCTTGATGATCGTCGCCGGAATCCTGAAGCTCGGTCGCTACACCCGATTCGTCTCCCACTCGGTGATGATCGGCTTTCTGACCGGAGTGGCGGCCAACATCATCTTCGGCCAGATACCTCACTTCACCGGCGCCGAGGCCGAAGGGGCGAACTCGCTGGGAAAGGCACTCAACGTCCTGTTCCATCCGTCCTCGATCGACATGGCGTCGCTGCTGACCGGTCTCGGCGCCGTGGCATTGATCGTGATCGTTGGGCGCACTCCGCTCAGGGCCTACGCCTCGATCATCGCTCTCGCCTTGCCCGACCATCCTCGTGCTGGGAGTCGACAGCATCGCCCGAGTGGAAGATGTCGGCGATATCCCGCAGGGGCTGCCCATCCCTGCATTGCCCGACATCACACTCCTGACCCCACGCTGGTAGTCGCCGCATTGGCGATCGCCGCCATCGTGCTCGTTCAGGGAGCCGGTGTCGCCGAGTCGGCGCCTAATCGAGACGGTTCGGCATCCAACCCCGATCGTGACTTCATCGCCCAAGGGGACGGCAACCTTGCCTCGGGCTTCTTTCGCGGCCTGCGCGTGGGCGGTTCGGTCGGTCAGACCGCACTCAACGTGAGCGCCGGCGCCCGGGACCGTTGGGCTTCGATCTTCTCCGGCAGTCTGGATGCTGATGATCCTGGTCGTCTTCTCTGGGGTCGTTGGCTGCGTGGCGATGCCAACGCTGGCCGCCATCTTGATCGTGGCCGCCATCGGATCACTCCGCATCGGCCAGATCAAGAGCATCCTTCGCACCGGCCCCAATTCGCAGATCGCCCTGATCTCGACATTCGTCGCCACACTGTTCCTACCGATCCCGACCGCCGTCGCTATCGGTGTGGTGCTCTCGCTCATGCTCCAGCTCAATCAGGAGGCGATGGACCTTCGGGTGGTGGAGTGGGTGCCGGGACCGGGGGACAGCTTCGTGGAGCATCCTGCTCCCCGTTCGCTCGAAAGCCACCACGTGACCATCCTCAACGCCTACGGGAGCCTCTTCTACGCCGGTGCCCGAACCCTTCAGGCCCGCCTTCCCGAGATTGCCGGAGCCAGCGAGCCGGTCGTGATTCTCAGGATGCGGGGAAGGATCGAACTCGGAGCAACGGCGTTCAAAGTCCTCACTGACTACGCAGCTCGACTCGGCACCGTCGGGGGTCGTCTCTACTTGAGTGGCATCGAGCCTCGAGTGATGAGCCACTTCATGAGGGCGGGACATCTCTCCGCCCAGGGGCCGATCCAGCTGTACGAGGCAACGCCGAACATCGGGGAGTCCACCCTGGCAGCGCTCCATGACGCCGAAGCCTGGATGGTGGAGCAGCGATCAGCCGACGAGGTCTGATCAGCCGAAGAGGTTGCGCCAGAGTCTTCCCAGAATGCCTGGCGAGAAGGGTTGATCGAGCCCAGCCAGTATCTCAGGGTGCATGTCCGGCGGAAGGTCACCGACCAGGGCCATCCCCCCGTTTCTGGTCTCCCAGCTGTAGGTCACCTGTCCGGGAGAGAATGATCGCCCGTACGCCAGTCCATCGAGGGTCAGGGAGCCGGGATCGGTGAGCTCGACCACCGACGGGGTCTGAAAGACCGCAAACGAGAAGAACCCGTCTGAGTAGTACGCGAAGACCAGCCCCTCACCGTCCTCGTAGATATCGAGACGCTCGAAGGTGCCGAGAGTCTCGGGAAAAGCGGCTGCGTCCTTGCTGGGCTCGAGCGCCTCGTCGCTGGCGACCGAGGGAGCAACCACGTCCGGGGCCGTCGGGTCGAACTCGATGAATCGGCGGTCGCAGTAGACCTCACCGTCGGCGTTGTAGGTGACAACGCTGAGCAGCGCACCGGTGGCACCATCGACGATGAGCTCCCCGCGAAGGACGTCACCGGCGTACAGCTTGTACAGGCCCGCCTTGCGCTCCAGGAATGGGTGCGCCGCTCCGTCGTCGACCCGATAGGTGGGATCGGTGTCGTTGGTCCCGGTCTCAACCGAAGCGCTGTCGACCACCGAGCCCTCGCTTGTCAGCGCCCATCCACCTGAGCCCGATGAGACTTCGACTTCGCCCGATATTTGCAGTTCGCCGCCCACCTGTTCCAGAGAGACCACCGCGTCGCGAGCACCCTCCGGGGTGTTGCAACTGATCACCTGCTCGGCGGAGTAGGAGGCGTCGTGACTCCGATCCAGCAGCTCTTCGAGGTCGGCAGCCGAGGCCGCGGTGGCAGGAAGCAGCGTCACCAGGACCCCAACGGCAATGGCACGTCTCATTCGGTCAGTTCCCTCACGTCGGGGACCGCCACCTTGGCCGGGCCGAAAGCGGGATCCAGCGAGACTCTGGCCCCGAATCGACTGTTCAGGTCGTTTACCGACAACGAGGTGGGCTGGGGAGTCAGCATGGTTGCGACCGCGATCACCACCGCGACCCCGGCAGCGGCAGCACCTACCCAGAAGCCCCGGTTCCTTCGAAGGGGGACCACAACCGGCTCGGCATCGCCAAGCAGCCCCGGCGGAAGCTCGATCAATGGCAGAGATCGGACCGATGTCCTCACCTTCTGCAGACCCTCCAGGTCGGCGACGCATTTCCCACATGAGACCATGTGCGCCTGGAGTTCGGAGACCTCGGAGCGGGTCAACTCACCGTCGAGATAGGCGCTGATCAGCTCGGTGGGGTGCGTCAAGTCAACAGCTCCTTGAGGATCTTCCGACCCCGGTGGATCCGGCTGCGGACTGTCCCAATCGGAACCGAGACTGCGACTGCAATCTCCTCGTAGGAAAGGCCGATGACATCGCAGAGGACGACCGCCTCCCGGAACTCCATAGGGAGCTCGAGCAAGGCCTTCTGGATGTCGTCCCCCAGGCTGATCCGCGAGTACTCGACGTCCGAGCCCGGCGTGGAGGCCAGCTCCCATCGATCGATCTCGTCGGGGAGCGGAGCGATTGGCCTGCGATTGCGCTTGCGAACATCGTCGAGGAACGCGTTCCGCGTGATCCGCCACAACCAGCCCTCGAAGCTTCCCGGCTGGTAGGAGGCAAGGCCCCGGCGGACTCTGAGGAGCACCTCCTGGACGAGGTCGGCCGCGTCGTCGGGATTACCGGTGAGCCGGTAGGCGAAGTTGTAGATCTTCCTGCCATAGACACGCGCGACCTCTTCCCAGGTGAGTGGGACGGACTCCGTCATGGAGCACCTAGTCCATCAACGCCCGCGATGGGCGTCCGGTTCCTAGGAATCCGTGGGAGGTGGCGGTTCCGGGGTCTGCGTGTCCGATTCCGTCTCGGATCCTTCCTCGATCCCCTTGCGGAACTCCTTGGCCGAAGCACCGAGCGATCGGGCGAGGTCAGGCAGCTTTCGGGCTCCAAAGATGAGGAGCACGATCAGCAGAATTATCAGCCATTCTTGGCCTCTGAGACCGAGCAATGAGACCTCCTTACCCGCGCAGCTTAGCCCCCACCCCCGGTATGCCCCGCGATGTTCAGCCGAGGGCCATTGAGTCGATGAATCGCTGAATCCGCTGCCGGGTCACGAATCGGATCCGGGGATTCATCGCTTCGACATCGTGAATCATGAATGGGCCAAGCTTGTCGCTGATCAGGAGACCTCTTGCCGCGCCTGAAGTGCCGAACTCGACGATGAACTTCTGAACAACCTGCTCGTCGAGCTCGGGGTGAGAGCCCGCGTCGTGCGGCTCGACCCGAATGAAGGTCTTCACCTTGTCCTTGATCGCGATGAAGGTCCCGTCGACCTGCGGATTCACCTCATATCCGAACATTTCGAGCAGGGCAAGGATCAACTCGGGGCCCGATGCGGTGGTCGGGTCGACTCCACGGGTCCGCAGACCACGCTCCAAGCCAAGGGGAATCCTCAGTTCCTTGCTGATCGGCCCCAGATCGTCGGCGGGCACATCCACCCGCGTCTCCACCTGAGCCAACGGGTCGTCTTCGAACTGACTGGCGAACGGATCCCGGGCGATATGAGTCAGATTGAGCATGTCGGGCTGGATCGCCACCGGCAGCTGGCCCGGAGCCGGGAGGGCCGTCCGGCCGATCTCTCGCGAGACGCCGCGCCCGGCAAAGACGACGATCTCAGTCACGCCATCGATTGGCAGCGCATGGCGTTTCTCCCGGACCACCTCGACTGCCTCGTCGACGAGCAAGTCGTTGAGAATCGGATCGTCTTCCTCCGGAAGCGGGACGTCGAAGACGACCCGGGCCTCGTGCCCGGAGACATGAAACTCACCGACCGCCAGGCGCTTGGTGAGTGGCTCCGGCTCCTCCGGAGCCCGCCTCAACCACGAAGTGTCTTCGAGATCAACGGCAGCAGCCCTCTTGCGCTGCCTGCGCAAGCTGACGACCACGACCGCCAAGACCACGATGGCGATTATCGCCGCCCCTACCCCCTCCATCTGAGCTACACCTCTCTGTCGGCCATCTGACAATCCTACGTTGTGAAGGGGCAGGCGGCGATCCCATCCCTGCCTCGTTAGCGTTGGCCCATGAAGCCCGGATTCACCATGATCGGCGTGCCTGTTGACTCGGCCGGTAGCCCCGGCGGCACCGAGCTGGCCCCCGCCGCGCTGCGCTCGCTGGGGCTCGGCGACGCGATCCTGGGCCGCGACGAGGGCGATCTCCAGGTCCGGATCAGGGCAGAGGGGCGCGATCCGGCGACTGGTGTCGTGGCTCTCGACGATGTCTGTTCCACCACCGCCGAGGTGCGGAGGGTCGTAGCCGAGACCCTTGCCAACGATGAGCGCCCATTTCTGGTCGGAGGTTGTTGTGCGATCGTGCCCGGGGCCCTGGCTGGAGTCCGCGACGCCCGCGGCACGGCGAGCCTCGCCCATCTCGACGGGCATCTCGATCTGTACGACGCGACAAGCTCTCCATCGGGCGAGGCTGCGGACATGCCGGTCACGGTGGCCCTGGGGATGGGGCCTGCGGCCTGGGCCCAGGCCGCAGGTGGTGCAAGCGTGTCGGGAGCCGATGTCTGGATCTTGGGCTACCGCGACCGTGAGCAGTCACAGGTCGATGGGATGCTGATGCCCGAGGACGTGGACCCCCCGATCCCCTGCCTGACCACCGACGAGCTGCGCTCGGTTGGGCCCGGTGAGGCCGGACGCCGGGCGGCGGGCGCCCTCGCCGGTGGGGCGGGCAACATATGGGCCCACCTCGACCTCGACATCGTTGATCCGTCGCTGTTCTTCGCCAACGACGCCCCGGTGCCCGACGGGCTCGACTGGTCGGAGTTGACCGAGTTGTTGTCAGCGATCTGCGCCTCCCCTGCCCTGATCGGGATCTCGCTGTGTTGCTACAACCCGGAGAAGGACCGCGATCAGCAGAACGGCGCTCAGATCGTCGAAGTCTTTCGGAAAGCCCTAGCCGGGCTCGCCTGACTCTCCTTCGGCCTCGATCTCAGCGAGAGAAATCTCGGCAGTGGCCTCGTCGGCTCCTTCATTGAGACGCTCGATCATCCGATCCTTGGACGTATAGGTCCCGAACGCCGTGACGAGATCTCCGCGAAGCAGAACTGTCTCACCTGTCGGAACCATCACGTCCCGTTCGCGTCTTATCGAGACCAAGGTCGATCCTTCCGGCCACGAAACCTCGCGAATCGCCCGCCCGTCTGCGATTGAGCCCGGCGGCACTCTGAACTCGTAGTAACCGGCGCCGGCGCCTGTGCGCTGGGCAAGTCGGGCTCGGTGCAGCTCAACGTCGGTGGCTGCGGTCAGGGCATCGTGATAGGCGCGGACTGCATCCTCCCTCCTGAAGATACCGACCAACCTGGCGGGATCGTCCTCGGCCACGACCGGTAGCCGTCCGACGCCGAGAGCCGCCATCCGCTCCAACGCCCTCGAAACTCGTGTGGACGCCGTGACCGTCGCGGGACGTGGTGTCATTGCGTCGCCGACTTGGCTGCTGTCCGAGTCCTCGCCGAACCGGGCGATGTCGGAGATGGTGATGATCCCGACCAGACTGCCGTCTTCGACCACCGGAGCGCCGTGAGATTGGGCCTCACGCAGCCTCTTCTCCAAGGCGATCAGGTTGTCGGCGGGCGAGGCCACCACTGCAGGACGCGTCATGACGGCACCTACATCAATGGTGTCGAGAACGTCGACCTCTCCAGTTCGACGGACACTTATGCCCATTGCCTTGAGAGCCATCGAGTAGATGGACTCAGGATGAAATCGCTCGGCGAGGAATGTGGCCAGGGTGGCCGTCAGCATCAAGGGCAGGATCAACTGGTAGTCCCGGGCCCCGGTCACCTCGAAAACCAGGAGGATCGCGGTGAGCGGCGCCCTTCCCACCACAGCGAACATCGCCGCCATCCCGACCACCGCAAATGCCCCGCTGTTGAGATCGGAGAATCCCCATACCGGCGCCAATAAGAGGGCGAATCCGGTGCCGAGTGCCGAACCCATGAACAGTGACGGCATGAAGGCCCCACCGGACGCGCCCGAATTGAGCGTGAAAGCGTTCGCGACCGCCTTGACCAGAGCCAACGCGATCAGCACCCACCAGACATCGGAGACCTCGCCCCGAAGCATCTGATTGGTCACTGCCTGGCCGGTGCCGAACACCCGGGGCTCGAGGAAGATCAGGCCGGCGACCAACAGACCACTCGCAATCGGGCGGAGCAGGCCAAGGGACCGATCACGGGCCCTCACGAAGCGCTCCAGCCCACCGACGAGTCGGAGAAAGGCGATCCCCACCGCTACCACCAGAATCGCCAACCCCGCATAGAGGAGCAGCTCGAGGGGGCTACCGAGCCGGTAACTCCCACCGGCGATGGCCAGCTCCGAGCCGACCAGGATTTGCGTGGTGATCGCGGCAGTCACCGAAGCGATGACGATGGCCGACATGTGGCGCGCCGCAAAGGAGGAGAGGATCACCTCGAGGGCGAACAACATCCCGGCGATCGGGGCATTGAAGGTGGCGCCGATGCCAGCCCCCGCACCGGCCGCCACCAGCGAACGGACCTGATCTTCACCGAGGTTGAATCGCTTAGAGATCACCGAACCAATCGCGGCGCCAATCTGGACAATCGGGCCTTCCCTACCGGCCGATCCACCCATTCCCACTGTGGCGGCGGTGGCGAGGATCTTCAGGGGGATGACTCGAGCCCTCATCTGTCCTCCCTGGACCTCCAACGCGGCGACAGCCTGGGGAACACCGTCCCCACTCACCTCAGGTGCGAAACGCTTGGCGATCAGCCACGCCACGAAGAAGCCTGTAGGAACGGTGAGGAAGATCCAGGCCTTTCCATCGTCGATGGCAAGCGGTAGCAGGGACTCCTGGATCCATCGGACCAAGACCACCAAAGCAGCCGCCCCGAGACCAGCGCCAACGCCAACCAGAGCCGAGATCGCCAAGAATCCACCCATCTGGCGCTCGGCGAGGACACCCACTGCCGGCAGTTTGCGAAGACTGTCGAGTGGACTACTCACAGAGCGCAGGGTACCGACACAACCACGAAATCCCGATCGTCGGTCCAAAATGGGCGACGTGGCCTTCCGCTCACACCTGACCCGGGCGCTCGATCCGAGATCGCCGTCGAATGTCGCCATCAGTGCACTCACCCTGTTGGCGGCCGCGGCGGGCGGGGTCATTGCCCTGACGGCGGATCGGACCCTCTGGCTCCCGATCCTTGCTGGGGGCGCGACGTTCGCCTCGTGGGGTCTGGGACGGGAGCTCGACCCGGATCACCAAGCCACCGGTCTGCTGGCGGCGGTCACCGCTGGCGCCCTCGCCCTGCTCGGATTCGACATCAGCATCCTGGTCACCGCTGCTGCCCTCCTAGCCGCCCGCCTCGTTGTCGAGACCACCGGGCGGCGGCCACTTCCGGGCGACCTGGCGGCGATGGTGGTCGCGGCCAGCATCGTCTCCTTCACCGCTCTGGGCTGGGTCTTCGGTTTCGGTCTGGCAATCGCCATCTATCTCGACGATCGGATGGCCGACTTTCACAAGAATCAGGCAACCCTCGCCGCAATTGGAGCCGCAGTCGGCGCCTCGCTGGTCGCCACTCTCACGGACGCCTTCCCCGAGTCACTGCCTCCGATCCGACCACCGCTAACCCTGGCTCTGGGGATCCTCGCCCTGATTGCGGTCCTCCGGGACCCGCTCGATCCGGTCTCACTGGTGGACTCGAGGAAGAAGACCCCGCTGAGAGCTGATCGCCTGCACGCGGCCCGCACCCTGATCGGACTGCTCGCCTTCTTCGGGTCCCTGGTCGGGAGCGGCGACATCACCGCAGAAGTGACGGTTGCCCTCACCCTGGCGTTGGCAGTTGGCTCGGAGGAACTGGAGCGACTGCGCCGGCGAAGCCGGTAACTTTCACCGCATGTGTAGATCGATCAAGGTTCTGAGGGAAGGCGCGGTGGCCGCCCCACCTGAGGAAATCGAGGCCGCGGCACGCCAGTTCGTGCGCAAGATCTCGGGCTTCTCCAAACCGGCTGCCCACAACGTCGAGGCGTTCGAGGAAGCGGTCCATGAGATCGCCCACGTGTCGCAACATCTGCTGGAGTCGTTGGAGATCAGAGGCGCACGTAGCGCGTAGGGGTGCCCCCTCCCCGCCTTCGGCGGTACTCCCCCCAACGTCGCTACCGCTCCTGGGGGGAGAAATGCGCCGGCCGAGCCGGAGGGGGCCCGCCAGCGTCAGTCCAACAGCCTCCCAATCCCCGACCCGGCCGCGTTCATCAACGCCCGGTGACCGGCCGCCACATCCTGGGCCGCCACCCCCACACTCTTGAACACGGTCACATCGGAGCTCACCTCGGGACTGGTCCCGGCCAACAATTCACGAAGGGTGGTGTCTGGGTGACGATGGGCCTGAATCAAGTCCCCCGCCTCGCTGGCGGCGGCCTCAAAATCGTCAACCACCACATACGCACGGTTGAGCAGGTCGGGCGGCAATTCGGCCATCTCAGGGGTGAAAGCCCCCACCGCATTCACGTGGGTAGAGGGTCGGATCAGCGCGGGGTCGAACAGGGGAGACCTGGCAGGTGTGGCACAGGAGATGATGTCCGCTTCGGCGACGGCGTTGTCGGCGTAGGCGACCGCCTCACCACCAACCAGTCCGGCCAGAGACCTCGCATTCTCCCCTGACCGCGACCAGATCAGAACCCTCTCGATGGGCCGAACTGCCCTCACTGCCTCGATCTGATCGATTGCCATGGCCCCCGCACCAAGCATCACCATTGTCCGCGCGTCCTCACGGGCCAACAGACGGGTGGCGAGACCGCACACCGCACCGGTACGAATCGCCGTCAGAGTCGGGCCGTCGACCAAGCCGACCGGGCTTCCCTCGGCATCGAACACAGCCACCAACCCGGCCGGATTCCCCGGCACCACCGAAACCACCTTGACCGCCATGATCTCGTCGAGCCGCCCCGGCATCACCAGGGAGTTGCCGACCAGGGTTCGCAACGGCGTCTCCGCCTCTCCGGTAAAGGCGTGCTCCATGGCCTCGATGGCGTCGATCATGGGCAGCGCGGCCCTGGTGTCGGCGCCGTTGAGGTATCTCATTCAGGCCAGGACGTTCTTGACCGCGACATCGATCGGCTCCCGGTCCACGCTGAAGAACTCCATCGGCACGTCGGTGTCGAACTCCATGGTCTCGTCCGGTGAACGCCTGGGCCACCATGGATCCCACGGCCGGGGCCAGTTTGAAACCATGCCCCGAAAAGCCGTTGGCCACCCAGAACCCGTCGACACCGCTCGGGCCCACCACCGGATGAACATCCTCTCGGTTCATGGTGTAGAGCCCGGCCACTCCCGAAACCTGGCCCCGTACCGCCAGCGACAGGGACCCGATGCTGGAAGGCGGCCAGCTTCATCTCGATGAAGTCGGCATCCGGGACCTTCTTGAAGTCGTCGGGATCGTCGATGACCTCCTCCTCATCCTCGGGCAGGAATGAGCCGATCAGCACTTGCTGGCCACCGGACTGGGGTCGGAAGTAGATCCCGGTCGAATTGTCGCCGGCCACCGGGAGCGGGCCGAGATCGGCCGGCCATGTCGTGTAGACGATTTGGGCTCGGATCGGGGAGAGCGTCCACCGCAGGTCGGCACCGGCCATCTGGTTCAACTGGTTGCACCACGGACCAGAGGCATTGATCACCAGTCCGGCGGAGATCTCAGAACCGTCGGCGAGCCGAACGCCGGTCACCCGCCCGTCTTCTCTGAGGACCGAGGTGACGGTGGAGTTGAAGTCGACCTCGACTCCGAGCTGACGCGCCGCCTCGATCAGGTCCTGGTTGGCGCCCACCGGATCGGCATGGCCGCCGTTCGTCTCGAAGAGGAAGGCCTCGCCTGGCACACAGACGTGTGAGTCGGGGTCCTCGAAGTCCAAGATGGACCCACAATCGGAAAGTGCCGGGAACATCGAGCCAACTTCGTCGGGACCGATGGATCTGGCGCTCACACCCTGGGAGACCAGCATGGCGGCATCGGCTTCAACGTCTGAAGTCGAGTGACCCATCATCCAGAGGACGCCGAGTTGCTGGAGCCCGGAACGGGGCTCGGTGAGCCCGGTGAACTCCTTCCAGTTCCCGTAGGACTCCTGGCCGTGAAATGCGAGGCGGACCACCTGAGGGTTGGAGTACTTGCACCTGATGACCGAGGAGGAGGCCCCGGTCGAGCCTTCGGACGGTCCTTTCCCCTTGTCCAATGCGATGACGTTGCCGACCCCGTGCCGGGCCAGTTGATAGGCGATCGAGGCGCCAATGATTCCGGACCCGACAACCACCACCTCGGCGGTGCGGGTCATTTGACGGAAACCCGGTAGTCGCCGACCCCGTCGTCCCAGGTGAGGTCGATGACTCCTTTGGTGGCTGCCGCCTTGCAGAACTGGAGGAAGCCGCCGTATCCGAACTTCTTTTCGGAGAAGGTCGCGTCTTCTTTCCGCAACTGGTTCTTGAGACCCGAGAGCACGACAGGCCCGTTCTTCGAAGCCAGCTTCTGGACGACATCGGCCAACAGGTCGAAGGCAGCCTGCTCGCTGGTGCCCTTCGAGGGGAATTGGACCACTGGATCTCCCCGACCCGGGTCCCTCCGAGAGCTCGATGGTGCCCTCTGACTCGAGGTGTCGAAGCAATTCTCCGAAGGCCCGGAACCCATAGTCAGCCTCGCTGAATGTCGAGTCCTTGCGGAGTAGGGCCCGCTTCAAGGAGGAGGCGAGCACCTCCCCGCCGACCGAGCGTTGCAATCCGGCGAGCGTGGTGGTGATCAGCGACTCGAGCTCGGCCGTGCCGCTGTCGGACACTCTCCTCCGGCTCGGGGCGGGGACTCCCCTCGGCCCGCAACGGCTCGACACCTTCGAGGTTCTCGTAGAACAAGAACTCGTCGCAGGCCGGCGGGAGCAAGGCCGACGTCGAGGCCTTGACCCCGACACCGATCACCTTCTTGTTCAACTCGCGGAGCTTGTGAACCAGCGGGGTGAAGTCCGAGTCTCCCGTGCAGATAACAAAAGTGGTGACGTAGTCGCGCTCGAAGGCGAGCTCGATGGCGTCGACCGCCATCTTGATGTCGGCTGCGTTCTTGCGAGAGGCACCCATGCGTTGGGGGATCTCGATCAGCTCGACGTGACTCCGCGTCATCTTCTGGCGGGCGTCGGCAAACATCGACCAGTCGGCATAAGCACGGCGAGCGACGACCCGGCCCCGCTCGGCGAGGGCGTTGGCGATGGGCTCGAAGTCGAACTCCATCCCGTTCAGGGCCTCACGGGCCCCAATCGCCAGGTTCTCGAAGTCGACGAACAAGGCGATGCGTTCTTCTTCCATGAGAGTGAATGTAGTGCCGAAGGGGTGGAATTCCCCATGTCGGGCCGTTCGAGCGCCCGGAGTAGGTTGCCCACGCTGCCTAGGGAGAAGATTGGCGACTCACAGCGAACTTCGGGTTCATGGGGTGTCGGGGACACCACCGAGGGACATGCTCTACACCGACCCTTTGCCGGTGGCAGATCCCGCAGCTGAGCAAAAGACGATCAGAGCACCGCGGGGCCAGACCCGTATCTTCCAGAGGAGGCACCCCGACACCGTGACCGACGCCGCCGGGGAGCGTCACGAGTTCGAAGCGAAGGCATTTCACTGGGGAAGCCTCACCACCGGCGACTGGCTGACCGCGTTTTGGATACTGCTCGGGCCGTTCGCCTTCGCCAATGTGGCCGGTTGGATGACCCGATGGAACAAGAAGATCTCATTTCTCGGGATTCGGCTCGCGGGAATGGGGCTGACCGCTTTGTTCGTTGCCCAACTCGGTTACCTCTTCCTCGTCATCCCCCTCGAGAAGGCGGGCGACTCATGGAAGAAGCCCACGATCTTGGTCGCAGTGTTGATCTATCTGGCCTTGTACGTCTTCGGGATCGTGCTCCTGCTCTCCACACGCACACATTTCGAGCAGTTCGGATTCCTCGACAAGCTCAAACTCACCTTGGGACCGAAACGCCGGCACCTTCTGCCACCGCCTCGACCGGAGCACCCGCTTACCGAAGCCGAGATCGAAGCGCAATGGGACGACCCGGCGGGACGTCCCATCACCGATGAAAGCCTGTGGAACGAGCACGCCATCCTCCATCGAATCCGGCGGCTCCATCTTGCTTTCGGCGTCCTGGTGATAACCGGCCTCGTGGCGCTCGGTGTCGGGGCGATTGCCTTGCGATGGCCGGTCTACATCGGGTGCGGACTCGTAGTCCTCCTCTTGGTAGCGACCACCTATGCGCCCAGGTCCGTCATCGTCCAAGTGCTCACCGCCTGGATGCCGATCATCTCCCTGACTCTCTTCGCCGTCTCCTATTGGGTGCTGGCCAATGACTTCACCGGCACCTGGGAGAGCTATCACTACGGGACGTATGTGGCCTCCCTCGCCCTCGGTGTCGGGGCGGCTGGAGCCCTGCTCGCCGGCCCGGTCGCCATGGGGAGTTTCGTGATCGGGGCACTTTTCGGAGCCTCGATCGGGACCGGTCTCGGGTTCTTCGTCGAGAACCTCACGGGAGTGAACCAGCTCACCGAGAAGGGGGCCGGCTGGGTGGCGGTGGCAATGCTCTTCCTGGTGCTCACCATCATCATCACGGCATTGGCAC
>CAVRWT010000023.1:0-27307 GCA_963724825.1 uncultured Acidobacteriota bacterium
CCCACCGCTCCATGCACGATCTGGATCTTTCCGCCCTCGCGCTCGATCTTGCCGATGGATTCGCGGAGAGCCTCCAACGAGCCCTGGGCGTCGGCCTTGACGATCAGATTGAGGTGAGCCTCGTCGGTCCGGAGCTGATCGAGGAGACTTTGCAGCCGATCCCGCGCCGACGGGACGGCCTGACTGGTCGTCTTCAGCTGTTGCTCACGCTCGGTGGCGAGGCGCCGGGCCTCGCGATCCGACTCGACGGCTTCGAAATAGTCACCCGCTACCGGGACATCGTCCCAGCCCATGATCTGAATCGGGTCTGAGGGGCCGGCGGACTTCAGTTGGTTGCCGTTCTCGTCCATGAGGCCGCGCGCCCGGCCCGCCACGGCGCCGGCCACGAAGGAGTCGCCCTTGTTGAGGGTGCCCCTTTGGATGATCACGGTGGCGACCGCTCCCCTGCCCGTCTCGTAGCGGGCTTCCACCACGACGCCCGACGCGGGGGCGTCAGGGTTGGCCTTGTACTCCTCGAGTTGGGCGATCAGGTCGACGACCTCGAGGAGGTCATCGACACCGTCGCCATTGAGGGCGGACACTTCCACACTCGGCACATCCCCACCGAGTTCCTCGGTGATGATGTTGTGCTCGGTCAGCTCCGTCCGCACCCGGGTCGGATCGGCGCCAGGCACATCGATCTTGTTGACCGCGACCACGATCTTGACCCCGGCCGCCCTGGCATGGGAGATGGCCTCGACCGTCTGCGGCATCACACCGTCGTTGGCGGCGACCACCAGGATCACGATGTCGGTGATGTTGGCCCCGCGGGCGCGCAGTGCTGTGAAAGCCTCGTGGCCCGGAGTGTCGATGAAAGTCACCAGATGCCCGTTGACCTCCACCTGATAGGCACCGATGTGCTGGGTGATCCCACCCAGCTCTCCGTCCACGACGCTGGTCTTGCGGATCCTGTCGAGAAGGGTGGTCTTGCCGTGGTCGACGTGGCCCATGACGGTCACCACCGGTGGCCGCGGCTTCAGCTCGTCGACTTTGTCTTCGTGCTCCGGCCGCTCGGCGACTGCCGGCGCTGGGGCCACCTCCTCGACGTCGACGATGAACCCGTAAGACTCGGCGATCTCCTCCATCAGTTCGGTAGGCATTGGCTGCCCGGCACCGACCGGCATGCCCCGGAGCAGGAGGATCTTCACGATCTCGCTCGAGGGCACGCCAAGAGACTCGGCGAACTCGGCGACCGAGGCGCCCTCCTTCAGAGAGGCAAGCCCAACCTGGGCCTCGGCTTCAGGCTCCGGCTCTTCCTCGGGGATGACGGCCTCGGCTTCAGCGGGCGCCTCGGGCTCGTCACCGGCGATGGCCAATCGAAGCAGTTCGGCGGACTCGTCATCCAGGCCGGAAGAAGCCGTTTTCACGTCGAGCCCCAGCGCCTGGGCCTGCTCGAGCACGACCTTCGAGTCAAGGCCAAGATCCCGGGCTAGTTCGTAGACCCTCATTCGCTCTCGTCGTCCTCCGACACCTCTACGGCGTCCTCATCGTCGCTCGCCTCGGGAGCGACCTCTGCTTCAGGCTCGGCCACGGCGTCCTCGACAACCGGCTCTTCTGCTGGGGCCTCGGCTCCTTCTTCGCCTTCTCCGCCTTCATTGTCCGAGCGGATGTCGACCTTGAACCCGGAGAGACGGGCCGCCAACCGCGCATTCTGGCCCTCTTTGCCGATGGCCAGTGATAGCTGATGCTCGGAGACGACCACGTCGGCGGTCTTCTCCGCCTCGTCGATGTGGACCTCTTTGACCTTGGCCGGGCCGAGTGCCTCGGCAATGAACTGACCGATGTCGTCGCGCCATTGCACGACGTCGACCTTCTCACCTCTCAGCTCGTTGACCACCTGACGGACCCGTGATCCCCGGGCGCCGACGCAGGCGCCTTTCGGATCCACGTTCGGATCGTGGGATACAACAGCGATCTTGGTGCGATGACCGGGCTCCCTGGCGATGTTCACGATTTCGACGGTGCCATCGGTCAGCTCCGGGACCTCGAGCTCGAGGAGCCGACGAACCAGGTCGGGATGGCTTCGGGAAACGACGATCTGAGCGCCCTTGGCCTCGTTGCGGACCTCGAGGATCAGCGCTTTGACCCGATTCCCCCGTTCCAGGCGCTCAAAAGGGATGCGCTCCGACCCGGGAAGGATCGCCTCGGCGTCCCCGAGATCGAGGATGACCGATCGGTAGTCGACCTGCTGCACCAGCCCGGTGACCAGATCGCCTTCCCGGCCCTCGTACATCTCATAGACGTGCTCGCGCTTGGCCTCCCGCAGCTTGTGCTGCATCACCTGCTTGAACGATTGGGCCGCGATGCGGCCAAACGCCTCGCCTTCGGGGGTGTCCTCCCATTCGGCGGTGACATTGCCCTCTTCGTCCAATTCCTGGGCATAGACCGTCACCTCGCCGGAGTCGGGGTCGATGGTGACCCGAGCCTCTTCGGCCGCGCCGGGGCTCCGCTTGTAGGCGGCTACCAGGGCGTTGGCGAATGCGTCGAGGATGGTGTCGACCGCCACGCCCCTCTCCCGGGCGAGGACTTCGATCGCCTCCATCATCGTGTCGAGCTTCATGATTCTCCTTCAGTGGCCCGGCTTCGGGGCCTTTTCCCACCTGAACACGGTGTTCGCGGTGAGCACGTCTTCGTAATTGACAACCTGGCTCTCACCTTCGGCCTCGATGGTGAAAGAGCGCTCGCCTGCGTCGGCGATGACACCCCTGACGGTCGTCTTGCCACCCTCCACGGTGACCTTGGCGACGACCTCACGGCCAACTGACTTGGCGTAGTGGCTGGGTAGGCGGAGTTTCCTCTCCAAACCCGGTGAAGTGACTTCGAGTTGGTAGGGATCGTCGAGCTTGGTCGCATTGTCCAGCAGCCGGGAAACTCCCCGAGAAACCGCGGCGAGTCGCTCGATATCGACATCCTTGCCGTCGACGACGATGCGCAGCACCGTGGCCGGCCCGCGCCCGGACAACTCGACATCGTCGAGCTCCAAGTGCTCGGCAGCGAGGTAATCCTCCACCACCGGCCAGATGTCAGCAACTGTCGTCAACTGTGTCACTCCACAACAATTCAGGTGGGTACCAAAGGCGCCCACCTGATCCAAAAAGCGTCCTGTTGTCCAGATCTGATTATAAGTGAGTTGTCAGACCTGGGCGCCGAACCGCTCGGACTCGACCTTCTCCTTGACGGTGCTCACCAAATCGGCGAGCACGACGTCAGATTTCACCATTCCCCGGCGCGCGGTCAGCTCCACGGAGCCGTCGGCCACCCCCCGGGGGCCGACCGTCACCCGATACGGGATCCCGATCAGCTCTGAATCGGCGAATTTCACGCCCGGACGCTCATCGCGGTCGTCGATGAGCACCTCGATGCCCGACGAGGCGAGCTCTTCGTAGAGCCGGTTGGCGGCCTCCATGGTGGGCCCGTCATCGGGGCGCACCACGGTGATCACGACCTCATAGGGGGCGACGGAGACCGGCCAGATGATTCCCCCGTCGTCATGTGACGACTCGACGACGGCGGCCATGCCCCGCTCAACGCCGATCCCGTAGGACCCCATGATGATTGGGTGGCTGACGCCGTTCTCGTCCTGGACAAAAGCCCCGAATGCCTCGGAGAACTTGGTCCCCAGCTTGAAGATGTGACCGACCTCGATCCCCTTCCAGCGCTGCAACGGATTGCCACACACCGAGCACGGTTCGCCTGCATCCACGGCCCGCAACTCGGCCCACACCCCCACACCGATGTCACGGCCGACGTCGACTCCTGAATAGTGCCAATCGTCCTCGTTGGCCCCGGTCACCAGCCCCTTGCGGCCGGCCAGGGCATTGTCCGCGATCACGGTCGGCCCTTTGACGCCCACCGCTCCCAGGCTCCCGGGGTCGGCGCCGAGCAAAGGGCGAATCTCCTCTGGCTCTGCGGGCCGGAGGTCGACCGCTCCGGTCACATCCTGCAGCTTTTGCTCCTGGAGGTCGTGGTCACCTCGGAGCAGGACCAGGACCGGCTCGCCATCCAGGACATAGACGAGGGTCTTGATCTGACGGTCGGGCGGAGCGGTATCGGGGTGAGCCTCCGCAAGGGCCTTGATCGTCCTCAGACCGGGTGTTGGAAATCGCTCGAGCTCGCCCCCATCCCCGTCTTCCACCGGGGCCACCGCAGAGAGGGCCCGTTCCACATTGGCCCGATAGCCACAGTTGGAACAGGTGATGATCCAATCCTCGCCGGCATCGCTGCGCACCATGAACTCCACCGACTCTTTCCCGCCCATGGAGCCGGAGGAGGCTTCGACGTCGACCGGATCCAAGCCCCAGCGTCGGAAGATCCTGAAGTACGCCTCCCGATGCTTCTCGAAACCGACGTCCAGGCCGGCCCGGTCGATGTCAAGGGTGTAGGAGTCCTTCATCGTGAACTCACGAACCCGGAGCAAACCCGACTTGGGCCGCGGCTCATCACGAAACTTGGTGTGCATCTGGTACCAGATCTGGGGCAGGTCACGGTATGAGAAGAGCTCCGAGGCCGTGATGGCGAAGATCTCCTCCTCGGTCATACCCAGCACCAGATCGGCTTCCTTGCGATCGACCAGCTTGAACAGGTTGTCGCCCATCAACTCGTAGCGCCCCGAAGTGCGCCAGATCTCGGCCGGATGCAGGGTGGGAGGGAGGATCTCCTGGCCCCCGATCGCGTTCATCTCCTCTCGGATGATCCCTGCGACCTTGGCCCGAACCCGCATCCCGAGGGGGAGGATGGTGTAGGACCCGGCGGCCAACTGGCGGATGAATCCCCCGCGGACCAGCAACTTGTGACTGATCGCCTCGGCGTCGGTCGGGGCGTCTCGAAGAGTTGGGATGAAAGCTTGGGTCCAGCGCATAGGGTTTCCCGGGGAGGTGCCGACGGTAGTCAGTCGGAGGAGGCCACCTCGGCCACGCGAGCCCGGGCGTCCCGGGCGTGGTTGGCGTCTCCCTGGATCTGGATCAGCTCCTCGCGGGTGGCGGCCGCGATCTCAGCGGCGTTCGCCTGGGCGTGGGCCAACCGGCTCTCCACACCCTCTTCGACCAGTTTCCGTGCCTCGTCGAGAAGCGCCTCGACCATCTGCGCTTCCGGGACCACCCGCACCACCTGGCCCTTGATGAACAAATGCCCCTTGCCCCGCCCGGCGGCGATGCCGATGTCGGCCTCCCTGGCCTCGCCAGGGCCGTTGACGACACAACCCATGACCGCCACCTGGATGGGCAGATTCTCGGCCTCGAGGGCCGCCTGAGCCCGCGTCGCCACGTCGATGACGTCGACTTCGGCGCGCCCGCAGGAGGGGCAGGCGATGAGATCGAGGCCCTTTCGCTCCCTCAGCCCGAGGATCTCGAGGAGCTGGCGGCCGGCCTTGGCCTCCTCGACCGGGTCGGCGGTCAGCGAGAACCTGATGGTGTCTCCGATGCCCTCATCGAGCAGCGTCGAGATCCCGGCCACGCCCTTGATCAGCCCGGCGGGAGGCGGGCCGGCCTCGGTGACCCCGAGATGCAGTGGATAGTCCACCGTCTGGGATAAGCAGCCGGTAGGACTCGATCATCGAGGGCACATTGGAGTGCTTCACCGAGATCTTGATGTCGGTGAAGTCGACCTCTTCGAGATAGCGGATCTCCTTGAGGGCCGAGTCGACCAACGCCTGGGGTACGGCGCTCCCATATTGCTCGAGGATGTCCTTGTCGAGCGAGCCGGCGTTGACCCCCACCCGAATCGGCACTCCGCGGTCCTTGGCCTCGCGGGCGACGGCCTTGATCTGGTCCTCCTTGCGGATGTTGCCCGGATTCAGGCGAAGCCCGTGAACTCCTGCCTCGAGGGCGGCCAAAGCCAGCCGGTACTGGTAGTGGATGTCGGCGATGATCGGCACCGGTGACCGGGGCACGATCTCGGCCAGTCCCTGGGCAGCCTCCACCTCGTTGCAAGTGATGCGAACGATGTCGGCCCCGGCCCCGGCCAGGGCATAGACCTGAGAGAGAGTGCCGTCGACATCGGCGGTCTTGGTGGTGGTCATCGACTGCACCGAGACCGGGGCGTCCCCTCCCACGGCAACCTTGCCCACATGGAGTTGGCGGGTGACGCGGCGGGGGGTCATCGGGTGCTCAAGACAAGGAGATCGGATCGACGATATCGAGGATGATCGCCACGAATCCGAGGAAGGCGAAGATCGCGATCACTGCGGCCGCCACCGGGGCCAGCCGGCGCACGTTTGCCTCCCTACCCGTGAGTTTCTCGTAGACCGCCACCGCGAAGTGGCCGCCATCGAGCGGGAAGAGGGGCAGCAGGTTGATCGTGGCCAGGATCACGTTGACGAAGGCGAGGATGCCGAGAAAGGCGCCGGTTGAAGGGGCCTGGGTGCCGATGTTGACGATGCCGATCGGGCTCACCGGCCTGATCTCATCGTCGACCTCGCCACCGCCGAAAACGCCGATGTACTGGGCCAGACTCGATGGCTTGAGCATGTCGCCGAGGGCCTTGAAGGTGAAGCCGATCCCCTCCCACACCTGTTGACCGGCGACGCCGATGGCCGCGATCGGGCCTATCTCCTGGTTCTCGATCACAGGCCGGACGCCGAGGAAGCCGGTGGTGCCTGAGCCGCCCTCCTGTTCCAGTTCGACCATGTCGACATCGAGGGTGAGGATCTCACCGCCCCGATCGACGGTCACCGTGGTCGGACCGCCACCAACCGAATCGAGAGCGAGCGGCACGTCCTCCCATTCATCGATTTGATGAGGGCCGATGGCCACTATGACGTCGCCACTCTCCAAACCCGCCTCCGCCGCCGGGGTCGCGATCGTGTCGTCGCCAACCTTCACCGTGGCGATGACTTCGTCCACGGCCGGTTGGATCTCGTTTACCCCATTCACCAGGGCTATCCCGTAGAAGATGACGAAGGCGATCAGGAAGTTCATCGCGACACCGGCGAGAACCACGACGCTCTTCTCCCAGAACTTCTTCTCTCGGTAGGTCCTGCCCAGATCACCGGGCTCGACTGCTTCGAGGGGGTTCATGCCGACGATCCGCACGTAGCCACCGAGCGGGATCCATTTCACCCCGTATTCGGTCTCACCACGCTGGGTCGACCAGATCTTGGGGCCGAATCCGAAGAAGAACTGGGTGGTTTTCATCCCCACGGCCTTGGCCGCGAAGAAGTGCCCCGCCTCGTGGGCGGTGACGAACACGATGATTGCGATGGCTGCTGCCAACCCTCCGAGCACGGTGACACGCTACCTGGGCCGACCGTCTAGTCAGCAAGCACCCGCGATGAATCCGGCTGCCGTAGCCCGAGCTTCGAGGTCCGCCGACAGCACCGCATCGACGTCAGCCACCTCCCGCCAGGGGACCGCTTCCAAGGTCCGGGCCACCACCTCGGTTATCCCGAGGAAGCCAAGACGACGCTGGAGAAACGCCTCCACGGCCACCTCGTCGGCGGCATTGAGGACGGCGGGGCTCGACCCGCCCTGGGATCCGGCGGCAAACGCGATGTCGATCGCGGGGAAGGTGACCCGATCCGGCTCTTCGAAGGTCAAGGAGAGGCCGGCCATCGAGAACGACTGAACCAGGGTCGGCGCCCGGTCCGGGGCCGTCAGCGCGTACTGAATGGGGATCCTCATGTCGGGACGGCCGAAGTGGCCCTTCCACGAGCCATCGACGAATTCCACCGCGGAGTGGAGGATGGATTGGGGGTGGACCACCACATCGATCGACTCGAACGGGATGTCGAAGAGATAGTGGGCCTCGATGACCTCCAGGCCCTTGTTGAAGAGGGTCGCCGAGTCGATCGAGATCCGGGGCCCCATGTCCCATGTCGGATGACGCAACGCCTCCTCAGGGGTGACATCGGCCAGGGAGTCGCGATCACGGCCCCGGAAGGGGCCGCCAGAGGCGGTGATCATCAGTCGAGCCACCGACTCGGGCCTCTCGCCGGCGAGACATTGCATCAGGGCCGAATGCTCGCTGTCGACCGGGATCAACTCCCCGCCGTGGCGCGCCAGCGCGGCCTTCACCACCTCGCCCCCGGCAACCATGCTCTCCTTGTTGGCCAGGGCGACCCGATTGCCGGCTTCCAGCGCTGCCACCGTGGCGCGCAGCCCCGCCGCGCCCACGATCCCGTTGACCACGATCGACCCGGGCATTCGCGCCAGCTCGGTCACCGCATCGTTGTCGAACCTGACCGGGCGCCCCAGGCTGCGCTCGAAGTCGCTTCTCTCGTCACCGGAACCTCCGGCAACCGCAATCGAGGCATCTGGATAGCGGACTGCAAGCTTCAGCAGATCGGGGGACGGCTCACGCGCTGCCAGACCGGCGACCTCGAGCCCGAGGTTGTCCGCGACCTCCAGTGTCTGCGACCCGATGGAGCCGGTCGCCCCGAGGACGACCACCGGCCGGGTCACAGAAGCCCGAAACCCCGGAACAGGAAGTAGATCGCGGGAACCGCGAACAGGAAGGAGTCGATGCGGTCGAGGATCCCGCCGTGGCCGGGCAACACCGAGCCCATGTCCTTGACGTCGAGGGCTCGCTTGATCATCGACTCGGCGGCGTCCCCGATGGGTGCCACGACTCCAACGAGTGCGGCGGCGACCAGTCCCTTGGCGAGGCCGATGTCCTCCCATCCCGGGAAGGTGACCAGGATCGAAGCCATTACCAGGCCGGCGATCAGGCCTCCGAAGAAGCCTTCAACTGTCTTCTGCGGCGAGATCACGGGCGCCAGCTTCCGCCGCCCGAAAGCCCTACCCACGAAATAGGCCCCGGTGTCGTTGGCGGCGACCAGGAGAACGGTGAACAAGATGTACTCGAGGGGACGGGGCCCGGCCGCGATCAAGATCGCAAACGAGAGAAGGCCAACCCAGGCCATGGCGCCAACGGTCACCGCGGCATCCTCGAGCGGCTGTCGCCGGGGCGACAACGAGAAGAAGAGAACGGACCCGGCCGCGATGAGAGCTGCCCATCCGCCAATCGCGGTGACACCAGAGGCGTGTGCCCCGATTCCCATCAACATCACGCCCAGGAGGCCGAACAGCGACAGCGGGCGATATCCGTCGTGTCGCACCGTCGCATAGAACTCTCCGGTGGCAACCACCATCACCAGGATCACGAACGAGGTGAACCACCAGCCACCCAGAAACAGGCTTCCCAGGAACAACCCGAAGACGACGATCGCCGAGCCGGCCCGCATCGCGAGGTCAGAGCTCGCCGCCTGCTCCCGCGCCTCGTAGTCCTCCTCGCTGTCGGCCGTGGCCCCGGTCACGTCCTCGAAACCGACCAGCCCGCTGTCGACGCCAGGCATCGACGCGGCCACTGCTTGCTGCTCCCACTCCTCTTCGCTGGCCCGGCTCACTTCTTCGGCGAGCCCCCGATACTCCTCAGTGGTGGCGGCCGCGTAGTCCTCGGCGGTGTACTCGTCCAGTGCGCCGGTTTCGGCGGTCATCGCCTCCCAATCGGCGAGATCGACGTCGCTCGGCGCCGCGGGCTCCGGCTCGGGAAGGGTGAACACATCGGCGTCGGCATCCACCCCGCCCTCGGAGTCCTCGGCCTCCCAGGGGCGCCTGAAGCCTTTTTCCTGCTCGCTGTCGGTGCGGTCGCTCATACTTCGAGCAACTCCTCTTCCTTGTTGGCGAGAAGGTGATCGATCTTCACCACGAACCGATCGGTGAGTTTTTGGAGCCCATCCTCACCCCGGCGAATGTCGTCGTCCGAGATCTCTCCATGCATCGCCTCCATGTCGGTCTTCGAGTGACGCCGAATGTTACGGACTGCGACCCTTCCTTCCTCGGCCATGTGCTTGACGACTTTGATGAGGTCCCGGCGCCGTTCCTCGGTCAGAGGCGGGAACGCGATCCTGATCACCGACCCGTCGTTCGTCGGGTTGAGCCCGAGATCGGACTGCTGTATCGCCCGCTCTATGTCAGAAACCGTGGATCGGTCGAAGGGGTTCACGACGAGGAGCCTCGGCTCGGGCACCGCTATCGATGCCAGTTGTTGCAACGGCGTCGGGGTCCCGTAGTAGTCGACATAGATCCGTTGCAGGAGTTGGGGATTGGCCCGCCCGGTCCTCACCGTGGAGAACTCGGTAGCGACGTGATCGATTGCCATCTCCATCTTGTGCTCGGCCTCGGTCAAGAGATCGCTGATCATCGCCCTCACCTCCTCAGTGGATCACCGTGCCGATTCTCTCGCCGTTGACCGCTTTCAGGATGTTGCCCGGGGCGAACATGTCGAAGACCACGATCGGCACTCCGTGCTCCTTGCACATCGTAACGGCGGTCGTATCCATCACCCGGAGTTCACGGGAGATGAAATCCATGTAGGAGAGCTCGGCCATCCGATTGGCGTCGGCATGGGTCGCAGGGTCGGCGTCGTAGATGCCGTCGACCTTGCTCGCCTTGAGCAGCACGTCGGCGCCGATCTCCACGGCACGCAGTGCGGCAGTGGTGTCGGTGGTGAAGAACGGGTTGCCGGTCCCTGCGGCGAAGATGACGGAGCGGCCCTTCTCGAGGTGGCGGATGGCCCGCAGCCGGATGTACGGCTCTGCCAGCTCCTGCATCGTGATCGCACTCTGGACCCGGGTGGGGACGCCCTGCTTTTCGAGCGCGTCCCTCAGGGCCAGGGAGTTGATGACGGTGGCCAGCATCCCCATGTAGTCGGCGGAAGCGGGATCCATCCCCTTCGCCGCCTGGGAGACGCCGCGGAAGATGTTGCCGCCGCCGACGACGACTGCGATCTGGACTCCGGTGGCGTGGGCGGTTGCGACCTCACCCGCCACGCGAATCACCGTCGCCGGGTCGATGCCGTAACCGACACTCGGATCGGCAAATGCCTCACCGGAGAGCTTGAGGACTACGCGTCGCGGCCTGTCTGTCACATCGCCCTCCTATTCGCCAACGGCAACCCGTGCGAACCTGCGCACGGAGATGTTCTCGCCCATCTTCGCCGCGAGTTGGGAGACGAGGTCGCCAACGGTCCCATCGAATTTCTCGGCGTTCACGAATTTCTGGTCGTAGAGCACCTTGTCCGTGTACCAGGAGTTGAGCCTTCCATCGACGATCTTCTCGGCGACAGCTTCGGGCTTGCCTTCGGCCGCCGCCTGGCGGGCCAGCAGCTCGCGCTCTTTGGCCACCTCGGCGGGATCGGCCTCGTCGCGGTTCACCCACGACGGGTTGCCCCAACTCACGTGCATGGCGATGTCGTCGGCAATCTGGCGGAACTCGTCGCTCTTGGCCACGAAGTCGGTCTCGCACGCAAGCTCGACCAGCACCCCCATCACGGGCCGCCCGTTCTGAAGATGGATGTAGGTCCCGATGGTTCCTTCGTTCGCCTCGCGATCTGCTCGCTTGGCCATGCTGGCCTGGCCCCGCTCCCTGAGAAGCTCGAAGGCCTTGTCGAAGTCACCGTCGGCGTCGGTGAGGGCCGTCTTGGCGTCCATCATCCCGACCCCTGCATCGACTCTCAGTTTCTGAATGTCCTTGGCAGTGAACTCAGCCATGCTCTGCCTCAGGATTCCTCGGAGTCGTCAGCTTTGGCGATCTTGGCCGTCGCCAGCTCCCTACCTTCGAGGGCAGCGTCGGCCAGGGCGCCGGCGATGAGATCGGCGGCCCGGATCGCGTCGTCGTTACCCGGGATGACGTACTCGATCAGGTCGGGATCACAGTTGCTGTCGACGAGGGCGATCACCGGCAGGCCCAGCCTCGAGGCTTCGGTCACTGCCGTCGTCTCCGCATTGACGTCGATCACGAACACGGCGTCGGGGACCCTCTGCAGATCGACGACACCACCGAGGTTCTGCTCGAGCTTGCCCAACTCACGCCGCAGTTTGAGACGCTCTTTCTTGGGAAGTGAGTTGATCTCACCGCTCTCTTCGAGACGGCGCAGTTCGCGCATGTAGAAGATCCGCTTCTGGATCGTGGCGAAGTTGGTGAGCATCCCGCCCAACCATCTGAAGTTGACGTAGGGCATGCCGGACCGGCCGGCGTGCTCGGCGACGGCGGCTTGCGCCTGCTTCTTGGTGCCCACGAAGAGCACCGTTCCCCCGCCCGCCACCAGGTCCTTGACGTAGGCGGCGGCGTCGTTGATCTGCTCCAGCGTCTGTCGCAGGTCGATGATGTGAATCCCGTTGCGCTCCCCGTAGATGTAGGGGCGCATCTTTGGATTCCAGCGTCGGGTCTGATGCCCGAAATGGACGCCGGCCTCCAAGAGTTGCTTCATGGTGACTGCCACCAGTGATTTCCTTTCTGGTTGTACCTCCGCCCGCCGGTGGAAAGCCACCCGACTCTTGCGAGTCACTCTCATTCGGGACGCGCCCGACCAGTGAGGGTCAGCGAGCGTGCGTGATGACTCGATTGTAAGGCTGTGGCCTGTGGTCCGGTAATCGCGGTGGCGTTCAGTCCACTCTGACGGCGCCTAGCCCCATGAACAGCCGCTCCGAGGCGGTGTTGCCTTCGGTGATGAAGGCGAACGCCTCGCGTTGGGTGACCCGGAGGCAGTCCATGCTGTCGAGCAAGACGGCCCTGGCCAGCCCATGACGCTTGCTCGAGGATCCGGTCATCACATACGCGACCAAAGGCGATCCCTCCCATGTCGAGAGCAGGCATGCCGCGGCCAGGACACCCTCGATCTCGATGACGCGGGAGCACGCCAGCAACGGCTCGGAGGAGAAGAACTCGTCGACCTCGGCCCTTGCATCCTCGATGTTCTCACCGTCGTAATCGATGGTGCCCAGATACGCGTCCAGCATCAGTTGGGCGAGGGCTTCGGCGTCACCCGGCTCCGGGGGGCGGGTGACGACCCCGGCCAGCACTGTTGAGAGGCCCCACCCCACGAGATCGAATCGATACTGGTGGCGGATCCTGTCGGTCACCAGCCGCTCAACCCCACGAAGGCTCGCCGAGCCGGTTGCGAAGCGACATCATCGTCTTGGCGTGGATCTGGCAGACACGGGACTCGGTGACTCCGAGCACGTCTCCGATCTCGGCCAGTGTCATGCCCTCGTAGTAGTAGAGGGTGATGACCAGCCGCTCCCGGTTGGGGAGGCGGTTGATGGCATCGACGAGACCGCGACGGGTCTCCTCGGATTGGAAGGCGATCTCCGGTGAGATCCCGGTGGGGTCGGCGAGCATCTCGCCAACAGAGGTCGACGATTCGTTCCCAACGAATTCGTCGAGGGCGGCGATGCCGGAACGCCCGATCTCAGCGAGGGCGCTTTGCAGATCGTCGACAGGCATCTCCAGGAAATCGGCCAGCTCCTGATCGGTTGGGGCTCGCTGCAGGCTGTGCTCCATCTCGGCGATCCCGGCCTCGATCTGCCGTGCTCGGGACCGAACCGAACGCGGCACCCAGTCCAGGGCCCGCAGCTCATCGAGGATCGCCCCCTTGATGCGGTTGATCGCATAGGTCTCGAACTTGAACCCGCGCTCCAGTTCGAACTTGTCGATGGCGTCGATGAGCCCGAAAAGGCCGTAACTGGCCAGGTCGTTCTGATCCACCGACCGGGGCAAGCCGGCGCCGACCCGGCCGGCGACGTATTTGACCAGGGGCGAGTAATGGAGGATCAAGCGCTCCCGGGCGTCGGCATCGGCCGAGGCCTTGAAGCGCCCCCATAGGGCTTCGAGCTGATTTGTCTCAGGCCCTTGGGTGGCTTCTGTCATAAGTCCCTCGTAGGTGCTGACGGGTCACGGCAGTGTAGATCTGGGTTGTCGCCAGGTCCGTGTGGCCCAGGAGATCCTGGACCACGCGCAAATCGGCGCCGCCTTCGAGCAGGTGCGTGGCGAAACTGTGGCGGAGGGCGTGGGGGAAGGTGGCCATTCGGTCCTTCACCACTTTGCGCAAGCCCCTCGTGTCGAGCCGGCCGCCTCTGAGGCCCACCCAGAGCCACCGCCCGGCCTCTGATGAAGCCAATTGGGACCGTCCTTCATCGACATAGTGTCGAAGCGACTCCTGCGCCGGCCGCCCGACCGGGACCCGGCGGGTCTTCCTCCCTTTTCCGACGACTGTGATCATGTCCCCGCCCACGTCGGAGACGGTCAACGAGGCGAGCTCCGAGATGCGGAGCCCTGTCGAGTAGAGGGTGTCGAGGACAGCGCGGTCACGAAGCCCCTGGGCCGAAGAAGTGTCGATCGCCTCGATGGCGTGCACCACAGTTCTGGCGGGCAGTGCATGGGGCAAAGGTCGATCGAGACGGGGTCTGGCCACTCCTTCGAACGGGTTGACCGCAGTGACGCCACGTCTGCCCGCGTCGTTGTAGAACGAACGCACCGCCGACGCCTTGCGTGTCGCCGACCGTCTCGAGTAGCCCAGAGTGTCCAAAAACGCCAGATACCGGCGGGCATGAATCCTTTGAGCGGCGTCGATCCGCCTGACACCATTGCGATCGCAGTAGTCGAAGAACTGGGTCAGATCGCGTCGGTAGGCGTCCACCGTGTTGGGCGAGAGGTCGCGTTGCTCGCGTAGGCGAGCCAGGTAATCGTCGACCGGGGCGGCGGCCCACGCCGGCATGTCAGGGAGATGCACTTCTCTGATCCTAAAGCGAGATTTCGCGAGAACCAGTTCAGATCGGAAGCACGACGTCGCCCGTGCGGCGGACCTCCCCGGCAACCTCCATCCGCGCCAGCCGGGCCAGTGCCTCCGCTGGGCCACAACCCCACATCCCGGGCAGGTCATCGACGGTCACTCCGGTTGCGGGGATTTCTCCCACCAGCCGCTCCGGCGAGCGTGGAGGTTTCCCCAGCACCAGTTGCAACTCCTCGATGAGGTCGTCAATCCCCAGTACCGGAATCGCCCCGTCCCGAATCAGGAGGTTGCACCCAACCGATGCCGCCCGGTCGACGTCGCCGGGCACCGCAAACACCGGGCGACCCAACTCGGCAGCCAGACGCGCTGTGATCAACGCCCCGCCCTTGTCGCCCGCCTCGACCACCACCACCGCCGATGCGATGGCGGCGATCAAGCGGTTCCTCGCAGGAAACCGCCACCGATCCGGCGGTGTGCCTGGTGGGTACTCGGACATGACCGCCCCTTGGCCGGCGACTATCGACTGATAGAGCTCCCGGTTCTCCGACGGATATACCACATCGATTCCCGACCCGAGCACGGCAACGGCCTCACCGTGGCCCGTAAGGGTGCCGCGGTGGGCAGCGGCGTCTATCCCACGAGCCAGCCCGCTGACGGTGGTCCAGCCGGATTGGGCGAGGGCACGACCGAACCCCTCGGCCAGAGTCAGGCCGTAGCGAGTGCATCGCCTGGTCCCGACCACCGCAACCGCCGGGGCGGTCGTGGTCTGTCCGAGCACATACAGGGAAGGGGGCTCTTCGAGATCGAACAGCCCCGTCGGATAGGTGGCGATCGCCGGGCTTGACGATCCGATGCTCAGTCATCGCGCCATTCGCCGCGCAGGCCGATCGCCTCGGCCATGTGCTCTTCCTCGACTTGTTCGACCCCCTTCAGGTCGGCGATGGTCCGGGCCACCCGTCGCACCCGATCGGCGCCGCGGGCGGTGAGCAAGGCGCTCCCGACCGCCGACGCCACCAGCGATCTCGCCTCGGCAGACTCGAGAAGTGCGGCGGACGGGCCGAGTCGGCGGTTGATCTGTCCTCTGGAGCTCTGGATTTCACGCGCCCTCTGCACACGCCCGGCGACATCGACGCTGGCCTCGCCCGGCTCACCGGAGTACTCCACGGCCTCGACCCGGCCAACACGGACGATCAGGTCGAAGCGGTCGAGGAGCGGGCCGGAGATCCGCGACCGATACCTCCACCGGATCGCGGGACGGCACTCGCATGGCTTGCGGCGATCGCCGTGAAAGCCACAAGGGCAGGGGTTGCTCGCGGCGAGAAGCTGGAATGAAGCAGGGAAGTCGACCGACATGCCGCGCCGGGCGACGGACACCACCGCTTCCTCGAGCGGTTGACGGAGCGTGTCGAGATGACCTCGTGGGAACTCGGCGAGCTCGTCCAGGAAGAGAACGCCATGATGGGCGAGCGAGGCTTCTCCGGGCACCGGGTTGCCACTCCCCCCACCTACCAGAGCCGCCTTGGATGCGGTGTGATGTGGAGCGCGAAAAGGGGGTGTGGTGTCGAGCCCGCGGCGTCGCCCTGCGGCCGCCCAGAGCATCGCAGTCTCGATTGCTTCCCCGATCTCGAGCCGGGGAAGGATCCCGATCATGCGCCGGGCGAGCATGGTCTTGCCCGACCCGGGCGGGCCGTGGAAGAGAAGATGGTGCCCGCCGGCGGCGGCCACCTCGAGAGCGCGTCTCGCCACAATCTGGCCCTTGATGTCGGCCATGTCGGGGGGCGCTTCATCCTGCGGCCTCGGGTTCATCTGGAGTGGCCGGTGGCCTGCCCTCGAGGCCATCCCGAAGCAGATCGACGGCGTCGGCCAGCGTGGAGACGCCGTAGGCCCTGGCGCCAGGTATGGCTGCCGCCTCCGCCGCCACCGATGAAGCCACCACGCAGGGCACACCGTGGCGGGCGCTCAGCACCCCGGCGCCGAGGGCGTTCGACCCCGCCCGAACCGCTCCGTCCAGTGCCAACTCCCCCACAACCACCGCTCGTTGGAGACTCGGGATCTCCCGACTTGCGGCGAGGATGCCGAGTGCGATAGGAAGGTCGTAGTCCGTTCCCGACTTGGGGAGATCGGCAGGTGCCAGGTTCACGGTGACGGTCCGATTGGGGAATCGGATTCCCGCGGAGAGCACGGCCGCCCGCACCCGGTCCTTGGCTTCGCGGAGCGCGGTGTCGGGCAGCCCGGAGAGTTTGAAAGCCTCGGTCTGACGCCCGACATGTGCCTGGACCTCGACCGGTCGGGCCTCTCCCCCAACGAGCGCCACCGACGTGGTGGCGGCGTACATGAGAGTCGACCGTACGGATGACCAGGCGCCGATAGAAGGGGTGTGAAGCGTCCAACGAATCGGACCTATCGTTTCGATCGATGATCGACGTCGGAACCGACGAGCCGAGGGCCGGCACCCAACGGAAGCCCCGGGTCTGGCTCGCCGCAGGCTTGGCCGCGGTTGGAGCGTTGGCGCTGGGGATCGCCCTTCGGATCGGCGACGGGGAGGGGAGCCCGGTTTCGGTGGCCAACGCCTACATGGAGGCGAGAGACAATCTCGACGCCGACACCATCGAGGCGTTGTTCGCGGCCGATATCGCCAATCAGCGATGGCTTCATCGAGACGATCGACCAGTACCCGCGCTACTTCGACTGGCTCCGCGCGTCGAACTGGCGATGGGACATCGGCAACCTGCGCCGAGGCCTCCACAGGGCCAGGAGGCACTCTGGTCCGCTGTGACTACGTCAGTGAGAACGACTGGACGCGAGCCCTGTCTCATGCGCCCATCTCCGGCTTCATCGAGATCCTGGTGACCGACGGTGAGATCACTGGTCTGGTCCACACCGGTGAGATCGCACAGTTCGATGAGGTCTGGGACACGGTGACCGAGTGGATCGCAGCCAACCATCCGGACACGGTCGATCAGGTCCTCACCCCCGACCTGCGCAGTCCGATCCTCGACGCCAACTCGGTCGCTCTCTGGGAGCAATACACCGAGGAGTTCTCTGCCTCGGCCGAGACAGGCTGAACCATGCCGAAGGATCGGCTGGCCCCACGTCCGCGGGCCGTGGGACTCAGCCGCGCAACCCCCCGGTTGCTCTCGACCAATCAGTGCCCGGACGAGGAGAATGGTCACCTGCAAAAGACCCGGTTACCTTGGGAGCGAGTCGGGCACTGGACTATGTGATGAGGACTGTCACCCGAAACGGACAGATCATGTCGGACGAGGAAGCGAGATTCGCCGAGCTCTACCGCCGTTACGGCAGGCAACTCAACGCCTACTGCCTCCGACGAACACCACGATCTCAGGCAGCCGACGCCGTCGCCGAGACCTTCCTGGTGGCTTGGCGGAAGAATCGAACAGATCCCCGAGGGGGAGGCCGCACTCCCCTGGCTTTATGCAGTGGCCTATCGGGTTGCTCTCCCACCAATGGCGACACAAGGCACGCAGCCGAAGACTGATCGAACGTCTCGGAGGTCTCGCCGATGTCGAAGCCCCACCCCCCGATGTTCTCCTGATCCAGAAACGAGGAGTACCGGATGGTGATCAAGGCGTCGTCGCGGCTGAAGTCGATCGACCAAGAGGTGCTGCGTCTGACCCTGTGGGAGGAATTGTCACACGCTGACGTCAGCCGTAGTCCTCGGGATCGAGGCCAGCGCCGTCAAACAACGGGCCTACCGGGCCCGTCGCAATCTCGCCAACGAGTACCAGAAGATCGACCAAAGGTCGCCAACCCCCCGCTGCTCTCGAAAGGAGGTGAATCGTGACCAACGAAGATCAGATCGCAGCCCTGTTCGCCCGAGCGAACCCGGTGCCGTCCCTGGATCTACTCGACCCGGTCGAGCCGTTGGACATGCGAGCATCTCACCCATCAATCCGAGAGGAGCAGCGCCATGACCGAGGTAAAGACCGCCGAGAGGAAGGCCGACAAGCCCGCGCCGAAGCCATGGCTGGTGCCAGTCCTGGCGACCGCCCTGATTGCGGTGGTGGCAGGGGCGCTCTTGGTCAATGTGGACAGTGGGGTCGCCTCGCCCGAATCGGTGGCGACCGCATACATCGATGCGCTTGTCCAGCACGATGCTCAGGCCATCGGGGAACTGCTGGCGCCAAGCGGCCATAACGACCTCGATATTGCCTGGGAGCGAGCAGTCGGGCGGGTCCGCACAGACCCCGTTTGCGAGGAGCGTTCGACAGGGCCAGATGGAATCCTGGTCAAATGCACCTTCGGCATAGAGACGGACTTGACTCGAGCTCTCGATCTCGAGCCTGCCTCCGGGACATCCATGATCCTGGTCAGCCAGGAACACGTCCGAACCGTCTCAGAGGGCATGAACAACGCAGATGGCGTACACGGAGGGTTGGCCGCCTTTCGCACTTGGTTGGATGAGAACCACCCAACGGACGTCGCGACCATGTATGACCTCCCAAGTGGCGATTACCGAAGTACCCCGGCGTCGATCGCCCTCTGGGAGCAGTACGTCGACGAGTTCGTGGCGTCGCACGGGGGCTGACCAACCACAGCTACGAAAGGTCACGGAGACGTACCATCGTCTCCGTGACCGACCCGCTTCTCGACGCAGCCATTACTGAGGCCGAAAAGGGTCTGGCCGAGGGTGGGATCCCGATCGGCTCGGTGCTGGTGGTCGATGACCAGATCGCAGGCCGGGGTCACAACCGGCGGATCCAGAAGGGAAGCCCGACCCTGCACGGGGAGATGGATGCCCTGGAGAACGCAGGTCGTCTCCCCGCCTCCGCCTATCGGAGATCCACCATCTACACCACGCTCTCCCCCTGCGACATGTGCACTGGGGCCATCCTCCTCTACGGGATACCGAAGGTGGTGATCGGTGAGAATCGCACCTTCATGGGTGCCGAGGACCTCCTTCGGTCAAGAGGTGTCGAGGTCGTCGTGGTCGACGATCAGCGTTGTGTATCGATGATGGAGGACTTCATTGCCGCCAACCCCAACCTCTGGAACGAGGACATCGGCGAGCCTTGAGAGGCGGGCTACTTGCCGCGCCACACCGGAGGGCGTTTTTCCAGGAAAGCGGCGACCCCCTCCGCCATGTCCTCGGTGCCCAGGGCCACGGCTTGGGCCTGGCCCTCCCATCCCAGGGCATCGGCCATGCTCGACTCGAACGACGCGTTGAGGGTTTGCTTCACGAACGTCTGACCCATCGGCGCCCCGGCCAGCAACGACTCGGCGAGCTCGGTTACCCGCGTCTCCAAGCCTTCCACTCCGACCACTTCGAGAACGAGCCCGATGGCGAGCGCCTCCTCGGCTCCGATGATCCGCCCCGACAGCGCCAGCTCCTTGGCCCGTTGCAGCCCGACGATCCGGGGCAGGAGCCACGACCCGCCAAAATCCACGGTGAGCCCTCGCTTGACGAAGATCTCGGAGAAACGGGCTCGGTCAGTGGCCACGACGAGATCGCAGCCGAGAGCGAGATTCATCCCGGCGCCGACCGCTACCCCGTCGACGGCCGCGATGGTCGGTTTGGTCAGTCGATGCAGGGTGAGAGCCGCCGACCCGATCTCCTTCATCCTCTGGTGTCGATCGGTAATCGACTGCAAGAGATCGAGACGACTCGGGTCGAGATCGGCCCCGGCACAGAATTCTCCGCCCGCCCCGGTCACCACCAGGATCCGTTGCTCGGAGCCCTCGAAATCCTCGAATGCAGATCGAAGCTCGCCCCAGCCGTCGAATGGGATCGCGTTCTTCCGCTCCGGGCGGTCGATGGTCAGCCATCGCACCGGGCCTCTGTCCTCCGTCGAAAGCCAGGTCATGGCGTTGACGGTAGACCGATGGCAGGGCCGTTACCGTTCGCTTGTGGGCTTCAATCCATTTCGAGAGCAGGACAAGAGCGCGGCCGATATCGCGGCCATGGTCATCGCGCTCATCGCGATCCTGGCGGTGGTGGCATGGGCGATCTTCTCGGGGTGACCGTCAGCCCGGTGCAGCCCTATGCCGCCCGCAAGGAGTACCTCTGCCCGGGTTGTCAGAACACGATCCCACCGGGAACGTTTCACGTCGTGGTGGTCCCCGATGATGAGCCGGACCTGCGCCGGCACTGGCATCACGGCTGCTGGCACAAGGAAATGCGGCGCCGCTTTGGCGCCACTCAGGCGTCGCGGCGCTGAAGGCCCCACCAGGTCAAGGCGAGTCCCAGAATCGTCCATCCGGCGATGATGGCCAGGGCGTGAGCCTGGCTGAGATCCCCGCCGGGGACGAATGCGCCGAACGAGCCGCCCATCTCGACGTCGAACAGCCCGTTGGTTGCCGCCGACAGTGAGACGTTCTGATAGGGAGCCCAGATGGCAAGGATGCTCTCGGCGAACGAGAAGGCGATGACCGCCCCGATCGCCGGGCCCACCGAGCGCAGCATCGCGATCGCGCCCATTGCCAGGGCAACCCAGGCGACCTGGATTACCCCCACCTTCCACACGATGTCGAGCCAATCGAGTGCTGATGGGCCGCCTTCGCCATCGGCAACGAGGGCGGTGAGCACCGCCCAACCGGCGATCCCCAACAGCATCGCCAGCCACGAGGCGGCTGTGATCACAGCCAGTCGGGCTCCGATGTGGCCCGGCTTGCTCGGATTCCGGGTCAGTGAGGTTGCCCACACCGTCGATGCCAGGTCGGCACCTATCAACACCACCGCCAGGATCATCGGGAACCAGGTCTGCCCGACCACCTGCTGCGCCCCCACCAGGAAGGCCTCGGGCTTGGCCAGCACCGGGATGTCCTGGGCCAGATCGGGGGCGACCTTGCGGAAGATGAGGAGGATGAAGGCGAGAAGCCCCACCAGGAAGCCCAGGATGAGAACCATCACCGGGTACAGCTTGCGCCGGCTGATCTTCAGGTATTCGGCGTGAACCAGGCTCATGTCGACGCCTCGGATGTCATCCCCAGGAAGACCGCTTCGAGGGAGCTTCGGGCGGAGGTCACCTCGCTCGGGTAGATCCCCGAGGCTGCGAGAACCTGGATGATGCGGCTGCCGTCCTCTTCATGGACGGTCAGGCCATCGCCAGTGGAGGTGGCTTCGATTCCGGCGGCGGCGAGCGCGGCGACCGCAGCGTTCTGGTCGACCACAACGACCCTGGTCCCTCTCCACCGTCGCCCAGCAGATCGTCCAGACTGCCCTGCGCCACCAGCCGACCGTGGTTGATGACGACCACGTAGTCGGCAAGCGCCTCGATGTCGGCAAGGTCGTGGCTGGACACCACCACGGTGCGGCCCTCATTCGCCAGCTGGCGGAGGCGCTCCCGGAAGTCCCGCTGACCGGCCGGATCCAGACCGTCGAGCGGCTCATCGAGAAGCAATAGGTCTGGCTCCCCGAGAAGCGCAGCGGCGAGAGCCAGACGCTGACGCATCCCCTTCGAGTACTGCTCGACCCGGCGATCGGCGTCCTGGGTCAGCCCGACGAACTCGATCATCTCATCGATTCGCTCGTGGCCGAAGCCGAGGGTGTCCGCCGCCACCAGGAGGTTGACCCGCCCTCCGAGGGCGCGTATCAGCCCGGGCTCCTCGATGATGGCTCCCACCTGCTTGGTGACGGCCTTCAACTCCGAAGGCACCTTGTGACCGAGGACCTCGATCCTCCCGCTGTTGGGCCGGGTCAGCCCGAGGAGGGAGCGAAACGTGGTCGTCTTCCCGGCTCCATTCGGGCCGAGGAAGCCGGTGATCGCACCTGACGGGATAGTGAAGTCGAGGCCGTCCAGCGCCTTGGTCTTCTTGTAGTGCTTGACCAGTCCTTCGACGGTGATCGCATTGGAGAGGCCGGCCATTGCGCCCAAGCTAGGGAAACCTGAAAACTGGTGTCAAACCCCGCCCGGCACCCAGTGGACCACGGCGGCCCCGGTTTCGATCCTGATCCCGACGAAGTCGACCCTGGTCGCACCGGTCTGATGGGCCAAGCGACGAACCCTTCGCCGCTTCCCGGGATCGATGGCGTCGATCGGATCGCCTTCCCCGGTGATGGCGCGGACTTCCACGGCGACCGTTTGCCCGTGGTCAAGAGCCACGATGTCGATCTCGCCGCCATCGACGCGCACGTTGCTGGCGACTATCGACAGGCCGTGATCGGTGAGAAACCTGCGGGCGAGGCTCTCGCCCAAATGCCCGACAGTCTCGGTGTCGTTCAGAGAGACAGCTCTTGCTGTTCCAGTTCCTCGACGTTCACGTCGCGGAAGGTGAGGACTTTCACGTGCTGCAGGAAGCGGGCGGGGCGGAACATGTCCCAAACCCAAGCGTCGCGCATCTCCACCTCGAAGAAGATCGAGCCGTTGGCATCGCGCACCTGAAGGTCCACCTCGTTGGCGAGGTAGAAGCGGCGCTCGGTCTCGACGACGTACCGAAACATCGGCAGGACGTCGTGGTACTCCTTGTAGATCTTGAGCTCTACTTCGGACTCGTAGCGCTCCAGGTCCTCTTCCATGCACTCCTCTTCACACGCTGCTGGCGATCATATGTCGCCAGGAGAACCTAAACATCCACCAAGGACAGGGTTTTTTCAGAAGGCCCCAAAATGGGCGAGAGGCCAGATCGTCACAAAGGCCTGCCCGACGAGGTCATCGAGGGGCACCGGCCCGAAACGACGGCTGTCGAAAGAGGCGTTTCGGTTGTCCCCCATCACGAAGACCTCCCCTTCGGCAACGGGGAACGGCCCTTCGTCGGGCATCTCGAGATCATCATCCAGATAGGGCTCGTCGAGTGGTGTGCCGTTGACGACGATGTGGTTGGCTCGGATCTCGATGGTGTCGCCAGGAAGGCCGATGACCCTCTTGATCAGGTCGTCCCGGCCCCGGGTGCGCACCCCGACCGCCTCGAGGACCGACCGAATGACGGCTTCGGGGATTGACTCCTCGATCTCGTCCTCGCGCGGGTCGCGAAAAACGACGATGTCCCCCCGTTGCGGCTCGCCCCACTTGTAGGCGAGCTTGTTGACCATCACCCGATCGTTGATCTCGATCGTGGGCTCCATCGAGCCCGACGGGATCCAGAACGGCTGGATGAGAAAGGTCTTGATGATGACCGCGATTGCAAGAGCGGTCAGAAGAAGGCCGGGGAGCTCGGCGAGGAATGATCGCTTCTTCTCCGGCGCCGGGCTCTCCTCGGGGGCGCCTTCTACCTGGTTTGGCGTGGGCAGGGTCAGTCGCGCAGCTCCTTGATCCGGGCGGACTTCCCGACCCGGTCACGGAGGTAGTAGAGCTTCGACCGGCGGACGTCACCGCGGCGAGCGACTTCGATCTTGGAGATGATCGGGGCGTTCACCGGAAACACTCTCTCGACGCCGATGCCGAAGCTGATCTTGCGAACCGTGAACGAAGCACGGGCCCCGGTTCGGTTGCGGGCGATGACCACGCCTTCGAAGACCTGGATCCTCTCCCGCCCGGCCTCCATGACCCGCACATGGACCTTGACGGTGTCGCCGGGCCTGAATTCGGGGATGTCGTCGCGGACATGCGCGCTCTCGACGAGGTGAAGATCATTCATTGGGGGACTCCTAGGAGCGGTCGGAAAGGGTCTGATAATCCCGACCCGGCAGAAATTGTATCAGGTCTCCGATTTGTCGCCATCTGCCAGAAGGTCGGGCCGACGAGCCCTGGTCCGCTCCAGACGCTGCTGCGCCCGCCACTCCTCGACCTTGCCGTGGTCCCCCGAGAGGAGGATCTCGGGCACCGCCCATCCGTTGAACTCGGCAGGGCGGGTGTAGACCGGCTCCTCGAGCAGGCCATCGCGAAACGACTCGGTCTCCGTCGAGTCCGGGTTCCCGACCACCCCGGGTAGGAGCCGGGCGATTCCCTCGATGGCGGCAGCGGCTGCGACCTCCCCGCCGGCAAGGACGAAGTCCCCCAGCGAGACCTCCTCGTCGATGAGGTGGTCGGCCACTCTCTGGTCGATCCCTTCGTAACGACCGCAGACAAGGGTGATCTCCTCGCGGGCAGCCCAGTCGTCGAGTGTCGCCTGGGTCATTGGATGCCCGACGGGAGTGAAGAGCACCCGGTGGGTTCCCGCCAGAGGACCGAGTGCCGAAGCAAGCGGCTCGATCATCATCACCATCCCGGCCCCGCCACCGAAGGGGGCGTCATCCAACTGACGGTGCTTGCCAAGGCCGTGCTCCCGCAGGTCGATCAGTTGAACCTCGAGGGCGCCGGCCTCGAGGGCGCGGGCCACCAGGCTGACGCTCAGCGGGCTCTCGAAATAGTCAGGGAAAATGGTGACGACGTTGATCCGCACGATGCGGAAAGGGTAGGGGCGGGGCCTAGTTGAGTCGCTCGATGATCATCGCCATCCCCTGCCCGCCGCCAACGCACATGGTTTCCAGGCCAACGGTCTTGTCCATGCTTCGCAGCCCGTTGATGAGGGTGCCCATGATCCTGGCTCCGGTCATCCCGAACGGGTGCCCGAGGGCGATCGATCCACCGTGGGGATTGAGTTTCTCCATGTCGATGCCCAACTCGTCGGCACAGGCCAGCACCTGGGCGGCGAACGCCTCGTTGATCTCGATCACATCGATGTCGGCCAGGCTCATCCCGGCCTGGGTGAGGACCGAGCGCACGGCCCCAACCGGCCCCATGCCCATGAACTCGGGCTCGAGCCCTACCACCGACGAGGCGACGATTCGGGCCAGCGGTGCCAGGCCCAGATGTTCGGCCCGCTCCGCCGACATCACCAGGACTGCCGCGGATCCGTCGTTGAGGGGACACGAGTTGCCGGCGGTTACCGACCCACCCTGCTTGAACACCGGGGCCAACTCGGCCAGCTTCTCGATCGTGGTGTTCGGCCTTGGGCCGTCGTCGACCGAGATGGTCCTGCCATCCGGGAGGTCGATGGGAGAGATCTCCCAGTCGAAGAAGCCGTTCTTCTGCGACTCCACAGCCAGGTCCTGGGAGCGCTTGGCGAACTCGTCCATCCGCTGCCGGGTGATCCCGTATCGCTCGGCCACGTTCTCGGCGGTGTTGCCCATCGGGATGTACACCTGGTCGATGAAATCGGCTCGATCAGGGTCGGTGAACCGGGGATTCAGGTCCTCGCTGTCGAAGGCCTTCCCGTATGCGCGACTGGTCGACTCGGAGCCTGCGGCGACGTAGGTGTCACCCTCCCCGGATCGGATGGCGTGGAAGGCCATTCGAATCGTCTCCAAGGACGAGGCGCAGAAGCGGTTGACGGTGGTGGCGGGGACCGATTCGGGCATTCCGGCCAGCAAGGAGGCGGGTCGGGCGAGGTTGTATCCCTGCTCATGGTGGGTCAGGCCGCAGCCCAGCATGACGTCGACCACCGAGGCACGGTCGACCTGCGGCACCTTCTCCATCAAGGCGTTGATGGCGAAACCTGCCAGGTCATCGGCCCTGACCTCGATCAGGGAGCCCTTGTAGGCGCGGCCGATCGGGCTCCGCGCAGTGGCAACGATCACTGCTTCATTGATCACGCGTTTCAATGTAACGCCGGACGTACCCTGAGAGACATGCGGTCACCGGCGCTGGCGGGTTTGTTGTTGCTGGCGGCTTGTGTCCCGGCCACAACCGCCACAACTGCCTCGATCGCGGCTCCCACCACGACGACGACAGTCGGGGCTACGAGCACGGTCGCGGTCACCGAGCCACCCTTGGGCTGCGCCGATGCGTCAGACTTCCTCGAGAGCGGCCAGGTCGCCCGAATCGATCAGCCGTCCACCGACGCCAGCATCCTCGGTCTCATCTCCTGGGACGTGACCGGTGGCTGTGAGCGCTTCCGCCTCGACTTCGAGACCAACGAGGGAGCCCCGGCCACGACCCCGCCCTCCGTGGCGGTCGAATTCCTCGACTCAGGGCAGATACTCCGAATCCACCTCGACCTGGATCAGACCGTCCTCACCGACCAACTCGTCGAGACGCCGTTGGTGGATCGTCTCTACGTGGTGCGATCGCTGGATGGGGGGATGTTCGTCGACCTTCATCTCGCCGGGCCAAGTCAGGCTCGGGCCGAGGTGAGGAACTCTCCGGCGGGGCTCACCGTCGAGCTGCAGATGGGGATCCAGCCGTTCATCGGAACCGCGACCGTCACTGATCAAGTCGTGGTGGTCGAACCATTACCGGGCGCGGAGACAGGCACCAGCTTCGAGCTGAGTGGCTACGCCCGAACCTTCGAGGGAAATGTCCTGGTGATCGTGACCAGCGCCGGGCAGGCCGTGGCGGAGACCAACACCCAGGCGGCCGACTGGGCCGAGACCTGGGGCGAGTTTCAGACGACTGTCGACGTCCTGCCGGGACCGACGTCTTTGTTCGTAGGTGAGGAGAGCCCGGACGACGGTTCGCTTTCGGGAGCGATGGTCGAGATCACGGCTCGGTGAGGCCGGGCAGGACCACGATCTCGACATATCCCTGCTCCACGTCGACCACGGGAACCAGGTCATCGACAAAAGGCACTTCGAAGGTCGACCCCTCGCCGTCCACAACCAGACGGTCCTGGGCGAGCCCGGCCACGACGCCAATCACGACGCCGAGTCGATCCCCTTCAACGGACCGAGCCTCCAGTCCGACCAGGTCGTCGGGCCAGAACTCACCTTCTCCCAGCTCCCGTCGACCTTCGACCATGACCTCGGCCCCTCTTATCTCCTCGGCCGCCTCACGATCATCGATCCCATCGAAGGCGACCTGAAAGCCTCGGTCAACGCGACGAACCGCCCTCACTATGTGGGGGCGGTCCTTGATCCAAACCGTTGCGCCAGCCTCAAAATGAACGA